>JAEWAK010000038.1 GCA_023391695.1 Bacillota bacterium
ACAAAAAAATATTGTCGCGGGGTGGAGCAGTCTGGAAGCTCGTCGGGCTCATAACCCGAAGGTCATAGGTTCAAATCCTATCCCCGCAATTCGAAAACTGAATAGTTTTCGTTAACCCGAAAAGAATGAAATTTTCTTTGGGGGTCAACGAAGTTGGCCTTGCCCAGATAGCTCAGTCGGTAGAGCAGAGGACTGAAAATCCTCGTGTCGCTGGTTCGATTCCGGCTCTGGGCATTTTTTATTGGAAATAGGAAGTACATAATTGTGAATTTTATAATTATAAAATTTCGTATTTCAATAAATATGGGATATTAGCTCAGTCGGTAGAGCACTTGACTTTTAATCAAGGTGTCCCGGGTTCGAATCCCGGATGTCTCATTACAATAATATTGAAAGACTATAAACATTATAGTCTTTTTGGTTATATAAATGTGGATAACATTTATCAAATAATAAAGTATCGTGGATATTCAATATAATGATTTGAAATGCCCCATTCGAATAAACAGTGGAATCATTCCATTTTTTATTCTTGTGGGGCATATTATATTCATATTATTGTACGTATCATATATATCATTTTGCTTATCATAGTTTTTTGGTATCCCTTTTAAACTTTTCAAGAGCTGCCTGCTGTAATGTATTAAGTATATCCGGTGCCTTTCCTCCAACCGGAATACCGTCAACTTCCGAAACAGCTATACACAATGCTCCTGCACTTGTGATAATTATTTCATCAGCTTCCAGCAATTCACTCAGGGTAAAAGGGGTTTCCTCAACCGGAATTTTGTTGTCATGGCAAAACTGGATTAGATGTCCTCTGGTTATACCCGGTAAAATCAGATTGTCCAGGGGAGCAGTTTGAAAGGTTCCGTTTTTAACAATTGATATATTGCTGTGGGAACATTCCGTTACTCTTTCACCCCGGTGGAATACGGCTTCATCACAGCCGGCCTCGGCAGCTTTCTGGCTTGCCATCACATTTGGCAGTAAATTCAGTGTTTTAATATTACAATGGAAAAACCGGGTGTCCTCTACCGTAATTAACTTGAATTTCTGATAGATGTCCTTAATACTTCCAGGTTTAATAGTAATCCATAAATTGGATGGGACTAAAGGATCCGGAAACGAATGGTTACGTAGGGCAGTTCCTCTGGTCACCTGCCAATAAAGGAGTTGTTCCGGACTGTCTACTTTATGAACCATCTCCCGGAGAAGGTTCTTTAATTCAGCTTTCGTTAAGCCGATGGGTATGTTTATCAGCTCAGCACTTAGATAAAAGCGGTCAACATGTTCGTCCAGATCATAAATGATATGGTTGGCTGTATAGGTCGCATCATATACTCCGTCTCCGAAATAACAGACCCGGTCATTCATCGGGATTTTCATCTCTTCAATTAATCCGTAGGATCCGCAGTAATAACCCAAATTTTCCATTTGATATATCCTCCTGTTTTAAACATTTTTTATAATCTTAGTGATCTATGAGTTCTTTCTCTGGAAGTATATACCGGCAGGGAATACCAGAGGTTCATGGTAGGTTAACAAATATTCATTTATAAGTTTGCCGTGTCACTCCGCCTTCGTTCTTTGATTTTCTATGATACCTATTTTATACGAAACCAGAAAAAAAAGCAAATACAGAACAGTTACTAGTACAACGTTCAACTTTTGTTTTAACCTAAAACAAAAGTTGAACTCAAATGAAATTGAAAACAATAAACTTATCAAATAGAATTAATATTGAGGAGGGGATGAAAAAAAATCCAAGGACGAGATTATAACTGATCTTAATAAAGGAGTTGGGATTATTACAAAATGGATAAAGATATTGTATCAATTCTTCAGATTTTATTAAATAGCACATTGATTACTACAAAAGGATTGCAGGAAGAAACTAATTCTTCAAGGAGGCAAATTACTTACAGGCTGGATAAAATTAACGAGATGTTTAAAGTAAAAAAGGCGCCGCTTATATCCCTGGGAACGAATAAAGATATTATTGTTCCAAAAGAGACAAAGAGAGTAATTAAAGAAATTCTTGAGAAAAACTATTCTAAAAATACTTATTACTTTAGTAAAGCAGAAAGACTTTTATATATGTATTTAATGCTTTTTATTAACATGGAGGATCTTTCGATTAATCATTTTATCGATTCCTTAAAGGTAAGCAGATCCACTGTAAATCTTGATTTTAAAGATTTGATACCTGAACTTGAAAAAAAAGGCATTGAAATTAAAAACAATCGTATAAGCGGCTATTATTTAGTTAGGTCTGAGATGGAAATTAGAAGAGTACTTATTAAAAATATTATAGAGACCATAGCGAATGAAAAAAGATCAAGAGTATTTGACATTTTTATTGAAGAATATAAACTAGATAGTTTTGAGAAAGCCAAAGAAATTATATCAAAGCTTGTAAAAAAACATGAAATTACTTTTGTCGAGGACAGGTTAGTAGAATTTATCTATATATTCATTTTTTTGAAAGTGAGAATGCTTTCAAGGAAAGTAATTATTTCAGAAAATATAGATATTCCTAATATTGCAGCTATGAACTCAATGAAGGAATATAAATTTGCTGAAGAATTATTAGAAGTATATGATAGCAAAGATAAGGTAAAATCCCATGACATAATGTATATCAGTGCCTGGATTTTAGGAATATCAGTGGGAAATGATGAAGAAGATACAAAAGACCGAACTGTGATTTCAGAAATTGTAAATAAGATGATGGCGAAGTTTGGATATTTAAGTGGAGTTTATTATATTAGTCAGGAAAAAATATTTAAACAACTGTATTCTCACTTTAGACCGGCTTATTACCGGCTTTTATTTAAATTACCTATTTACAATCCGCTTTGTGAAAAGGTAAAAGAGGAATATCGATTAGTATACAGAATTGTAAGCAATACAATGAAAGAATTCTGCAGTTTATTTGGAGAAGAAATTCAAGAAGAGGAATTGGCATATTTAACAATGCATTTTGCGGTTATTTTCTCAAGCAGAAAAGAATTTGATCTGCTTAGAAAGAGGACAGCACTGATAGTTTGTTCAAATGGTGTTGGCAGTTCAGCCATCTTACATGCAGAACTGATAAATTTATTTCCGGAACTGCACTTTTTACCACCATTAGAATCCTCTAAACAAAAAGATTTTGTTGGACCTGTAGATATTGTATTTACTACTAATTATAAAGCAGAGGATTTAGAAATAAATGTACCAGTAATTAAAGTTAGTCCTGTTATGACCCAAAAAGAAAAGTATAAGATTATACGTGAAGTGTACGTTTTATTGGGTAATATTTTTTTAAGTCAACCTAAAATAGATGAGGTTTTAAATATAATAAAAAAATATTCGAACGTAACTTCTGAAAGTATGCTTTCAAATGAATTGTCATCTTATTTTACGCAAATAGAGAATTTTACGAATAAAGGAGAGGAAGGGCTAATGCTAAGTGATCTTACGGATGAAACACTAATAAAACTAAAGGTACCGGCTAAAGATTGGGAGGATGCCATAAGGCAATCGGCATCGGTTCTCGTTGAAAAAGGTAAAGTTATAGAAGAATATATAGATGCTATGGTTAATACAGCAAAAGAATCCGGTCCATATATTGTTATTACAAAACATGTGGCACTTCCACATGCCAGACCGGAAGCAGGAGCAAAAGAAATTGCAATAGGAATTGCTACTTTGGAAAAGCCTATTGAGTTCGGAAATGATAAAAATGATCCTGTTAAATATGTCTTTTGCTTAAGTGCTACCGATAATAACAGTCATTTACGTGCAATGTCTGAACTGGTTGAATTATTAGAAATGGATGAATTCTTTAGGGTTTTGGATAATGCTAAGGATGCTAAGGAAATTATTGATTTTATAAAAGCACATGAATCGTAAAAGCACATGAATCGTAAAAGCGTATGAACCGTAAAGGCGTATGAATTGTAAAAACGCATGAACCGTAAAAGCGCATAAATCGTAAAAGGAGGTAATAGGTCCAAGTATAAAAATAACCTGCCGGAGGCAGGAACTGGGGATGCGGCATTTGTGTAAGCAGTAATGGTACACCATCTGGGCTGCAGGCTTTTAACACAGCAGCATATGCTTTGCAGGAGGGAAAAAAGCAGTGACCCTAATTTTGATTTTGCTAGGAATCATTATAGCATTAGGGAAGCTTTGAAATAAAATATAACCTATCAACTGTATAGACGGGAAAGGATAAATCAGCACTCAAAGGGGAAAACCCCTGGACATTAATTGAATTATCCTTACATCTATACCCGCAAAAAAAGATAAGTCTGTAACCACTATTTCTGAGCTACAAACTTTGAGCTACAAACTTATTACACGAGGAGGATTTCGTTATGTACAAACTATTAATCGCATGCAGAGCAGGGGTGGGATCAAGTTTAATGTTAAAAATCAAGACCCAGCAAGTTATCAAGGAAAATAATTTTCCCATCGAAGTGGAGCATGGTTCATTAGATGCCTTAAATGGATTTAATGGAGATGCGGTAGAAACATTAATTGATGTTGCTGAAGAATTGAAAAAGAAGAACTTAAAATTAGATGTGATTGGTATCCATAATATTGTCGATCGTAATGAAATTAAAACAGCATTAGAAAAATTTCTTGCTTCAAAAGAAAAATAAAATTTAATAGAATAAGGAGAAGATATATATGAATTTTATTATAAGTTTATTAAGCACACCTGCTGTTTTGCTTGGTACAGTTGCATGTATAGGTTTAATTCTTCAAAAGAAATCAGCTACGGAAGTATTCACCGGTGCATCAAAAACACTGATCGGTTTCCTGGTATTTGGTATTGGTGCTTCCGCTATGACGGGATCATTACAGAACTTTAATAAGCTGTTCCAATATGGTTTTGGCATCACAGGTGTTATAGCTTCACCGGAAGCCGCTACAGCACTTGCACAAAGCACTTATGGGTTCGCGGTTTCATGCACTTTGATTCTGGGATTTATACTGAACTTGATTTTCGCACGTATTACAAGGTTTAAGAACATCTTCTTTACAACAGGTCATAGCTTATTCTTTTCTTGTGTATTGGTGTTAATTATGCAGGCACATGGATTCAATAATGTAATTACAATTTTAGTTAGCGGCACTATCTTAGGTTTTATGTCAGCGGCATTACCTCAATTCTGCCAACCATTTATGCGTAATATGACAGGTGGGGATGAGCAGGCAATTGGTCATTTCAATATGATTGGTTATGGATTATCAGGTTATTTGGGCCGTATATTCTCAAAGTATAAAGAAGAAACAACAGAATCTATAGAATTCCCTAAATGGCTATCTGTTTTTAGAGATTTCTTAATGGGGCTGGCAATCGTTATGCTAATCTTATTCTATATTGCAACGTTAAAAGCCGGTCAGGTATATACACAGGAAATTGCCGGTTCACAACACTGGTTAGTGTTCCCTCTTGTGCAGGCGTTCACATTCGTAGCCGGTATGTCAGTATTAATGACAGGTGTTCGTATGTTCTTAGCTGAAATCACTGCTGCATTTGTTATCATTTCAGAAAAATATATTCCGGGATCACGTCCTGCATTAGATGTTCCAACCGTATTCCCATATGCACCAAATGCAGTAATACTTGGTTTTATAATATCATATGCTTCCGGTTTGCTGGCAATCGCTGTCATGGCATCATTACCCAGTATATTCCCTGTAGTTATTATCCCGGCTGCTCATATCTGTTTCTTCTCGGGTGGTACGGCAGCAGTATTCGGTAATTCCTCTGGCGGATGGAGAGGAGCTATTTTAGGAGCATTTGTTGCCGGATTATTGCTTGCATTCTTACCAACAATTCTTTACCCGGTTTACGGAACACTTGGGATTGAAGGTGCAACCTTCCCTAATATCGACTATAACGTAATTGGAACTATATTACATAAGATTTTACAATTAATAAAACCTATCTAAATTATATTAATATTATTGTATAAGAGCCATCGGTGTGTGGCTCTTATAACTACTGGGAGACAAAGTGTGAAGAAAAAAGCATCTTCACAAAAAGTGAATTATAAAACATAATTCACTTTAAAAAGAACCTGGAAATGAGCACTGAGGGTGCTCATTCCAAGTTTCTTCCGCCATTATTTCTGATGCCGCAGAAGCGGCATCAGGTTGTGTGAAGGTTGAAAGAAAATATAATAGAGAAAGGTAAGCCACGTACAGATTCTTTCAAACATTTTTATTTGTGGCAGTACCGCAGACCTGTCTGCGGTATGTAATGGGTGTAAATTATGACTGAAAATACATTACCCGCATTTCTTGATATACTATCCGGTGAAGTATCGGCATTTATTGATTCAATTGATGAAGCGGCAATTAATAAAGCACGTGATTTAATTCTTGAATCAGAAAAGAATCATGGACGTGTGCATGTGACCGGGATTGGCAAACCGGGTCATGTGTCGGGATATATTGCTTCATTGCTTTCCTCAACCGGAACTCCGGCATATACATTACACGGTACGGAAGCAGTGCATGGCTCAAGCGGACAAGTGGTTGCCGGCGACGTGGTTATCGCTATATCAAATAGTGGTGAAACCTGTGAACTAAAAGCAACGGTTGAAACATTAAAAGCCAATGGTGCAAAAATCATTGGCGTGAGCGGCAATACGGATTCGTGGCTTAAGAATGCTTCTGATATATTCTTGTTTGCAGGAGTAAAACAGGAAGGGGATGACCTTAATAAGGCACCTCGTGCCTCAATTCTTGCGGAAACCATTGCGTTACAGTCATTAAGCGTTGCATTACAATATGCGAAAGGACTTAATGCTCAGCTGTATTTCGAGTGGCATCCGGGCGGAAGTCTTGGAAAATCTATTAGAGAAGGGAAATAATTTCATGGAATATAAAGGTATTATATGTGCAATGATTACGCCGCTTGATGAAAATCAGAATATCAATCCACAGGCAACACGTGAATTAATTGACTATCTGATTGATAAAGGCATTTATGGATTATTTATTTTAGGTACAAATGGTGAATGCCATGTACTTACGGATGATGAAAAGGTTGAATTCGCAAGAATTGTTATCGGATATACGAATAACCGTGTGCCGGTTTTTGTCGGAACAGGCGGTAATTCAACCCGTGAAGTCATCAATTTGTCCAAAAGAATGGAAGCAATCGATGCAAGCGCTTTATCCATTATAACTCCATTCTTTGTACCGCCGACACAACAGGAATTAATTGCACACTACAAAGCGGTTGCCACTGAGGTGAATTTACCAATCATGATGTATAACATGCCAGGTAAGACAGGAATTAATATTGAACCTGCATCAGTTCGCGAATTAGCAAAAATTAAGAACATTGTGGGTATTAAGGACAGTAGCGGCAAGCTTAACAACATGAAAGCTTATCTTGAATTCACGAAAGGTGAGGACTTTGGTGTATTCTCGGGCTCAGATTCACTTATTCTCGATATCCTGAAGGAAGGAGGACACGGTGCGGTTGCAGCCACTGCAAACTTCCTTGCAGAGATTGATGTTGCTATTTATGATAACTTCATCAAAGGTGATCTGCAAGCGGCTCAAAAAGCGCAGGACAGTATTGAAGAGCTTCGCCGTATCTTAAAGTTTGGTACCCTCCCATCCGTCATCAAGCAGGCGGTTGTCTTGAATGGCATTAATGTCGGGCCTTCACGTCTTCCGGTAAGTCAACCAACTGGTGAAAAACTTGAAGAAATAAAGCGTGTGGTTGCAGTTTACAAAGCAACATTTGATAAGGGATTATACGAATGCCGAGGTGAATGATATGAAAAAAATGAATATAACAAAAAGAATGGCAGAAAGCGGAGCGCTTGCAATAGTAAGAACAGAAACTCTTGACCGTGCATCTGAAATTGCCGAAGGCTGTATGAAAGGCGGCATCCCTGTTATGGAAATGAGCTATACATTAAATAATGCAGGAGAAATCATGGAAGGTCTTAGCAGAAAGTATGGCGAAGCCCTTTGTGTAGGAGCAGGAACAGTTTTGGATAGTGAAACGGCCCGTCATGCTATTTTACATGGAGCCCAGTTTATTATTGCACCAAACTATAATGAAGGCGTATCAAAAATTTGTAATAGATATCAAATTCCTTATGCTCCGGGGTGCACATCACTGACTGAGGCAGTGGATGCATTAAGCGTAGGCGCTGCCTTTATCAAAGCATTTCCAATCTCAGATTTTTATGGATCGAAACTGGTAAAGGTATTCAAAACACCCGTTCCTGATATGCCTATTTTGGCAAGTGGCGGGATTACTCTTGATAACTTACATGAGTGGTTGGAAAACGGTGTGGACGTCTGTGGATTCGGGGGCTTATTAACCCAAGGCAGCGCCGAAGAGATTGCTGAAAATGCAAGGGAGATTCGTGAGATTATTGACGGCTTCCGAAATTGTACTGCATAGTAATTTGTATTTTTACAGATGGAATATATTTACATGAGAGGTACGTCTATGAGAGTATTATGAAGAGCCGCTGCAGGCTGCGATTCCGGGATTAGGGCAGCATGGAATGAAATGAACGAATTATATTTTTTTATTGCATTATATTCTTGATTATAGTATATTATAATTGTGTGTGATAAATTGTTGGTAATTACCGTGAGTAATATTTTAATATTAACCAGTTAAATTTTAAATTTGTTTAGTTATTAAACTAAACATCAAACTAAGACCAAGGGGGCTTTAAGATGAAGTTTTTTATTGATACTGCCAATGTAGAAGATATTAAAAAGGCTAATGAAATGGGCGTGATCTGCGGTGTTACAACGAACCCATCCTTAATTGCAAAAGAAGGAAGAAATTTTGTAGAAGTTATCAAGGAAATTGCAGCTATTGTAGACGGTCCGATCAGCGGTGAAGTAAAAGCAACGACGGTTGATGCAAAAGGCATGATCGAAGAGGGAAGGGAAATTGCCAAAATCCACCCTAATATGGTTGTTAAGATTCCCATGACTGTGGAAGGATTAAAGGCGACCAAAGTACTTTCCGGTGAAGGAATTAAAACGAATGTTACTTTGATTTTCTCCGCTAACCAGGCATTATTGGCTGCCAGGGCAGGTGCGACTTATGTGTCTCCGTTTTTGGGACGTCTGGATGATATATCTATGCCGGGTATTGATTTAGTCAGGACAATTGCTGAGATCTTTAATATTTATGGACTGGATACGGAAATCATTGCTGCCAGCGTTAGAAATCCGGTTCATGTTACCGACTGCGCACTGGCCGGAGCCGATATTGCAACGGTACCTTACAGTGTAATCGAGCAATGTACGAAACATCCTTTAACCGATCAGGGTATTGAAAAATTTCAGAAGGATTATAAAGCTGTTTTTGGAGAATAATTATCACAGGAGGAATTAAAATGAGTAACATCGATACTTTATCGGTTAATGCCATAAGAGTATTATCCGCTGACGCAGTACAGAAGGCGAATTCCGGACATCCCGGCCTGCCTTTGGGTTCTGCTGCAATGGCTTATGAATTATGGGCTAAACATATGAAACACAATCCGAAGAACCCGAAATGGCCAAACAGGGATCGTTTTATCTTATCCGGCGGCCATGGTTCCACTCTTTTGTATTCATTATTACATTTATTTGGTTATGGTGATTTGTCAACAGATGATTTAGCAAATTTCAGGCAGTTAAATTCATTAACTCCGGGCCATCCGGAATACGGCCACACGGTAGGTGTGGAAGCAACCACAGGCCCCCTTGGCGCAGGTATGGCAATGGCAGTGGGTATGGCAATGGCAGAAGAACATCTGGCAGCTAAATTTAATAAAGAAGATTTCCCGGTAATGGATCATTATACCTTTGTACTTGGCGGAGACGGCTGTATGATGGAAGGCATTTCCTCAGAAGCATTTTCCTTAGCCGGTACATTAGGTTTAAATAAATTAATTGTTTTATATGATTCCAATAAAATATCGATAGAAGGCAGTACGGACATTGCCTTTACAGAAGATGTGAAAAAACGTTTTGAAGCTTTCGGCTTTCAGACCTTAGTGGTGGAAGACGGCAATAATCTGGAAGAAATCAGTGCCGCAATCGAGGCTGCTAAAGCAGATAAAACCAGACCTTCCATGATTACCGTTAAGACTAAAATCGGCTTTGGTTCTCCGAAAGAGGGCATGGCAAGTGCCCACGGCGAACCTCTTGGAGTAGAAAATGTGGCTGCTATGAGGGAAAAATTAGGCTGGTCCCATACCGATGCATTTTTTGTACCGGAAGCGGTATATGATAATTTCAAAGCGATCGCTGAGAAAAACGCTTCTGTTGAAGCTGAGTGGAATCAGATGTTTGTCACATACAGTAAAAAATATCCGGAGATGAAAGAGCTTTGGGACAAATATCATGATGAAGCAATTGCGAATGACCTGATTAATAACGAAGAGTTCTGGGCATATGCGGACAAGCCGGAAGCGACCAGAAATCTTTCCGGAATTGTTATCAACAGAATTAAGGATTTAGTACCCGGCTTTATCGGAGGTTCTGCGGATCTTGCTCCTTCCACAAAAACTTATATGAAAGATGAAGGAGATTTCTCAAGGGATAATTATGCAGGCCGTAATCTTCATTTTGGTGTAAGGGAGCTCTCCATGGCCGCTATCGGCAATGGATTGGCTTTACACGGCGGTTTAAGGCCATTTGTATCAACTTTCTTCGTATTCAGTGATTATATGAAGCCGATGGCAAGACTTACTTCCTTAATGGGACTGCCCTTAACCTATGTCTTAACCCATGACAGTATCGGTGTTGGGGAAGACGGTCCGACCCATGAGCCGGTTGAGCAGCTGGCAATGTTACGTGCAATGCCTAACTTTACGGTATTCAGACCGGCAGATGCAACGGAAACCATAGCAGGCTGGTATTATGCAATTACCTCAACGACTACGCCTACCGCCCTGGTGTTAACCCGTCAGAACCTTCCTCAATATGCAGGTTCCGGTAAAGAAGCCTTAAAGGGCGGCTATATCCTTGCAGATTCGGCAAAAGAAACACCGGATGCTATCATTATGGCAAGCGGTTCTGAAGTTGAAATCAGCATGAAAGCCAAAGATGAGCTTGCTAAAGCAGGAATTGACGTGAGGGTTGTCAGTATGCCATCCATAGATCTTTTTGAGGCACAGACGGCAGAATACAAGGAAAGCGTACTGCCTAAGAAAGTAAGAGCAAGGGTTGCCGTTGAAGCCGCCATCGATTTTGGCTGGGGCAAATATGTGGGACTGGATGGAGCTTATGTTACAATGAAGGGCTTCGGAGCTTCCGCACCGGCCGGAGAATTATTTAAGAAATTCGGATTTACAACAGAAAATGTAGTAGCTGCGGTTAAGTCCGTACTATAATTTCCGTTTAAGTTCGGGACAAGGATAGTTTTATTTAATCCGATACTGTGCTTATTTTTAAATGTTATTAAATATTCATATTATTTAGACCGCAGGCTTTGCCGATACTATTGAAAATGCAGTAATTGCAGGTATTATTATTACCTCCAAGCGTTTTGATCAGGCAGTCTGCGGTCTGTTTTCAAAGGCGTATAAATGTATGATACAGTCCGGCTTTTAGTGTACCGGCAAATTGATGTCGTTCGTAATTGCGCAGAATGATTTTTCAGTCTGTAAGGCTTAGGAGTGTTCGGGGTGGTTTAATTGGTTTATTTCTAATAAAACTTTAATATATAGTTCTTGAAAAAAGGCAATATTCCCGATAGAATGATGATAGATATTTTTTTATGCTGATAGGAGGAGTTGTATAGTATGGCCAAGATACTGATTATTGAGGATGAGAGTAAGATTGCAAGATTCGTTGAATTGGAACTGAAGTATGAAGGTTATGAGGTCGAAATTGCCACAGACGGCAGGTCCGGCTTGGAAAAGGCATTAAAAAAGGATGTGGATCTGGTACTTTTGGATATTATGCTGCCGGGTATAAGCGGAATTGAAGTCTGCAGAAGAATCAGAATGGAATCTGCGGTACCCATCATCATGTTAACGGCAAAGGATGATGTTACGGATAAAGTGGCCGGACTGGATATGGGGGCGGATGATTATATGACAAAACCGTTTGCCATTGAAGAACTGCTGGCAAGAATAAGGGTTGCTTTAAACAGACATACAAAATTATTGCAGCCAAAGGCCGATGTGCTTCAGATCGGCGAATTAAAGCTTAATTTGACCAGCCACAGCGCATACTACGGTGAGGAAGAACTGACCCTTACAAAAAAGGAATATGAGCTGCTGGAATATTTAATCCGAAATAAAAATATTGCCATCACGAGGGAACAGCTGCTAAACAATGTCTGGGATTATGAATATCTGGGGGATACCAATGTGGTTGACGTTTACATCCGTTATTTACGGCAGAAAATAGATGATAAGTATGGAATCCATTTAATTAATACAGTACGAGGGGTAGGTTATATTATCAAGGATGAAAATTAATTTAAAGGAAAATATCAGACAGCTTTTAATAAAAATAGTATTGCCTTTCCGCAGGAAAAAAGAAGAATGGCTGGGTAATTTCCGTTTTTCCATTGCTTTTCGTATTTCGCTCCACTACTTAAAACTGCTGATTATAAACGGAGCGGTATTTGTGGTTATATTTTCAATCCTGTATTATGGTGCGGAATGGAAACGCTGTAATGAAAAAGCCGAGGATATTGTTGAACTTATCCGCAATTCAGACCGGGTATCCTTAAGCAGGGAAACGGTCAATCCATATTTTATTGACGGTATTACTTTTAACATTATTAATAGTGATACGAATATGGAAATATATAATGATATGGTAAAAGATTATTCCGGTGAGAAAAAAATATTAGGGCATATTTATTATATAGACAGTGAGGAAACGTTTCTTCCTGCTGTTATAATTTTTGATAAACAAGATTTAACTACGGACGAAGGGGATTTTATCCTTTATTTTCAATATGACCTTACGGGAAGTGAAGAAACACTCCAGTGGCTGCTTGGATTTATAGTCTTACTGTATTTACTTCTGGTGTATATTATTATTAAACAGGGAAAGAAAAGTGACCAGAAGTTATTGGAACCTATTTATGAAATGTCTGCAACCGCCAACCGGCTTACCGTTAATAACCTGAACAGCCAGCGGCTGAATGTGGAAGGTACGAAAAATGAATTAAAGGATTTGGCTAATGTCATTAACAGCATGCTGGACCGGATTGAAGTTTCTTATGAAAGCCAGAAACAATTTGTTTCCGATGCTTCCCATGAGCTTAGAACTCCCATTGCCGTAATCCAGGGTTACGGTAATTTATTAAACCGCTGGGGCGCCAAGAATGAAGAGGTGCTGACCGAAGCCATTGAAGCCATTAATAATGAGGCCAAATCCATGCAGGACTTGGTGGAAAAATTGTTATTCTTGTCAAGGCATGATAAGAAAACTTTGAAATTAGATAAAGTTAAGTTTAATATGTGCCATGTTGTGGAAGAAATGGTGAAAGAAACCCGCTTAGTAACCGCAAACAGAATCGTTGAAAGTCCCATATTGGAAGATGTGGTGGTCTACGGTGATAAGCAGGCATTAAAACAGGCGATCCGTGTGTTTATTGATAATGCCGTTAAATATACCCGGGATAGGGATACCATCACCATTCAATGCCAGAATGATGACGGGGATTGTATCATTACGGTTTCTGATACCGGTATCGGAATGACAAGAAAAGACGTGGATAATATTTTTGAAAGGTTTTACCGTTCCGATCAGGTCAGGAACGAGAAAATCTATGGTCATGGGCTTGGATTATCCATAGCTAAATTAATTATTTTAGGGCATACGGGAAGAATCAAGATCCGCTCCCAGCTTACCAAAGGGACAAGCTTTATTATTACCCTGCCAAAGAGGTTTTAATCAGTGGGTCAGGACTCGCTTTTTGCTATAAGTATTAATCGTATTTCATGAGGCTCCAGGACTGCTTCATAATCCAGGATTTGGTTGACTACGGTATAAGAAGACTTTTTGAGCAAGGGGTGGGATAAATGCTTTAAGGTTTCGGTTTCTTCCCCGGTTTCTAAGGAAACGGCACCCATTTCCACCCATTTGTCAAAGCAGCTACCATAGGAGCGGTTTACAATCTGCTCCGTTATCCGGTATTCACCGTCTGCCAGCCCGGCTAAAGAAAAGGATAATTCCTTATTCTCTGCACCCGGAAACACCTGATACCGGTCTGCAAAGGAGAAATTAAAGTTAAAACCTTTGCTGTATAAATCCGAAAAATGGCAGTAATTATATAAAATGATCCCATAGTTGTCCAGATTTTTTTCTTTGGTAATAAAATAGCCTTCACCCCGCGATACTACTTCCTCTTTTAGCTTTGAAAGAAAAAGATAGGAGTAGTAAGCAGGTTTTTTTATACCGTTTTTCGTAAAGTGCCCCACTCCTCCATGGAATAATTCTGCAGGGAAGGGCAGTTCTTCGATCCAGTCGGAAAGGGTCCAATGACAGAAGGCCTGTGCCTTATCGTAATTCTTTAAAATATTCCGGATAAAATAGGCGGCCGCATAGCAGGTATCATTTAAAAGCTCCCTGTGGGAGGGACTTAAGTTCCATTCCGTTATATAGAGCGGTTTTGCCGCCCTGTCCGGGAGAGAACGGTTAAGCTCATCCAGGAATTTCCCAAATGCATCCGGATCGCTGTTAAGGACAGTCCTGTTATTCGATATGTATTCCATAAATTTCTCACTGCCAAACTTCTGCAGACGGTTAAAATGTGATTCCGAGGTAGGATAAAAGTGAAACAGATACACATCCGGTTCACTTTTATGTATTTTTATATTATCAAAATAGTTTTCCATAGGTACGGAAGAAAAACTGCTGCTAATATAAGAAGTATTTGCAAATTTTAAAACCGGATTGACTTTCTTGACGGCGTTCCGGGTAAGCTCATACAAGTGGAAAGAATTTTCCGGGGTTTTGAAATCAAAGGGGAAATTTGACAAAGTTTCATTCCAAAAGGTAAAAATCCACTTGGAAACTTCCTTAAGCCCATACCTTTTGAGGACATGATATGTAAATTGTGTAATAAGGTATTCCCATTTTGCATCCTCTTTCGGTTCACTCATAATAAACGGGACGGTAAAAAATTCTTTTTCCGGTGTTTTTGCCAGAGCTTTGGGCATAAAAGAAAACTGAATGAGGGGACGAAGGCGGATGCTTAACAGAAAATCCAGTATTTCATCCACCATATTAAAATTTAATATGGGAGAACCGAAAGAATCCTCCCGGTATACCATCAGGGCATCGTCAAAAATCCCATGGAATTTAATATATCGGAACCCGATTTCTTTTTGCTGGATCGTAAGCATTTCCTGTATGTTTCCGTATAATATTTCCCTGGCCCGGCCCACGGAACAAAAGGTAAGGGCGGTATTGACAAAGGGTTTTACCGGGCGGGTATGGACTGTGCCCAAGGAAATCCTGGTATTTTCCGGTTCGGATATGCCCGTAGCTTCACCGGCATTTAAATAGCCGGCAAGTTTTCCGAAAAAGTCATATTTTTCAAGACTTAAATAACTGCTGTTCTGCCTGTTTTCCTTATTGTTCAGAGGCCCGGTACTCCCCTTTTTTTCCTTTCGGAACCGGCTTGGGAGCATATTATACTCTTTACGGAAAAAATCGGCGTAGGAACGGGGACTGGAAAAGCCGCAGGCTTCTGCTATTTCCTCAATGGATTTATCGGAATAAAGCAAAAAATTCACGGAATGTTCTATTCTTATTTTGGTAAGGTAATTTAAGAGGGAAATATTCATGTTTTTCTCAAAAAAGTGGGACAGGTAGGACGGGGATAAATATTCCCTGGCGGCCAGATCATTTAAGGTAATATCTTTTGCATAATTATCCTCCAGATGCTTTATAACGCTCTTAAGACGTTCCATCTGCTTTTTGGTCCGCATAACGGCAGGCTGTTCCGCCTTAAAATATATCAAAAGCCCATAAATAAGCTGGCAGGCATGGGAATAGCTCAGTAACCTGGTATAAGAAGAAGTGCTGGAATTCAGCCGGATCAGCTGGGCTATGATCCTGCGGATGTTATCAAAATGCTTATTATTACCCTGGATTACGGAATTGCAGAAAAAGAATGCGGTCTCTGCATTCAGCCAGTCCATATGGAATTTGGACAGACGGACCTGCAGAGCGATCAGAACGCAATCCTCACTGTAGGTTTCGTGGACCTGATTGGAATTAATCAGGATCAGATCATTTTCGTTCAGGGTAAAATGTTCATTTTCCACCCAGACATCCATATTACCGGATAATACCAGAAGGATTTCTATACTTCTGTGCCAATGCTTCTGTACACTGCCGATGCGCTGGCAGAATAATTTGATGGGTAAGTCTTTGCCGTATTCAATAATTTCATGGTTGCTGTTCATCTTGATATCCATGGTATATCACGTCTGTCAAAAGACATGATACCTGATCCTCTCTTTTCTGCTTTTCGTTGCATTCCCTACTAAAGCTTAATATAGCATACAGATAAAAGAGTGGCAAGTACAACTGCAGTTTTTTTCGATTTTTTAAAGTACTGAATTTTTGCTCCGATTGAAAAAAAGCTGAAATATGCAGTTAAATACGAATGTTTTAACATTGTAAGAGATGTAAATTTACTGTATGATTAGAACTATATACAAGAGAGGAAAGGGGGAAGATAAAAGATGGAAGTAGTAAAAGGCCTGCTGTTTGATTTGGACGGAGTAATAGTGGATACTGCAAAATATCATTATTTAGCATGGAAAGAGCTTGCCGATAAACTTAACCTACCGTTTACGGAAAAGGATAATGAAAGATTAAAAGGCGTAAGCCGTATGAAATCCTTTGAGATTATATTGGAAATCGGGGGCTTGGAGCTGTCCGGGGAAGAAAAAGAAAAATACTGTACGGTGAAAAATGAGATTTACCTGGAATATATTCATCAGCTGAAACAGGAAGAAGTTCTGCCGGGAGTAAATGAGTTTTTAACTGATGCCAGGGAAAAAGGTTACCGGATAGCTTTAGGGTCTGCCAGTAAAAATGCCGGGGTAATATTATCACGGCTAAACCTGACAGAGGCTTTTGATGCCGTAATTGACGGTACAAAAGTGAAATCCGCTAAACCGGATCCGGAAGTTTTTCTGTTAGGGGCAAAGGAATTAGGCCTTAAAAAGGAAGCCTGCATAGTATTTGAAGATGCCAGGGCAGGGGTGGAGGCGGCCCATAATGGGGGGATGAAAGCGGTAGGCATCGGAACCCGGGAGAATCTCCCAAATGCAGACATCTGTATACCCGGGCTTTTTAACATAAAAATTAATGAATTAGTAAAACAATTGACCACAGCGGGGAGGGTGTAGACCAAACTGTAAAGTAGGAAAACATATGTTAGGGGAAAGCAGAAAATAAAAAGCAGGAAATATAAGACAGAAAATAAAAGACAGAAAATAAAAGACAGGTAGAGAATAAAGGATAATAAAAGAAGTCTAAGAGGATAATCGCATTCCGCTTTGCTGCATGCTTATAGTTCATGGTATTAATAATTTTAAATAAATATAAAATAGGAGGTATTCTTTTGTTGGATTATAATTTACTGAAAAAAAATCCGTTTCATTTGACGGAAGCGGGAGTAAAGTGGGTTAAGGATACTTTGGAGGGTATGACTACCGAGGAAAAAATCGGGCAGTTATTTTGTCTGATTGCCTACAGCAGTGATGAAGAAGAGCTGGGGCCCTTTGTGACAAAGTATAAAATCGGCGGCTGTATGGGCAGGCCCATGCCGCTGGAGGAAACCTGCAGGACAATTACTTATCTGCAGAAAAACTCCAGGATTCCGTTATTAATTTCTGCTAACTTTGAAGCCGGAGGGGACGGGCTGATTAAGGAAGGTACCAATATCGGGCCCAATATGCAGGCAGCGGCAGCAGGAAATTCAGAATTTGCAGGAAAGATGGGGTATGTATGCGGAAGGGAAGGAACAGCGGCAGGCGCTAACTGGGCGTTTGCACCGGTTATTGATATTGATAAAAACTTCCGTAACCCGATCATGGCCACCAGGCTGTTCAGTTCCGATACGGAGCTGGTAAAAGAATGTGGCGTTGCTTATACAAAAGCCTGCCAGGAGCAGGGCATGGCAGTATCCATTAAGCATTTTCCAGGAGACGGCGTGGATGAAAGGGACCAGCATCTGGTCACCAGTATCAACTCCCTGTCCTGTGAAGAATGGGATGCAAGTTTTGGTGAAGCTTACAAAGCCTGTATCGAAGCCGGTGCCATGACGGTTATGATCGGGCATATTATGCAGCCGGCTTACAGCAGGAAACTTTGCCCCGGTATTAAGGATGAGGATATAATGCCTGCTACATTAGCCCCGGAATTGATCAACGGGCTTTTAAGGGAGAAGCTTGAGTTTAACGGTATGATCGTTACCGATGCAACGACCATGGCGGGGATGTGTATTCCCATGAGCCGTAAAAAAGCGGTTCCTTATTCCATTGCGGCAGGCTGTGATATGTTCCTGTTTACAAAAAACCTGGAGGAAGATTACGGCTTTATGAAAGCCGGTGTAAAAGATGGAACCATTACCAAGGAACGTCTCGATGAAGCGGTTCTTCGGATACTCGGATTAAAAGCTGCTCTTAAACTGCCGGAAAAGCAGGCAGACGGCACTCTGATCCCGAATTTGGAAAAAGCCAGGGAAATCGTGGGCTGCAAGGAACACAAAGCCATGGAACTGGACTGTGCGGATCATGCGGTGACGCTGGTTAAAAACAAGCAGGGACTGATTCCCTTAAAGGTAGAAGATTATAAAAGGGTACTGCTGTATCCGATTATTTCCGGTGAAAATGCGCTTGGTTATGCAGGCGGTGAAGATGTAACCGAAACCATGAAGGCTGCATTGGAAAAAGAAGGTTTTATCGTTGATGTATTTGAAGCTCCCCAGGGAATGGAAGGAAGAATTTCCAAATACCAGGATATGCTGGATAAGTACGACCTGCTTTTATATGCCGGCAATATGATTACCAAAAGCAACCAGACCGTGGTGCGTATCGAATGGGCTCAGCCCATGGGTGCCAATTGCCCGAATTACCAGGCGGATATCCCGACCATATTTATTTCCTTTGCCAATCCCTACCACTTAATTGACGTACCCAGAATCCGGACCTATATCAATGCCTACAAGTTCAAACAGGTAAATGTGGATGCCGTCATGGATAAATTGCTTGGCAGGAGTGAATTCAAAGGAAAGGATCCGGTTGATTCTTTCTGCGGAATGTGGGATACAAAATTATAGAGGAAGGAAGGCAGAAGCTTTCTAGACTATATTACCTGCGGTAAAGAAGATTTTTATATCAAGAAAATATCGGTTTTAAAGATAAGTTGATTGAATCAGGTACGGATGTAACCTGGGTTTTTTTACCTGAATAGGATCACGAATGACGCTTTTGGAACATTCAGGCAGAAATTTATGAACGGGATTGCAAGTGCCGCCGGATGGCATAGGGGTCCAGGCCTATCCATCTGTCGGCAGCTCGGTGTGAATCGATCAAGTGCATCATGCCGGCAAAAATATTCCCCGGAAATATTTAAGCTTTAAAGCGTATCAATAATTTTTATAGAAAAAGGAGCGGCAGACTTGTATCTGACACTCCTTTTTAAATGTTTTAATGTAATATACTATATTATTTTTACTTGCTGGTATTCTGGAATCAGATATTTTTAAACTGTGCCATATATAAATCATAATACATACCCTTTTTGGCAAGTAATTCTCTTGCATTTCCCTGTTCCTTTATACCGCCTTCATCGATTACAAAGATGCGGTCGGCTTTCTGTATGGTGGATAAACGGTGTGCGATAACAAAAGAGGTCCTTCCCTTTAATAAAGCTTCAATGCCCTGTTGTACCAGCAGCTCCGTGTGGGTATCAATACTGGAGGTAGCTTCATCCAGGATCAGTATTTTCGGCATGGATACCATGGTTCTTGCGAAAGCCAGAAGCTGTCTCTGGCCGGCGGATAAACCGGCTCCCCGTTCTTTTAATTCCGTGTCATAACCTTTATCCAGTTTCATAATAAAATCATGGGCATTTACGGCTTTGGCTGCCGCAATGATTTCTTCATCCGCAGCATCTAATTTGCCGTAACGCAGATTGTCTTTGATGGTTCCTGAAAACAGGAAATTATCCTGGGTCATGATGCCCATCTGCCTGCGCAGGCTTTCGATGGAGACCTCTTTGATATTATAGTTATCGATAAAAATATTGCCATCCTGTATATCATAAAAACGGCTGATTAAATTGACTACAGTGGTTTTTCCGGCACCCGTGGGTCCTACCAGGGCAATGGTCTCACCCGGTTTTACCTGAAAGCTTACGTCTTTTAAGACCTGGGTATCTTTATCATAAGCAAAAGATACATTCTCAAACCGGATATGTCCTTTGATGTCCGGAAGTTCCATAACTCCATCCCTGTCTGAAATCTCAGGCTCGGTATCCATAATTTCAAAGATTCTTTCCGCACCGGAAATATTGGTAACCAGCTGGTTATAGAAGTTACTTAAGTTCATGATCGGACGCCAGAACATGGAGATATAAGTACCAAAAGCGATGAGGGTACCTATCTGCACTTCGTTGCTCCCGGTCAATTTAACTCCGACATAATAAAGGGATACCATGCCAAGACCCCAGCAGAAATCAATTACCGGGCCGAAGGCATCATTTAACACGACAGCACTGACAAAGGCGCCCCTGTGTTCCTTCAGCAGTTCATCAAAAGCAACTGCGGTTTCCCCTTCCGCCCTGAAACTCTGGACCACCCGCATACCGGATAAATCCTCATGGATAAATGCATTCAGGTTGGAATTCTTTTTACGGTAATTCTGCCATCTTACATGGGAGTATATCTGGATGAGCCACATACCGATAATCATTACAGGCAAACTGATCATGGCGGCAAAAGCAAGCTTATAATCTATTATGACCATAATTGCCACTACGGCACAGATGGTGATAAAATCCGGTATCAAAGTAGTTACGCTGTTGGACAGTACATCTTTTAATGAATTGACGTCCCCGATTATCCTTGCCAGTATTTTACCGGTGGGACGGCTGTCAAAAAAGCTGAAACTTAGTTTCTGTATATGGGTATAAAGTTCCTGCCTGACAGACAGTAAAACATTGTTTGAAATTCTGGCCATGATGTACATTCTTAACTTTACCAGCAGGATAAAAATGATATTTAAAACGATTGCAAAAATACCTAACTTAACCAGGCCGTTTATATCATGGTTAGCAATATTAACATCAATGGCATGTTCCACGATCAGTGGATTTATTAAACTGATTGTGACCGTACAGGCCATAATAATCAGTACAAAAAATATTTCCTTCTTATAGGACAGCAGATATTTAAAAAGCCTCAGAAGGGTTTTTACTTTACCGGTGCTGACGGAGTTTTCGTCATCACGGACTGCGTTAACTGACATTCATTTCCCTCCTTTAAAGAATGTGAAAGGCACATTTCGGACGATTATACGGCTATGGTGCCGCCTTTTAAATAATCTCCGTACTGGGCCATATAGGTCTTGTAATACAGGCCTTTTGCCTGCAATAATTCCTCATGGGTACCGCGTTCTGCAATGGTGCCTTCCTCCAGTATAATGATTTCATCCGCATTTCTTACTGCGGAAATACGATGGGCAATAATAATTTTTGTGGTGTTCTTAAGTTCATTCAGTGCTTTCTGGATCATAAGCTCCGTTTCCATGTCAAGGGCGGAGGTTGAGTCATCCAGTACCAGGAGCGGTGTTTTCTTCGCTAAGGACCGGGCTATACTGATTCTTTGTTTCTGCCCGCCGGATAAACCTACACCCCGTTCCCCGATAATGGTATCGTACTGGTTATCCATCCGCTCGATAAAGTCTTTCGCCTGGGCATTGGTAACCGCATGTAAGATTTCTTCCTCGTCTACGAGATCCCGTTTGCCTAACTTGATATTCTCCGTAACCGTATCGGAAAATAAGAAAACATCCTGCATAACCAGGGATATACTACTGCGCAGTTCCATTAAGGACAGATCCTTAATATTTACACCGTCCAGGCGGATGTCTCCTTTATCGGCATCATAAAATCGCTGCAAAAGATTAATGATGGAAGATTTGCCTGCACCGGTTGCACCCATAATGCCTATGGTTTTGCCGCTTTCCAGCTTAAAGTTAATATCGGACAAGATAGTATTGCCTCCCTGGACAAAGGATACATGGTCAAATTCCACAGTACCCTTCACTTCGCCTAAGCGGGTAACGGTTTCTTTTTCTTTTACCACCGGTGTTTCGTTTAATATCTTTTTGATTTTTTTGTTGGAAGCAAAGGCAGAGGCTAAGTCGTTGCTTAACCAGCCAAGCATTTCCATGGGCCACACAATATTGTTGGAATATTCCGTAAAGGCACCTAAGGTACCAAGCGTTATTTCTCCCTTAATAACCATGGAACCGCCAAATATGATAACCAATACCGGAAGTAATTTCGTGACGAACTGAAAATACGGATTGTATTTGACAAACACCTTAGATTGTTTCATATTCAAATCATAATATCGCTTATTATGGGATAAAAACTTGCTGATCTCAAACTTTTCCCTTGCAAAGGCTTTGACGGTTCTGACACCGGCCAGGTTTTCCTGGGCTACCGTATTCAGGACGGCATTTTCTTCGCTGATTTCCTCGTATACGCTGCCCAGGTTTTTTTCCATAAAGATGGCGATACAGGCAACAATGGGCATTGCAATCAAAGGAATAATAGTTAATTTCGGGCTTAAGTTAATCATACAGTAAAGTACGATGGAAGTATGGATTACCACTTCGATTACCAGCATGCCCACAAAACCCAAGGCATTCCAGATTTTATCCACATCATCTTTTACACGGGACATTAATTCACCCGTATTGGTCTTATCAAAAAACTGGATGGATAGGGTTTGGATATGGCGGAACAGATTCCTGCGGATATCACCTGCGATCTTGGAACTTACCAGGTCAAAGATTAATTCCTTTATATACCCGAAGATACATCTTCCGACTCCCACTATGAGAATACCGATTAATAATTTGGTCAGGAGATTTTTGTCTCCCCCTACGATTACATCGTCAATAATTCGTTTGGTTATCTGCGGTGACAGCATATCCAGAGCTATGCTGATGGTCATGCAGATGAGTGCAAATACATACGCATACCAGTATTTGCGCATGTATTTCGTTATTTTATTCATAAAAACTCCCATCTGTGCGCTTTAGCGCACGTATAAATCAGGATGTTGAAAAACTTCTTCTGTTTTTTCAACTTATCCTCCCACTCTAAGTCATAATGTAAACAAAAGACTTCCTCTCAATAATAAATTAAGTTACTTTTAATACTTTTCTGCGTTTAAGGCAAAAAAAAGCCGTGGTAAATTACCACGGCAATAAAAGTTAAATTCATATAAATGATTCCATGTATAGAATTAAAGCCTATGTATGGAAAGTATCATTTAATGGTAAAACCTATTATTGAGGTAATTTTTACATAATGTTATGGTTGCTGCGTTACTGCCTGTAAATATTAAATTCATCATGATTTTTACCTCACTTTCTTCATAGTCTTTCACTATTATAACACACTAGTAAATATTGTCAACCACAAAATTAAATTTGTTGATAAAAAATTATCATTATTTAAGAATCATTAATATTTTATTAAGTTTGTTATTATTCAAAAATTGTTCATATTTGTATGATATAATAAGTCGAAATGGGTTTTAAGGGGTGTTCCTTATTTAAGGAGGAGAACAGAAACTATGGATCTGCCTATGTTTTATAACGAAGAAGATGAATGGAAGAAAGTCATGCTGATGTATGACTCAGCTTTAAAAGAAGTCAGTACAAAACTTGAAATATTAAATGATGAATTTAAATTGAATCATCAATATAATCCTATAGAACACATAACGTCACGTATTAAAACACCGCAGAGCATTGCCAAGAAACTGCGGCACAACGGCAGGGAGCTTACGGTTGAAAATATCGTTAAATATGTCAATGATGTGGCCGGAATCCGCATTATCTGCTCCTTTACTTCGGATATCTACCGGATTGCCGATTTAATTGCCAAACAGAGTGATGTTCAGGTTTTAAAAGTAAAAGATTATATCATGTTTCCGAAATCAAATGGTTATACCAGTTACCATATGATTATTTCCGTGCCGATTTATTTATCCAATACGATGGTAAATGTAAAGGTTGAGATACAGATCCGGACAATTGCCATGGATTTCTGGGCAAGTCTGGAACATAAAATATACTATAAATTTGAAGGAAATGCCCCGGAACGTATCCGCAAGGAATTAAAGGAATGTGCGGATATTGTATCCTTTCTGGACCATAAGATGTTAACCCTCAATGAAGAAATCAAAATTTACAATCATGAAGATGAGCTGGAACAATATAAGGAAATTATGTCCGAAAGTTTTCAGAATATGATTAAGGATTCTTATGGGACGGTCGTTGATGATGAGAATGAGGATATGGATGGACAGGCGGCTAAGGAAATCATAAAACGGGAAACGGAGGAAGCGGTATTCCAGGCAGCGGCTTATGTGGAGAAGGAAGAGGCTCCGGAGGCAGACAAGGAGGGCGAAAACTCAAAAAAGAAAGAAGATAAAAAATCAGAAGGGAAACATAATAAATTCTTCCGGCTGAGATAATAGCTTAATATTTTGCGACTGTTCCGTTACTGGGATTCTTAAAATAATTCTGATTTATTATCTGAAAAAAATACGGTATTTTATGGTATTAAGAGTATATTGTCCGATTATAACGGCATGTCTTTTCCTGCCTCATTATCAATACAATATTACCCATGCTATAAAATACCGTACCTGCTATTTAAAAATACAATTTTATATGTGTGTGTTAAACTCGGGTTTCTGTGAATTTCGCTTTGCGCCATTCACAGAAAACACCTGATTATTGAGTGAGACACATCACGGTATCCATGGCTGAACTATATCTGCCGGTACATTATTATGTGAATTATAACTTGATTTTGGAAAGCAGGCTTGCCAGTCCGGTAGAGGCTTCTCCGCCGGTACTGTATTCAAAAGGAACTTCCTCTACATTGTCTAGTACCTCTGCCTTTTCTTCCACGGCTTTCATGCTTAAGCTTACTTTTCCGTCTTTTACTTCTGTAATTTTAACCGTAACTTCTTCCCCTTCTTTTATTACTTCATTAGGGGATTTAATCCGTTTACTGCTGATCTGGGAAATGTGGACCAGACCGGATAACCCTTCGCCGATATTGACAAAAGCGCCGTAAGGTACGATTTTTTCAACAGTGCCTTTGGTAATCAGGCCTATCTGCAGTCTTGATATTTTATTGTTTTTATCTTCCAGGGCTTTATCCCGTTCCACTTCCTTGCCGGAAAGCACTAATTTCTTTTTGTCCTCATCCACGGTAATTACAATCACACTGATTTCTTTATTTACCCAGGATTCCAGGTTTTCAACGTAGGTTAAGGATAACTGGGAAGCAGGGATAAATCCGCGGATGCCTTCCAGATAGGTTACCACACCGGCGTTAACAGCCTGTGCAATTTTAACTTTTAAGACCGTTTTGTTGTCCTGGTAATTTTTAAGAGTTGTCCAGGATAAGACATTATCGGCTTCTTTTTTGGACAAAAGGATATTGCCCTGACCGTCATCTTCCTTTATTACGGTGGCAGTAATTTCCTGGCCCGGCACCACGTCAGCTTTGATGGAAAAACGGGGATCATTGCTAAGGTCTTCCAGCCGGATGATGCCTTCCGCATAATAACCTAAGTCTACGGTTACCTCCGTATCGGAGATGCCGATAACGGTGCCTTTCACAAGTTCCCCTTCCTTGATTTTAATAAAGGATTTATTGATCTGGTCTTCAAAATCCCCCATGGAAGGAAGGGGTTCATTAACAGGCACCGAAGCTGCCGGTTCCGGTACGGCTGCCGCTTCATTTGGTGTTCCGGTTTCCCTTGCGGTTTCAATGGCTGCTTCGTTTACTCCCAGTGTTACTTCCGTTTCACTATCATGATTCATAATCTTTCTCCTATCTGAGCTTATCAAGCACTAAAACAATAATTTATTATACCATGTTCGCAAGCTCCATGGTATGCGGTACTTCGTACCGTTGATGCGCACTCACTACGTTCGGCGCAGGTATAATGTCTGTCGACATTATACCATAAAAATTCGAGTTAATTCAAGGGTTGAAACACAGGATAATTACTAAAATGTCCGGAGTTTCCAGTGACATGAGGGTTTTCCTGCAAGAATTTTACAACCACACCTGGAAGCCTCTTTCATTTCCTGGAATATATCTTTTTCTGCATTAATGTTCACAGGATATAACCGTTATGGAAACATCTGCTATTCAAAATATGATATTTACTAAAAATAATCACCGTAAACCTGTTAAAATAATCAAATTGCTATAAATGTATAAATATGATAAAATAATTCTATAAATAATCAGATTATAGTTACTTTTGGTGATTCGGAGAAGAATGCCTGCTAAGTAATTTTTTGGTGTAAATCCGAATGAAAAATCCAGGTAATCAGCAAGAAAGAATGAAAGGATATGCAATACCGGTAAGAAATATGAACGATAAAAATAAATTTCAGGAAATGTTAGGTGATATACTGGAGGTAGCAAGGGTGCAGGGAAACCAATTAGGTATGAACGAAATCAAAAGCCTGTTTGGGGATATGAACCTGAGTGAAGAACAGTATGAACATATATTTGCCTATTTAGCGGCAAATCATATTAAAATCAAAGGGTACGTCGAGACGGAAAATGAATATGCCAAAGCCGTACGCAGAGAAGAGGATATTTCAGGGGATACGGATAGCGGGCAGGATGAACCGGAGAAGGTTACGGATAAAAAACGGGCACCGTCCCATACCCGTGAGGAAGATTCCGCTTATCTTAGGATGTATCTGGAGGATTTAAAAGAGATCAGGGAGAGTACTCCCGAAGAAGAGAGTATTTTAATGGAAAAAATAGCAAAAGGGGATGCTTTTGCGAAAAACCGTTATGTTGAAGGAAATCTGCATTATGTGGTAAAAATCGCTGAAGATTATAAAAACCAGGGAGTCACCCTGGAGGATTTAATTCAGGAGGGGAATATGGGGCTGATCAGTTCCCTGGAAGCGGTGTCGGCATTAACAGGCAGGGATCAGGGAAAGGAAACCGTTACGGATTTTATAAGAAGATTTATGGAAGCTGCAATCGCAGAGCAAAAAGAGAGCAGCAGCTTTGAAGATAATGTAATCAAAAAAATCAATTATATCCGTGATGCAGCCAATGAACTGGCGGAGGATTTAGGAAGAGAAGCCAATATTCATGAGCTGGCAGGATATGTTAAGATGCCGGAGGATGAAATTTCAGATATTCTTCATATGGCTGTTGAAGGAGTGAACTTGGACAATAATCACAGCCACGGCCATGCCTCCCACCACAAGGATGGACACGGCCATAATCACAGTCACGGCCAGGAAGGCCATAACCACAATCATGGTAGCCACTGAAATAGCGGCATAGCAGCGTAATCAGTTAAAGCCGCAGTAAAGCGGAAGGCGAATATCCGCTTTGACAAACGGTTATCAGGTGATCAGGGCAATATTAGGAAGGAATGAGTTCCATGAGCAGTAACCAGAGTATGGATATGGAAATAGATATGGTAACAGAATCAATGGAAAAAAGATTCGGCATGAAATGGTATATGGCTTTCCAGAAAAAGAGAGCCCTGCTGTTACTCTTCATTCCGGTTTCCCTTATGATCTTAGGGGTAGTCCGGAATAACCCGAAGATTGCTGAGTATGTATTTGCAAGAGGCATTTATAAATGGTTTTCCCAGGGAATCAGTCTGATTTCCAGTGTATTCCCGGTTTCTCTTATGGAACTGGAAATTATAATTGTTCCCATAGCAGCCTTTTATTTTATAATCCGTTTTTTTATAAAATTAATTCAACAGATCCGTAAAAAAAGAGAAGGGGCAGGTTATACAGTCAGCCTGGGCATTTTAAACGCAGCCTGTACATTGGGCGTTGTTCTGTTTTTATATGTAATACTGGGAGGTGTTAATTATTACCGGTATCCTTTTTCCGTCTACAGCGGCTTGGAAATAAAGGAATCTTCCGTTGATGAGCTGTATAACCTGTGCCTGGAACTGGCAGATGAGGCTGCCGGAATAAGGGAACAATTACACCAGCAGGGAGGCACGGAAGATGCGAACGGGGTTTTGCGGGTTAATAAATCAGACTGGAATGAAGTTTCGGATGATATGGAAGTGGCTTTCCAGAAATTATCAAAAGAATATCCCGTGCTGGGAGGTTATTATAAATCCTTAAAACCCGTATTTTTCTCCAATTTTATGTCCAGGATGGAGATTACCGGTATCTTCTGGCCATTTACCATGGAGGCAAATGTCAATGTTGATGCGGCGGATTACACCATCCCGGCAACCATGGGGCATGAATTGGCACATTTACGGGGATTTATGAGGGAAGATGAAGCCAATTTCATCGGATATCTTGTCTGCAAAGAATCGGATAACCTGGAGTTTAAGTACAGCGGTATTATGCTTGCCTTAACTTATGCCGGAAATCAGTTGTATAACCAGGACCCTGCGCTGTTCCAGTCGGTCCGGGAGCATTATAACGTTTTAATGGTTACAGATATGCGGGATGAATATTATTATTGGAAGCAATTTGAAGATACGGCGATCAGTGCGGTTTCCAATACCATGAACGACAGTTATTTAAAGGCAAATAACCAAAGTGACGGGGTAAAAAGTTATGGCAGGATGGTAGATTTATTGCTGGCAGAATATCGGAAAAATCACTTGGGTTAAAAGTTCATATGAAAGTAACAGCGGGTTATACGATTATATAAGAAAACAACTATGTCGGCAATACTTACAGAATCCTGATTTATGGACAATCTGGAAGGGGCCAAGGTTAGTATTAGTTAATATATGATATAAATCCCCGGTCTTTGATAGGGAACCGTAAGACAAAGACCCGTAAAACAAATCCCCGGAAAAAATGATTTACGGTACCTGTCAGGCGGGATTGGTTAATGAAAAAATACGCTGTAATCAGCAATTAAACTGAATACAGCGCATTTTTTTGCCCTTTTACAGCTTTTTACCCGTTATTTCTTTCTCTTTTCCTTCCTATGTGTGGATAAGGGCTTGCCTTACACCGCTTATTGTCCCCGCTTACTGTAGGGACTTTCATAGGCTGATAGGCTCGAAATCTATAGAAATCTATAGAAATAATTATTGACAAACGATAATTATAAAAGCTATAATAGGTATACAATTATCGTTTTGCAATAATTTAGGAGGAATTATGAAACGTAAAGTTTTTCTCGGATTTCTTGGTTGTGAAGCATTGTTTTGCGTGCTGCTTGTGTTTACGCACCAAATGCTTCCAAATGTATTCACCGCCGCAATGGCGTTCCCTTTCGAGCAGATTGGGAAGGGGCTTCGCATGCTATCCTTGTCTGGAAACACAGGTAATGTACTGGCAATTATTTTATATTCCGCAATTTGCCTTCTGCCCCTGGTGGCGCTGCAGTTTATCAGGAAAAAACGTAAGTTGACCCATGAGGATTCATTTCTTGCAATTCTTAGCGTTGTACTTTTTGCTGTGCTTTATTTAATGATAAATCCCGGCCTGATGGGTACATATCTGGGAGAAGCGGCGGGACAGAGCATCGGCAAGGCAATATTGGGCAGTATCACTTATTCCATTATTCTCGGATATGCCATCCTGCGTATACTGCGTCTGTCTTTTGCTGCCGACACCGGCAAACTGCAAAAATATCTTGCTATTTTGCTCTGTGTACTGAATATACTGTTCGTGTATATAGCTTTTGGCACCTGCTTTGGCGACTTAATGGATTCCATTGAAGCACTCCGCACCACAAATACCGGGAATGAGCATATTTTGGGGATAAGCTATGTGTTCCTTGCTCTGCGATACATCGTGAACGCATTGCCTTATGTGCTGGATATTTTGGTTGCATTTACGGCGTTCGCTCTACTGAAAGAGCTTACTGCCGACCGTTACTCTGATGCTGCCGTGATTACTGCCGGACAATTATCCCGCATATGCGGATTGGCTTTGAAAATTATCGTAACCGCCAATGTCGGATTTAACCTTATGCAGCTCGCGCTCATGAAAATGCTGCTGGTCGTGAACACCTCTGTACAGATACCGCTTATGTCGATCGTCTTCGTGCTGGCTGCTCTATTGCTGGCGCAATATATTAAGGAAAACAAGATGTTAAAAGACGACAATGATATGTTCATATAAGGAGGACTTTAATATGGCGATCAAAATCCATCTTGAGGACGTCCTGAAAGAACGCGGCATGACTTCAAAAGAGCTGTGTTCCCTTGTGGGAATCACCGAGGCCAATTTGTCCATTCTCCGCAGCGGCAAGGCGAAGGGTATCCGCTTTGGTACGGTAAACAAAATCTGTTATTATCTTGGCTGTGAAGTGGGCAATATTTTGAAATTTGATGGAAATCTGGAGGATAAAGATGAAGACTAATAAAATCCTTATGATTATATTGGCAGTTTGCATGGCACTTGCATTATCCGGCTGTCAGCTCGCCCGTGAAGATGCGGGAGAAGGAACTGAAAAGAACGGCGACAGGCTGATTGGTGTTTTCATAACCACGGAATATCTCGATCTATTTGATATGGAAGGTTATCTGAACGACAATCTTAACAGGCTGTCAGGTGGGGAGATAACCCTTGAAGGGGATAATAGTCAGTATCAGGGGCGCTTGTATGCCACGCTTGCCACGCAGACGCTTACCAATGAAGAAACAGACGAAACGAGTGACATACGAGAGTTTGTATTTGAGGGTATCAAAGGCATTTCCTATTTTGGTGCAACGGTTCCGGGTTCAGAAAATGAAGACAGCTATGTTACTTCAGGCTCCGATGAAGCGATCACCGACGGACACATGGGGGTCGATTATGGTGATGGTGAAGATAAGATGTCACTGGAAGGCACAATCTATGTTTCACCGGATTATGCCGGCAAGACCTGCTATTTCAACCCTGTTTATCAAAGTGCCGATGGTAGTGTGTATGCCGTTTCAGGAAGCGGTCTCATGGCAGATGGTATGCTGGAGGGCTCAGTTTATTCTCAAACGCTTGACGAAACCACGACCATAACAGAGAATGGGAAAAGCAAGGCTGTCAGTACTTCGATCAAGATTTCACTTACCGTAATGTTCCCCCCTGAGCAGATCGTCGTGATGCAAATGGATAAGGACAGCACTGTGATCTCGCGTATTGAGTATGCTCCCGGTGAGCTGCCGGATACGCTTACTCCGGATAAGGGCACTGAGTATATCCTTGTAGAAACCTATAAACATGACCGGGAAGGTAATCAAGTTGTTTCACGCTCCATTTATGACACAAGCAATGAGACAATGGAAGCTTTTTATCGTAGTGATAACGACATTTGCGTAAAGCAAAGTACCCAGCTTGATTGGTCAAAGAATTGATTGCAGTTCCACACCGTTACGATCGTGAAGGCCAAGACATTTTTGCGTAAGGAACGGCGAAACGGAAGAACACAAAGATCAAGTACTGCGTCCAGGCAATACGAAAGCTTAAAATTACCTGGAATAAAGATAAGCCCTTCCTTTTTTACCGATCCGCTTTACGGCGCCTACGTAATGGAGTATATTCAGGGCGGTACCGGCATCCCGAAGACGAAGGCCTGCCGCCTTCTGGTAATCTTTGGAGGTGAAATTTTCCGGTAAACCTTCCGGAATCAGTTTTTCATATTCGGACAGTTTTTGGATCAGCACTTCCTCCACTAACCCAGTCGGTATACCGTCACTTCTGGTGGAACCCTTTTTTTTATCCCTGCTCCACCCGTCTAAAAAGCGGTATTCCTCCAGATCCATAAGGATAATATGTAAACGGAGATTCGGATTGAGAAGATAGTTTTTTATTTTATAGAGTTCCGGAAATATCATATAAGGTGTGCCTGACTTGGGCGATTTGCGGGGAGGGCTGATTTCTCCGGTTTCTTCATTAACCCACCGCAGCCATTTGGTATGGGGGATGGGATATACAATTGTCACAGGTGAGCGCACCAGGAAAGCTTCCAGTTTTTTTCTCAATTTATCAAAATTTCTGGTCTGGATTTCTATGATTCCGTTTTCATCTGCAATATCAGCGTAATAACTTCCTATTTTGATTTCATGGCAGGTTTCATCGGAAACGAGGTAGTTTTTCAGAATGGCGTGGATTGTTTTTTCTCCCAAGGTCCCAATTTTGCTGCCTTCCCTTTTACTGTCGATTATCTTATCGCATGCATGCTGAAATGATAACTGGTCCATAATAAAATCCTTGTTTTTCATAATTACACCCATTGCATATCGCAAGCTTGCTTGCGATATTGCCACATATAAAAATGTTTGAAAGAATCTAAATGCGGCATCCTTTCTATTTGTAAATTTTCTTTCAACTTTATTCATCCACAAATCTAGTACAACGTTTAATAAATAACTAGCTTGCCCATACCTAGCATATAGCAGCCGGTCCATTTCGTCAAGAAGGAAGAGGTTGTTGGAAAGGACAAGTATATGTAATAATTTTCCTCCCATGCGTTTGTCCTGAGTTGTTAGGATTATGGTATTGTGTATTTTAACCCCATGGACTATAATATTTATAATAATATTGATTAGGGTGTGTCTGAAAACTGCTTGCGCCGGGCTGGACGTTCTGCTTTATGGGAGGCAAGGAGTGATTGGGAGGCTTAGTGGGGGCTGCGTTTCCCAAAATATGACGCAATATACCGCAAAGTGGAGGTGTTCAGAAAACAGTGCAATGAGTTTTCAGACTTGCCCTGGAGATAAGATTGAGAAAGAGCTTAGTGTGAAACTAAAAAACAATTTCACACTTCTTATTTAGGCAGTATCGCAAGCCAGCTTGCAATATGCATGGGTGTTAGGTTGAAAAAACAAAAGCAGTTTTTTCAACATCTTAATATGTACGTGCGCCAAGGCGTACAGATAGGAGTTAAAATGGATTACAATACAGTTGCAACAGAATTACTGGAATTTATTAAATCGGCTACTTCCCCTTACCAGGTTGTGGAGGAGGGGATAAAAAGCCTGAAACCATCCGGGTTTGAGGAAATTAAGCTGGGTGAGGCCTGGAGCCTGAAAGCAGGCGGTGCCTATTATGTTAAGCCCTATGGAACTTCCCTTTTTGCATTTACCGTGGGAGATTCCTGGAAGGAAGGACAAAGCCTGCGGATAGCGGCGGCTCATACAGACCAGCCCGGATTTCGCTTAAAACCCAACACAGAAATGGTTACGGGGATATATTGCAAGTTAAATACGGAAGTATACGGAGGCCCCATACTGAATACCTGGCTGGACAGACCCTTATCCATAGCAGGAAGGGTGGCTTTAAAAAGCAAAGACCCGTTCCATCCGGATATGCGGGTGATCGACTTAAAAAAACCCCTCCTTACCATACCAAATCTGGCCATACATATTAACAGAGAGGTTAACAAAGGTGTTGAGTTAAATAAACAGACCGATACAATTCCTATAATTGCGACCTTAAAGGAAAATCTGGATAAAGAAAAGTTTTTTATAGAGTATCTTGCCGAGCAGTTAAAAATAGAAACCGGGGACATTTTAGATTATGATCTGTATATTTACAATGCGGAAGAAGGCTGCCTCATCGGTATGGAGGAAGACTTTATTTCCTGTCCGAGGCTTGATAACCTGACTTCCGTATGGGCTCTGCTTAAGGGAATAAAGGAAGGAAGAAGAGAGGAAGGCATTAATTTAATTGCTTTGTATGACAATGAAGAAATCGGAAGCCGCAGTAAACAAGGTGCCGATTCGGCCCTTCTTAACATGATTCTGGAAAAAATCTACGCAGGTCTTGGCACGGATAAAAGAGAAAGCCTGTATGAAGCCATGGCAGAGGGGATGCTCCTTTCCGTTGATGTGGCTCACGGGGTTCATCCAAACAGGCCTGAAAAATATGATCCTGTTAACCAAACGAAATTGAACGGCGGGTTAGTTTTTAAAATAGACAGCAACCAGAAATATACGTTTGATACGGAAGCGGTTGCAATTGCCCAGCAAATATGCGGATTGTATGATATTGAATATCAGAAATTTGTTAATCGTTCGGATATGCCGGGGGGAATGACTTTAGGCCCCATCATATCTTCCTGGCTGCCAATGAAGGCAGTGGATCTTGGAGTACCTTTACTTGGAATGCATTCCTCCAGGGAATTAATGGGTGCCAGGGACCAGGAAAATTTGGAAAGATTAATAAAAGGATTCTTTCATTTGTAAAAAATTACTTGGCGATATTACTAAATTCTAAAAATTTTATTACAATCTATTGACAAATCCTACAAAAACTGATATCATTTAATAAGTCGATACAAGAAGGTATTGTACTAGAGGAAGTAAGCGCGTTGGGGAACGTGAGAGGGCAAAGGCTATTATAAAGTAAGGCTAACTGATACATGTACTTGGAGTTCGGGGTACATATTTGGTTAGTCTTATTTTATAATTTCATAGCAGCAAAGGTAAAAGGATGGGAATCCCAGGATGATTGTGCAAATAGCAGTATGTGACGATGAAAAAATCTTTTTAGAGGACTTAGTTAGTCAGGTATCTACACAATTTATAAAGTCAGGCAGTGAAGTCAATATAAATTCCTATACGGACGGGGCCAAATTATTGGAAGCAAGTAAGGACATCCCTTTTGACGTATTGTTTTTAGATATTGAGATGCCTGGCATAAGCGGAATTGATGTAGCTGAAAAAATAAGGGTCACCAATCCTTATATAAATATAATTTTTATTACGAACAGGGAGGATTTAGTATTTCATTCGATCCGTTACAGGCCTTTCCGGTTTATACGGAAGCCCTGTTTAAGAGAAGAACTCCCAGAAGCAATTGAAGCAATAACGAATAAAATAAGAAATGAAAACCGGTACTATACCATTAGCTTTAACAATTCATCCATACAGATCAGAATAACGGATATCATGTATATTGAAAGTTATAAACACGACATCTTTCTCTATACCCAGGATGAAAAATACCGTATTAAAAGTAATCTTCAAAGAATTGAGAAGGAATTTGAAGTTTATGGTTTCATCCGGGTGCACAGCGGATTTTTAGTGAATTACCGTTATATTTATTCCGTTGATAAAACAAAAGTGGTTTTAAGCAATAAGGATATGGTTCCATTAAGCCGTTACCGTATGGAGACGGTAAAACAAAAGCTTCAGTTATTTGCGAGAGGTACGGAAAGATGACATGGTTAATAATAGAGTATTCTGCAACATTGATCCAATGTCTCGTATCAACGGAGTTTGTTACCAGATATTTAGGATTTAAAAGTAATTTACATAAACGGTATATCGGTTTTATTACGGCATTTGCGGCACAGGTCTGTGCAACTTTAGTCATGAACCGGATCACCATTTTTGAAGGGGTGGCAGGATTTATATATCCTTCCATTGTAGTTTTATATTGTGTTATCTTTTTAAATGGTTCCATTTATGAAAAAATAATCATAGCCTGTATCGATAACGGGCTGAAAATGATACTAAGCATAACGGTTTTAACCTTAATCAGCTATCTTTCTCCCTTTGAGGTCACTCGGCTCATAACACAGCAGGGAATAGAAAGATTTACGGTATTGATAATGACCCAGTCGAGCTATTTCTTTTTGACTCGTATATTGCTTCGCTTACAAAAGAATAATAAATTTACATTATCTATAATGGAATGGATAGCAATTTTAGGTGTATTTGTTACATCTTTTGCAGCGGGTGTTTTCGTTTTTGAAATACTCATAACCAGTCCCAAAACCACGCAAAATGATTTTTTTGCCGTGTTAATCATGGTAAGTTTAATCTTTATTAATGTATTATGTTACTATATCTTTGTTAACATAAGTGCCAAAAATAAAGAAAAACTGCAGTATTCCATTATGGAATTACGGCTTAAGGAACAGGAAAAAAATCTTACCCAGATGAAGCAGTCCTATGAAGAAATCCGGAAGATCCGCCATGACATGAAGAATTATGTGGAATGCGCCGCCACTCTTTTACACAATGGGAAGATTCCGGAGGCGGAAACTTATTTAAGTTCATTTCTGGAAAATAAAATAAGTTTCGGTACTCAGATTGTCTTTACAAAAAGTGATGCGGTCAATGCCATAATCAGTTCTAAGATTGCGGTATGTAAAAAGCATAATATTATTTTCCATTATGAAATAACCGGCAGCGTGGAACAGATACCGGAGCTGGATTTAAGCATTTTACTGGCCAATCTTTTGGATAATGCAATCGAGGCCAGCTTAAAAATAAAAGAAAACAGGGAAATCTCCTTAAAAATATATAATGAGCGGAATTATCTCGTCATATTTATAAGTAATTTTATATCTGAATCCGTACTGAATAAAAATCCTCATCTCCATACGACCAAAAAAGATAAACTGCGGCATGGAGTAGGAAGTTTAAGCATTAAAGATATTGTAAATAAGAATAACGGTATGATAAGCATATACGAAAAAGACCGGTTTTTTTATGTAGATATCTGGTTACAGTTCAGTGATGAATACATATCACTACCAAACGTGCCTGATGCTTAACCAAACGTGCTCAGGCTATTGAAAAAGAAAGCGAAATCAGTTATTATCAAGGTGAACTTAAAGGTCATGTATTTAGTGAAATGCTAATACATTAGGAGGGGTTATTTTGGCCAATCGAGTTGCTGTGAAGATAGCTGATTTTTTATGCAAAAATAATACAATTCGTGATGAAGACAAGGACATTTACATATACGGTTTTGAAATTTTTTTTTCCAATGTTATTAACTTTACTATAGTGATAGTTTTAGGTTTTTTGCTTAAACAATTTTACCAGGCCCTGCTGTTTTACATAGCCTTTGTAATAACCAGGTCATATTCGGGCGGTTATCATGCCAGTACCTATTTGAAGTGCAATATTGTATTTGCATCCGTTTTTCTAGTTACCATGTTGTTATCCAGAATATTACTTCCTACAATATCACTGGTATATTTATTGGTATTTATGGCTATTTACATTGGGTGCATATTAGAATATGCACCAATTGTAAATAGTAATAAACAGTTATTGGACGCAGATAAAATCAGGTACAGGAAAATCAGTATAGCAATCAGCATATGCTGGGTGGTTGCTGTTATTGCATTGTATTTTCTGGCAAAAGAATATGCTGCTACATTAACATTGACATTGGTCATGGTGGCCTTGCTTATGTTAATTGAGGTAAATAAAAGAAAGGAGATGTATTAAATGAAGGTAAGAGACAACTTATTAAAAGCAATCGCAAAGTTTGGCTACAAAAGTGCCATGAACGCTGGAGGAACTGCTTCACAGTACGGTACTTATCAAGCGAAAGAACCAAAAGCAATTTCTGAAATCAGAAGTAAAAAGAACGCGTAACTAAGTCAACGGATCATACTGGGGAGTATATCGCAATAGAAGAAGCACCTTGGACCAATTCAATTGGTTCAAGGTCTTTTTAGGTTTAGGATTTGAGCGTATTTAAAAATACATAAATATTATTTGCAAGGACTTTTGAAGGATAAATTATATATATGAGGCAATTCTGTTTAAGTTTATTTTTTAAATGAGATTGCCTTTTTTTGCATTCCTGTCTATATGATAAATTGAAAAAAGTACATTGTAAAAGCAGAAAGAGATTTTAGTAAATTAATATTTATAAGAAAAAAGTGAGAATTAATTAATTTTATTAATGAATTTACTACACTCCTATAGTAATTTATAATAAAAATAAAGTAGCTATTCTTTTATATATTATCAATAATAACAAATTATATAAAAAGAGTTGACATTGTCGAAAAAGATGATAAAATAAGAGAAATCATATAAAGCATATTGAAATACTATGAATAGGAGGCTGTATGGACAATACGGAATTAAAAATAATTGACATAATTGATAAAAACAGGGACAGAATACTGGAGTTTGCAAGGGATATTTATTCACATCCAGAATTAGGTTATAAAGAACAAAGGACAGCTTCAAAGGTTCTTGAAATTTTTGAAGAATCCTGCGAAAAAATTGAAAAAAATCTTGCCATTACCGGTGTAAAAGGATACTTAAAAAAAGATGAATCTGAAATTAATGTAGCATTGCTTGGAGAATTGGATGCGGTAGTTTCACCAAATCATCCGTTAGCCGACAAGCAAACCGGAGCCTGTCATGCCTGCGGACATCATGCACAGCTTGCCGGAATCATAGGTGCAGCTATAGCCTTATCGGATGCAGACATAAAAGAGGCGCTGGAAGGAAATGTTACTTTTTTCGCCGTACCGGCTGAGGAATATGGAGAAATAGAATACAAACTGGGATTAAAAGAAAAAGGACTTATTAAATACGGCGGAGGAAAAAGCGAATTGATCCGAATCGGGGCCTTTAAGGATGTAGATGTTGCAGTCGTTCATCATACAACCGTTGACCCGGTAGAGGTAGCCATTGGCGGAACATCTTCCAACGGTTTCGTATCGAAATTAATCCGGTATACAGGCAAAGACACTCATGCGGCTGCAACTCCCCATCTTGGCATTAATGCATTAAATGCGGCAAGTTTAGGGCTTAGTGCCCTGGCTTACCACAGGGAAACCTTTCAGGACAGCGATTCCGTAAGGATTCATCCCATTATTACCAAAGGAGGCTCCCTTGTTAACGTAGTTCCGGGTGAAACGGTTGTTGAAACCTTAGTACGGGCCAAGACGGTAGAGGCGATTACAGATGCGAGTAAGAAGACGGACCGGAGCTTTGCAGCCGGAGCTTATGCCCTGGGAGCCAAAATAAAGATAGAAACATCTCCGGGCTATCTTCCGGTAATTCCTATTCCCGGTAATGAGAGTATGTTTGAAATTGCAAAAGAACTCCTGCCGGATAAAAACGTAAAGGTAATTGATCCTTCCTCCCATATGACAGCCTCTACGGATGTAGGAGATTTAACCCACGTACTGCCGGTACTCCAATTTAGCACCGGAGGAGCAACAGGAAACATGCATTCGGAAAAATTCCAGGTGTATGATGAAGAAATCGCTTATATTACGACTGCAAAAATTATGGCGCTGACTGCTTACCGCCTCTTAAAGGATAACGGTAAAGAAGCCGGAAAAATAAAGGCAGAATTTAAACCTAAATTTAGCATAGAAGAATATTTGGAATACATGGACCGATTTGAAAACATATATGAAAGGAATTTTGACAATGAGTGAACAGACAATTGACAGACAGGAAGCAATTGAAGCAGTAAGAGTATCTTCCATGCATTTTGCAGACCTTTACTTCTACTTTGCTAAAGAACTGGTAGAGTCTTTAGGTACTGAAAAAGCAAAAGAAATCGTACGGAAAGTATTATTTGACAGGTCTATTGAAAGAGCCGAACGAATGAAAAAGAAAGCCGAAGCTACCGGTAAGGAAAGAGTTCCGGAGAATATTTACTGCCTTACGGATGTACCTTTTCTGGGGTGGGTAAAGGAACTGGGCAGAGATCATTGCCCCTATGGGGCAGCATGGGTCAAACGCTATGAAGAATATCCCTGGTTCAGGGAGTTTGCAGCATTTTATTGTGATGTGACGGACACCTCGGTAGCGGAACTATTTACCGGTAGCTATTCCCATAAATTAACCAAAAATGTAGTTCTGGGAGATGAAAGCTGTGAAAGGATTTACTTCCGTGATGAAAAAGTTGCGGAAGGAGAATACACCTATGGGAAAAAAGAAGATAGATAAGCCGATACTTATCGGGCAGATTTTATTAATTGCGGCAATTCTGGTATTAATGGAAGCCGCAGTAACAAAAGGACTTGTTAACGGACTCTTTTTGGCATCACCTACCCAGATGGTCAAAGAACTTGGCAAGATGTTAAGGGAAGATATTATTTGGAAACATACCCTGGCAACCCTTGTGGAATTTGGAACAGGATATCTCTTATCCATATTTTGGGGAATTCTTACGGGTGTAATCTGTGTTGCTTTTCCCAAAGTCAATGATTTTATTGCTCCATTTATATCTGCTGTCATGGCAGTTCCCAAGGTTGCGATCTTTCCTCTGTTAATTATATGGTTTGGAATCGGATTTACAAATAAAGTAGTAATGGTATTTTTATTCTGTTACTTTACCATATTTGTAAATACCAGAAGCGGAGCGGAGCAAACCTCCTATAATTACATTAAAGTAGCAAAGATATTTAAGGCATCCAAATTTCAGACTATATTAAAAGTATTGCTGCCCTCCTCCATTCCTACCATATTTGCAGGGCTTAAGGTTACGGCGGCAACCGGGATAACCGGTGTGATTTTTGCTGAAATGCAGGCTTCACAGGCTGGGCTGGGCTATTTACTGAAAGATGCCTCCTCACTTTATAATACACCAAGGATTTTTATTATTATCATTTGGGTCACAATTCTATCCGTACTTCTGGTGGAACTTGTTAGCCAGATTGAAAGAAACATATTTATGAAATGGTCCAAACGATAACTTTACTTAAGACGCGAAAGGAGTTAATTATGAAAAAAATGAAATTATTTACTGCAGTTGCTTTAGTATTAACCTTATCAATCGGAGGGCTTACTGCTTGCAGCAATAATACAAAAAGTACGGATACTGCCGGTGAAACCACTACTCCGGCTCCTACTGCCGCCGAACAGACAGAATCTACGGGGGAAGCAGTTACTAATGATGCCGCATCGAATGATACTGGGGCAGAAGATTTAATCCATGTGCGTTTTTCTGCATTTAACGGAATCACCAGTGCAGGTTTTCGTTTTGGCGTTGAAAAAGGAATCTTTAAAGATAACGGTGTAGATATTGAGTTAGTTGAAGTAGAAGACAAAATTGCAGCTCTTGCATCCGGTGCAACGGACATTGCTGACCTTAATACTTCGCAGGCTATTGTAGCAGCTCATTCCGGTGCGGAATTTAAAATGGTTTCTTCCATGTTCCGTACCAAAGGTGCTTTCCATTTGATTGCAGACCCTTCCATTGAATCCATTGCAGACTTAAAAGGCAAGAAAATCGGTATTGCGGTTCAAGGTTCCGGTCTTGAAATAACGGTACTTGAAATTTTGGAACAAAACGGAATCAGCCGTGATGATGTAACCCTTATAGCAAACGGTGCTTACCAACAGGCTTATGCCAGCCTTGTGTCAAAGCAGGTAGATGCAACAATTATTCATGAGCCCTTTGTAACAATCGGTGAAAAAGAAGGTACTGCAAAGCTTTTAGCGTTAGGCTGGGATTACCTGCCGAACTTCCATACCGGTGTCATTGTAGCAAGTGATAAGTTAATTGCAGAAAATCCTGAGGCAGTCAGGAGAACCTTAAAGGGTTATTTTGAATCCTTTCAATATGCAAAAGAGCACCGCGATGAATTTATCAAGTGGGCAACAAATTATCTGAATCTGGATGAAGATGTGGTAACACAAGCCTTTGACCGTGAAGAGGTAATCTGGGAAAACAATCCGGTCATTGATGTAGACAGCATTAAAGAAACGCAGGAAGTCCAGAAAAAATGGGGCTTTCAGGATGAAATATACGAGGTTTCAGATTATATAGATTTAAGCTTTATACCGGAAGACTAAGACAGGAGATGAAAAAATGCCTAGGATTGAAATATCAAACTTAAATATGGTCTATCCGGGAACAGATGGAACCAATGCATTGCAGGACATTAATTTATCCATAGAAGATGGGGAATTTGTTACTATTTTAGGCCCCAGCGGATGCGGTAAAAGTACCTTATTAGAGATAATGGCAGGTCTGATAAAACAATCTTCAGGTAAGGTAATGTTAGGTGATACTGAACTTAACGGCCCAAGCCATGATATCGGTGTCGTATTTCAGGATTCCTCCCTCATGCCCTGGAGGACAATTCGTAAAAATATTGAATTTGGTCTTGAGATTAAAAAAACTCCGAAAAATGTTGTAAAGCAGACCGTAGACAGATACATCGATATCGTTGGTCTTAATGGTTTTGAAAACAAGTATCCCCATCAGTTATCCGGGGGGATGCGCCAGAGGGCGGGCCTTGCAAGGACGATGGTCAATAATCCTTCCGTACTCCTTATGGACGAACCCTTAGGAGCCATTGACCACCTTACCAGGCTTACGATCCAGGATGAAATCATTGATCTTTGGAAAAGAGAGAAGAAAACCATAATTTTTATTACCCATGATGTATCGGAAGCGGTATATCTTGGTACCAGGGTGGTTCTTCTTTCACCGAGGCCCGGCAGGATACAAAAGATATTTGAAATTCCTTTCCTTTCCGGAAGAACCAGAAAGGATGATATTGTTCTTGAAAATATAGATAAAATTTATAAAGAAATTAACTCTGCCGAACCTCATAGACCGGAGGAAAAGATTGAATACACTATTTAGGAGGATTTTATGCACGGAATAGATGTGGAAATAAACAGTGACGTCCTTGTTATAGGAGGAGCAGGAGCAGCGGTAATGAGCGCTGTAAATGCAGCGAAAACAGGAGCAGATGTGGTGGTTGTATCCAAGGGAAAGATTGGGAAAAGCGGAAATACCATAATGATAGGAGGCGGTTTTTCCATTGACGGAGAAACCGCACGTAAGGAAATTGGTAAAGAAGATGCAAATCCTGCCGTTACGAAAGAAAAGCTTTATGAGAAACTGGTTACCAGTTCCTTTTATTTAGGAAACCAGAAAATAGAGCGGCAATATGTAAATGCCGGAGGCGAGGCGGTGAAAAAATGTCTGAAATGGGCAGAGGAATCCGGCCAGAAGTTCCACTTTTCTCCGGCAGGGGTATCCTGGACGACTTCCGGACGTTCTTTTGGCAGGGCAGTGAAGGCAGGTATAAAGGAAGCACCGGAAATAAAAGTTTTTGAAGATATATTAATTGTAGACATTCTCTTGTCTGATAATAAAGCCTGCGGAGCCATCGGATTAAATATCTATACCGGAGAGGTCATAAAGTATAAGGCCAAATCCGTAATTTTGGCAACCGGCGGTTTTCAGCCCTTTTCTCTTAAGAATTCCATCAGTGATATGACGGGAGATGGTATTGCCATGGCACTAAGAGCAGGAGCAAGGGTCACAGATATGGAATTTCTATTGTTTATTCCTACCATCACGGAACCAGCCTATGCCAAAGGTTCCATTCTTCCGTACCTTCTTACCATTCCTGCAATTAGTCCGATTACTCCAAAGGTAACGGATTTAGACGGAAAAGAAATTGTAATTCCTGAGGAATTTGACAGTATATCAAAGGGAAATAAGATATTTAAAATCATATATTCCTATTTCTGGGGAAAAAAGACCTTTGAGAAATATGAGAAGTACGGAAATAACTTTTATTATGATTTCTCTGATTATACGGAGGAAGAAATTTACGGTATATTTGAAAAAATAGCTGAATTAGAAGCCCTGTGGCATCCTAAGGGAATGTACAATGGTATTAATCTTAAGGAACTGGCCCACTCTATAATAATAAACCAAAAGCGTTTAAAAGTCGGTCTTGGCAATGAATACAGCATGGGCGGCATTTCTGTAAAAGAAGATTTTACAACAGGAGTTACAGGATTATATGCGGCAGGGGAAGTAACAGCAGGAACCTTTGGTGCGTTCAGAAGCGGTGACGGACTTGTTGAGATGTTAGCCCAAGGCGTGGCAGCAGGAGAAAATGCAGCCCTTTATGCAAAAGAAACAACCAGTCTTGAAGCGGATAATACGGAAGAAATTCTGAATGCTCTCTTTGCCCCGCTTGAAAAACAAGATGGGCTAAATCCAGCGAAAGCATTGTTAAAGATTGAAGAAATAGCAGACGAAGGGTTTAACTTCTTCCGCACCGGAAGCCGGTTGGGAAAGGCGTCAGAAGATATTGCTTCTTTAAGTGCTTCCTTAAAAGACTTAAGTACGGCCTCCGATTCAAGGAAATATAATCTGGATTGGTATAATTCCGTTATAGCAAGAAACCTCACTCTTTGCACACAAATTGGTATCTATGCCGCAAATAACCGCAAAGAAAGCAGAGGCTGTCATATGCGTACGGATTATCCGTCTGTGGATAATATTAATTATTTATATAATACCTATGCGAGCCTTAACGGCGGGAAACTGGTATACAGCAATGAAAAGCCGGAAGAAGTATATACTTCGCTTCCGGTCGAAAATGTTGAATCAATTCCTGAATATATTTTGGAACAGTATGGAGGTAAAACAGTTGAAAGTATTAGTATCAAGAAGTGAAAAAGATAAGGGATTTGATGAATATGAGGTAGCTGTTTCAAATAATGATACAACGGTTATGGATATCCTGGACCACATTTATCAGAATCTGGATCAAACACTTGCCTACTATAAGCATAGTACCTGCAATCAGGGTATCTGCGGAAGATGCGGTGTCAAACTAAACGGAAAGAATGTTCTGGCTTGTACCGCTAAGGTTGACAGTACCCTTGACACTATAACGCTTGAGCCAAGAAGTACAAAGATTGTACGAGACCTTGTTGTAGCGGAAGGGTAATCGGATAAAGATAAAATTTGAATTAAATTGAGCTCTATATTGACTATGAAAGTAGTTGATATAGAGCTTTTTATTATTACATGATTCGGCCGGCAAAAAGTCTAATATAGTGTTAATAAATACAGTGTATGTATATTCAATTTAGCTGGTATTCATAAAATATACTCTGAATGGACTTTAACACCCAATCGTTATAGAAAATTGCGTCCCTATCATATAAAAAAACCTCAGGGCTGAGAATTTGTTAAAGCTTTTACGTTTTGATGCCGAAATATGTTTTAGCACATGGATGTGATTTTGGTAAAAGAGAGAGTGAAGTCTATGATTATTAATGGAGTGTATGGGAATAGCAGCCCTGCGGTGCAGGATACGGGGGTAAGCCCGGTACCGAAAGAGGGACTTGAAAGCACGGCAGCGAAAAGCAATATAACCATTGAAACCATACCTGCCCCTGCAGATACCGATTATATAACTTATGATGAGAATGCCATACAAAAGCAACAGGCAGACAGTCAGCAGAAAGAGGACATTTCGGAAGAAGAAGAGCCGGACAATACTTCAGAACGCATGTCGGAAGAGGATTATAAGGCAATTAGCGAAGAGGGCATTTCCCTGAAAGAATATAACATGGAACGGCTGGCCAGGGCTTTGCAGCGGATCAAAACGCAAAGAAGCGTAAAAGAAGAGAGTATAATCAGCCAAAAAGAGAATTTGGATAAAAAACTGGAAGCCGTGGAGAATATGGCTAATTACGGGACGGCTGCCAAAAAAATCGTGGAGAAATTAATTGAATCCGGTTTACCTGTAACGGAAGCCAATATTGCCAGGATTGCGACGGCCATGGAAATGGCTTCGGCCGCATTGAATATTTCCGATAAATCCATGAATTATTTGATAAAAAACAACCTGGAACCAACCATCGAAAATATATATAAAGCCCAGTACAGCGGCAGTTACTCCCAGAAACAGGAAATAACGGACCAGGTCTATGAAAGCCTCAAAGGTCAGGTAAATGAGATTATAGACAATGCCGGCTTAGAGGTAAATGAAGAAAATATCAGGTCGGCCCGGTGGTTAATAAACCATCAGCTGCCCCTGTCAGAAAATACTTTATGGTCTTACCGGGATTTAAAGCAATTACAGAATAATAATAACGAAATTACCATACTGGATAAAGCAGTGGAAGCCTTTGTATCCGGAAAAGCCCCGGAAGCCGCTTCTTTAGGCAATGCGGCAGCAGAGCAGGCAAGGAACTACATCACTGCTTTTGGGGCCATCAGCGATGAAGCTATAAAAGCAGCGGTAAAAAACAACGAAAACGGACAGGCCAATTACCGCGAACTGCGAAATGCCCAGAGACAGTCCGTACAGCAGGACCTAAGCACGGACCGGGAGCAGTTTAAGGCTGCAGAAGCAGACGGTTCGGAGGAGTTTGAGGCAGAGGCTGGCAGTATAGACATAAAGACCATAACCGTAAGAAGGCAATTGGAAGAAATCCGTTTAAAATTGACTTTGGATTCCGGGCAGCAGTTAATCCGACAGGGTTTTAAGCTGGATACGGACTCACTTAGTAAAATAGTGGACGGTTTAAAAGAGGTAGAGGACAGGTATTATAAAAACCTGCTTAAAGAAGGCAATGCGGCGGTCGATGCGGATAATGTCCAGGTGTTAAAAGACAGTTTAAAAGGCGTGGAAGATTTAAAAGCCATGCCAAGCTATATCCTTGGCAGTACTCTTTCAAACCGGAATATTGAATCGGTAAACGGACTTTTATCGGCAGGTACGGAATGCAGGAATACACTGGATAAGGCCGGTGAAGCCTATGAAGCGCTTATGACCAAACCCCGTTCCGATATGGGCGATTCCATTGCGAAGGCTTTCCGGAATGTGGATTCCATATTAGAGGATATGAAACTGGAAACCACCCAGGCCAATGAAAGGGCGGTACGCATTTTAGGCTATAACGGCATTGCTATAACGGAAGAAAATATTCAGTATGTGAAATCCTATGATGAACAGGTAAACCGGCTGATGAAAAATTTCCACCCTGCAGTTGCTGCTGAACTGATTAAAGAGGGTACCAATCCCCTTGATATACCTATAGAAGAATTAAATCAGCAGATAGCAGAGCTTCAGAGTGAATTAGGAATCACGGATGAGGAAAAATACAGCAAATATTTATGGAAACTGGAGAAAAATAAAAGCATCACGGATGAGGAGAAGAAATCTTTTATCGGGATATACCGGCTGTTAAATACGGTAGAGAAAACAGACGGCGCCGCTTTAGGTGCAGTGCTTAAGGCAGATCAGGAAGTCACCATGAGTAACCTGCTGACTGCAGTAAGAACCATGAAAAACGGCGGTGTGGACGCGGCAGTGGATGACAGTTTCGGTTCCCTGACCCAGCTTACCTATACCGGTGAGAGTATTACGGAGCAGGTAAATGCCTCGTTTAACAGCAATCCCACCTCGGATAAAAGTGAGGCTATACCTGATAACCTGAAAGAAAAATTCAGCTATAGCAATCAATTATTAAAGGATGTTATGGAGGAAATAACACCGGATAAGTTACAGGGCTTAGGAAACACGGAAGATATCTTGAATATGTCCGTGGAAAAATTGAAAGAAGAACTCCTTGGTACGGCAGAAAACGGGGAAACAGAAAAGGATTACTGGAGCGAAAAATTACGGGAATATCATGACATAACGGGACAATCGGAAAATGCGGTAGACTTATTGAAAAATTATGATATACCTGCAAACCTTCCCAATATTCAGGCTGCGAAGGATTTATTGAGCAAGGACCAGTCTTTTTATAAACAATTAAACAAGGTGTTAAAATTAAGTGAAACGAAAGAGCCGGACGGTGAAAGTACAGATCCGCCGGAAGTTGAATTATCCAATATGTCGGAAGGCTTTATGGAAGCTATGACAAATAAAAGCAGCATGATGGCACAGTACCAGGAGGTGGAGCAGGATGTCAATAAGCTTCTAGGCCAGATGTATGCCAGTCCGGTAATCACTTCCCAGGATATAGCAACCCTCCAGCGTATCAGTTACGGCATGTCTTTTATTCAAAAATTAGCAGCCCGGGAAAGTTATGAAATCCCGCTTGCGGTCGGTGATAACATCACCAATGTTAATGTAACTATTTTAAGAAATACGGGGGAGACAGGAAAAGTAAACATTAATATGGATTCCGATACCCTGGGCAAGGTTTCGGTCAGCCTTTCGGTAAAGGAACAAGGGGTCAAAGCCCTGATAACCTGTGATAACCGTCCGGGCCTGGATGCAATAAGGAATAACAGCCAGAAGTTAATGAGTGCGGTTACCCGGTCCGGAACTGAAATACAGCAATTAAATTATGGGATAGGTAATATAACGGCGGAGACTAACCGATATACTAATTATGATCCGGTAAAGGAATCACAAAATAATAATCCGGATAAGGCGGATGTTTCAACGGATGCTTTATATAAGCTTGCGAAAACATTTCTGGTACATATAAAAGAGACTGAAAACAATTTAGAATAACGTAATGAACCCACAGATTGGAGAAAAAATATGAGAATTAACCATAATATTTCAGCTTTAAGAGCCAACAATCAATTAGTTAAAACAAATAATGCACTGGATAAAAGTTTGGAGAAGTTATCTTCCGGATTCCGGATTAACCGGGCAGCCGATGATGCGGCAGGTATGGCCATTTCCCAGAAAATGAAGACGCAGATAGCCGGCCTTGACCAGGCTTCCAGGAATGCTTCCGATGGTATATCCATTATACAGACAGCGGAAGGTGCCTTGAGCGAAGTTAACTCCATGCTGCAAAGAATGAGGGAATTAGCGGTACAGGCCGCCAATGGCACCAATACTCTGGAGGACAGGAAATCCATACAGAATGAAATTGATGAACTGAAAGAGGAAATACAAAGAATATCCGATACAACAGAATTTAACACGAAAACGCTCTTGGACGGCAGTATTGATAAAATGTCTTATTCGGATAAAACAACGGTTAAACTGGTATCCTTATCAGATGAAGTGCAAAGTGGGGAATATTCCATTACTATAATTGAAGAAGCAAGAAAGGCAGTAGCCAAAGGAACAGATATAACGGATACAACTACTAAAATAACTGCCGATCAGGCTGGAACAATTAATATTAACGGAAATGAAGTGACAATCGAAGAAGGGGATACCATTGCAGAGGTATTCGAAAAGATTCGCAATACCTGCAATACTGCGAATGTAAAGGTAATTGCTACTGATAATAATGGTGACCTGTCTGATCCGGCCGACCCGAATAACCCGGATGCTACTGCTATTAGTACTTATCCTGATACCGCAGGATACAATTCGGTTGCTCTTGCCGATAATACTGCGTTGGTTTTTATTTCAGACGGATACGGTGCTGACGAATCTATAAAGATTTACTGTGATAATCCCGCCTTGGAGGGGAGGTTAGGATTGGGTTCAATACCTTCAATTAATGGAAAAGATGCAACGGCTACATTGACTACTCCGCTGGTTGGATTTACTCAAACAGCCACCGTATCGGTGGATGGAAACATTATAAAAGTAACGGATAATAATGACTTTGAAATGGTATTTGATGCCCGGCCCGGTTCAACAGGTGAAGCAACTATAACCGTATTGGATGCCGGTCCTATGAAATTACAGATTGGCGCCAATGAAGACCAGACCATGTCTGTGCGTATACCAAAGGTGGATCCTGTTACGTTAGGGATTGACAACGTGAATCTCTGTACGGAAGAAGGTGCCCAGGCGGCAATTACTATGTTTGATACTGCTAATGGAAAAGTAACGGCGATCCGTGCCAAACTCGGTGCTTACCAGAACCGGCTGGAACATTCCATATCCAATCTGGATACTACCTCTGAAAATATGACGGAAGCCTTATCCCGGATTGAAGACGTTGATATGGCTAAGGAAATGGCGAATTACACCCAAAAGAACGTATTATCCCAGGCAGGTACTTCTATGTTAGCCCAGGCAAATCAAAGGCCCCAGAATATATTGACATTATTACAAGGCTGATAAGTTAAGATTTGAATTATAGTTCTGCCGTAAGGCTGAACTGTGACAGATTTGCATGTGCAGGAAAGGTACTGGTAATATAAATGGAAAAGGAATTGATGAAAGCGTTTGCGGCCAGAGTCACCCAGGCATCAAGAACAGAATTAGTTGTAATTATGTATGAAATTATTTTAGCGGATATTGATTCTGCCAGGACTTATTACAATAGCGGTGATACGGTGGCGTATGACAGGGAATTAAAACATGCCCAGCGATTCCTGAATGAATTGATGGCAACCCTGGATTACCATTATGAACCGTCAATCCCGTTAATGGGCCTGTATATTTTTATTAACAAGGCTTTGGTCGCAGCTATATTTCAGAATAAAACCGATGCATTGGCTGATGCAGAAGCAATTCTTCAGATATTACTGGAAGGATTTAAAGGCGTCAGCAAGGAAGACTTATCCGGGCCGGTTATGCAAAATACCCAGCAAATATATGCCGGGCTAACTTATGGGAAAGGTGTACTGAATGAAATGTATCTAAACCCGGATGAACAAAATAGAGGGTTTAAAGCATAGTAAAACCATCATAATATGGGCGGTCCGTTAGAACCGCAGTGACAGAACAGTCAAAAATTAAGAATGATACGAGCCGATTGAATACCTTTACAAGTTTCAATCGGCTTTTCTGATTTAACCTTATTAAAATTATATGGTAGAATAATCGTTATCCATTTCTTTTGCTTGCCTTAAGAGAAATTTATATCTTTTTTGAATCGCATTCACTTCATAGATATAGCAATCAATTAAATCAGGGTCAACTACGTTCTCAAAATTTGAATACGCTGATTCCAGAGCAAGCTTTGTCTTATTAATTTCACCCAGCAAAGCGTTATTTTGCTGCTTTTTTATCTTTGAAAACAATTTCATACATGCTCCATTCTACCTGACTGTCAGGCTTTATAATAATTATTATATTTATAGTATAGTCAGGCGGGTACAAGAATATACTAATTTATAGAAAAATTTACCTAATTTATTTGACGACAGGCAGAGTAAAAAAGAATCTGTTAGTTCTTTTCGCTCAACAAGTTTGTGTCTGCGCCGCAACCACAAACTTATGCCGGGCAAAAAGCAGCGCAGAAATGAAGTTAAGGTGCAGAAAAAGCATCTTCACAAAGTGAATTGTAAAAACATAATTCACTTAGAAAGAACTCCAAAATGAAATCAGTGGGATTTCATTTTGAACTTCTTCCTATATATTTGAGATGCCGCAGAAGAAGCGGCATCATGTCGGGAAGGTTGAAAGAAAATATAATAAGGGAAAGGAATGCCACATAAAGATTCTTTCAACTATTTTTATTTGTGGCAGTACCGCAGACCTGTCTGCGGTATGCAATGGGTGTAAGTTATGGAAAGTCAGATTTTTGTTATTATTATTATAATTTGTATTGCTTTAATTGCTTTTGGGTTGATTAAACACCGCTTTGACTTGTTGGTAAATTTTGGACTTCGTTTATTTTCGGGACTTCTTGGCATATATCTTTTAAATAGTTTATTTCAAAGTTTCGGCTTGACTTTAGGTGTGGGTACCAACGGTTTGACTGCATTGGTTATCGGGTTATTGGGACTTCCGGGATTTTTATTGGTTTATGGTGTTGCGGCATTTTTTTATTTTACATAAAAAGGGGAGAGGAGCTCTAAGTAAAAATATATAAATGAACAAAGTATTTGTTGTATAATATGCTGCATTTAAAAATCCTGGGAAGGAATGTAATATTAAATAAAAAATTTTTAAAAGTTTGTAATAAGTCATGAATTTGCAAAATTTACAATATTTTGGTTGAAAAAAACAGAAACAGGGTGTAAGATTACGATATCTTAATCTCTGTGAGGTGAGGCCTATTAGTTTTAAAATGACTTGCCTTGTCTGCTTTCTGGTACTGGCTGTGATAATGGATATGAAATCTTACAGGATAAACAATCATCTGATTATCTTCGGATTAGTTTTTGGAAGCCTCTTTCATTTCGGGGAGTATGGCTGGACAAGCATAAGTTTATGGTTATTCGGTATTTTACTGCCGGTTCTGTTCCTGTTTCCGCTGTTTCTCATAAAGGCACTGGGGGCAGGGGATATCAAACTTTTTTCTGTCATAGGTTGCTTTTACGGAATTACCTATGTTTATAAATCTGTTATGGCTGCTTTTATTATTGCAGCATTCCTGTCACTTATTTATCTTATAAGGAACAAACAGGTCTTTTTACGTTTACATCATCTTGTATCTTATATTCGAAACGTTAAATCCCAATATTTATTCAAAAAAACAAAAACAAAGGAATCGGTTTATCAGAATCCGGAATATGGCGTAAACCAGGACACACAGTCAGGGGCTGAGAATAAACCGGAACCGTATTACGACCGGGAAAGAGACGGCAGCCAGGGTATCATTCATTTTTCCCCTGCCATATTAATTTCTGTTTTGCTTCAGGTTATTTTTCATATCTATTAATGCCTGTATGGCCTTATTTATACCGGACGGGAAAGGAGGTTCCATTCAGCCGTAAGGCAGAACTGTAACGAAAGGAGGAAACAATATGGGCTGTACTTTGGCTATCTATGACAGGGAAACCGAATATGCCAACCGCCTTATGGATTATATAAAACGAAAGCAAAAAAAGTTAACGGTGAGGGTCTTTACGAATCCGGACAGTCTGGGGGATTATTTAGAACAGAATCCTGTACGGATCCTTCTGATAAATGAAAATTTACCTTTGGAAGAAGTAAAACCGGATAATATAAAAAATATATGTCTCTTATCAGAAGATAATGATCCTTCCAAACAGGAGGAATATCCGGTAATTTATAAATATCAGTCGGCAGAGATTTTAATGAAAGAACTATTTTCCCATTATCCTCCCCAGGAACTACAGGGGAGATCTAAAATTTCTCCTGAACCTGCAGCAGAAATAATCAGTGTATTTTCCATGGACGGGGACGCCAGCCGGCAGGTTTTTGCATTTTCCTTGGCAAATCAGTATGCCGCGTTGAAAAGAACCCTGTATGTTAATCTTGATATTTATCCGGTTCTGCCAGAGCTTTTAGGACATAAGGCAGAGAAAGGCTTAACCGAATTCATATACTTTCTGAAACAAAATCATCCTAATTTAATGAATAAAATGAACGGGATTATTACAAAAAGGAATAACCTGGATTATATCGAAGGCGTTTCCTTTGGGCCGGATCTGTATGAACTTACAACAGAGGATATGAATCTGTGGCTCAACGGGATAATGTTAAATACGGAATATGAAATCGTGATATTTGATATAGGATGTTATTTCCAACCAATTATGGATTTGTTGAGAAATACAGGCAGACTGCTTCTGTTATCAGGAGGAACTACCTGGGAACAGGTAAAATATAATAACTTTTTGGAACAGCTGAACTGGGCAGGCTATGAGGATGTAGCAGAAAAAATAACCTTAGTGCCGTTAACCGGGGAAGATATGGAAAAGCTGCAGGACCTGGCAGCGAATCATTTTGAATCGGAAACCGGCAGTTCTGATTTTACTGCACAGTATATGGAATTGTAAACAGGTTAAGGAAAAATTACGGTTGAGGGAAGTGTGAAGAAAAAAGCATCTTCACAAAAAGTGAATTATAAAACATAATTCACTTTAAGAAGAACCTGGAAATGAGCGCAGAGGGTACTCATTCCAAACTTCTTCCACCATTATTTGTGATGCCGCAGAAGCGGCATAATGCTGTAAAGGTTGAAAGAAATGCATTTTCAATCTTAAAAGTTTTGTGACGGCGTAATCCTCGGTGCAAAAATTAAGATGTGCAAAAAGCTTGCGCAGGAATGGGGGATAAAATGAAAGATTTTCAAATCTTTCACCCATAAAGTTGTTGCCTGGGAATTTTAAGTACAAATAGAATATGCGAAACATGCGCAGGAATGAGGAGCAGTATGGATACACAAAAACAGGAACTTCAGGAACTGGTTATAAAAGAAATTGATTTATCAAAAGAACCAAAAGATGAAGAAATTTTAGAAGTAATAGATGAGATGCTCTTAAACAAAAGCAAGAACAGTTACATAAGCATGCAGGATAAAAGGAGGCTCAGAAAAGAAATTTTTAATTCCATACGAAGACTGGATATATTACAGGAGCTGGTGGAAGATAACTCCATAACGGAAATTATGATTAACGGGTCAAAAAATATATTCATAGAACAAAACGGGGCAATCCGGCCCTGGAATAAGCAGTTTGAATCAGGAAAGAAACTGGAGGATGTGGTGCAGCAGATCGTATCTAAGTCAAACCGTATTATCAATGAGGCCAGTCCCATCGTGGATGCCAGGCTGCCCGACGGCTCCAGGGTTAATATTGTCCTTCCGCCGGTGGCCCTGGAAGGGCCGGTGGTAACGATCAGAAAGTTTCCAGATAACCCCATAACCATCCATAAATTAATTGAAATGGGCTCCGTAACGGAAGAAGCTGCCCGTTTTTTAGAAAAGCTGGTGATTGCCGGTTATAATATATTTATCAGCGGGGGTACCGGTTCGGGTAAAACTACATTTCTTAATGTTCTGTCTAATTTCATCCCTAAGGATGAAAGGGTTATTACCATTGAAGATTCCGCAGAATTGCAGATTAAATCCATCCCTAATCTTGTAAAGCTGGAAGCCCGGAATGCCAACGTGGAAGGGAAAAATGCAGTTACCATAAGGGACCTGATTAAATCCTCCCTTCGTATGCGACCAGACCGGATCGTCTTGGGAGAAGTAAGGGATGCCGCTGCAATTGACATGCTTCAGGCTATGAACAGCGGACATGACGGATCTCTTTCCACAGGTCACGCCAATTCAACGGTAGATATGTTAAACCGTCTGGAAACCCTGGTTCTGATGGGCGCCGATATTCCCCTCATGGCAGTGAGAAAGCAGATCGCCTCCGCCATAGACATTATAGTCCATTTGGGAAGGCTGAGGGATAAAAGCAGAAAAGTGCTGGAAGTATCGGAAGTACTGGAGTGTGTCGATGGGGAAATTGAGGTGAATAAGCTATACGTGTTTAAAGAATCCGGAGAAGATGAAAACGGGAAGGTACTGGGGGCACTGAAAAAAACAAGTAACGAATTAATCAACTTGGCAAAATTAAGTAAAGCGGGGATTTTGTGATAAACGATTATAATAAATACCAATATACAAAAAAGGAATGGTTTGGTTTTTTCCTACAGGGAGCCATGATAGGAGCTGGGTTAGGCTTTTTGTTTTATTCTGACCTGGCAGGAAGCTTATTGTTAATTTCCTATGGATTTATCCATGTACATAATAAAAAAAAGCAATTAATTGAAAAAAGAAAATGGCAGCTGAATTTGGAATTCCGGGACGGGTTATCCAGCCTGTCGGCAGCTTTAAATGCCGGTTATTCCATAGAAAATGCCTTCAGACAGGCTGTCACGGACTTAAAACTTATGTATACGCCGGATGCACTGATCGTTACGGAATTCGAAGGAATTGTAAATCAAATATACATGAACCGGACCGTTGAAACTGCTTTGGCGGATTTTGCAGACCGGAGCGGTGTGGAGGATATAGCTGATTTTGCAGAGGTATTTGTAACGGCAAAAAGGACCGGCGGCGATATAATAAAAATAATCCGTACTACCGGGAATACCATCAACGATAAGATTGAGGTAAAAAGAGAAATAGTTACTTTAATTACCGGTAAAAAATTTGAGGCTAATATAATGAGTCTCATTCCAATCTTTATTCTTGTATATTTGCGGTTATTTTCAGACGGGTTTTTAAATCCGCTGTACCACAATCTGTTTGGGGTTGTTTTTATGACCGTCATCCTGGCTGTATATTACGGAGTTTTTCAATTAACCCGGAAAATAATGAATATTGAAGTATAAGCCGTATGTTAATCAATTGATGAAACAGTCAGCACCAAAACAGGAGCTTTTTCAATATGTTTTGCGGTGCGGAAACGTGATCACACGGATGGGGGGTAACGATGATTTTATTAAATCTAACTTTATTTCTGTTTTTCATATTACTTTGGTTCCTTTCCAAGAACTATGAAACCGATCTTGTCGGCAGTCTGGATGAAAAGCACCGGATGAAAGCTTTATTTCCACTTGGATTATTCCTTATGGATAAGCTTAAGCTTAATAAAAAAAAGCAAACGGATAATCTGGAGGGACCGCTTAAAGCCATATATGTGGGTGAACAAGTGGATTATATAAAAAGGCTGTACCTGTGTAATAAAGTTGCAATTGCAGTCCTGATTATTTTTGCAGCTAATTTTTTCTCTCTGATAAGTAATTTACAGTCAAATAAACAGCTCTTAGACGGAAAATATCTTCAAAGACCGGGCTATGGGGAAGGAAACAGATCCGTCGATCTTAAGGTGAATGTTTCAGATAAGGAGTCAACGGTATTGGAGGAAGATATTCAACTGGATGTAAAAGAAAAACGCTATGATAAGGAAGAAACTATAAGGCAGTTTCAATATGCAAAGGACTACATTGATTCCCATATATTGAATAAAAATGAATCTCCGGAAAAAGTCCTGTCAGACCTGAATTTTATATCCCGGGTGCCGGATAACGGAATGTCAGTTACCTGGACCAGCGGCAATGGGGAAATAATTGACACTCATGGTCAAATATACAATGTTGAACTAAAGGAAGGGACATTGGTCCCTGTAACCGCAAAAATTACCTATTATGATAGTACAGAGGAATATACCAGGTATTTTAAAGTCTTGCCAAAAGAGTATACCAGGGAAGAAAACACAAGAAAAAATCTGACGGATGCCCTGGATGCTGCCAATGAGCAGTCAAAAACAGAGGACAGGCTCCCCCTTCCGGATTCCATCAAACAGCAGCAGGTATCCTGGGCGGAAAAAGAAGATAATACCGGATGGATGTATCTGGTGTCGGGGGTCATTTTAGCTGTTCTTCTCTATGTTTTAATGGATCGGGATTTATACGATAAGGTGGAAAAGCGAAACAGGGAAATGCTTTTAGATTATCCTGAGATTATTAACAAATTTACTCTATTGGCAGGTGCAGGAATGTCTTTATCCAATGCATGGTGCAAGATCTCCAAAGATTACAAGGATAAGGGAGGGAAAAAACGGTATGCCTATGAAGAAATGGGAATAACTTATGGCGAATTAATGTTGGGAACCTCAGAGATAACTGCCTACGAAAGGTTTGGCCGGCGGGTAAAACTGCTTCCTTATCTCAGGTTCAGTTCTTTGTTAGCCCAAAACGTGAAAAAAGGGTCTTCCGGTTTATTAAGCCGACTGGAACTGGAGGCTGCCGAAGCTTTCGAAGAGAGGAAAGAACTTGCTAAAAGAATGGGGGAAGAAGCCGGAACAAAATTACTGTTTCCTATGATGTTAATGCTGGCGATTGTATTGGCTATTGTTTTGGTCCCTGCATTTTTATCCTTTCAGATATAATTCACATCCTAAATTGCGGCTGTGCCACATCTGCAAGCAGACGCGGCAGGTAATGGGAGCAGTGTAAAGCATCTTTACACACTGATTAAACAACGACATTCAAAGAACGAATGTCTTATGTTAGGCGGTAAATCATCTGCCCGCAGATGATTTATGCAATGGGAGCCAGGTTGAAAAAAGATTTGTATGCTGCTAAGGCGGCAGATTGAGGTAAGGTTGAAAAAACAAAAGCAGTTTTTTCAACCTCCTGATTTGTACGTGCGCCAGAGCGCACAGATGGGAGTTGTTATGAATAAAATAAAAGAATTTATAAAGGAAGAAGACGGAATTGCCATAGTGGAAATCATACTTATTTTAGTATTATTGATTGGTCTGGTTATCTTATTTAGAGAAAGTATTACCAATATCGTATCAGATATTATAGCAACCATTTCCGATAACGTAAATTCATTTAACGAGTAAAACGAATAAAAAGAAACCTTTGTACAGGAACAATTATAACTCCTCGATAATACACCGTTATCAGGAAAGATGGGAGCTGATTTATGTTAAGGGAAAAGGAGGGATCCATTACCGTATTTTTAAGTCTTATATTGCTGTTAATTCTGGCCATTACCATGACTACGGTAGAAACGGCAAGAGTAAACGGGGCAAAAATATATACGGAACGTGCCTTACAGACCGCCATGGATTCTGTTTTAAGTGAATATTATCTGCCTCTGTTTAAAGAGTACCACCTGTTCGGGCTGGATGGAAGCTATGTTTCGGACAGCCTGGATCCGGAGGCTATATCAGGGAAGCTGAAAGATTACATGGAATATACTTTTAATCCGGGTAAAGAGCTGGAAGACTTAAGCGGTGAACCTTATGAATATTTTAATATATATGGAATTGATACAGCCAATGTCAGTATCAATCAGACGGAAACCCTAATGGATTTTGAGGGTGAATTATTTATAAATCAGGCGGTTTCTTATATGAAATATAAGGAGATAGGGGATGGGCTTGAAAGCTTTCTCCCTAAGCTTGCAGTTACCCAGGAGACGAAGAAAGCCCAGGAGGCATTAGCTGAAAAACAGGAGACGGAAGAGAACTTATATGAAATAGATGAAAGAATTTTAAGCCTAATGCGTTTGATCGACGGCATTACCATTAATGAAAAGGGGGTGAAAGTAAACCGGGACGGTAAAATAGCAATTCAGGATAATTTCGTAAAAAAAATTTATACCTTGCCCGTGACAAAAACAAATCTGGGGATTCAAAATGAATTGGTTTATCATTCCCTGAGCGGGCATTATGTAAATCCGGATCACATCATAGATTCTGCCCTGGAAGATATTGCTTCCCTGAATGAAAATGCGGTGAAAAAGGAAGCTGCCAATGAGACCTGCCAGAGATTAAAAGCGGCCTACCAGAGCGGAAATAAGGATCCGGAAGAACTGTCAGCCTTAAGAAAGTCCATATCGAAAGCAAAGAAAAAATTGGATAACTATAAGAAAACTGAAAAAAATTTAATAAAAGCTCTGAACAGCCGGATAAAAGAATTGAATGAATTGGTGGAAGGAACCCTGCCTGTCATTAAAAGTGCGCAAAAAATAATTGATGAATTAATTCCGATGCAGGGGGAAGCCGGATTAAAGATACAGGATTATGAAGACTTTCTGTCGGAAAATAAAGAAAAATTAAGTGAAGAATTTTACCAGGGCTTATTGGAAGATTTATATCATATGGAAAAGTATAAAGGAGCGGATACGGAGGGCAGTTTGAAGAACCAATATGACTTTACAGGCATGAAAGACACCCTTAAAAAAGACGAAGCTATACTGTCAAAAATCAAACCGGATACCCGGATTACTGCTACAGCGGATGAAGAGTCCTGGAGTGAACTTAAGACAGTATTTATCGAAATCAGAAGTTCCATGGCGGCCTACAGCTATGATAAGCTTCAATTTGATTATAGTACTTTGGTAAAACCGATCGAAAGCGATTCCTTCTTTTCCGGCATCAAGTCCATGCTTGAGGAAGGAATTATGGGTCTCGTAATTGAAGACATGGATAAAATTTCAGACAAAAAATTAAGCAGGGCCGAACTGCCTTCCACAGTGCATCAAATTCAGTCAGGAGAAGAACCTGGGGATATTATATCTTCCATTTCCGAAATGAATTTGTCCGGCGGCGAAGATTTATTTTCCGGGATCATGGATGACTTTGGTAAAGGGATCGATTTTAAGGAAACGGCACTTAATGGTGTGGAAGGAGCCGGGAATTTCCTGCTGCTGCAGGAATATTTGTCAGAACATTTTGGCAGTTTTGGCGAAGCGGATTTAAAGAATGAGATAAAAGCCCTGGACTATGAACTGGAGTACATTATTATGGGCAAAAGCTCCGATTACGATAATCTGAAAGCCGTGTTTATGCGGATTTTATTAATTCGTACCGCAATGAATCTGATTACTTTATTGAGTGACCGGAAAAGTAATGAAGAAGCCCGGGCTTTAGCAATTGGCTTTGTTGGATTTACCGGACTTCCGGCTTTAGTGGAAATAACAAAAATGATCATATTAACAGTTTGGGCTTTTGCAGAATCCCTGGTGGATATATGCGCATTGTTACAGGGAAAGACCGTACCGCTGCTAAAAAAGAGCAGTGAAATCCGGATAGAGCTTTATGAGATATTTAATTTAAATAAGGCTTTCATAAAATCCAAGTCAGATAAGATTCAGGAAAATAAAACTTTAATTGATTTGGGTTATCAGGATTATTTAAGGTTGTTTTTATATATGGAAAGTCAGGAGAATAAAAGTTTCAGGGCTATGGACTTAATACAGGAGAACATCCGGCTTAACTATGAAGATACCTTTTACATTAAAAATTGTATTTATGGTTTCCAGGCAGAAGCAGAATTCAGGATGGATTCCAGATTTATAAAGCTGCCATTTATTAAAAAACTGTTAAATAATGAGGATTACAGTTACGTATTTCATGCTGTTTTGGAACAAGCTTATTAATCCATGAAACCGTCTCAAATAGAATGGATTGGGATATCCGTTCTTGTCTATAAAACTTATAAAAAATCATATCAATAAATCAAACAATTTCTCTCTCCAAGAAAAACATCATCCAAAAACATTTTTCTGGAACGGATATCCTAATCCATTTTAAATGGCTGGTTTTAATTTATTATCTATGTAATGGGGAAACACCATGAAGAGGAAGAAACACTTTTTAAAGGTAACGCGGGGGTCCTTAACGGTAGAGGCAGCACTGGTGTTACCGGTATTTATCTATATCATAATTACATTTATGTATTTTTTGCAGGTTATCCGAATCCAGGAAAACCTTCAGCATGCCATTACCGAAACAGGGTATTACGCAGCTAAGTATGCCTATGTTTATGATTATATCCTGGAATATGAAGCAGATGTCCCTGATAATAATGAGACGGATGAACATAAGGGTGAAACGGATCTAGAAGATGGACAGGAGGAAGATACCGGGGAAAACAGGAAAAGTCAACTGGAGTCCACTCTGGAAACCGTCATCGCAAAAAGCATTGACAGTGCTTATTATAAAGTAAAAATGCAGGACTACCTGGACATAAATATAATCAACCATTCCTGCGTTGAGAATGGAATCGATGGCATTCATACTTATTTATCGGGTTTTATGAAAGAAGATGACGCCGTCGATATTATCTTAACCTATGATATCCGGCTGCCCCTGTTATTCATAAATCCGGAAGATATCCCCGTGATGCAGCGGGTTCGGCTGCGGGGGTGGAATGGGCATAAAGTTGATGCTAAGAATTCTTCTCCGGATACGGGAAATGACAATGAGGAAATGGTTTACATTACGGAAACCGGAACCGTATACCACCTGTATAAGGATTGCACCTACCTGAATTTATCCATTCGAGAGGCGGATATCGGTCAGATTGATGCCTTGCGGAATGATTCCGGAGGGAAATATAAAAAATGCAGTTTGTGCGGTGACAGCGGGACTTCCGGACAGAAAACCGTATACATCACGGATACCGGTGACCGGTACCACTACAGTTTAAATTGCAGCGGACTGAAAAGGACCATAATTACGATTCCTATTTCCGAAATCGGAGACAGAAACCTGTGCTCCAGATGTGGAGCAAGGAATAAGTAGGCAGTCAGAAAGGTTTGGTGAAAGTATGTTTCAAAAAGATTACATAATGGCAGGAACCGTTTGTATCTGGTTATTGTTATGCAGCTGGCAGGATATCAGGAAGAAAAAAATACCTGTAATTTTAATTGGAATCGGATGTCTGGCCATATTAACCGGTTCTTTTCTGACAGGGGAAATATCAATCTGGAGCCGTGGGGCAGGGCTGAGCCTGGGAATTGTATTGCTTATCCTGAATCCGGTTACCAGGGGACAGATCGGGACAGGGGACGGACTTATTGTCAGTATTATGGGATTGGGCTTAGGGTTTAATGAAACAGCATTTATGCTTGCATATGGTTTGTTTGGGTCTGCAATATTTTCAATAGGGTTAATTCTGTTACGCAAAGCAAACCGAAAAGTTACGATACCTTTTATACCATTTCTATTCCTTGGATATTTGGGGGGGCTTTTTATTTGAGTAAGAAAACGGTCAGGGGAAATTATACCGTGGAAGCGGCTCTGATATTTCCAACTATTTTATTTATTATAATCGGCTTGATTTATTTAGGCTTTTATTTACATGATCAGAACAGAATGGAGGCGGTTATCCACGAAACTTTATTACGGGGCAGGAATTTGATGCGGAATGAAGCGGATATTCAAACCGGACTAATTGACTATGAGACCTATTATAACAGAGGTATATTATATTCCTTACAGGATAATACGGATGAGAAAAAGCAGGAGATTTATAACTATATCCGGACACAGTTAAACCACGGACTGTTTATCGCGGAAATAAATTCAATTGACGTAGAAGTAAGCCATACCAATATTGAAATTGAAGTAAGAGCAGAAATGTTACTTCCTTTTCTTGGTCTGCGTCCTTTATTTGCCGGCAGTAAAACAGCAGTAACCGGTAAAGATTCTGTTGCTGTCCAGAACAATACGGAATTTATCCGGATTTTTGATATATTTTCAGGTGTAGCTGATAAAATACCTGTGATTGATGAAACATTAAAAAAACTGCAGCAGATATTGAATAAATTTAACTAATATTAATTTCGGCAGAAGGGAGGCTGGTTATGTTGCAAGCTGAATATATTAGAGACATGCACAATAATTATCTCGTTTTAAAGGGGATGGAAGGACAGGTATCCGCATACGGTACCAGAATGCTCTTAAACAATCTAATCCCGGGATTATTAAAAACAGAATTAAGATGTATTGACCGTATGGATTTATTCTATTATGACATTACTTACAAAAAATCCGTTGCGGCTTTCTGTGAAAATAAATCTATAAATTATAAGGAACTGAAAAATATATTAACCAATATTCTTGAGATAATTGAAAATAGCGGTGAATTCCTTCTTACTGAAAATAATTTTATTATTGAACCGAGTTATGTATTTATAGACAGTACGTCACAGGATATTGAATTATGCTACCTGGCAGGCAGGGATGAGAATATCCGGGAACAATTAAGCCGCTTTATGGAATATTTAATGAATAAAGTGGATTATAAAGATGAAGCAGCGGTGGTATTGATATATGCCATATATAAAGAAAGTAAAGAGAACGATTGTACGTTTGAAAAACTAAAAAAGACTTTAAATAAAAAAAATAATGAACCGAATGTTAAAAAAATCATAGTTGTCAATGAAGAGCATGCGGATACCTCAAAATTTGTAAAAACCGGTGAGGCTAATGGTTTTTCTAAATTTAATGAGGTTAAACATGATGTACAGGATAAGAAGGACAACAAAAATCTTTCGGTTCCTGATAAAACGGAGAAAAATAAATTAAACAAAAGAACCGGTAAACAGAGGAATCAAAGTGATAAACAGAGGAATCAAAGTGATAAACAAAAGAATCAAAGTGATATACAAAAGAATCAAAGTGATATACAAAAGAAGAATACGGTACAAGATAAAAAAAATAAAATAAATCAGAAAGCCCCATACCGGAACGACCGGAATGAAAAACTGCAAAATCAAGCTTCTAACAATTCAAATTCTATATCTCCATTCCTGAATCTCCGTTTCCGGTTTCAGGAGTTCATAAATAAATGGCTGGGAAAAGTCAATCCGATCCCTGAAAGCTCGTGGAATACCAAAACTCACCTGGAAGAGATTGAAAGTGAGAAGGAAATACTTTATTTCGGACATAAGACTTATATTTTAGCAGGATTTTCGGTAATGGCCGGTATTATTTTATTCCTGGTTGTTTTACAGCTGAAATTATTACAGAATTCCTTTGGAACACATATCGATATGGTTAAATTACTTTCCTGTATAATAATGATAGGCTGTGCAGAGGCATATATTATAATAAAATTATTTGATCCCCGGCATAAACTTACCGGCATAAAAACAGATGTGGAATATATAGAATCCGGACAGGAAGTGTATAACACCAGTGTAAGCGGGAATTTTAATATGAATCGGAATCCGGAGAAACCGGAAAGCTTTGTACAACAGCAAGAACTGCAGCATGACCAGGAACTTGATAACAGGAATCAGGATGAAACCCGGATTATATGGGCAGAGGACAATTCCGCACAGGAAAAAACGGAAATACTTGCTGAGATTTTACCACTGGTAAGCTATAAGCTTATCAATGTCAGGGATGAAAATATAACGGAAATTCCTGTGGATCAGTTTCCTTTTTTTATTGGGAAGTTAAACCGGGGAGTGAATTTAATCATAGAAGATACGTCCGTAAGCCGCCGGCATGCCAGGCTTACAAGAGAAGGCGAGGATATTTTCCTTACGGATTTAAATTCAACCAATGGCACTTTTCTCAATGGAATAAAATTATTAGAAAATAAGCCTTATCTGATTTCAGACAAGGATAAAATCTCCTTTTCACAGGCAAAATATACCTGGACAGTGTATAAAGAGATAATTTAATCATCAAGCAAAAGAAATGTTAAGATAATTAATTGATGTGTAAATCAGTAAAATAGAAAAAAATTAATTACCTGGAGAATGAAGGTATTCAACGCAGAAGCTCATTCGATGGTGGCAGACAAGATTTACCAGTGCGGTGGAGACGCTTTTAATGCTTAATCAATGGACCGGAACTAGTCCCATTAGATCGCACATGACTAATACAATAAATAAAAAGAACCCAAATGGGTTCGTAAGTGTAGTGATTAAATGGAGCAAAAAATAAAACAAAATGAAATATGTATAGGTTATAATATTAGGCGTATCAGAAAAGAAAAAGGAATTGGGCAAACAGAATTGGTAACCATGATGCAATTAAGGGATGTTTCTATAACAAGAGAAACACTGGTAAAAATTGAGAGAGGTGTACAACATATAAAAGCAACGCAACTAAAGCTGATTAAGGATATATTAAATACCACATACGATGAATTATTTAGATAAATGAGTAATCGGACAATCAAGGAATTTTCCTTGTAAAATATGAGAGAGTATTTAACTTAAGTTTAAGATGTTGCGTTGGATAGTTAGCTGTAATTGATATTTAAGATATTATTCTGTAAAAACTACTTTCAACTTTATAATTTGGACTTGTGTCAATAACGTAGACACAAGTCCAAATCTTCTGATATATTTCTAATATATACAAAACTTATTTTTAGCGATTGGAGCTATATCATTTGTCGCTACACCCAAAAAAAGAAATTTTATCATCAAACTTTTGGTAATTCCATTTTAGATCTAAGTAAATCCACCTTCCCTTGTATTAAAACCAAAAAAATAGTATAATCTACCATAAGGAATCGTGTATCATGTCGTTTCACGGCGGTGTTAAGCGCAGAGCTTGCTATTCAAACTCTTACTTAATAATAAACGAATAATGTGGAGGGAAGTTACGTGAAAAAATATGTAATGGCTTTGGACCAGGGAACTACCAGTTCCAGATGTATACTATTTGATAAAAAGGGACAAATTCTAAGTATAGCACAGAAAGAATTTGAACAGATATATCCGGTTGCCGGTTGGGTAGAACATAATCCGATGGAGATATGGTCATCCCAGATCAGTGTAGCCACGGAAGCTATGGCAAAAATCGGTGCCGGTGCGGACGAAATTGCTTCCATCGGTATTACCAATCAGCGGGAGACCACAATTGTATGGAATAAACGTACCGGTGAACCGGTTTATAATGCGATAGTATGGCAGTGCAGAAGGACCTCGGATATGATACAGGAATTAAAGAAATCCGGGTTTGATAAGGTTATACGTAATAAGACAGGTTTAATACCCGATGCATATTTTTCAGGAACCAAAATAAAATGGATACTGGATCATGTGGAAGGTGCCAGAAAAGAAGCCGAAGCCGGTAATTTGCTTTTTGGAACGGTGGATACCTGGCTGATCTGGAACCTTACCAAAGGCAGAGTTTTCGTTACGGACTATACCAATGCTTCCCGGACTATGCTGTTTGACATTAAAAAGTTACAATGGGACGAAGAAATTCTGAAGGAATTAAAGATTCCAAAATCCATGCTTCCGGAAGTGAAACCCTCCAGTTATATCTATGGACATACGGATTCCGGGCTTCTGGGGGGAGCCATACCGATTGCCGGTGTTGCAGGAGACCAGCAGGCAGCACTGTTCGGACAATGCTGTTTTGAACAGGGGGAGGTTAAGAATACCTATGGAACGGGCTGTTTTTTGTTAATGAATACCGGCAGCGAAGCAATCTGGTCCGGCCATGGCTTATTAACTACCATTGCAGCCAGCGAAAAGGATAAAGTACAGTATGCCCTGGAAGGCAGCGTTTTTGTTGCAGGGGCGGCGATACAATGGCTTCGTGATGAACTGGGTATCATACGTACGGCAGCCCAGTCGGAAGAATATGCCATGTCGGTAAGCGACAGTGCCGGTGTGTATGTGGTTCCTGCCTTTTCCGGTCTGGGAGCACCATATTGGGACCAGTATGCAAGAGGAACCATAGTGGGTATTACCAGAGGGTTTAATAAAGAGCATCTGGTACGTGCAACCCTGGAAGCCATTGCCTATCAGACCCATGATGTTCTGAAAGCCATGGAACAGGATACGGGAAATAAATTAAGTTCTTTAAAAGTGGACGGCGGAGCATCTGCCAATAATTTTTTGATGCAGTTCCAGGCCGATGTACTGGATGCGGTGGTATACAGGCCGTCCTGTATCGAAACCACGGCACTGGGCGCCGCATATCTGGCGGGACTGGCTGCCGGGTACTGGAAGGATAAAACGGAAATTAAGGAAAACTGGGCTTTGTCCAATACATTTTCACCGGATATGGCGGAAGAAAACCGCAATAAATTAATAAGCGGCTGGAAAAAAGCCGTAAAACGCTCTTTTGAATGGGCCGAATAAAAAAAATCCTTAAGTTAAGGATTATCATATGAAGGATTGTAATTTCATGATAATTGACAAAATCAGAGCAAAACTATCGGAAAAAGGATTTCATGGGATTGAGGTAAATGTTAAGGGCATTTATCTTTTTTATCATGCCGCAAACGAGGAAATTGATATAATTGCATTATTCGACTGCCCGGCCGGTGAGGAATTTACCTCTGCACAATTTAAAAACATCCGGAACCAGCTTTATAAGAAATATTCGGAGCAGGGTTTTTCATCCATCCGGATCCAGACGGTTATCTGTACCAACCACGTGGATATTGTACGAAAACTTGAGATGGATGACAGGAATCAATGGATCATTGATATGGTAAACGGACAGCTGATTATTTACGAAAATCAGAATTCGGACTTTTTGGGGATAAGAGGGGATTTGGAAGAAATCTTATTAAGTATGCAGGTTTCCAGCCCCCAGTTTGCTTCCTACGGTTATCGTCCGGATGAAGGGCCTGTTCGTTCCGCAAACCAGTCCATATGGACGAAATATTTTGCAAAATGCAATACCCTTATCGTACTGATTAACGTACTGGTCTTCCTGATCCTTGAAAGAAACAACACCTCCATACTGACTAACCGCGTCCTGGATGAGGGTGCCCTGTATTGGCCTGCGATAAGATACGGTAATGAGTATTACAGGCTGTTCACTTACATGTTTTTACACGGCGGCATGGAACATCTTGGCAATAATATGATTGTTTTACTTATTATTGGCGATAATGTGGAAAGGGCAGCAGGGAAGTGGAAATACATGGGAATCTATTTTGGTTCAGGAGTTATTGCAGGGATTGCATCTATGAGTTATAATATGATAAATAATACGAATACCATTTCCATAGGTGCTTCCGGTGCCATATTCGGAGTTGTGGGAGCCATGGCATACATTGTCGCAGTAAATAAGGGCCGTCTTGAAGACATCAGCACAAGGCAAATCATACTATTTGTAATATTCAGCTTATATGGCGGACTGACTAGCCAGGGTGTGGACAACGCAGCCCATATTGGTGGATTGATAGCAGGAATCATACTTGCAGCCATACTATATCGTAAACGTAAGAGAAGTGAACCGGAAAGGGGTTAATTACATGAATGTAAATATTTATTACGGCGGACGGGGTCTGATTGAAGATCCGACCATATATGTTATTAACAAATTAACCGAGGTTTTAAAAGAAATCCGTGTTAATGTTACCAGATATAACCTGTATGAAGAAAAAAACGCCATTGCCGTATTGCCTAAAACATTAAAGGAAGCAGACGGAATCATATTGGCAACCACAGTGGAATGGCTGGGAATCGGCGGTTATATGCAGCAATTTTTAGATGCCTGCTGGCTGTATGCGGATAAAGAACATATAAGCAAATTATATATGATGCCTGTAGTTATGGCAAATTCCTATGGGGAGCGGGAAGCGGAACTCTTCTTAATAAAGGCATGGGAAACACTGGGAGGAGTAGCGAGTAACGGCCTGCGTGCTTATGTGGAAGATCATGTTGATTTTGAAACAAATGCTGCTTACGGACAAATTATTGAAAAACAGGCAGAATTGTTTTACAAGGTAATTAATCAGAAAACAAAGATGCTTCCGGCAAGTAATTCCATATTCAGGAATAATCTTCTTAAATTAGGTTCCAATGATCTGACTCCGCAGGAAAATGAACAGCTGTCCGTGTATGTATCGGATGACACTTATGTAAAGAAGCAGAAAGAGGATATTGAAGAACTGGCCCAGATTTTTAAAGGAATGCTTGATTCACAGGATAATGAGACCAGCCAGGAATTCTTAAACAATTTGAAGGAAAATTTTCACCCTCTGAATGATTTTAAAGCCAGTTATAATATAACAATCAATGATACTATGAAAACCTTAGTCATAGAAGTAAACGGTGCGAATCTTAACTGTTATTATGGAGAGAAAGACGATGCCGATGTAACGGCAAGAACAAGCTTTGAAGTAATGAATAAAATAGTCGGAGGCCGTATGACAGTCCAAAGGGCTTTCATGTCAGGAGAACTTACCGCTAAAGGTAATTTTAAAACTTTACGTACCTTCGATCAGATTTTTCAATTTAATGTCCTTTAATTTAGAACCGCATTGGTGGGGCTTCAAAGGATTAGTATACACTAATCCTTTGAAAATGGTATAACAGGTATTTGGGGTCCAAAAATATGTAATTATCGATATTGGCTTAAACATAAGAATAAGCAGTATGGGGGCTTCCCATATTGTTTTAACGGTTCTTATTTAAGTAATGGCAAGTGGATAATAAAGCTGGTTTTTTCCTCAGAAGAGGAAACTTCGATCGTACCATTATGAGCTGCAATGATGTTGGAAGAAATCGCTAGTCCAAGACCGGAACCACCAGGCTTATAGGTTACAAAGGGCTTGAAAATCGTGGGCAATTCATCAGCCGGTATCTTTTTACCGTTATTCAGGACTTCAATTGTTAGATGTGATGGTTCTAAAACTTTGCATATTATGTTAATGTAGCAGCCTCTTTCCGTTGCTTCAAATGCATTGCGTATCAAGTTAGTAAAGACTTGGTTAATTTTAATTGAGTCTAAGGGATAACTGGTATAGTAGGGTATATCAGCATCCGCGATTGTAAGTGACAAATCAATACCGTTTTGCTCGGCCAGGGGTTCAAAGGTGCTTATTACCGATTTCAGTAAAAGAAGGAAATTTTGCTTATGCTTTATTGTAGACTCACTGTGGTTGAATTTACTGACCTCAATTAATAAAGTTTCTAATCCGTTAATGTCATCCGTTAATTGATCCCAGTATTTAAACATCCGGACTTCCGGGTGTACCGATTCAATCAACTGGGCTGTACTTTTAATTAAAGTCAGGGGATTACGGATTTCATGGGAGATCTGCGAGGCAAGTAGTTTGTAATCTTTTGTGGCTTTATTCATAAAGTAAGCAAAATCATCGTTGGAATTCATCAATTCCGTTAGCTTTTGTTGTTCTTCCTTCGTAAACATTTTGTTCACCTCCTGAACTAATATTAGCAGAATATGGTATATTATACAATAAAATCTCATTTACAAGAAACGACAGTAAATTCTTTAAAAACACTGAAAAAATGTATATAAATGTAATATTATTTGAAGAATTTTATATAAATTGATTTAGGAGGCAGAAATATGAGTAATAATTGTATATTTTGTAGGATTATTGGGAATGAAATTTCTTCGGTTTCGCTGTATGAAGATGACGATTTTAAGGTGATAATGGACATTTCTCCCGCGGTTAAGGGACATGCAGTCTTAATACCGAAGAAACACTTTGCCAATCTGTTTGAAATGGAGGAAGAAACCGCTTCGAAAGTTTTCGTGGTTGCTGCAAAAGTGGCAAAGGCCATGAAAGAAGAATTAAAGTGTGACGGGTTGAACCTTTTACAGAATAATGGGGAAGCGGCAGGTCAGACCGTTTTTCATTTTCACCTTCACCTGATTCCCAGATTTCATAATGATTCGGTTCAGATCAGCTGGAACCATAAAAGTTATGAGGAAGGGGAAGCCGATGGGATTGCGGCAGCAATACGTAAGAGAATACAGGCAATTTAGTTAAGAGACGGCTATGAATTAATCTATAGGTAAATAATTAAAGGGGCTGTTGCAAAATGATAAATTTACCGTGCCTGGGTCTGGAATATAGATTATATTTCGCTCCCAAATAAGATAGATTTTGAATTTGCAACAGTCCCTCTAAGTATGTTGCGGACGCAATCCGCCTCAGACGGAGAATCCCGCAAGCGGGTTACTTTTTTAAATCACAACGATAAGGATACTTCCTTAATTAAATCAATTATGGTTTCAATGGAATTATTTAATTTGCTTTGGCTCATGGTTTCTACATAAGTCTTTCTGTCTGTATAAACCGTATCAATGGCATCCAGCAGAGATTCTCCTGTTAAGGCTTCTTCCTTTAATACAAAGCTGTAGCCCTGGCGTTCAAAAGATTCCGCATTCAGGATCTGGTCACCGCGGCTGGAAGCTGCGGATAAGGGAATCAGGATATTCGGCTTTCTGAGAGCCAATAATTCACAGATAGCATTGGCTCCGGCCCTTGATATTACTAAATCGGCTGCATCAAGCAGGTCGCTTAACTCTTTTTTTATATATTCAAACTGGACATAACCGGGAGTTTTATTTAAGCTGTCATCTAGTTTGCCTTTTCCGCATAGATGCACAACCTGGTATTTTTCAAGTAAATCCGGAAGAATGACCCGGACTGCCTCGTTTACGATTACGGATCCGGTGCTGCCGCCTACTACCAACAGGACCGGTTTGCTGCGGCTGAAACCGCAGAAATCAAGTCCCTGTATTTTATTTCCGGAAAACAGCTCCTGCCTTATGGGGGTACCGGTTAATACAGCTTTCCCTTCCGGCAGGTATTTTACGGTTTCCGGAAAGTTGGCACATATTTTTTGGGCGGAGGGGATGCTTATCTTATTGGCTAAACCGGGAGTCATATCGGATTCGTGGATAATGACCGGAACACCTTTTCTCTTTGCAGCCAGAACCACAGGTACCGAAACGAAACCGCCCTTTGAGAACACCACATCCGGTTTTAGTTTTTTAATCAATTTTAAGGCTTCAAAAAACCCCTTAGCCACCTTAAAGGGATCGCTGAAATTCTTAGGATCAAAATATCGTCTTAATTTTCCGGAGGAAATGCCATAGTAGGGAATATTAAGCTCCTCAATTAATTTTCTTTCAATTCCATCATAGGATCCGATGTAATGAACCTCATAACCTTCTCTCTTAAGTGCAGGAAGCAGGGCTATATTGGGAGTAACATGTCCGGCAGTTCCGCCACCGGTTAAGACAATACGTTTCATTCTTATTTCCTCCATTCCTTTAAAGCCCTGGTCAGCTGATCCGGACATGAAGTGGATTTAAAACCGCATTTGGTTCCTTCTAATTTATCGATAACCTCATCAACGGACATACCGACCACTAATTTGGAAATACCGGACGTATTGCCGGAACATCCTCCTTTGAAATCAATGTTTTTTATAATATTATCTTCAATTTCGAAACTTATTTCGGTGCAGCATACACCGGAAGCTTTATATACCATAACTTTCAGATCCTTTCATTATGTAAATTATAATTTGCAGTTATACGGTTACCTGTATGAAACGAGTTCTTTCTTATTATATCATTTTTTGCGGACAGCGCAAGAATGAATTTAAGACAAAGGCAAAGACTGGTATCAGATAAAAGACTCCTTCCTGCTTTTTCAGTGGTAAGATTCGTGAATAAACTTGCAGGATTTTATAAATTCAGCTATAATACATCCATAAAAATACAATCGTAATTTAAGGAGAATAAAACGATGGACAAAATCGGTATTATAGGTGCAATGGACGAAGAAGTGAACCAGTTAAAGGAAAAAATGGAAAAGGTACAGGTGAAACGCAAGGCTGCCATGGATTTTTATTCCGGAAAACTGGAGAGCAAGGATGTTGTTATAGTACGTTCCGGGATCGGTAAGGTAAACGCAGCCGTTTGTACTCAGATTTTAGTGGATGAATATAAAATAGATGCTGTGATTAATACAGGAATAGCGGGATCCTTAAAGCCGGAAATAAATATTGGTGACATGGTCATATCAACGGATGCCTTACAGCATGATGTGGATGTGACCGGATTTGGTTATGAATACGGTGTTATTCCCAGGATGGAAACTTCCATATTTAAATCGGATGAGGCGCTTGCTAAAAAGGCTCAGAACATCTGCAGCCAGGTCAATTCCGATATATCCGTATTTCTCGGCAGAATCGTAAGCGGTGACCAGTTCATTGACGGTAAGGAGAAGAAAAACTGGATAGCCGGTCAGTTTGCAGGCTACTGTACGGAGATGGAAGGCGGCGCCATTGCCCAGACGGCTTATTTAAACAAGGTCCCCTTTTTGATCATCCGGGCCATATCCGATAAGGCCGATGACAGTGCACATATGGATTACGGTAAATTTGAAGCGGAAGCCATTGCCCATACGGTTAAATTTATAACTGCCCTTATTCCGGTTTTATAAAAAGCCCGTAATTAAATTATAGTCACAGGCGGCTGTGAATTAAGACAACTTTTCGTGGACATTAACTGACAAATAAATTTATAATGTACCATAAAAATAATGAAAATCTTAAAAATAATGATGAACCCTAAAGGCTCATGCCCATGCTTGACCGGATTTGTCAACCGATTTTAAGGCCCCCTCTCTTTTCAAATGGAAAGTTATTCGTTATAATAACTGTAAATTAATGGGAAGAAAGGGGACTTTTTTGTGGTACAAGAGTTATTTGACAAAAATATATTTTCCTACATAATGTTAGCTCTTTGCGCATGCGGAATATTATTAAAATTAATATTGAATATGATTTATTCACGGCTGATTAAAGCATCGGACAATATGGCTAAGTCTAAGAATAAATTGACTCAAATGATGAAAAAAAAGTTTGAAACCTGCTATAAACTGAAAATAGGTGTGAATAATGTGGATATCTTTGTGGATAAGTATGTTTTTCGGCATAGATTTTGTGGAATTCTTTTATCAACATGGGAGAACATCGGTGGACAAATTCTTATGTTATGCCTTTTAATCGGTTCAATCAGCACGATTCTGGGGTTAATTTATGAATGTGGAAAACAGCAGATTCTGACTACTTTCTCTGTGGGTATTTTAACAAGCGGATTGTTGATATTTTTAGAGGGGTTAATCAACCTGTCCGGCAGGAAAGAATTAATCCGCCTTAATATGAAGGATTATCTGGAAAATATTTTAAAGGTACGCTTAGAGCAGGAGCAGGTACAGCCGGAATTAATCGAACAGTATAAGAAAGAATATCTGCGAGAGGAAGCTGCCCAGGCATTGAGCAGCTCTGAGCTGTTAGCGGCAGCCTCCGAGAAAACGGGAAAACTTACAAGAAAAGAAAAGAAGGACAGGCTTACCAGGCTGAAGACTGAGAAGTTAAGGGAAAAGAAGCAGCAGAAAGAAGCTGCCAAATTGGAAAGGGCAAGTAAAAAAGCCGAAAAGAAAGCTGCTATAAAAACAAAGAAAGAAGAAAAACAGCTGTTAAAAGAAAAGAAGAAACTGGCTAAGGTGCAAAGCAGGCAGAAAGCACGTGAGGAAGAGGAGCGCATTAAAAGGGAAACCAAGCTTGCCCTGGAAAGAAAAAGGGATGCGGAAAGAGCTGAGATAGAGAGAATCCGGTCTGAAGTAAAGGCGAATGAAGAACATAAAAGGGAAGAAAAACGCAGACAGGAAGAGATAAAAAAAGCATTGTTATTGGAAAAGAAAGCTTTAAAAGAAGAAATGCGTAAGGGTCAGCCTGTGGAATATAAGACCATTGCCCAGGAAAGAAAAGAGAGCCTGAAAAGGGAGATCAGGGAACGCAGGAGTTTAGAAGCCAATGATGATAAGGAAACGGTTTTACAAAATAAGCCGGAAGATAAAATCGCCGTTGCCTTGATGGAAGAAAAACAGGCGGCAGGAAAATCATTTGCGGGGAAATCCATGGAAGAAAAGCCCGGGGCTGAAAAATCAAATGCCCAGAAATATCCGGTGGAAAAAGCTGCTGTGGAGAGAGTAAACATGGAGAAAGCCCATGTTGAAAAACCGAAAGTGGAAAAAGCCAAGGTAATTAAAACTAATACTGCTCCGGAAGAAAAACCGGTTAATAATAGAAAAGCAAAACAGGTAATCAGCGAGGATGATAAGCTGATTGAGGACATCTTAAAAGAATTTCTGGCTTAGAATATATGGGGCTGTCACAAAATAGTCTTGATAGACAAAAATGACAGCCCATCGGATGCAGGCTGGTAAAAACACTGCCCTTATCAAAAATTTAAGAATCAATTCTGATAAGCTATAATATTTGCTGTAAAAAAAATATATTGCTTATAAGGCATCACTTTGATAGAATAAAAAGGTATATAAGTTAATGACCCTATAATGACTATTAAAGGAGTGCATGAAAATGAACAAAAATGTAACGTTTGATTATTCAGCAGCAAAAGGGTTTATCACCGAATCTGAAATAAAGATGATAGAGAATATTGCAGAAAATGCAAAAAAAGAGTTACTGAATAAAACAGGTGCAGGAAATGATTTCCTGGGATGGATCGATCTACCTGTGGATTATGACAAAGAAGAATTCAGCCGTATTCAGGCGGCCGCAAGGAAGATTCAACAGGATTCCGAGGTATTACTGGTAATCGGAATCGGCGGCTCTTATTTAGGTGCCAGGGCAGCCATTGAGTTTTTAAGACACAGCTTTTATAATTCCGTTTCCAGGGAAATCAGAAAAACACCGGAGATTTACTATGTAGGAAATAATATCAGCAGTACTTATATCAGCCATCTGATTGAAGTAATCGGAGACAGGGATTTCTCCATTAACATTATCAGCAAATCCGGTACAACAACGGAACCTGCCATTGCATTCCGTGTATTTAAAAAGCTGCTGAATGAAAAATACGGCAGGACGGAAGCTGCCAAGAGAATCTATGCCACCACCGATAAGGCCAAGGGAGCCTTAAAGGACCTGGCTACGGAAGAAGGCTATGAAAGCTTCGTGGTTCCGGATGACGTAGGCGGACGCTATTCCGTGTTAACGGCAGTGGGTCTGCTGCCTATTGCCGTAAGCGGGGCCGATATAGGAAAATTAATGGAAGGCGCAGGAAGCATGCGGGAACGCTGCCTTAATAATCCTTTCTCCTCCAATGACGCCATGTTATACGCTGCCGTACGTAATATTCTCTTAAGAAAGGGTAAGAATATCGAAATAGTTGCGAACTATGAACCTTCCCTTCATTATGTTTCCGAATGGTGGAAACAGTTATACGGGGAAAGCGAAGGCAAGGACCAAAAGGGTATCTTCCCGGCAGCAGTGGACTTAACAACGGATCTTCACTCCATGGGACAGTTTATCCAGGACGGCCAGAGAACCATGTTCGAAACCGTTATCAGCCTTGCGAAATCTTCCCATGAAATTATTATGGAAGAGGAAACGGTGGATCTGGACGGCCTGAATTACTTGGCCGGCAAGAGCGTGGATTTTATCAATAAAAGTGCCATGAACGGAACCAGGCTGGCTCATACCGACGGGAATGTCCCTAACCTGATTGTAATTCTTCCGGAACAGAATGAATTTTCTTTAGGTGAATTATTCTATTTCTTTGAATTTGCCTGCGGTATCAGCGGATATATACTTGGCGTGAATCCGTTTGACCAGCCGGGTGTGGAAAGCTATAAGAAGAATATGTTTGCACTTCTGGGCAAGCCGGGATTTGAAATACAAAGAGAAGAATTATTGAAAAGATTATAATTCCGGTATGTAGAACTTCAATAAAATACAGAACGTCATAAAATTCATATAAAATTAAAGACTGTCTTAAACCATTGGTTTTAAAGAATAGAACCTCTGAATTAAGACAGTCTTTTATTTACTTTAATATCAGCATAAGAATTTGATCATTCCTTCTCGCCTTGGTTTTAATCTATGGCTTTCTGGAAATGCTGGTAATCCGGTTCGCTTTTCCAGAAACCACCCCAGGTAAAGCCCCTTTTTGTAAATGCCTGGTAGCATAAGTCATCTTCGTCTATGTAATATGCGCAGTCCAAAGTACGGTCTGCATAGGTGCTTCCTTCAACCGGCAGTATAGTGGTTCCTTTATTCGTATACTGAATATAAGGGTTATATAAAGGATTGATGTCAATTGCCAGGCCTAATGCGTGTTTGGACAGATGGGTGGAACCGGGAACCGAGCGGTAATTAAAAGAGGAAGTATTGTTAGCAGCCATGGAAGCATTGTCATCCGCATCATATTCATCTACCAGTACCATCCTCTCAATGGGGTACTGCTTGTCATATAACTCTGCGAAAATATCCACGATATCGGCAGCAATCGCCTTGTTTACGATTAATTCCCCTATATGTGTTTTCTCATCAAATCCACAATAAAGTACCCGTACATATCTTAAATCCCCGAAGGGAACGGTACAATCCGCTTTATAAGATTTTCCGGTAATTCTTGATTTTATGTCATCTTTAATCTTTTCATAGTAAAAACATGTATCCATTAAGGTGTCTCCTAAAACTTTTACGTCTATAACCGTTCCGGCTGACAATTGCCGCAGGGTTTTTCTCGTTATGGGAACGGTGTTTGTCTGTCTGCTTAAATCACTGCCGGTCTCATAGTCTTTTTCGGACCCTGGGGATGCTCCGTCGGAAGGTAGTATATCCTCACCGGAAAGGCTGTCTTTCTCTTCTTCGGTATTGCCCGAATCGGCAGCCGAATCCGTGGTACCGGTATTGGGGGTATTTTCCCCTGTTATCCCGTTTCCAGCCGTTGCCCTGGCTGTGCCGGAGTCCGGATCTTGAGCCCCGTGCGGATTATCCAATTTACCGATGACATTGGCCATAAACAGGATAAGCAGAATAAGTATTGACAGAATAAGGAGGTTTATTTTTCTCTTCATGATAACGGCACCATTCTTTCAGCCTTCTTCTATGACATGAATTTCCAGATAATCAAAATCGATCCGTTCGATAAAATTATCCTGTGTAAATCTGGTTTTATCATGTTTTTTAAAATCCGCAATGGTGGAATCCAGCCAGATGGGTTTTGATAAATCAAACTGGTAACAGATTTCATCAATTGCGGCAAATATTTTTTTGGTACGGTTTAATTCTATATTATCATTACAGATAACGGTATCACGCAACATACGGTTATCTTTAAATATTTTGGCCCATAATCGGAACATAGCATTCTCCATTCATTAACAGTACGGCCTGCTTAAGGCAGGCGGTTTGCATAAACTAAATATTTCTTTTTCTTTTCAACTATTATAGCATATGAATATTAAGGATGTATAGTTTTTTGAAGGGTAATTTAAATTTAATAAAAAAAGTTGTATATTTTTACTTCCTTCCGTTATAATTGATGTACATTGATATACATCCCGGAAAACATCCATAATTCTTTACAGATAAGTAACCGGTGTTTTTTTCGCAGTTTTGAATGTTGATTTTATAAAACGGGGCATGTTTCACTGCAAAGTTCCGGCTTGATAAGGTTCAGCGGATATACGTATTCTATTTTTTTTCATGCTCAGAACCATATTATACAACTAGCTGTATGGCAGGTAAAATTACATAAAATATCGGAGGTACATAATATGACAGGCGTTATGATAAATGGAGCCGCCGTATTGTTTGGCGGACTTATCGGTATGCTGTTTAAAAAGGGGATACCGGACAGTATTGAGAAAAGTATGAACAAAGCCCTGGGTATTGTAGTTATTGTTATAGGTTTTAATGGCATTATATCAAATATGTTCCAGGTCCGAGGAGACGGTTCCTTAAAATCATCCGGAGAATTACTCCTGGCCATCAGCCTTGCCTTAGGTACCTTAACGGGGGAATTATTAAAGCTGGATGACAAAATGAATGCATTCAGTAATAAAATTGAAGAAAAGTTTAAAATTGAAGGCTTCACCATCGGATTTATAACAGCCTCAAGCATCTGCTGTATTGGAGCTATGGGAATTATCGGATCATTGACCGGCGGATTGACCGGGGATCACAGTATTTTGATAACGAAGAGCATACTGGATTTTGTAATTACCGTTGTATTAGCTGCCAGTTTAGGGTTCGGAGTAATGTTTTCCTTTATACCTTTGGTTCTGTATCAAGGGAGTATCTGCTTATTTGCAGGAGTATTAAGTAATATTTTGGCGGGAGAATTACTGACCCAGGTATGTATGGTCGGTTACACCTTAATAGTATGTGTCGGATTGAATCTGATGACAGGAATCAAATTTAAGACGGTAAATATGCTGCCGTCCCTTCTTATCCCGATCCTTTATTACGGAATCCAGGTTCTTTTTAAGGTATAATGTCTGTCGACATTATACCGCGCCGAACGAAGTGAGTGCGCATCAACGCCGTAAAGCGGCGCATACCATGGGAGCCTGCGGACATGGTATAATGTCGGCAGACATTATACCGTGCCGAACGAAGTGAGTGCGCATCAACGCCGTAAAGCGGCGCATACCATGGGAGCCTGCGGACATGGTATAATGTACTCTGGCGTTTATGGCAATGCCCGGAGAAAGCAATTTTTCAAATTTATCAATGCGAATCAGGATTAACAGACTGCCGGCATAATTTGTCTGCCTTATGGTCAAAATAAGTACAGACAAATGAAAGGAGCTAAAACAATGATTGGATTCCAGCCGAATGAAACAGAAACAATTACCCGAACTTCAAAGCCCGGGGAGAAAGAAGTACCGTCTACAAAGCCGGATGTTGAAATAACCAATCCCAATCCGTCATCCGTACCCGCTCCCCAGCCGGATACCATAGTAAGCAGCCCTGCACCGGAAATTAAGCCAATTCCCGCGGAACATCCGGATTCTCCCACAACACCGGAAATTTCCCCTGTTCAGCCGGTTGAATTATCTTAAACAATTCCGTAAGCAGGCGGTGGAACAAAGATGAGATGGGGTTAATCCACATCGAAAACATGAAGGAAAATATTCTCTTTGTCTAAGGCCATCACCGGAGGCAGGTGTAAGTTTCTTTCCCGAAGGAAGCTTACACCTGCCTCCGGTGATGGCCGAATGTGTTTATCCCGGGGGTAAGAGGTAATACCTTGCATTTCCCATACAGATATTATAAAATAAATTAAATACATAGGTTGTTAACCGGATTAAAGGAGGAGTGTTGTAATGGAAGGGCAGGAACGCCGTGAAAAGATTATACAGCTGCTGCAGAATACCAAAGAGCCGATCTCCGGAACGGAGTTTGCAAAAAGACTTGGAGTCAGCCGGCAGGTAATTGTTCAGGATATTGCCCTGTTAAGGGCGGTAAACAAGAATATATTATCCACAACAAAAGGATATATGATATACCTCCAGGAGAAACAAAAGGTAAACCGCTGCTTTACGGTTAAACACACAACGGATGAAATAGAAGATGAATTATGTACCATTGTGGATAACGGCGGAAAAGTACTGGATGTCATTGTTATCCATGAGCTTTACGGTGAAATTGCAGCAGATTTAATCATAAAAAGCCGACAGGATGTATATGACTTCGTAAAGAAGGTAAAATTAAGAAATACGGTACCCTTAAAGGAATTAACGGATGGAATCCATCTGCATACCGTGGAAGCGGACTCGGAGAAAATTCTGGACAATATTGAAAAGGCACTGAGGGAGAAAAGGTACTTACTCGATCCGGAGGATAAATCTTTTGACAATCTGCCATGATATTGGTAAAATAAGAACGAAAGTAAGAAAACCTGCGCCAGTTGTGAAACAGCCGGCATATTAATAAAGAGGAAGTGCAAGCATGTCATATACTGCTCTTTACAGAAAATTCCGCCCAAGTGATTTTAATGATGTAAAAGGTCAGGATCATATCGTAACTACCTTAAAAAATCAGGTAAAAGCGGACAGGATAGGCCATGCCTATTTATTTTGCGGAACCAGGGGAACGGGTAAGACTACTATAGCCAAAATATTGGGTAAAGCAGTTAATTGTGAACACCCGGTAGACGGAAGCCCCTGCAATGAATGTTCCATGTGCAAATCCATTCATAACCAGACTTCAATGAATGTTATAGAGATCGATGCTGCTTCCAACAACGGTGTGGATAATATCCGTGAAATCGTGGATGAAGTGCGTTATTCCCCTACGGAAGGCAGATATAAGGTGTATATTATCGATGAGGTCCATATGCTCTCGGCAGGAGCTTTTAATGCCCTGCTAAAGACACTGGAAGAACCGCCTTCCTACGTAATCTTTATATTAGCTACCACAGAGGCCCATAAAATTCCTATTACGATTTTATCAAGATGCCAGCGATATGATTTTAAGCGGATTACCATTGACACCATCGCGGCCAGGCTGACGGATTTAATGCAGCGGGAGGGAGTAGAAGCGGAAGAGAAAGCAGTCCGGTATATAGCCAGGATGGGTGACGGTTCCCTTCGTGATGCTTTAAGTCTCTTAGACCAGTGCATCGCCTTTTATTTCGGGCAGAAGCTTACCTTTGACAATGTACTGGAAGTACTGGGGGCCGTGGATATTGAGGTATTTGCAAGGTTACTTGAGGTTATCCTTAACGGTGACGTGACCGGCGCCATGAAGCTGTTGGAGGAACTTATCATAAAAGGCAAGGAATTGACCCAGTTCACGGTTGACTTTACCTGGTATTTAAGAAACCTGCTTTTGGTTAAGACCTCCGAAGATACGGCTGAGGTAATTGAAGTTTCTACGGACAATCTGGTCATTTTAAAGGCACAGGCAGAACAGGTCGATGTGGAGACCCTGATAAGGTATATCCGGATATTTTCGGATTTATCCAACCAGATCAAATATGCCTCCCAGAAAAGGGTCATAGTCGAGGTGGCATTGATTAAGCTGTGCAAACCCCAGATGGAAACCGGTTATGAAGATATTCTTAACCGGTTGAAATTAGTTGAAAATAAATTGGAAAACGGAATAATACCCGTTTCGGATAAGGCTCCTTTACCCCCGGTACAAAAAGCCGGCGGGGAAAAAAAGCCTTTACAGCTTCCCAAGGCAATATCGGAGGATTTAAAAGAGGTAGCCAGGAACTGGAATAATATTGTGGCAGGCACCTCACTTTTAACAAAGGCCTCCTTAATGAATGCCAAACCCAGTATAGGAGGCAACGATACTCTTTTACTTGTGTTTACCGAAGCCATGGACCAGGAATTAATATCCCAGGAAAACCATATGAAAGAGCTGAAGGCTGCCATTGCCAGGGCAATCAATAAAGAAGTGGAGATTCAGACAAAACTGTTAACCCAAGGTAAAGAAAACATAGAGGATATACCGGATTTAACAAAAATAATTAAAAATATAACGATTGAATATGAGGATTAATCATCGGAAGGAGAATAAACATGGCAAAACGCGGTGGATTTCCGGGAGGAGCAATGCCCGGCAATATGAATAACTTAATGAAACAGGCTCAGAGAATGCAAAAGCAGATGGAAGAGAAGACCAAGGAGATAGAAGAGAAGGAATGGGAAGCTTCTGTTGGCGGAGGTGCGGTTACCGTAAAGGTATCCGGTAAGAAAGAGATTACATCGGTGACCCTTTCTAAGGATGTTGTCGATCCCGATGACATTGAAATGCTGCAGGATCTGGTTATGGCAGCAGTGAATGAAGCCTTCCGTAAAATGGAAGAGGAATCCCAGGCTGCCATGAGTTCAATTACCGGAGGCTTAGGCGGTTTAGGAGGATTTCCTTTCTAATGAACTATTACAGCAGTCAGATCAGTAAGTTAATTGAAGAATTATCCAGGCTGCCGGGGATTGGAGCCAAGACTGCGCAAAGGCTTGCATTCCATATCATAAACCTGCCGCAGGATCAGGTGAATAACTTGTCCCAGGCAATTACGGCGGCAAAACAAAATGTCAGATACTGTTCTAACTGTTATACCCTGACCGACAGTGAGTTATGCCCGATCTGCGCCAGCGAAAAACGAAACCACCAGGTAATTATGGTGGTAGAAAACCCAAGGGATTTAGCAGCTTATGAAAAGACCGGACGCTTTGAAGGAGTATATCATGTACTTCATGGGGCAATATCACCGATGCTTGGCATCGGCCCGGATGACATTAAGTTAAAGGAACTGATCCAACGCCTGCAGGGAGAGGTTGAGGAAGTAATCATTGCAACGAATTCCAGCCTGGAAGGTGAAACAACGGCCATGTATATCAGCAAGCTGATTAAACCCACGGGTATAAAGGTAAGCCGGATTGCAAGCGGTGTGCCCGTAGGCGGGGATTTGGAGTATATAGATGAAGTGACACTGCTTCGGGCGCTGGAAGGGCGAGTGGAATTGTAAGATACTTATAAAACGGCGCACTTACCCATTGCCTGTTAAATACTTAAGCTGCAATATGGCTTAGTCATAAACTTAAAGTGAATCATAAAGGGACCGGACACTGCCTTTTTGATTCTGTTTAATGGGAGATGCAGAATGGAAGTAAGAGTATGTAAGAATTGCAGGAAATTGTTCAAGTATATTTATGGACCTGAATTATGCCCGGAATGTTCGAAACAGGTTTCGAAAGAAAAAGCGGAACCGGCTGCGAAAGATGTGACTTTTACTTTAAGACCGATGGTAAAAGAAGAGGAAGAGAAATTTGAGCAGGTAAAAGATTATATCATAGCACATCCGAAAGCGACGATTGTCCAGATAGCCGAGGCCAATGATATCATGCCCTTGAAACTGTTTGGGTGGATACGGGAAGACAGATTGGCCTTCTCCGACGAATCAACCTCCGCCTGGTTTACCTGTGAAAAATGCGGGGCTAAGATCAAAAGCGGAAGGTTCTGTAATAATTGTAAAATCTGCTGATATTATTTACATGATGAATTAATGAAACATGGTAAACGGATACCCCTTTTGCCATGTTTTTTTAAGTAGGTAAATTTAAGCTTTATTACAGGACGGAAAAACGGGGATTTAAGTCTTAGGAAAAAATTGATTTATAGAGGAGTGGGTCTGCTGCAAATAATAAGTCTATTTATTTACGGGAGAGTATATCTTGTATTTGAAATATAGTTCAGACAGTTTTTGTTTGCAGCAGATCCCGTTATGAAAAGGTATAATATATGTTAACAAGGGAGAGGGACTTCCTTGATTGCTAAGGTAATTATATTATCCGATTGTGTAGAAAGTTTGTTAAAATTTTGAAAAAAGTGTGAACAATAAAAGTTAACCTATCAAAATAGATTACCCCTAAGGCTTACTTGGTTCAGCACAAAACAGTTTTAATTAATGTAAATTTAACAGAAATCTGCATAAAAACAAATATTTCGTGTTTTTTTGTAAATAAAACCTTGCGTATTATTATAAAGTAATGTATGATATAAATTGTATGTTTGGAAATAAAAAACACATTTTTACATAGCAGATAGCATTAATAAAGGGCAAACTTATCGAAAGGTAAGGACGCAAAGCCAAGGGCCTTAAGTTAGTAATAACATGGCAGCCGGTTGCAAAACATAGTTTTAAAAAGTAACTATTAAGTACAACCGGGAAATTCGCAGAATTTCGGATAATCTGCGCCAAAATATGGATTTTTAAGCATACTTTGTGTGCATAAACGCATCAAGCGTTGTTCGTTAGAACCGCAGTGCCTGAATAGTCACAAAAAACCCTTTTTTTTGTTACCCAAAAAAAGGGTTTTTTTATTTGGTGAAAAATTTTAAAATGGAGGATTTAAATTCAGATGAAAAGTATCAAAACCAAATTAATCGTTAACTTTTCTGTGTTGATATTATTGGCGTCAATCCTGCTTGGGGGGATCTCGATAAAAAGTGCCGGTAAATCCATTACTATGGAAGGTGAAGATGCCCTTGTTTCCCTTTCCATGGAAGATTCCAAATTAACACAAAGCAGAATTGAAACACAAAAAAGTAATCTGGAAATGATTGCACTGAATGAGGTAATTCAGAGTATGAATTGGAAGCGTCAGCAGACCTTATTAAAAACGTTATTAAAGGACACGGGCTTTCTTGAAATAGCGGTTGTTAAGATGGACGGCACCGCCAGTTATCCGGACGGCACCACCAGCGAATTAGGGGACAGAGACTATGTCCAGAAGGCTTTAAAGGGCGAAACCAATGTATCGGATGTCATAATCAGTAAGGTTACGAATGAGCCGGTCATTATGATAGCAACTCCAATCCACGATGGCGGTAAAGTAGTCGGGGCCTTAATCGCACGCAGGGACGGCAACGCTTTAAGTGAAATTGTGGATGATACCGGATATGGCCAAAACGGCTACGGCTATATAATTAACAGCAAAGGAACCGTAATTGCCCATCCGGACAGGGATAAAGTTTTAAACCAGTTTAACCCTATCGAAGAAGTCAAAGAAAACCCGGCTTTATCGTCCTTATCCGCATTGTTTCAAAAAGTTACCGCAGAGAAAACCGGTATTAATTCCTATACCTATGAAGGAAGGGATTTATATGCGGGTTATGCACCGATCGAAGGAACGGATTGGATTTTTGTCATAACGGCAGATAAAAACGAAGTCTTATCGGCAATTCCCGTAATGCAAAATACAATCCTTGCGGTTACGGCCATTTTGCTCATACTGTGTATAGTCCTCGTATATCTTATCGGGAATTCTATTACAAAACCCATCATTAATACGGTAAAACATGCGGAAAAAATTGCTGCGCTTGATATTTCGGAGAATGTACTTCAAAAATTCCTTAATAAAAAGGATGAAATCGGAATTCTGTCAAAAGCCCTGCAAAGCATAACGGACAGTCTCAGGGGAATTGTCGGGGATATTAATAATTCCTCCGATCAGCTGGCAGCCGCTTCGGAAGAATTGACAGCTACTTCGGAACAATCCGCTACCGCTTCGGAAGAGGTAGCGTCAACGGTGGAGGAGATAGCCAAAGGGGCTTCAGACCAGGCAAAACATACGGAAGAAGGCTCCGTAAAAGCAGATACCCTGGGAAAGGCAATTGAAAAAGACCAGGGCTATTTAACAGGATTAAATACCGCTACGGAAAAAGTAGTGGAGGTACTGGAGGATGGATTAAAAGAAGTAGAATATCTTTCCAGGAAAACTGAGGAAAATAATCAGGCTTCCGGGGATATCCGGGAAGTTATATTAAAAACCAATGATAGTTCCAACAAAATCGGTCAGGCCAGCAATGTAATAGCCTCCATTGCACAACAGACAAATCTTCTGGCATTAAATGCGGCAATCGAAGCTGCCAGGGCAGGCGATGCCGGGAAAGGATTTGCAGTGGTGGCGGAAGAAATCAGAAATCTGGCGGAACAGTCAGCTGCATCCACGCAGGATATTGATGAAATGGTAAAGGAGTTACAGGCCCATTCCCAGAATGCGGTTAAGACTATGGAAGAAATATCTGCCGTAATCAAAGAACAGACGGAAAGCGTGGAAAATAACCGAAAGAGTTATAGGGCAATAGAAGAAGCGATCAAAAATGCAAAAGAAGCTGTGGATAAACTGAACCTCTCCGGACAGGAAATGGAGAAAATGAAAAATGAAATATTGGATACCCTCCAGAATCTGTCCGCCATCGCAGAGGAGAATTCCGCTTCGACTGAGGAGGTGACGGCTTCCCTGGAAGAACAGACAGCCTCCGTTGAAGATATTGCAAAAGCCAGTGAAGGCCTGGCGGGTATGGCTCAGGACCTGCAGGTTATAATTAAGAAATTTAAGCTGTAACAGAAGAGAATAAAAGAATTTACCATAAGGGATGTTTTATCTGGGGAGATTAACATACATAGCATAAACTGGTATGCCTGAAATATTCAGATTAAAAGCTGATAATTTGGGCATACCTTATTTTTGCTTGACCAATCAAATTCAGCCTAGGGCGTGTCTGAAAACTCATTGCACCGTTCTGAACGCCCCACTTTGCGGAATCCTGCGTCGCAATTTTGGGAACGTAGATCCGCTACGCCCCCAAAATCGCTCCTTGTCTCCCACAAAGTGGAACATTCAGCCCGGCACAAGCAGTTTTCAGACACACCCTAGTAAAATAAAAAAGAAAAACATCTTCACACTAAAGATACGGTTATCGCATTACCCGTAAACTCCAGGGAGCCGCTTGAAAAACAGTACAGGGGTACCATGAATATGGATACGGAAAACGGTTTTGTAGAAATAGAAAAACAGGATCAGGTAAGCCTGATGAAACAGGAATTTAAATATATATTCATTGACCTTTCTTTCTATATCTAGTAAAATCGAATATAGAAATATTTTGTACAAAAGGTAAACATATTACGTAACATAGGAGGAAGATATATATGGAAGGTAATATATTATCCGGCGGATTACAAGACCTGAATGGGCTGAAGGACATTTTATCGGAGCTAAACAGTTATAAGGATAATAATGATGTCTTGGCATCGGAAGAGTCAAAATTAGAAAAAGCCATAAAAAATAAAGAAAAAGCCATTGCGGATGAAATAGCCGGCACTACAAAGAAACGTAAGGATGAAATTGAAGCGACTTATAATGACCAGCTTGAGAAAACACGGGCCAGGATGAAAAAAATCCGGGGCAGAAAAGAAAAATCAAAAAGTGCTAAAATTTCGGAACGAATCGAAACGGAAACTTCCCAGCTAAGGGAGGAATACAGACAGCTGGTACTGGATAACAAAGCGGTTTTAAAACAAAATAAATTACCTTCCTTTTGTAATTCCCGGCTGTTTTATTCTTTATTTTTGCCAAGAGGAATGGGGGATTTGGCTGTCATTATCATGACGCTGGTCGTAATCCTGTTAATTATCCCATGTACCTTTTACTTCTATGTTATACCGGAAGAAAATATGGTTTATCTGATTTTGATCTATTTTATTACCGTAATATTTTTCGGGGGTATCTATATGTTAATCGACAATAACATAAAAGATAAACATATGGAAGCAATAAAACGGATTTACCGGGGCCGTACCCAGATCAATGAAAATAAAAGGAAAAGAGATAAAATCCGGAAACATATACTGAGAGATAAAGATGAAAGCCAATACGGCCTGGATAACTTCGATCAGGAATTATCCGACCTGGATAATGAGTTAACGGCAATTACGGAACAAAAGAAAGAAGCTTTAAGTGTTTTTGAAAACACAACCCGTCTGGTAATCGGGGAAGAAATTAAGGCAAGAAACCAGGAAGAATTAAATGCCTTAAAGAAGCAGTATGGCGAAGTGTATGTTGAAATCAGGGAAACCGAAGATAAAATTAAAAACCTGTCCATGGAAATAGCCAATCATTATGAGGTTTATCTGGGAAAAGAATTTATGACTCTGGATAAATTAAGTATATTATCGGATATTATGACGGATAACGGTTTACAAACTATCTCGGAAGCCCTAAGCTATTATAAAGAAGGCAATTATTAAAGATGCATACGGCTTGTAATACGAAAGAGCGACAAGTATGGGTGTTTTATATATAAAATATACAAAATTTAATGCTAATATTTATATGGTTTATCAATGGTAAAGTAACATTATTTCGTTTATAATAAAAGAGGATTTAAAGTTTGTTACTGTTTAATCAGGCAAGACTGACATCGGGAGGTGTAGTTCTTGCCTTTTTTTTCTGTAAAGAAATTATATCCTGTTTTATAATTAAAAAAGGTGAGTACCCGTGTTATAAAATATACCGCAACGGAGCCTATGACCGGCGTAGGTATATACTTGGTGTAGGTTTACGTTCTTATATTAACAATGGTGTTAGTATAAAATAACTGATACTGCTTTATTAACTTATGGGTAAAGGATACGGTAGAGATGAAAATAGTTCGCATTCTGAATAATAATTCAATCGTGGCAAGGGATGAAAATCAACAGGAGCTTGTTTTATTAGGGGCGGGGTTAGGCTTTAATAAGGTAAGGGGAGATTCCGTTGATGAAACAAAAATTGAAAAGAAATTTGCACCGGCAGATGATAAGATTGCAAATCAGTTTATGGAGATGGTAAATAATATCTCTATGGATTGCATCCTGTTCTCCCAGCAGATTATTGAGGATGCCAAAGCTAATTATGGTAAAAAGCTGGCGGATACGATATATATATCCCTGCCGGACCATATTTCCAATGCATTGGAGAATGCCAAAAAAGGTATCTTAATCCGCAATCCCCTGCTTCACGACATTAAGCGGTTTTATAAGGATGAATACGCCATAGGGGAATCTGCCTTACGTATAATAAAGGAAAAGACAGGTACTATTCTGCCGGCGGACGAGGCTGCTTATATCGCCCTGCATTTTGTCAATGCCGAAATCGGCCAAACGGAGGATAAGGCTATTGAGGTAACTAAAATAATGCAGGATATATCCAATATCGTGAAGAACTTTTTTCAGGTTGAATATGATGAAGAATCGTTAAACTATTACCGCTATGTTACCCATCTGAAATTCTTTGCCCAAAGAATCATTAACCATACCAACTATCCTGAAGGCGATAATGAATTACTGGACCTGGTAATAAAGAAACACAGCAGGGAATATGAATGTGTTTTAGAAATAACAGACTTTTTAGAAGATAAATTCGGATATACCTTAGGTTCGGATGAACGTTTGTATCTGACCGTGCATATTGCCAGAGTGATAAAAGCTAATCATTAAAAAAATGAATAATAAATACCAAAGGGTTTGTTATGATTCAGTTCAGCAAGACCCGGAAGCGGCAACAGGAGAGACCGGAAACCCCGGTTTATCTACGGTTGCAGCTTTCGGGTCTTTTTATATAAATGCTGTAAAAAAATACTAGTTTAGAAGCTATAGGAGGATTATTATGAATTATAGTCAATTAGCCGCAGATATTCTGAAGTATGTGGGCGGCGCAGGAAACGTAACCGGCGTTACAAACTGTATGACACGTCTTCGTTTTCAACTAAAGGATTCAAAGAAAGCCAATGTGGAAGCGATTAAAAACTTAAAAGGTGTCCAGGGAACCGTTACAAAGAACGGACAGTTCCAGATTATCATCGGAACCGATGTGGGAAATGTTTGTGAAGAAATTAAAAAACTTGGTAATTTTGATGAGGATGTTTCCTCTCAGGTTGAGGAAGAGAAAACAAATATCATCAACACTTTTTTCGGAACACTGACAGCCATCTTTACTCCGGTTATTCCCGCCTTGGCCGGCTCCGGTATGATAAAGGCACTATTGGCACTTTGTGTAGCACTTGGTATCATAAGCAATGATACCTCCACCTATCAGGTATTTTATGCTTTTGCGGATGCCTTATTTACCTTTATGCCTTTTATCCTAGCGATATCGGCCGCGAAAAGATTTAAATGCTCTCCCTACATTGCCGCAGTTCTGGCAGGTGTTTTGCTGCATTCCAGTTTTACCGGAATTGAAACGTCAGAATTTATATTAAATATCTTTAACGGCAATACCATTACCTTTAATTATTTTACCATATTCGGTTTTCTGCCCGTATTATCAGCTTCCTACAGCGGCAGTGTAATTCCCATACTGCTGATTGTATGGGTCCAGTCTAAAATTGAAAAACAGGCAAATAAATATTCACCGAAGCCGGTTAAGATATTCCTTGCGCCGCTGCTTACGATTATACTAACCGGTCTTATTGCTGTCTTTTTAGCGGGACCGTTAGGCACCATGATCGGCAAAATTTTAGCCATCGGTTTTAACTTTTTAAATGATTATGCCGGGTGGGTTATACCTTTCCTTATGGGAACCTTCTGCCCGTTTTTTGTTATGACCGGTATGCACTATACCTTTGCTCCTATCCAGGCCATACAGTATGCAACCTTAGGCTACGGGACCATATTAGGGCCAGGTATGTTATCCTCCAATATAGCGCAGGGTACGGCTTCTATTGTGGTAGGGCTGAAATCCAAAAACAAAGAATTAAAGCAGCTGGGACTATCCGCAGGTTTTACGGGCTTAATGGGCATTACGGAACCGGCTTTGTACGGTGTTACCTTAAAATACAAAAGACCTTTGTATGCAGCCATGATTGGCGGCGGCTGTGCAGGCCTGTATGCGGGTATTACCGGAATCCATACGTATTCTTCCACAACGGCAGGCCTTCTGGCACTACCTGTTTATATCGGCGGCGACAGTATTATGAACCTTGTAAACGCATGTATTACCATTGTAATTTCTATGGCAGCAACAGCCGTTGCAACCCTGGTGCTCGGTTTTAATGACCCGGCAGAAACCCCGGAAGAAACAAGCGGAGAAACACAGACGCTGGTAAAACAGAAGATAACTGCCGCATCTCCTATTTCGGGAAAGGTTCTGGCCCTGTCTGAAGTAAAGGATGAAGGTTTTTCCAAAGGAGCACTTGGGAAAGGCATGGCAATACTGCCATATGAGGGCAAGGTTTATGCGCCGGTTAACGGGACGGTCGTAACCGTCATTGACACCAAACATGCCATAGGACTTATCGGTGAAGAAGGCCAGGAAATCCTGATTCATGTGGGAATAGATACCGTAGAACTTGGAGGGAAATATTTTCAGGCAAAAGTAAACCAGGGTGACAAAGTGAAACAAGGACAGTTGTTGCTGGAATTTGACATGGAAGCAATTAAAAAAGCCGGGTATGATGTTACAACGCCGGTTACCGTAAGTAATTCGGAGGATTATCTGGATATCCTGGGTACGGATAAAGAAACGGTTACGGCCGGTGAAACCTTACTGACAATAATACCTTAGGTGCTGCAAAGCGGCATGATTGAAGGCTGCGAAATAATAAACAATTAGAAAGGAGGCCATGAAATATGAGTTTTCCGAAAGGTTTTTTATGGGGAGGCGCCATTGCGGCCAATCAGTGTGAAGGTGCCTACCTGGAGGACGGAAAAGGTCTGTCCATACAGGACGTAATGCCCAAAGGGGTTATGGGGCCAGTAACGGAGGAACCGACACCGGACAATTTAAAACTGATAGGAATTGACTTTTACCACCGGTATCAGGAGGACATTCAGCTGATGGCGGAAATGGGCTTTAAAGTACTCCGGCTGTCCATTGCCTGGAGCCGTATATTCCCTCTGGGAGATGAAGAAATGCCCAATGAAGCAGGACTTGCTTTCTATGACAGGGTTTTTGATACCTGTCATAAATATGGCATAGAACCCTTGGTTACCCTTTCCCATTACGAAACGCCGTTACATTTGGCCAAACATTATGACGGCTGGAGAAACCGAAAGCTGATTCAATTTTTTGTAAGATATTGTGAAACCGTATTTAAACGGTATAAAGGCAAAGTAAAGTATTGGATTACCTTTAATGAAATCAATGCGGTACAGCACTTTCCGCTGATGGGAGCAGGAATCTGGACTCCCAGGGAGGAGCTGACACCGCAGGATATATACCAGACCGCACATCATGAATTTGTTGCAAGTGCTTTGGCGGTAAAACTGCTCCATGAAATTATCCCGGGAGCCCAAATGGGCTGTATGGTATTAGGTGCTTTAAATTATCCTATGACACCCCATCCGGAGGATATGATAGCTATGATGGAAAGAGACCGGGATTGTATGTTTTTTGCCGATGTCCAGGCAAGAGGCTATTACCCTGCTTATATAAAGAAGCTGTGGGAAAGGGAAGGCATCAAGGTTGCCATGGAGCCGGGGGATGAAGAAATTTTAAGGAATACGGTGGACTATATTTCCTTCAGTTATTATATGAGCAAATGTACTGCCGCCGACCCCTCCCTTTATAAGAAAGGAAAAGGTAATTTAACCTCGGGGGTCAGCAATCCCTATTTAAAGGAAAGCGAATGGGGCTGGCAGATTGACCCGGCCGGGCTGCGGTATACTTTGAATTATTTTTATGACCGGTATCAGAAACCTCTGTTTATAGCGGAAAACGGACTGGGAGCTACGGATAGGCCGGTAGCTTTGCCGGACGGAACCTTAACGGTGGAGGACGATTACCGTATTGCTTATATTAAGGATCATTTAAAGGAAGTCAGCAAAGCCCTGGAAGACGGTGCAGATGTAATGGGTTATGCTGCGTGGGGCTGTATTGATGTAGTGAGCGCTTCCACGGCACAGATGAAGAAACGGTACGGATTTATCTATGTTGACCGCAACGAGGACGGAACGGGGACTCTTAACCGATATAAAAAGAAAAGCGCCTGCTGGTACCGGAAGGTTATCGGAACCAACGGCGAAAGCTTAGAGTGTGTTTAAAAATCAGTACACTGTTATGGAACGCCCAACTTTGCGGTATACTGCATCGCAATCTTGGGAGTGAAGCACCAATACGCAATAAGTTAAAATGTACGAAAAATAAAATAATGATACTAAATTAAAAAATAAACTCCTTTTAAGGTGATAATTCTGTAAGTACAATGAAATTAGCAGTTTGAGACAGAAAGACAATGGAGCTGTTTTACAGTACAGCATGTCTTCTTACGACAGAAAGCAACAATAATTATAAACCTATAAGGAGGGAATGTATGAATCAATTTCAGGAAAAGGGAAGGTGCTTAAGGAAAAGAACACAGCGTATGGTTATTACATTGGTAATTGTACTGTCTATGCTGACACCGGCCTTCACCGGTGTATTAACAGTTCAGGCAGCAGGGGAGGCAATCACCTCAATGTCATATTTTTCGCCGGCAGACGGCCCGGTTATTGCCAAGTCAGGGGTAGGGAAGGCCAGCTATGGATTTGTAATGCCCATTTTTAACGGAGGAAATGCCTCCTGGGAAGATGTTGCGGCAGACCTGACAGTGAATGTCAAGGTAAATGACAGATGGGTGGATATTGACAGCAGCGGACTCTTCACCTATAACGTTAACTGGGGACATTGGAGTGACAGCGGATTTTACGGTTATTGGTTTACGTTATCTGAAACTACTTATATCCAGCTGGCATCAAAAACAAATGGGGTTACCTTGGATTATACCTTGGAATTTACAAATATAAACAAGACGGCCATAACCTCCATGACTCCAACCCAGGGACCGCAAATAACAGCCGGTGTCACCGGAGGCGCAGGTTTTACATATCCGGTTTTTAACGGGAGTACATCCATACCGTATGAAGCCGTGGCAGATGACTTAAAAGTATTTGTAAAGCCAGTGGGAAGCAGCGAATGGATTGATATTGACAATAACGCCGCAAGCGGCTGGATCTATGACTATAATTTCGGCCAGTTTACCGATGGAGGCGGCGGTTATTGGTTTACGGTGGAGGAATCCATTAACGTAAAATTAGAATCCAAAACCTCATTGGTATCCCTTATTTATACGATTACTTATGAGAAACCGGTAAGAAATTCTTATAACCTGACCCCCTATGAAGGGACAACCTATACGGCCGGAAGCAAGGGGGAAATCGGTCTGCCGCTGCCCAAAATAGACGGGGGAGCCGCGGTAAAATCAGAACTGGACAACTTTGTTTACGAAATAAAGATAAACGGAGTGTGGGCAGTCCTTGGCGATTACAGCCAAAGCGGATTCCAGTATTCTGCCAGTGGCTATAACAATCTTTCCGCCGCAAACCAGTGGGGTTACTGGGTGGATTATATCTACGGGCTTTGGTTCCAGCCTGTCCAGACCGATGTGGAACTTCGTATCGGTTATCCACTTAACGGACAGAAAGGCGGTGCCATCGGCAGCAATTACGTGAATTATACCTTTATCGGCAATCCGGACGCACCCAGACCGGACGTATCCGATATGGATGATATTGAGCTTGGAACTCCGGATAACAGTTACATTGAGGGAATGGGTCTGATATGGAGCGATGAATTTAGCGGAACGGCTCTGGATACTAACGTATGGAATTATAATACCGGGTACTATTTAAATGATGATCCCAATACCTGGGGTTGGGGCAACAATGAATTGGAGCATTATACCGACAGTGAACGGAATGTTTTTGTAAGAGACGGAAGTTTAAATATTAAGGCCTATGAAGAACCAAAATCCTTTCCACAGGACCCGAACCGTTATGCATTATATTCCTCAGGAAAGATAACCACGAAAGATAATTTTACCTTTCAATACGGGCGGATTGACTTCAGGGCAAAACTCCCAAGAGGCAACGGCATGTGGCCGGCTTTATGGCTTCTGCCGAATGATAATGTCTATGGAAACTGGGCAGCTTCCGGTGAAATCGATGTTATGGAAGCCAGGGGAAGAGTGCCGGGAGCCAGCAGCGGAGCAATCCACTTTGGTGGAGAGTGGCCCGCCAATACTTATATTGGCGGTGATTACGCTTTTCCGGAAGGCCAGACCATTGATTCCGATTATCATGTATACAGCATAGTATGGGAAGAAGATAATATTAAATGGTATGTAGACGGCAAATGCTTTTTTAAAGCCAACAGTAGCCAATGGTATTCCAATGGTGCACCGGACAGTCAGTATGCACCTTTTGACCAGGAATTTTACATTATTATGAATCTGGCTGTCGGCGGTTGGTTTGACGGAGGTATTGCACCGGAGCCTGGTGACCTTCCGGCAGGCATGCAGGTGGATTATGTCCGTGTCTATAAGGAGAATGGCACCGGGGGACCCGGTAATGTTCCTGTTACCGGAGTAAGCTTAAACCGGACTGCGGCGGAGGTTGCCCCCGGCAATAGCCTTTTGTTAACTGCTTCGGTATTACCGGCAGATGCCACGAACAAAGGCGTGACCTGGTCAGTGGCTGACAGCAGTATAGCTACGGTGGATCAGACCGGAAAGGTTACCGGAATATCCAAAGGTACGACAACCGTAACCGTTACTACTTCAAACGGGAATAAAACTGCAGAATGCCAAATAACTGTAACGGATAGCGGTTCTTCCGTTATCATAATCGGCGATTCGGTTCGGGGCTTAAAAAAATCAGGGGATACGGTGGAGTTTTATGTAAATGGGGCGGAATTTGCAGATTTACATTATAAATTAAATAACGGGGGGCAGATAAACGTTGCAATGCAAACATCCGGAGACCGGAATTATACCTATCCGGTAAATAACTTGAAAGAGGGAGATGTTTTAGAATATTTCTTTACCTACAATCCGGGCGGAGGTGCATTGGATACCCAGACATTTACCTATATACACGGAGTGACCCAGGGGACACCGGAAGATCCAAGCGAAAATACCAATCTGGCTGCCGGAAAAGAAGTCATCTGTTCCGGCACGGAGAGTGCGGACTTTCTGCCGGAATATCTTACAGACGGTGATACAAATACCAGATGGGCTTCCGATTTTTCCGACAATGCCTGGTTTGTCATAGATTTGGGGAATACCTTCCATATCAGCCAGGTCGTTCTGAATTGGGAAGCGGCTTATGGAAAACAGTATGAAATCCTGGTTTCCGCCGACGGGAATAACTATACAAGCGTATCCGGGATGACCAATGGCCAAGGCGGTATTGAAACCATCGATTTTAGCGGAGTGAATGCCAGATTTATTAAATTCCAGGGAATTGAAAGAGCACTTCCTTACGGATATTCTTTGTGGGATGTTAAGGTAATGGGATAGTTACGGAATCTAATTTTGAACGGTTTTGATAAACAGGGTGTAACCGGATGGCACCCGGAATAAAAATAAATAAAACGAAACAACAGCCTGTACAGGAATAAATAACGGAAACGGTTATATCCTGGACAGGCTGTTTAATGATTAATCTTTAACCAGTTTATAAAAACAATAGTTAATTCCGGTACAGATATAATCTGCTAAAATCATTACTACATTTAACCGGGTAGTCTGAAGCAGCATATGGTCCAGCATCCCGGAAAAATTTACAATACCGGTTATAAAAATATCCCCTACCGGAGGCAGGGCCTTATCAACACCCGCACCCGGCAGTAAGGGGCCTTCCCCCAGGGTGATATAGCCGATATGTCCCGATTTGCCAAGGGATGCATCAATTGCAATAACAAGGGCATTGTGATGATGTGCATAAATATAACTCATGGTTTCCGCCAGATTTTTAGCGTGAACCGGTTGTTCCAGTGTTCCATATAAAACGATATTATGCTGCAGCTTTGATAATTTATAACCTACAATAGGTCCCAGGCAATCGCCGGTTGCGCGATCCGTACCGATACATAAGAATACAATCTGCTTATTGCTGTAAATATTTTTTTGAAGCATTTCCTGCAAGGTTTTACTGAAATCATACACAGAATAACGATCCTTCGTATTAAAATAATATAATTTCTTTTCTGCCGCTAACTCTCTATTCATTATAACCTCCTATTAATACTCGTACACTACAACCATATTCTGTAATATCAAAAGTATTACCTCAAATAAGTAAAATAGTCAGATTATAGTAATATTTTTGCAAGTCAATATTCTCCAGGAAAAGAATAAATTCCCAGACAGGATCCGCATTAAGGGCATAAATATATCAGAAGCTGAAAATAAAAGGCGAATAAAGAGATATAAAACAGGTAAGATATTTTATTTCCCCGTATCATTTTGACATATTATTTAAAAGGCATGTGATAGGATTGACGGTAGTAATACTGTAGGAACAAAGAACAGGTTTCTATCTAAAATAGATTGTGGTCAGGGGGGAAACAAGATATGGACAACTCATACAGCAAGGGCGGAAATACAAATAACCAGCCAGAGCCTGTAAATACCGCGTCCATTAAAATGCCTAAAAACATTAGGCAGGTCGGAAATATTGGATCTCATAATAAGGTTATATACGTGGAAGACTATGTAATGACTTATATAAAACAGCTTTCGGAGAAAGAACACTCCGGCTGCAGGATAACCGTCCTGCTCGGCTATTATATAAGGACGGAAGAAGGCAAAAACATATTCATCAAGGGCGCAGTGGAAATGATGAATACGGATTTTAGTAACGGTATATCCTTTTCGGACGAGGGCTGGACAAGTATTTATGAAAATATTAAAAAGTATTTCAGTGATGTTGAGATTGTAGGATGGACCCTGATCGGACCGGAATTTTTTATAGAAGGCGGAGAGAAAATACGTAAAATCCACATGGATAATTTTTCAGGACCGGACAAGGTCTTGCTGAAAATGGACAGCATGGAGAAGGAAGAAGCATTTTATTTGAATGAAAACAATCAGTTGGTAAAGCAGAACGGTTATTACATATACTATGAAAAAAATGAAGAAATGCAGAATTATATGGTGGAAAATAAAGAAGCCGCCAGTGAGGAAAGAAATTATAACGACCGCACCATAAGAAAGATACGGAATGTAATACAGGAAAAGAAAGAGGTAAAGGATGACAGAAGCGTTATCCGCCTGTTATATGCCGCCAGTACCCTTTTAGCCATTATCGTTTTAGTTATTGCCGCAACAATGCTGGATAATTATGATAAGATGAAGAATATGGAGTCAGCCCTTAATACAATATCCCAAAATCTGAATTTAGTAGATAATAACGGGGATGGAAGCCAGGGAGATGCAGAGCAGCCGTCAGGGGATGATATCCAGGTGGCGGACGGGAAAGAAGAGAATTCCGACCAGGTGGCAGAATCTGACCAGGATGGGCAGAAGGATACCCAGACTTCAGAGGAGAAGGGGCAGGGGGATAAAACCGGTGCTTCGGATACTGAGGATACGGACGGCGGGAAGGATGTCACTGAAGTGGAAACAATTGAGGGAAATATAAGTAATGAAGATGCTAATACTCCCACAGGACCGGAAAAAAATAATGAGCCGGAAGATAATTCCGATGGAAATAAAGATACTACAAAAGCCGGTGACCGGGAAAATGATAATTCTGAAAACCCGGAGAAGGCAGCGGATGCATCCGCGGACGATTCCGTAGAAACTTCGACCCAGGTAAAATATTATATCGTACGGGCCGGGGATTCCCTTGCTGCAATCAGCTATGAACTGTACAATACCTTTAGCTATATGGATGAAATAAAGGAGTTAAATGGAATAGAGGATGAAAATAAGATATATGAAGGTCAGAAATTAATTGTGCCTTAAATCGATTTGTTTTAAACGACATATCCCGTATAGATAAGCAGGCGGAAAGTCCTGCAGGCCACTAGTGTACTGTCCTGTTCATAATTAGCCAAACTGCACACTGGGTATAATTTCCCATTACATTTCCTGCCTTATAAAAATAGTAAAAAGCTGCCCTCCTGAGCCTGGTTTCCCTTTGCTTGGGAAGACAGCTTTATTTGTGCAAATAAGCACACTCACGGAAGAGAAATATGCCGGCTTTACCGGCCGCACTCGGTGTGGTAGACTGACAAGGCAAGCTCTTTGTTCTATAAAAAATAAAAAAGGTAGTGTCAATATGAGGGAAATAAGGTATAATTATCATACATGTATCATTAGGAATTCATACAGATTGTACCAGGACAGGCAAAAGGAGAAATCATGGCAATAGAATTGGAAAAACATGAGTTAAGAAGCTATGAATTAAGAAAACGCAAGCATAAACAATTAATTACCATATTAATAGTAATTATGGTGATAGCAGCGATTGGAGTGATATATTTTGCGGTAAATTTAATTTTACATAAAAATTATACAAGCTACCAGGTGATTCATAAAACAGAAAGAAGCGACAGCAGTTCCGCAAAATATGACCGGTATGAAACGGGTATACTCCGCTACAGCAGGGATGGAGCCATGGCTATGGATGGGGCCGGCAACCTGCTTTGGAACGGTACCTTTGAAATGAGGGATCCGATTGCAAATGTCTGTGATAAATATGCCGTGATAAGTGACAGGGGATATAAAACCCTGCAGATTTTTAACGGTGACGGCGGAATGACTACCGTTAATGTTCCCAATGCGATCATAAAATCCGAAATTGCCAATCAGGGAGTGGTTGCGGTGTTAATGGACGGGGATAATGTGAATTATGTTGAATTGTACAGTGTAGACGGGGAAGCCCTGGTAGGTACCAGAACCTCCAATGAAAAAGACGGCTTTCCCATAGACCTGTCTTTGTCTGATGACGGAAGGAAAATGGCTACCAGCTATTTATCGGTTAATGGAGGAAAGGTACAAAGCAAAATTACCTTTTATAATTTTGGCGGAGTAGGGCAGAATTATATTGACAATGTTGTAGGGGGTTATGATTATGGACAGTCCATTGTACCGAATATAGAGTTTGTAAATAACAATACGGTATGTGCATTTGGAGATGACCGCTTCAGCCTCTATTCCATTGACCAGACACCGAAGGTTATATATGAAGAAACTTTTAAATCAGAAATCAAAAGCATATTTCACAGTAATAAGTACGTAGGCTTTGTCCTGGACAGCGGGGATAACAATAATAAGTACCGTATCCTTTTATATGACTTAAAAGGTAAAATAGTCCTGGATAAAAATATAAATTATGATTATGACAACATATCTTTGTCCGGTGAGGAAATTATCCTCTATTCAAATTTGGAATGGGTTATAATACGCACCGATGGGAAGGAAAAGTTTCATTATAAATTTGAAAATGATATTTCCTATATCCTGCCGGTTAATAATACGGACAAGTATATTATTATAGATAATTTAAATATGGAAGAAGTAAAACTCACAGATGCGAAGAAATAAATCAAGATGCAGCAAAGTAGAATGTGAATATCCGTTTTGACGATTTGTATTGGCATCAAGACAGGAAGAAGTAATTTACGTAAAAAAAGATTCGCAGAAATGAGGCAGCAGGCAGGAGTGACGTAGAAGGGTATGCCGCATCGGCATGTTTGAAAGAGTGAATCCTGAATTGTACGTGCGCCGGAGCGCACAGATGGGAGTTTAATATGAATTGGTTGGTAATATTGGTATTGATAGTTTTAGCGGGATATTCTTTAAACGGACGAAGAAGAGGGTTTATCCGGACCGTATTTACTCTCTTTTCTACCATAATAGCGCTGGTACTGACTACATGGATCAGTCCTGTTATCAGTAAAGAACTGCAAAAGAATGAAAAAGTTATGGGGTTTGTAACGGAAAAGGTTACGAAAGTAATTGATTTCACCGATATTGGCAGTAAAATAACCGACCAGGTGAATTTCATCAATAAACTGCCCCTGCCTAAAATAATGAAACATACGCTGATTGAAAATAATACGAAAGACGTATATACGGCAATGGCAGTGAGTAATTTTAAAGATTATATAAGCGGATCAATATCGCGGATTATTATTAATGCCGCCGTTTTTCTGATTATCGTTCTCTTTATAACCATAGGACTGGCAATTATCTGTGAAACCTTAGACATAATCAGCAAGCTGCCCCTTATAAACGGTCTGAATAAAACGGCAGGCTTATTGGCCGGACTTTTACATGGAATTGTTGTAGTATGGATCGGATGTATCTTTTTAACAATACTTGGCAGCACCGAATGGGGGAAGACCCTGTTTTCCCTGATAAATGAAAGTACTTTTTTAAGTACCATATATAATAATAATCTTCTTTTAAACTTCATTATGAATTTAGGAAAAATCTTATTTTAATTGAATTTCTACTTTTAAAAGAGTATACTTAAACAAGAGTGCGAAATATGACAATAACGGTAAATTAGCTGCCATTTATATTATGATGGAAGAGATTGGCGGGTTTGCTTCAAAAGAAGTAATAACAGCCAAGAATTTATACAATAATTATCAATTGCAATAGGATTAATAATCACTTCAAACTTGTTAATTGTTAAAAAATAATAGTGTAAAGAAAAAGCTTATGTATATTTGAGCGTATGTATATTTAAAAACAGAGTACGTTCGTATGGAACGGGCGTCATTGTTTTATTAGGGAGGATATATGGAATTTTCAAATGAAAAAAAAGAATATGAAGCACTTGCTTTCGGAGAATTATTATTAAAATTATCGTCTCCTTTGAATGAGAGAATGATTTCCGGTGCCGTATTTGAAAAGAGGGCAGGCGGCGCGGAGCTTAATGTGGTATCCGGAATCTCGTTATTGGGACTGCGTACAGGAATTATATCAAAGCTTCCCCAAAATGAACTGGGTACTTATATAAGAAACAATGTCCGTTTCTGCGGCGTAAGCGACGACTATATAATATATGATGAAAGTCCCGAGGCAAGATTGGGTATATACTATTATGAACATGGTGTATTTCCCAGAAAACCTACTGTAGTTTACGACAGAAAAAATGCTTCTGTCAATTCGATCAAGCCGGAAGACATACCGGAGAGCATTTTCAATACCACCAGGCTGTTTCATACCAGCGGTATATCCCTGGCACTTTCGGAACAGACACGTAATATGGCGGAAACCTTAATAAAGAAGTTTAAGGCAGCAGGGGCACTCATATCTTTTGATGTGAACTTCCGTGCAAATCTATGGAGTGAAGCAGATGCCAAAAAATATATTGAGCGGATCTTACCCTATGTTGATATATTATTTATTTCGGAAGAAACCTCAAGGCGTACTTTCGGAAAGACGGGAGAATTAAAGGATATATTAAAAGCATTTGCAAATGAATATAATATCAGTGTATTGGCTTCCACGGAACGAAAAATAATAAGCCCTAAAAAACACACCTTCGGATCAACCATCTATGATGCCAGAGAAGATAAATTCTACCGGGAAGAACCTTATGAAAATATCGAAGTAGTTGATCGTATCGGCAGCGGGGATGCATATGTATCCGGCGTATTATTCGGACTGCTTGCTTACGGAGACTGCCAGAAAGCTATAGAATACGGCAATGCTGCATGTGCTGTTAAGAACACGGTATTGGGCGATTTACCTTCTACGGATAAAAAGGAAATGGACAAAATCATTGAAGGGCATAAAGGAACCGGCTATCAAAGTGAAATGAACCGGTAATATATTAATCCTGAAAACAGGAGAAATTACAGATCAGAGTCAAAAATAAGCTACGGCAATAAAAATTCCGTATAAAAATTATGGGACAAGGGAATCAGGCGATATCCTTTGTCCTTTTTATTGAGTATGGTAGCCTTTTAATAAACCATCTGTTATACAGTCCATAGTTGCTTTAGCTTCAGGTAACTTGAGTGGAAAATTGTCCGGACGCAGATAAAGTACAAACACACAAGTAACAGAACGGCATACATTGGATTGAAGAATAAAGATAATGTGCTTAGAGCGTGTTTGAAAAATCATTGTATTATTCTGAACGCTCCACTTTGCGGTATGCTGCGTCACAATTTTAGAAACGTACCCCTGCTACCCCTCTAAAACAAGTTTCTTGTCTCCCACAAAGCGGAGCATCCAGTCCGTGACAAGCATTTTTCAAACACACTCTAGTCAGCACTGAAATAAATAGGAGGATTTATATTTGAGCGGAAATAATTATAATGCAAATAACTATGGAAATAACTATAGTGGAAATAATTATAGTGTCAGCAGTTATGGTGGGAACAATAGCAATTGCAGCAAAAAAATGACCCATACCCATGAATATTTAGGCAGTACAAAAATTGCGGAAAAAAAGGAAGATCCGCATAACCATAGGTTTGCCGGTGTTACAGGGGAAGCAATACCGCTGCCAAATGGAAACCATTTTCATGAATTAGAAAACAAGACGGATTTTTACGAAGACCATTTTCATTTGATGTGTAATAAAACAGGCCCGGCAATACCCGTTGGAAATGACAGGCATGTGCATTTTGTAAAGGGCGCCACCACTGTAAATGACAATCACTGCCATGAGTTCCAATTCAGTACACTAATTGAAAACCCCATCGGAGACTAATTCAGGTCCGGGGTTTTGCCTGTTAACAGAACTGTTTTTTAGGATTCTTTTAAAAATCTAAATTACCCGTTTAACGTCAAAGCGGATATTCGCATTCCGTTTTACCGCATGTTTTTAGCCTATTACGCAGCTTTGCTGTTATTTCAGTGGAGGTTTCGGCCTCCACTGAAATAAGGTTAAATTACAGTTGAACGGGTTTTTCTCTGTTAATTTTACTATAACAGGTATTTGATTTGATTGCTACAATAAGTACTTGTAGGTTTCGTATTTAATATTTAAATTGATTTTCATTTCGGTTCATTAATAAAAGTAATAAAAAGTTATATTAAGGGGTTGACATCATAATCATACAGTGATATAATTCATTTTGCTGACGCGCTAAACGGCATAATTTGCTAATGAAACGTTAGGCGATACAGCTTAAACCTGTATAACAGGATAAAGAACCTTGATAACTGAACAGTGAAACAACCCTGAAAATTCTAATAAAATTTTCATAGATCACTTCTTATTTAAATAGGAAGTCATCGATAAGAACGGTATCTGGTGTAACAGTCAGATACAACC
>JAEWAK010000061.1 GCA_023391695.1 Bacillota bacterium
ACTATTCAATGTTTTCAAAGTGCAAATAAATTTTTAAACTGCAAGATTTTGCAATATTACCAATTTAAATCAAAAAGTAAGAACTTTTTCAGTGGCCTCCGCTAAGAAGCGGGGGACTTACTTGTAAAGTTAAATGCCGGTTCTCTTCTGCGATAGCGGCGAGGGTTTGCTCCTCGCAGGACACCTCATTCGCAGAAGAGATTTCTTCCAGATCATCTCCCAGGCTCAAGCAATCATATGCCGGACAGCTGAGACCTTCATAGGAAAAAAAAGCACCTAATACCCTTTATTTTTTATACAACTACAGTTGCAAGAGTAACTCCTTCCGGATACACTTCATCGCTGCCCAATCTTTTTGCATATACCTGATACCACATGTCTGCGATCACTTCCGGATCATTCACCCCGCCTGTTCCAGCTGTAATCCGGACTCCTAATGAACGGTTTGCTACGAAAATTCCTTTAGGAGATAATTCCGCATGGAGATTTGCCAAGTAATTTCTTAATCCCGACATAGCAATTCCTGCATTGCTCATGAAGGGAATAGGGTACACCGCAGATAACCCGGTGGTAAAGAGTAATGCCCCCTCGCCCCGTTCAATCATATCCGGAATAACATTATTCACTATATTGATTGCGCTTACAACCAATCCCTGAAAATAATCTTTTACATTTTCAGCCGTTAATTGAAGTACGGAGGCAGGCGGATAATTACCTGCCAGCGGGCTGAATTCCACAACATCAATTTTTCCATATTTCACTCTAATATCAGCAAAAGCTTTTTCTATCTGCTCTTTTTTGTAAATGTCAGCAGTAAAGTAAGAAGCCTCGATTCCATTCCCGTTCAGTTCTTCAACCATTGATTGCAGTTTCTGGGCATTACGTGCCACGAGAGCAATCTGAAAGTCTTCTCTGCCGAAGCGTTTTGCAATGGACAACCCTAAACCTTTTCCTGCACCTACAATAACCAATGTTTTCACAAAAACACATCCTTTCAAATTTATATTGACAATACTACTATAACATGATAATTTAAAAAGTAAAGTACGCAAAATATTTACACTTAGTGTATTTTTATATACCCAATTTATTTATATTAACTGATAAGAGGTGTCGGATAATGAATCCCAGGGATGATAAATTATGCGTAAAATCTATAAAACAAATCATGGAAATTTTCGGTGGTAAATGGTCATTTGTCATTATTGGAGAGCTGCATGCAGGTACAAAACATTTCAATGAACTGAGTAAAAACTTAGGTATTAGTACAAAGTCGCTTTCAGATGCTTTAAAGAGCCTTGAATCAAACGGAGTTATTACACGTACCGTGTATCCGACCTCTCCTATAAGAGTAGAATACTCTCTAACTGATAAAGGACGCGATTTTGAAGAAGTTTTTGCTGCAATGAGAGAATGGGGAATCAAATGGCTTAAGGAAGATGTTTGAATGTTCTATCCATAGACCCGGCAGCATCGATCCGTATTGGTCGGCTCAGGAATAGCAGAGAACGCTGCATGATCATCTGGCAATTACATTTTTCTTCCTGCCCACAGCTTAATCCTCAAGCAGGAACCAGGTACTCATTTCGGTTATTCCGCGGTTGGCCCTGGTATAATACGGAATCAGCTTAAACGGAACTTCCTTTTTTGTAACCGTTTCATCCAGGTAAAGCTGCTCCGGTATCTCGCGTACCAAAGCTTTCGTATATATCAACGGAACCTCCGTATTTATCAGGAACTCCTGTTTTACCGTATAACCGGATTTTCTGGAAATGCGCACATCGCGGAGTTCCAGGTTATTATCTGCCCTTTCGGCACAGTAAACCAAAGGTCCTCTTGTAATAGCCCCTCGCCCGCATAAATCAACTACCTTTGGATTTGCTTCCGTCACTTTTACTTCCATGGGCAGATTCAGGCCAATCGTATCCCCTGTCCTCCAGGAACGTTTACAATATGCATAACCGCTTACTGCCGGCACAACAGCCGCTTCACCGTTAATTGTGATTTCACTCTCCCCGGCCCAGGCCGGAATTCTTAAAGCGATCGTATAATCTCCTTCTGTCTGTGCCGTAATTTCAATACGGCCGTCATAAGGATATTTTGTCTTTTGCACCAGCCTGATTTCTTTATTCTTTAACAATATAGTACCGGCCGCATCCATATAGCAGTGGGCATAAATCACATCATCTGCCGTGGAGTACATATAATCGGCAACCGATCCCACCACCCGCAGCAGATTAGGCGGGCAGCAGGAGCAGTCAAATACTCTTACCCTTTCAGGAATCGGCAAATGCTCCTGCAGACCTTGGGGTCTGGAATTATTAAAAGCATTCCGTTTTGGATTGGCAGCAAGGGGATTTTCATAAAAGAAACTGTCCCCGGAAAGTGAAACTCCGCTCAATACGGTATTATATAAAGCACGTTCCGCACAGTCCGCATAACGGCTGTCAGGTTCGATCAGCCACATCCTTCTGCAGAACATGGCCAGTGCTATAGAGGCACAGGTTTCGTTATAAGCGGTATACTCCGGCAGATCATAGTCAAAGGTAAAGGATTCCCCACGGTGGGTGGATCCGATTCCGCCGGTTATGTACATTCGCTTATTAACGATATTTAAAAACAGTGTTTTGCATATATGATATAATTCCTCTTCTTTATTCTTTAATGACAGATCCGCCATACCGCTGTAGAGGTAAAGTGCCCGTACGGAATGCCCTTCTGCCGTGGCCTGTTTGCGTACGGGCAGGTGGGACTGCATATGCTCCTGATCTGCAAAACTGTAGGTTTCATCCCTGCTGCTTGTGCCCCGTGTATTGATAAAATACTCTGCCAGGGATTTATAGCGTTCCTCTCCCGTATAATCATACAGCTTTATTAAGGCAAGCTCTATCTCCTCATGTCCTGGCGTATCATAGCCGGCAGAATGCTCAATACGGAATACCCGGTCAATTAAATCAATGTATTTTGTGGCAACCTGGAGCATTGCCGTCTTTCCCGTCGCTTTCGCATAGGCAATGGCTCCTTCCACCAGATGTCCGGCACAGTAAAGCTCATGGTCGGTTCTTCTTGTAAATCTGGCCTCCGGTTCTACCACGGTAAAATAAGCATTTAAGTAGCCGTTTTCGTCCTGGGTTTTCACCATTCGTTCCACCAGTTCGTCTACCATAGCTTCCAATTCCGTATCCCGTTTCTTTTGCAAAAAATAAGCTGCCCCCTCGATCCATTTGGTAACATCCGATTCCCAAAAGATATGCGGCTTACCCGGCTTACCTTCTTTCCAGTTAAATTTCAGGGCTTCAAAGCGTCCGGTTTCTTCAAAACGGTCATACACCGCTCTTATGGTCTTATTATAAAATAAATCCTGTTTTTCTTTCCAAAAACCGTCCGTCACATCGATTCTATCAAATGTTACCGGGCTGCCGCCGAATTTCTCCATGCCGGTAATCTTCTCTGTTTCCTTTCTATTCTCTGCTTCATTTCTCTTTTTTGTTTCATTTCTCTTTTCTGTTTCATTTCTCTTTTCTATTTCATTTCTCTTTTCCATTTCATTTCCCTTTTCCATCTCAGTGATCCCCTCCATTCAAACTAAACCTCTTTGTTCCGGAATCCTCATCGCCGCGTTACGCTTCTTTGTTTCCGGTATTATCATTCGTTTCAGCGTTCTTCTCCATCACAGGAAACTTTCCATGCCGGTTTATTCTTTCTACCTTTCATTTCCCAATTTACTTCTTCTTTAAGATGTAAGCTTATTATTCCATGTTCGTAAACTCCCATGACATGCGCACTCTCCTTGTTCGGCGCGGTATAATGTCTGTTGACATTATACCATGTCCGCAAGCTCCCATGGTATGCGGCACTTCGTGCCGTTTATGCGCACTCACTACGTTCGGCGCCGGTATAATGTCTGTTGACATTATACCATGTCCGCACCCCCATGGTAAGCGTTGTTTTACAGTGTGGTCGCGCATTCACTTCGTTCGGCGCCGGTATAAGGCGATATACCGGTTTCGAATTAAGCTTTCATCCCTGTCAACGAAATTCCTTCGATGAGATACCTCTGCCCGATCAGATAGATCAGGATACAGGGTGCCACAACGATCGTAGAAGCGGCCATCAGCAGATTCCATTTTGTCGCATAATCCCCCTGAAACTGTAACAGCCCCACTGCTAAGGTAAATTTCTCTTTTGAATTCAGATAAATGATCGGTCCGAAAAAGTCGTTCCAGTTTCCTAAAAACGTAAATAAAGCAACCACGATCATAGCAGATTTCGACAGAGGAAGGATAATCTGCAGGAAAATCCGCAGCTTGCCCGCTCCGTCAATTTCCGCCGCTTCATCCAGATCGTTGGGAATGGCCAGAAAGAACTGCCTTAACAGGAAAATATTAAAGGCCCCTCCTCCAAGAAACGCCGGCAATATTAACGGTACATAGGTATCCACCATATGAAAGTTTCTCCAAATCAAAAACTGGGGTACAATAGTTACTGCTCCCGGTAACATCATGGTAGTCAGTATCATTCCGAAGCAGAAACCTCTTCCTTTCCATTTTACCCTTGAAAAAGCATAGGCTGCCATGGAAGAGGTCAATAAAGTACCGAATATATTCGCCACTACGATAGCGATAGTATTAAATGCATATTGGGTAAAAGGTGCTGAATTCCAGGCACTGCTGAAATTGCTCCAAAGCATTTTGGAGGGCCAGAAAATAAACGGATCCATAACATAGATATCCGTATTCTTCATGAAAGCAGACCTTACCATCCAGTAAAGCGGAATAATACAGACAAACCCCAGTAATCCTATTAAGAGATAAAATAAGGTTCTTTTTATATAGTAAGCAGTATTTTTTCTGACAACCATTACTGATCTCCTCCTTCGTTATATACCCATTTATTTGATGTTTTAAAAACGACAAGGGTCGCTAACAATACCACAACAAACAAAACCCACGCCATCGCTGAGGCTTTCCCCATATCCATGTACTTAAAGGCCTGGCGCCACAGATTAAACACATAGAACAAGGATGCATTGTTGGGGCCGCCCTCAGTTATGATATAAGCTGCTCCGAAAACCTGAAGTGCACTGATGATCCCCATTACCAGGTTAAAAAACAGGGTGGAGGATACCATAGGAAGGGTCACACTCCAGAACTTATGCCATGCATTGCCGCCGTCGATTTCCAGGGCTTCATAATATACTCTTGGAATATTCTGAAGTCCTGCCAAAAAAATAACCTGGGTGGAACCGGTACTCCATATTCCCATAAATACAATGGACGGAAGTACGCTGCTCTTATCCCAGAAAAACTTACTTTCGGGCAAATGCAGGAAATCCAATACAACATTAAAAAGACCGAAATCCGGATTCATAAGCAAAATCCATACAAAGCTCGATGCAACTGCCGGCAGGATACAGGGCAGATAAAACAGGGAGCGGAAGAAAGCCCGACCGACCATATCACGGTTTAATAACAGCGCGATCGTAAAGGAGAAAATCAAATTAGCAGGTACTGCCATGACCGTATAGAACAGGGTCGCTTTTACGGACAGCCAGAAAGTGGCATCCGTCCCCTTAAAAAGTGAAATGTAGTTATTAAGACCAGACCAGACCGGTTTACTTATAATATTATAATCGCAGAAGCTGTAATACCCGCTAAGCAGCATCGGTACCAGATTTAAAAACAGAAAACCGATCACTGCCGGTAAGGCAAATGCCCAGCCGACCAAATTTGATTTCGTTTTCGCATTGAGTAATTTTTTTTCTTTATATATCACCGGAAAATTCTCCTTTCATCCGTATGACGGATATCGATAATTGCTACTGTGAATTTGCCGAATTCTCCGCGCAATCCGGGCTCTCATGGCATATATGAAACCGTGGGCCGAATATGAAGTTTTGAAATTCCGCAGTTTTATGAAAAGGGGCTGTTGCAAAATAGTTTCAATGCCCCTAACTAAAGTATTATATACCCCCAATACTTTTCATAGAGAAAATTAAACTATTTTGTAACAGCCCCTTTCTGACATAGTTTCATTCACTTATTAAAAATATAAAGTCTATTTTCCTAAGTAACCCTTAACTTCAGCATTTGCCTGATCCTCTATCGAAGCAATTGCATCCGCAGCTGTCATTTCTCCGGACCACAGTAAATCCAAGGCCGGACTGATAATATCATTGATTTTATTAAAATTCTTAATTGTGGCTACGACCGGTCTTTCTGCGGTGCCGTCCATCATGGGAACTACGATGGATTCATAATAGTTTTTCGGATGTTTATCGGTAATAAAAGATTTGATATATTCATCCGTATATTCGTTTGCAGTGGTAGGAAGCCATAAACCTGATTTATATAAAGGTTCACAAGAGCCTTTGGAAAGTATGTATTTTTCGAATTCCCAGGCTGCATCTGCTTTATCCGTATTCATAATACTGATGCCGCTAAAGGTCATGGTTGTTTTAGCCTTATCACCCATCTTCGGGAGTGCGGCTACATTATACTCTACTCCATCCGCCATCAAAGTTGCATTCGTCCACTGACCGTCAAAAGCCATTGCAACCTTATTCGTAGTAAGCGCTTCGGAAGCACCAGGCATAGTTTCACTGGCAGTCGGAGTCGGTGCAACATGATATTTATAGGTTAAATCCGCTAACTTCTGCAATACATCGATTCCCTGCTCCGTTGCATACCCGATTGCGGTGCCGTCTTCATTTAAGTAATCTCCGCCCGCCGAATAAAGGAACGGCATATATCCTGCCCACCACTTGCTGATGGTAACCCCATAGGTTTCAATGTTTTCAGGATCAAAGTCCGGGTCAAGCGCATTTCTGCCCTTTTTATCGATGGTTAACTGCTGCGCAACGTTTACAAAAGTATCCCAGTCCCACGCATCCTTGTAGCTGGCTGGCGGTTCTTCGATTCCATACTTTTGGAATAAAGAAGGATTATAGAACATCGTAATATTTTCCGAACCGGATGCATATCCTGCCATATAGTCGCTGGTGAGCATGTATTTAAACTGATCCAGCATACAGTTCTTATCAAAATCTGCATCATTATTTATAAAGTCCAGCATATTAAGTATGATGCCTTCTTCTGCATAGGGGTACATCAGAGTTCCGGCTTCCATCTCACATATTTCAGGTGCATCATTTCCGGCAACCATCGTTGTTATTTTGGTATCATATTCATCCGGTATGTTCATAACAGTTACATGAATCTTTGACTGGGATTTATTAAATTGTTCGGCGATTTCTTCATAAACTGCCAAGGTATTGCCGCCATCCCATTCTGCAAAACGGATCTCCGTAACCTCCTCACTGCCTCCCCCGGCAGCAGCGTTACCTTCGGCCTTATTGCCGGTATCCTTGCTGTCCGTTACCTTCGATTTGCCTGAACAAGCAGTAGCACTAAAAATCATGATTGCTATTAATAATACACTTACAAGCCGTTTTGTTTTCATAAAAAATCTCCTTTCGGTATTCCTGTTATGCAAATCAGACGTCTTATTAACCCGGTGATTAAAGTTTACCATACCGCCTCCCCATCTTCTATATGAGGATTCTCATATAATAGTACAAATCAAAGATTTTACATTTTCTTAGCTCTGACAGGGAAGTGTCAGATAAAAAGTGGTTCCGGTTCCAGGTTCCGCTTTTAATTCAATGGAATAATTCTCCCCGTAGATAAGGGATAGACGCCGGTATACATTGGATAAGCCGATACTTCCTTCCCTGGTTTTCCGAAGGACATTCTCATAATCCGAAATCTCCATTCCCTTGCCGTTATCGGAAACGGTAAAAACAATAAAATCCCCCTGTTTCTCCGCACACAGTCTTAAAATCCCTCCCCCGGATATTCCTTCAAACCCGTGGAGAATGGAATTTTCCACAATGGGCTGGAGAAAAAATTTGGGAACTTTATAAACCATCAGTTCACCCGGAATTTCGATTTTTGTTTCAAACACCCCTTCAAAACGCCGGGACATGATATTAATATAGTTGATGGTCCACTGGACTTCGTCGGACAGGGGTATTTTTTCATTTGTATTTTTAAAAGAATAATGCAGCATCTCCGACAGACTCACGATCAGCTCCGAAGTTTCATGATCGTCATTCAGGATAGCCATCATATTGATAGTGTTAAGGGTATTGTACAAAAAATGCGGATTGATCTGCATGGTCAGGGCCATGATCTGGGTATCCTTTTCCCGTAGGGAAATCTTATAATTTTCATCAATTAAACGGGTGATCTCCGTTTCCATATGATTAAAAGTCCGGGTCAGGATTTTAAAATCCTTCCCTCTGGGCACCGGTGTATCCGCACTGAAATCTCCGGTTGAAACCCGTTGTGCCGCCTTTGTCAGTGCCGCGATGGGCTTACTGATGGTAGAGGAAAGAAGTGCCGCAATGAGTACGGAAGCAGCCAGTAATACCATGGTGATCCATCTCTGGGATTTCTGCATCTGTTCTTTTGTAGTTTGGATCACTTCCGTCATGGGGATCAGACAAAAAGAAAACCAGTTACGCCCTTCCATATCATCGTAACACAACAGATATTCCACGTTATTTATCCAGTAAGAAGTATAACCCGAAGAAGCTTTTAAATTAAGGATCCGTTCCGGGACCTGGGAAGTAATGGGAAAGAGCTTATTATCCGAAGAGATAATCTTTCCCTCTTCATTGACCACCCCATAGATATTGCCTTCATAATTTACGCTTGATTTATAAAGGGAGGCCAGTGTTTCCTCCAGGACATTTACGACTAAAACAGGCCGTTCCTGTTCATTCTTCATGACATAGAGTTTACCGTTTTGGGAGTATTGAAAATTCATCTGTCTGACCATGGTAATGGGATAATGATATTCGTAATTTTCTTTTTTGCTTAAGTATTCTGTCTGGAACCACTTTCCGTAATCATAACCGGTGATCCATAATACCTGTCCCCCGGCTTCTGCCGCCTTTTTATCCAGACCGAAATTTTGTATTTCTTCTACACTGGGTTTCATGGAGGTGTTATTCGCATCAAAAATCCATTTTGATGTATACAAATACTTTGAATAAACCGTAATATTTGCCGCAAACTGCTTTCCCAGTACATCCGATATGACCCGGTCTTCATTCAAAAAATCACTGACCGTAAAGCTATCCATATTGGAAAAGCATTCAAAGCAGTCCTTATTATTTAAAAGCAGATAAGAGGCATCCTCAATCCGGCTAAGGGTGGTATCAATCAGGTTATTATTTGTTTTCACAATCGACTGCACATTCTGTGACGCCACCTTTACCATATCGGCTTCATAAGTTTTCATCACCTGGCTGTATATCACAAAAGACGGGATAATTGCGAATACCGCCAGTATAACTCCAAGTTTGGCCCGCAGGCTCATGTACAGAATCCGTTCCATATATTTTTTTACCATTTTTTATGAGCCTTTCTGTATTGTTCCGGTGAAATATTAAATTCCCGGCGGAACATCCTGTTAAAATAATTACTGTCATGAAAGCCGCACTTTGAGGCTATCTCCTGGATTTTATCGCCTGTGTCCAGCAACAGCCTGCAGGCCAGCTCCATCCTTAATTTCAGTACGTATACACTGTAGGGCAGTCCTACTTTTTCTTTCAGCTTTCCGGACAGGTAATTCGGATGGAAATGCACATATTCCGCTACCTTTTGCAGGGATAAATCACTGTCCAAATGAGCTTTTATATAAGCCATGCATTCCTCCACCGCATCCGCCTGACTGCCTTTCTGTATGGAATACTGTATGGCCTGTTCTAATAACTGCTTTGAAATTTCAAACAGCTGGCCGAAAGAATCACATTCCGCATACATCTGATAGGAACGGTTTAACAACTGATCGTACTGTTCCTGCAAAATTTCATTTTCCAGTTCTTTCAGGATCAATACGATTACGGAAGAAACCCTGTGTTTGATTTTATTCGGATAGCATCTTGATTCTTTTAATAATGCGGTTTTCATACCGTCAACTATATTACGCATCTGATTTACGTCGGAACTGCGAATGGCACGGTGCAGTTGGTTTTCAAAAGAAGCAGTGGACTTTGTGGGTATATCCATAATGGTATGCATCTTATCAAAGGCAAAAATTCCTCCCTCTGTCTCATAAAAATAAAAAGCTAACATCTCCTCGGCCTGTACCAGGCCTTCTGCTGCGAATTCTGCCAGACATAATTTCGTATTCGATAAACCTGCCCAGAAAATAATATTGTCCTGCTGCAGTTGTTTCAGGCAGTATTCCAGTTTTTGCGCTACCTCCAGGGCTGTTTCTTTCGGGAGCAGCAGAGCCGCCTTATGGACTGCCTTATTAAAATCATTTGCCTGGGGAACAAAGAACATATGGGGAAACAAAAAAGAGAGATGCTCCATGAGAGTACCTTCCTGCTGTTGCGATATGGTACGGTACACTTTCCGGGAATCCGAAGACTCTATCCTCCAGCGAAGCAGGGCCACGGTTCCGAATTCCTGTAATATGCCATATTTATCTTCATTCAGCCTGACCGCCGTCTTATTGCCCTTAAGGATATCCTGCAAAAGATTATATTCCTCCTGCTCCTTTGCTTTCGTAGCCAATACCTGGTACTTATTCAGACTGTTTTCATTCTCATTTTCCTTTTGGATTTCAGACCGGACCTTTTCAAGAACCTTTTTGACCTCCGATATCCGAAAGGGTTTTATCAGATACTCGACAACTTTATATTTGATCGCATTCTGGGCATATTCAAATTCCTGATAGGCACTGATTAAAATGATCTTCGTTTTGGGGTATTCCTCAAAAATCTTTTTGATCAGTTCCATTCCTCCCATAATCGGCATGCGGATATCGGTTAAAACGATATCTGCCGGTTTCTCCGTTAAACTATCGTAAACCTCCTTCCCATTACTGCAAGCGATCACCTCAAAAGACGGACATAATTTGCAGATAATATCTTTTAGTACATTCCGCTGCATGGCTTCATCATCTGCGACTATAACTCTTAACTGTACATTCATCATAAATTAATCTCCTTAACCCTTCTCTCCTCTGGATAAAATATAACCCGTCTTACGCAATTCCCCTTCCATTGATAAAAATGATAATTTTATACATGAATTTGACTTGTTTTTATTAATATTATATGAATTGAAAAAATGAATAGCAAGTAACAAATAGCAAATATATGAAATAATCAGTCCTGCCCCGGCAGACAGTATCAGGACTATAAAGCCTGTAATTTTTCCCCCAATAAAAAACGTCTGCCGGTCATTTACTGAAACCAACAGACGTTTAACAACTGTATTTAAACTCATTTATGATATCCATTTTATTTTTAGATACATTTCCAGGCAATCGCTCCAGGCCGCTTTTAACCCGAAAGGCCATTGCTCTGGCGCTCCATATTTTCTACAACAATATCGTATATTTCTCCCAGAGAGGCACAGTACTCAAGAACTTTCCACGGTGTATTCGTATGAAAATGGATTTTAATCATCTCATCATCCCCCACAGCAAGCAGGCAGTCGCCTTCAATATGACTGGTGATATACTCATTAATTGCATCTTCCGAAAGATCATGCCCCTCTATTAGTAACTGGGTATCAAATTTATATTCTAACATGATTTTTCTCCTTTCCTTCTTCTATTCTATATATTCCCTGATACGGTTTATGTGATTAATTGCATTTGCCGGCGATGAAACGATCTCACGGTAAACCATTTATAACAAATAATCTGTATTATACCTGCTTAGTTATACGTATTCAAATCTGCCAGTAACTCTAAATTTGTCTTTTCATATTCATTAAAAACACTATCCTCAAAATCTTCCGGCGTAATCGAAGGCTCATACCATAATTGTCCCATAAAATAATTATTTAAATCTTCATTCTTAAATATGTATCCATGCCTTGCATAAATTTCATTTTTTGCCAAAGAAAGAATCAAGGAAGGGACGTTCTCAAAATCCTGACTCTCATAATATTTCATATCCGTATAATATAAAGGTTCAACTGCAATAGAGACATCACTCACTTCACGGACATTTTCCATATACTTTGTTACCTCCTCATAGAAAGAACAGCTTTCCCGGTACTTGCTTCTTTCTTCTATCGCTGCAAGCATTTCATCTTCAGGCCACGGAGAATAATATCTGTTATATACCGTGTTAAGCAGATCCTTCTCTGACATCTCAGTCCCTGTTTCTTCCTTTTCCACAACTTTATCCGCTCTTTTCAACTGGTATACCCCTGAAATGCCAAAACCGGATGAATTGTTATCATCCATCTTATAATTCTGCACTTCTATGCGGATCGTATCATCCAAAAACTGTATGTGCAGAGTTCCTGTACCGCCCCAGCCATCATCCGTAAATTCGTAATAACACTCATTATTTTTAATTTTTCCGGCAACATTGTCAATTTCTGCTATACGCTCACTGATACCCTGCTCAGAGTATAGATATCCATTCAACTCGGTTTTATTTGTAACGTTTACAGAGAATTCAGTCCCGCCGTCAGAAATAACCATGTCATGGCTTATACCACTTTCCGTCCAAAAGCCTGAATATGTCTCATAATTTTCATTTTCTGTACCTGTATTTTCGGGGACGCTGTTCTCACTTTCTGCTTGTTCCTGACTGTCTTGCGTGCCGGTTTTTACTATTTGAGCAGAATCTGTATCCTCTACCCTGCCTTTTTCTGTCTTCCCGCATCCAGACATGATAAAGCAAATACAAAATATTATAATTAAATATTTCTTTCTCATAAAGTATTCCTTTCAATAGTTGCTTTCATTTACTCTGGTGATGCTGCCTTTGATTGCTTTCCCTCGTTTTGTCTGAGGTTCTCAAAAAGGGGGGCAGCCACATTGATAACCCATTTTATTTAGTTAAACTATGTGAATATTTGATTAAAACTCTAAAATCATATCATACCACTTAGAACCACCGTGTTCGGATTTTGAAACACCTTTATTTTCAAACCCAAACTTTGTGTAGTAATGAATGAGCTTCTCTTTACACGTTAAAATAACACCTTTTCGACCAGCTAATCTTGATACTTCTATCAAGTGACTCATTAATTGTGCCGCAATTCCTTGATTACGGTAATCAATAATCACATCAAGTCCAAAAATAGTCTGGTAATCTCCATTTGGAATGTGTAAAGTGGCGTCACTAAATAGTTCATCATAGATCGTTGTTTCATTGATTACACACCCATTGATAAATCCAATTATTTCTCCATCCATTTCTGCTGCAAAAAAACTTTCTGGAAATGTCTTAATTCGTTGTTCGAATGATGCCTTCGTAGCAGCCTCTGCCTCTGGAAAGCATCCCGCTTCCACTTCTGCTACCGCACTTAAGTCTTCTATTGATACGCTTCTAATTTTAATATCCATTACACTGATCTCCTTTTGCTTAAATTCATCATATCCTACGTTTACGTATGTCAAGCTCTAACTTTATGTTAGGAGGGCCGCTTTCTTATTGAGTCTTGTTCTTGTTTCTGAGCAGCAATAGAAATCTTGCAATCATGGTCATTACGGGCAATTCGATCAATGGCTCCACCAACATAATCAGATGAATAATTGGCTCATTTGGAAAAGCCATAAGTGCAATGCCAAGTGTCATTGGAGAATTCTTTGCAATTGTTGTGAGAGTTAGACTTGCGGTGTCTTCATAAGTGTATTTAAAAACCTTGCCTATTACATGAGCTAAAACGAAATTTATAATATAGAATAATAAAATTGGTATGATTAGTTTTGCAACAATGTTAAGATTAGATAAAAGACTGTTTCCTTTTGATGCAAACATGGCCATAATTGCAAGCGCAAGCAAAACGATTTGAAGCGAGGAAAATACATTAAAAATCTTTTCCTTCATTTTGTCGTATTTCAATTTCTGTATAAATACTTTTGCTATTTGTGCAAGAACGAATGGAACAATTAACATGTATAATACGCTAAATAAAAGTTCATGCATATTTACAGAACCTGTTACGCCCCCTGCAATATATAGATACACCGGTAATAATACAATTTGTAAAATAAGATTAACCGGCAAAACGGTCGCAGATAGTGGTACATTTCCTTTTGCAATACCTGTAAAAACAAGATACCAATCTGTGCATGGAGTAACCATCAGCATGAGAAAGCCAATTTGCATGATAGGAGAATCTACCAGAAACATTTTTCCCAGTAAAATTACTATAATTGGCGTCCACACAAAATTGATCAAAACCGTAGCGATTGAAAATTTTACATTGCCGAGAGCTTTTTTAAAATCTTTAAGGGGAGTATTTAAGAATACTCCGAATAGCATTACAAAAAGAAACGGTGTGACTAAATTTTCGGCATAACTTTCTATAATCGGAATATTGCCTAGTAACATTCCTATAACGATAGCCATAAGAAGCACAAGCGATTGGAATTTTTCTAATATCTTCAATATATTTTCCTCCTAAATACCTAAAGCTTTTGTGTTGTTGATTGCGGCACCTCATATACTCACTACGTTCGATTAACAGAATAAAATCTAGTTTGTACATGTCCCTGACACCGGGCATAAAATAAGGCGCCAGCGTATTTCCCATCCGTACGATTCCGTAATCCTGTTTAGAAAGATTAAAAGCATCCGCTTGAATGCTGATGCTCTTATTGTATGTCTCATGGACAGGCGATAGCCGCCAGAATCGTCAGGAGTTATCCATATGCTGCCGTATTTGCATTTCATTTATTTTTTTCAAATTCATCCTTATACATTATAAAAAAATCGTAAAAATACTTTACGTTTTCAAGCTCCGTCCATTTTGCAGTTTCCATTTCATTCGAATCCAAATTATATATTTTTGCATTTAAAGTTCCAAGCATAAACGGAGAGTGGGTTGAGATAATAAACTGGTTTCCCAATAATCTGGCCATTTTATTTATCTTTTCTGCCAGTAATACTTGATTGGCTGGAGATAACGATACTTCCGGTTCATCCAACAGATAAAGTGCATCAGGTTCCAAATAATCATCCAGCATCTGTAATGTTGTTTCCCCATTAGAATACTTTTCCTGTGCAAACTTAAGGCACTCTATTTGTTCATACATTTTCTTTGAATCTCTTAAACTATGAATCTGCTCTTTTGTCATTCCCCTTCTAACGTGGTCATATACATATCCATCCCTTAAAATCTGCTCCTGCTGGATTTTCTTAATTTCATATAAAATATCTTCACTCTTGATATATCTGCTGCCATGTGGTATTTGTTCCAATTGTTTGCCTGCTTCATCTTCTCCTAATTCATAATCACATTCATGAATAAAATTAGAAAAGTAACGTGTTATCCCATACTTGTTACTCGTAGCAAATTCGTTTCCTTCTATTTGTAACTTATTTGCTATGATGTTAAGTACAGTAGATTTTCCGGAAGCATTATTTCCATACAAAAGAGTGATTGGCTGAAATGAAAATACCTTTTCAGATTTATTTGTAAATACGTTATAAGGATAGATATTGGGATTATCCACTCTCTTCCCAGATAGTGAAAAACTGCTTAAATATCTAATGTTCTTCACCTTCCTTTCATCGTAATAGTTCAAGTATAAACTATTTTCGCAAACAGAACAAATATTCTTATTTCTTTATTTAAAAACTAAAAATGCGGGCCACCGATTTCGATGATATGATTGTCAGGATCATATATCCGGAATATTTTTTGCCAAGGTAATTCGATAATTCCATGAATTATTTTCACTTCTTTCTGAAGAATCTTATTATATTCCTCTTCAATATTCTCTGCTTCAAAATAGATATCTATATTGTTATACCCTTGCTTTCCGGTATGAATGAGCTTATTTATTTCCTGCTCAGGCATAAGCTTATCTGCTTGATGTATTGAAAAGCGTTCTTTAAAAACCACCATATTCCCCCAATCATATAATATCTCCAGCCCTATCATATTAATATAAAATTCCTTTGATACTTTTAAATCTTCAACCAAAACGATTGTATCGACATGTTTCATTCCGTTCACCTCATTAGCAGTGCAGGCAAACTTGCCGCAAATCTTGCCCATACTGAATATTTAAGCGTTGATTTTATCTCTAAACAGATTATATCAAATATACGCACGGAGAACAAGTGTTTTCTTTTTTACTATCAAAAGAAATTACACAATAACTCCTTATTTTATACGGCTTGGAAGACAAATTATATCTACATGCCCTAGAACGGTCAAAAAAGATAACGTTTGAACCCGGCTTGGCGGTCATTTTTTTTACTATCTCGTATCTCCTTATCAGACAGAAAACATACCTACAGATTTAAAACACTTTCAAATTAACCAGGTAATATAGCACCCTCCAAAAAAGAGACTCTCCGATTGACTATCCATTTGATGATGCGGATGAGAAGCCGGTTGCCGGTCAGGTTTAAGCTGCTGCCTGCGACGAGTCTGACCGACCGCGCTATCTCGCAGGTCCGGACGTGGAAGAAATGGCTGAACTGAGGTGGCCAGTCGGAAGAAAAATACTTGACTGCGATGCGGGACCAGCTGAGACAGATAACATGGCGAAATAGTATGAAAAGAATATAATTCAGTAAAATAATACAAGTTCAATCAAATAGGAGGCTAGTCATTAGCTGACTAGCCTCCTCATATTTTACACCCGTTTTTTCAGGTGCGCTGTACTGTCTATATACGCGGACATAATCCACATTTACCTTAGTTCTTGCCGCCATAACCCTTATATGTAGCGTAAACTGCATCTGCATATTGATCTGCCAGAATAGGACGGCCATAAGAATCTGTTGCTCCCGGATACCAGTAATCTCCTCCGTTATAGTGCAATAAACCGTTATATATATTGCCGAATTTAGCAATCTTTTCATTTAAAATCAGTCCGCCTAAGCATACCTGATCTTGTTCACTGCTGTGATTATAAGCACGGCCAAATGTTGAACTGAATTGAGATAAATAAGCATTACGTGTGTTCGGTTCTACCTGCATCAATCCGTCGCCGGCTGATGGGCTGCCCGGTAAGCCTGCTCCAAAGCTGCTTTCCTTTTTGATAACGGCACACAGCAATAAAGCAAAATCTCCGCCTTTACCAAACTTATTGTCTACATTCATTGTATAGGTCCATATGTTGCTTGGAACCTCGGAAGGCTTTGTTACGGAAGGATTTGATGAACCAGTATAAATCTTAACCGATGACATTTTGTCATTGGCAGCGTCGCCAACCCATGAAGAACTTGAAGTATAAGTCCACTTTGTTCCTCCAAAATTATCATTTTCATACACTTCAACAGTCCAGCCGCTTGGAACCTGGAGAGAGGACATCCAGTCATTCGGAATTCCATTTGCATTCAACTGGGACAGCGTATAATTGCCTACTCCAAGTGTTTTTGCTGTTCCGCCATAGTTTATATCTGCATAGAATGTCACTCCGTTTGTTGCCGGTGGTGTTGTTGGCGGTGTAGTTCCGCCGCCGCCTTGCTGCCATAAAGCAGGAACATTGGATGGTTCCCAACCTACAAGGGAAGTATGTGCCTGAAGACAGGTATAAGTACTTCCGCTATAGGTTACTGTATCATTTACTGCATATGCAGTATTTGGAGCCCATGCTCCTCTGGCGGCCGCGCTCACCGGTAAAGCTACGCAAAATGTGGATAAGAGCAATGTTAAGACCACCATAAGTGACAGGGCTTTAAAAGAAAACTTTTTACTAGTCATTTTTTGACCTCCTTTTATTTTATTTTATTTATCTGTGGCTCACCCATAAGACGAACCACAGTTTTAACTGTATTATTTCAATGCATCAAAGTAAGTACGGTAATTATTTGTAAACTCGTAATTGTTCTGAGCATCCCAGTTTACTGACCAGGACATTAAGCCTTTGAAGCCGGAATAGCCGGAAACATTCTGAAGTTTGTATGTTCCGCCATAGGGTGTTCCTTTAATCAGGTAATCCAGCGCTTTCTTCATTTCTGCAGGACTGATGTATCCTCCGCTGGGAGCAGCACCCGAAGCAGCCGGTAAACCGATCAGTACCTGATCCTGCCTTAGTGCAGGAAACATATTGCTTGAATTGTTTGCAATCGGGAAGCCTTTCAGCAGCATTTCCGCCATTGCCACCTCAAAATCTGCTGTTCCCTGGTTATAGGTTCTGCCGTCCAGGGCTGTATTTCCGCCGCAATTATAGTGCTGTACATGGATATAGGTCAGCTTATCCTTTAGTCCGTAAATAATAGGCAGATAAGCACCCCAAGGTCCGCCATATGCTGTTATACCACCTTGTACATAAGCTATTTCTGGAGCCATGCTTAAAGTGAAGCTTGAACCGTATCTTGCAGTGATATCTTTCATTGCCGCAATCAGGTTTACTATGGTTGGAGTTGTGGGGTTTCTGAAGTCCGTATCACCGCCGTTTAAAAATATACCGGTTTCAATATCTATATCTACACCGCTAAATCCATATTTATCAATGGTAGCAATAAGTGAATTTATAAATCTTGTTTTAGCTGCGCTGTCAGGCAGGCTTAAAGCACCATTTTGTCCTCCTAATGACAACACGACCTTTTTCCCCAAGCCTTTAAGATATGAGACGTCAGAGGAGAAGGATGCATCCGTTGCATTGAAAGGTGTAAATGAAACTGTTCCATCGCCTGCTATATCGGCAAAAGCTACATTAATGACATCCCACTTGTTTGATACGTTCCTGAGCGTCATAACCGGAGTTAATCCATTATCAAAGTTGTGCCAGTAGCCAACAAGCAGCTTACTGCCGGCAGGTGGTGGTGTGGATATTGTATAGGTGGCTGAAGCTATGGCCGAATTGTTCTTTCCCGATGCCATAGCAATTGCCTTTATTGTTTTAGTACTCGTAACAGATATTGCACCCGTATATTGTGAAGAGGATGAAGTAGGTGTGGAGCCATCGGTAGTATACCTGATGGTAGCACCTGCTGTAACACAGGAAATAGTAACATTCTGTGCAGATGTATATGTTCCGCCTGCAGGACTGAAAGCAGGTGTTGCAACAGTCGAGTTATCCAGAATGGTATAGGCAGCTGTTACAGTGTCGGATGGGTTCATCCCCGTTTTAAAGGCTTTCGCCTTAATAATGGTATTCTTTGAGATATTAATCTGACCGGCGTATATTGCCGATGTTGAATTCGGTTCGCTTTCATCGGTAGTATACCTGATGACAGCACCGCTTGTTGCGCATGAAATAGTTATGGTCTGTGCAGATGTATACGTTCCGCCTGCAGGACTGAAGCCAGGTGTTGCCACCTGTGCCGGTGCGCTGCCGCCTTGCTCCCATAAAGCAGGTACATTGGACGGTTCCCAGCCTGTGAGGGAAGTATGTGCCTGACGGCAGGTATAAGTACTTCCACTATATGTTACCGTATCACCTACTGCATATGCAGTATTTGGAGCCCATGCACCTCTGTCGGCTGCACTTACCGGTATCGCCGTGAACAGGTTGCACAATAAAGCAAGCATTACTATTAATGTCAGTGATTTTGTTAAAGATTTTTTCTTTAAAGCATTCATGGTATATCCCCCTTATCTTCTACATTAATAACGTTTTAAAACCAAAAATCCCTACAGTTTTTTAAAATTTGTAATAATTTTATAAAATTTTACTTTTTTGCTGTAATCAGAAATGGTTACTTTAGCATCAATGATCATAATTAATACAATATAAATACGTTATAATCAGCTTCAATTTATTCGCGCTTTTTATCCCTTATTTCCATTAGTTTGCGTACTTTTTGTTTTGCCCTCATGATTCGAGTATCAACATGTTTTGATGTCATCCCCAGTGCTTCACCAATTTCCTTATAGGATAACCCTTGAAGGTATTTCATTTGTAAGACTAATCTGCTGATTTCATCAAGCTCAGAAATACACTTTAACATGTGCTGAAAATCATTTTGACGGATTACCTGCATCTCAACGGATAAATCATCCGATTTCAGTTCATACTCCATATCGTCTATGGAAACAGATGACAAATATCTATTCTTCCGTATAATATCAATGCATTTATTCTTTACAATGATAATGATTCTCTTTCGAAACTCCCCATAATTTAACGCAAACATTTCATGTTTATGTTTTATTACCGCCAAGAAAGCGTCATGAACCGCATCCTCAGCCATCATTTGATTGTTTGTAATTCTTAAAGCTACATGGATACAATCAAACCGAAATTCTTCGTACAATTCTTCCAACTTTTTTTTGTCCTGCTCATTTTCAAACATTGCTCCCCCTATGTTTTATACAAATTATTACAATTCATTTCATAATTACAAGCATTTAGACAAATTATTACAATTCTGATAATACAGTAACATGAAAATAATTCCAATAGGACATAAGTTTTACTTCCTTGAAATTTATGATTAGGCGAGAAGCTAGTTTAAAGCCAGAAGTGTGCAGAAATCCCGAGTTCAACTCGATATACTATACGCCTCGCTGAAAACAATTTTACCTCATGGAGTGATAACTTCCGTCCTTTGATCTTGAATCAAAGAGGGACCTGGATCAACACCTTACTTCTTGCGGGAAATCTTTATACACTCTTTATGCCACAGGCAAAATCTTTATACAATCTTTATGCCACAGGCGAAATCTTAATACTATCGTAACGTTGCACATGTTATACTAACAACGTATGTATTTAATGTGAAAGAAAAGAGATGCAGCTTCCTTGTTCGCTCTGGCTGATTGGGCCAGAATTATAGGATTTTAATTGTTGGTACGCTGATTTGTAAATCAAAACCGGTGTAATTATTAATTATTTCACCCGTTATACTCATTATAGCAATAGCGATATCTTCTAACTTTTAGGAAGCGGCAGCCTTAGTGTGGGACACCACATCCATAGTACAAATCGGCACGCTCCTCGTAAATTTATGCAAATCCGCTTTCCTTTTATACTTGCGCTGTGCTATCAGATTACGCTTTAATATAGCTGTTTTGGGGGATAAAACGGCACAGAAACTGATCGGATTTTGGGAAGGAGGCGAATGAATGATACCTCAAGCTAAAATAAAACAAGAAATAGCAAGTACCTTCCTCTGTGTAGTTGGCTTGTCTTTCATGTTAATTGGTTTATATATATTTGCAGACAAGTTCAGTCTTTCTGTTGTACTGGGCACGGCTATTGGCGGCGTAGCCTCAATCGGGAATTTTATTTTAAACATATATACCGCAAAGTATTCTGCAAAATATGATCAAAAAAAGGCCGCCCGTATTGTACTGCATTCAAAAATAATCAGAGCAATTTTCATGTGTATCATCGTGTATTTCATATTGTTGATACCCCTGATACATAACACCACCGGCATTATTACGTTGTTTTTTCCGCAAATTAGCCGCGCGATTATATACATAATCAAAAGCTGAAAATTGTTCCCGTACGAAATCCCTCCATAACAAGCGACTGTCGGCAGTAGAGGTATAAGAAGGTGTTAATGTAACATGAATATAGAGAATTTGAACGAGTAAAATTCAACTTTTTAATATAGTTTAATCAAAGGAAAATAAAAAAGGCACTGCTCTTTTTTGTCCTTAAAATAAACAAAGGCATCAAGATTTTCTGCCCTGATGCCTTTGGATTTCCCTGTCTGAAATTGCTTTTAATCACTGCCATACATCGGCGTCCATAATACAGCTTATATATTCAGTCCAATATTAAGTTCTATTTTCCCCATATCAGTTTCAAAATCAATCGCCAAAGTCTCAAAACTGTTAATTTCAGCATTTTCCAGAATAACTCTGGGAGGATTAATCTTTGTTGATAACCCAAATGAAGAAAGTTTTGTTGCGGAAGAACCTGCTATCATACTGGATAATTCCCCTACTGCACTTTTAGCCATATCATCGATGGAAGTAATACTCATCCCCATCATCATTATTGATGCTAATCTTTTTGCAGTATCTAAAGGCATAGAAAGAGCTATATCGCCCTGAACCGCACCTTGAAAACAGACTATTGTCGATAAATCTAAATTCACGTACATTTTGTTTTTCTTTTGAATATTACACCTTTTAATATTATGTACTCCGAATTGCTCCAAAGTAACATTGAAAGTTTCTAAAATAGTATTTATATACTTAACATCCATAATACTCACAAAATCTCCTTTTAGCCTGCCGCATCCCTGAAGTTTTTACGTTTAATTATTTACAAAATATTCTTTTCTTTGATTAAGATCATCGATAAGCTGTAATATCTTTATTTTTTGATACATTAAGTACTGCAGCTCTTCCGTACTAATAGTACTTTTTTCAATTCTCGAATCAATATTGTCTAATACGATATGTAAGTCGCTGATAGTCTGTTCACTCATATAATTTATACTCCTTATATTGTTTATTTATTAAATTTCGACAATTCATAAGATTAATATTACAACACCCAGACTATATACCTATAAAAATAGGATTAAAGAACTAAGTTAAATAATAATAATTCATCAAATCTATCTAATTTTCTGTTCTGATCTAACTCATCCTTCGGACTCTTTTTATATCTTCCGGCTACTATTCCGGTTCAATAAAATACCCAGTAAAGCAAACACAGCCTTTTTCTGTATATGCCTTACCGGGTACACTTTGCCCTTAATATATATTTTGCGTATATTAACAGTAATTGAAATATTATGCGATCCACTGAACCGCTTCGGTCTGATTTTAGTTTATACGTTCTAAAACCCATTGTGCACTTAACCAGCCGGATTGTACAGACCCACTTTGCACATAACCAAGCTTATTCTCTATGTGCATATAATCGGGATGTTCTGGCCAGCGGCTCTTGATTCTGGTTTTGCCTCTTCCAGCATCCTCAAGAATCCACATCATACTCCACCAGTTAGTATTCAGCGGAGCATATTGTAAATATCCTGTTACGTTTTCAATGTTAAGATAGTTGCCTGTCCATAAATTCTTTATTCTCTTTGTTCCGGAACCGTCACCAACATCCTCAATTATCCACTTCATGCTATTCCAGCCGGTATTTAAAGGTCCATATTGTACCGTACCGTTTTTATTCTCAAGATGCATGTAGTCGCCTGTCCAAACGTTTTTAATCCTATATTGCGATGCAGCAGGCGGAGTTTGAGTTCCGCCCATATCTTTTCCGTACTGTGGATTGCTGCCGTAAGTAACTATTACTGCAGTGGTTGTTGCCGGAATTGTAACTGTTCCTTCTGCATTGTTTATTGTTCCTGCAGTAGTAGATATAATATTGTTTATAAATGCCGGTATTCTTAATACTACGTTGTTGCGTGCCCGTGTTCCGCTTAAAGTTATCCTTACCTGATTATTGGCAAGTCCTTCAATCTTAACACCCATTCTTCCGTTGTCTTTAATAGGATAATTCGAAAGTTCTGTTACCTTACCGCTTGCCAGCCATTCATTCGGTATTCCATTACCTACTAAAACAGAACCATCGGATTTTTCAGCTATGAGTGAATCGATAAGTACCTTTGTCGCTGTTGCCTGCCCCCACATGTGAGGACATGAACCTCCGCCGTCTCCCGGATGAGTACCCTGCCATGGTACTGTGCTGTCGGGATACCATATTCCTTCCCACCATCCGAAGGGTGATGTCATTGCATTATTTATCATAAACTTGTATGCATAAATACCTTCCGTACGGTACGCTTTACCTCTTAAGCCCGCACTTGCGTATCCTGCATTGTATGCAGAGCTGTAGAAGCCGTGTGGATATCCTCCGAAATCATGTGCGGGCAAATTTCCTATCAATCTTCCGAACCCATAGTCATAAGTAGCATCAACGGCATCAATAAGTGTGCCGCTCTGATTTGCGCCGAACAAATATCCATCCCAGTTCCAACGCCCGAACAACATTTGTGATGCCCAGTTTGCATCCCTTGGTTCAGAACATCTGTTAGCCGTATTTGGCTGTACCATTGAAGCCGGTATATAGTTTAGAGTATAGGTCGACCTGGTCTGGTCAAGCTTATTGTTTACGCTTGTGAGCAAGCTGTTGTAAAGATTTGCAGCCCAGGTTGATTCTGATGTTTTACCCAATCTGTCGCAGATATATTTGTATGTGGTTAATCCGAATAGCGCTGAACAGTTGTCTATTGTCCAATATCCGTCAGAATCCAAATCGTTTGTCATTTTCATTATTCCGTCAGGACCTGTACGTTCTGATTCAATTGTGTGTGTATTTGACTGGATTACACTAAAATTGTCGTTAACATATGTTGTATCGCCGGTTTTCAATAGGTACAACGCATATGGCCAGCTGAATTTCCATTTTGCATCGCTGTACTGGAGTGCAGATTGTATCCTGTCTATGTAATTTTTTGCGTCTCCAAGGTCTCCCATGTTTATGAGATTGGTTATAATACCTATAGAATCATGGTCAAAAACTATATCATATCCATTTTCCCCAACATGTATATCATATCCGTCGTTGATGATACGAGTATAGCAGTATCCTGCTTTATATGCATTTATGAGGTTTGTATCCGGAAGCTGCGTAATATTCACAATATTTCCCAGTTTGCTGTTCCAAAAATTTTTCATATTTGTGTAGTGTGTATCCCAGCTGCCCGCAGCAACAATACTGGAGCTTGAAGGCCATGCATAAGTGCCTCCGAACCTGTCGGCCGCTATTGCAAAGTCATGGTTCACAGTTTGCCCTGCTTGTACTGTGGTGCTGTTGTTGGTAAGAGCGGTATAGTTGCTGTTTTGGCCGGGAGCCAGCGTTACAGCCGCAGTACCGTGATTATAGACCGAAACTCTGGAATAAGCTATTACGAAATTATTCCCGCCTATAGTAACCTTGTCTCCAAAGTGCTTTATTTTTACAGTACAGTTGTCACGTTCAAACTCGGTTACCAAACATGGCAGGTATCCTTCTTCATTATACCATTTCTGTGATGCAGGATTATTGTATATGGAGAACCACAGGTCAAGGTTTCTCCCGTCACGAATGTACATACTTCCGTTCATACGTGGAATCGGAGAATCCTTGTCACCATCCCATCCAATAACACCTTCCATTTTACTAATAGTGTAAGCAAATGCAACCTGCGGGTAATGAGCTGTCGTCAATGTTGTCACCAATAGCGCTATAATTAGTACCGTGCTGAATAAACGACTTACTTTCTTCATATCTACTACCTCCTAAAAATCAAATTTGATATTTTTTTGCTCACTCGTTTTATTGTCTTATGCTGATTAACAAACAATCCTTTCACTTTCATATAATTCACTTATAATTTAAAGCTGAAATTAAACGAACTAGAGATTACCGCTCCATTGCTTATGTACCATAATTATACCATTTTTTTCCGATAAAAAATAAGATTATTTGACATTAGATGTATTATTTTTGACCGTTAATTATACGATTTTAAAAGATTTATTGATATGTCTTGAACGGTCAATAAAGATGCCACCTGAAGCTGGTACTCCCTTGGAATAAAGGCATTCTCCTCTTGAAAAAATCGCCCCTTGCATACAATTTATCCCGGACATAGCGTAAGATTTTTCCGGATTTCGAATCTATAAAAACCCCTAAAAATGAGACCCCTGAAATATATTCTTGAGTCTCGTTTTTAGGGGTTTTTAAACATTCCACTCCCGACCAATACGCCATCAACATTATACGCTTAACATATGTTAGTTGATAATGTCAGTTATTGCTGCCGTACTTCGTCAGCATATTTCTACGCTTTTGTTTATTCGTTCTCTTTCTCCCTCATCCTTGCATGATACTCATCAAGATGATGAGTCTGAGAATTATGCGCTCAATGTTTGATTGCAAAAGTAAAAAATGTCATACTATTCTCCTTCTAACCTTCCATTTATAACTTCCGGATGGTATATTGCTGATTCTTATGTATCCTTCTTTTAATGCTTCCCATGCCTCACAGTACTCTCCCTCCAGGCACAAGACCTCCTCAGACCTGCATGGGATATAGATCTCCGCCCTGCTTCCGACAGGAATCACGGCTTCCATTTCAATTCCATCCTTTTGCTCACTGCAGCACATCTTTACTTTTCCACGGACAGTAAACACAGAACCTTTTATAGTTCGGATATTTTCCTGAATATACGGCTTGATTTCAATTTTCCGGTATCCTGGTTCTAATGGCTTAATCCCTAAAACAAATCGGGAAATCCATTCTTTTACATGTCCCATCATGGCATGGTTGCGGGAACGTCCCAAACCATTCCAAAGTTGTGTATAATTCCAGAACTCCGGCAGTGTCGTTAATCCTTGTTCCACATGATGGCGGTAACTTGGTTCCGTAGGATTCATGACCATCCGGTAAACAACATCATTCCTTCCGGCAGAGGCCAGGGCATGAAAGACCTGTTTTAACCCCACCTCTCCTGAAGTGAGATGATCCTCCGCTCTTTTGACTGCTTCCAACAGTTTTATCAAAGCAGCTTCTTTCTTCTCAGGCTTTATAATTCCGGAAAAAAGGACGCATCCATAGCTGGCCTGGCTGTCATTTCCATAGGTTTCCTTATCCGGCTGATAGCATTCCTTCTCTGCATAGAATCCGATTTGGATATTTTTTGCCAGCTCCAGATACTGCTCCTTCTTTTCTTTCTCTCCCAGGATATCCGAAACCCTGCTTACTGTGTCAGCCTGGAGGTAAAAAGCACAGGTGGCTACCAATACCACAGGTGTATTTTCATTTAACTGCCCCCACTCTCCCATATGTGCATAGTCTTTCAGCACTCCATTGTGGGCTGCTTTCTCCAGGTGCTCCAAATAGCCGCACATCATCGGAAAAGCACTCTTAAGTATCCCGGTATCTCCATATTCCAGGTAATAGTACCAGGGTGTCATAATACATGCCCCTCCCCAATTAGGGTCTTTAAACAATCTGCCGATTCGGTGATATTCCGGAACAATTGCCGGTATAAACCCGATATCTTCCGTTTCCCTGTTCTTAAGTCTCTTAAAATCAAAGCCCGGATATTTCTTACTATCCGTTTCCATAGGCGGCCCAGCCAAAATTTCTTCTGAAATCTGTGCGTCCCGCATATCCTGAACAATTTTAGGAATCCAGCTGCGTATATCATAACCGGCTGCCATGGAAGAAAACATCAGATGTGTCGTTTCAAGCCAGCCTAATTTCTCAATTTGAGGGCAATCCGTAAAACTTGACATCATGTTGCTTTCAATGGAACGGTCGGTAATCCCATTGATTTGATTCAGTATCTCATTATCGGTTTTAAAATCCGAATATTTTTCGTTCATCACTCTGACGGCACAGCCATCAAAATTATCTACCGTCGGTGTTCCGGGAAAGCCTGCTACTTCCACGTATTGAAATCCGTGATAGCAAAATACAGGATGCCATTCTTCCTCGACCGTTCCTGCAATTGTATAACTGTCCTTAACACAGCAGGAAAACAATGTATCGCAGCTTTGTGTAGAAGAAGCCTGGTCCACACCGCTTCTATCCGGTTTTACGACCTCGGCAGGGTACATTTCCACTTTTCTTCCTGCATACTTTTTTGTATCTTTTAGTTTAAGTATGGTAAATCCTGCACTGTTTTTCCCCAGATCTACCAGCCAGTTCCCGCTTGGCAGCTGCACAACGCTCTTCGCCTTCCATCTCTCTGCAATTCGGACCGGTAAAAACTCTCTGGCCGACAGTTTACCCCCCGGCGGAGTCATCCGTACTGCATTTTTCCAGTCAGTCCTGTCCATATGGGGCATATTCCACCCCTTTTTCTTTAAGGCTGCCTGGGCATCATAATCCTCACCGCCATACCAGTTCTGAAACATAATTGGACTTTCTGTTATCTTCCAGGTTTCATTGCTGACCAGTGCAGTCTCGACCGTTCCATCCATTCTGGTCAGTTCCACCTGGGCAATTAACTTTTTATTACCGCATATACCGTTCTTTAGGAAAATAGTATCATCTTTCTGGTAACGGTGGGTTTCACAAAGACTGCCGTCTCCCTTCTTCATTACCGGAGCTGCCGCGAAATTCTCATACTGGCCGTTTCCCAGTATAATACCTAACACATTTTCCCCCTCTGACAAAAACGGTGTGATATCATAGGTAATATAAAATACGCGTCGGTTGAACTCACTCTCACCGGGTTCATATAAGTCTTCAGACAAAGCCTTTCCATTCATGCTGGCTACAAACAACCCCAGACCGCTGATATAAGCCCGGGCTTTTTTTATTGTATCTATGTCCCGAACCTGAAAACTTCCTGCAAGGGCAGGCGCTGCTGCTTTATCCCCGGCAAAATCATCCCCTTGTCCAATCCACCCGGCTTTCCAGTCACTTTCCTTAAGAAGCCCTATTTCAAACTGTGCCGTAGTACTCCATTCTGTTTTTTGTCCCCAGGCATCCCAGACCCGCACCTTCCAGAAAATTTCCTGCCTGGATTTAAGTTCTGCTCCAGCATAAGGAATTACATAATTATCTGTGCTTTGAACTTTTCCGCTATCCCACAAATCAGTTCTTCCTTCCGCAAGTAATTCCTCCCTGGATGCGGCAAGAATCTGATAAGCCGTCTGTTCATCACCCCTCTTCTCCGAATCCAGTTGATAACTAAAACAAGGATGAGATATCCCAATCCCCAGCGGATTTTGTAAGTTCTGTATCATTAGTTTTGATATCTGCATTATTATAATTCCTTTCTTTTTTACCGTTCTAAGCTTCTAACCTTTTACCGCTCCTACTGTCATGCCCTTTACAAAATACTTTTGTGCAAAAGGATAGATCAGCATGATTGGTATTAATGCTATAAAAATCTGTGCACATCGAATCGTCCGGTCATCAATCATGGATAATGCTTTATACTGATCTATGCTTAGAAGGCTCATATCCCTTTTTACTACTACTGTATACAAAAACGATGCTAACGGATAGCTGTCCGGAAAGTTGGAAAAAATCAAACCGTCAAAATAGCTGTTCCAATGTGTGATAAATGAAAAAAGTGTCAGTGTAGCAATGGACGGCTTAGCGCAGGGTACATAGATCCGAAAGCAGGTCTGAAACTGATTTGCACCGTCAATCAGAGAAGCTTCTTCTAATTCCTTGGGAATGCCCCTGAAGAAATTCAACATTAATACAATATTGTATACAGGCACCGCTAAGGGTAAAACCAAAGCCCAGATTGTATCCATCATATGCAAATTCTGAATCAGCAAGTAGCCGGGAATCAGACCTCCGGAAAACAGCATAGTAAAGAAAAACAGCCATACATACACACCTCTTAATCTTAATTGCTCTTTTTCCTTGGACAGCGGATATGCTGTCATAATCGTAATCAACATCATCAAAGGTACGCCTATAACCACTCTTTCCACTGATTTTAACAGTGAATTCCAGAAATCTTTTTTTCCAATTACATACTCGTACGCATGTATATTAAAATCCACAGGCAGTAAAGATACCTTTCCTGCAGATACTGCTGTCGCACTCGAAAATGACATTGCCAGGATATTCAGTAAGGGAAACAGGCACAGCACTGCTAAAACAATCAAAATGGTGTAATTGATAATCTGAAAAACCAGTCTTTCCGTAGACATTTTTTTCAATTTGCTTCCCTCCTTTTAGAAAATGCGGTAATCCGCAAATTTATAGGCCAAATAATAAGATACTGAGATAAACATGGTAGAAATAACCGATTTAAATAACCCGACTGCCGTAGCCGGTCCATACTGGGCGTCAATCAAGCCCATCCGGTAGACAAAGGTATCCAGAATATCCCCTGATTCATAAACTGCTTTACTATACAGATTAAATACCTGGTCAAAGCCTGCATTTAATACATTTCCAAGACTTAAAACCAGCATCAGCACGATAATCATTCTCATACCCGGGAGTGTCACATGCCAGGTCTGCCGCCAGCGGTTGGCACCGTCAATTTGTGCGGCTTCATAGAGGTCCGTATCAATACCAAGAATTGCAGCCAGATACACAATTGCTCCATATCCGAAATTCTTCCATATGTCCGTAGTAATCAGCGTCGGCTTGAAATACCGGTTGTCTCCCAGGAAGAAAATGTCCTTGCCGCCAAGCTGGTGGATTACATGATTGATAATACCCGTACTTGGAGAAAGCATATCTAAAAAAATACCGCCAAGAACTACCCAGGACAAAAAATACGGCAAATATACGACTGTCTGTACCGCTCTTTTAAAACCGTTTTTATGTACTTCATTTAAAAGCAGCGCAAAAATAATCGGAACAAGCAATCCTAAGATGATTTTCCAAAATGCAATAACGATAGTATTTTTTATAGCCTGGTCAAAACCGGGCAGACCAAACACATAGGTAAAGTTATCAAAACCCACCCATTTTTGGTTTCCAAACATTCCTTTACTCGGAATAAACTTCTGAAATGCAATAACCAGTCCTGCCATTGGTGTATAACTGAATACTGCAATTAAAATCAGTCCCGGCAGCAGCATCAGATGCAAGGGCAGTTCCCTTCTGAAAACAGATAAGGTATATTTTCTTTTTACATATCTCTTTTTATTGTTCATATTGTTCTTCCTCCATGACATGCCTTTTTTCCATCCTCCTGCTGCAGACACGCTTTACAGCAGGAGGATGGAAGGGGGAGCTGTTGCAAAACATAATCCGCATTCTAAGCCCAAGTTCAGTAAACTTACAATTTTGCAACAGCCTCTTGTTATCACCTTATCACTCTAAAGTTTTTATTTATTTACGGAATACCATTCATTTACCTCAGCTGTAATTTTATCTCCACCGGCTGCTTTCCAGTCGTTTACAACTTTATCAAAGGAATCCAGAGAACTCTGGCCTGCAATGATTTTAAGGAATTCCTGATCCAGCATATCATCCAGGGTAGACTTCGTTGAGGCCATAATTTCTCCCGGCGCCCCGACAAAATTATCGTATACCAGTTCAACATTATCGCTATTCTGATAAGCCATCAGTAACTGCTGTGAGCCGTTTTCACCAAAGACTCTGTTCCAGCCCCACAAGGTTTTGTCACCTTTAAGAGCTTTGTAGCTGTAATCCCACATGGAGTACTGCTCACCGGAAAGATTTCCGGGATCTCCGGTCTTTAAGGGTTCCTCAATTGCCTTTGCAGTTACCTGGTTCTTATTCGGACTGTTAATTGTTACAGGAGTAAGCCTCCACACGCCCTCCAAACCATTTCCGGGATTCGCATATACGTTATATTCGTTTAATTCAGGATCCAAAACCTTTTCACAGTACAGATTCAGCATCTGAATCAAAGCTTCCGGATGTTTACAGTCCTTGCTGACCGCATACCAGCTTCCGGTACACATATGAATACCGGGAGTGACTTTTTCCCCTTCTTCTTTCATAGGAATCATATAAGGCAGCCAATCCGCATCCGGATCCGCATCTACCGTGTCCTGCAGCGGCCATAGGGAAGACGCATGATAACCATACATTGCACCGCACTTGCCATTCACTAATGCTTCCTTTGCCTTGTCGCTGTCATTTACATAGAATTCCGGATCAAGAAGCCCCTCCTGATACAATTCTGCAAGGCCGTCCAGTGCTTCTTTCATCTTAGGTGTCGTACTGCCATACTCAAGGTTTCCGTCAGCATCCTTTATCCAATATCCCGGATACGCTCCATAAGCATTGGTCCAGCCTTTTATATCAAAGGTATTGCCATAAATATCACTGCTTACTGAAAGACCAACTGCACCGTCACCGGCATACTCTTTAAAGGCTCTGAGAATGTTCTTTAATTCGTCCAGTGACTTAGGTGCCTGGAGATTTAGTTTATCCATCCAATCCTGACGCAGCCAGAGCATCTGTGCTGTTTCAAGATCACAATCCACATAAGGAATACCATATTGAACACCGTCGTAAGTTGCAGCCTTAATACTTGCATCCCCGGCTGAAGCAATCAGGTCCTTTACAAAGTCACTGGCATATTCGTCAAAGTACGGCTTTAAATCAACGATCAAATCAGATTCTACCAGCTGTTTTAAATCCGATTTACCAACGCAGACAATATCCGGAATCTCTCCGGAGGCCATTGCCGCATTAAACTTCTGAGTCTGTAAGTCTCCGCTGGATGCAATCCATAAATACTTCACATCGATCCCAAGTCTCTCGGCAATCAAATCAGTCCAAAGATTCTCCTCATAGGTCGTATTCTCCATTTTTGCAAAAATATCTGTCTCCATTGACGAATCCTGTGCACGGGAAAAGGTTATGGGAATCAGGCTTCCGTCTGCAGATGCTGTTTCATCATCTTTTAGTGAAGATGCATTGTTCGTACCCTTATTGCCGCAGCCAGCCAATAAGGAAGTCATAAGTACCGCCATCATTAATACCGCCAATATTTTTTTCATAATTTGTTCCTCCTTCACATTTTTTACCATATCAGCGCCAAAATAATCCGATCATTTTGTACGTTGTTTACAAATTTATTATACAATCCCTCTCTTTATTTAACACTCTATATAAAACTTGTTTTATATGACCTTTTGTTCTGTTTTTAAAAAAAGTGCACACAAAAGTACTTGTCTAACTGTCAGGAATTAATCCTCCTAAACGACAAAAAAGGAAGCTTTTGCTTCCTTCTCCAAGTACTTCCTATTTTAATAATGCTACAGTAAAATTCCTTCTTTCTCACGATATTCCTGAGGTGTCTTACCAAAATTTTTTTTAAAATTCCGGTAAAAATTCGTTATGTTATAGTAACCGACTTCCTCAATGATTTTCTCCACACTCATATTTGTATTTCTTAACAAATACACCGCCTTGCGGAGTCTAAGATCCCTTAGAAGATAGTTGAAGGTATATCCGCTTTCTCTGACAATATAGTGCCTTAACTCACTTTCATTCATTCCAAATTTTGTTGTAAGCTCATCCATGGTAACAGTTTTCAGATTATTCTTAATATACTGAATAATTGCCGGAAGTACATATACATCATCCATAAGTTCTTCCAGTAATTGAAGCTGGTTCAAGTGTTCCCTCATCACAATTCCCAAAAAAATCAAAGCATAACTCTTCATCAGCAAATTACTGGCTCCTGATTCTCTCTCTGATTCCTCAAATATCTTTTCTACCCATCGGTCCAGCTTCGGATCACTTGGACAACGAAATAATAACATCCGGTTACTGTGCTTTGAATATAGAATTCTCCAGAAAAAATCCGACAAAATATTTTGTTCCATCAAAATCCCGGAAAAAGCGTTGGAAAAAGAACTGATCCTCATTAAAATATTGATTACCGAATCTTCATCCTGCTTCGAAAAAACAGTATGCTTTATGCCCGGTGTGACAATGCAGAAATTACCCGATTGCATTTCATATTTAATATCATTCAGATATACAACAACTTGTCCGCTAAGAACATAAATAACCTTAATAAATTCCAGCCTGTGTATAAACGGGGGACAATAACGTAAATTCCTGATGCATTTTACTTCTTCCTCGCTTGATGTAAAGAAGTCTTCTTCATTTAACACAGTTCCCATTTTTGTCGGTTCTTTTTTCGGAATAAATTTAATACCGTTCTTATGACACCTATGTACCAATTCCGTCCAGTCATTTACGGGATTCTCCCATTCCTTTGGTATCTTTTCATATAGCCTTTTATAAATGATTTCCTCCTTGCATAATTCCATAACCAATCTTTTTCCTCCTTTCAATATATTCTCATCACCTCTGCCTGGCGTTTCTTTTTTCTATATACTGCCGGTGTCATACCATAGGTCTCTTTAAAATTCCGGAAGAAAATACTTTGGTCCCGGTAACCGATAAGAGAAACAATCCGTTCCATATTGCACTCTGTTTTGATTAATAATTCAGCCGCCTTCTTCATCCTCATCTCTAATAGAATATGACTGAAGGTATAACCTGTCTCTTTTTTAAAATATCTGCTTAAATACCCTTCACTCACATAAAATTCTTTTGAAAGGGAAGCTAATGAAACGGTATCTATATGCCGCTTCATATACTGCTGATATTCAATCAGAGGATATTTTTCAATCTTTTTGCTATCCTTTAGAAATACTGCATCCTCCTCATTAATTCTTAAAATATATCCAAATATGGACATCATCATACTTTTCATCACCAACCGGCTTCTTTTTGGCAGTAAAAATGCCTCCTCATACAGCTCCATTGCACTTTCTTCCAGCAGTTTATAAGGTTTGCTACGGAAGACCATCACTTCTCCCCCCTGTCTGTGATAGAGCATTTTCCAGAAAAATTCCGCAATGATTCCACCTTCATTAATCTCTAAAAGTTCCGGAAATGCTTCTGTGAAGGTGCTCCTTCTAATCAGCAGATTAATAACAATATCTTCATCCGAATGTGAAAAAACCGTCTGTTCTACTTCCGGTGCCACAATACATATGTTCCCCGCACATAGATCGATCCAGTTCCCCGCAAAATAAAACAAACAGTTCCCGCAAAACACATAAATTAATTTAATAAACTCCAAGCCGTGCAAAAAAGCGGGACAATAGCGGGCATTAACGACAACATTGGTTTCTTCTAATATTTCCTGTGAAAAGTATTCCTCCTCCGTAAAATGATTATCAATATGCGTCGGCGGTAACTGAGGCAGACTTATTTTTCCGTCTTTGTTATTTGTCATAAAACGGCTGAGAAATTCCTCCCAGCTTCTGATCGGTTCTTCATAAATTTGGGGATTCCAAAGATATAAATTTTTGTACAATTTTTCTTCTTCACTCAGATAAAAACTTTGAATAAAACTATCACGTTCCATACAATACCTCTTAAACCTGTCTCTTAAAGTATTTCTAATTATACGCTCACATTCATGTTATATCAACATAAAGGCACGCTCATGTCCTTAAATCCTGTTTGCAGAAATCCCAAAAGAGGTCTTTTTAATCCTCGGGTTTAAAATTGCAATCGTATTTTTGACATTGCAAAATAACAAACACTGCAACAGGACTACAGCTTTTGTATGCCTATAACGAAGCGTCTTTCTTATCTCTTTAACCTTTCATTCCCGTGGTTGCCACTCCTTCTACGAAATACTTTTGTACACTTACAAACATAATAAATACCGGTATCAGGGATATAATTGATGCTGCCATGATAAACTGGTAATCGGAAGAAAACTGTCCTATAAATAATCTTAAACCCAACTGCAGGGTTTTAAGCTTGTCATCCGACAGGTAAATTAACGGCCCCATAAAGTCATTCCATTCATTTACAAAAGATGTAATACAAAGAGTGGCAAGAGCCGGTTTTGATAACGGCAGCATAATTTTCTGCCAAATTCCGTATTCTGATAACCCGTCGATGCGGGCAGCCTCCAATAAATCATTTGGTATACCCATATAAAATTGCCGGATCAGGAATACCCCAAATGCAGTAAACGTATGCATCAGTATTAATCCCAAATGTGTATTTGTTAAACCAAATTTGCTCATCATAATATACTGGGGAACCATATAAACCTGCCACGGTATGGCAATTGTCATTATGTAGAGTAAAAACAACTGATTCCTTCCTTTAAACTCCAGTTTCGCAAAAGCATAAGCTGCAAAACTTGAAGTTAACAACTGTATGGCGGTTATGATTGCCGTCAATTTTACCGTGTTTGAGAAATAACGTACTAAAGGAATCTTGGTCCATATGGTTTTATAATTTTCAAAATGAACTTCGCTTGGTATCCATTCAATCGGAAAATTAAATACATCCTTCTGAGCTTTAAATGAGGCGGAAAGCATCCATGCAAAAGGTATTAACATAATCAAGGCACCAAAAATCAGCGTCGTATATAAAAGAACCTGTAAGAAATAGTAAACGGATAGATTCTTGCTTCTTAATGAACTATACAATATTTTCTCACCTCCTATAAGTAACTGGTAAATTTTTTCTCTACACGGAATTGCAGTATAGTTATTACTAATACAATGGCAAACAAAATAATTGACAATGCACTGGCATATCCGAATTGAAGAGATATAAATGCCTTATTATATATATGGTATACTAAAACGTTAGTCGAACGCCCTGGTCCGCCCTGTGTTGTTATGTACATAATATCAAATACTTTAAATGTATAGATAGTAAGCATGATCGTAACAAAGAAAGTAGTCGGTGTTACCATTGGCCACGTAATATTCGTAAATCGTTTAAAAGCATTGGCACCATCAATGGTTGCCGCTTCACGCAGTTCACTGGGAATACCTTGCAGCGCCGCCAGATAAACAACCGTATAATATCCGACATTTTTCCATATACTCAGGAGAATTAAGGTGGGCATTGCCCATGCGGTGGAAGCCGCCCAACGAGGCGGATTCTGTATCCCTATAGCCATAAGAAACTGATTCACCGGACCACTGTCCGGATGAAACAGCGCATTCCATACAACTGCTACCGCCACCAGGGAAGCGACGTACGGAAAAAAAATAACCGATCTGAAAAAGTTTCTCCCTTTTAACCTGCAATTCATTAACATTGCAAGCAGTAATGACAGAATCAGGGTAAATGGTACAACCCCTAAAGAATAATAAACCGTGTTTTTAATCGAAATTATAAAAGTAGAATCTGAGATCATCTTCTTAAAATTGTTCAATCCTACAAAGGTAATCGTGCTTGTATTTCCTGCATCCCATTCGCAAAGACTTAACACAAATGAAAATGTGATAGGTATCAGTGTTAAACAAACGAAACCAATAAAATTAGGCAAAATAAAAGAATAAGCAACCAAATTCTTCTTTCTGGCATAGTTGATTTTTTTTGTTTCAACAGATGCAGCATTGGCCTTACTCATAACTGTACCTCCTTGTTTAAGTAAAAGTAATAAATTCATACAGAACCATCGTGGCTGTATAGTTTGCAAATCCATAAAATATAAGCGTCAAATAACCACGTAATATTTACTTGACGCTTATGATCTATTATCTGTTGTTTTAAGCAAAATGGATGTTCTTAGGTCCGCCCGCTGCGGCTCTGCCCTTAACCTCTCTGCCCAGGTCTTCCAGCCTGGCTTAACCTGCAGCCGAAACAAGTAAGTCCCTAAGTCCCCGCTTACACTTTACTACGAAACAGGGTATTTACTTGTAAGGTTAAATTATCTGCCCAGCAATTCATTTATCCTGTCCGTCATTTCCTTAAGCCCATCTTCCGGACTAATGGAATTGGTCATAATCAGATCATGTTCTTCATCAATAATCTTGGAAATCTCCCGGCCCTGAGAATGCATTGGCTGCTCGATTACATAAGTATCCAAATCAAGATATGTTGATAGTTTTTCAGGAACCCCTGCTCTTTTCTCCGGAAGGGAATCAAAGATCTCCATGATTTTATCGGAAGAGTATCCCGGAAGAATACCGTTTTGTGCTAAAACTAAAGCTCCCTCTTCACCGGTTGCATACTTGATAAACTCCCAGGCTTCCTTGGGATGTTTCGAATATGCACCGATACCTACCGGAGTGACTCCGCCTACCGCTTTGGTATTGCCCACACCTGATACATTAGGTAAAGAGCAGACCCCCCAATTAAAATCAACATTTTCAACTAAGTTATTAATAAACCAGGTTCCCATTTGAAGCATACATACCTGTTGATTATAAAATACACCGCTGTAATGGGTAGAGGATGCTTTTAATGAACCATAATCCATAATGGTTTTATCCTCATTCTGCATTGCTAAAATTGTTTTGTAATAAGGAAGTAAGGAAGATTTATCCTCATCATCCATTACATACTCTTCCATTCTTCTTGCAAATTGATATACACTGCTTGCCCAGGTATGTACATAAGCCCCATAAACTTTTTCATTACCTTCTCCGCTTGTCAGCTTTTTCGCTAATTCACGGTATTCCTCCATTGTCATTCCATCTTCCGGATAAGCAACTCCGGCAGCATCAAATAAATCTTTGTTGAAGTAGAGCAGGTTATTATCTTTTCTAAAGGGGATGGAATATGTTTTTCCTTCCAACATTAATTGATCCGTTAAACCGCCATAAGCATCTTTATTAAATTCCGGATCACTTGCCATCATATCATCCAGTGCCTGCATATGGCCTTTTGCGACTAGGGCACTTAGAGCCGGCGTTCCTTTCGAAAATACAACGTCAAAATCTTCCTTTGAAGCCATCTTAACCTGAATCAAATCATCATATTCCGCTGAAGATGCTTCAACCGGTTCAATCTTAATATTGGGATGCGAAGTTTCGAAAGCCTTAAAGATCGCTTTATAATATTCCGTATTGGAATAATCCCATAATGATACCTTGATCGTCACTGCTTCCCCGCTGTCTGCCTGGGCTCCTGTTGTTGCTTGGTCCGTTGTTGCGCCTGTTGTTTCCGCAGCATCTTTACTTCCCGCCGTACCAGCATCCCTGCCGCAGCCTGTTAAAGATGTAATCATCATTGTGCCGGCTAATGCCAGCGCAATCAGCTTTTTATACATTTTACTTCCTCCTTTTTTACCGGCACATCCGCCCCCGCAGGATGTTTTGTTATTATGCATATAACGTGTCGGTTTTTATATTGATAATTATACATTGTGACCAATCTATTTCAAGGGATTATTTTATTTTTTTGTGCATTTTCTAACACTCATTCATTTTTTTGCAATCGAAAGTGTAATATTTTACTTTACCGTGTAAAATATTACGCTATATTCCTGTAATGCTTTATACTCGTTGACGAATGGAAATCTCTGCTTTATACTACTTCTATACTAAAAAACAGGTGAAGACATGAAACAGATAATTAGAACAAAATCAAGTATCAAATTAAAACTTCTATCCCTTTGTATCTTTCTGTCTTTACTTATGACCTGTATATTGTATTTTATTCTTTACACGAATACGAAAGAAAATTATATAAAGATGGAATCCGAAGAGATTGGAAACCGTCTTTCCCTGGCCTTACTAAATATTGACCGGGATTATTTGCAGTTTATCCGGTTTACCCAAACTTTATCCAGCAATCCGGCCGTTGAGAAATTTTTCACCCTTGACCAGTCCGAAATTGATATTTCTTACGATAATAACAATGCTTCGGGTATAGTAGATCCAAGCAATAATCCAAAATATATTATAGTCCGTGCTTATGTAGAAGTGAATTCCTTGCTTACGAATTTTGGTATTTATGATAATGTTGCAAAATGTGTCATTACTTCAGGAAAACATAATAACACAATAACAGTCGGATTGCTTTACGGTCATTCCACCGATCTGACTCATTTTGAAGAACTGTGTGATAACCGGAACAGGCGCTTTCCGGCCGGTATCGTAAAATCTCCGTTTTTTTACTCCAATCTTTATGCCCAAAAATATGTTATACCGCTGCAAAGCAAAATATATACAAAACACGGTAACCGCCAAATTGGAACAATCTATTTTGCACTAAGTGATAAATGGATCACGAACCAACTGGGAATGTTAGGTTCTACCGCGGAAGATTCTGTGCTGATCCGTTTAAATGACAGCATTTATGAATACTCTTCCTCCGAATTTACAGAAGTAACAGATACATATAATCAGATTTATACGGTCCCGTCGAAAGCCTTATATGCCAACGTCAAAGTAACTGAACCAATCCCCACATTAGGGGGAGACAGCTATGTGATAGTCTCTGCCAATAACAGCGATATTATATTGGCCCAGAAGCTCTCCAATTATAACTTTAATTTTTTTAAAGACGATACATATCAGGTATTTATCCCCGCCTTAGCTTTCATAGTTCTGATCGTAGTCCTCTTTTATATTCTGCTGCAACGTTTGATAAAACGGCCAATTATAAAGATCTGTGAACAGCTTCAAGATGTCTCACAGGGCATATTTCAAATAGAAAATACGATTCGCACCTCTGATGAATTTTGGCTTATATCACAGGAAATTGTGAATATGGCCGGAAATATCAACCAACTTATGCAGAAAGAATTAGAAGATGAGAAATTGAAGCAAAATTATCAATTTCAGGCACTTCAAAGCCAAATAAATCCTCATTTTCTATATAATACACTTAATTCGATCCGGTGGCTGGGAGAAATTAACGGGATTCCGGGCGTCGTTGATATGACTACCACTTTTAGCAGAATGCTGCGACAAACCTTCCGCAATCCGGGAGAAACAGTTCCTTTAAGGGATGAAATAAATTTTATAAAAGATTATGCCGTTTTACAATCCTACCGCTACGGTAATATGTTTGAGATCGAATACCTGATAGAAAAGGAAACTCTTTATCAAGCCAGAATGATAAAGTTCACCTTGCAGCCCTTAGTGGAAAATGCCATCTTCCATGGAATTGAACCTTTACACTCAAGAAAAAAAATACAAATTAAAGCCGAAGAAAAGGACGGTGATCTGCTGATACGCATTATAGATAACGGTGCCGGAATAAAACAGGAAGATCTTGAGAAATTAAATGATCTGGATTCCAACAGAAGTGACAAAATGTCCGGTATCGGGATTCATAATATTCACAAAAGAATTACGATCGAATATGGTCCGAAATATGGACTGCATATTGAAAGTAAAGTTGGCGAATACACCTGTGTATATGTCTTGCTTCCTCTTAATCTTATGGAAGACGGCGGTAATTTATATAACTGCTAAGGAGGTACCTATGTATAAAATATTAATAATAGACGACGAATCACTTGCCAGAATCGGCCTTCAGACAATGCTTACAACCATATATGGTTCCACTGTGGAAATTGTCGGTGCCGCACAAAATGGGAAAGAAGCACTCTCTATCATTCATACTGCCCACCCTGATATTGTAATTACCGATATCAAAATGCCCGTAATGGATGGTCTGGAACTTGCCAAATATGTGGACGAACACTTTCTGCAAAAGCCGCTTTTCCTATTCCTTACCAGCTACGAAGATTTTAATTATGCCAGGGAAGCCCTCAAATACCATGCCTTTGACTATTTAATCAAAATGGAATTTAACCGGGATATACTAAAAGAGATCTTAGACCGGGCTTTTCGTGAACTGGATAAAAAAATGAATTACTCTATAGATGAAACAGTACTTCCGACAAACGTGTTTATCAACCGTTTTTATTACTTTTTATTAAATGGCGGTTATCATTCCAATGAGCAGATATTGGAACTGGCAGAATCCTTTGGGCAGGATCTGATCGCTGATTCCTTTATCACTGTATCGTTACAGGTGGAATATCCAAATAATTCAGAACCTGCCTCAAACCAGCAATACCGTTTGTATTTCAGTATTTTAAACTCCGTAAAAATGGCACTTGAGATGCATTTCAAATGCTATATAACAGCTTACAGCCATCAATTAATGGGTATCATCCTATTGCTGACGGAAGCTGAAAACGATCCGGTTTTATGGAAATCAGCATTGCTTGATGCCTCCCTTTTATGCCGCCAATATTTTAATGTGCAGCTTTACTCAGGTATTGGTAAAAAAGCTAAAACACCTATGGACATTGCCCATAGTTTTGCAACTGCTCAACAAGCTTTGCTGCAGACCAACGATAAGAATACGATTATACTGTCCGATCGTTTTAAACCTTCCCAAACCGTGACCTCTGTTAACAGGGATATTAATATTACCGATATAAACAAAACCCTGATTCATGCAATCGAACAGGATAACATACAGCTTTTTCACACAACAATTGAAATTCTGATATCAAATATAAATACATTGGGGATCGAATACTCCATTAATTTGATTTCCTGTGTCATCCATCTGATAATCAACTGCTTGGAAAACGGAGAAAAGATATTGCAGGAAGCCTTTGGGGACCAGGAACTCAATTATCCCATGTTATATTCTTTAAAAACCAGGGATGCTCTGTATAACTATTTAAAACGAGTTGAATATTGTGTTACCGATACAATAACGAATCGAATTAACGACCCAAAATATAAGATCGTGCTGGATGCCAAGAAATATATCCAGAATCATATTTATGACAAACATACCTTAAATGATGTTGCCAAAGCAATCGGCATCAGCCCGAATTATTTATCTGCTTTATTCAAAGTTTACAATCAACTTGGATTTACGAATTATGTGACCAGGCTGAAAGTAAAAACTGCTCAGGCGCTTTTATCCAAGGGACATCTTAAGATTTACCAGATAAGTGAACAACTGGGTTTTGATAATCCCCAATATTTTAGTAAAGTTTTTAAAAAATACACCGGGTATTCTCCCTCTGAAATTGTTTATTCCGGTAATGAGGCAAACTTTAATTAAAGTACTTAAGCTTCTGCCGCTGCTATGTTTTCTTAACTGTTTATATGTGTGTTATGTTCCTTATCCGCCCCCAGGGACCCTGCAAGCTTATAAATAAGAAGAATTCATGATAGATATTAATTCATTAATAATTCATTAAAAAAGAGAGGTATAACCAGATGTTACGTACTTTTACAACACATAAAATAAGATTTCAGCAAGAATTAAGCGGAAAGCTTTGGGAGTTTTCTCCTATAACCGCAGACCAAAAGGGAGAGAAATACCAGGTCCCTGTCCCCAGCTGTTGGGAAACTTATCCCGATTTTGTTTCTTATCGGGGGGAAGGGATGTATCGTACTACTTTTAGAGCCGGTGGCAATATCCGGCTGGAATTTAAGGGAGTCAGCCATACTGCGACGGTTTATCTGGATGGAGAAGAGATAGCTTCACATTATAATGCATATACCATATTCAGTACAATAGTTAAAAATGTACCCGAAGGAGAACACCTTCTTGAAGTTAAAGCCGATAACCGGTTTAGTGAGGTTTCTTCCCTTCATGTTCCGAATGATTATATGTCCTATGGCGGAATCTCCCGCCCTGTAGCTTTAGAAACCGTATCTGACGTTTATATTAAATCGGTCCACTTTACTCCAATAAAAGATAACGGTTGGAAAGGCAGATTAGATATTTGCCTGGCTAATATAAGTTCGGAAGAACATATTGTTTCTGTTTCTTCCGAATTGGACCGTGTTAATTGCACTTTTCCGGATACCGCTGTTCCGGCCAACAGCTTCGTGACTGTAACGAAAACCTTTGTTTTTCCGGATGCAAAGGTTTGGATGCCGGAAACTCCAAACCTTTACTTATTAAATACCGTACTCTATGAAAATAACGAACCGATTGACGATCTGATCGACCGTGTTGGTTTTCGTGTAATTGAAATCGAGGGAAAAAAAATCTTCATTAATAAAAAGCAGCTTAGAATCAAAGGCTTCTGCCGCCATGAAGACCATCCGAACTTTGGCTGCTCACTGCCTTACGAAGCAATTTCTTATGACTTATTGCTGGCTAAGAATTTAGGAGGTAATTCAATCAGAACTTCACATTACCCGAATGATGAGCTCTTTCTGGATCTCTGTGATGAAATGGGTATTCTTGTTTGGGAAGAAAATCATGCCAGAGGTTTAACAGAAGAACAGATGCGAAATCCGAATTTTCAGAAGCAATGTGAGGATGTTATAGCAGAAATGATTCCGGCTCACTATAATCATCCCTCCATCTACATCTGGGGAATTCTAAATGAATGTGCCAGCGAAACAGAGTATGGCAGGGAATGTTATGCTAAACAATACACACAAATCAAAGAATTAGATTCTTCAAGACCCCGTTCATCCGCAAGCTGTAAATTTAAAACAGATCTTTGCTTTGGATATCCGGAAGTAGTATCTTATAATATTTATCCGCAGTGGTATCATGATACTCCTGTAGCCGATTATCTTTCGGATTTATATAATTGGGTTCAGGAAGAAACCTCAGGAAACGGAAAACCGTTTCTGATTACAGAAATTGGTGCCGGTGCTCTCTATGGGTACCGGACTCCAACACATGATAAATGGTCTGAAGAATATCAGGCCCAGGCTTTAGAAGAACAGATTACCGCAGTCTTAAATCAACCCGGCTGCTCCGGCATCTACATATGGCAGTTCTGTGATATCCGTGTCTGCAAAGAATGGTTTGGCACCCGTCCACGTACTATGAACAATAAGGGAATTGTAGATGAATACCGCCGCAGGAAATTATCTTATGATACGGTGAAGCGGTTATTTTCCGCTGTGTCTAACTATGTAGAAGAATAATCGAGCAGGGGTTATATGAATTTTTAGAAAAACTTCCTGCTGCCATGGCGGAAGGCGGGCGTGTTGTTATCCCTACTTTTCATTCCGGTGTTACACTTTTACTGCAATAATATTCCGACCATGAAACCCAGTTAAGGCTGTACCTCATACCTTAACTGGGTTCATGGATTTTTGTATGTGTTTCGAGCATTATGTACTGCAAGAATAGACTTAAGCTATTAACAAAAGGACCCAAACCTCAATGGTTCAAGTCCCTTTGCTCTTTGTTTGATTGGTGGCTAGGTGTATATCAAGCTGACTTATTTATATACACGGACATAATCCACATACATCTTTGCTGGGAACGTGGTAGCTCCATTAGGGCTTCCTGGCCAGTTTCCGCCTACGGCAAGGTTAAACAGTATGAAGAAAGGCTTCTGGAATTCTTCCGTATTGCCTGTGCCGTTTTCGATCAGTATTTCATTATACTGTACTCCGTCCACAAACCATCTGATATATTTTGAATCCCATTCAATTTTGTATACATGGTATTGTGAAAAATCAATATTTCCTGAAGTTCTTCCAAAAGATGCGTACTGTCCATTATTGTCCCAATGTACAGTTCCATTTGCAACCGAATTTTTGTTTACACGCTCCATGATATCAATTTCTCCGCATTTAGGCCAGCCAACAGAATCTATATTTGAACCCAGCATCCAGAATGCAGGCCAGATTCCCTGAGTTTCACCTGACGGCAGCTTTATTCTTGCTTCAATTTTTCCATATGTGAACTGACGCAAGCCTTTTGTCTTTATACGTGCGGAAGTATAGTTCATGCCGCCATAGGATTCCTTCTGAGCTGTTATTACCAGGTTTCCGCCGGTTACCTGAACGTTCTGTGAGCGGTTTGTGTAATATTGAAGCTCATTATTTCCCCATCCGCTGCTGCCTGTACCTATATCATATACCCAGTTTGAACCATCCAGTGAACTTCCGTTAAATTCGTCGCTCCATACAAGATTGCCGCTCCCTGCAGTTTCAAAGATTTTAACTGATGACATTTTGTCATTAACTGTGTCACCAACCCAGGAAGAACTTGAAGTATAGGTCCATTTTGTTCCTCCAAAATTATCATTTTGAAATACTTCAACAGTCCAGCCGTTTGGAACCTTGAGAGAGGACATCCAGTCATTCGGAATTCCTTTTGCGTTCAACTGAGACAGTGTATAATTACCTATCCCAAGTGTTATTGCTGTTCCACCGTAGTCTTTATCTGCATAGAATGTCACTCCGTTTGTTGCTGGAGGTGTCGGTGTAGTTCCGCTGCCGCCTTTCTGCCATAAGGCAGGAACATTGGGTGGTTCCCAACCTACGAGGGAAGTATGTGCCTGAAGACAGGTATAATTACTTCCACTATAGGTTACCGTATCATTTACTGCATATGCAGTATTTGCAGCCCATGCCCCTCTGGCGGCTGCACTTGCCTGGATTGTAGTAAAAATACCGCACAATAATGTAAACACAATTATTAGTGACAGAATTTTGCCAAACGATTTCTTACTTAAAGTATGCATTTAATTACCCCCCTTAATATCTACATGAATTTGTTCTGTATTCTGCTGATACTAATAAAGAAATACCGCACAAGCCCCCCTAATTCTTACCGCCGTAGCCCTTATATGTAGCATAAACTGAATCTGCATATTGATTTGCCAGAATAGGACGGCCATAAGAATCTGTTGCTCCCGGATACCAGTAATCTCCTCCGTTATAGTGCAATAAACCGTTATATATATTGCCGAATTTAGCAATCTTTTCATCTAAAATCAGTGCGCCCATGCATACCTGATCTTGTTCACTGCTGTGATTATAAGCACGGCCAAATTTTGAGCTGAATTGAGATAAATAAGCATTACGTGTGTTCGGTTCTACCTGCATCAATCCGTCTCCGGCTGATGGGCTGCCTGGTAAGCCTGCTCCAAAGCTGCTTTCCTTTTTGATAACAGCACACAGCAATAAAGCAAAATCTCCGCCTTTACCAAACTTATTGTCCACATTCATTGTGTAGGTCCATATGTTGCTTGGAACCTCGGAAGGCTTTGTTACGGAAGGATTTGATGAACCAGTATAAATCTTAACCGATGACATTTTGTCATTGGCAGAGTCGCCAACCCAGGAAGAACTTGAAGTATAGGTCCATTTTGTTCCTCCAAAATTATCATTCTGATAAACTTCAACCGTCCAGCCACTGGGAACCTTGAGAGAGGACATCCAGTCATTCGGAATTCCTTTTGCGTTCAACTGAGACAGTGTATAATTGCCTACCCCAAGTGTTTTTGCTGTTCCGCCATAGTTTATATCTGCATAGAATGTCACTCCGTTTGTTGCCGGTGGCGTCGGTGTTGGTGTTGGGTTAGTTCCGCTGCCGCCTTTCTGCCATAAAGCAGGAACATTGGATGGTTCCCAACCTACGAGGGAAGTATGTGCCTGAATACAGGTATAAGTACTTCCACTGTATGTTACTGTATCATTTACTGCATATGCAGTATTTGCAGCCCATGCCCCTCTGGCGGCTGCGCTCGCCGGTAAGGCTACGCAAAATGTGGATATGAATACTGCTAACACTACCATAAGTGATAGTGCTTTAAAAGATAACCTCTTATTAGTCATTTTTGACCTCCTTATATTTTATTATCTGCAGCTCACCCATGAGACGAGCCACAGTTTTTAACTGTACTATTTCAATGCATCAAAGTAAGCACGGTAAATATTTGTGAACTCATAATTGTTCTGAGCATCCCAGTTTACTGACCTGGACATTAAGCCTTTGAATCCGGAATAGCCGGAAGCATTCTATTATTTTTATTATATATCTATTTCTCTATAAGAATAATAGACAATCTTGGCATTTATTGCCAGTTTTTGGCGACATAGACAAGCCGTATCAGCCCCAGAAGCTGAAATACCGATTGTGTGCATAGTAAATCGGAGGTTGAACGTCTCAAAAAGGCTGATGCCATGCGGATTTAACCGCATGGCATCTTTTACTACCCAAAATTTTAGTGGAGCATAGGGGCCTTGGCGCCCCCTCACGCCACGATCCGGCCATCTTCAATACGCACGATACGGTCGGCAAGCTGGGCGATCTCATTGTTGTGAGTGATCATGACAATGGTCTGATGTAACTGCCCGCTCGTCATTTTGAGAAGACCCAGCACTTCCTGACTGGTCCTGCTGTCCAGATTCCCGGTGGGCTCGTCGGCAAGTATGATAGCAGGTTTTGTAGCCAGCGCCCGTGCAATAGCCACACGCTGCTGCTGTCCGCCGGACAGATTGTTCGGCAGATTATCAAGCTTTCCCTTAAGCCCCAGCATACTCACGATCTGATCAATGAAGGCTTTATCCGGCTTCTCTCCGTCCAGCTCAATAGGCAGGACGATATTCTCATAGACGTTCAGGATCGGCACAAGATTGTAATTCTGAAAAACAAAGCCAATATTCCTGCGGCGGAAAATCGTAAGCTGGTCGTCGTTCATCTTGGAGAGTTCTTTCCCATCTACTTCCACCTTGCCGGAGGTCGGGTTATCCAGACCTCCGAGCAGGTGCAGCAGGGTGGACTTACCGCTGCCGGAGGTGCCGACAATCGCCACAAATTCACCCGGCTCCACGTTTAGGCCGACGCCGTCCAAGGCTTTCACAAGGTTCGGCCCGGTTTTATAATACTTTTTCAATTCGCTCGTCTTTAATATGCTCATAAAATCTCCTCCTTTAAACCTCCCTAAGCCGCTCTATTACACTGTGCCTCTGCAGGAACATTCCAATAAAACGTGTCGTTACCGCCTGCAGAATCATCATCAGCAGAAAATATACGGCATTTATCCATATTGGGAATTGGTATTGGATATACGACAGTCCACCGACATTTCCCGCCGCTATGCAAACGTAATATCCGAGAGCGCTTCCAAGAAAAACAGATACGATAAAGCTTCCAAATATCAGGTATGCATTTTCCGTATTCAGCATTTTTATCAATTGCCTTCTGCTCAGTCCCACCGCCTGCATAATACCTATCTCATTCTTCCTTGACAGAATATTTGTAATTATTGTATTTACAAGGTTCACCAGGCCAAAGCAGGCAATCAAGGCAACTAAGGTATAGACTGCAGTACCAATCACATGTAAAACACGACCTTCGAGCTCCGTCTGCTCCTTCATGGATACAAATTCAAGCTTATCCTCTGACGCTATCAGCGCCTTTAGCTGTGCTTCGACATCCGCCGAGTAGCTTTGACCGGATAGAATTTCGAAACTCAGATTGCAATTTTGTGTCATCAATGCATCCATCACACTGTCCGGAAGGAACAGGGTATCCCCGCTGTCATCATTATCTATAATGCCGGACACCGTAAATTCCTTTGAGATCTGCGTGTTCCCGTCATAAAGAAGCATCGTAATTGTATTGCCCGGCCGGTAATGCAGGCCAAAGTATTCATAGGTAATTGTCGCGCGATTGACAAGGATCTGATCGGCTGAGGAGTCAGGCAAGTCACCTTCAATCAGATATTTTTTTAACTCTGCGGCGTCCTTTTCCCGAATATTATCTACATTAATTGTCTCATCGTCATGAATTACACCAACCAACCTGGCGCTGATATATTTATGGATTTCCACGCTGTCCACGCCGCTGATTGAGGTTATTTTTGCTTTCAGCTCCTCCGACAAAGGATTGTTGATTTGAAGATCACTGTAGCTCGTGGAGGGAGACAATAAATCACTGTTTAAGCCAATCGTATATTCACCCCCATAGGGAAAACCCTGCTTGGCACGTCTGACAGGGTCAACAGAAGACAACAGGGAAGCGGCGGTAATAAACAATATTCCGCTCAACGTAAGAGACAGGAAAGTGACCGCGGTTTTCTTTTTATTCCCTGTAAGATATATTCTCCCAAGTTCAAAGGGCGTGAGCTTTTTGACACTGCGTTTTTTACCCTTTGAACTTCCATGGAAATCCGTATAAAGAACCGCCTCCATAGGCGAAACACCGGCTGCGATTTTAGCAGGCTTTCTTAAGGACAGCATAACGGTAAGAAAGGTAATGATCCCACCGCAGAGAGCCAATATCAGACTCGGGACGGCAAGCCACATGGACGGCCGGAGCAGATAGCTTACGCCGCTTCCTAACAATATTCCAACAGGAATGTATTGAAGGGACAACAGTTTTCCTTCCCGCATCACTATTTTTCTGATTTGTCTTTTCGTTGCCCCCAGCGTTCGCAGTTGGCCGTACTCGTTTACTTTGCGTATAATTGTAATATAAAAAATATTGTAAATGACAAGTGCGGCTGCAATTACGACAACCAGAGCAATGGCTAAAACGGCAGCAGATGTCTCGGCTGTGGTGTTATTGCTGTCTACGTTTATAGCATTGATGTATATGGATTTCCCCGGGAGACCTGCCAGTTGACCGATTTCTTTAATTTTCGCTTTTAAGTCCGCATTGGAATACCCGTCCGCATTTGCAACCTTTATGACTACAGTTGAATAAACGGAGGACAGGGCGGGATCGGAATCAATAAATGCCTGAGATACAACTGCGTTGTATGCCTTCCTGCCCATTTCATTTTCAGCACCGGTTCCCAAAAAGCCCGTAATGATGAAGCTGTCCGTTTGCATTTCCTTATTTATGCTGTTACGGTAGGTAAGGGTTATGTCATCGCCGATTTCTGCTCCTGAATTAACGGAATCCAGATAGCCCTTTTCGATAGCAATTTGATTGACTTGCTCCGGCAGCACTCCTGTTTTTATGCGGATATTGGATAGTTCCATCGTCTTTTCATCCGAATACAGCAGAGAAAGACTGATATCTCCGCTTTTGACCATCCCGGTCTGCCGACTTATCCCACAGGCTTCTACATCCGGATTTGTCCTGATTTTTTCGATCACCTGCGTATCCGCATTTTCAAACACGGCTTGATAATGCGTAAGATTTTGCAGTTCCATGGCGGCGTTGCAGGCAAATGTCGAAGCAAGCGCCAAAAGAAAAGCTGCGAGTGCGATAACGGCTCCCGCAAGCAGGTTACGCAATTTACTGGATTTAAGACCGGTTTTTGATAAATGTTTAATCACAGCGCTGTTATTATTTTGAAACAATCCATTCACCTCCCTGGAAACAGTTTGTCTTTAATTCACTCATAGAAAATCCTCCTGGTTTCGGTTTATATTCCCATCCTACAGGACAAATGTCACTCAATTGTCTCAATCCCAAAATCAATTGTCACAGTTTTGAAACATTTCATTCATTAAAGAAAAAAGGCAGCCGTCAAAGCTGCCTTTCGTAAAACCAAAGCCTATTCCCCAGAATAGCTTTGGCTTGGGAGAAACACCGAGAACGTGGAACCTTTTCCTACTTCGGATTTTACCTGAATGTAGCCGCCCTGTCTGGAAATGATCTCACGGCACAGGTAGAGACCGAGACCCACACCGTCAATACTATGTACATCCTCTTCCCGGTAAAAGCGTTTGAATATCTGCGCCAGATGCCGCTCCGGAATTCCCTTACCCGTATCGGTAATATCAATTTTTGTTGCCATCTCCCATTTAACCGCAGTCACAGTAATTTTTCCGCCCGGCGGGGTGTATTTGACCGCATTATCTAAAATATTAAACAACGCTTCCGCTGTCCATTTCTTATCATGCGGCACAACAAAGGAGTAATCACAGTCTACGGCAACTTCGATATTTTTATTCCCTGCAGGCAGTACGATACCTGCCAGAGCAAGCCCGATCGTATCATAAATAGGTGCGGGAGAAATAGAAAGGGTAATGACCCCTGTTTCCAACCGTGACATTTTCACCATCGCCTCCATTAAAAAATCCAGCTTGTTAATTTGGGATTCCATCAATTTATGGAATTCCTGCTCTTTTTCAAGAGGAAGTTTGCGCTCCAGCAAGGTGGAATTATACATTTTTAAGTTTGCCACCGGTGTTTTGACTTGGTGGGATATGTCGGAGACCATTTCCTGAATGGACCGTTTTTCTTCCTGGATCTGCTCCCGGTTTCGTCTCATGATTTCGTACAGGCGTTTAAGCCTGTAGTTAAATTTGCCTGTCAGAGTCTCCGATTCCAGATCAAACTGCACATCCTCTTTGCCATTTACGATATCGTCAATACAGGCGTTCAAGGATGCCGAAAAGGCAAGCAGTTTGTTCCTGAGCAGTAAAATCAAGGTGATACCAATCAGCACAAGCAACAAGGAGAAGACGATTGCGGCACACCTTATCACCGGGTCTTTCGTATAGCGAAATATCACAATATGAAAGCAGACTGTAATAACGGTAAAGGCAGCTCCGATACTAAGGTAGATTCCTTTTACAGATAAGCTCTTTCTCATACTTTATCACCGTTCCATACATAACCCATACCATAAACCGTTTTAATATACTTTCTGTCCTCAGCTTCAATCTTATTTCTCAAACGGTTTATATTGACGGTCAGAGCGTGTTCGTCCACAAAGTTTGCTTCCACGTCATAGAGCTTCTCAAGTAAAATCTGCCGTGTCAAAAGAATATCCGGGTTGTTTGTAAAAATCTTCAGTATTTTATATTCAATGGGGGTGAGGAGCACCGGCTCGTCCTTAACAGACGCCGTCAGCCTGTCAAAATCTATCGCAAGGTCATTGTATATATATAGATTTTTATTTGCCGATTTTTCCGACCGTTTCAAAATAGCAGCCACTTTTTTTCGGAAAATATTGATGTTAAAGGGTTTTGTGATATAATCATCCGCACCCAGCTCAAAACCTGCCATCACGTCGGCTTCCAAGTCACGGGCAGTCAGGAACACCACCGGGATGTCCCGTACAGCCTTGATCTTTTTACACAGCTTGAAGCCATCGCTGTCTGGCAGATTCACATCCAAAATGATAAGATCATAAGATTCGCTATGTATTTTTTCCAAAGCCGCCGCAGCATTAAGGGCGGGTACTGCTTTATATCCGTCCAGTTCGAGATTATAGCACAAACCGGAATTTAGCATAACATCATCTTCTACCACGAGAATATGTCTCATTTCACCACGCCTTTTCTTTTCGAGAATGTCTTTCTGCCATCCAGCGGCCTTTCAGCCGATTCAGGCACCAGCCACAGGGGGGGTTTTACTGAATCCTTAATTCGTCCGGCAGAGCAATAATTCAAGATACGCCCGGTTAGGACACATTTTGCGCCAGCTTCTTTGACAGTTAAGTATTCCATGATATATCCATCCCCATAATAATTGTCTTTTATATATCATATTTCGAGATTTCGAAAAAAGCAAGCATATATAAAACATTTTAAAAAATTATCAGCTTTACCTGCAGTTCCTGATCAGTTGTAAGCCTATATTCATCTTTCACAGTCAGCAGACTTGGAACCATATAGTTATGGTTATAAAATCCATCAGGTTCATTGGCCTGTTCCAAGTTGATAACCGCATCTACCATCATAAGGCCATGCTTGGGATGATCAATAAGATATGTGTATAATGTGGTATGGTTATAGTATCTTTATTCACAAAAGTTTTAAAGAATCCTGTCAGTCCTACCCACCCATCCAAACCACCGTAGAATTGACCATAAGTCAAAAATGTATCTCCAACATGCAGAGGATAAACTTTTAGAGTGCCGTCTGAGCATGATGAAGCTTTGGTGGAAAGCTTTATCTTTCCCCCCCTTTTCCGAACATCAAGAGGGACACCCTTTCGAGTGTCCCTAAAAGTATAGGCTTCATTCAAACAACAACCGTTATGATAATTTGAATATAGTTTATGTTCTGATATGATTTATCATTATGATATTAATTTTGTATTTCTTAACTTTATCGATTAACATAGAATTATGTTTTACATGTGAGTCCTGTTTTTTATCTGAATCCCTTTTAGCTTTATCATTTCAACAATTTCTGCTATTCTTTCGCAAAAACTTCCATCTGCATTTTCACAACAGACTCCAACATGCACCACATCTATCCTTTCTGATTGTAACCTTTCTACTTTTTCTATCATGCCCATATCATCTTTTGGAGAAGCCCCATTTTGTTTTTTACATCCATTACAGGTAAAATATGCTGCAAGTATATCTTCCTCCGCATATTCTGTAAAACTTCCTTTCTTTAGATTAAAAGCATTCAGACATCCACATCCGGCACATACTTTAGCAGCCTCTAAGCAATGTAATATACCTATTTTTATACCCATTTTTTCTTGTGTGATTAATTTAGAACTATTAATCATACGTCTCCTTTTAGCTTGACTTATTATAGCTGATCTCCTGTAAATAATATATGAAGTTTCCCATTCTTATCCTGTACTATTTGGGATTCAACTTGATAGACTTCAAAAATTCTCTCTGGGGTTAATATCTTGTTTGTTTCACCCTGTGCGATTACTCTTCCCTCTTTCATAATATATAGGTAATCACAGTACATGGCGGCAATATTTAAATCATGCATAGCTGCAAATATGGTGATATCTTGTTTTTTTAAGATTCTCATTAATTGCAGTTGATATGTAATATCCAAATGATTAGTTGGCTCATCGAGTATGAGTGTCCTCGCGTCTTGAGCTAATGCCCTTGCTAAGAGTACCCTTTGTTGTTCCCCACCAGATAATGTTGCAAATTCTCTTTCCAAAAATTCCAACATATTCACACTCTCCAACACTTTTTCAACAATTTGATAATCTTTTAGCGTATCTCTTTCCAGCAATCTTTTGTGCGGGGCTCTTCCCATCATTACAATATCTTTTACTTTAAAATCAAACTGGTAAGAATTGTGCTGTGCCATAACTGATATGTACTTTGATGATTCTTTTACGCTATAACTATTCAGAGGTTTATCTTCCAGCCATATGGTCCCTATTTGGGGTTTAAGTACACGGTATATACATTTTAATAAAGTTGATTTCCCACATCCGTTTGGACCGATTATTCCAGTAAAACTTTTCCTTCGTAACTGAATTTCCACACTATCTAATACATTTTTATGTCCATAGGAATAGGTTAGGTCTTCTACCTTTATACTCATGTTTTCTTCCCTCCAATTCCATATGACTTACGTAACATAAGAATTACAAAACAAGGCGCACCTATTAAAGAAATTAGTATACCGATTGGTAACTCGGAATGTTTTAGTATGACCCGACTTGCTACATCTGCCCATACCAGGAATATACCTCCTACAAGTGCACTGGTTGGTATTAATTTCTTATGATCAGTTCCAGTGACCATACGAACTGCATGGGGGATAATTAATCCTACAAATCCAATTATACCAGAAGAAAAAACGGCAAAGCCCACCATAATAGATACCAATATAAGGTATAGTATTCTTACAGCTCTTAGGTCTGTTCCCAGAGTAATTGCCGTATCTTCCCCTAATAGCATTAGATTGAGATTCCTTGCTTGTGTCCAAAAAAACAAGGCTCCTAAAATCATAATTGGTAATACCACCTTGACAATGCCCCATTTTGCACCGGCTAAACTACCCATAGTCCAGAAGGTAACTTCTGTAGCAGCATTTCGATCATTTGCAATATATAGCACAAAATTGGAAAAGGCAGAACAAATGGAACCAACTGCCATTCCCGCTAATATAAGCTTTCCTGTCTTTGCTTTTCCTCCGAGGTTAGATAAGCTAATTACCAAGAAAGAAGAACCAAGAGCACCCAAAAAGGCCATAACTCCTGTAAAATTATTACCAAACAGACTTCCTATTCCCAGCATAATCGCCAGTGTTGCCCCAAAAGAAGCTCCCGAGGAAATGCCTAATACATAGGGATCAGCCAAAGGATTTTTTACAACTGCCTGCATAACGTCTCCACAGACAGATAGTCCAATTCCAATTGCGATTGCAAGTAGTACCCTGGGAAAACGAATCAGCCACACAACATCATGAATTGCACCTGACGAGAATGCCTCGTATTGCTCTAAATGAAATAATTTGTAAAATAAAATCCCATAGACCTGACTAACTGTAATTTCTGCATTCCCAAAGGTAATTGCAGTTAGCACTGAAAGTATAAGCACTACAATCAATCCCAGATAACATAGGCCCCAAAATAAGTTTCCTGCTTTTTTTCCTGTTTTCATACCTATTTTATTTCAATATTTGGATATAATCCCTGAGCAAGTGTCACAATACCATCTTTAGTTCGAGTCGTACTTGCATACATTTCGCTTAACATAATTGGCACCACTCTACTATTTTGTGCGGCACTTAAACTTGCCATGGATTCATCCTTAAGAAATACATCTAACTTTTCCTGTTTTAATTTTTCTGCATCGTCTCCCTCATAAGGCATATATACAACAAAAATAACATCCGGATTTAAAGCTATTATATCTTCTTTCCCTAAATCACTGCCATCTTCTTTGGCTAATATACCACCTAAAGTAGTAACCATATCACCGCCTAAACTACTTGCCCCATAATTTGTAAAAGTAGAATCATAAGACTCTAAAATCAGCACAGATGGTTTTTTCTCCTGTTTTGATGCTACTTCTGTTACCGCTTCAACGGTATCCTTCATATCCTTTACAATGGACTCCGCTTTATCTTGTACATCAAAAATTAAACCCAGGTTTAAAATATCCCTGTACTCATTTTCCAGTGTTCTATCATAAGAAACCTCTCCGGTAGCCGGTCTTGTATTACTATTAATATAAGTATTAGTGCCTTTTTCTATCCAAGCCGATGCATCTCCCAAGGTCTTTTCTTTGAAAAGAGAACCCCATGATAAAATCATATCTGGTTCCAGCATTGTTACGGATTCTAATGAAGGAGTAAATTCGTCCAAATAGTTTGTTTTTGAAAATGCAGCTTTTAAGGAATCTGGTACTTCATTATCTAATCCAGCCGTTGCAATGATGCGTTCTTCAAGACCTAATGCTAATAGGGTTTCAATACTTCCTTGATACACGGCCAGTACTTTTTCAGGTGCCTTTTCATAAGTAGTTTCTAATTCTTTTCCATCGGTTCCATATGTGGTTATAGTCACAGGATACTCTGTTCTTTTTTCCTTTGCTACACCTTCTTCACTTCTTGAATCCTCTTGGTCTTGCACCGTATTATCCCTATTATCTTCGATAATTTTTTCTGCATCTTTTCTGCCAGTATCTTCATTTGTTGCATTGGATCCACAGCCTGTCAATGTGAATAAAAGCATGATAGCCAATAATAAATTAGCAATTCTTTTCTTGTTTCTCATGATAATTTTTTTCTCCTAGTTTTATTATTGAATGAACAACTCCATTTCCTAAAACAAAGAAAAAAGTGTCTGTATACACAGGCACCACAAAGAAGACCATTCAGTAATTATTTTACCTTTAGTCTTCTAGATGGTTACTTTGCTCGGAAGCATCATCGTTCTTCTACATAAAGCAGGTTTCCTGACTTGATTTTCAACATCCTCTTTTCCTTCTCATAGCTTTGCTACAATGGATTAATAAAGAAGGACTCCTTTCTTACAGTGACCGGATCGTTCAGGTTTCTCACCTGATTCCCTTTTAAAAACACCAAATTTTTTTTCCTGGTGTTTCACTTTATATAGTATTCAATTCCTAAACATACTATCATTATAGCGTTTTTTTGTCAACTTTTAAAGAACTTTCTCATTATCTATCTGCGAATCATTTAAATTTTAATTGATTAACCTTGTATAATTTATATCTTGACTGTCAAGCCAGTCTGATAATCAAATCTGTCAATCCTTAGACACTGTAACCCCTTCTCTTGTACATACGGATCAAAGAAAGCTTATTCAGGATGCTCATTATGAGAACCCTGAATAAGCTCAAGATGATATTTTTAAATATATTGAATTATACTATAATACCAAACGTACGACAGCCCCTTTTTTGTTAAGTTTTAAAAAAGTTATTACCAGCCGATGTTGATGATGGCGCCTCTAGGACTGATACCGTGAATAGTAGAACTCTGGTCGTTCACATCGTCATAGCAGAAGCCGTATGCTTTGGCGTTCAAACTGTGAGCATGAAAGAATTTGGAATAATAATCAGCAGGTCCAGTTTGATAGTAAGTAGAAGGATTATTCAAGTTAGCCGTATTTCCCATAACATGACGATGGAAAGCAGCGCAAATCTGTGCTTGAAGCACCTTTTCAATTTCATTTCCGGTTGCCAGTGCGCCTGCACCTCCCCAGACCTCTTCACTGGTAGGTTTATTCACACGGTAAA
>JAEWAK010000005.1 GCA_023391695.1 Bacillota bacterium
CAGAATTATCGGGATAGTTTGTATTAGCCGCAATAGTTTAATAAGTCCTAATTTATGTAAAATAATATCACGCCAAGGCCCCACCAGGTTCAGACGGCATCTTTTTTATATACTCAAGGCACGTTGAAGTGATAATAATGATGACGAATTGTGGTCAAAACAATAAATAGAGGGGTATAACCACAAGATGTTGTGGTTTTGAGGGCGAAAATGGACCGAAAATAGGCTCAAAAAGGGCAAATTTCGGTCCATTTTTTTAGCTGTTTTTATAGATGACGAGGAATGATTTAAGAGATATTACCAAATTAAATGGATATTTGAACCAAAATTCTTTTTGGTGTTTCTGAAGGAATTTATGGAAAATCAACAGGATCGCTGAGAAAACTTTGCGATCCTGTTTGTTATAAAAATAATTATGAAAGGCGGAATCATTCAATGAAAAAGGAAACGGAGCTGGCATTTAAATATGGATACACAGCGGCACAGGCTGGATTAGAGTTCACACCGGCTTAGGACAACATGTATAGTTTAGTTAGCGAATCTCGTACACCTCCTGGTTATCATAGCAGTCAGGAAAACATGCAGGCATGGTGTGAGGGATTCCTTACACAAACCTCATCCAGTGAAAAGGGTATATCAAGAGAGTTATTCACGCAAGCTTTGAAAGTATTTATTGATTGCAAAGAGGAAGCAATTCCAATATGGATTAACTTTGCAGTGGAATGTGTGGAACAAGAACAATATGTTGACTTCTTCCAGGAGCCTGATAAATACACAGCAATAAACCGTTGGCTGGAAACCCTGCTTGCTGTCTTATTACAAGTAAAAGTAGAGTTCGGAGAACAAATTGCCAGTATGCTCTGTAATCTTGCGTTAGAGAACGAATGCCTGTATCCATATGAAATGTTGCCAGCAGCAGAGCATTATATAAGTAGTGGCAATTTTAATAAAATAAGTGATCTAATTCAAAGTGGCGAATTGGAACCTGCCTCTGCTTTTTTTCCTAAACTGAGTTTTGGTTGTAATGACGCGGGCCTAAATGAAAATATTAGCGGGTCAATTTTAAGAATGTGAGGATGTGCTGTATGGAGAGAAAATAATTCTATTCACAAAGGTTATGCTTTATTGTCAGGAAGAGTTGAAGGAATACATATTTATGGTAGGTTCAATTCTTTGTTATTACAAAGAATTGAACCTACCAATCATTTGCTGACAAAAGATTAGATAAAGATATTAGCATCGATGTATTTTCATATGCATTGAATGGCGGCAGTTGGCAAGAACGTAAAGCAACCAAAGAATAAATAAAAATAATTATTAATGATGATTTCCCATATAACTATATTGATTAAGATCACCCCGATTTTTATATACAGTTTATTTGATTCGAATTAAGAATGAACTTAGAGGGATCTATTGTTTCAATAGATGAATAATTTATTGAAGCAATAGATCCTTTCACATGTTCAAAAACAATGACGTCAGGAGAGTGAATCATGATGCCTTTATGTTTATATAAGTAAAAAGTAGCAAGCACTTAATTTCCTTTTGCGTTTACATTGACAACTATAATTGATGATGCTATACTATAAATGACTGACTGGGTCACTCAATTTATTTAAGGAGGCGTATGGAAATTAATAAGTTTTTGAACTTAAAACCTGAAAAGCAGGAACGAATACTAAATGCAGCGTTAAAGGAGTTTGCGAAAAAGGGTTATAAAAGTGCAATGACAGATGAAATCGCTAAGGAAGCGAATATTTCAAAAGGCGCATTATTTCAGTATTTTACAAACAAGAAAGCGTTATTCCTTTTTTTGTATGACCATACTTTGGATATTGTTATGAAAGAGTATTTTCAAAAGGTAGATATTAATGAAAAAGATATATTTAATAGGCTAAAACAGATATTATCTATTGAATTTATACTTCTTAAAAAATATCCTGATTTGTTTGATTTTATTGAGGTTGTAAATCATGAAGAATCTATAGAAGTGATAAATGATTTGAGAATGAGAAATGACGAGTATGCAATAAGCAGCTATGGCAAGCTGATGGAAGACATTGACACTTCACTGTTCAAAGCAGACGTGAACATAAACAGGGCAATTAATGTAATTATTTGGACTATGGAAGGCTTCGGGAAAAAACAGAAAGAGCAAATGAAACACCTGGTGGAATTGGATTTTGATGCTATACTTTCTGAAACGGACATTTACTGTGAACTATTAAGAAAACTGTTTTATAAGTAAGGAAGGAAATAAGTTTATGGATAATATGGTAATGAGTTTCAAAAAGTTGAGCCCTGAGCTTAGATTCTCTGCAGGCGGAAAGGGTGGTATGTTAGCAAGAATGTATCAAGGGGGATATCCGGTACCGGATGGGTTTGTAATTTTCCCTTCAGCCTTTAAGGAAGAAAGATTGAATAATGAAGCATGGTCTGAGATACAGGCGCTGTTGTCTAAGCTTCGGAAGAACAATAAGGATACAATGTTTGCGGTAAGGTCTTCAGGGTTAAGTGAGGATTCCGCACAAGCATCCTTTGCCGGTGAATTTGAAACAGTTCTCAATGTTAAAACAGATAATGAGATACAGAAAGCTATTTATACGGTTTTTAAATCAAGAGAATCTGAGAGGGTCAAGGCATATAGCTCTGTCCAGGGAATGGATCAGTCCCATCAGATCGCCATAGTGGTCATGCTGATGGTTCGGTCTGAAATTTCGGGGGTTTTGTTCACCGCCGATCCTATTACAGGAAGCCACAAAAGCATGACAGGCAATTATGTATATGGATTGGGAGAGAAGCTTGTTTCCGGGGAAGCCAATGCAGCTCCCTTCAAGTTAATGAGGCCTAAAGGAAAATACGAAGGGCCCCAGGATTTTAGAAAATATGCCTCCAGACTGTATCAATATGCCTCAAGGCTAGTGAAGGAATTGGAAAATCAACAGGATATCGAATGGGCAGTAGCGGACGGGAAGTTATATCTTCTTCAGGCAAGGCCAATAACGACCGTAAGGACAGGTAATCCGGATACCTATGAATTGAATGAATCTCTGGACGGTGATTTGCTCTGGTGCAATACCAATGTCGGGGAGGCAATGTCAGGTGTTTTTACTCCTCTCAGCTGGTCCTTGATAAGGGATATTGATGAAGAGCAAAGTTCGGTTCCCGGCTCACTATTATTCTCGGGTAATATTTGTGGAAGGCTGTATTCAAATATCAGTGTGTTGTTATCCATCTATCCGGCATTCGGGCAAGATCCCAAGCCTACGCTTGAGAAGCTGGGAGACATATTCGGACAGTTTCCTGAAGGAATCGATATTCCTGTTTACCCATTTGCACCGTTACCTTTGTTAAAAGCTATGATTCCGAGAGTGAATAAAACCTTGAAAAAGACTAAGGAAGGCAGAGAGATAGCGGAGCAGTATTTGAAGGAAACACCTGCTTGGTGCGAAGATATGAAAATACGCATCAAAAATATGAAGACAAAGAGTGAGCTGCTCTCATTATGGAAAAGTGAGCTTTGGCCTTACAACCTTAAGGCTTTTTGGGTAGGGAACGCACAAGCGCGTAGATTTGAGAGTATTTTTAAGTTGAATCAGGATCTGATCAAGCTTCTTGGGACTGAAGACGCCAACGCGTTGCTGTCCAACCTGAGAGGAGGCTCAGAACTGGCGAGCCTTGGTCCGGTCATCGGAATATCTAAAATAATCAAGGGAGAAATGAGCCGGGAAGAATATTTAAAACAGCTGGGACATCGGGGCCCTCATGAATTTGAACTGTTAATACCCGATCCCAGCGAGGATCCCAGCTGGCTTGAAAAACAGATTGAAAGTTTTGAAAAGTCCGATGTTGATGTTAGGGGGCTGTTAAAAAAGCAGGAGAAACAATACGCTGGGGCCTGGAGAAAATTCAAAGAGCGTTTTCCGGATAAAGTAAAAAGTATGGAAAAGAAATTAGCGAAGGCGGCGGAAGGCAGCCGCTCCAGAGAGACATACCGTTCTGAGTGGACGAGAGTATTCAGGGTTAACCGCGTTTTCGCACTTAAAGCCGGTGAACTGTCAGGAGTCGGTGACGAGGTTTTTTTCCTGTATATCGATGAAATATTGGACCTGCTTGGTGGAAATGACAAGGCAGTGAAGCATATCACCGCACGAAAAGAGAATTACAGCAAATATAAGGAGTTTCCGCCACTACCTTCAATTATCCGCGGAAGGTTCGAACCATACAAGTGGCTGACTGATCCGAACAGAAGAGTTGATTTCTATGATCCTACCGTCCCTGTTGACATATCTGATTCTGAAACACTCAAGGGCTTTGCCGGAGCTGCGGGAAGGATTGAGGGAAATGTGCGTATTCTGATAAACCCCGAAGATGCGGAGACTCTCCAACCGGGCGATATTCTTGTTGCTTCAACTACGAATGTAGGATGGACGCCTTTATTCCCGAAGGCTGCAGCGATAGTTACCGATATAGGGGCGCCATTGTCCCATGCCGCTATTGTAGCCAGGGAACTCGGTATTCCAGCCGTCGTAGGATGCGGCAACGCCACCACGAAACTAAAGACGGGAGACAGGATTATTGTTGATGGCGGCCAGGGTGTTGTGCAGATATTGCATTAAATGAGCCCTGACCCTGGAAAAGAGGGAAAGTTTGAGGTAAATACCCAATATGCCAACTCCGGTCTTGTTTCAGTTTTGTCTTAGATGTGGTCCAGGTGAGGTAGACCCATTCCCATCGGTAGTAGACGTCTAAATACGACTGGAGAGGAACACATCTTATCTGCCGATGGCGAGAAATTATATACAGGGAGTCTTGTAATAGGAATCAACATTACAGATATTGAAAATAAACCGCTGCAAGGCATTGTTCTTCACTCGAATGGTGATGGATATAGAGGCAACATAGGTGACCGTGAGAGCCAAACCATCTATTGGAATGGAGATGGGTGGAACGTTTTGGAACGATTAGAAACAAAACATGATTAAAAAAGCATTGCTCTCCCTCTGCGGAAGGGAAGCAATGCTTTTTTATTATGATACATAGTTTAGAATAAAAAGGATGGGCTAGGTTTTCGGAAAACGAAAATCATAACCCTTTAATTTTTTCTAAAGAACTGATAACTCAAAAAATCTGAGACTAAATCTTTAGTTTTCGTTTTACTTGAATAATGAAATCATATAAATACTGATTTCCTTCATAATAACTAAATTTGATTTAATTCATGGTAACGAAAAATTAGGAGGTGTTTCCTGGGTGGAAGAGCATAGAGTGATTCTGCGAGACCTTCCTTCTATGTGGAAAAAAAAATAGGAAAGCATCCTGTCTCAATAACACTATTTTGTTAGTAGTATAATATATCCCCAGGGTAACAGTTTTATTTTTTCACTGTCAACTCTGGGGGTAGATTATCAGGCTAAGCAGCGTTTTGTATATAGTTAACTTAAATTCTGTTCAACAAAGCTCTCATAAAGCTTCCTAAGCTTTTTATGTTGTGATACGCATAATATTACAGTTAAGATTATTAGACCGAATATTAAGAAGGAAACAAATACTATTCCGAATACGTTTAAATGTGTATATGCAATAAATAAAATAACTCCAAGTACCAATATATTGCAAATGAAAACAGAGACTACTCTCTTAACATAATTAAAGTATTGGTTGCTAAAATCGCAATGATTCATTACAAAAGCGATGTCTGAGACCACATTTGGTTCAACAGTAAAGACCGGTAATGACCATTTTTTTGTTCTTATATCGTACTCTGAATTCTTATAGGTCAAACGTATATCGGTATCTTGTTGCATGTCGATTAGTAATTTTGCTTTTAGACAATATGCTCTTATTTCGTTGTGCCATTTTGAGTTGGTATTTAATAAAAGTGTATTAAACACTCCCTGAATGACAGCAGTGAGAACAAAGAACAATATGGAAAGCGGTGTTCGATTGCTTATTGCAATCTTTTGCTCAACCTCAATTTCGTATTGTTTCTTTTCATTCACAGTAAAAGAAACAAGAGGATCGGTATTGGTAAGTATCTTCATTTCATTATTAAGTTTTACTGACAAACTTTCATCTTGAGGAATTTCCCCATTAATTTTTAGTATCATTATACCACCCAAATTGAATTCTCTAGTTTTTTATCAAATACGTAATCTAAAATTCCAGATATAGCACCCCCAATTGATAAGAGAATATCGATATTAGGAATTAAGACGTTTTGTATTTTATTGATTGTTGCTGAACTTGTCGCACCTGCTATCATATCAACGAGCTTTTTCGTAGGGACTTTACTTACCAGCTTAGACCCAACCCCAGGGATCTCACTCACTATATTCTTGAACCCTGTGATTAGTTTTGAAGCATTATTGGCTATAAATCTGATAAAGTTCATTAGTGGTGTTTTAACTTTAGTCTTTAAGGCCATTTTGCCATATTGTTTACCTAAAGCTTTAATGGGTGCAAACGCAGCGCCAATCCCAGGAATTAGCATTAATATCATATCTATTGGTGTTGAAATCATCCACCTCTTAATAACAACGTATCCACTCGGATCTTCATTCGTAACCGGATTATTACTGCAGAACACATATATATTTTCCCCCTGAATTACATCTTTATTCAAGGACCTTCCCAAGGACGGAATGTAATATCTGCTCTTAAGATAGTAGAAGCCGGACTCGATATCGTATTGATAAGAACTATACAGGAAGGGATTTGCCTCCTTCAATAGAGTGCCGTCACCTGTAGTAACTGTTCCGGATGAACTGATAATTTTTCCAAAACTGCTGTACTGATAGTTTACAACAAATTGCCCGCTATCATCAACTAGACCTAAAACACTGTCATAATAGTAGTATTCAGTTAGGCTTCCCGCAGTCTTTTTACTTCTAAGACCATCATGGTTATATTCATACTGCGCGATTACAACACCTCCGTCAACTATTTGTATCAGTTGGTTTTCAGCATTGTAAACGTAAGTCCTCGAATCTTGCGTCATATGTCCGTTTGCATCATATGTGTAGGTTCCCACACTTGAAACAGTGAGTTGATTTGCCGCATCATATTCGTAAGCTATTGTAGTTGTTATGCCGCTTTCTGTTATAGTCCGCTTAGTTCTATTTCCCGGAAGCCCCCCATATTGGCTTTCATATTTGTATTAAATTGCCGTTTGGATCAAATGTATAGGTTGTGTTGACAAGCGGAGTCCCCGAAGCGTTTTTGTGTAGACATTGGTTATTTGCCACGATTTATTTGTGAGAAGCAGAAAATCCTTGATACTACAGAGGGTTTACAGGCATTATTAATATTATAGAAACAATTTTCTGACAGTTTATAAATATTAAATCCCTATAATACAGTAAATAACGCTAGTACAGTCTTGCATAATTGTCACTTAATTCAGTATCCGCTATTTTCGCTGGTGCCGCGTTGTCGTCAATCAGCGTAGGACACCGCTACGATTCATTCCTCTGCCTTGCTCTAGCGCAAATATCAGCACTGTTATTAAGCAAAATTCATACAAGGCTGTGCTAGATATACTAGAGTAAGGATTAGTAGAATAATAAAAAATTACATTGGAGGATTCACGTGAAGATGAATTTTATGAAACATAATGTAGAAATAGTAAATAAATATTTACTGAAATAATGTGTTCAATTCTAGGATTATAAAGGAGAAAAATAAAATCAATAATAAAAAACAGCAATTGTTTTATAATCAAGAAATTAATAAAAAAAGAAGGAGAAATAAGAAATGAACGCTATAGAAATTACAAATCTGTCAAAGAGCTTTCGTGGATTGTATGCGGTGGATCATCTGAATATGACAGTACCAGTTGGTGCGATATATGGATTTATTGGTGAAAATGGAAGTGGAAAATCTACAACAGAAAAGCTGATCTGCGGACATCTTGTTCCTGATAAAGGTGAAATTAAACTATTTGGAAAGGATTATACGGATGCAGGCGTCAGGGTTCGGGTCGGTGCATTAATTGAAAATGCAGGCTGTTTTCCGGGTTCCAGTGTAAGAGATAATCTAAAAATGCAAGCTATTAATCTGGGAATTGAAAACCCGGATGAAGAAATCATACGAGTGCTGCAAATTGTCCGTATGGAAGATTCTTCAGGAATTAAGTTTAAAAGTTGTTCACTAGGGATGAAACAGCGCATCGGCATTGCTATGGCATTGCTTGGTAATCCGGCTTTGCTTATACTTGATGAACCGATCAACGGATTGGATACAGACGGTATAAGAATCATGCGTGAAATTCTTGTAGATATCACAAAAAATTATAATTGTACAGTACTCATTTCCTCACATATTCTTGGAGAACTGGAAAAGATTGCGACCCACTATGGAATTATTCACCAAGGAAGAATGATCCAGGAGATTTCTGCAAAAGAAATGGAAAGCAGGGCCAGGGTATTTGTATCTGTTAAAACGAAGGATATGCAAGGTGCAGAAAATATTCTGAAAGCAAAATTTGAACATGTAAGTAAAGAGGATGAATATCTCCAAATTTATGATGTGGATCATACGGAAGCAATCGTTGAATATTTGCTTCAAAATGGACATGTAGTCAGAGAAATAAAGAAGAATAAAATTGGTCTTGAAGAATACTATATCAAGCTAATGTCAAAAAAGGAGGAGTCTTAAAATGGCAACAGTGAGTGAATTGAAATTTGAAACACCGAATTTTTTCAAAAGAATTAAAGGGATGTTAGGTGTGGATTTTTACCGTCTGTTCCATACTCCTATGTTATACATTTTTCTTGCAATCGCTGCAATTATTCCGGCAATGGTGCAAGGAACGACAGGAATGGATGCTATTGGAGAAACTACTGCAATGTATACTAACGCGTGGCAGATGGTTGCTGCAGACACACCTCTATATGTTATTTCAAATATGGGTGAATATGCTAACATGAATATGGTATTTATCTTCGGCGGAATTATGGTGTCCATTTTCATTGGCCATGATTATAAAAGTGGATATGTGAAACAGCTATTTACAACGCATGCAAAAAAACAGGATTATATGATATCAAAAGCATTAACTGGTGCATTCTCTATGGTTTGTATGTGTATCACATATCTAGCTGGAACCATTGGCTCCGGACTACTGATCGGCGCATCCATGCAAGTGAATGTGGGATCTCTTATCATTGCTATTTTAGGAAAAATGATCATGAGCTTTGGATGGGCAAGCTTATATACTTTCCTTAATATTATTTTCAGGAGATATTTTGGTATATCTATTGCATCGTCCTTTTTCTTCGGCACAGGTATTCTGATTATTGGTGCAGCTGCAATTGTGGGAAATGCAAGTGCTTCTGTGCTTAATATATTCTTATATGGAGCATCGGTTTATGCCTGCCTTTCAAGTACTCTATTAACCTTGCTTGTATGTCTTACTGTATCGGTAGCATGGGCAACTATTTATACGCTGTTGGGAACACATATTCTATCAAAGAGCGATGTTTATTAAAAGGAGGCAGTTATAGTGAATGCAATAGAAATTAAAAATCTGACAAAAAATTTTGGTGCCAAACAAGCGCTCAGTGGATTAAATATGACGGTCCCGGTGGGAGCAATTTATGGTTTTATTGGAGAGAATGGAAGTGGAAAATCTACAACAGAAAAAATCATCTGTGGACTTTTAACACCTGGTAGTGGAAGTATCAAGCTGTATGAAAGAGATTACACAGATGAAGAGGTAAGAGCAAAGGTCGGCGTTTTGATCGAGGCACCAGGCTGTTTTAATAATTACAGTGTGTGGAATAATCTTATGCTTCAGGCTGCAAATTTAAGCATTAAAAACCCAGAGGCAGAGGTGGCAAAAGCTCTTAAAATGGTAAGAATGGAAGGGGCAGCTTCTAATAAATATAAAAATTGTTCTTTAGGTATGAAACAAAGAATTGGTATTGCCATGGCACTGTTGGGTAACCCGGCACTATTGGTGCTGGATGAACCAATCAATGGACTGGATGCTGATGGTATGCGAATTATGAGAGAGATTCTTGTGGAAATTACACGGAGTTATCATTGTACCGTTGTAATATCTTCTCATATTTTAGGTGAACTTGAAAAAATTGCTACTCATTATGGGATTGTCCGTAAGGGAAAAATGATAAAAGAGATGACGGCTGAAGAACTGGATATGGGATGCCGTACTTATGTCGCACTTAAAACACAGGATATGAATCGTACGAAGACGCTCCTTGGATGCAAATATTCACGAGTAGGAGAAGAAAATGAATACCTTCGTATTTATGATGAGGTAACCCCAGAGGAAATCGTAACTTATTTGTACGAAAATGGTATTCTTGTTGGTGAGATCAAGACCGACAAAATTGGTCTGGAAGAGTACTACATTGATTTAATGAACGAAAAGGGGGGCAGATAACATGGAAAAGACAACAAAAATAGAGTTTGAACGTCAGAACTTTACAAAAAGACTAAAAAGTATGTTATTAGTGGATTTCCGCAGAATGTTCACAATGAGATTATTATTTATTATGTTGGGAACCTGTTTCGTTATTCCTGTCTTAATATTAATAATGACCACGCTGATGGATGGTTCGGTAAGTGTAGATCCACAGACAGGAGTAGAAACAGTTGTAGAAGGTTTTAAAAACGTATGGCAGATCATTGGAACTGTCAGCGGAGATGAGTCTTCGTCAGGAATGGGCATCACAGCAATGTGTAATATTAACCTGCTTTATTTTTTCGTTGCAATTATGATTTCTCTATTTGTCAGCGAAGATTTCAAAAGTGGATATGCCAAGAATCTATTTACTGTTCGCGCAAAGAAGACGGACTATGTTATTTCAAAAACACTTGTTGGTTTTGTAGCTGGTGCATTTATGTTCTTCGCATTTTTTATCGGAACAATGATCGGTGGTGCAATTTCAGGACTGCCATTTGAATTGGGTGCAGCAAACATTGGAAATATTGTAATGAGTATGCTTTCAAAAATATTTCTTGTTGCAGTATTTGTGCCGATTGCCCTTGCTGTAAGCGTTGCAGCAAAACAGAAGACATGGATGTCTATTGTAGGTTCAATGGCAGTTGGAATGCTGCTCTATATGATGATTCCAATGCTGACTCCATTAGATGCTACAATTCTGAATGTGCTCATCTGTTTAGTGGGTGGTACATTATTTAGTGTAGGACTGGGATCAGTAAGCAACTTTATTTTAATGAAAACAAGTTTAGTATAATTATGAAAGCGGAGCAGATTTTTGAGTTTGCTTCGCTTTTTCTATAAGAAAACGATGAATTTAAACAAAATATAAGTAATTTTCAAACATAAAAGAGATATGAGAGATAATTGCTTTAAGGAAAGATTTATTAAATCTTTTATTGGATTAGTAGTAGGCATAATTTGATGGCGGTATCTTTATAGCAAGCTGTGATAAAGGGGTACCAGCTCACTTAATGGGAATTGGGCGGGTAAATATGCCATCTATTCTACTGACTGGCGGGGTTATGGATGCGGGACCTGATTTACTGACTCTGAAACAGATTGGAAAATATTCGGCAATGTATCAACGCGGCGAAATTATATATGAACAGCTCACTTATTATAAGCAACATGCCTGCCCTTCCTGCGACGCATGTTCTTTTATGGGAACACCTTCAACTATGCAGATCATGGGAGTACATCAATTCATTACCTAGCGGAGCTGATAAGAGTGATATCGATAATCAGTTAGGCCGAAGCTATGATGAAGTTGCGACTGATACACTTCAATGGCAGAAATCTTTGCATAGACCCGTTATGACTTTTGCGGAATACACTAAATCCACAAAGACCGCTTCCGTTTTAGCAGAGTACTTTCTCAGATGTTATGAGAATCCAGGAAATGTGACAAATAAAGTAGCTGGACGTCAAGCAAATACCAAAAAATGGAAAACATTAATCGACAATTTGTTATAATTGTAATGAATTTCTGAAGCTCTATTGAGGAGAGCTCTCCTCTATTGGTCTGATTGCGATTTGGAAGAAAAGCCTTTTTGCTCGTTCACATTGTTTAAGGCATAAAACGGCAGTGTTGTTGGCTGATCTCCACTCCAAAATTCTTCTCCGCTGCTGCGAATCCAAGAAAAAACTTGTTCCGGGAGTTTTGCTACTGGATAACCAGGAAGATAAATTAGTACTTCATCTGCATTGTCAAGACCATAAGGCAAAGCAACAGTAATATAGCGATATCCATCCTTATAAGTCATGATATCTGCTTCAGCATACTCCATAGACTGCACATGAACGGAATAGGTATAATCATCTACTTTTTGAGGTTGTGTAAATGTTCCACTAAATTCACAGATCTCTATAGTACCATTGGGATTTTTTTGCGGGTCTCCCATAGCATCAAAATCATGATAGATTCCCGTAAAACTACCATCCTCCTTCAAGTAAAGCTGTGTTTGCCAACCGCCTGCACCACTGAGGAAATAAAAGGTATCAGGCATTTGGGAAAAGAGCGTACTTGAAATATCCGGTTGATGTGAATCGAGCTTGACAGTCTCTTCATGGTAATCAGTATCAGATAAATTTTGTACTATCCATTCTCCATCTTCCCATTTGACGGTTACATAAAAAGGACTATCTTTATCATTAACATTAAGTAAAGGAATTTTTAATTCTTTCAATAGACTTCCCTCCTTCTGAATGAGCTTTGTACCTGTAATTATAGGATATTCTAATAATGTCCCTATTATAGATTTTGGTTCTTGTCCTTCATTCTCTCCATACAAAAATAAACTTTCAGTAAGTGCAGCAGGTTCTCCATCATGTGCTGGTATAACTTCCAGAATGGATAAACTTGTGTCAGTATAGGTAGAACCACGGTTCATCAGATCAACTACGATGGTATCCTTGTCAACAGACTGTAATGGTCCTGTCATAACACTGGGAATCACTTCAATGTAGTTATATATCTTAGCTAGAACCTCTCCAGTTCCAAGTTGTATTCTTATTACAACAGCCCCATCGCTCTGCTTAGTACCCCATACCAATGAACTAATAAAGACTGTATCATCATTAGTCCCAATTCCATCTAAATTTAGATTAGAATACGTTGTCGGATATTCTTCCGTAGATTTAGCCCAATCTGGACTGGTCTTTGTGTCTCCTGATAAATCAGTTTCTGAATTAGTATTTGTATCTTGAAGCAGGGTATCAATTGTATTTTTCTTACATCCTGTAAATAGTGAGATAGTAACGACAAGTCTACTAAATACATTGAATAAATAAACAAAAAATAAGGCCTATTTTGAAAAATCAATTATTAAGTGAGCAATAAAATTAGGTGCAAAAAACATAAGCAGCATAAGGAACTGCATATTTTATTATATAAATTATGCAGATATCGTTTATTTAATGTAATTAAAATAAAACACTTGATAAAAATACACCGTCTGTGGTATAATATCTGTATATATTTATGTTACTAAATATGCAGATAAGGGGCTTTAAAATGAGAAATTATGATTACAATTTTTTAGAAACAGTAGCTATTCCAAGTGACGTAGTTTCTTTTTTAGTGCAGATACATGAGTTTAAAGGAAAGCAGGCTAACTTTTATCGCCAGCAACCGAATGTATTATCGAAGCTGGTCGAAGTAGCTAAAATACAAAGCACTGGCGCGTCTAACCGAATTGAGGGCATTCACACCTCTGATCAGCGGCTGCATGAATTAAAGGATGAACACGTTGTCCCTGCGAACCGAGATGAAGAAGAAATCCTTGGCTATCGAACCGTACTGGATACTATTCATGAAAGCCATGATTACATCTCTATAAAGTCTAATGTTATTTTACAACTTCACCGAGATTTATATAAGTTTTCACCATATGGATTTGGCGGTGCTTTTAAAAGTGCAGACAACATCATCCAAGAAACAGATTCTGCTGGGGTGAAAAGGGTTCGATTTCAGCCCATACCTGCGTATGAAACAGCACTCTCGATCGATGCGCTATGTAATGCCTATAACGAAATTGCGGACAAGAAAAAAGCGGAACCATTGCTGGTTGACATTCTCTTTATTTTGGATTTCCTTTGTATTCATCCATTTAACGATGGAAATGGTCGAATGAGCCGGTTGTTGACACTGCTTCTGCTATACCGCCACGGCTACATGGTGGGTAAATATATCAGCATTGAATCGCTAATTGAAAAAACAAAAGAGAACTATTATGCAACTTTAAAACAAAGCTCCGAGCATTGGCATGAGGTCAAAAATGACATTTGGCCTTTCGTAAGATATATGCTGGGGATTCTTCTCGCTGCCTATCGGGATTTTGAATCACGAGTGTCTGTGGTCTCTAATGCAAAGATGACTAAGGAAGAACGAATTCGCAAATTTGCTGATGAAAAAGTTGGGCTGTTTACCAAGGCCGAAATCATACAGTCTTGTCCCGACATAGCTGCTACGACGATTGAAAAGGTCTTAAGCGAAATGAAGCGTGAGGGCATCATTAAAACAGTGGGTGCCGGTCGTGGAACAAAATGGTGTAAAACGTAGAAGCTTCTGCTTGGACAATGATAATAAAGGATACTTTAGTTATAGACGAAAGTTTAAGGAGTACACACAGGATGGCTGTTAAGAAAAGTGAATTATACACGTCTCTATAGAGTAGTTGTGATGAATTAAGAGGCGGTATGGATGCCTCTTTGTATAAAGATTATGTCCTGACGCTGCTTTTTATTAAATACGTTACAGACCGGTACAAAGGTGATCCGGATGCCGAGATTGAGATACTGGAAAAAGGTGGAAGCTTTAATGATCTTGTAGCGGCAAAAGGCAAGTCTGATATTGGCGATAGAATTCCCTTATACAATATATGGTGGTAACCCAGTCAAATTTATTAAGAAACGATTCAGTGATAAAGCAGTTTAGCTCTTACTAAAGCTTCAATGGTGGAACTGGAATGAAGTACGGATATTTGATAATCTTGCCTTTGTTTTTATATAGAGGTCAAAACCGAAGTGTCTTCCGACGCTGCGTAAAAAATTTTGGGCTTTTTTTTCTGAAAACGAAAAACATGGCTCTTTTTTTATTTTATCTGAAGCACTCATTTATTAGAAAAGGAGAATTCGAAAATGGATCGTAATCGCTTTTTTGCGGAAGTAACCCGTATATGTACCTCACAGGGAATAACGGCAGGAGAAATAAATGACAGCTGCCTACCTTTGGTTTTTACTTCCGGCTCCCCTATCTGCCGCATCTCTGAACATGGAGAAGCATGGTATGGGGAAAAGGACATGGACACACCTGAAAAAGTGGAGGCCAGACAATACATCACTTCGGCGTGTTATACATTGAGAGTTTTTGTGTTAGTAGCTAATATTGGTGACAAACAATTGAAAAAAATTGGAAAATTTTATAATTTTTTGTTGAAACAAATCTCCTAAAGATATACAATTATAATAACATTATTGTTTATATTGTTATTGTCTTTTTGGGGGTTATAAAATGGCAAGTGTTAATGAGCTATTAGAAATTGCATTAAGTGAAATATCTAATGTTAGGCCTAGTGAAATATTCTTGTTAAGGGGTTTATTCAAGGGTTATGAATGTATTAGAATATCAAGAAGTGATCGTTTATTGTTAGGTACATTATTTCTTAATTATGTCAATACAGTAAATAATGAAGTAACCCCAACTGAAAAGACTTCTTCTGGTCAACAAAGATATACGAAATCTTTAATTGGGGAGGGTAAATAGATGATATTGTCAGATAATGAAACTAAGATAGAAATGTAAATAATAGAGCTATTGCAAAAACAATAGTTGAATTAATTAATGAGAGTAAAGAAAAGCCAATTTCTATAGGAATACATGGAGATTGAGGTGCTGGTAAATCAAGTGTACTTGAAATGGTAGAGGATGAGTTTCAAGGAAAAGAAAAGACAGAATGTATAAAGTTTAATGGATGGAAACATCAGGGGTTTGAGGATGCAAAAATTGCACTTATGAGTGCGATAGTATCAGAACTCATAAAGAAGCGAAGCCTAAGCAGTAAATGTGGAGAAGCTGTTAAAAAAATATTAATTGGTTAAATGTCGCAAAAGGTGCAGGAAGTCTTGCACTTACAGCAACTACCGGAGTGCCACCGGTTGGACTGCTACCTAGTATACTTGATAATTTAAAAGGAAACTTTGCTGATGCAGAAAAGGTTAGTATTACTCTGCCACTTCCGAAGCTGAGCAGGAATATATCGACTTTATGAAAAGAGTAATAAAGCCTCACTGGTGAAATCATTATTCACTGATGAAAGAGTGTTTTCTAAAAAAATATGAAAGAGGTGTTTATTTTATGTTAAAAAAGTCAAAATTATTAAGTGCATTATTAATTATTTGTATGCTGGCCAGTCTGTTAACTGTCGTTCCTTTGACAGCAAGTGCGGCTACAATTGTAAGCTACCCATTACCGTCGTGCTATACCACGACCAGTCAATACACGGTAACAGCAGACTCTACAAATATACCGGTAATCGACACTTCGGCGGTATTTGTAAACTATAATTATTGTAATTTCTCTTTTTCAGGTACCACTACAATCACAATAACAGCAAGCGAGACAATCAATACATATAATATTTCTCCCCTGGCTTTGGGAATCACTGCAACAAAGAGCGGAAATACACTTACATTTACACTTTCATCATCAAGATATCTTATAGTTAAAATCAATGGCCTGAAAGATCTGGTTATTGCGGCAGATGCTCTTGAAACCAATGTTCCGGCTTCATCCGGTACAGGTATATACAATGTTAAAACTCAATACGGTGCCGACAGTACCGGTGCCGCTATGGCTACAACTGCAATACAAAACGCCATAAATGCGGCTAACGCAGCAGGTGGCGGTATAGTATACGTTCCGGCCGGAGTTTATAAGTGCGGAAACCTTGTTTTAAAAAGCAATGTTTCGGTTTATCTGGAGGGTGGTTCTGTTATAAGGGGTTCAGGAAATCCAAGCGATTACACTACCCATTTTCATAAGAATTCTCTGGGTAAGGATGGAACATGGTTTATTTATACCGAAACAAATGCAAACAATGTTAAGATATACGGCAGGGGGACTATTGACGGCAATGGCCATTATATGAGAAATACAAACAGTTATTTGAACAATATTCTTGTACCCTTGCAGTGCAGCAACTTCACGGTTGACGGTATAACAATAAGAGACAGCGGTTGCTGGGCTACAATAATTACAAGATCCAATAACGTAACATTCCAGAATACAAAGCACTTCAACAACAATGAACTTGATTATGAGAATGATGCAATAGACATTCAAGAGAGCCAGAATGTACTAATAAAGCACACTGTAGCAATATCGGAGGATGACACATACTCATTTAAGACATGGGATGTAGCAACTACGGATATAGCTGCAAACTGGCCTGGAAGTCCTGAAAACCAGTCAAATGTAGTTGTGGATGATGCTTTGGCTTGGAGCAGATGTGGAGCATTCAAGGTTGGAGATGGAGTTAAACAGCTTCAGGATGGCATAGTTGTTAAAAACTCTTATGTATTCAGGTGCTGGCGCGCTTTAGCGGTAGGTCATCTTTATGGGACTACACCAGCACAAAACATCATATTTGACAATATAGATGTAGAAGGCTTCTGGCCAAGATCCGGTGTCCACTCCAGATGGTTTGATCTTTCTGCAAAAAGCGGTCCGATAAAAAATGTGTTCTATAATAATATCAATTTACGCGCTTTAGGTGAAATTTCAGTAATGAAGGGTTGGAGTGACACATTTACTGTCTCCGGAGTTACATTAAACAATGTTCGCGTCGGTGGAGTTGCGGCAACTACATTGACAGAATTGAAAATAACAGATACGAACAGCTATGCTGCAGCTCCAAAATTCAACACATTGAAATTTGAAGCGGAAGGCTATAACCTTAGTTCAGGTGTTATTTCCTATGAGGCATGCACGGATGGCGGGCTGGATGTTGGTGGAGGGAGTAATGGCGACTATATAGCATTTAAAAATGTAGACTTTGGTAGTACAGCTAAAACAAGTTGTGATTTGAAGGTTGCATCCGCTAATTCCGGCGGAAGGATAGAATTCCACTTGGACAGTCCTACAGGCACTATGCTGGGTTATTGGACGGGAGTAAGCACAGGCGGATGGCAGACATGGTCAGTCAAGAATATCTCGCTTTATCCCGGGACAGCTGTAGGAACCCATACGGTATATGTTACTTTTGTTAAGTCAGATTCAACCACCGTTGCAAATTTAACTTGGTTCCAGTTCAAATAGAATGGAAACTGTTTGATTTAATTGCAATAAGATGGATAAAGGGGTATATCAAATGATATGCCTCTTCATTCAGCTAAAGGACGTCCTCATTAGTATTGCATAAAAAAGTTCAGTAAAAATCAATAGTAATAATTTACAGGTATAATCTTCATGCATAAGTAAATTATGGGTATTGCTAGAGAAAAGGAGAGTGACCACCTAAACCTAATTAATAAATATTATTATGAAGTAGCAAATGAATTATCCGAAGTTGAACACGAATTATTTTGATTAGGATAGGAGGTTATTATATTGAATTATATCTTTGGCCTTTTAGGCTTGATAGGCGGTATTTTATGTGCGATTGGTGATGTGCTCTTAGATTTAAAAGGGTTTGATAGCCAAAAATTAGGTAAGTATAAATTCATGGAGAGCAATTGGTCTAAGATGTCAGAATGGCGTTTTAAAGTCTCAATATTATTGGCCGCAGTGGGGGTTCCGCTTTACTTTCTAGGGGCAACATCAATGGCACATCAATTAGCTGATAAGAATTTTTATTTTGGGTTGAGTTTTTGGATCGTTATGGTGGTAGGTTCCATAGGAGGATTTTTTATCCATGCATTTCTTTGTGTCACTCCAATTATTTATAAGAGTATGATAGAGCGTGTTGGATTTGCATTAATCGAAGAAGTAATAAATCGGATTTTTGATGCTATAAAGATACCTTTTTTCGTGATGTTTACTGCTTTAGTAGGTGCTTCGTCAATTATGCTCTTTATCGCAAAAGTTATAGGATATCTTTCCGTACCATATTTTATGTTGCTTCTAACGCCGCTTCCGCTTCTTATAATTGGTGTACTTTTGCGTTTAATAAATAACAAATGGTTTCATGATTTGCCTGGTATTGTCATGCCGAGTATAGGAGTAGGAATGATTGGTTTAATAGCTATAATCAATGTCTAGCTTGAGCCTGTGTGAATAATCAATCTGGCGTAAGCCGCGAGTGATAGAAAAATACCACTTAATTAAAAAATATACAAGCAATATAAAAGCATCCGGCTGCTGAGTACTGGGGAAAGAGGTAGATTATTTTCACGATTATTTTTTCGTGCATTTGTTTGCATAAACATTCGATTATTGTATACTGGTAAGCTAAGAAATTGGTTTGTCTACAACCTGAGCTATGTTTTTCCAAAATGAAAAGCATAGCTCTTTTTTTATTTCACCAGATAGGCTCATTATTCAAAAAGGAGGATACAAAAATGGATAGCAACAGATATTTCGCTGAGATTATCCGTAGAGCATGCATAAGAATTATAGCAGGAGAATTAAAGGGCGGCTGTCTTCCCATGATCTTTCGTTCAAAAGGCGATCCAATCTGTCGAGTCACGGGAGATGGAGAAGTACATTATAAAGATGGGATATGGATACACCTGAAAAAGTGGAGGCACGACGTTTTATCTCAACTATTAGTAATTCCACAGTAGAGTATATACAGGCGATAGAAAATGCTTCGCCACTAAGAGCATTGGATTTAAGTGATAGATATAAACTACTGGTTGAACATAATGGTGTAGTTCTAGCTGGCACCGATAGGGATCATCATATGGATACCAATTTGTAACTTGGCTTTATACCTATGACGAATCAGGAGTCACCCTCGGGCATTATTATCTTAATAAATACAAGAAAGTAAAAGAAGACTTTACAATATGCTCTGGTTTGATTTCTGAACACCGGCTATTTAATAAAGATCAGTTACTAGACATTTACCGTGCGGTAAGCTATAGCTTGGATGAGAGAATCGATCTCACATGCAAGTAGGAAGATGCATTAAAAGAAATTATGGAACAAATTAAACAAACAGTGCCTTCTGCCGAAGCGGTGTTGAAAGCTGAGCGGCTGGCAGGCAGTAACACGAAAAGTGCAAAAGAATTAATGCAATATAATGAAACTGTATAAGGCATTATGAAGACTATTTGACAGATATAAGTAATGAGGCTATAATATCCTCAACTTTCAAAGCCAGTTGTATTATGGCAAAATAACAAGGAGGAAGACGATATGCCCACATTTGATCTATCAATTGATGAACTAAAAAAATATAAAGGAATATCTCCAAGACCCAGAGATTTCGATGACTATTGGAAATCTGCACTAGACGAATTGGATACAGTAGATCCAATTCCGGAATTAATACCCTCATCCTTTACAGCCAAAGGGGTAGAGTGCTTTGATCTCTACTTTACCGGCGTAAGAGGAGCGCGCATTCACGCAAAGTACTTGCGACCGATGAATCAGATGGCAAACCCGTGTACAGTGCATTTTCATGGATATACCATGGGCAGCGATGAGTGGATATCTTATCTACCCTATGTACTGCAAGGAATGTGTGTAGCTGGTATGGATTGCAGAGGACAAGGTGGTAGCAGCCAAGATGTGGGAGGCGTGAATGGGAATACCCAGCGTGGACATATTATACGTGGTACTTGGGATTCCCCACATGATCTGTTATACCGCCATATTTTTCTGGATACCGTTCAATTGGTAAGAGTCTTATCAACATTTCAAGAGGTTGATGACAACCGATTGGCCACAATGGGCGCATCACAAGGTGGCGCTCTGTCTGTTGCTTGTAGTGCTTTAAGTGGAAAAATCAAGCGTTCGGTAATTCAGATGCCGTTTTTATCTGATTTTAAACGAACTTGGCAAATGAATCAGGGAGTAACTGCCTACCAAGAAATATATGAGTACTTTCGCCGTTTTGACCCTATGCACTTACAAGAAGATGAATTTTTCGAACGTCTTGGGTATATTGACACACATTTTTTGGCAGAACGAATTCAAAGTGACGTGCTAATGGCAATCGGTTTGATGGATTATACCTGTATCCCCTCAACCCAGTTTGCTGTATTTAATGCGATAAAGAGCAAAAAGGAGTTATGCCTTTACCCAGACTTTGGGCATGAACCTTTACCAGGGTTCGGGGATACTGCATTTGGCTTCTTACAAGTGTTATAAAAGAAATGATAAAAAGATCCCCTTTGCATACTAAATAGCAATAGGGGATCTTTTATTAATGTTATAAGTTATACAGGTGCTAGCGTGAGTGAATGGCGACAAATATATTCTGGTTTTAATGAGTAGGTTCCGATCTGCGTCTTGCTTTCATTTGATTTAAGCAACAAGTCCACGGCTAACTGCCCCATTTGTTTTCGCTTAACGTGCATAGTGGTTAACTTTGGTTCAATAAAACTGCCTAGCTCAATATCGTCAAATCCAACTACCGAAATATCCCGTGGAACAACGTATCCGATTTGTTTTAAGGCATCTATCACAGCAATAGCAATTCGATCGCCTCCACACACAAAAGCAGTAGGCATGGATTTTAGCTCCAGCAATTTTTGTTTCATTTCTGTGGAATCGGATAATAAAACACTAAGAGGAGAATTATCATTTATAATATATTCTTGCTTCACGGGTAAACCTGCATCGTTCAACGCCTTTTGAAATCCACACCAACGTTCAAAAATGCTGGATGTCATAGAGTATGAGCCAACAAATCCGATTTCTGTATGGTTACATTCAATGACCTTTTTAGTAATTATATAGCTCCCTTCAATATTTGCAGTAACAACGCTTTTTACATCAACACCATAATTAATATGATCCACAGAAAGTATGCTTGATGATCTCTGCTGAAGAAAACGTATATAATTTTCATCGAATACACCAACTAGCAAATACCCGACAAAATCCATTTCATTACATATGGGCGGTAATAGCTTTGAACGTTGCATATCCTCCGTGATAACGGACATAACTGCATTATATCCCTTCTGGCTGGCTCGATTATCTATGGACCAGTAGATATCTTGATAAAAGAATGAATCATTCTGAATGTATGATGGAATACATACAAGAATGTTTTTGCTCCCGGTTGAATCGGCATGATCGTTTGTTTTCTGCTTATACTCCAGATGCCTTGCCATATTTATTACCGATTCACGGGTTTCATCGCTAACGCCTGGCTTCCCGCTTAATGCTAGGGAAACCGCATTCTTAGATAACTGTAACCTATCTGCGATATCCTGCATCGTTGCATTTTTGGTTTTTTTCATGTTGCCTCCCTCCAAACAGATATAAGTAATAATAATCTAAAATGTTATTTTTGTCAAGTGGTCAGTCAAGTAGATGCTTATTAATTAGACTGTAAATATTGTAAAGTTATTAAATCGCTTGTAGTAGTGCACTATTCATAAATAATAGAAAAAGTAACACATATAATTAGCAATTATTTATATGAAATTTAATGTAAATATATAAATATATTTATTTTACTTTACTAATCTTATAAGTCAAGTTATAAATAACTTGACAAAACAAGATAAATGTACTAGTATTGAAACAGAATCAAATAAATCATTATCAAGGAGGAAAAAATATGGTTAAGAAAAGATTAAAAAAAATTACGGCTGTTTTACTGACAAGTGTATTAGCACTTTCCCTTGCAGCTTGTAGTAAAGCAAGTCCAGACACAAGCTCTCAGCAGGGTACAAAAGTTAGTGAGCCTACTGACGCAGCTGAGAAAAAAACGTTAAAGATTATTACGTGGAGCAATCAAGGTTCTGTAGATGCAATCAAAAATCTTTCTGCTAAATACATGGATAAGTATCCTAATGTTACGGTAGAAATAACAGATGTAGATACCAAACAGTATGAGAATCTACAAAATATCCGCCTACAAGCAAAAGATGTAGATATCGTTTCGCTAGGTGGCGGTAGCTTCTTGAAAGAAAAAGTGGACTGGGCGCCTACAGAAGCACCTATTTGGCAAAACCTTTGTGACAGCGGATCATTGCTTGACATAACCGACCAACCTTGGCTTTCTAATTGGAGCAGTGGAGCCCAAGTGTGTGAATATGATAATAAAATGTGGGGCGTTTCCACTGGAGCCAGTGCCATGAATGGCATTTATTATAATAAAGCCTTGTTTGCTGAACATAATTGGAGTATCCCCAATACATGGGCAGAATTTGAGAAATTGTGTACCGATATGCAGGCTGCCGGTATAACCCCCATGACATGCGGCGGAGGCGATGGATGGCCTTACGCTATGTTAGTGCATGGTGTTGTAGCAAGCACGAAAGTAGATTATGAATCCTATGTAAAAGGTTTGTGGACCGGAGAAGCTTCTTTTAACGATAGCACTGGTCAGATGGTTTATCAACGTATGGATTTTATCAACAAGAATATGGAACCAGGCTTTATGGGTATTTCCTATGCTGAGGTGATTGGCCGATTCGTCAGTGGAAAAGCAGCAATGACTCTAGATGGTTCATGGCAAGCTACGGAAATTGAAAAAGCGGATCCAGACTTTGAATTTGGTTACTTCCCGTTGCCCGGAACAAATACAGGTCTGGGTTTCGAAGGTAAGTTTGATTTGTATTTTGCAATTAATGCCCATAGTGACAATACACAAGAAGCTTTGAATTGGATGGAAATGTTATCAGATAATGCAAATTATACTGACTTTGTAAATACGTGCGGGTTTATTCCAACAATGGATAATGTGGAAGTCACCAATGCATTTATAAAAGAAATACTCCCCTACACAACAAATATGAAAAGCGCTTGGGGACAATATTACCGCCAGCCATCCGGCGTTGGTCAGTATGCACAAGGTACGGTAGGGTTTAACGGGCAGTACTTAGAGTCAGCCGGAGGGCCTATTGAATCTCCAGAAGAACTTGCAGACTTGACTCAAAAAGATTTTTCTGATGCAGTAAACGCAACCAAATAGATGCTATAACGGCGGGGGTTAAAAGCAATGCCTTAATTCCCACCGTTTTATGTGTCATTATTTAATTACATTTTATAGAGGAGGGACTGTTTTGCGGGTAACAACAAATAAAAAGCACCACCTGTTTAGCAGTAAAATGATATTAATCGGTATTTTACCAGGCCTCTTACTTTTCGTTGTATTTCGCCTGATCCCTAGCATTGCTACCTTTTGTTTTTCTTTCACGGATGTTTCTACTGTAGTCGGTCAAAAGGTGCACTTTGTGGGGTTAGAAAATTATGAGGAAATACTGTTTAAAAGCAATCAGCGTGATATGATCCAGGCATTTAGTAAAACAATAATTTTTAGTGTATCTACCACAGTGATACAAACCATAATTTCCTTATTTCTTGCGGTGATTCTTTGTCGTAAATTTGTAAAAGGGCGCAATTTTTTCAGTGCCGTAATATTTTTGCCGACCATCTTAGGGATGACGGTAACAGGGTTATGCTTTCGATTGTTTTTTAGTACTGATGGCATAGCAGCTTCTGTACTCAGGATTTTTGGAACAAGTTCCAACTTTTTTGGAGACTTTAACGACGCTTTTATGCTGGTTATCTTTTGCCAAATATGGGCTTCACTTGGTTACGAAATGATGCTTTTTATTACAGGACTGAAAAATATATCCGATGATTTGTACGAAGCGGCGGCCATTGATGGGGCAAACGAATGGAGTTCATTCTGGAGAATTACCTTGCCGCAATTATGGCCAACCGTTATGGTTAATCTGTTGATTTGTATCATTGGTTCTCTATCGGCATTCCAGATTATCTTGGTAACGACCAATGGGTCTGCTCCCACCAGGACGCTCTCAATGCTCATCTACCAGATTGCATTCAGTATTGGTGGAAATGATGTCAATGCCGGTCGACAAGGTCTGGCATCTGCCATACAAATAATTTTATTTATGATAATTTTAGTGGCTACGGTAGGTTCACAGTTCGTTATGAATAAGTTTGGTTCGGAGGATTGAGAAGATGCATAAGAAAAATTCTTCCTATTATATCGGTTTGCTGGTTACTAGTATTGTCATCGGGATAGCCATGATCGTTTTTTTGCTGCCAATGGGTTATGCCATATTGACATCATTAAAGGCACCGGCGGAATTTCTAAAAAATCCGTTGGGCTTTCAATTCATGCCCACATTGCAGAATTTTGTGAGTGCTTGGAAAAAAGCAAGCTTTCAAAGTTATTTATTAAACAGCCTAATATATGTTGTGTGCTGTACGTTCATTACGCTTCTATGTTCGTTGTTTATCTCCTTTCCTATTGCGAGAAAATATATATCATGGAGCAAAGGCCTTTATCTATTAATGATCTGCGGTATGTTCTTGCCGGATGGAACAATCCCGCTTTTTCAAATGCTACTTCAAATGAATTTATATAATACACGTATAGGATATATTATTTCCATGTTACAAATAGGTGGCGTAAGTGTTATGTTTTTCACATCATATTTAAAAAGCATACCAAAGGAGTTAGATGAAGCCGCGATTATTGATGGTTCTGGCTATTTTACTTATTTTTTGAAGATTGTGGTGCCTTTATCAAAACCTGCAATCGCATCACTGGCTATTTTGACGGCAATCAATGTATGGAATGATATTGCAAAGGCAGTCATCTTTTTATCGGACAATAAGTTGTTTCCAATTACCAAGGGTCTATTTGTTTTTTCAGGCCAGTATTCTACCAGCTGGACAGAACTAATGGCTGCAATGGTTATGGTGTCTCTTCCACTTGTGATTTTATATATTTGCATGCAAAAGCAGGTTGTTGGAGGCCTAACAGCGGGATCAGTAAAAAGCTAATTAAATTCTAATAAGAAAGGTTGTTGAAATTGAAACTTACTAAATATGAAAAAAATCCGATTCTGTCCCCTAACCCCCAAAATTCATGGGAAAATCTAGTACGCACTAATCCGGGTGCATGGTATGATGCAGAAAATCATGAAGTTATTATGCTTTATCGTGCTGCCGGAGATGACAAAGAACACCGCGTTAATATTGGGCTCGCAAAAAGCAAAAATGGCTATGAATTTGAAACCATAGGTAATCAGCCATTATTTCAAACGGTTGAAGGCACATGGGATGGCGGAAGCATTGAGGATCCGCGCATCATCAAAATGGGGGATTACTATTTTATTACCTATGCGGCGGTTACATGCCCACCCGGACGATACTGGGAAATGGAAAAACGCCAAATCCCATCTGACGTACCGGAGGAAGCTCCCTTTATTCTCCGCGAGAATGAAACACGTACAGGACTAGCTATCACAAAGGATTTTAAAACGATATATCGTCCTGGATATTTAACAGATGCTACTGTTGATGACCGAGATGTAATCATTTTCCCTGAGAAAGTAGGTGGAAAATTCGTCACTCTACATCGCCCAATGCAATGGGTAGGCGAAAAATACGGAACAGATAGCCCTGCAATATGGCTTGCTTTCTCTGACGATTCGCTTGAAAGAGGGTGCGATTAAAGGATGAGCTGTTATGGGTTTAAAGGGAATGGACTTTATAATCTACCGGACAAAGTATTTGATGTTGTAGTATACAGCGGTACAAGTGCCGGGATCGTTGCTGCGGTGCAGGCTGCCCGTATGAATATGGATGTTCTCCTGGTATGTGAAAAGGATAAGGTTGGAGGGGTGACCGCATCAGGACTTGGGGCTGCGGATATTAATGACAGAAATTATGTAGGAGGAATTGCAAAGGAATTTTTTTGTGAGGTTTATAAGCATTATTTAAGAACCGATGCATGGAAGAGTGAGACACTCCTGGGCTATTTGGAGAGATTAGCCGGGAATAAAGATACCTTCTGGGGAGCCAGGGATGATTTATTGCAAATGATGTGGATGTTTGAGCCTTCGGCGGCAAATCATATTTTTGAAAAAATGCTTGAAAACTCAAATGTAATTGTGATCAGGAATGAACGGTTGGCCGAGAAGGCACCGGTGGAAATTGCTGACGGAAGAATTAGGTCCATCCGTATGGAAAGCGGAAGAATTTTTAAAGGTGAAATGTTTATCGACTGCGGCTATGAAGGAGATTTGATGCAGAAGGCAGGGATATCCTATGTGGTTGGGCGGGAGGCAAATACAACCTATGGCGAGCAAAAAAATGGCATTTTGTACAACGGATTATTCATGGGGACTGAAATAGACCCTTATATAATAGAAGGAAACCCTGAAAGCGGACTTCTTCCGTATATTGAGGAAGGAATGATCGGCAGGATGGGTATGGGGGACCACAGAATTCAGGCATATTGCTATCGATTCACTCTTAGCTGTGATGCCGAAAATCAGATTCCTTTTTCGAAACCATTAAATTACAACCCGTTGCATTATGAAATTATTGCAAGAGTTATGAAGAAGAAAAGAATTAAGCTTACGGATATTATTTCACTCACGCCGGTCCCGAACTGCAAGACAGATACGAATCATGCGGATTTTATCGGTGCGTGTTATGACTATCCGGAGGGTGATTATGAAAAGCGCCGGCAGATAGAAGAAGAACATAAAAATTATACGCTGGGATTACTGTGGTTTTTGTCAAACGATCTCAGAGTTCCTGAAACTATCAGGAAAGAAATGAAAATGTGGGGATTCCCTAAAGATGAATTCATGGACAGCGAAAGCTTTCCTCATCAAATTTATGTGCGTGAGGGCAGAAGAATGCTTGGAAGCTATATTATGACTGAAAATGATATATTGCATCCGAAAATAACCGACAGTATCGGAATGGGAACTTACTATTTTGATTCCCATTATGTCTCACGTTTTGCCATGGGGCAAACGGTTATGCAGGAAGGGAGCTTCTGGCTGGATGATGAGGTACGGTATCCGGTCAGCTATGGCGCCATATGCCCTAAGGCTGGGGAGTGCAAAAACCTTCTGGTGCCGGTTGCGCTTTCCGCATCTCATGCAGCATATGGCTCGATCCGCATGGAGCCTACCTATATGGTTTTGGCCCAGTCGGCGGCGACGGCTGCAGCATTGGCTGTTTCTGAAGGGAGCAGTGTTCAGATGCTGTGCTATGACAGACTGAAAAACAGGCTTCTGCAGGATGGCGTAATATTGAACAAAGGAGAAGATGACGATGAAACCAAATTTTAAATATTTTGCCGGCCCGGTTCTGGAGCCCAGGCCCGGATGCACATGGGCAGATACCATGGTGCTCAATCCCGCAATCATTAAAGATAACAACTCCGACACACTGCATATGCTGTTTCGTGCCACCGGTCCGTATGCTCATAAAAAGCTTGAAGGAGCAAAATATGATCCATATCCTATTTTTCTGGGATATGCCAGGAGCGAAGATTTGGGAAATACATGGAAGGCTGATTTTGGCAGGCCCGCATTGGAGCCGAGGCTGGAATATGATATGGATAGGATCTACATAACGGATGATGAAGGCCGCAAGGTTGTGAATTACAGCAACGGATGTGTGGAGGATCCCAGAATCTTTGAAGCAGCGGGGGAGCTTTATCTTTCGGTTGCCTGCCGGATGTTTCCGCCGGGTCCATATTGGTTTGATGATGAGAAGATAGTTACTCGTTTAGAAAATATACCTGATTGGGCGGTCAAAGAAGACAATCCCTTTGCCAGGGCCGCATACCACAACAGCACTACGACGGTGCTGTACAAATTGAATCTGGAAAACTTGAAGAAGAACGATTATGAAAATGCGTTTACTTATGTTTGCAACTTAACCGATCCCCAAATTGACGATAACCGTGATGCTTTTCTCTTTCCGGAAAAAATGATGATTGATGGCAAACAGCAGTATTTACTTATCCATCGTCCTCATAATCCTGAAAATTTAGAAGCGGGAAAAGGGCATAAAAAGCCTTCCATCATGCTGGCAGCCGCTGAAAATATCAAGGAGCTTGCATCCCCAAAAGCCACACATAAATTTCTTGCGGAAGGCATTTTTGATTGGGAGGAGGAGCGCATAGGAGCAAGCTGGGCGCCGATTTCACTCGGTAACGGAGAATGGCTGCTTCAATACCATGGAAAAACATTTCCGGGGTATGGCTACAGTCAATCGTTTATGATCCTGAAACAAAAAGAAAATGATTTTCCCGAAATTGTGCATCGCTGCCCGGAAAGATTAATGTATCCGCAGCAGGAATGGGAGCTGCCGGAAAAATTTTCGTGCCCCTGTCTTTTTACTACGGCGGGCATTCTGGTTGATGGTCAACTCATCATGAGCTATGGTGCAGCAGATCAAAGAATCGGGATAGCTCGTGTTGATTTTAAGGAATTGGTCCAATATATCAGACTTTTTGACAGTGCAGGAAAAAAAATATAAAAAAAGGAACGATACTTACAGGATGATTTATTAACTTGATATTTATTGCTATGCTTAGGCGCCTATTTATAGCAATTTAAATATGAGATCAAAATAAATTGAGGAGGTTTTGTATATTTATGGTACTGAAAATATCAAAAAAAGTAAAATTTCTGGCGGTGTTTCTGGCAGGTGTATTATTGGCAGGCAATTCCTTTACGGCATTGAAAGTAAATGCTGCTACTCAGGTTACGGTATATTCAAATTACAATGTAAAAGCAGGCTATTTTCAAGGCTTGGGTGCACAGTTTGACCCTTACATCGGGTCGGATAAGCTTGTAGATGCACTTGGGGATAAATGGGATACGGTTCTGACAAGAGTAAACTTTATGGAAATGGGTTTTGCCCGGGTATGTATCGCCACAAATGCATTCTGTCCCACACGGGTTGTCGGCAGCTATAACTGGAATACGGCAGAAATGCAGCAGCTGTATAAAATCCTTGATAACTGCAAGCAAAACGGCACCACAGTTTTCTTATCTTCCTGGAGAAAAGACTATTTCAACGATACAATTGCTAATAATGAATCCGAGGATTATTCAACAATGATGGTAGATTGTCTGGAATATTTAATCAAAACCAAGGGATATACCAACATCAAATATTATCAGCAAATGAACGAACCCAAAGATGCAAAAATATCCTGGTCCGGTTATAAAACCAACTATAGCAGGCTGCAGGCCAAAATAGCGGCAAAAGGTCTGAGTGTTAAACTTTCAGGTACAGGGAATCAACCCGGAAGTACAGCTAATTATGATTTAGCGCATCAAGCAGAATTGCAGCCCTATGTGGGAGCATATGATATCCATTATTATCCCTGGCAAAGTGTGACAAAAGGCGGAGCTGATACTTTAATCAAGGACCGCATCCTGGGTCTGAGCACAACAAACCCATTCTTTATTACTGAAGCCGGATCTCTGACAGGACAAGACGCCAACGATAACCAGGCAGCTATCGGGAATCACTGGTATGCGCTTCATAATGCTGATTTGGCAATTCAGGCGATTCAGCAGGGCTGCAATGGTTTGAGCATGTGGGAGATAGATTCTGCACAGCATGGAAGGTCATGGGGGATGTGGGATATCTTCAATCATCCGGACCCTTATCCCTGGTTCTATACATACTCGCTAATGTCCAAATATTTTAAACCCGGCATGGTTTTTTACAATCCGTCTGCAATTGATTCGGAAACCAGACTGCTGGTTGGACAGAAAAAAGTAAGTGCAAATGTTAATTACTGGACAATTGCTGTTGTAAACAGAGGTACTTCGTCTAAAGATATAAATGTACGGATTCCGGGTGTCGGGACAGGATCATTTAATGTATATAAGTATACCAGCACGTACCATCCTGTGGACAGCAACAGTCTTCCGGTGGCAGACAGTTCTGTAAATAACGTTGCTATAGGCAGTAATGGTGTGAGCTTTACTGTTCCTGCGGATGGGTTTATTTTACTTACAACCTACGGCAAAGGCACGGTATCGGGAAATCCCACTGTAACCAATTATTTTACCGACGATTTTGAAGATGGAGATTCTGCAGGATGGACAACCGGCGGAGGTACATGGAGCGTTATCACGGATGGCTCAAAGGTATTCAAGCTTAATGGATCAACAGACAGTATAGCGACAGCTGGAAATACATTGACGGATTTCACTTATGCAGCAAAGTCTAAAATATTGACGGCAAACGGTAATGCGGGGCTCGTGTTCAGATATACCGACAGCAATAACTACTATACGTTCAGGATGAATGATAGTACAAATAAGGCGGAATTGTACAAAAGAGTGGGAGGAACGATGACGCTGCTGGCTTCAAGTTCGGTTATTTCCGTAGATACAAATACGTGGTACAATATTAAGGTTATTATAGCGGGGAATAATATAAGAGCTTATGTGGACGGATATCCGTTGATAAACTGGACCAATAGTGTGAATCAGCTTACATCGGGCAAAATTGGCCTTAGATCCACATGCGATGCTGAATTTGATGATGTTGTAGCTAAAAATTAACTTTAATTAATTTTGTCATGAGAAATGTTAATGGACCTGACTGATATCTATACCGGTCAGGTCTATTGCATATACTCAGCATGGGCTAAATCTAACGGGTGAAAGACGTGAGCTCTGAAAACTGCTATCAGCTTGCCAGTGAAAGTCTAGTCAAGGTAATCTCCCAGTGATCCTTGCTAAAGTCTCCAGTGCTTTTGGGTGACTGCGTAAAGCCAATCTTTTCAGTCTAAAAATCGGCTACGGCCTGCGGGTCTTTTACACATACCATTATTATTTTCCTAAACCTGTTAAAAATTTTCATACATTCTTTATAATTTCATCATGCCCAATAGTGGTTCTTTACAAATCCCTTTTGGTAGGCTCGGATTCAAATGTACCAAACTGAACCGTTTTGTTAAACCCACAGTAAAGAGTGTTTCCTTTAAATCCACCGCCGGCGATGGGGAAGCCATAAACATATAGACCAAAAGAAAATGATACCACTATTAATGTTGATAATGAAAACCATACAATAGAAAGTAAAACTATTAATGGGTATGATACTTTCATTATAAGAGCAATAAAAGATGATTTTGAAAATGGGATTATATGGAGCATGGATGGTTATAATTTCAATATTTGGAGTGTGTAAAACCAAGGGTATCCGGGATTACGAAGCCTGGTGCCTTTGGTTTTTTATTTGATTTCATAGAAGCAAATAAAAAGCATCAGAATTTCTCATTTTTCTTGTAGGGAAAATTTCATGTAAAACGTTTATTAGTTGAAGGCAGTTAATTATTTAAGCCTTACAATATTGAGAGAGCATGATTCCTATGCAAATGAAAAGACTGGCAGCATTTTATACTGACCGGAATAAAGAGGGAGGGGGACTGGTTCAAACAACGATTTGATATTCTTGACCCAAACTCTAGTGTTGATGAACAGTATTTGTCATATACTTAACTGGTAAATGGCACTACTGGAACATTAGAAATTCGCTGCTGCGCAAGAACAATGTTAGGAAATTGATTGTTGCGTTCAACGGATCAATACTAAGTTAGGAGGTTAATATCTATGAAGAAATTTTTAGCATGTGTGCTGTTTTTGGCTATGACTTTTGCGTTTTCATCTATGGCTTTAGCCACTGATTTCTCTGCTAACGCTGAATCTGAGTTGAACAGTATTTCAATGCAAGCCAATAATCCGAATCTAAAAATCGCTTTTGCCTGCCTGTTCTTTCCTCAGGCTTAACGGCGGATGGATTATATGTACTTGAAAACGCAAAGACCAATGGTGTAAGGGTGGATGTAGTTAATGTCATGGCTATGGATTATGGTGACGGGCAAGCGCCAAATCCCGATGGAAAGATGGGGGATTATGCCATACAGGCTGCAACAAGCACCATAACTCAATGCACTAATATAGGTTTAAGCCCATAGATCGGTGTAACTCCGATGATTGGTCAGAATGATGTCGGGTCTGAAGTTTTTTATCTTACAGATGTCCAGAAATTATTGAAATGGGCTGAGGGAAACAGTTCGATAAGATTGATTGCAATGTGGTCAAGTACCAGGGACAACGGCACCGGGGGCGTAAACAAACAGGCATCTCCCAAATACAGTGGAATTGCACAGTCGGAATTTGATTTCACAAATATATTCAAAGCTTTTAAATAATCAAGTCATTGTTTCAATTTAAATACAATTGCACAAAGTGGCTAAAATAAAGTCTTTTTTGTGTAAAATAAATAAGAAAGTATCGAGGGGTATAATATGCTTAATAAAAGAGTATCTTCAAAAGTCATCACGCTTTTAGTTATAGCAGCAATGCTGGTCTCTACATTCTGTTTTACTTTTCCCGTATCTGCTGCTGATAGGGGTGAATGGGCTCCGTACACTACATATGCTACAGGTGATATTGCTACCTATAACGGAAATACATATACCTGCTTACAGGGGCACACGTCCCTTCCCGGTTGGGAGCCGGTAAACGTACCTGCTCTCTGGAAAGCTGGCGGCACTTCGGCTGTGGCAACACCTGCCTTCAACCCGGCACCAGGTACATATAATGCAACTCAGACGGTAACAATATCCTGTGCTACAAGCGGAGCAACCATAAGATATACAACCAATGGCAGCGAACCAACTGCGTCCTCTGCAGCTTATGCAAGTCCGCTCACAATCTCTGCAACAACTACCATAAAAGCAAAAGCCTTTAAATCCGGCATGACGGATTCAGCAACTGCAAGCAGCACTTACACCATTAATACAAATGTTGCAGCTGCACCAACCTTCAGCCCAGCCGGTGGATATTATGCTAATTCGCAGTCTGTGACCATTTCTTGCTCGACAAGCGGTGCGACCATCAGGTATACTACCGATAATTCCACACCCACATCGACATCACCGGTTTATTCAGGTGCCATATCTGTCACGAAATCCACGACTATTAAGGCTATAGCGCAAAAAGCCGGAATGACCGACTCAAATGTGGCAACTGAATCCTATACTATCGGTGGTTCATTACAAAAGAGGTTATTAATCGGTTACTGGCATACCTGGGGCGGCGATGCAAGCGGAGGCGTACCTTTCGTCAAACTTAGAGATGTTGATCCAAACTGGGATGTGATTAATATTTCTTTTGCCGAACCGGTCACTCCCGGAAGTACAGACGGTCATATGAAATTTGCAGTTACAGGGTTATCCTCAAGTTATACTATTAATGACTTCAAAGCTGATATTAAAACACTGCAAAGCCAAGGGAAAAAAGTAGTTCTTTCCATTGGCGGCTATGCCGGATATTTCTCCCTTACCTCAGCTTCTGCAGCAACCACCTTTGCAAATGAAATAAAAGGCTTTATTAATGAATATGGTTTTGATGGTATTGACATTGATCTGGAACAGACCTCGGTTGAGTTTATTACCGGTTCAGATCCTGATTTTAAAAACCCGGTGTCTCCAAAGATCGTCAATATGATATCCGGAATCAGGCAAATCTGTGATTCCTATGGATCTAACTTTATTCTCTCATGGGCACCGGAAACCTTCTACCTGCAATTGGGATACCAGTACTATGGAGGGCTCAATTCCGGATGTGACAGAAGAGCCGGTGTTTACATACCAATGATCTATGCTCTTCGAGATAAAACCACCTATGTACACACGCAGCTCTATAACTCTATCCAGGTTATGGGTCTTGATGGAAAGTACTACAGCATGGGGAATTCTGAATCTGTAGTTGCAATGTGCGAAATGCTGCTCAAGGGATTTAATTGCGGAGGAGATTCCAATCATTTCTTCCCTGGGTTGAGGGCTGATCAGATAGCAATCGGCGTCCCCTCATCTCAAGGCTCGGCTGGTAGCGGGCAGATCTCCAATGCTCAGTTACAGCAGGCTTTTAGCACTTTGAACGCAACTTATCCAACACTGAGAGGCATTATGACCTGGTCTATAAACTGGGATGCGTTCCAGAACAGCAATTCCTTTGCAAAGAGTAATGGTGCATATCTGGACTTATTGCCATAATAAAGACTATCATTTATTCCTGTATCTAATATTTGTTTTTTTCAAAGGTAAAAAAATATTTGAATAAACACAGCCAGGGCTATATGTCCTGGCTGTCTAAATATTCAAATATATTAAGCTTGGCTAATGCCTTGACCAGCTCCTTCATATTTTCATAATGGAATTTCTTAATAATTCTAGATGCAAGAGTACGTATTGTGCTGACATCAACAAAGCGTGTCTCGGCAATCTGCTTGTAGGATTCGCCATAATAGCATTGCTTGAGCACTTCGAATTCACTGGTGGACAGCTTGGTGAGCATATTGATGGCGTAGACCAGGGATAGGTTCTGCTTCTGGATTTCTTTGCTTTTTTGGACTAACTTTTGAGCAATTTCCGGACGCAGAGAGGTTCTATTCTCGCTGACATTGTACAGCGCCTGTAAAATTTCCTGATTAGACAGAGTTTTCAGAACATAATCCGTAGCGCCATTTACAAATGCAGAAAAAATATAATTATTGTCATCATAATTGGTAAGCATGATAATTTTTAATTCAGGCATAATTTCTTTTAGCTTGGGAATTATCTCAATTCCGGTGGTCGGTGCTTCCATCTGAATATCCTGCAGAAGAATCTCCGGCTTTTTCTCCCGTACCAGCTCCAGACAGGATTGTTCGTCTGTGGCGAAACCTTCAAATATCAGATTCGGTTCATCTTCGAAAGCCCATTCAAAGCTTTTACATAAATATTCCGCATCATCACATATCGCCCAATGTATCATTTTTGTTCCTCCTAATATTTATTGCGTGGCAGTACGATTTGAAAAGAAGTGTACTGATCCACTTCACTTTGTACGGTTATATTGCCATGATGTTGTTTTACCACAGTTTCCACATAATTTAAGCCGAGACCAAAATTGCTGGATGAAGCTTTGGTGGAATAATATGCCTTGAAAATATTTTTAATCTGGCTTCGTTCTATACCACATCCATTATCCCATATTTCAATGGAACAGATATCTGATTCTGAGAGAATATTGATTTTAATCGTAGGGTTGGGAACGTTCTTTTTTTTAAGGGCAAACTCTGCATTGGATAAGAGGTTTAGGAATACTTCCTGAAGGTAATCGAAGTCACCATATATCTTCAAGGTATGAGCGGCTTTGGGGTCATAATTTCTTTCCACAGTTATTTTGGGAGAGAGTGAGGAATTGTATACGGCAGCTTCAATGCATGCGGTGATATCTACGACGCTGTATTTTAAATTTACGTTTTTCAGCATTTCTATGGTTTGGGTAATACTTGCCAGATTGGAGGAGGATATCTGGTTCAACTGTTCCGTACAGTACAGCAGCTTCTCCTGATTCTGGGCAAGCGCATACTCGTCGGCCAGGTCGGTAAGGCGTTGGATACCAAGAAAGGCATTTTTATAGGAATGCAGTATTATTTTCATATTTTGATTCATAAGCTGTGCATTCTGGGCCATTTCACGCCGGTTAAAAACCTTCCATTCCAAAAAGGGGTGGAAGATGGAGGTAAGGACAAAAACAGTCAGCGTAATATAAACGATGCTGTAGGAGAGAAAGGAGTTGATGGTGTTTGAGCTTGGCATAACATGGGGGAATTTCAATAAATCCACCTGATTAAATAAGATGCATTTAAAGATTCCGTGAAAAAATGTGATATATACAAAAGTGTCAAAAAGTGCCAGGCAAGCTGCAAAGGTGATACAGTCCTTCCGATAGCTTCTTATTCGTGTATGGATAATGGAATAAGCCAGTACAAAGAATGGCAGCAGGGTATAAAAGAAAAACAAGGCTGTGGAAAAATACCGGCTAAAGGTTATAAAGTATGAGAGAAAAGGGTTCGTGTTGGGGGCACTGGTACGCAAAAAAACGATCCACGTAATTTTGTAATCGTTGAAAATTACAAAATACAGGATGGGCAGGCAGAGTAACAGTAAAATGCGTTTCCCGCTGCGGAATAAAAATACAAAGAGAAATGAAGAGAACATAAGCAGAGCGATACATATGTTGTATAAACGGGAAATATCGGAAATATTGGGTCCCAGCCGGTTAAATAACTGATACATTTTAAAATCCAGTGAAGAAGAAAAGGAATAGCTGCTCAGCTTATAAATGTAAACTGCGGAAATAATCATCAGCAGGGAAATTGACGCAATATGGAGGAGTATTACATATCTGAAATTATTCTTCAGACCAATAAAAAAATAAATAACAGCAATCAACAAAATAAAAATAGCAGATGTAATCATATTCGTATCCTCATTTGATGAAAAGTAACCAGTTAAGGCAAGTATACACGAAATGCGAAAAATTTCAAGCCTTATACCGCATCATCGGTACAGTCCACAAATTATCAACTTCTTGAAAGATAGTATTGTTGCTATAATGAAAATTATAAATTGGGAAAAGTATCCAGGCTGGATATTCGATAGAGGTTATGTCAGTATTAACAATCGTATTTAATAAGTTATCAGAAGGGGCTGATAGCTGAAAATCAGGAAAAGTCTATGCAGGGAGATAAAGAGCAGGCGAATTCTGAAAACTTATGAAAATATAAAAAAATAAGGAGGAGAAGATGTTATTCAAAGGTGTAAAAAAAACGATGAGATTGGGCGCATTTTTTCTGGTTGCTGCAATGATACTGAATCTTTGCGAACCTGCAATGACACATGTTCAGGCAGCCGGAGAAAGCGCGGAGACTATCTATGGGATTCTGCTAGATAATGTCTCAGCAGAAGGGGGGAATATTCTTAAATCGGCATACGGTAATTTTACGAGAGATACCTCAGTGGAAAAAGTTAAGGAAGGGACCCATTCCTACCGCTGGAAGATCGACCCCGGAGCAGCAGGCTATGTATGGCTGAAGATAGTTAAAAATGCCGGCATTACAGGTGTTGACGCAGATAGGGCAGCCCTTCGCTTCTGGTTTATGGAAGGAGATGACAAGATTATGCCGGAAGATATGCAGGTGGGAATCGTGTGCCGGAAGGATGGCGCATATGTTACCCTGCGGGTATCTATGGCGGACTACAATACGAAGGATGAATATGGAGCTTACAAGCAGATTACCATTCCGTTCACGGAACTTATGGAAAAAGGTGCTTGCTATGATGAAGACGAGAAGGTTATTGATACCGCACTGTTTGCATGGGACAGCCTCGCAGGCGTGACATTCGGAGCAGATGCGGCACATGTAAGCCAGTGGGGTTCCAACTGGTGTAATGTGGATGAAGTCGTCTTTGCAGAATCGACAGACAGCACGGACCCAGGCGAGCCGGAAGAACCTGGAGAACCGGAAGAGCCGGAGGAACCGGGTGAACCGGAAGAGCCAGAGGAACCGGGTGAACCGGAATACGCACATGTACAGGATTTGTATCTGGACAGCTTCGGTGAGTGCGGGGCATGGTATGTGACATCATCCGCGGCCGATGTAAGTACACCGCCGGCTGACCTTGTAAATGATAATGCAAAACAGGGTACTTATGTTCAGCGTTTTAAATTAGACAGCCGGGCAGAAGGCGTTAAATATCAGTGGGTGAAGGTGCTGCATGACCCGATTACAGGCCTGGATGCAGAGAAAGATGCGCTACAATTCTGGTTCAATCCGCTGGTTGCAGCGGAAGATTTGCAGGTGGGAATCACCTGTGAAGCAGCCGGAAAGCATCTGACCCTGCGTATATCACTGAATGACTATCTGGATTTAAAGGCAGAGGATTATGGTGACTGGAAATGGCAGAAGGTTGTCATCCCATTAAAAGAATTCCGGACAAACGGTACCCTGTATTATGAAGAAAAGGGTGAAGCTACCGTTGAGTATGAGGATATATCGAATTTTAACTGGAGCAGAATCGATGGTATGACTATCGGGGCAACTACAGAAGCATTTCCGACACAGGGGAACTGGTGCAGAGTAGATGAAATCTGCTTTGTAAGAACGACAGAGAATGAAGAGAATCCGGAAGTGAAACCGGTGGTTGTGAAAGACCTGTTCCTGGATGATTATTCTTCCTGTGAAACCTGGTTTGGGACCTCCGGAGGCGGCATAAGTACACCTCTTGATAAAGATCAGACCAATGCTCCGGAAGGCTCTGCATGGCAGCGTCTGAAACTGGATTCGGCCGGTACGGGAAATGGCTATGAATGGTTTAAAATATTGGGCGCACCAATTGGTGGAATCGACAGGGATACGGCAGCTCTGGAATTCTGGTACAATCCAATCATTGCACGTGGAGATGTACAGGTGGGCATTGTTTGTGAGGCGGCGGGAAAATATCCTGCTCTGCGGGTATCTCTTAAGGAGTATCTGGAATTAGAGGATTCCGATTACGGTGATTTCAAATGGAAGAAGGTTTCTATCCCCTTTAAATATTTGCTGGAGAAGGGCACCATGTATTATGAGGAAAAGGGGGAAAGTACAGTTAAGTTCGATGATGCATCGCAGTTTAACTGGAGCAGAATTGCCGGTATGACCATAGGAGGAACCACGGAAGGACTCGCCGGACAGATTAGCTGGTGCAGACTGGATGAGGTTCGCTTTGTAAAATATCCGGCAGCAGATGAGGACAAGCAGCCGGAGCAGAAACCGGAGGTTCATTATACCGCAGAGGTTCTGGATACCTTATATCAGTCTGTCACTGGCTGGGGTGTATATCCATCCAACCAGGAGATTGCTGCTTTCGGAGATAAGACGGCAGTACATAAAGCACTCTTTGAAGAGCTGGGAATTACCCGGTTCCGTATGGAGCTTAGAGGAAGTGTTGTAGATGACAACGGTAACTTTACCGACCTGATGGATTCTCTGGCAGCAAAGCTTAAGATCGGCGTTGGTTATGGCGTAAAGGAGTACACACTGAATATCTGGTCACCGCCATCCTCCATGAAGACCAACCATAACTATGGAACCGGTTACAATGAGGACGGCAGCGTTGCAAGGCTGCTGGAAGAGAAAGAACAGGATTTCTGTGATTATATTGTAAAATGTCTGAATCATTTAACCGGGGAGGAAGGTTTGCCTGCACCAATCGCAATGAGTCTGCAAAATGAGCCGAGTACCGCTACTGCCTATCAGTCCTGCTGGTATGACAGAGTGCAGTATAAGCGCGTTGCTATTATGCTGAGAAATACTCTGGATGCAGCCGGATATGAAGCGGTTAAGCTGATGGGGCCGGAAAGTGATGAATATAAGAACTCTGTAGTATGGATGGGCGAAGGCTTTACAGAGCTGTTAAATGATCCGGAATATGATAATGCAATTGATATTTTGGCAAGTCATTCCTATAAGGGAAAGGATGCAACAGACCAGAATATCCTTGACTGGGCTGACAACATTGCTAAATTCCCGGATAAGGAAGCATGGATGACGGAGTACTGTACTGCCGGAAACCAGATGGGTGAGAAGGAAATTGACAGAGCGATTGAGGCTGTAAGAATCCTGACCTCCGATATGGCCTGGGGTGGTATCAATTCCTGGTTCTGGTGGCTTGGATGGGACCCGAGATATTCGGTTAAGAATCCTTATCAGGAAGTAATTCTGGAAGGAGAAGGAAAAACGGACCTTTACAAGGGGACTATTTACCAGGTATTGGCGCAGCTGTTCAATCGCGTTCCGGTAAATTCACATGTACAACGAATGACGACAGATGACCTGACGGTAGTAAATAATGCTGCATTATTAAGTGATATGGTGGCATTTGATACCCCAGAGGGAACCGTATGTATGATTACCAATACCTCCAGGGTGGCTAAAGCATTTGACATCAGCGGATTAAAGGGTAAGAGTGCAGTAATATACACCACTTCAGAGGCAAATGAATCTGTAAAGAATACAGATAGCATTAATATTCTTGATAAAACTGCTCATGATGTATTTGTACCGGCACGAAGTATTGTAATTCTTACAACAGTGAATGAGGATATAGCGGCACCTGCTATCACTCTTGAAGAAAATTCTCAGTTATTTGAGGAGAACGGCTCCTACACCAGCAGAGATAAGATACTGAATCTTAGAGGCAGCGTAGATGAACAGGCAATGGTTAAGGTAAACGGCAAAGCAGCAGAACTGGGAACGGATATGACCTTTGCTGCAGTCATCGAGCTGGCAGAAGGTGATAACATTATCACAATCAGCGCAGAAGATGTACATGGAAATGTATCTGAAATGAAACGGAAGGTGAAGTACGATCCGCAATACCTTGCACTGGTGATGGAGAAGACCGCAGATAAGGTGAATAATACCGATTATACCTTGAAGGGTAAGTTAAATGTAGCGGCAGAAGTTACCATCAACAACGAGGAAGTGGAAGTTAAGGATGACTTGACCTTTGAGAAGCAGGTAACTCTGGAGCAGGGTGTAAATACATTTGAGGTTGTTGCAACCAACCTGGAGAGAACAAAGACAGTTACTGTGAAGGTAAGCTGCGATTCTGTTACACCTGTAATTACTGTAGTTAACAAGGACGAGACTGTTACAGATTCTGAGTATATCATCAGCGGTTCCGTCAGTGAGACACTGGCAGGCTTTACTGTCGGCGAAAATGAAGTTGCAGTGAGCCCGGATAATACATTTATTACCAAGGTATCCTTAAAAGAAGGCGCAAACAGAATCGAACTGGTGGGTACGGATCAATATGGCAATGTGGGAACCTTAGACCTGAATATTACCTATAGTAAGACGGAGGAATCCCCTCAGTTACCGAATCCGGACAATGCTGTAGCCTATGCAGATAAGACAGAGAATATGGTTGTTATTGACGGTGACATTAGTGAAGAGGACTGGGTGATCAATCAGAAAGCTGCGAAACCTCTTTCCGGTACCCCAAATAATATTATGAACTTTGGTACTATGTGGGATGATGATTACCTTTATGTTGCTGTTATTGTAAAGGATGAGCTTCTTTGCTTTGGTGATTCGAAAAACAGACAGTATATGCAGGACTGTGTGGAGATTTTCCTGAATCCGACCAATTCCAAGGCAGGAGCGTACAGCGGCAAGGATATGCAGCTCTTTGTTGGATGGGACAAGGATAAAATGAATGCCTTTGATAACGGAAGGGGTATTTTGACAGGTTGGAAGGATATAGAAGAAGGATATTCTGTGGAGATGGCTATTCCATGGGAAGCTCTTGCTATTACTGCTCCGGCCGGGAATCTTGCAATTGGCTTTGATGTTGCCAATGACGACTCCGATCTATACGGAAGCAGGCAGAATATCATCGGATGGGCAGGGACCGGCGATAACTGGCAGGATACCAGCAAGTTCGGAACACTGATTCTATCTGAGAAAGTTGTAGTTGAGTAAACATACCGGCTCTTTATCAGTTATGGAGTGGGATTCATAGGAATCCTGCTCCTTTTTTTGAAGGTACACGGCATGCGCAGGTTCCAGGTTATTAAAAAGGAATGCGGAAGGTATGTGAAGCCGGAGAGAGTCTACAAATTATCAACTTCCTTTGCGGGTTTACGGTTGATATAATTGACTCATCAAAACGAAGGAAGGAGAAAAAGATGAAACGGTTTCACTTGGGAATCAAGAGTCTTTGGAAGGACAGAGAGCTGGCATTGATGGCACTGCCCGCAGTAATTCTTTTGATTTTATTTAATTATGTACCGATGACCGGCCTGGTGCTTGCATTTAAAAAATTCGACTATTCCCTGGGATTATATAACAGCCCCTGGAACGGTCTTGAGAATTTTAAACATCTGTTTTTAGCTGGAGATACCTACTGGCGCATTACTCGAAATACGGTAGGCTATTATCTTTTGTTTACTGTAATTGAAACGGTGTGTAGTATCGCACTTGCGATTGGAATCAACGAACTGGTTTTTAAGAAAGTAGGAAAATACGCTCACAGCATCATGATTTTGCCTACCTTTATCTCTTATGTGGCAGTTACTTATATCGTAAAAGCCCTGCTGGATTATAACACAGGAGTTGTTAACTCTATGATTACAGCAGGAGGCGGAGAAAGAATTAATTTTTACATGCAGGCGCAGTTTTGGCCATTGATTCTTGTACTGATTACCGCATGGAAACAAACGGGATATGGTTCGGTATTGTATCTGTCTGTTCTGTCGGGAATTGATCCGGAAATGTATGAGTCGGCTTCCCTGGACGGAGCAAATTTCTGGAAGAAGATGCGTTACATTACTTTCCCTATGCTGGTTCCCATGATGATGGTAAAGCTGCTTTTGGGACTGGGTTCCATCATGCATTCCGACACGGGCCTGTTCTACCAGGTAACAAGAAATACCGGTGCTTTATACAGAACCACACAGGTACTGGACAGCTATGTACTGAATTCCATTATGACTGCGACTAATTTCGGTGTAACTGCTGCGACTACGTTTTATCAGTCGGTAATCGGATGTATTATGGTTGTTTCTGTAAACCTGATTGTTCGGAAAGTTTCCCCTGAGAATTCACTGTTTTAAGGAGGAAGGAAATGAAAAAAAAGAAGATAAAAGCAGGACAATATGTTCTTGCGTTTGTGTTTTGCGCATTGGCGCTCCTGTTTGTAATGCCGGTATTTTTAGTTTTGATTGCGTCCTTTACCAGCGAGTCCAGTCTGGCGGCCAAAGGCTTTACCTTCTTCCCGGAAGAATGGTCCTTAAATGCCTGGAAGTATATCTTTAGTATGGGACATCAGCTGCTGGTATCCTATGGAGTGACGATTTTTATTACGGCAGCGGGAACGCTTTTGGGACTGATTATTCAGAGTATGCTTGCGTATACCTTGAGCCGGAGAGGATTTAAGCTGAGAGGCTTTCTTTCCATCCTGCTGCTCATAACCATGTTATTCAATGGCGGACAGTTATCCAATTACATGATTAACACGTCAGTATATCACTTGAAAGATACGCTTTTGCTCCTGTATATTCCCGCAGTACAGGCGATGACGGTAATCATGATGCGTACTTACATTCAGACCAATATTACAGACGCTCTGATTGAATCCGCAAAGATTGACGGAGCAAGAGAGTTCCGTATCTATTGCCGGATTTGTATGCCTTTGATGGTGCCAATGCTGGCGGCACTGGGCTTCATGTCTGCAATCAGCATCTGGAATGACTGGCAGAAGGCTTACATGTATATTACATCAGCGGACAAAATGCCGTTGCAGTTGTTGCTGATTCGTATTGAAAAGAATATTGAGATTCTGACAAGCGGAAATATTTCTTCGGAGGCTGCCTATGCGCTGGCTTCCCAGATTCCGAAGGAAAGTACAAGAATGGCCATGCTGTTCACGGTACTTGGTCCGATTATGATTGCATATCCATTTTTCCAAAAGTACTTTATTAAAGGACTTACTCTGGGAGCTGTTAAGGGATAGGCAAATACTAACTAAGGTTCTAAACTGATAAAAACTTTATCAGTAGAATGATATAAAAAGGAGGAAGAAAAAAATGAGAAACAAATTTATGAGAGGGTTGGCGCTGCTGCTTACACTGATTATGGCAAGTGCATCTTTTGCCGGCTGCGGAAAAAAACCGGCAGCTACAAATACACCCGCTACAAATGCACCTGCTACCGAGGCACCTGCTGCCTCAGGGGAAACCACTGAAACACCGCAGGAAACGGTAAATATCACCTGGCATCGTACCTGCTGGCACGCAAATGAGGACGAAAAGGCAGTGGAAGCTGCAATCAATGCTTATATCGAACCAAAGATTGGTGTAACGGTAACCGTATTAAACGACGCTGAGAATACCGCACTTGACCTTGCTTTGGCAGGCGGTGATGACATCGACCTTTTCTGGGTCGCATCCTGGGCAAACTTATATAACTTCATCGACGGAAACAGTGTATATGACCTGACAGACGCACTTGCCGGCTATCCGGATTTATATGCTTCCATGCCTGAAACCGTATGGGAATCCGCAAAGAGCGGCGGACGTAACTTCTATGTACCTGTATACAAAGAGAGTGCAAATGCACAGGGCCTGTCCGTTCCGACTTCTTTCGTAGAGAAATACAACTGGGATCTTTCTGCGGTAAAAGAGTTAAAAGACATTGAGCCAATGCTTGCTGATGTTTATGCAGATGGTATGTCTAACCCCATCGCATTACAGGACCCGACCTTTGACAGCTTTGAACTGGATACCTTTGCTTTCCTGACCAAATATGCAGGTGTTCAACGTAACGGTGATACCACCAAGATTGTAAATATTATGCAAACTCCTGAATACAAAGAATTCGTTGATCTGATGTACTCCTGGAATAAGGCCGGTTATATCAACCAGGAAGAATCCGCTCCTGATTCCATCAGTACGGAAATCGTAACCGAGAAGAGAAAGAACGGCCAGAACGCTTTCTATCGTTGGGCTATGACACCTGACAGCAAGGCAAATGCATCCGCCCGTTTTGGTATGGACGTAGAGATTATTCCTTTAACCGAGAGTTACGTAGAGACAGACTCCGCAGCAGGTTCCGCATACGCAATCAATGCTAAGACAACCAAGTTGGACGCCTGCATGAAATTCTTACAGCTTCTGAATACGGATGAAACTCTTGCAAACCTTGCAGCGTTCGGTATCGAAGGCGAGCATTACACCAAGACAGCAGATGGCCGTATCTCTCTGATTCCGGATTCTGGTTATGCTTATCCGGGCGTTTGGATTACCTGTAACGTAAACGCTCCAAGCCTTCTGGAAAACGAATCCGCTGATAAGAAAGAACAGTATGATGCATTTAATAAAGCAGCACAGGTTTCCTCTACGGCAGGCTTCCGTTTCAACAAGACCGCTGTAGAAGCAGAAGCTACCGCTCTTGATGGTGTTCTTGCCGAGTACCAGGGACTTTTGGAAAAAGGCTTCTATGATCCGGAAGAATACCTGCCGAAATTCCAGGCTGCATTAAAGACAGCCGGTATCGACAAAGTAATCGCTGAAATGCAGACACAGTATGAGGCCTGGCTGGCAGTAAAATAATCAAAATGCAGAACAAAATATCGAATCCGGTAATGTAAAAGGATAAAAGTTAGGTAATTGCGAAACTATATAGTTTCGCAATTACCTAAGGATAAAAGTAAGAGAGAAGGGAAACGAGACTGTTGAGACAGCTCCCGTTTTCCTTTTCTAAAATGGAATCAATAAACCCGGAAGCTCCATAGAGCATTTAGGAAGGAAATTAGAATGAGTTATCAAAGTGAGGATTTTTCCATTGACCTTAGAAAGTGTACGGCACCCTGGAACTATATATGGGTAAACAGCGGCTTTAGCACCTGCGCTCCCGCCGGGGGCAATGTGACAGGAGTAACAGGCTGTTTCTCACCGCCATATGCGGCAGGAGATACGAAGCTGTCTTTTTCTATAGAAGCAAATGGACATTTTATAGAGGATACCGGAAATAAGGGGAAGGAAGACTGTGGCGTACTTTTTGCAGGCGGCATATGGCAGCCTGATAAAATTGTGAGAAAGGGCACCTATCATTATATGACACAGAGCGGTCTGATTTCCCTGGCAGTGGAAAGTGAACTGGTTCCCCTGTTTCAAAAGGCAGGATTTCTTGTAAGAATCCGTATTAAAAACAGAGCAGAGAAGGAAGTTACGCTGAAAGTAAATGTGCAGCTGGACCCGGGGCACCCCCGCATGGCAGATTTTTCAACATGGGATTTTATGCCGCCGGGAGCCGGTGCAGATGAGATGACTAAAGTGTCGGGTGGTATCTGGGAGAACAGGGAGATAAGAGAGACCCTTGTGGAGGAAGGCTGTGAAGAAAAAAAGATTGGGAAAAACCAGACCTATGAGTGCCGTGCTGCGGTCGTCTATTCCAAAGCCGGGGAAGAGGTAGGGATAGAGAAGCTGTCCCATTGGCAGGAAGGGACAAAGAAGGCCTGGGAAGCAAGAATGAGGCTGGCAGACAACGGAGTCCCCGTGCTGAAAAGTAATATCCCGGGGCTGGTGGAATATTATCATAGGTCTCTGGTCAGCGGACTGGTCAGCCTCTGGGAAAATGATGCTTTTATTACAAATCCCTTTCCTGCTACCAGCGGTATGGATGGAGGTTCCATCTGCTGTTATCCGTGGGATGTGGCAGGATACAGTGCCAGAACTCTGGTCATGCTTCTGGGAGATAAGACTCTGGATTTCCTGAATAAAATGCTTGAGTCCGGAATTGACCGCCACATCTGTATGTCTTTGAAGGGAGACGGGCAGGGCTGGTGCAGCTATTCTTACAGCATGTGGTCACTTATGAACCTCTATTGGACCATTGTTACCATGACGGGAAAGGGATTGGAACTCTATGATAAAATCCTGGCCCTGTTCCAGGCAGAGGAAAAGCGGCTGGAAGAGTGGGAACATTTAAAGGATTATGGTAGACAGCACAATTTGCTTGAAATGAGAAGCTGCGGATATGAGTATATTGTTCCCAGCCCCAATGCCGAGCGGGCATGGTGTTACGACAGACTTTCCGATATTGCAGAGCGTCTGGGCCGCACAGATACCGCGGATTGGAGCGAAATGGCAGAAGCAATCCGAAAATCATTGCGTGAGAAGCTCTGGGATGAAAAAGCAGGGTGGTTTCGGTGCATTCATCAGGATAACCATATTGAGTATATTTATTCCATTCAGATGTATGATGCCCTGCGTTTTGGTGTTTGTGATGAGCGTATGACAGACGCCCTGCTGGAGCACCTTAAGGATGGCAGATTTCTGGGAGCTTACGGTGTCAGCAGTATTTCTGCAGAGGACGAACTCCATTATGAACTGAACGATCCCGATTGGTCCGGAGGAGGAAGCTACAGCGGTGAGGGACCGGAACTGGCAGAAACCCTGTGGAGAGCGAAGCGTCCGGAACTGGCATGGGATGTGTTAAGACGCCATTTCTGGCTTGGAACCATGGCTCCCTATATTCCCCAGGAGCATTATTGCGATAAGCCTTCCATGCCGGAGAATAAACGGGCAAACATTATTGCCGGTGTAACCGGGCTGCAGGCAATCCTGTTTGGACTGGCGGGCTTTGAAATCAGCTTGGACGGAGGACTTATCATCGACCCGGCACCTGTACCCGAAGGATGGTATGAAGTGAAAGGTTTCCGTTACCGGGAAAGATCAGTAGACCTGTGGATAAATACAGAGCGGATGGAGGTATCTGTTGATAACACAAAGGTTTATGAGGGTGAAATCAAAAAGATTGTTATCGCATAACAAGAAGGCGGCCAGGAAAGGAAAAAGGCTGAAAGAAATACAATATAGAAAGGAAGTGACTTTCCGTGAAATGATGGCGGTGCCATGTACTACAATCTGGCAATTGACGGAGCCGGAATCGCTGTGGTGGCCGACTCATTTGCATGTCTGGAACAGCGGATAGAGAAAGAGCAGTGGTTGTCCTGGGAAGAGATGGACCAATGGATAACTATGGAGGGGAAAAGGGTGAATATATATGCAGGATGATGACAAGCGTTGCCCGTTACGGCTCGGGTGGAGCGGTGACCGCCATGGCGAATACCATAGCAGGTATTCAGCCGGGGTATGGCAACACAGCGTCTATTCAGCTGGCGCTGGACCCGGGGCTTGTACAGGATGAGGAAGCAGTGAAAAAAATTACCGACCTGATTCGAACCATATTTGAAAAGGGTGCCACACTGCTGAACATCAATATTATAGATGAACAAAAGATATTAAAAGCACATAAGGATCCGTCGCTGTATCCGGATTTGGTAGTGCGTGTGACAGGCTTTACCGCATATTTTTCCATGCTGTCACCGGAATTCCGCCAGTTGGTCGCAGACCGTATTATTGCGAAAGAATAAGAATATTAAGAGGAGACATAATTATGGCAAAGAGATTTTTTGCAGAAGACAGCTTCTGGAATACAAAAATTGAAAGGGAACCGAAACCTCATCCCCAGTCGGACCATTATGTAAAACTGCTTTCAGGACCAAATCATCAGGATGGGTTCCACATGAATCTGGTAAACTGGACGCTGCCAATTTATGAAGTGACTAAGGATACCCCTACTGTCAGCGTAGAAAAGAGAATCCAATATCATACCGGCGAAGGAAGGCAAATGTATGTCCATTCAAAAAAATATGTAGAGGCAGTTGGGGAGGAAAAGCACCCTATGGGACATGCGCCGGGCTTTGGTAAGGACGTTCCCCTTCCGGAGGATGCCATTCCGGATAAGCAGTCCGACTCTCATATGTCACTGGTGGATTATGAGAGAGGACTTGCCTGGGATATGTGGGGTGCACAGCAAAGACCGGACGGACATTGGTGGTCCTGCAGCGGTATTACTTATGAACTTTACGGCAGCGGTGTCTTTGATCCGGACAGCTTCCCGATTCATAACGGAGAGAGCATCCATATGTACGGCGGCTCCCATGCAGCCGGTGTTCCAAGCATCGCCGGAGTTGTTCTGTACGATGAACTGATGGAGGGAAAAATCGAGCATAAACTGACCTGGGCCTGCAAATTCACAGCGCTGCTTGAGCATATCTATCCGCCTGCCGTTTGGACAGACGGCGGATATCCCAACGGTATTCCCATGGGTGTTTTGCTGCAGCTGGATCCGGAACTGGATTTGACACAGTTTAATCTTACAAAATATGAAATGGTACTGGCAAAGACTTTGCAGGAGTATGGGGCAGTGCCGGTAATGACGGCAGACAGTACTACTTTATACGGAGAAGGCTTATGGAGCAAAGAGGGCAAGTCCTGGGAGGGAATCCTTACAGAGGAGGGAATGATGAAGATTCCATTTAAGCACTACCGATTCCTCCAGTCCGGAACCAGCGTGGAAAAGGGAATGATTCCGAATCCACATCCGGGAATCATGCCTACCTACTTCCGTGCAACCGGTCTGCCGGACTTTGATTTCAAAGGGGATTCGGATGAAAGGTGGTAATTGTTACTTTTGAATAAAGCCGGTTTCATGATATAATGAAAGCGGAATGAGGAATTGTAAGCTTGCTTGCGAATTCCGATTGGAGTAACAAGATCATGAACATGCATTTTGTTCATGATATAATAAAAGCGTAGAGAGGAATTTGGAGCTTGCTCCAAAATTCTGACCGGAGCAACAAGATCATGAACACGCTTTATGTTCATGATATAATGAACTGTCAGTAGTTGATATAGGTCGGAAAGAATGAAGGCAGGGAAAGATATGATCAGAAAAGCATGTGTCCTGTGTCTGACGATTGTAATGATAGTTTTCGTTTTTACGGGGTGCGGCAGAGATGCGGTTACGTCTGATGAAACAGTCACGATTACAGTCTGGGCAAATAATTATCATGACAAATCCTTTGTAATGGAGAGGGTCAGTGAGTGGAACAGAACCATTGGAAAAGAAAAAAATATCAGGATTGATTATCAGGTAAAGGATGATATAGAAAAAGTTCTGGGAATGGCGCTTATTTCCGGACAGGGACCGGATCTGTTTCCTATTATGGGCGGCAGTCTGGAAAAGTATGCGACAGAAGGCTGGATCGAGGCCATTGAGGATATGCCGGGCGGTAAGGACTTGATTGCCAGGTTCGATGGAATGCTGTCCTACAATAAGCATATCTATGACGGTAAGACTTATATCCTTCCCAACAGCTCCACGACATACGGGCTGGTATACAATAAGGATATGTTTGTTTCGGCAGGACTTGTGGATGAAAAGGGAGAGGCGGAGCCGCCAAAGACTCTGGACGAACTGCGGGAATATGCCAGAATTCTGACAAACACTGAAAAAAATGAGTATGGAATTGTATTTCCTGCAAAATACGGCGACTGGTTCAGCGATGACGTAATGAAACCGGCAACCGGAAGCACCAGATGTTTTGGCTATGACCCGGTTACAGGTGAATATGATTATGGCAGCCTGGTAGATATGATGACGACAATCATGGGAATCAAGGAAGACGGAAGCTGCCTGCCGGGAGCCGACAGTCTGGACAATGATCCTGCCAGATCAAGATTTGCAGAGGGCGGCATTGGAATGTACTTTTCCGCAAGCTATGATTACAGCGTATTCACGAGACAGTTTCCGGCTAAAATCAACTGGGGTGTGGCACCTTATCCGGTGTCAGACCCTGGCAATGCCAGAAAGCAGTATACCGCATACAATCGCTATCTTGCCATCAATAAGGCTTCCGTGGAGGCTATAGGTGCGGAAAAGCTAATGGAGGTCTATCGCTGGTTCTATAGTGAAGAGATGATGGCAGAGGCATATATTGAGGGAATCAATCTGCCAACGAATAAGGCTCTGGTAACGAATATCTCTATGGATGAAGATAAGCTGCAATGGCAGGAATATGCGGCTCTGCTGGAAGTGAGTGCAGCTACGCCCATGCAGCTGCCCTATGATATTACCGGCCAGCGGACCCCGGCTCAGATATGGGAAGAGGATATCTGGAGCGGAAAAACGGCTGTTAGTGATATTCCAAAGGTTTGTGATGAGATGTCGGATGTGATGAATGAAGGTATGCAAAGGTATCAGGAGCTTCATCCGGAGTTTGACCCTTCTCAGCTGATTATACCGGAGTGGGAAGAGACTTCAAGACGGTAAAGATATTTGACCTTGAAATTAAAAATTTCCTCCTATGGTAAACATTCAAATAATCGAACCACAGAGTTTACCGGGGGTTTCATATTGTCCTATTTATTCTGTATTAATAAATGAAGATATATGGTATTTGTTCCTCCTGTCAGCTGACTTTTTCCCTTTCTGTTTGCTATATTGGAATATCAGGACTAATACAAGTGGCGCTTGGGAATAATATTGTGTGAAAATAATTATATGAGACGGGTGTTCTGTCAAAATATACAGGGCCTATGTAATCAATTATACCAGGAGGAAAAAACATAAATGGAATCTCAGCAACGATATCGTAAAGAAAATGATCCCTTAGGCGAAGTGGTGCTGCCTATCAATGCATATTACGGTGCCCAAACGCAGAGGGCTGTTGATAATTTTCAAATAAGCGGGTTAAAGCTGCCCAGATCATTTATAAAGGCACAGGGAATCATAAAGGCATCAGCTGCATTAGTAAATATGGAAACAGGAAAACTTTCTAATGAGATGGGGAAAGCGATTCTTCAGGCTGCGGAAGAAGTAATTATCGGAAATTGGGATGATTATTTTGTTGTAGATGTGTATCAGGCAGGCGCAGGTACTTCTCAAAATATGAATGCAAATGAAATTATTGCAAATCGAGCGTCGGAGCTGTTAGCCGGCAGCAAAGAATCAAAGCTGGTTCATCCGAACGACCACGTTAACATGTCACAGTCAACAAATGACACCTTTCCCTCTGCAATGAATATGGCAGCGGCAGATAACATAGTCAATAGACTAATTCCATCCATAACACAGCTGGTACAAGCATTACAGAAAAAATCAGATGAGCTGATGCCGGTCGTAAAATCAGGAAGAACGCATTTGCACGATGCCATACCAATGAGGCTGGGTCAGGAGTTTTTGGGATATGCAGGGACAATTCAAGCTGTATTAAAGAAGATAGAGAAGGACCTGAATGAATTGTATGAGATAGGACTTGGCGGCAATGCAATCGGTACGTTATATAACTTAGATCCTCAATATATTCCGAAGATAATGAAGGAGATTTGCCAGCGGACAAATTTACCTTTTCGAGAACCTGCTAACCTTTTTGGGTTTATGCAAAATCCCTCTGCGGCTATCGGAATGATGCTCAGTCTAAAAGAATTAGCAATACATTTAATTAAAATCACAAGTGACTTACGCTTGCTCAGCTCGGGACCAAGAACAGGATTTTCAGAAATTACACTCCCGTCTGTTCAACCAGGCTCAACGATTATGCCGGGTAAAGTGAATCCCGCTATTTTAGAGATGGTTCATATGGTTTGCTGCCAGGTGATTGGCTATGAAGCAGCGATAGCTACTGCAGGAGTGGCAGGTCAGCTGGAAATCAATGTAATGATGCCTGTCATTGCCTATACCTTGTTGCAAACCATTGAATTATTATCAAATGCGCTTCCAATTCTTGTGACAAAGTGTATTCAAGGAATTGAAGCAAATGAGGAAAGATGCAAGCAATTAATGGAGGCCAGCCTGGCACTGGTAACAGGCTTAAGTCCGTCGATGGGATATGATCTGGCTTCCCAAATTGGTATGCAAGCGGATGAAGAGAATAAAACATTAAAGCAGATTCTTCAAGAAAAAGGATTACTGACAGAAGAGACTGGAAAAGCTCTTGATCCCAATGGAATGCTATGATTATATTGCAAAGCACTCCCGGCAGGATATATCCTCCAATGGCGTAAAGAGGAAAATGTGGTTGTATCGAATAAAGCCTTTAAGGGGTCTCAACCGCTGCCTGTGTATCATTTCCACTCTCCAAATAAAAGCTTGATGATTTGGATTGCAATTTTATATTAGTCTATGAAACTCACGGACAGCTTCCATTACCTTATCAGGGTAACACTGGGGAAGCATATGTCCGATTTCAGGGATTATCATCAATTTGGAGTGGGGGATATCTTGACTCAATCGATTTGCCTGCGCTACAATACCGAACGGGTCTTTTGCTCCTGCTACGATAACTGCAGGAACCGTAATCTCTTTGTATCTACGATGTATTTCTTCTGCCGCGGGGGAAAAGGCCAGTACATCTTCCCTGTTGGCTTTGAACTGACTGGGTCTAAGCCAGAATAAAAACGTATTTTCTCTATAATCCGGGGGTATCGGATCAGGATTAAAAGTAGCCCTTAGCGTTCCTTCAGCCATAATTTTACCCAACGGAAAAAGCAGGGTATGAAGAATAAAATTTCCCACGACAGGCAGGTTGACAATGACCGACAGTACATCTCCATTTGCTGCGGGATATTCTTCCTTATAGGCTGCTGCCGACAGTGTGATAATGCCTGAAATTTCGTTTGGATACAATAACGCATAAGCAAGAATCATGGTTCCGCTCCATGAATGCCCGGCAATAACAGGCTTCTGGATATCAAGCCGGACCAAAGCATCATGTATTAATACAGCCTGCTCTGCAGGTGTCATTTTTTTATGCCGGTACCGTTGGCTGTATCCATACCCCGGACGGTCAAAGGAAATGCCTTGATAGCCCTGAGTGGCAGCCAGATCAATGACCTTTTCAAAATCGTTGCATGTCAGGATACCGCCATGAATGAAAACCAAAGGTTTTCCATCGCCTTTGATGATATAGTGCAGCTTTAAACCATTCACATCTATAAAATGCCCTTTTGGTGAAACTCTTAATATCTTGTTAAAATGATATCGATTATAAAAGTATAATATAACCACGAAAGCCACGGTAACGCACAGAACAAAAATCAGCATTTTACTCCTCTTTTCTATTAGTAATTCGATCCGTTGGGAATTCTCTTTTAAAAATCCTGAGGGCCGATTCCCCGCCACAACAATTCCGCTACAGCCTGCGAAACCTGTTCCAATGAAACGCCGGATGGATGGATCAGCCACATAAGCACAAGCCCATTTATTAATGCATGAAGGGATACAGCCAGCGGTTCACAATTCAGCCGCGAATGAATGAGTCCTTTTAGTTGTAGTTGTTTTAAAACATAAGCGGTTTCAGAAAACAGTTCAGCGAAAGAGCGGCTTAGCGCTGTTTGTACGGCCTTTTCCCTGCTTGTTGAGACAAACTGTAAAAAAAGCCTTGGCAACTCGCCGGCGTTATCCCTACAGGATTTGAGTTCGGACTCAACGAGTGATTTTATCGCTTCAGGTGGATTAGCAGAAGTAAATACAATATGGAATTTCTCGCCGATGTTATGAATCAGCTGCTTTAAACTACGCTCGCAAATGGCAAGATACAGGTCGCTTTTATTTGAAAAGTGCCAGTAAACCGCTCCCTTACTTAACCCTGCGTGGCTGGCTATTTGGTCTAGTGACGCTCCTTCAAACCCGTTTTTTGCAAACAGTTGGCTGCCTGCATTCAAAATCCGCGTTTTGGTATCGGGTATGGTATGATCCTCTGCGATCTGTTCTTTATATAAAAACGCCCTCATTTTATCCTTGTCGCCAAAGTATCGCCGGACGGTGGTCCAATGGTCACCTGTTTCTCTGGAAATATCGGCAAAAGTAATATCATTGTAAGATTTATACCGCAGGAGGCTGATTGCCGCTTGCAATATGCGATCATTCGATTTCATTTGTTTCGCTTCCTCAAATATTGAATTTGTGATATTGACATACTGATTGGTATGTTGATATCATATCACACACCAACGATAATTACAAGCAAAAAATAAACGGCGGATGTGGAAATTCAGGTCAATAAAAATGCCATCCGCTTGGCCTTTGAAACATTATATTTATCAATATTTCAAGGATGTATCCAAATGAAAAAGCCCAAATCGTATAGATAGGGTAAATTGGTTGAGGTCAATATTAAATGAACATAAAGATATTTTTGATGAAAGACCATTAGAAAAATTGTAATATACATAAATTCTATAATTTATGGCATGATTCAGGGGCGAATGTTTTAAATCATGGAGATTTTCATTTGAATAATTTATTGGATGATGATAAGATAGTGATTTCTTCTAAACTTATAAATATAAAAATAAGAATATGGTGAAATTTATCTGGTAACAGCAGTAGCGTTATGGAACATATCAGTTATTTCATTCGTCTAATCATAAATAAATAAATAAATAAAGAAAGGGGAGTTTTTATGAATTTTGGTATCATATTGATTTTAATATCCATAGCAGCGATTTTAATAACTTTCATATTAAATCTATTGTTTAAGAAAATAAGATATGTAAAATATATACCGGCAGTTGTATTGCTTCCTTTTATGATATACAATTTTATTACCATGTATAGTGTAACAAGCGAGGGCTTTGAGTCATTAGGCAGATTTGTAATGGGGATCTTATTGCTGGCTGCATGCGCAAGTTCTCTTATTACTTCGATCACTTTTGATATTACTCATAGGATTATCGGTCGAAAGAAATAACGTTATTGAAGTAATTAAACCTATGGTATAATAGGGATAAAAAAGCTCGGAGCTGCTTGTTAGAATAAGTATAAGGTGTTGAAAATATGAAACCAAGGAGAAAACGATATGAGTATTTTATCGATTGCCAGTAATGCCTCTGCATGGAGAGGCTATGAATACTTTGGAGGGAAAAGGGTTCTCTCTTGGAAACAAACAGGTGAACATGAATTTGAGGGAGAGGTTGCCGGCAGTGAGAAAGAACCATACCATGTGGTGATTGACACGGAACACCCTAAAAAGTCCACATGTAATTGTCCGCATGCCGAAGGGAAAAAAATAGTATGTAAGCACAAAATCGCCCTGTTTTTTACAGTCTTTCCGAAAGAGGCAGACAGGTATATAGCTGAAATTGAAGAATATGAGAGAGAAGAGGAGGCGCGGGAACAAGAACACTACGATCAGATCGTCAAATATGTAAAGAGCCTGTCAAAAGAAGAACTGAGGATTGCATTGATTAATGCCTTGGTTGAAGCAGAAGAAAGAGATAGATATCGTTATTAATGGAACAGATTCCCGTATAACGAAATGAAGCAGATATATCAATGGATGCCGGAGAGATCGTTGAGCAGATAATAAAGATATTTAAAATATTGAGCTTCATAAAAGAAAGGGGTTCACGTTATGGCTAAAAACGATAATATGCTGGCAATTCTGTGGATGCTGAATTCAGGTGGAAAAATGACTGCAAAACAAATATCCCAAAAATTAGAAATCAATATAAGGACAGTTTATCGGCATATTGATGCACTATGTGCCAGTGGAGTGCCTATAATATCCGACCCAGGTCATAATGGCGGGTATAGCCTGCTGAATAATTTTATCAGAGCACCTCTGCTATTTGATATGGAAGAAAAAAAGGCACTCCTTCATGCTGCTGTTTTTGCAAAAGAAGCTGGATACCCTTTGAGTGAGGCATTAGGCAATGCGACATCAAAGTTGAAAATGTATTCGAATCAGGAGCAGGAAAGTATACTTAACCATCATTTAGCCGGGTTTGAAGTTATAAACCGCATGGAAAACCTCTCCATTCAGCCCATATTGGCGGAATTGGAGCAGGCTGTAGAAAAGGAATTCTCTGTAGAAATTGATTATCGCACAGGCCGTGAAGACCAACCAAAGAATAGACGGATAGACCCCTATGGATTGGTTTACTGGAACAACAAATGGTATACGGTTGCATTTTGCCGCCTAAGGAATGAAATACGAAGCTTTCGGGTAGATCGGATTTTACGAATCAAGTGTACTCAAATAATATTTAAGCGTCCCGAAGCTTTTGCGACCCGTGAATTTTTTATGAAAAACCTGTTACCTGATTTAGTGGGTAAGGAGGGGTTAATTTCTTTAATTATCGAAGGTAGGTCAGAGACGCTTAATGAACTATGCATGCATTGGTTTTTAGGGCATCATCTGAAAGAGCGAACATCGAATCAAGCCATCTTTTTATTTGAGGAAAAATCAATTCATATTTATGTCCCTTATTTTCTCCTATCCTATGGTAAATCCATTCAAATAATCGAACCACAGAGTGTGAAAGAAAGACTGGTTGCTATTGCATCGGAATTAATGGAATATTATCAACTTTAATAGCTTCACTGACAGCAGATGTCAGTGAAGTTGTTTTATAATGAGGATAGTCATTGATTACCGATGGCGGTATTCCTTGATGAAAAAAATAAGGAGAAATTGCAAAATGAATAATATAGTATATCTTTATGTGTTTGACACAATGTCAGACTGGGAAGTAGGTTACTTAACTGCCGAGCTGAACTCGGGAAGATATTATAAAAAGGGACTTGACCCATCAAAAATAGTGACGGTTGGAATTGAAAAGACGCCTGTAACAACATTGGGTGGATTGAAAATACTGCCTGACATCAAACTGGATGAATGCAGTATTGAAAGCACAGATGCATTGATTTTACCCGGTGGAGATACATGGACAGAAACAATGCACCAACCCATCTTAAAAATCGCCCAGAGGTGTTTAAAGGAAGGTATATTGGTTGCAGCGATTTGTGGTGCTACAATGGGACTTGCTCAGACAGGATTGTTGGATTCACATTGGCATACAAGCAATGATCTGGAATACCTTAAAATGATCTGTCCCACTTACACGGGCGAAAAGTATTACAAAATGGAGCCGGTAGTAACGGATGGAAAATTGATCACCGCATCTGGAATAGCTCCGTTGGAATTTTCTGTACACGTCTTGAAATCTCTGGGTGTGTTTTCTTCAAAAACATTAGATGCCTGGTATAGTCTTAATAAGACTCAGGAATCCAAATATTTCTATGAGTTGATGAATTCAATCCAATAAAGATATAAGCATAAAATTGATATGTTATGATTTTCTTATAGAAGTTTCATGATTTTGATGATATGATTAAGTAACAAGATAGTTGATTTAATTGTCAAATTGATAGGTAGAATATTTGTATGCATTATTTAATGTATAGAGAGGAGGAATGCATTATGAAACTATTTCTTAAAGTACGGGAACAAGGAAAGGGATTTGTAAATACGGTGTTACGCTTTCCGGTCACAATGCTATTTCTTATATTGACAGCAATATGGTGTTTTATTGCCATTAACCAACAAAATTTTGAGCAATATAGTAAATTAATGCTTAGCTTTGTATTAGGGGCATCTATTTACGTTGTATTACAAATGATGCATGAAAGATTCTTTAGTAAACCAATTACCCGATATATCTTTATGGTGGTACCGTATGTTCTGGCACTGATTTATTATCTTATGATTAAAGAACTGGAATTTAATATTAAGATTAGTGTTCGAACCACTGTATTGTTTTTTATCTTATTAATTGCGTTCTTATGGGTGCCGGCAATAAAAAGCAGAATTAATTTCAATCAGAGTTTTATGGCGGCCTTTAAAGCGTTTTTTATGGCAGTGTTATTTAGCGGCTTATTATTTGTAGGGATCCTATTAATTCTTGGTGCAACAGATATGTTAATCCTTGATGTTTCGGACAAATCCTATGCGCATGCAGCAAACATAATTTTCGTTCTTTTCTTTCCGATATATTTCTTGAGTATGATACCTGCTTATCCTCGAAATGAATTTGACGGATCAGATATTAGTCAAGAATTATTAATGAAGCAGGTAACACCTTCCAGGTTCCTGGAAGCATTGATCTCTTATGTGGCGATTCCAATTGCAACGGTATTCACAGTTATATTATTGCTCTATATTTTTATGAATATCAGGGAAGACTTTTGGACGGACAATTTAATGGAGCCCTTATTAGTGTCTTATTCTATTGTTGTCATAATCGTTTATTTACTGGCAAGTACGGTAATGAATGCGGTCACCAAGTATTTTAGGCTGATATTTCCTAAGGTTTTACTTCTGGTAGTATTGTTTCAAACAATTTCCTCTCTCTTGAAGATTCAAGAGG
>JAEWAK010000045.1 GCA_023391695.1 Bacillota bacterium
CCCCACTTTGCGGAATCCTGCGTCGCAATTTTGGGAACGTAGACCCGCTACGCCCCCAAAATCGCTCCTTGTCTCCCACAAAGTGGAACATTCAGCCCGGCACAAGCAGTTTTCAGACACACCCTAAGAGATTATTAAACATTATTAAGTATTAAGCGTATTATTAAGCCGCTTATGAAGTATTATGAAGCATTATTATGAAGTTCGTGATTATGAAGCTGATGATTATGAAGCATTATTAAGTATTATAAAACTTGGTTTATTATATGTCAATGTTTATTTATTGTAATACGATAAAAACATAACGAAAATCAATAATAACTATAGGAATTATAGGAGTGGGAAACATTGGGAACTTGGGAACGTTGGGAACATAGCCAGGTATCCCGATTCCTGCGTATTATTCCACTGTTCCGGCGGTAAGGACCGTATTGGCATGACGGCCATGCTCTTACTGAAACTGGCAGGTGTGGATGACGAAACCATCATAGGGGATTATGCCTGCAGCGAAAAGACAATGGCGGATATCTTTCCCCTTCAGGTAGAACAGATGGAAGCAAGCGGAAGATTATTTAACACAGCTTGGATTAACGGAAGAACTGCTAAAAGAAGTCAGAAATAAATTAATTGCTCCATAATAATAACGGTATCATTTATAAGCTCTGTTTAACCTTATAAATAAGATCCACCGCTCACAAGTGTTAAGCGTAGGCGGTGGGTCCACTTACTTGTTTCAGTCGGAGATAGGGCAGATAGTGTTCGATAAAATGCCTGGGCAGCAGGATCAGGATAGGGCCGCAGACAGCGGACCTGGATCCGCTTTGACGAATCATTAAGAACGGTTAATTAATGATTATCCCTACTTTCTCCGTTTTTGCTCTGATAAGCGATCAGAATAATATTCTTATTGGATTCGGCACACATGGATTTTTCCAGTTGGGATATCCGGTTCAATGCAGAATCGGATATTTCAGCTATTTCGTATTCCTTAAACTTACCTGATTCCATGATCTGATTTTCCTTTCTATCTAAAATATTTTTGTGTCTCGCTTTAGTTACCGCTTAAGTAGTATTATATGTATATTTTATGCGACTATTCAGTCACTGCGGTTTTTACGGAAACCGTATGTTTGTGTTTATATGCCAAAAAATTAATACCTTGGCATTGATTAACTCAAAATTATACATGAGCGGGCTTTTATGCTCTTTTCCCGGGCGTAGCGAATAGTCACAAACAGCCAAATTCTAAAAAATATATTTTAATTATGAAAGATACATAAAATAGCAATTTTTATTAAGATGATTTTAAATTCTTCTGTTATAATGAGGATAACAATACGATAGGAGGTGTCATTTTGAAAGAATCGTCAAAGATAATTGAACGGACCATTCATTTCATTGAACAGCATCTGCAGGAAGACTTAAACCTTAATGATATTGCAAAACATACCGGTTATTCCAAATTTCACTTAAATAGAATATTTTCTGAAACAGTTGGCTGCACCATTCATAAATATATACAAAAGCGCCGCCTGACGGAAGCCGCTAAAATGCTCGTGTATACGGACCTTCCAATTGCCCAGGTTGCACTGGAGGCCAATTATGAATCCCAGCAGGCCTTTACCCTGGCTTTTCGCCAATTGTACCGAAAGACTCCCCAGATCTACCGGGAGACCGGCGTATTTTTACCGAAACAGCTGGAATTCGGTGTAGATTTAAAGGAACAGAGCGTATTTGCAAATACCTTGTATTATATCAATCATTATAAGAAGGAGATGAAGGCAGCATGAGTTTAGTACCATATGTAGTGGAACAGACCAGCCGGGGTGAAAGAAGTTATGATATCTACTCCAGGCTTTTAAGTGACAGAATTATATTTTTAGGGGAAGAAGTAAATGAAAACTCTGCCAGCCTGGTAGTAGCCCAGTTATTATTTCTGGAAGCACAGGACCCCGGCAAGGATATAGCCCTTTATATTAACAGCCCGGGCGGTTCCGTACCTGCGGGACTTGCAATTTATGATACCATGAAATATATAAAATGTGATATTTCGACCATCTGTATCGGAATGGCGGCCAGCATGGGGGCTTTCTTACTGGCAGGCGGCACCAAAGGCAAGCGGTTTGCCCTTCCCAATGCGGAAATCATGATACATCAGCCCTCCGGCGGAGCCAAAGGTACTGCCAGTGACATACGGATCATGGCAGAATATGTGCTGAATAATAAGAAGAAATTAAACCGGATCATGGCTGCCAATACCGGCAGAACCATAGAAGAAATAGAACGGGATACGGACAGGGATCATTTTATGGGTGCGGAAGAAGCTATGAATTACGGCCTCATTGATAAGGTTATATCAAAGCGTATATAATTTTTTGCTTTGTGAAACTTCGGCTGCTTTATCAAAATATATGATTCCGGAAATTATCCCAAAATAAAACCTGGGACTCAATTGAGCTAAATAAAGAACTGAACCGGGAAAGGGAGGCTTTTAAGCGGTAATTATTTAAAACATATTAATCCAAAATATAAAACAAATTTTTTATTAAGGAGTTGACTGTCAAGTCAATCTATGATATTCTATAAATGGATTACAGATTAAGTAATCCATTTATTATTATCAGATATTGACTGGACGGTCAATATAAGGAGGTACTATGTCCATAGAAACTTTTTACAATCTTCCGGAAGAAAAACAGAAAAGCCTGATACAAGGCGGGTTAAAGGAATTTTCATCCAGGTCATATCAGGAAGCCAGTACGGATGCCATTACCAGGGAATGTGGAATATCAAAAGGGATTCTGTTCCATTATTTTAAAAGCAAGAAAATATTTTATTTATTTATCCTGGAGCATTGTGTAAAGTTGCTGACACAGCCTGTCCATCAGGCTTCCGGAAACGATTTTTATGAGATTATTTTTCTGTCCATGGACAGGAAAATGGAATTGTTCCAAAAGTACCCATTGGAAATAAAGTTTGTGAATCTGGCTGCAAAAGAAACCAACGGGCAGATAGCCGAAGAGAAAAATAAACTCCTTGGACCTTATATGCTCCGGGCAAAGGAGGATTCCGGGAGAGTAATCCAAAAAGCAGCGGAAAAGCTAAGTTTGAAAACGACGGAAGACAGGGAGACAATTGTAAAAGCACTGTCCATGTATGTGAATACGATTATTATGAATTATTTGGAACAATATAAAGATAAACCGGAAGATTTTTTTCACGGCGGAGATAAAATAAAAGGGGAAATAAAAGAATACCTGAATATTTTTTTATATGGGGTTTTAAGGGAGGTTTGATATGCCCAAGGGCGGCATCTTGCCGGTAATTGTGTAAAAGCTTCACGGAAATGGAGGTTATAATGAAAATAGGTTTTATAAAAGCAATAAGACTAGCAGCTTCCTATGGCAGACTGCCCTTAAAAGAAAGGGAAAAACTGCGGGAAGAGAGATTAAAAGAACTTGTAACTTATGCAAAAAATAACAGTCCTTATTTTAAAAGGTTATATGAAAATATCGGTGAAAATTTTCAATTGTCGGAGCTGCCGGTAACAAACAAAGTGGAGATGGTAAAACATTTTGACGAATGGGTAACGGACAGAGAAGTACACTTATCCGAAATAATGGAATTCATGAATGACCTGGATCATGTCGGCCGCAGCTTTAAGAGCAGGTATCTGGTTTTTACCACATCGGGTTCCACCGGCAATCCCTCCATAATACTATGTGATAAGACTGCAAAAAATGTAATGGATGCTGCAGCGATCCTAAGGTCCTACGCCAGAAAAGAAGATATGAAAGCATTTATAAAAAAGAAGGGAAAATCCGCAGGGGTTTTTGCAACCGGCGGGTTTTACCTGGGATACAGTACTGTGAGGAACAGGCAGTTAAAAACGCCCTGGAAGAAAAACCAGGTTATGATCACAAGCATATTAAATCCCATGGAACAGATTGTGGATGAACTCAACCGGTTTCAGCCGGCTATGTTAGGCGGTTATCCAACAGCCCTGGAACTGCTGGCAGAAGAACAAAAAAGCGGCAGGCTCCGCATTTCACCCGTGTTGGTTATGACCGGAGGGGAATATTTAAGTAAAGAATTACGGGAATGGTTAAAAGAGACTTTTCAATGTTACGTACAGACCAATTATTCCTGTACCGAGGGCGGAATAATAGCCTGCGAATGTGGATATGAGCATTTTCATGTTAATGATGACTGGATTATCTTAGAACCGGTGGATAAGGACAATAATTCAGTGCCTGACGGAGTACAATCAGATAAATGGCTGCTTACAAACCTTTCAAATTACACGCAGCCTCTGATCCGTTATGAAATTACCGACCGGGTCGTTCTCCACCGGGAGGGGTGTACCTGCCAAAATCCGTCTCCCTGGATTGAAATCGAAGGCAGGACGGATGACATATTGAATTTCCAAGGTGATAAGGGAGCAGTCCGGATCATTCCCCTGGCGCTTTATGCAATCCTGAAAGAAATTCATGAAATCAACCGGTTCCAGCTCATATTAAGACAAAACAATGAATTGGAATTAAGGCTTATCTGTAAAGAAAAGAATGCGGTGCCGGAAGTTTTTGATATGGCAAAAGGAAAAATACGAAAGTATCTGAAAGAAAATGGGATTACGGAGGCGACGGTATATTTATCGGAGGAGGAACCCAAAGCCCATGCCCAAAGCGGGAAATTCAAGCACGTATATCAGGAACTGAAAGAGGAGGGAGAATGCCGGACGATGAAAAATTGATTGTCTATTACACATAGTATTCGTGAAAATATTCTGAGCAGACTTTTGATACTCAAATCTACTATAAAACTATAAGATAACTATAATAGGATAACAAATAAAGGGGCTTTCAGCCCCTTTATATAGTGGAAATCCGAGATAAACTCTATATCCTATCCCCGAAATCAGTCCAGCAAATAATTATTGTCCTTATTGGCCCATTCAAGAGTACGCAATTCAAAGGTTTTATAATCCTCGTGTATAAAAGGATCTCTTTTAGCAAGCTCCTCAGCTTCTTTGGCGGATAACGCATTAAAAATTACCATGCCTCCGTTATAATCCGTAAAAGGCCCGCATAAAAATAATTTGCCCGAAGCTTCCAATTCTTTTAAATGAGCCACATGCCGTTGTATGACTTCTAAATTTAGCTCTTTTTTATTTTCCATTAACATAACGTATAAATTTTTATTCATTTACCCATCCTCTAAGTCTGATATTAACGGTACATCCGGCGTTTCGATGCCATATGGCACACTGTCATAATAATGTATCCTATCATAATATTCATAAAAAGTAAATAATTTGGGTGGAAAAGAACTCCATAGATATACTAAAACTTCAAGAAATTACTGAAAGCGGGAGTGAAAAGAGGACAACCTGCCTCCTCTGAGAGGTGCTCAGTCACTACGCTTTTCAGTCCTGGGGTAATTTCTTAGAATTTAAGACCTTTGATAACCGAACCGGTAAATTATATACCATAAAACCGTTTCGTATGTTGATTATGCTGGACGGATAAGGTAAAATAAGGAATAAGACGGATATGGTCAGTTTATATCCACGAACGGAGAGAGGTTTCCCGGCCGCAGACCGGTTTGACAGCTTGGGTATATACGTAGGCACCGGATAATGCATTAAGAAATCTGGGGCACATTGAGTTCGTCCTGTTGTTCTGATTCCCTATGCTTTTATCAGTTTTATACTGGTTTCTTTATTGCTGAATAAAGAAACCGGTATAATGGTTCATCTGGCTGGCCACGGTCGTAATGGCCTGCAGTATCTATTTATCCGTAAAATTATTCTATAAAGGTCTTAAATTGTATGAAAGTGTTGGTAATTAAAAGAAGAATACGGTAACAGAACGAAAAATGTCTATAGACTGGAGACAAGATGAATCAATACAACAGGGAGAATGACTCTGACTTTATAAAGATCCTGGACAGGAGAAATTATGACAGAAGGTGGGATAAAATAACCAGGACAGCGATCAGGGGTATCATTGAATCGGACGGGAAAATAGCATTTATCCACAGCTGTAAACACGGGGATTATAAGTTTCCGGGCGGCGGAATGGAAGCGGGGGAAAGCATGGAGGAAACCTTAATCCGGGAAGTCCGGGAAGAGACGGGTTTAAAGGTAATTCCGGAATCTATCCGTTATTGGGGCAAAATCAAGGAAATTAAGAAAGATAAAGAACAAAGCAGGATATTTGAACAGATATCCTATTATTATCAGTGTGACATCTTGCCGGAACAGGGGGAACGGAACCTGAATGCGTATGAGGAAGAGTATGAATATGAGTTAACGTGGAAAACTCTGGAGGAAGCCATTGAAAATAATACCCTTATAAATCACAAAGAACGTACACCCTGGGTTTTCAGGGATACGCTGGTAATGGACAAGTTAATGGAAGAAAAGTGCAGGAGTACGGCAAATGCGGAAACGGGGTTTTAGATGAAAATATTAATTGTGGAAGATGATAAAACCATTGCGGAAGGCCTGGAATACTCACTTATCAGTGAGGGTTTTGAGGTTACCCTGTGCGAAAGTAAAAAAGATGCCGACCGGAAGTCAGGAGAAAAATTTGACTTATATTTGCTGGATCTATCCCTGCCCGACGGAAGCGGTTATGAAATCTGCAGGAATGTTAAGAAGAAAAATAAAGCACCGGTTATATTTTTAACGGCCTGTGATGATGAGGTGAATGTTGTCATGGGTCTGGATATGGGGGCGGATGATTATATTACAAAGCCATTCCGTATCCGGGAGCTGATCAGCCGCATTAAGGCTGCTTTAAGGCATTATCAAAATGCAGATACTGTATCGGATACGATCCGAGTCGAAAACATATTGATCAATACGAAACAAGCGAAAGTATACCGGGATGGAGCGGAAGTATTTTTAACTTCCCTGGAATACCGGCTGCTGCTGGTTTTTCTTAACAACCCGGGACAGATTCTGACCAGGAACCAATTGCTCCAGGGAATCTGGGATATTGACGGGAACTTCATCAATGACAATACCTTATCGGTTTATATCAAACGCCTGCGGGAAAAATTAGAAGAGGAAAGCCAGGATCCCAGGATAATTATTACCGTACGTGGCTTAGGCTACCGGATGGGCCGGGAGTGAAAAAGGTAGATGAAAAAGTATTGGGAAAGGAATGCCATAAAAGCAATTGGTTACAAACATGATAAAAAATAAGGAAGTCAGGAATTTATATCTGTTTTGTACGATAACAGGTTTAACCGGTGTGGCAGCCGTAAGTTTCATTCATATTACGGCGGGAATCATAACCCTGCTTGTCCTTCTGGTATTTACGGGAGCATTTATCCGGTTTACCCATAGACGTTATAAAAATATCAGGCTGTTGTCGGAATATCTTGCCAGTGTATATGCAGGGCGGCAGCAGTTGGATATCCGGGATAATGAAGAAGGTGAATTGAGTATTTTAAAAAATGATATCTATAAAGTCACCTTAACCTTATATGAACAGTCGGAACTGCTGAAAAAGGATAAAACATATCTGTCCGAAACCCTCTCCAACATATCCCACCAGTTAAAAACCCCTCTGACCTCCATGTTCGTTATGACGGATCTCTTAAGTAACCCGGATTTACCCCAGGATAAAAAAGAAGAATTCTTAAGTAAAATCACCAACCAGCTTAAGAGAATCGAATGGCTGGTAGCCTCTCTTTTAAAACTTTCAAAGATCGATGCACAGACAGTACAGTTTAAACGGGAAAATATACGGCTGCGTAATTTAATCGAAAAAGCAGTGGAACCGCTTTTAATTCCTATTGAAATCAAAGAACAGAAGCTTGAAATTGCGTGCAGGGAGGATATTTTTATTACGGCAGATTTTAACTGGACGGCGGAAGCGGTTCTGAATATAGTAAAAAATTGCATTGAGCATACAGGGAGCGGCGGTACCATAAGTATTAACTGCCTGCAGAACCCTTTATATGCGGAGCTTATCATAACGGATAACGGGGAGGGAATTGCCCCGGAAGATAAGCCCCATATCTTCGAGCGCTTCTACAAAGGCATGAATGCGGGTCCGGACAGCATCGGAATCGGCCTTGCCATGTCCAAGACCATCTTAAACAGCCAGAATGGGAACGTTGAGATTGACCCTGCATGGGAAAACGGTACAAAATTTCGTATCCGGTTCTACAGACAGGTAGTCTAAGAAAAGTGACTAAATTGTAAGATATAAAGTCACCGTATAGTCACGGCGGAAGGATATACTCTGATTATGCAGCAGGTTCCCGGGGCGGAACAAAGGTATGTATGGACAATTTTTGTTATTTAAGTGAAAGTGATAGAAGGAAAGTTCTCTGAGTAGATTGCTATCTGACTGACATGGAATATCGGAAAGGCGTGTTCATAAAATTTCCTTCCTATCTTTGCCCGGATATCCAGCGAACTACATGTATATAATTAATCAGGAGGGCATTTATGCAAATACTAAGAGTAGAAAATCTGTCCAAAATATATGGCAGTGGTGAAACAGCAGTGAAAGCACTGGATAATATATCTTTTTCCGTAAATAAAGGTGAATTTATTGCAATTATTGGGCCTTCCGGTTCCGGTAAGTCGACTTTACTTCATATCCTGGGAGGAGTGGATGTTCCCACGGAGGGGAAAGTAATCGTTGACAATACCGATGTCTACGCCATGGATGAGACGGCCCTGGCAATATTCCGGAGAAGGCAGATCGGACTGATTTACCAGTTTTACAACCTGATACCGGTTCTGGATGTTACGGAAAATATTACGCTGCCCCTGTTATTGGACGGGCGTAAAGTGAACAAGGAGAATTTCAATCATATTATTAAGGTATTAGGCCTTGGGGACCGGCTTACCCATTTGCCGAACCAGCTCTCCGGAGGCCAGCAGCAGCGTGTCTCCATCGGCCGGGCATTGATCGGAAGCCCCGCCATTATACTGGCAGACGAACCTACCGGCAACCTGGATACAAAAAACAGTGCGGAAATCCTGCAGCTTTTAAAATATTTCCATGAGAATTTCCATCAGACCCTCATTGTCATAACACATGACGAAGGCATAGCCTTGCAGGCGGACCGGATCATATCCATTGAAGACGGCAGAATTACCAGAGATGAGGTGATCCGCCGATGAATATCGTGAATAAACTGACCCTGAAATACATGAAGCAGAATAAAAGCCGTACCATGGTGACCGTAATCGGCGTTATTATATCCGTAGCCATGATTGCCGCTACTTCCACGATCGGGGCTTCTTTTATGGACATGTTACAGAGAAGCATAATCAGGAATACGGGCAACTGGCATTCGGTATTTGAGGGCGTACCCGGTACGGGAATTGAGAAAATTACCGGATCGCCGGATATAAAGTCCAGCCTTGTAAGCCATACCGTCGGGTTTGGCAGGCTGTCTGGTTCCAAAAACAGCCAGCGCCCCTATGTATATATCAGGGAATATAATTCCTATGATTTATCTGCCGTAACACTAAAGGAAGGTCGTTTTCCGGAAAAGGAAAATGAACTGGTCATATCCACCCAGCTTCTGGATACCTCAGGAGTTGTTTACAGGATCGGTGACAAGATTACTTTTGATATCGGTGACCGGAGCATTACGGAAGACAATGTGACAACACCTCTGGACAACTCCTATCCCTATTCGGAAAGGGAAGAATTTAAGAAAACCGGGGAACGGGAATATACCGTTACCGGTATAATAGATGCATCAAATAAAGTAAGCGATGCCTGGGCGGCCTATCCGGTCTTCAGCGGTATATCAAATATCAGCAAAGATGGATTGTATACGGTATATGCAGGATTTCAGGAGTTAAATAAACAGATTTATGATAAGTCTGAAAAATTGAAGGAAGAAAGCAAGGCAGACAAATCAGGTTATAATTCGGAATTACTGCTTTACGCCGGGGTTACGGATGATAAGGAGTTTGATACTACGCTGCGGTTGGCTACCTCTATTGTAGGTTTCATTATATTAATCGGATCCGTATCCTTGATCTATAATGCATTTGCCATATCCCTGTCGGAACGGAGCCGCAGTCTGGGAATGCTTGCCAGTGTAGGGGCCACCAGGCAGCAGAAAAGAAATTCCGTTTTGTTTGAAGGTTTTGCCATCGGCTGTATTGCAATACCCTTAGGGCTTTTGTGCGGGTATGCAGGTATTGGGATCACGTTCTGGCTGATAAGCCCTGTTATTCAGAATGTGTTCAATGCTGCTGAACCCATCCGGGTGGTAATTTCACTTTATGGCTTTATGGGGGCGGTTTTGTTTTCCATCCTGCTGTTGTTTATTTCGGCCTGGCTCCCGGCTAAACGTGCTTCCAAAATTACACCGATTGACGCCATCCGGCAGACCCAAGATATAAACATAAAGAAAAAGAACATTAAAACTTCCAGGCTTACCAGGATTTTATTCGGATTTGAGGCAGAACTGGGACTGAAAAATTTAAAAAGGAATAAACACCGCTACTATGCCACTTTATTTTCCATGATTATCAGTATTATCCTCTTCCTTACGGCCTCGGGGTTTTCCGCATTTCTCAAAGAATCCTTTGCTATGGCAAATGCACCCATACAATATGATATATCCGCCTCCGTTTATTCGGAGGACAGGGCTGCCATGGAAAAGTATATCAGGGAGCTGAGTAATCTGAATAATTCCAAAACGGATGTCGTAACGGAGTACTTTTACGGCAATTCCGATCTTTTGGAGAATCATGTCAGCGGGGATGTCAAAGACAGGCTGGAAGCAGCAGGCGGTAAGTATCCGTTGGAAATCCAGATAATCTCAATGGATGATGCTTCTTTGGAAGAATATGCGAAAGAAGCCGGAATTGATTTTAATAATCTGCAATCCGACACCCTTAAGGGGATCCTGGTGAATACCTTTAATTTAAAAGAGAATCATGAATTTACAACCGTATCCCAGTTAAAAGCAAAACCGGGTGATTCAATACCATTTACTTTATATGATGATAACAGTAAAACCTGGGAGGATCAGATAGAAATTGCTGATATAACGGATAAAATACCATTATTGATGCCGGGGTACCAGGAGAATATATCCAATATGACGGTGCTGGTATCGGAGCGGGGGTTTCAGTCCTTACTTGGCAGAATGGAACAGTCCGGACTGCAATTTAATTATTCTTCCGTTATCTATTACCAGACGGATTCCATTTCCGGACTGGAAAAAGAAATCGAGGCGGTGAAGGCAAATTACCCGGGGATGTCCGGCTATACCTTTAATGTGGTTGAGCAAAGTCAGAAACAGCTGAATTTATCTCTGATATTTTCCGTATTCTTATACGGATTTGTAGTTTTGATTGCTATCGTATGCACCGCCAACATTATTAATACTATTTCAACTGGAATACAAATGAGGAAGAGGGAATTTGCCATGTTAAAATCCTTTGGAATTACTCCCGGGGGATTTCAGAAGATGATACGGTATGAAAGCATATTTTATGGGCTAAAAGCATTATTATATGGATTGCCTGTCAGCTTTGCCACAGTTTATCTGGTATATAAAACCTTGGGCCGTAATTTTGACTTTCACTTTTTTGTTCCCTGGGACAGTGTATTGATGGCGATTGCAGGAGTATTCCTTATTATCGGCATTACCATGCTTTATGCGGTCCGGAAAACCAAAAAGGACAATATTATTGATACTTTAAAAAATGAAAATCTGTAACTAATCATTTCAAAGTCATAAGGTAAAACCTTAGAATATGTTAATCCTATTACAGAAAGGCAGACAAAAAATCAGAAAAATTCAGTTTATATTGGAGGTATAAAGGTGATAAGAAAAGCAGATTCAGATGATTACAAGCGTATAACCGGATTAGCACTGTTATTATGGCCTGGCCACAGGCCGGATGATCTTGAGAAGGAAATAGCAAGGATCCTGAAGGGGGATAATTCTGCTTTCTTCCTGGCATATGATAAGGAACAGCCGGTTGGGTTTGCCCAATGCCAGTTGAGGAATGACTATGTGGAAGGCACTTGCAGCAGTCCTGTGGGATATCTGGAAGGCATTTTTGTTAAGGAGGAATGCCGCAGGAGGGGATTTGCAAGGCAGCTGCTGGCATACTGTGAAGTCTGGTCAAAGGACATGGGATGTACAGAATTTGCCAGCGACTGTGAACTTTCGAATGAGGACAGCTTATATTTTCATAAGAGGTTGGGATTTAAAGAGGTAAACAGGATTATATGTTTTACAAAAAAAATAGAATAATACGATTGCCTGGGCAGGATTTTTGATGGTAAAATAACTATCAATAAATAAAAGTGCAGGTTTATTAATAAAATAGAGCTTTAAAGGAGGAATAATGTGAAAACCATAGGATTAATCGGCGGAATGAGCTGGGAAAGTACCGTAACTTATTATCAGGTCATTAATCAGGTAATTAAAGCGCGGCTTGGGGGTCTGCATTCAGCCAAATGTATATTATACAGTGTGGATTTTCATGAAATCGAAGCGTGCCAGACGGCAGGTGATTGGGAAAAAGGCGGAGATATATTAATTCATGCAGCCCGCAGCTTGGAAAAGGCCGGTGCTGATTGTATAGCCATATGCACCAATACCATGCATAAAGTTGCCGACCGGGTCCAGGAAGCAATCCGTATCCCGATTTTGCATATAGCGGATGCTGCGTCGGAGATACTGATAAACAATGGAATTACAAAAGCTGCATTACTGGGAACAAAATATACCATGGAACAGGATTTTTATAAATCCAGGCTGGTTAAGAATGGAATCGAAGTGCTGGTTCCGGATTCCCGGGGGATGGAGCTGGTTAATTCCATCATTTTTAAGGAGTTGTGTTTAGGGATTATTTCAGAAACCTCCAAAGCTGAACTTTTAAAGATCATTGAGGATATTGCCAGGCTGGGTGCCCAGGGAATCATTTTGGGCTGTACAGAGATCGGCTTGCTCGTTAAACAAGCCGATACAAAAATACCTCTCTTTGATACTGCTTTCATCCATGCCGAAAAGGCTGCGCTTTTTTCACTGGATAATTAGATAATGGAGAACCCATGGACTGTCTTGCCGGTAATGAAAAATGAAAGAAATTTTACAGTGAAGCCGGATTTTACTGCCTTGTCTCTGAAACCCTGTCTGGTAGAATTCTTATGTAATCTTATGTTTATATAGTCTGGTTGTCCTATTCCAGATATTTTCTGACAACTGCTTCAGCCAGGCATGTGGAGGAATCAATGAAGCAGACCGGGATACGGATTTTTTCCAAAACTACATTTAAGTCGGTACAGGCGGTTACTATATTCCCAACGGATTCTGTTTCAACTTCATCGGCCAGACTGCTCCAAAGCCTGAGATTCCGGGGGTCTTCCTTATTCACTTTGATGCTTTTAATAAGCTGATTTATTTTAACCTGCCATTCCGCTTTAAATAAAAATTCGTGGCCTCCGTTTCGGATACCTTTTTGATAAATCTCCGACTCAAATGTGGAGTTCGTGGAAAACAAAGTTACCTTTTGCGGAGTTTCAGGCAGTTTTTTTATTGTCTCGTCCACGATATTCAATAAAGGGATATGAATGTCTTCCTGTAATTCGTCAAAATATATATGTGCCGAATTGCAAGGCATGGCGATAAAATCCACACCGGTGGATTCAAGCTTTTTAAGACCCCCGACTATGGTTTTTTTCATTAGGTCGTGGTCTATGGGACGGTCAACATAAAATGGAGTAGGCAGGGAATATATTATCATTTCCGGAAATTCTTCGTCCTGTTTTGCTCCGTATTGGGACTGGCATTCATCCATTACCAAATCAATAAACGGGGCTGTGGACCTTGGCCCCATACCGGCCAGAATTCCAATCAATTTATGGTTCATCAGATTTAACCTCCTAAGAATTAATCTTATATAAGCATAGTTTCTTTTCATAATTTTTTACTGACTATATTATAACATAATATGCTATATTCTTCAATTACGAAATAGAACAAATGTTCTGAATGGTTTGTGCAATTTATCCGAACCATATGCAGAAGCAGGGGACTTCTTGCTATACTGTGAGTGTTTTTTATGAGTGGAGCAGAGCGGAAATCATCAAAAATTCAAGTTTTATAAAAGGTTACTATAAAACCGTAAGGTTGATAGTAATTATTTTATCCTGTCATACATATATAATTAATGATTAAAACAAAAATGGAGCTTAAATGGTAATCCATACTGTGCAGCCGGGAGATACTATTTATTCGATAGCAGAACAATATAATATACCATATACAAGATTGGAACAGGATAATAATTTACCCCCAAACTATAGATTAAATATAGGGCAGAATTTAATGATTACTAATCCGGAGCAGATATATATTGTCCAGGAAGGGGATACGGTATCCGGAATTGCAGACCGTTACGGAGTTACCGTCAATGAGTTATTAAGGAATAACCCCCAGCTTTCGGACCGGAACTATTTATATATCGGAGAGGAAATAATAATCAGCTATAATAGAAGCAGACAGATAGAAGTGATGGGATATACAAATACCTTTATTAATGAACAGATTTTAAGGAAAACCTTGCCATTTCTCACGTATATCACGATCTTTAATTATATAGCCACGGCCCAGGGTGATTTTTCAGAGATCGATGATACGTGGATCATACAATTGGCAAAAGATTATGATGTGGTGCCTGTAATGGCTTTATCTTCCATTAACCCGCAGGGGCAGGGAAATCAGGAGGTCACCCATATTATTTTAAGTGATGAGACGATCCAGACTCAATTAATTGACCGTATCCTTGCAAATATAAAAGCGAAAGGTTATTCCGGGTTAAACCTATCGTTTTATGATGTGCTTTCCGAAGATTTACCGTTGTATGTAAATTTTATTACTTCTGTGACAAACCGGTTAAACCGGGAAGGATATGAAGTTTTTGTGGCCCTATCCCCACTCACCTTCGGATATGAACCGGGTAATCCATATAATTTTCCCTATTATTCGGAAATCGGCCGGGCAGCCAATTACGTAATACTTATTACATATCTTTGGGCAACCTCTGCAATGTCGGAAGTAACAGAAACGAATGCGGATTACCTGAGGCAATATCTGGATTTTGCCGTAACAGAAATTCCACCGGAAAAAATTTTTATCGGGCTTACAAGAATTGCCTATGACTGGGAGCTTCCGTATACGGAAGGCAGGACAAGAGGTTACGCATTGACCAATGCCGCCGCAGTAGAGTTAGCGAACCAGCTTGGTATTACGATCGAGTTTGATGAAGTTTCCCAAACACCATTCTTTTATTATAATGACTCAGGTGTTACGCATTATGTCCGGTTTAAGGATGCCAGGTCAATTAATGCAATTTTAAGTTTAATATCCGAATATGGATTAAGAGGAGTTGCTGTTTGGAATATTATGTATTTTTATTCTCAAACTTGGTTATCCATTAATTCGGATTTTGGTATCGAATCTCTGAATCATACGGACTAAGATGTGGAGGCTGGCCTCCACATCTTAGTCCGTATTAATATTGTTGTTATTTTTCTGATTGTTATTACAATCTTCCTGATTCTTATCCGTGCCTTTCTCTTTTTCGTTAATATCTCCCTGGGCAAGAATTGTAGCCAATGTATCCCCAAGCTGGGTAAAAGCTGCAGCCATTAAATTGACTTCATCTTCGGAGCATGTATTGGCTATGGCGCAGGCAATGGCAGTAATAGTTGCAACGAGCTCGCATGACCGCATATTTACCTCTCAATCCGCTGCTCTGCGGCATCTTAAATATAGCGCATACTTTCATCTTAATAAAATATATGCCGGATACGGGTAATATTGCCTGTTGCAAAATCGGTTTTATACTAAAACAATTATTTATACAGAACTGCTAAATGGCAGGGATAAAAATTTAAGCAAAAGTCACAGGGCATTGGTTATTTTGAAGAATCAGTAAAATAATTCTTGAATTTTACTATAATCCGGTGTTATACTATACCGGTATGAAACTTCAAATTATTTGAAAGGAAGGGAACAATGAAACTTTATTCCGAAGCAAAAGGCTATATGGTAATCGTATGCAGTTGTCTCACTTTTAACGGAAGTAATTCCGAAAATTGGGTTACTGCGCCTTTTTTTAGGAATGTTTAGTTGTTTTCAACGATTGAAATACTATAACATCCGGCAGTAACCTGTTTCCAGCCAAAAGGAAGCAGGTTTTTTTATGTTTATAGAAATTATATTCTATAACAAAAAAACCTCCGGGAGGAAGCGCATAATGTGCCTGACTCTTTCTTATGTCATAGGAATTTGTATCCTATGAGTATTTGGCAAAAGCGGAAATGCGAATATTCGCTTTGACTTAACTGTAATAAGAAAAGCATTACAGAACCGGAAAGGATAGTTAGCAGGATGAAAAATGATAGCGTTAATATCAACAATAATATTGTAACAGATAATAAAATCAAGGGAAATAACCAAGGACTGAGCCGGAATATCGGAACCGGTTATATGTTCCGTTTTGTATCAACTTTTAAATTGACAGGAGCCATATGGGTTCTGTATTTGGGCTATAAGGGGATGTCCCTCGGACAGATCGGGCTTCTGGAAGGAATTTTTCATATAGCCAGTTTCCTGTTTGAAGTACCAACAGGTGCCATGGCGGATTTGATCGGCAGGAAAAGAACCCTTTTATTGGGGCGGATTTCAGCCATTATATCCGGATTTGTCATGATTACCAGCAACAATTTTGCCGGCTACGCCATAGGTTTTATATTCTCTGCAGCAAGTTATAACCTGAGTTCCGGTTCGGAAGAAGCTCTGGTCTATGACAGTTTAAAAAGCCTGGGACGGGAAAAGGAATTCTTAAAAATAAACAGCAGGCTGAATTTTATACAGGAAGCTGCAAACGGCTCAGCATCTTTTTTAGGCGGTATCATTGCGGAGATTTCCTTTTTCTATGCATATGCGGCTGATATGTTTATGAGTGCGGGAGCGTTTTTCACCGGGATTTTCTTTCGGGAACCGGAATTAAAAAATAACCGGGAACAGTTAACAAAAATTTCGCTGAAGGAGCATTTTAAAACCTGTATCCTGATTTTTAAACATAACAGGCCGGTCAGACGTGTATTAATTTTCTACCCGGTGGTTACTTCCTTTGCAACGGCCACTTATTTTTATGGTCAGCAGCATTTTCATAATATGGGCTTGGATAAAATTCAGATTTCCTTTGTTATATTGGTAAGCGGGGTCATTGCATCCCTTGGGGCTTTATCCGCCGATAAATTCAGCCGGATCTTCGGACAGAAGGAGAAATACATAGGAGCTACCGGTGTGGCCATTTTTATCGCTGCTTTCGGAATAGAAAATAATTATGCCGCCATAGGTGCCTTTCTTATTCAGAGTTATTTTACCGCTTTGCTATATCCCATTGCTTCCAATGCCCTGAATGAATTAATTCCTTCCGAGCAGAGGGCGACTATTATATCTGTCAGCAATATGATGTTTTCCGCGGCCATGATCGTGATATTTCCCATCTGCGGCTTTGCAGGAGACATAATCGGTTTGGAGAAAGTGTTTTATGTACTGGGGATACTCATACTGGTATTTCAGGTCTGGTTTGTGAGAAGGGATTCTGTCTGAAATGGATTGATAATTGGAAGAATATGCATTATGATATATTCAGGTTAAGAAACCACGGATTGGGCTGATGTAAAATAATAATTACCGACTTGGGTCTCCCAAATAAGATAAATTTTAATATTACAGCAGTTCCCGGAAGAGAATAGAAAGAGAATAAAAAACTGAATAGAAAGAGAATAAAAACTGGGAAAGGAATGCCGGGATGATACGTTTTATCGTATTATTTATGGCAGTGCCGCAGGAAAGGCAGCGGTATGTAACAAGTATAAGGTTGAAAGAAAATATAATCAGAGAAAGGATGCCGCAAATAGCTTCTTTCAACCTATTTATTTGTGGCAGTATCGTGGGCCGGCCCACGATATGCAATGGGTATAAGCATGAATAAAAATCTTTACACACAGATAAAGAGGTATGAACCCTGGGATGAACAGGAAGAAAATGATAAGAAAGTACTTCTTAAATATATGGACCAATTTGATAATATCCTGCTCAGGGATAATGAATTTGCCCATATGACCGGTTCTTCCTGGATTGTAAACCAGGACAGGACAAAGGTTTTGATGATATATCATAATATTTATGACAGCTGGGCCTGGACAGGGGGACATGCCGACGGGGAAGAGGACCTCTTATCGGTAGCACTCCGTGAAGCAAAAGAAGAGACTGGCATCATAAATATCAGGCCGGTACGGACGGATATCTATTCGCTGGAAATCCTCTGTGTCAACGGTCATGTTAAAAGGGAAAAATACGTGTCCTCCCATCTGCATTTAAATATTACCTATCTGCTGGAAGCAGATGACAGGGAAGATATCAGGATAAAAGCAGATGAAAACAGCGGAGTCCGATGGGTAGACATTAAGGATGCCGCCGGCTTCTCCAGCGAAGTCTGGATGCGGGGGATATACAATAAGTTAAATGAAAAATTACATAAAATCATGTAAAAAATAAAATGCCCCGCGGAGAAAGGTGTCTTTTTTATAATTGACGTATATACGCCCTTGGGTTTTGAAATCTCACCCGGTATGGGATTATTGGCTTTGAGGATAATAGAATCTGATTAGCATAAATATGTTTGAAAGGAGTCAACATAATATGAATCAAAAAAGTTATGTAGATACCATAAAAGACCAGACTGACCGGGCTTTGTGGAGTGTCCGTAATGTCATTGACTGTATCCCGGATGAAATGTGGGATAGACTATATTGCGGTATGCCGTTGTGGAAACATGTTTATCATATGCTTCATTCCCTGGATGCCTGGTATATCAATCCGGGAAATTACAGGGAGCCATACTTTCATGAAAAAGATCTGAATAATCTGGACGTAACGACAGAAAAGAGGCTGTCACGGGAACTGATAATGGATTATTTTCATATGGTGGAAACTAAAATAAGGGAATATGACAGCGGTTTAACGGAGGACATTCTCCTTCATAAACCGGAAAACTGCGAATGGACCGGATTTGCCCTTATTATGGGCCAGCACAGACATTTGCACAGCCATATGGGCATGATAATGGGATTTATCATTGCAGAGACAGACATGTGGCCCAGGGTAATCGGGCAGGAAGGCGGGATTCCGGAAGGAGATTATACCAGTTTTTTTTAAAGCCCGGATTCAGGCAGAAATTTGACTTGGAAGGATACTACAGAAAGAATAGACAGATAGGGAAAGGGAGAAGTACAGATGGCAACTTTACTGTTAATTATAATATATATTGCATTTATCAGTCTTGGATTACCGGATTCATTACTGGGGGCGGCCTGGCCGGTCATGCATGGCGATTTATCGGTACCCGTATCTTTTGCGGGAATCATTACCATGATTATATCCGGAGGAACCATTATATCAAGTTTATTCAGCGAGAAAGTAATCAGACGGTTTGGAACCGGAAAAGTAACGGCTGTCAGCGTTTTTATGACGGCATTTGCTCTGTTCGGATTTTATACTTTTCCGCAATTTATCTGGCTGTGCATATTAGCCGTACCCATGGGATTGGGAGCCGGTTCCGTGGATTCCGCCCTGAATAACTTCGTGGCTTTGCATTATAAGGCCAATCATATGAACTGGCTCCATTGCTTTTGGGGAATCGGCGCAACGGCAGGGCCTTTTATCATGTCACTGTTTTTATCCGGTTCGGGGGAATGGAATAAAGGATATTTAACCATTTCCATAATACAGATATGTCTGGTGATACTTTTATTTGCGACCCTTCCCTTATGGAGATCCTTTGAGACCGTGTCCCCAGCGGCCCAGGAGACGAAACAAAGTGCCACCATTCCCATGGTGCTTCGGATGAAAGGGGCCAAAGCCGCATTGTTATCCTATTTCTGTTATTGTGCGGTCGAAACGACAACGGGGCTGTGGGGAGGTACTTATTTGGTACAGCACATAGGTTTATCTGCCAATACGGCGGCTAAGTGGGTTTCTTTCTATTATTTCGGTATTACGGCAGGACGGTTTCTATCCGGTTTCCTGTCAATGAGAATGACGAATACGGCATTGATCCGAACCGGACAGGTTATATGCTGTCTTGGAGGCATTTCTTTACTGCTGCCTGTATCCGCTTATTTCCAGCTGGCAGGTTTTATATTGATCGGTCTGGGATGCGCCCCGATTTACCCCGGTATGCTCCATGAAACACCAAGAAGGTTCGGCAAAGAAATGTCACAGGCCATTATGGGAATCCAGATGGCATTTGCATATATCGGAAGTACCTTTATGCCGCCCATATTCGGCTTTATGGCTGAACTAACGGGAATAGCAGTACTGCCCTTCTTTTTATTGATACTTATTATTATGATGATAGTAACTTCGGAAGAAATAAACCGGTTAATGCACCGCAGGGCATAACAAAAGGATTGACAATTGATCTGGGAATGCTATAATGTATCTAACAATTACAGGCAAAAGCGTTGACGAGGAGGAGTACTTGCTTATCCGGATGCACAGAGAGAAGATGGTCGGTGAAAATCTTCAGGAAGGAAGCAGGGAAGTAGCCTTTGAGCTTTGGATCCAACGGATAGACAGCTATCTTAGTAGTCCCCAACGGAAGTTTCCGCCGTTATCAGGAAAGCAGTATCGGAATTATATCTTCCCGTACTGAATAAGAGCAGTATTATACTGAATTTAGGTGGTACCACGGACATAACAGTTCGCCCTGAGCTATTTCGCTCAGGGCGTTTTTTTCGTGAACCGGCAAATATATTTGTCAATACCTTTTATCGGCGGGATGAAGGTAAGGGAAGCAAGGGAAGAAATCATCCGGATTTTAAAGGAGAGGGGGCTTTTGTTAAGGCAGGAAGAAATAACCCATACGGTTGCGGTTCATGAACGCTGCGGGAAGGAAGTTGAAATCATTCCTTCAAACCAGTGGTATATTGATGTACTAACGGAGAAAAAAAGGTTTTTAAAAGCAGCAGAGGAAATTAACTGGTATCCGGCTGCCATGAAAAACAGATACCGGCTTTGGGTTGAAAATTTAAAATGGGATTGGTGCATATCCAGACAGAGATATTTTGGTGTACCGTTTCCGGTATGGTACTGCAGGGAATGCGGCAGGGTCGTACTGGCAGAAGAGGATCAGCTTCCGGTTAACCCCATGGAAAGTAATCCTAAATCTTCCTGTGTATGATATTATTCTGCCTATGGGCATGCGGGCACAGGCACATGAAATCATCCGCACCTGGGCATTTTACACCATTGTAAAAAGCTTATATCATACCGGTCATATACCCTGGAAGGATATTATGATCAGCGGGTTCGTACTGGCGAAGACAGGGGAAAAAATCAGTAAATCCAAAAGCAATGCCTCCGCTTCTCCCACCCGGTTAATTGAAACCCATTCTGCGGATATTATGAGATACTGGGCCGCCGGTTCCAAATTAGGCACGGATACTTTCTTTCATGAAGATGAGTTAAAGACAGCCAAAAGATTTATTACAAAGCTGTGGAACGCTTCCCGTTTCGTACTGTCCCGTCTGGAAAATGTGGATGGAAAGACGGTTGACTGGAAGTACAGTGATTGGAAGTACAGTGATTTTGAGAACGGTCATTTGAAAAACAGTGATTTAAAGGATATGGATTTGGCCGGTATGCCGGGACTATTGCCGGTAGACCAATGGATCCTGGAGCGGGTTAATGAAACTATCGCAACAGCCGGCAAGTTTTTAGAGGAATATGAAATCGGCCAGGCAAGACATGAAATTGATGAGCTGTTCTGGAAGGATTTCTGTGATTACTACATTGAAATTGCAAAGGAAAGGCTGTATCAGCCGGAAAAATATGGGATGGAAGAACGGCGCTCCGGCCAGTATGCCATATATCACGCTTTATTAGGTATACTTAAGCTGTACGCAATCTATACGCCCCATATTACCGATTATATTTATCAGGAATTTTACCGTGAAGGGGAAAAGGAAATATCCATTCATAAGCTGCTTTGGAATAAGAAAGAAGATAACAATGCGGAACTGCTGGCTTTTGGTGAAGTCTTAAAGAAAACCATTATGGAGGCAAGAAAATACAAATCGGAAAAAAATCTTTCCATGAAGGAGGAAATGGAATCGGTTACAGTTAATTGTGACAAAACTTTAGAAAAGTTTTTTAAGGAAACGGAAATGGATTTATTGGCCTGTACCAATAGTAAAAGAATTATTTATAATATAGATTGAAAGAAAAATTAAATGCAGAAAGTTTAATAAAATTAATTATTAGAAATATTCATATTCTGGCATGGTCTTTGACATCGACAAAAGAATTCTGTAAAAGGGTGATTGTGCCGCTTCCGAAAGGAGGTGGTTTTGGTTATTATGAGTACTTATGAAGAATTGACACTTATTATCAGTGTCGTTACCATGATATTTGTTATACTCAGATATAAAGATGACCAAAAAAAATAATCACCCCTACTCTGCAAAGTATGTGATTATTTTTTGAATTAACATGCACCTGCGGCCAATCACTTGGGCGAAATGCTTTTGTTAATCATATTATACCAGATTATATAAAATTGTCAAATATTCGTATTATAGTAATCGGCCTGTTGTTTAGTATTAACGGGTTATTGTAATTTATGCCGATGTTTTAATAGATAGCAATATAACGATTTATATATTTTCTGAGTAGGTCTCTTTTCATTTAACCCAATTTATGGTAACATTAAAAAGTATCCGGCAAAAACCTGCCGGATACAGGACTGTAAATTAATATAATTTTTACAGGAAATTGTTGTAGGACGAATCATTCATACAGTTGGAGGAGAATATGGAGGGACTTTTACTTTCATTTCGTGTGGTATTTCCCATGTGTATCCTGATGTCACTTGGATATGTGCTGAAACGAACAATTCACTTAACGGATACCACATTGAAACAAATTAATAAAATGATATTTGCCGTTTTTTTGCCGGTAGTACTGTTTCGGAATATTTATACCTCGGATCTTTTATCAGACATAAATCCCCTGTTGCTGGTATTTGGCGGTATTGCAACCTGTAGTACTTTTTTTATATTATATTTTCTCCTGCCCCGTTTCGTGAAAAACAGAAGTGATGCCGGAACCATGGTGCAGGGTATTTTCCGCTCCAATAATGTATTGTTTGGACTGACCATTGTGGGAGCCATCTATCCGGACAGTGACGTGTTAGGTATGGTATCCATGCTGGCAGCTTTAACCGTATTTATCTATAATACACTGGTGGTTTTTTTATTCGAATCTTACCGTGATTCCAGAATGAACCTTTTGAGCGTATTGGCAGGTGTCGCCAGGAATCCCATGGTTATTGGTATCGCAATAGGTATTGTATTTTTATTCTCACGAATAAAACTGCCGGATATGTTAATGGATATCGTAGGAGATGTAGGAGATATTGCTACTCCCCTGGCTTTGATTGTACTGGGCGGTACCTTTACCTTTAACGGGTTTTACCGTTACCGGAATAAGCTGATTGTATCAGCTCTTGGAAAGCTGGTCATCATTCCTGCCTTAGTTCTCCCAGTCGCGGTATTAATTGGTTTTCGCGGGCCGGAGCTGGTGGCGTTGATGGCTTTATTTTCCTCCCCCACCGCAGTGGCTTCCTTTACCATGTCGGACCAGATGGGCGGGAATGGTGAACTGGCTGCCCTTATTATCGTGGTAACCTCCGTATGTTCCATATTTACTTTATTTATATGGACTTACATAGGTAATTTATGCGGTGTTATTTGACCTGTCAAGGAAGTCTCCCGTATAGGAGGAAGTTAGACTTAATACAGTAGCGAGCTGTGTAATAGGTCAGAACCAAAGCAAATCGGAAGGTGAATATCCGCTTTCTTTGAACTATTATCCGGTTTAGTCTTCCATATCATAACGCTGGGGTACCTGAGGGTCATAAAGCGGACAGTCGTACTCCAGCATAATATCGATGAAATTATTCATATCTTCTTCCTGCATTCCATAGCAATCAACACGTACAAACTGACTGGTTGTCATAATATGAAAACTGCCGGAATACTCACTGTCAAAATCATATTTGCTGTCTTTGTCCCAAGTTCCGAATACATTCGCTATTTCGGTCAGAATATCCTCAATGGGTAATTCCTCCAGACCGTCTATATATTCCTCGTTGCTTAATATTTCATATACTTTTTGATTATCGGCGTACTTGCCGTCTTTATATTTCCAGAAACCTAAATCGTAACTCATGTTTTATCCTCACTATGCTGTTTTTTAGATTCCATAATAAAAAGCGGAATCTTAGGGTTATTGTACCATGCCCGCGGGCTCCATGGTAGTGGCATTTCGTGCCAGGATGTGCACTCACTATGTTCGGCGCCGGTATAATGTCTGCCGACATTATACCATGTCCGCAAGCTCCCATGGTATGCGGTACTTCGTACCGTTGATGCGCACTCACTATGTTCGGCGCTGGTATAATGTCTGCCGACATTATACCATAAATTCACAGACTCATGTCAAGGCTTAATTCCGTATATAATTGATATCTGCTTTTCTGGCCTGGGAACACAGGTACTGCCTTTGGATTTTATGGGTCTTGCCGTCTTTTATAAAAACCGATCCCAGCTGCCGGAATTCGAAACTTACATTCTTTTTTATGCATTGTTCCCGGATATCTAAAATCCAGTCATAATGAAGGGGCCTGACATTGCTGCCGGATTCTCCCCCTGCAACCACCCATTCAATGGATTCATCCAGATAGTGACAGATATCTATTTTTTCAAGCAGCGGCTGTATTGTAATGATCTTATGCCTGATTGGCAGGTTTTTAAAAAATGAGAGCCGCTCATCCGCTCTGAGCTGGTTTTCGATGGTAGTACAAACCGTAACATTATCATATCCGTTCGTGAAATCCTCCGGCAGGCTTATTAGAAACCGTTCAATCCTTTTGGTTAAGAATAAAAAGTGCAGGTCATTCCGGACTTTTATCATTTCCCATGTCTCTTTTCTCCAGTCATCCGCTTCCTCAATCAGGAAATCGCTGTTAAAACATAAATATACGGTTTGTCCGCTTTTTATTTTGTAATTACCTTTTTTATCTTTTTCAAGAGGTTTGTAAAACTCGTCTGTTTTATAAATAATGTCCGTATCGATTCCTTTTCTTGAATTTGCCCTGTGTATATAGCAATTGGAGCATCCCTCACTTTTTTTATGACATCCCCGCCATGGATTCCATACCGCCATAATGACCTCCCTGTTTAAAAATTCTGTGAATATTTTTATTTTACCTTAAAATATCAAGACCTGTGTTATCTGACATTATATAACAAGATACTTATAATTACCATCTTATATACTGATTTTTACCATGAAAGTACTGATGTCTGTCTGCGTGCACCTCTGCTGAGGTCATTATTCACTGAAAACCCAAAGTGTAATGCGAATATCCGTTTTTGGCCGAAATAAAGACAGAAGCAAATATAATTATAAATAAAAATAATAAAAATGTTGCCAGGAAGTTTGGCTTGTGATATACTTTACCGAAATAACAATTTTTAGGAGAAAACACATGAATCAATCAATTCTTATTTTTATCCGCCCGATTATTATGGAATGTTAGTTCTTGCATTTATGGTAAGCATAGATGCAGGTGTAACATTTCATTTGTGTCTATGCGGTTAAGAATTGATTCAATATTTTTTATATAAAAACCGCATTGTATAATATTTTTCATTTCAGGAAAATGTTATCCGGGGCGGTTTTTTTAATTTTATCTCATTGTGTCCTTGGGTAAAAAGTTCTAAATTTTGCGGCGGCTGTCAAGTACGGTTCCTAAAATTGTTATGAAATTGTTCTTCTTTCAACACAACCTAATCAGGTATCCACAGGAAAGGCGGGGGAATTTAAAATGGAAGCAATCACGGTAAAACAATTATCGAAATCCTTTCGAGTCAAAGTGAAGGAAAAAGGGCTGGCGGGCAGTGTAAAATCCATACTTAAACCTGAATTTAAATCCATAAAAGCGGTGGATGATATCAGTTTTACAGTGGAACAGGGGGAAATGCTTGCTTTTATCGGTCCGAACGGGGCCGGGAAAAGTACCACCATTAAAATGCTTACGGGTATCTTATATCCGGATAACGGGGATATGTCCGTTATGGATATTAACCCTGTAAGTAAAAGAAAACAGCTGTCCTATAAGATTGGGACCGTATTCGGGCAGAAAGAACAGCTCTGGACCCATTTAACACCTTATGATAATTTTAAATTCTTCGGAGCTATTTATGACCTGCCGGATGAAGAAGCGGAAATACGGATCAATGAGTTAAAGCAGATATTTGAACTGGAGGAGTTTATCAACACTCCGGTAAGGAATTTATCCTTGGGACAGCGGATCCGGTGTGAAATTGTGGCATCCCTGATACACAGGCCGGAAATCTTATTTTTAGACGAACCGACCATCGGACTGGATCCGGTAGTAAAAGAAAATATCCGGGAACTGATAAAAAGAATGAATAAGGAGTATAACACCACGGTATTCCTCACCAGCCATGATATCGGTGATATTGAAAAACTGTGTAAAAGAATCATTATTGTAAATCATGGAAGGCTTGTCCTGGATGATACCATGGAGAATTTAAAATACCATTATCTCAATAAAAAAATCATAGAAGTAAAATTAAAAGAAACGGCCCAAATAAAAGAGGAATACGGTATCACCATATTAAAAAGCAAGGGCGGTAATATAAAGCTGGAAGTGGATACCACGAAAAGGAAAATCAGCGATGTATTTCATCTGTTCGAAGCCGACAATATGGTTGATATAAATATTTCCAATGTCCCTCTGGAAGCTATCATAACCGAGATATATAAGGAGGGGAGCCATGCCGCAAAAATGTGAAAAAGAAACTGCTAAGCAGTTTCTTCGGAAATAGGGTAATTAAACCGGCAGAGCTTAATTATCTATCATATCTACCCGGATTTTCATGTGCCATTTGCGGCTGCCTGAGGGCAGTCTGGTCGCGAAGTGTGAAAGGAAAACAGAGGGTGGTAATCAGGAAGCACCCCATTTTAACCGGAATCGGCTGGAATGGAAGGTGGCTGAAAGAAAATTTTTATGGAAAGGATGCTGCGTAAAGTTCTTTCAGCGGATTATTAGCAGCTTTATCACAGTTAATTCTGTGATATTCGGGAGCGTGGAATGAAAAAATATCGATACATTTATAAAGCTACCTTGATTGAAAATCTCCAGTATACCATGAATACCATCTTAGGTTTCATCAGTTTTTTCATCATAATTTTTATATTTGTAAACCTGTGGGAATATATTTATTCGGATTCCTCCGGTTTAGTCGGAGGATATACCAAAAATCAGATGGTCTGGTATGTTATCATAACGGAGATCATGTGGTATGGTACCAGGAATACGACCCTTACCAGCCAGATCAGCAGCGACATTAAAAGCGGTACCATAGCTTACGGTATAAATAAGCCCTACAATTACATGTTTTATATCGTGGCAAAGCATCTTGGTGAAATTACGATCAAGTTTTTCTTGTTTTTAGGGATAGGGATTCTGACCGGTTATACTTTTGCCGGCGGGCTGCCGGATTTTCGTATACTTAACCTGCCTTTCCTGGCAGTGGCAAGCTTTTTGGGCATTATGATAAATAGTTTCATCCGGATCGGTATCAGTATACTGTCCTTTTGGATGGAGGATTCGGGCCCGTTTCACTGGATTTATGATAAATTGATCATTGTGGTCGGTACCCTGTTCCCGGTTGAGGTATTTCCTCTGTGGATGCAGCCCCTGATCCGGCTGACCCCTATATATGTGGTAACTTATGGTCCGGCGAAACTGGTAATTGATTTTAGCATGGGTATGTTTATCAAAGTATTTATCATACAGCTTGTATATTTAGCCGTATCCATAATGCTTTTGGCAGGTTTATTTGGGAGAGGAGCGAAAAAATTAAATGTTAACGGTGGTTAAAAATCAAATCAAGGTAATTTTCCTGTCGGTGAAATATAATATAATGAGGGAAATGACCAATCCTGTTACTTTTGTGACCAATATCCTCTTCATGATGTTAAATAATTCTATCTTTATCATACAATGGTATTTACTGTTTCAGCTGAAAAGTAATATAGGCGGTTATAAAATAGGAGATGTCCTGGTGTTGTGGGGGCTGGCCGCAAGTACTTTTGGAATGGCGCATATCTTTTTTAAGCAGGCATTTGACCTGAATACCCTGATTGTAAACGGAAAACTGGACTCCTTTCTTGTCCAGCCTAAAAATGTCCTGCTGGGAGTTATAACTTCAGGCACAAGTACCTCTGCCATAGGGGACTTATTTTATGGATTTGTGATTTTCTGTATCTTTAAATTCAGCCCGGTTAATTTTATTCTGTTTACCGTATTTACCATTACCGGCGGTTTGATCCTGACTTCTTTTGCGGTTATTGCCGGAAGCATTTCCTTCTGGATCGTAAAAGGAGATATTCTGTCCAATAATTTAGTCGGCAGCATGATAAATATGTCTACCTTTCCGGACGGCATATTTAAAGGTATTGTAAGAGTACTCTTATATACCCTGATTCCCGTGGGATTGGTCGTTTACCTGCCGGTCCGGCTGATCATAAGCTTTCATGCAGGGTATTTACTTCTTATACTGGCATTTACCGTATTTATGGTATTACTGGCATTCTATGTTTTTTATAAAGGGTTAAAAAGATATACTTCGAGTAATCTGATGAGTGCAAGAATTTAAATTTATAACCTGACAGGTTAACTCTCTGATAAATAATTTTGACAATTAAATATATAAATTTATCAAAATTTAAGATTTTACTTGAAAAATAAAAAAGATAAGACTATTATTTTTTTTTCGTGGTATAATGTCGACAGACATTATACCAGCGCCGAACGAAGTGAGTGCGCATCAACACCGTAAAACGGCGCATACCATGGGAGCTTGCGGACATGGTATAATGTCGACAGACATTATACCAGCGCCGAACGAAGTGAGTGCGCATCAACGCCGTAAGCGGCGCATACCATGGGAGCTTGCGGACATGGTATAATGTCGACAGACATTATACCAGCGCTGAACAGAGTGAGTGCGCATCAACGCCGTAAAACGGCGCATACCATGGGAGCTTGCGGACATGGTACATTGAACAAAAGACATGGAGGCACCAAAAAAAGAATGAACAAGTTAAAACCCAAATTGTTTTCCGTCATGAAAACCTACACCAAAGAACAATGTGCGAAAGATTTAATAGCCGGTGTAATCGTAGCAATTATTGCACTACCTTTGTCCATCGCTCTGGCACTAGCATCCGGGGTAACACCGGAAAGAGGCTTATATACGGCGATCGTAGCCGGTTTTGTCATATCCTTCCTGGGAGGCAGCCGGGTACAGATTGCCGGCCCGACGGCAGCCTTTGCTACCATTGTAGCAGGAATTGTTGCAAAAAACGGAATGGATGGGCTGATTGCAGCTACCATACTGGCAGGTATTATCTTAATTATCTTTGGCTTACTGCGGTTCGGAAGTCTGATCCGGTTTATACCTTATACCATAACTGCCGGATTTACTTTTGGTATTGCGGTAACCATCTTTATCGGACAAATAAAAGATTTCTTGGGTCTGACCCTTCGAACATCACCTGTCGAAACTCTGGAAAAAGTAAAAGCCTGTGTTGAAAATATCGGAACCATCAACTTTCAGGCCGCACTAATCGGTATCCTATCCCTTGCAATATTGATTCTGTGGCCGAAAATCAACGGGAAAATCCCGGCCTCTTTGGTCGCGGTCATTGCGGCGTCGGCCCTGGTTAAATTATTTTCCATTCCGGTAAATACCATAGGAAGTTTATACGAGGTATCGGCAAATCCTCCGACACTCCATATACCCGAGATCCGTTTTGAGACTTTGGGGAAGGTATTGCCCGATGCTGTTACAATTGCCGTCCTGGCAGGTATTGAATCTTTATTATCCTGTGTGGTGGCGGACGGTATGATAGGAAGCAAACACAGATCCAATATGGAATTGGTTGCCCAGGGCGCAGGGAATATCTGTTCCGGTTTATTTGGCGGAATACCGGCTACGGGAGCTATAGCAAGAACTGCCGCCAACGTAAAAAACGGCGGACGGACTCCGGTTTCCGGTATGGTCCATGCAGCTGTGTTACTCCTGATCCTGATTGTATTAATGCCCTATGCCGCATTGATCCCCATGCCCGCCATTGCTGCAATTTTATTTATGGTAGCTTATAATATGAGCGGCTGGAGGGAAATCGCCGGATTGTTAAAGAGATCTCCGAAAAGCGATATCCTGGTTTTAATAACGACCTTTGCCTTAACGGTTGCCTTTGATCTGGTTGTCGCAATAGAAGCAGGAATTGTCCTGGCAGCTATTTTGTTTATGAAGAGAATGGCGGATGTCACAAACATTAAGTGCTGGAAATACGTAAACGAAGAATCTGAGGAAGAGGATTTTAACGATGCGGATCATATCCGGCTGAAAAAGGTTCCTAAAAATACCCTTGTATATGAAATAAACGGTCCCATGTTTTTTGGAGCAGCGGATCAATTCATGAATATTTCCCTGGATTCCCATATCAATGTGGTGATTTTACGTATGCGCAGTGTTCCTGCCATGGATGTGACGGCCCTGCAGGCCCTTGAGGAAATATCGAAAAAATGCAAAAAGAAGCAGATCACTCTTATTCTGTCCCATGTTCAGGAGCAGCCCCTGCATATGATGCAGAAGGCAGGTTTTGCATTAAAGCTTGGTAACGAGAACTTTTGTGAAAATATTGATGCGGCTTTGGTAAGGGCGGCAGAATTAGCATAATAACAGGATTATACATTGACATTGAACTGACCGGGTGATATATTGATAAGTACAAACGGAAATATATTCCAGTTATCAGGAGGATCAGGATATGGAAGAAATTTTTATACGCAGGAGTATACGTAAATTCCAGGACAGACCGGTGGAAAAAGAGAAAATTGATAAATTACTAAGGGCAGCCATGCAGGCCCCATCTGCCGGTAACCAGCAGCCCTGGGAATTCATTGTCGTAGAAGATAAGGAAGCATTAAGTAAATTAGCCCTGATGACACCTTATTCCAAACCGGCGGCAGGTTCGCCTGTTTCCTTTGTACTCGCAGCAAACTGCAAAGATTTAAGGCACACGACCTTCTGGCAGCAGGACATGAGCGCAGCCTTGCAGAATATGCTTCTGGAAGCGGTTCATTTGGAACTGGGAGCGCTCTGGATGGGTGTTGCTACCAATGATTCGGCAGTTGAATTCTTAAATGATTTGTATCATTTTCCGGATTATATAAAACCTTTTGCACTGGTATCCGTCGGTTATCCGGACGGCCAAAAAAATGAATTCATTGACCGTTATAAACCGGAAAAAGTACATTATGAAAAATGGAACTGATTATTAAAATAAAGGAGAAAAAAGAAGATGATTAAAATTGTAGCAAAAAATTATATTAAAAAAGAAAAAGTGGAAGATTACATCGCATTGGCAAAAAAACTGGTTAAAGCGACAAACGAGAATGACGCGGGATGCCTGCATTACCAACTGTACCAGGATACTGCCAACCCTCAGATCCTTACTATTTTAGAAGAGTGGGAAAGCGATGAACACCTGAAATTACATATGGAAGCACCTCATTTTAAAGAAATGGTACCTGCCTTTTCGGAATTCCAGGAAAAACCGGGAGAGATGAATATTTATAGGCTGGTATAATAAAAGATATCCTGGTGGATTGCTTAATTTGGAGGCAGACAGATGAGTGATAAATATCCAACAAGGCAAATAGCGGAACAGGAGCTGATGACGGCCGGACAGATGAATCCGGGATTGTGGATCGGCCATTCCAGATATGTTGCACAGGCCTGCCGGAATATAGCCGGCCTGTGCGGAAATATGGACAAAGAAAAGGCATACGTATTGGGGCTTCTGCATGATATCGGACGCCGGGTCGGAATTGTTTCGGAAAGGCATCTTTTGGAGGGATACCGGTATTGTATGTCAAAAGGCTGGGAGGATGTAGCCAAAATATGCATTACCCATTCCTTTATGATACAGGATACAAGAACCTCCATTGGAAAATGGGATGTGGAGGAAGAAGATTATGAGTTTATGAGGGACTTCATTGCCTTGGCACAGTACGATGATTATGACAGACTGGTCCAGCTATGCGATAGTCTGGCACTTGCTACCGGTTTCTGCCTTCTGGAAAAGCGGTTTGTGGATACAACGCGCCGCTACGGGGTAAATGAATATACCGTAGCGAGGTGGAACGCCGTAATAAAAATAAAAGAATATTTTGAAGAATTAACCGGCACTTCGGTATATCAGGTCTTACCCGGAGTTAAGGAAAATACCTTTGATAATATACTGTAAGGACCCGATCGGTTCTAATCCCGGATAATTTTCCCGGTTTCTTCCGTATCATAACCCCCGATACTTTGTAAATCCATTTTAAATGCATCGGAGGCAAGAATTTCAAGAATAGCCCGGTAAGGCTGTTTTTCCGCATCGGCTAACCGGATTATAAGATCATAGCATTCCGTCTGCAGGGGGATAAATTCGACACCGGGAATGTTCTTGCAGCCCATTTCGCTGCCGATAGCAACATCAGCACCGCCTCTGGATATAGTGGTTGCAACTGCTAAGTGGGACTTGCACTCACGGAAGTAGCCTTCAATATAATCCCCGATCATGCCCATCAGGCGGAGCTTTTCGTCCAGTAAAACCCGGGTGCCGCTGCCCTTTTCCCTGTTTACTATGGTAATATCTTTGCGCTTTAAGTCGGACCATCCGGTAATCCCTTTCGGGTTATTTTTCTGTACATAAAATCCCTGCTTCCGTTTTCCGATCCGAATAATCAGGGCAGGAATTCCCGGCATCATTTTCTTAACATAAGTGGAATTGTACTGATTGGTATCCCCGTCCCATAAATGGGTGGTTGCAACATTAACACGGCCCTGGTAAAGAGCATAAATACCGTTATAGCTTCCCATAAAGGAACGGTAGATCTGCAGGGTATCCGACAAGGTATTAAGGTGATTGGCCAGTATGTCCAGGGATAAGTCCTGGCCGCATATAATTAATTCATTAATACGGTTATTTTCTTCACCGGTCTGAGAATAAAGCTGATTTATATTATTTCTGGAGGGAGCCTGAACAACTTGGTGGTTCTTAACGGAATCCACACTTTTTGTCCTTGTTAAATAAGCTTCCACTTCCTGCCTGTCCACCCTGACCTGCTTTCCTACTTTGGAGGAGGCCAATTCACCGCGCTTAATAAGCTCATATACCGTATTTCTGGCAATTTTTAATATATCTGCAACTTCCTGTGCGCTTAATAAGTCGTTATCCATTCTTCCATCCTCCATTAATAATACATATATTATAGATAAAAATTCTTTTATAAAATCAGCTTTTGTTACAATTATAAACTTACTGTCCGTTCTTTATCACTTTTTTGTGAATGTATCGTTTGGTATCCTATCAATTATAACATATACGAATAAAAATAAAAACTGCTTCTTTGATATTATCCGGATATCCTGGTTATGGATCATTTGTGTAACGGTTCTTTTAAGCTGATTATGAGATATGAGATATTTTATTACTTGTTGCGTTTTGTACTGTTTGTCATTTTTATCACACTGAAACAAATTCAACTTTCATCTCTGAATTGTATATCTTATACAAAATAATTGAACGATTTTAGTAAATATTGTTGAGTATATCTATTTACATTTAGACTCTGACAGAGTATCATAATGTAACAAACATTACAAAACGTAACTTTAAATCAAAATACATGTGACAAACAATATGATATGTGATAAATGTGATCGAATAAAATCTATAACTAACATAAATAATAATTTGCTTCCAATAACATTTTGTTAACCCAATTAATAATAGTCTGTTTTTGTTACGCTCTGTTAACATTAATCCTCCCTGCCAAAGGGAAAACTTAATTGTGACAAAGGGGTCCTGATACGGGAACGGTGTGTGTCCGTTAAAGAAACCCCTGGAAATAGAAACAGATGACCTTAGTGATAAAAAAGGGGTTTAATTTATACTCAGCCTGGCTGGTATGAATTAAACCCCTTTCTTATATAAAAAAACGATTGGAGGAACTAAGAATGACAAGAAAAATTGCAATTTACGGCAAAGGCGGCATCGGTAAGTCCACCACACAGCAGAATACGGCGGCAGCTATGGCACATTTTTACAATCAGAAAGTATTTATCCATGGTTGCGATCCCAAAGCAGATTCTACCCGCCTGATTCTTGGCGGAATGAATCAGCAGACCTTAATGGATATGCTTAGAGAAGAAGGCGAAGAAAAGATCACCTCCGAAAAAGTAGTAAAATCCGGTTACGGCAATATCCGCTGTGTTGAATCAGGCGGTCCCGAACCCGGTGTCGGATGCGCCGGACGTGGTGTAATTACCGCAATTGACCTGATGGAAAAAAACAATGCCTACACACCGGATCTGGATTTTGTATTTTTTGATGTTTTAGGAGATGTTGTATGCGGCGGTTTTGCCATGCCGATCCGCGATGGTAAAGCCCAGGAAGTTTATATTGTGGCATCCGGTGAGATGATGGCAATCTATGCGGCTAACAATATCTGCAAAGGGTTATTAAAATATGCGAAACAGAGCGGTGTCCGCCTCGGCGGTGTCATCTGTAACAGTCGTAAGGTTGACCGGGAGGCGGAATTTTTGGAAGAATTCACGACTGCAATCGGAACCCAGATGATTCATTTTGTACCCCGGGATAATATTGTGCAGAAGGCGGAATTTAACAAGAAAACCGTTGTGGATTATGATGATGAATGTAACCAGGCAAAAGAATACGGGGAACTGGCCCGTAAAATAATTGAGAACCAGAAATTTGTTATTCCCAAACCCCTGAAAATGGATGACCTGGAAGCCATGGTTGTAAAGTATGGAATTGCAGACTGATGAAAGGAGGTTTTTCCATGAAAATGATCAGAGCCATCGTACGTCCCGAAGTTGCGGACGAGGTAGCGGAAGCACTCGCACAAGCCGGGTATTACTCATTAACTAAAATTAATGTATTCGGCCGCGGCAAACAAAAAGGTATGACCATCGGCACCATCCACTATGATGAATTTCCCAAAATCATGATTATGATGGTGGCGAAAGACGAGTCCGTGGAAGAAATAGTTAAAATTATCAAATATAAAGCGTATACCGGTAATTACGGTGACGGCAAAATATTTATATCTTCCGTAGATACGGTATTTACGGTTCGTACCGGTGAAGACGGACTTTAAGGAGGGCTGTTATGAAGGAGATAATTGCAATTATCCGGCCAAAGAAAGTAACGGCTACCAAGGAAGCACTGGAAAGCCTTGGATTTCCCAGCATGACCGCAATCTCCGTATTAGGCCGCGGGAAACAAAAGGGAATAGCTTCCGAACTGGGGATTGACATCCGGCCTGAGGTTATAGAACAGGGGAAGAGAGCCGGAAGAAAGTACATGGAATATATTCCGAAAAGGCTCTTATCCATCGTGGCAAGTGAGGCAGATACGGAAATCATCGTGAAATCCATAATAAAGGTAAACCAGTCAGGGCAGATCGGCGACGGTAAAATATTTGTCTGTCCCATAGAAGATGCCATTACCGTAAGAACGGATGAACAAGGAGAAAAAGCAATCAAATAAAGGAGGAATGATTTATGCCATATCATGAGTTTGAATGCAGCAAATGCATACCGGAAAGAAAGAAACACGCTGTTATTAAAGGCTGTGGTGAGAATCTGACGGATGCCCTGCCGCTCGGTTACTTAAATACAATTCCGGGGACCATATCGGAACGGGGCTGTGCTTACTGCGGGGCAAAGCATGTAATCGGAACCCCCATGAAGGATGTCATACATATGAGCCACGGGCCGGTAGGCTGTACCTACGATACCTGGCAGACGAAACGATATATCAGTGATAACGACAACTTCCAGTTAAAATATACTTATGCCACGGACATGAAGGAAAAACACATTATCTTCGGAGCGGAAAAACTGTTAAAGAATAATATTATAGAAGCCTTTAAGGCGTTTCCAAACATTAAGAGAATGACCATTTACCAGACCTGTGCTTCCGCACTGATTGGAGATGATATGAATGCGGTGGCGGGGGAAGTCATGGAGGAAATGCCGGATGTGGATATCTTCGTATGCAATTCCCCGGGCTTTGGAGGACCCAGCCAGTCCGGCGGCCATCATAAAATCAATATTGCCTGGATCAAGCAGAAGGTAGGAACCGTGGAACCCAAAATTACCGGCAATTACGTGATCAACTATGTGGGTGAGTACAATATCCAGGGTGACCAGGAAGTTATGGTGGATTATTTTAAAAGAATGGGAATCCAGGTATTATCCACCTTTACCGGCAACGGTTCCTATGATGACTTAAGGGCAATGCAAGGTGCCCACTTAAATGTACTGGAATGTGCCCGTTCCGCAGAATATATCTGCAATGAGCTACGGGTAAAATACGGTACTCCAAGGCTGGATATCGATGGTTTCGGTTTTGAGCCCCTGTCCAATTCTTTAAGGAAAATCGGATTGTTTTTTGGAATCGAAGACAGGGCACAGGCCATTATTGATGAAGAAACCGCTAAGTGGAAACCGGAACTGGACTGGTATAAGGAACGATTAAAAGGGAAAAAGGTATGTTTATGGCCCGGCGGTTCCAAACTCTGGCATTGGGCCCATGCAATCCATGAAGAGATGGGAGTAGAAGTGGTTTCTGTATATACGAAATTCGGCCATCAGGGAGACATGGAAAAAGGTATCTCAAGATGCGAAGAGGGAGCACTTGCCATTGATGATCCCAACGAACTGGAAGGCCTGGAAGCCATGGAAATGTTAAAACCGGATATTATTTTTACCGGAAAACGTCCCGGGGAGGTTGCCAAGAAAATCCGGGTCCCTTACCTGAACGCCCATGCCTACCATAACGGTCCTTGGAAAGGATATGAAGGCTGGGTAAGGTTTGCAAGGGATATCTATAATGCAATTTATTCCCCGGTGCATCAGCTGGCCCTTATGGATATCGGCAAGGATGAAATTCCGGATACGGGATTCTTAACACCAAAACTGCTTTCCGACAATAATTTAAGTGAAGAAATAACTTCATCTGCGACATTAAGAGAGTATACCGGCAAATACGACTGTCTTACTGATTTACGTAAAAAAACCTATCCGGCATTGACTGTGTCCAAGAAACTTACGGCAGTATAACGAAGGCAGTGTGAAAAAGAAACTGCTTATGCAGTTTTTTGGAAATATGAAAATAAAGTCAGAGGGGCTTTATTTCATATTTCTCCGGATTTTTTAATGCCGCAGTCGGCGGCGGAATGGAGGATATTATGAAAGACAGGATCGAACAGCTTGTGGATTATATTATGAAAAATTGCCTCTGGCAGTTCCACTCCCGTGCCTGGGACAGGGAAAAACAGAATGAAGGAATCTTGATGAAGACAATGCAGATTTTATGCGAAGAACCTGTGGAAACCGGTACTCCGGCGGACAAATGCTACTGGGTGGACGCCGTGTGTCTGGCGGATGCTTTTAAAAAAAAGTACACCTGGATAAACAGCATGGACACTTCGGAGATTAAACTGCTTATGAGAGGACTGAAAGAACGTATGGATTTTTTGACCATTACAGGCTCCCTGAATCTGGAACTAACCGACCCGCTTTACTAGAATGGAGGTAACCTATGTCTTGTGAACTAAAAGAAAAAGAACGTGCCGGTATTATCAATCCCATATTCACCTGCCAGCCCTGCGGTGCACAGTATGCCAGCATCGGGATAAAGAGCTGTATCGGGATTGTCCATGGGGGACAGGGATGTGTTATGTTTGTCCGTCTGCTTTTCTCCCAGCATTTTAAAGAGAGTTTTGAACTTGCTTCTTCCTCCCTCCATGAAGACGGCGCCGTATTCGGTGCCCTGAACCGTGTGGAAGAAGCGGTGGACGTACTGTTAATGCGGTATCCCCATGTTAAGACGATACCCATTATTTCAACCTGCTCCACAGAAGTTATCGGGGATGATATTGACGGTGTTGTAAGAAAGTTAAACAACGGTCTGCTGAAAGAAAAATACGCAGGCAGAGAGGTACATCTGATTCCCATTCATACTCCGAGTTTTAAGGGAAGTATGGTAAGCGGCTATGATGTAGCGGTAGAAGAATTTGTCCGGTACTTTGCAAAGAAAACAAAACCCAACGGGAAAATCAACCTGATTACCGGCTGGGTCAATCCCGGAGATGTGAAAGCCCTGAAACATCTTTTGGCAGAAATGGGAGTGGATGCAACGGTTTTATTTGAAATCGAAGAGTTCGATTCTCCCCTTATGCCGGACGGCAACCATGTATCCCACGGTAATACGACCATTGAAGACCTGGCTTCCACCGCAAATGCCATGGGTACCATAGCACTTAACCGGTATGAGGGCGGAAAGGCAGCCTGGTTTTTGGAAGAGGAATTTGAAATCCCTGCCGTGGTAGGACCCACACCCATCGGAATACGGAATACGGATATTTTCATAAGAAACGTAAGTAAAATGACCGGCAGACCCATACCTGCCGCCCTGATTAAGGAACGCGGTATCGCCGTTGATGCACTGACGGACCTGACTCATATGTTTTTTGCGGGAAAAAGAGTTGCCATCTACGGCAATGCCGATCTGGTCATTGGATTGACCCAGTTCTGTCTGGATCTGGAGATGAAACCCTTGCTGATACTCTTAGGGGATGACAATACATCCTATCCATCGGATCCGAGAATAAAAGAGCTGAAAGAAAATGTAGGTTTTGACATGGAGATTATAACGAATGCAGATCTTTGGGAACTGGAAAACAGGATTAAAAACGAAGGACTGGAACTGGATCTTATTCTGGGTCACTCTAAAGGGCGTTTTACCTCCATAGATTATAATATCCCAATGTTTCGTGTGGGATTTCCGGTTTATGACCGAGCGGGCATGTACCGTCATCCGGTAGTTGGGTACGAAGGCGCCGTCTGGCTGGCTGAGCAGATGGCCAACACCCTGTTTACGGATATGGAACATAAGAAGAATAAGGAATGGGTGCTGAATGTCTGGTAATGGAACCGGTTGACTCACCTCCGGCACCAAAACAGCAGCCGAAACAGGCTCAGAAAGGAAAACAAAGTATGAGACTACACTATCTGCAGCATGTTCCGTTTGAAAATCCCGGCAGTATTCTGACCTGGGCAGAAGAAAACGGCCATATGATTACAAAAACGGAGTTTTTTAAAGAGAGCCTCCTGCCGGGACAGGAGGAATTTGACTGGCTGGTAATTATGGGCGGTCCCATGAATATATATGAGGAAGAAAAATATCCCTGGCTGGTTAAGGAAAAGAAATTTATAAAAGACACCATTGAAGCGGGAAAAGTTGTTATGGGCCTGTGCCTGGGAGGACAGCTGATTGCAGACGTAATTGGAGGCAGGGTAACACAAAATCCTTATAAGGAAATCGGATGGTTTCCGGTACAGCTGAGTAAGGAGGCAAAGCAATCCCCCTTATTTTCTCATTTTCCGGAGCGGCCCGTTGTATTTGAATGGCACGGGGATATCTTTAGCAGCCTGCCGGAGACCGCGGTTCTTTTGGCCCGTAATGAAGCCTGTGCCCATCAAGCTTTCCGATATCGGTCCCGTGTATTCGGCTTTCAGTACCACCTGGAGAATACCTTTGAGATTATTAAAGGCCTGGCGGAAAACTGCGGGGAGGAACTGGTTCCGGATACTTATGTACAGACAGAAAAAGAACTGCTGTCCCATCCCGAATATATCAAACAGGATAACGAATGGATGGCTTTATTTTTAGACCGGTTGGAAAAAATGTATGAGGAGGGTGCCTTATGATGGAGCAGATACGTTACAAACAGCGCATATGTACGGATCGGGAGAAAATTGAAACCTTTCTTATACAGGCCAGGACCGGAGTACTGGCAGTATCAGGCGGGGAATATCCCTATGCGGTTCCGTTAAACTATGTATGGCATGACGGCTGCATCTTCTTTCACGGCATGGGTTCCGGTAAAAAAGAGGATATCCTGTCACAGAGTCCTCCGGCAGCATTTACCGTATACGAAGAATACGGCACCGTGAAAGATCCCGTGCCCTGCCATGCGGATACGTCATATATGAGCATAATGATATTTGGCAGGGCGGAAAAGGTGACAGATGTGGAGGAAGCGGTAAAAGCCCTGCAGAAACTGGTGGATAAGTTCTTGCCGAAGTTTTATAGGCACTCCTTAACAGGCAGTCTGATTGAAAAATACCGTTCTTCCATGGACGGCAGGGCCGTATCCGTTTACCGGATCAGGGCAGAGGCAATGACAGCCAAGGAAAATGCCCCGAACCAGGTATGAAAGAATGAGGTGTTGTGGAAACCATGATAGAACATGGACTGAAAGGTATAACCAGTTATACCTTCTATGATAACGGAAGAATGGAGAAGTGCAGATTAAGTGCTTATAATGTCATTCCCACGAAATACGGTTATCTTGTGCCCCAATACAGGAATCCCGGAATAAGGAGAAAAGACTCGAAGGCTCTATCCTTTTACCCAAGCGGAAGATTACGGAGTATTTCCCTGGACCGCCAGACCGGAATTACAACTTCTGTTGGTATTTTCCCGGCAGAATTAATTTCTTTTTACGAAGACGGTTCCATAGACAGCCTATTTCCCCTAAACGGCCGGATCAGCTTTTCCTGGTCGGAGGAGGAAGAGGGACAGTTAGCGGGAAAGTATGATTTTGACTTTCCCTTTGGTAAATTCCAAGCTAAAATAAGCGGGCTCCGGTTTTATCCGGATGGCAGTCTGAAAAGTCTGATACTGTGGCCGGGAGAAATAATCCGGCTACATACTCCCGCAGGGTGGCTGCCGGTAAGAATTGGATTTAAGCTATATGAAGACGGCTCCCTGGAATCCGTGGAACCGGCGGAACCGGTGTATGTAAATACTCCGGCAGGTTTAATTAAAGCCTATGATACGGCGGCTATAGGGGTGGATGCGGATAGAAACTCCTTAAGGTTTGACCGAAAAGGGAATCTGTTATCCCTTGCCACCTCCGGGGATATTCTGGTCGTAAATAAAGTAAGCGGTGAAAAAAGAGTAATTTCTTCTGTAATAAGACCGGGACTGATGGAAGAGGATTTTGTCAGATTACCGGTCCGTATCGCTTTTATGGATCAGAAGATAAATATAGGTAATGGAAAGGAACAGGCAGGGTTCTTGGCAGAAGAATGCCTTCTGGACATAGCTTATGACCGGGTATTGGGAGAGAGAGCCTGTTATGGGGACTGTTCCCTGTGCAAAGGATGTTTATGAAAGGTGTGGTATCCAGGAAGCTTTGGAAAGGAATATAGATTATATGGCGGGGACAGGAAAGCAGAAATCTTTTATAAGACGGATGCCATGGAACCGGTTTTCCTGGGATATCTGCATTGATCATTTACCGAAGAGAAATGCCTTTATTCCATTCCTTTTGGGAAAATACGGTTATGTAGAAATAATCTGAATTTGTCTTTATTTATTTGCACTGCGGGGAACTCTATGCTATAATCTTAAAAAATTCATGCGCCACCTGCGGCTGCAGGGTGCCGCAGGTATCATGCCGGAAGAGCTCACCTTTTTTATATAATATAACAGGCCGGCTTGTGATATGCATGGCCGGCTTGGCATCAGGAGGAAACCGGATGAAAGACAAATTAAAAAAGCTGCAAAACCGTATTTTTCATTCCAATACTATCTTTACCCAGCTTGTACTGTTCACGGTAATAGTAAGCCTGGCTCCCATACTGGTCATAAGTACCCTGTTATTCCAGAAATTAAGCGGTATGGTAACCAGGGATCTGGTCAATTCCCATTCCCAGCTGGTGGTCCAATATATGTCCAATGTAGATGATAAACTGTACCAGTATAAAAACAGTTTAAGCCAGATTGCCAACAATACTATCGTACTGGATACCCTGATGGATACGGCAGGCCACAGCAACCCGTATATTAAAGGTAATAAAGTCAGTGTGGAGGTTACAAAATCCCTGCGGCTGGAGAGCCATAAGGAACTGCGCAACTGCATGATTTATTCCGATATGACCAACAATAAAATTTATGGAGCCAGGGTGGCCATGGCGGATGGTGCAAAAGGGGAGATATGGTATTTAAACCACAAGGCGCCGGAGGAAGAGTATTTTATCTATTCCGCGCTGGACGGCAAAAGTGACCTCCTTTCCCTGATCCAGAATATTGTATACATCGATACCAAGACCTTTAAAAGGCAGTATATAGGATTTATAAAACTGGATATTATTATGCAGAAACTCTTTGAACCGGCAACGGATCCCGGCCAGTTAAAATACCCCTATGACATTATTTTACTGGACAAAGGGGATAATATCATCTATTCCTCCAATAAAAATTATGATGACATCCTGACGCAGCTGTCTTTTGAACAGTTACAGGAAAAGGAAATCAGTTACTATAAGGATGCAATGGTAAACAGTGCTTCCATTGAGGATTATGGGCTAAAATTCATATTCCTGTTTAATAACAGCCAGTTAAATGATAAAATGGCCGAGCTGCAAAGAACCATTCTGCCGGTTATTTTTATCATTATTCTGATCATTGTAATTACCGCATTTATTTTTACCAGAGGATTTTCCGAGCGGGTCGCCAGGTTGGTGAAGAAAATTAAAGTGGCGGAAACCGGGGACCTGACAATTAAGGAAGAAATAGACGGTAATGATGAAATAGCAATTTTGGACAAGCAGTTTAATCAGATGCTTTTTAAGCTGGATGATTTAATCCATAAGAATTATATCCAGCAGCTGGAAAAGAAGGAAACAGAATTCCGTAATTTACAGCTCCAGATAAATCCCCATTTCCTATACAATACCCTGGAAATAATCAGTTCCATTGCCGCAGTTAAACAGGCCTTTGTCATCTGTGAACTCTGCGAAAAGTTGGGTGATATCTTTCGGTACAGTTTGGGAAAAAATTATGGGGAATACGTAACGGTGCAGCAGGAACTTCAGCATACCCAGAATTATGTTTATATCCAGAAGACCAGATTCGGCAATAAGTTTGAAGTATTTTACAATGTAGAACCGGACCTGGAGGATAAGAAGATTCTCCGTTTTATTTTACAGCCCATTGTGGAAAATGCCATAACCCATGGGCTGAGCCGCATTACGGGGAAAGGCACCTTAGAGATATTGATCAGCCGGGAAAACAGCAGGACAGTTAATGGCGGGTTGGATAAACCGAATAATGACAGGCTGGTCATCAAAATAGAAGATGACGGAATTGGCATGTCACCGGAAAAAGTGGAGGCTTTAAACCGGTATATTAACAGTGAAGGCAAAGCATCGGAAGAAAATAAACAAAGCATCGGAATCCGGAATGTGAATCAAAGAATCAAGCTGGCCTGCGGGAGTGAATACGGTATTACCATTGAAAGCGTCCAGTACCAGGGCAGCAGTGTTATAATTCATTTGCCGATGATCGGAAAGGGGGAGGAATCCTAAATGAATCAGAGCATCTTAATAGCAGACGACGAAGAACTGATCCGACAGGGAATTATAGCCAGGTTAGAATATCTGGATCTAAGACCGGCAGCCGTATATGAAGCGGAAAACGGTGTCCGGGCTTTGGAGATATTAAAGGAACACAAGGTGGACATTATAATTACGGATATCCGTATGGCAGATATGGACGGACTTACCTTGATCAATAAGACCAAACCCTTATATCCGAAGATACAGTTTATTATATTAAGCGGTTATGCCGAATTTGCCTATGCGGAGCAGGCCATCCGTTTAGGCGTGAAAGCTTATTTACTGAAACCCATCTCCAATGAAGCCTTGAAAAAAGCGATGGAAGACGTTTTATCAGAATTGGCGGAAGGAGAGCTGTTAAACCGTACGGTCAGGGAAGGAGCCCGTTCCCTCCTGGAAAAAAAGGATTATCTTTTCGAGAAAAATCTGAATGATTTGCTGCGGAATACGGAAAGCCATAACGAACGGAAAAAGGTCTATGATATCGTGAATAAAGAAATTCCCATCAAAAATAAATGGGTCATGGTGATTATCATAAACATAGACGGGGACAGCTATGAACAGAAACAATTCGGGTATAAGGATATCGAATTAATGCAGTTCTCAGTAAAGAATGTTTTTAAGGAACTGAATACCTCCTGCCATAAAACCATCGTCAATAACCTGGCTAATGTGAACCAGCTGTTTGTGGTATTTTCCTCCGATAGAGGAGAAACATTAAGAAAAGAGGCGGAGCGTGTATTTACAAGACTGCTCAATATCCTGTGGAAGCAGATGGGAATATTGCTTACGGCAGGTATCAGTTCGGTAAAAAAAACCTTATCGGCGGAAAGTACCAAAGAAGCCCAGGAAGCATTTTTACAAAGAATGATTCACGGCAACTCCAATCTGTATTTTTATGATGACATTAAATTGCTTTCGTCCGATAATTTTCCCGCCTCAGAGCTGAATATGCTGCGCCAGTATGTGGAAAGACATGATGCGGGAAATATCGAATTCCTGATCAATGAAATTTTTTCCGACGAGCGGATAAAAAAATATAATATTTCTTATATCCGGATACTTTGGGTAAGAATTATCGGTATCTTATTAAAAACCGAGAATACCTCATTTGCAAAAGATACAAAGCAAATGGAAAAACTGGTACTTAATTTTGAAGTCCTGGATTCTTTCTATTCTATAAAGGAGCTGCGGAACCATTTATATTCCCTGATACTGGAAGGCATACAGACGGACGGGGATATTGACATTAATTCCAAAAATAAGATAAAACTAGCCATAAAATATATTCAGGATAATTACAACCAGGATATTGCCATTAATGATATGGCGGAAAAGTTTAATATGAGCCCCAATTATTTCTCCGCAGTTTTTAAGCGGGAAACCGGCCGGACTACGGTAAATTTTATTAAAGACCTCCGGTTGAAGAAGGCCTGTGAGTACCTGGCCCATTCGGATAAAAGTGTTGTGGAAATCTCAAAAGAGGTCGGCTATGAAGACAGCCAGTACTTCTTTAAGGTATTTAAAAAAGCCATTGGCCAGACACCCCTGCAATATCGGAAAATGCATATGTGATTCCGAAAAAGGCTGCCTTTTATCAGGGGTATCCGGAAACATGTTCTTTTTTCAAAGCGGATAGCGCAAGCCTTTTACCGTCTGATATAACGGCAGCCTTAAGTGAATTCCGGTTAAGGCAGGCGGATGACAGGTGCCACCGAGACTAAATTTTCAATACGGGTATTTTTCTGGTATAATTTTGGAATCAGTATGGATTCCATCTCCAATTCACCATAAGAATAATTAAAAGGAACGTTTGCAGAGAGCTTCTTTGTAAGGATTCCTTTTTTGGTGCGCAAGGTAAGGTAATAGGGATCGGCAGCCTTATGGATGAATCCGGGTTTTCCGGTTTCTGCAATGGAAAAGGTAATGGATGCATCTCTTTCATCCGTCTCATATAGAAGCAGAGGGCCTTTTGAAATCCAGGTCTTTTTTTGTTTCAGGGCGGTTTCCAGCTCCGCCGCAATGTCCCCGTCCCTGCTTCCTTCTATAAAAGTCGCAAACTGGTTATCCATATCCCGCTTGCCGTGTAAGTCCATGCCACAGGTAAAAGACAGGGGATAACCTTTTAATACCAGGTCTTCCCACCATAATAAAGCCCTCTCATTTACTTCATGGAGAGGTTCCGGATTATTAAAGATTTCGATAAAGTCGAAAGAGTTATAATCCGTAATTTCCATGTCAAAGCGGCAGCCCCTTGCAAAGGGATGGCCATAAGAGAAAGGATGTGCGATTCCCACCAGGGCACCTTTGGCTCTTGCGGCGGCAAAAAGCAGTTCCGGTTTATGTAAATTAATATTTTCCCAGGATACGTATTCTTTCAGGTTAAAGCAAAGGATATGGCCGTAATAGGTGGTATATTCCATTCCATAGATACAGGATATGGGAGTTTTGGTCTGCTTTAAAAGTTTCTCTATCTTTCTGTGGCCGGAGATGGTGTTGTGGTCGGTTATGGCAAAGGCGTCCGCCCGGTTCTGATGCATGAATTCAATTAATTCCAGGGGAGTAAGACTGCCGTCAGACTCTGTGGTATGATTGTGTAATTCCAGACGTTTATACATAAGTTCCTCCTGTTTCTGAATTATTCATTAACCGATAAAGTCAGGTTATAATGGGTGTCATCCAGTATCACGTTGAATACGGCCAGGGTAATTTTGATAACGCCGTTTATGGTTTCCTGTTCCAGACAGCCTTCGCTGGTATGAGATGGGGAAAAATGCATGTGGCGGGTGGTCAGTTGTTTATGGACACCGCCGATGAATACGTCATTCATGGCTGCCAGGGTATGTATTTCCGTCTTCATTTCAAGGATTGCCGCATTAAGCTGTTCAGCGGAAGCGATTGCCGTGTCATATTCCCCTTTACAGGTTTCTTTTATTTCTTCCTTCAATTCCTCTGTAATTTCGGTATAACGCTGTTTATCAAAGGAAAAAGCGATATCCATTTCCTTATATTCCTTATCCAGGCATACCGTATAAGAGATTTGCCCGACAAACCCCTTATTTAAAGTACCCCCTGCTTCATATAGTTTTTTCATGGGAAGCCTCCTTTTCATTCTCTCATAAAACGTTGCTATTTATGACCGAACTGTTACTCTAAGACCTACTATACTATGGAAAAAAGCCGGGTGCAATAGAAGAGGAATAAGTTATATAAAATTACACTGTTTTATGTAGAATCTTCCATTGTTTATTTTACGTGAATCCATTAAGCTGGCAGTAGGATTGTGTACAAAAAGCTTTGCGCGGAATGGAGGATTAAATGAAAAAAGATTTGTATTTTAATGAAAATGGTACTCTTAAGATTGTACAATTTACGGATATTCATTTCAGTAATGATAATGAGGCGGATCATCAGACCGTGAAACTGATGGAGAGAATTCTAAAGGAGGAAAAACCGGATTTTGTTATGATTACGGGGGATACGGTGTATGGTCCGGATAATATCAGGTTTTTGGGGAAGACGCTGGCACCGGTTACGGAGGCGGGTATTCCCTGGAGTTTTGTCTTTGGAAACCATGATACGGAAGAAGGAGTGGGGTATGAGGAGCTTTTTGCCGCCTTTACAGGCCTGCCCGGCTGTGCCGCTTATAATGCGGATGACTCCATAGAAGGGAAGGGGAATCATTTTCTCGAAGTGAAAGACCGGAACGGGGATACAAAATGGGTGCTGTATGGTATGGATTCCGGAGCTTATAATAAACTTCCTGACGTTGGGGGCTATGATTATGTGAAGGAAAGCCAGATTAAGTGGTATAAAGATACGGTAAGTGATTTTGAGGGAAAAGAGGCGGCTTTTTCTGTCCTGGTATTCCTGCACATTCCCCTGCCGGAATATAAGGAGGTATGGGATACAAAAACCTGCTATGGGGGAAAAGGGGAAGAAGTCTGCTGTTCCAAAATCAATTCGGGGTTTTTTGCGGCAATGTTAACAGCCGGGCATACGAAGGGGGTGTTTGCCGGTCACGACCATATTAATGACTATCACGGGGATTTATACGGAATCCGCTTAGCTTACGGAAGAGCGACCGGATATAATACTTACGGACAGGAAGGTTATTTAAGAGGTGCCAGGGTTATATTACTTAATGAGAAAGATACGGATACTTTTCAGACCTATATCCACCTGGAAGACGGAACGGTCATTCGGGAGCAGAGGATGCAGGAACCGGAAAATGTATGAACCGGAATGGAGGAGAGTAAAGAGCCAAATTGAGAAGATTTACCGTAAACAGATACCTGTTAATAGAATACCTATCCTCCCCGTGTTTGTTTTCTACCTTACCGGGCTGTGTAGAAATATACACTGATTTAAAAAGATTTGTCCATTGTGTAAAAATTAAGGCTTTTTTATAATTATTGTATATTAAATGAAGAGGAGGAACGGTATGGAGACCGGGACTGCAAAACAAAGGAGGTTAAAGCGTACCAGGGACGTTCCGCTTGGGAAAAGAATCTTGAGATTCTGGCCGCTTTATCTCATGTTATTACCTTGTATCATCTATTACATTCTGATTTGTTATGTTCCTATGGGCGGGATTACACTGGCCTTTAAGGATTACTCTTTTAAGAAAGGTATCTGGGGAAGTCCCTGGGTTGGATTCCGGTATTTTAAAACTTTCTTTACCAGTTATGACTGCCTGCGTTTAATACGGAATACACTTTCCGTCGGTGCAATTAAATGTATTCTGGAATTTCCCTTTGCGATAATTCTGGCTTTGATGTTAAACGAAGTCCGGAATATGAAATTTAAAAAAGTGAGCCAGACGATTACCTATCTGCCCCATTTCTTATCCTCCGTAATCATTATTACCATGTTACAGAGAATACTGGCACCCGATACCGGTGTTATCAACCAGATCATCGGAAAGCTCGGCGGGGATCCGGGAACATTCTTTTTAATGGATGCCAAGTACTTTTTCCAGATCTTGTTTTCCATGGATTTGTGGAGGAATATCGGATGGGATTCCATTATTTACCTGGCCGCCATAAGCGGTGTGGATGTAGCTTTATATGAAGCAGCTGAAATGGATGGAGCTTCAAAACTGAAAAAAATGTGGCATATTACCCTGCCGGGCATCCGGGGTACCATCGGACTCCTCTTTATTATGGGAGTGGGCGGACTCTTAGCATCCGGTTTCGACCAGATCTATCTGCTTCGGACTCCGGGAAATATGGCTGTCGCAGATACATTGGACACCTTTGTGGTCCGTATCGGTTTACAGGGAGGACAATTCGGTTATGCAACTGCTATCGGGCTGATCCAGGGGGTTGTGGGATTAATCCTGGTAGTGGTATGTAATAAAATATCCAAAAAAATTACCGAAGTCGGACTTTGGTAAGCAAACATTACACGGCGTGGGAACCACGCAGATAGGAGACAGATATGAAAAAGAATTTGTTAAAACGTTTTGTATCCGTGACCATGGCAGCGGCGCTGATTGCCACCGGCCTCACCGGATGTGCCAAAACAGGGGGAAAAACTGGTACACAGACGGGGAGCACCGATACGAAGGAAGCAGCATCCGACAAGCCGGATACCTGGATTGCGGACCGGACCATTACGGTTCAGGCATATGTAGATGATATCGGATATTCTCTTCCGAAAGACATCAACAATACGGCTGTCATGAAAGAACTGACCAAACGCACCGGCATAAAACTGGATGTTCAGTATTCGCCCGGGGACAGTGACGCCACGGTTATGGCATCACAGTTAGCTTCCGGTACAATTCCCGAGGTCATTGTCAGTTATTTAAATAATTCCACCAGGCCTGAGTTCCCTTTACTTTTAAAGGCGGCACAGGAAGGCATGTTTGTAGATCTTGCCCCTTATATGAAGGATTCCAAGACATACAGCCGTTACCTGGAAGAAGGATTTCTACCCAGCGATACCAGTAAGAACATAACCTTCCGGGATGAATTTAACGGTGCGGCTTATCTTTTGCAGTTATCCATTCCGGCAGTGGACAGGTCCCTGGAATATAATCCGGAAGATGCATATATTGGCGGCATGTTTATCCAGAAGTCCATTGTGGATGCGTTAGGTATTGATCCGACTAAGATTAATACCCAGGAACAGTTATATGATCTCCTGGTACAGATCAAACAGGGCGGTTTTAAGGACGACAACGGCAATGCTGTTTACCCCTTAGGACCCAAGTTCTGGGGCGGTTCCGCAGATGCATTAAAATATGTTACTACCGGATTTAACTGGGGTGTAAGCGATGGATATAATCTTGCGGAAGACGGTACCATAAAACATGAAGCAGAGACCGATTATGTATATGACAAAATCAACTATATCAGAAAACTTCTTGCGGAAGGGTTAATGAATCCGGAATTCTTTACCATGGATGCCACCCGTGCCGGAGAGGTATCCAGGACCCATAACTCGGCAATCATAGCGGATGTGCATAACTATCAGGATATTGTTTATCAATCCGAAGACTGGGTACCCCTTGGACCCCTTAATGACTTTACCGGAACCAATTCAGAAATCAGGAACGGTAAAAGCGGAAACGGCGCATGGGCAATATCCTCCGATGCCGAAAATCCGGAGGAAATCTTTAAATTCTTTGACTACCTGTCAACGAAAGAAGGACAGCTTTTATGCCAGTACGGTATCGAAGGTGAAAATTATACCCTGGTAGACGGCAACCCGGTTTTAACAGAAGATACCTTGCAAAAATTAAACGATGGCGATACGGAATACCTGATCAACAATGTAGGTGCTTCTTTTGGAAATACAGCATGTGTGTTCTTTGGTTTCATGTTAACCAATACCGATCCGATGGAGGATTTTGGTGAGAGCCGTCCGGGGGCAGCCTCCAGTACGACCTTTAAGAGATCCGTAGAAATTGCCACAGATTACCCTCATACTTACAAATTGGTTCCGGGTTTTAATGCAACTTCCTATCTGTCCTCGGATTCCATGACAGAGGTAAAGAGTCAGATGGATTTACTGAATTATAAGGAAATGTTAGTACAGGCCATGTTCGCACCTTCTGATGCCGATGTGAAGAAAATCGTGGAAACCTTCCGCGATCAGTTAAAAGCAGCAGGCAATGAAAAATTTGAAACTTATTTAAAACAGCTTTATGACGAAGATAATACCTCCATTAATTTCTATAACAAGTGAATACCCACCACTTAATCTACGATTTGAAGTGGGGGGCTTCTGTGAAGTAGCTGTATTTAAGTTTCCACCTGGCTGCTGAGTCAGGCAACCCTTATCCCTCGCTGATGTTATCAGTCTGGGAATACATGTTTGAATATCTTTTGTAGCAAGGTATCTTCTTAAGATATTTAGGCTCCCATTGATGTCTGCATTTATTGTTAGCCCTGCCTCGGAAAGGAACTGGCCCCGTTTGATTCGCCTCCACTCCAACAGGTATATTATACCATATACAGACAAAATATACAACCAAATGTTCGGAATGTGAGTTCTTTTATGTTGTTAAGTAAGGGTAGAGGGATGTATGGAGAGTCAAGGGAGTATCTTTGTAGACAGCAATTCATCTCCCACCTCAGAGGAAGGAGTCTTCTTGCTGCCAAATGATAAATAAAGAATGGACCCTTGCAAAATTCCATTTATATTACTTACAGATGATACTTATTTTGCAGGTAAATCGTCCGAAACAGTTACTGAGGGGCTGTTGCAAAATTTAAAATCTATCTTACTTGGGAGAGACTATAGTTTATGTTTCGCAGATAAATATATTTCGGTCCCAAATGCGGTAATTTTAAAATTTGCAGCAGCCCCTCCCTATGAAGGAATAAAAAATTCCGGTCATGGGACAGATCCTGTGGCAGGAAAATAATAGTTTGCAGGAAACCTTAAAGAAAGGATATGATAATGCATGAATTCAAAAAGCAGCCCGGCAGGTAATAAGATTAAATCAAGCCTGTCTGAAAAATTAATCCAGGCAATCATCTATTTTTTACTGATTGCATTGTGTCTCATCATACTTCTTCCCTGTATTAATGTTCTGGCTTTATCCTTTAATGAAGGTACGGATGCGGCAAAGGGCGGGATCTATTTTTGGCCCAGGGTATTCACTTTAGCCAACTATAAGGAAGTATTTGCCGACGGAAGCATTATGAATGCCTATAAAATAACCATTGCCCGTACGGTCATCGGTACGGCGGCTAGTCTGCTGGTTACTTCTTTAGCCGCCTATTCCTTAAAGGAAGCTAAGCTGCCGGGAAGAAAATTAATCACCATGCTGATAACCTTTACCATGTTATTCAGCGGCGGAATGATTCCTACCTATATCCAGTATAACAAGCTCCATTTATTAAACTCCTTCTGGGTATATGTTGTTCCCAGCCTGGTAAGTGTAACGTATTTATTAATGATGAGGACATTTTTCGAATCCATACCGGAAAGTTTGGAGGAATCGGCAAAATTGGACGGCTGCGGTCATTTTAAAATCTATACGAAGATCATGCTGCCCTTGAGTAAACCGGTTATAGCCGTTGTTGGGCTTTATACTGCGGTAAACCACTGGAATGATTGGTTCTCCGGTTCTTTTTACATGAAATCCAGTGAATTATGGCCCGTACAGACGGTTTTGCAGCAGATGTTGTCAAGGGCTATGGCATCCCAGCAGGAGATAACCTCCGTAGGCCAGGCTATCGCCCGGAATGCCAATACGGTAACCTCAGATTCCTTAAAAATGGCGGCGGTCATAGTTACCACAATTCCCATTCTCTGTGTTTACCCCTTTGTCCAGAAATACTTTGCGCAAGGCGCCATGATCGGTGCGGTGAAGGGTTAATTGTAATGCCGAGAATGAGAGAAGTTCCGAATATGAGAGAAGTTCCGAACATGAGAGAAGTTCCGAACATGAGAGAAGTGCTGAGAATGAGAGAAGTTCCGGGTATGAGAGAAGTTACGGGCATGAGAGAAGTTCCGAGCATGAGAGAAGTTACGGGCATAGGAGAAGTCCCGGGTCAAAGAAATAGCGCGGACCGGGAGAGAGCAGAAAGGTTATAATAGAAAGGGAAGAACAGGAATGGCGGATAATAAGTGGGATGTATTTATATATGGAGATGTGAACGTGGATATCGTAATCCCCGGCGTGGAACATTTTCCCCTGCCGGGACAGGAAGATGTGGTTGATATCATGAATACTTATGTGGGCGGCGGGGCGGCCCTTTTTGCTCTGGGACTGGGAAAGCTGGGGCTTAATCCGGTTTTCCAGGGGACCATCGGGAATGACTGTTACGGCAGGTTTATATTGGAGGAATTTCAAAAATCCAATACGGACTGTTCTTTGTTAAGCTTTAGCCAGGCCAACCGAACCGGTATTTCCATCAGTTTTACCAATGAAAAAGAGAGGTCGTTTTTAACTTACAGAGGTACCAATGCAGAAATTGACCTGGATTCCATCGATTTAAACCAGTTGCAAAAAGCTGGGCATATCCACCTGACCGGATATGAAGGAAGCAGGAACCACCGGAAGTATGTTAGGTTATTACAGAAAATTAAAGAATTGGAAAAGGTTACGGTTTCCCTTGACGTTGGCTGGGATGAGACGGAAGAATGGTATCAGGGAATTTATGAGTTGTTGCCCTATATTGACGTTTTGTTTATGAATGAAACGGAAGCCGTCCATTACGGAAGAAAGACAAGTGCCAGGGAGGCAATGGAAGAATTTTCGGGATATTGCAGAGTTGCTGTTGCAAAGCTTGGGAAAAAGGGAGCCATTGCATGTGCAGGCAGAAAATTTTATAAAGCGGATGCTTACCGGGTCACGGCGGTGGATACCACAGGTGCCGGGGACTCTTTTAATGCAGGGTTTATATACGGCTTCTTAAAAGGAAAAGACATAACGGAATGTTTAAAGTACGGCAATGGCTGCGGAGCTTTATCCGTAATAGCGTTAGGCGGCAATACCGGGTTTCCTGCGGAAGCTAAGTTATTGGAATTTATAAATGGGCAGGAAGAAAGGCAGGGATAAATTTGAAGATCACAGTAATTGGCGGAGCAGGAGTCAGGACGGTTATTTTTATCAACGGGCTTCTGAAACGTTATAAAGCTTTAAACATAGATAAGGTAGTACTATATGATATCGACCGGGAAAAACTGGAGGTGATCGGTAAACTGTGCGGACATGTAATCAGCCGGAATAAGAAGGACCTTAAGCTGGAAACCGCTGATAATGCTATTGATGCCATCAAAGGTGCCGATTATATCGTTACCACCCTGCGGGTTGGCGGCGACCATTCCCGTGTGGTGGATGAAACCATAGCCCTGGAGGCGGGTGTAATCGGCCAGGAGACTACCGGTGCCGGCGGTTTTTCCATGGCGGTGCGTACCATTCCGGTTTTAAAGGAGTATTGTGAATTGATAAAACAGTATGCCCCGGAGGCCTGGATCTTTAATTTCACCAACCCTTCCGGACTGGTGACCCAGGCGTTAAGAAGTGCCGGCTATGACCGGATTATCGGTATCTGTGATGCTCCCAGCAGTACAAAATTCCGTATGGCGAAAGCACTGGGGACGGAGGAAAAGGAGCTGTATGCGGAATTCTTCGGCTTAAACCATTTATCCTGGATCAGGAGTGTGAAAAAGGAAGGAAAGGAAATTTTACCGGAGCTGTTAAAATCGGATGATTTCTTAAAGGAGATCCAGGAATTTTCCATGTTTGACCCGGATTTACTCCGTTCCATCGGTTTTCTGCCCAATGAATATTTATACTATTACTACCACAGGGAAAAAGCTCTGGAAAATATCTTAAGTTCAGGGGCCACCAGGGGTAAGACCATAGAAGCCGTCAATCTTCAGATGGTGCAGGAATTAAAGTCCATGGATATGGAGGCGGACCCGGAAGGAGCTTTGCAGACCTTTTTATATTACATGGCAGTCCGGGAAAATTCCTACATGAGTATTGAAACTGGAAACGATAAAAAAGAAGTAATTGAAAAAGGCAAGCTGGAAGTACCGGACGGCATGGGTTATGCCGGGGTTATGCTGGACTGTATCGAAGGGCTTCAGAACGAGTGGGGCAATTATCTGGTCTTATCCGTTGAAAATAACGGCTGTATCGCAGGCCTTGGAGACAGGGACGTTATTGAGGTAACCTGTAAGGTATCCGGGGCAGGTATAGAGCCGGTGCCTATTGGGGAAGTACCGGAGTCCTGTTATCTTTTAATCCGTATGATAAAATTATATGAAAAACTTACGGTACGGGCTATTGAAACCAAATCAAGGGAAACTGCGATCCAGGCACTGACGCTGCATCCCCTGGTCAATTCCTATTCCCTGGCCAAAAAACTGGTCGGGAAATATGAAGAAGCCTATGGCACGATATTTTGACCTGCAGCAGCCCTTTAAATCAGAGAGTGTTTGAAAATCATTGCACCGTTCTGAACGCCCCGCTTTGCGGGATTTAAGCATCACAATTTTGGGAACGCAGCTCCGCTGCGCACCCAAAACAAGTTTCTTGTTTTCCGCAAAGTGGAGCATTCAGACCGGCACAAGCATTTTTCAAACATGCTCTGGCACATTTAGGAATGGAGTAACAATGAAAAATTATACCTTTGATACTACGATTGAAAAAGAAGTTCTTGAAAATTACTTATCCAGGGCAGTAACGGCGGCATTTTTAGTGCACACCAAGACCCTTGAGGATGATTTAAGGGCTATAAAGAATATGGGAGTAAAATTCCTTGGCAGGGCATCCGGTATCTGGACACCGGATGCAGACGACGAAGAGCATTTTCAAAAGTCAAAATACCTGGCGGACCGGGTTCATGAAACGGATCCCGAGATTATACTGCAGGCATGTATTTTTGAAGCCGTTTACCGGCAGATCGAAAACTTTAAAGTACCGGCTTATGTGTTTCAGGCTTTTGGCCTGGAACCGGAAGAGAGGGGCTTTTGCTTTGATGCCATGAAATTCCCGGAAGCACCAAACGGGTTCATCTGGGGAGACGACGGTGCACTGCCGGATATTAACCGGCCAGAGACCAGAATGTGGTTTTATTACCGGGCCACCAGGTACATTGATGCAGGTTATGAAGCCCTGCACTTGGGACAGATTCACCTGTATACGGCCAATGACCGGGGCATGGTAAAAATGTCGGAGCTTACGGCTATGATCCGGGCTTACGCAAAAGAACACGGAAGGAGACATAAAGTACTCTTGGATGCCCACAGCCACGGTATCAGCATTCGGGGACAATTACTGTTAGATTATCATGCAATGCCTTATACCAGATATCCCTTATTTGACCGGAAGGGCGAAAAGCTTGTATTGGTCCGGGAAGGCTTCAGTGAAGGAGGCTTAAATCCCAACGGCTGGAGCGCGGATGTGATGCCCTATCTCATGGAATACGATAACTGGGGAGGAAAGGTACTGGAGGATTTTGACACCTGCACCTACGAAGAAAGGGGCTTTAAAGACTGGTGGGGATATGACCAGATCGGATGGTTTGCCAACCAGGATTTTGAAGGACAGAAGCATTTTCTGGAATATACTTATAAATGGACCCAGATAAATAATGTAAATGCTTTTTTTGAGGTACCTTTCAGAAGAAGCCTGGAAAGTGCGGCAGTAAGGATGGAACGGGCCGATAACGGGGAAGAGGATTTCCAGGATTATTACCAGATCAATACAAAAAGCAGGGAATGCCCCATGGGATTTGGGCAGGAAGAAACCGTTAAGAAAATCTGGACCAGGGGAGACGAACTCCGTAAGGCAGCAGGTAACCCCTCTGATTTGATCGAATATAGCGGGAAGGATATTTATGATGAGGAAACGGGTATGAAACTGCCGCAGAAGGTGGTGGCATACGGAAGCTTCCAGTCCCAGGTCGGTGCCGTAAATAACGACTCCAACAGTGAAGTAACACGGATGTATTATGTTGGAAACAATACTTATACCCTTTCCGTAGTTATACCCTATGCCGGAGAATATGACTATGCCATATCCACTTACGGTACCTTATCCGCTACTTATTGCTATGACAGTTATCCGAGGAGCGACTCTTCCAATAAAGGATATTTTAAAGTGGAGAAAGACAACACGGTAGTGAGGTTTTGCTATAAATTCATAGACAATCTGGTTACGGTGGATATGTTTGAACTATAGAGCTCAGTTAAGCTTTATAGAATCAGATGTGGAAAAATGAATGAGATAGGGACAATTTTGAAAATAACTCCTATTACGATAAAACGCCGGATTGAAAACAGAAGAATAAACATACGGCAGCCATTTAAACAAGACCGGTTAAGAGTCAGCCGTTCCATAGTAAAATGACTTGAAGATATGGAAATAAAGGTATGAAAAAATAAAATATCAAAAAATTATCAGGAAAGTAACTGCCGTAAAATTAAGTATTTATTACACTTAATTTTACGGCAGCCTTAATTTTATTTATTCAGTTTTAAATTATAGAATCCGGATGTGGTTTTGGAACCCTTGGATACCTTTATGTAATAAGTTCCTTTCGGAAGCTTGTCGGAAGTCCAGGTTATTGCTGAAAAAGAAGCATCGGTGCCGACGCTGCTTATGGTCCTGGTTATGGAACCGGAGATATCGCTGCCGTATAATTCCAGGTTTATCTTACCGGAGGAAACACTTCCGGTAAAGGTGATCTTCACCGTCTGTGACTTGGTAAGAGTATCTTATACCAGTCAACCTGCCTATCCGCAAAATGTCCAAAAAAATCGAAACTGAGAAAAGATTATTGTATGAAATATTTAAAATGTAAAAAAAGCAAATTGCATATATAGTCAATATGTGATAATATATTACTATAATTTACAAGTTTTTAAATAAATTAACAATTGAATGGGGGTTATTAATTTGCTGAAAACGATTAAGGGTAAACTGATTTTTCTTGTGGTAATTCTGTTATTATTTATAGTCGGATTAAGTTTGTATTCCTCAATGATAATGCGCAATGTCAATGAAAAGTCGGCAATTATCTCCAATGAGATGCTGCCGGGTATTATCTATACGGAAGAATTAAATAATATGACTTCGAATTACCGGATACTTGAATATGAACATATCATTACCCAGGATCAGAAAGTAAAGAAAGAAAAAGAAAAGGGTATGGAAGCTCTTAAGGAAAAGATACAGGATACACTTAATAGTTATAAGAATACGGTAATTACAAGCGGAGATGATGAAATAACAGAGCAGGTGGAGAAAAATTGGGCCAAGTATTTGACTTTGCACGATAAAGTCATTGAGTTCAGCCTGAAATTAAAAACCATTGAAGCCATGCAGATCATGAACGGTGATTCAAAAACTTCTTTTGAGGCTGCTTCGGCTGCCCTGATGCAGCTGGTGGATTTAAATAAGAACAGGGCAAATGAAGAAAAAATCGATGGGGACAAGCAATATGGCGCTGCGGTCAAAATCAGTTACCTGGTAATGATAATCGGTATTGTAATAAGCATTTTGATTGTATCCGTCATCATCCGTTCCATTATGAAATCCATCAATATATTAAAAAGAGAGCTGAACCTGCTTTCCGACAAGGGCGGGGATTTGACCCAGGAAATCAAGGTAACTTCCAGGGATGAGATCAATCAGCTGGCAAAGAGTATCAACAAGTTTATATCCAATATAAAAATGATCGTTGCATCAGTGAATCATAACTCCGACAGTACGGAAGATATTGTAAAGCGCATCAAGCTGAATATGACTGAATTAAACGGAAATATAGAAGGAATTTCAGCTACTACGGAAGAAATTTCGGCAGGTATGGAAGAAACTGCGGCATCTTCCGAAGAAATGAATTCAACAGCCCAGAGACTGGTTAAATCGGTTCAGTCAATTACGGATAAATCAGCCCAGGGTGCTGTTAAGGTCGGTGAAATCAGCAGCCGTGCCGAAGAAGTGAAAGTATATGTGACATTTGCACAAAAAGAAACCTTTGATATATTAACCGATACGAAAGGGAAACTGGAACAATCCATAAAGGATTCCAGAATCGTTGAAAAAATAGATGTACTGTCCGGTTCCATTATGCAGATTACGCAACAGACGAATTTGCTTTCATTAAATGCAGCCATTGAAGCTGCAAGGGCGGGAGAAGCAGGAAAGGGATTTTCCGTTGTAGCGGATGAAATAAGAAAATTGGCGGAAGAATCCAGGACTGCGGCGGAGGAAATACAGAGTATAACCAATAAGGTAACACAATCGGTTAACAGTCTTTCCGATAACTCCAATAATCTGCTGACTTTCATGTCCACCAATATAGACCGGGATTATAAAATGTTTCTGGATGTGGCAGAGAATTACAGTGAAGATGCCTATTTTGTCGATAACCTGGTGACCGATTTCAATACGACTGCTCAGATGCTGTTAGCAACAATTACGCAGATTATGCAGACCATAGACGGCGTTGCAGTCGCAGCCAGTGAAGGTTCGGAAGGAACTTCGGATATAGCCCAGAAGGTAGCAGGAATAAATAGCATGTCCATGGAGGTTTTAAATGAGGTTATTAAGGCACAGGATAACGTAACCGAACTAAAACAGGAAATATCAAAATTCAAAGTCTGATTCTATAATGTAATTGGGAGATTTTTGTATTGCAAAGATTTCTTATGACACTTAAACTTAGGGTGTGTCTGAACACTCATTGCACCGTTTGGAACGTCCCACTTTGCGGTATACTGCGTCGCGATTTTGGGAACGTAAATTAGGAAAATTACGCCGGGAGTGAAAAATGGATTGTCTGAGCAGTCTCGTCAGAGACTGCGAGTTGTCCGCTTTTCACTCCTGTTTTAAGTAATTCCTTGAAGTTTTATAGTGTCATACGGGTTCTTCCCTGCAAAATCGGACAACTACATCCGGAAGCTGCCTACTGCCTGGAAAATTTTCAACTCATGCTTTTGTCCTGATTCCGAACCAATTTAGGCTTGACGCTGAAAAAGGAAAGTACTAAAATTGTTTTGACTATTACGATTGGTTCTACCAATAAGACAAAAAATTTAAACCTCCTTCCGGGATTTACCTGAAAGAAGTTTAAAGTGAAAGGCACAGGTGTTAAAATGAAGTACATGAATCAAGCAGGTATTATTTTGAGTATCACATTTCTGGGAGAATTAATACATAGCATAATCCCCCTGCCAATTCCGGCCAGCATTTATGGATTGATCATTATGCTGATTTGCTTATATACCAAAGCGGTAAAGGTGGAAGCTGTAAAACAGACGGGAGGATTCCTGCTAGAGATTATGCCGCTTATGTTTATTCCTGCTGCAGTCGGCTTATTGACTGCCTGGAATGAATTAAAATCCATATGGTTTCCCATTTTTGTAATTACCGTACTGACTACGGTGATTGTAATGGTAATAACAGGGAAAACCGCACAGGCAATCATGAAAAAGGATGAAGGTGGCAAAAGTGAAACAATTTCTGACTAATTCGGTTTATTTCGGAGTAATTATCAGCCTTGCAGGGTATGTCCTGGGTGTTTGGCTGAAGAATAAATTCAAATTGGGATTATTTAATCCTCTGTTAATATCAATTATATTTGTAATGGCAGCACTGATGATTTTACATGTAGATTATGAGAGTTATAATACCAGTGCTAAATTCTTAAGTTATCTTTTAACTCCGGCAACAGTGTGTTTAGCAATCCCATTGTATCAGCAGTTGGAATTATTGAAAAAGAATGTAAGAGCAGTTATTCTGGGTATACTGGCCGGAATACTGTCAAGCCTTGGCAGTGTTTTGGCTTTGGCATATTTATTCGGGTTAAATCATGAGCAATATGTTACTTTACTGCCCAAATCCATAACAACTGCTATTGGTATGGGGATTTCGGAGGAATTGGGGGGAATTACTACCATAACGGTTGCAGTAATTATTATTACGGGTGTTATAGGCAATATAATCGCAGAAGCCATCTGTAAGGCATTCAAAATTCATGAGCCCATTGCCGTCGGTTTGGCCATTGGAACATCCGCTCATGCCATCGGCACCGCAAGGGCACTTGAAATCGGAGAGATCGAGGGGGCCATGAGCAGTTTGGCCATAGCAGTTTCCGGATTGTTAACCGTGATTGGGGCTTCGGTTTTCGCCAATTTCCTGTAGAATTTGGACTTAATAACTGAAATCCACGGTTACAAAAGCTTCAATGATCTTGTTACCGGGTTCAATCGGAGTGGTAAAAGCCCCTTCCCTGGCCAGGGTACTTTGGGAAAATGGAATCGGAGGCGTACTGTTTTCCACAATATGTTCCGGAACCGGCGCCGCCTGCAGGCCTAAAAGCCGGGATAAGGATCGGATACCTCAAAAGATATAAAATTAACTACATTGGCTCCGTTTGAAACTGCGGTGTCAATCACGGTGCCTATCTGTTCCAGATTATCGGACCGGATCTCCAGTATATTGCGGACCGCATAGCCCCTGTCTATCTGAGTACCGTTTACATAATCATAGCGTTTCTCAATTAAATACTGATATGTCTGTATATCGGATATACCGAGGTTTTCTATGGATTCAATCACTGCCTGGCTTATCCGTGCGTTTTCTGCCTGGATGTCCATAAGATTAACACCGGTTGTTTCCACACCCAGGCGGATTACGGCCGTGTCCGGGACTGTGCTGACCTGTCCCCGGCCGGTCAAAGTCATGGTTTTGGTTTTTGGATATTCGTCATAAAATATAGACATTCTTTTCACCTGAAAACTATTCATATAAATATATGAGGCTCCGTCGCCCATTCATGTTATATTTCAAAAATAATTGATTAGTCAGAATGCAGTAAATCAACTTGACAAAAACAAGCTAGTCCTATATGACGAGCACAGTGAGGAGTTTGTGCTTTTCTGCTTTTGTTTTACCATAGGAAAAGTGCATTAGTGAATTGAAGTGAAGAATCCAAGCATATGAAATATATCAAAACCAATGCTTCCTTCACTGATCTAAATATTGATTTTATCAAGTAAAAGGACAGTTTAGCGGTGGAAGTTTCAGTAACAATTTAAAGCAGAGTGACCATTTCCTCCGGCAGAGCGATAATTTCAGAACATAAAACATCCCTGAAATCAATCCTTATTTTTTCATTTAAAGCCATTTCTCCTGGGAGCATTTCATTGTGAATACTTAAATCCTTTCTTTTTGAACCGGTTTTGGACTTTCCTTTCTTTATAAAAACTTGTATATCTTTTTCCGTAAGTTCAGTATATTTTTCTTTTAACAGAATCGTACCGCCTGATACAAAAATAAGTTTAATGCCCTCCGGGAAAGGAAGCTTTAATAAAATATTTCTGGAAAGCAGGTTCTCATAGGCATTTATCCCATGTTTGATGTATTTTATGCCCGATATGATGTCACGGTACATGGAAGCCGTTTCGTATTTGTAGAAAGAGGCTGCTTCCTTCATTTTATTTTCCAGTTCCTGAATGAATAAATCCATATTTCCGCTATCCGATAACAGGTTCAAAAGGTTCGTTTTGTTTTCCGTAAAAGAGTCTTTATTCAGGGTAACCGGAAGCAGGTGGTAATCGATATCGTAGCTTTGGCCTTTCATCGAAATGGGATATATATTCTTAAGGGAATCCAGAATATCCATAAGTGTATAGCGGCTCCGGAAAGGACCAAAAGAATCCTCCTCCCTTTCCGAAACTACGGTTAACGGGTTAAAGCCGTTATAATCAGCCACTTTAAGGTACACATACCTTTGTTCGTTTTTCATCTGGGCATTAAAATAGGGCCGGATCGTTTTGATCAGTTCACATTCGAGCAGCCTTGCCTCTAAATGGGTGTCTGTGACTATGTATTCGATATCCCGGATAAAGCAGACCATTTTTTTAACCTTCTCCCATTTCGGTGTTTTCACGAAATAGGATTTTACCCTTTTTTTCAGGCATTTGCTTTTTCCGATATATATAATGGTGCCTTCCGCATTATAAAATTTATATATGCCCGGAAGTTCCGGAATCCGATTCAGTTTTTCTTTTAAATGGTCAGCAATATTTGGCAATTAATTCACCCTTTTCCATGTTTTTTATTCTATTTTCCATAATTTATAAATTATTAATTATATATTATAATAAAATTCACACGAAGTTACAATATGGAAAATTTTGAAAAAGTATGTCAGGGTGAAGTATACAGCCCTGTGCCTTGGGATTTTAACCTTACAAGTAAGTCCCCCGCTTCTTAGCAGTGTAAGCGGTGGGTTAGGGACTTAACTTTTCAGTCGGAGTTCATGCTAGTTCATGCTCCGACTGAAATACCTGCGTAGCAGGTATAAGGTTATGAGTAAGTAGCGTAGCGAATTGCTAATATCCGCTTTGACTGCGGTGCTGGAGGAAGATTACCACTGAAGTGATGGCCGGGGTTTACAGTGAAAAAGCAGCACAGCTGTGTAAAGAAAAAACATTACCTCAGATGGGGCCGGCATCCTTTCTGTGAAAGGGAATTACGTTGAAAAGACCGTTTATTAAAGTTGTCCGGTAAGGCTTCGGTACTCTTTCCAGACATTTTCGAACCAGTTATCCGGAGTGGGGATTTCACGTACGGGTATATATTCGGAAGTATAACGGTTACCGTCTTTCCGGGTAATTAATATCTTATTGGACTTTAAGAGGTGGCCGGGTTCAAAGGTATAGTTAAGATGGGTGTCAATGGGTTCGCCGCCTTCCTTTAAAACAAGTGCACAGCCTCTGGTTCCCTCCTCGACTGCTTTGTCCATGGCAGAAAGTACCGCAAGCTGTGTAATAAATATATCTCTGGTCTTAAGCAGTTCGGGAAGTTTTTTCGCACCGGAACACCCGGCTTTTTCAAAAAATGTTTCCAGTACACTTTCCAGTTCCTTTTCCAGGATTTCAAATTTTTCTCGATCCCGGATGTGGGCTGCGAAAAGACTCATCTTTTTCTGCATTTCCTTTCTTTTATCATGGATAAAAGAAGAAGCTTCTGTTTTCGCAGGAATTGCACCCAGCTGCCGCAGTAATTCTTCCGTTTCATATATTGCCCTGGTTTCAAACTCCTCTGAAACAGTAATATGGGAAGAGGTGGTATAAGCAATATGCTGTGCCGCCCGCAGGGAGCCCACCTGGCCGGAATTCAGCGCACTTCCCCCGGGGCGTTGTACCCCAAAGGTCCCGGCTGTTTCTCCGGCGGCATAAAATCCCTTAATATTGGTTTCCCAATTGCTGTCCACTGCCAGTCCGCCGTTATGATGCTGTGCGCACACGGATATTTCCAAAGGTTCCTTATATAGATCAATGCCGTGCTGCCGGTACAGTTCAATTGCCGGAGGATTCATTTTTTCCAGACGCCTGATGGGAGATGCCAGCAGGGCGTTTGAATTGGAGAGATAGTTTAGTGTTTCCTTTCCCAGTTTTCCAAAACCATTTGCCAGACAGGCGGGGTCACTGCGAAAATCCATAAACACCCTGTGTCCCAGCCGGTTAATTTCATGATGGACGATCATATCAATTTTAGAGGAAGTACGGATATTCACAGAGTGAAAAGGCCACTGATAACCTTTTAAAAATACCATATCAAGAGCTTTATAGGGATCGTCAAAATAGTCGGGGAGGAATTCCCGTTCCCTCCCGTTACTGTCTACGGAAATATACTTTGGCAGGACCTGCTGATAGGTGCCCGAAACATTCCAACGGAATTTGGTGGATGCCAGCCCATACTGCCACTGGTCCAGATTAGCGCCCATTACCCCCGCCTCCAGGGCCATTCCGCTCATACCGGTCTGGCTTTTTGGATAAACGGAATCCGAATAACAGCCTGCCGGTCCGCCGGTTGCAAGAATTACCTGTCTGGTCCTTATTATGGTGATTCCACCGGAAGGGATTTCCGGCTTATTTTTATTCAGGCAGACCAGTCCTTCGATATGATTCTCCCAGACCAGAAGTTTAAATACCATATAACCGTCTAAAATCCGGATTCCTTTCTGCCTGACCGAGGCTTCGAGGCACTCGGTCATATATTTACTGGTCAGGGGGCCGGCGCTGGTTGCTCGCTGACGGGGATCATGATCTGTTTTGTATCCGACATATTCGCCGTATTCGTTGGTAGGAAAGGGAACCCCAAGGTTTGCCAGTTTGATAAAGCAGCGGACGGAATTGGCAGCCTCCGCCAGTGCAGTGTCACCGTTGACACTGCCGCCGGCAAATAAATCCGCTGCCATCTGCCCGACGCTGTCCGCACCGTCGGAAGCCAGGGATAGTTTATAATAAGTCTGCTTGTCGCTTCCGGCATTGCGGCTGGTACCCATATTTATCCCTTCGGTGAGTATGGCAATATTTTTCCGCCCCAGGTCATAAAGCCAGTCTGCCGCATTGAAACCGGCACTGCCGCTGCCGATTACCGCCACATCCAGAGTGAGGACGGGAAACGGAATACCGTTAATATAAAAGGTTGTATCGCTCATTATTAATCCTCCTAGTCGCATTTTGGGATGGACTTTTTTGACCGGAGAAAACACTGCGCATTGAGTTTCTCCGGTTCGCGTGCGCCTTCGCACTTATATAGAAATTTCATAAGTCGGAAAAATATACCTTACGTTCTTTCCAGTTCATAAAACACTGGTATTACTCACTTTGCATTTTACGTCAATCATAGGCGACGGATATGGAATCCACCGTCTGCGTCCAGGACCTGGCCGGTTGCAAAATCCAGCAGGCCGCTTTCAACAGCAAGGACGCAGTCGGCAACATCTTTTGGCTGTCCAAACCGGCGTATTGGGGTGATGCCTTCTGAAATAAGTTTTTCGTATTTCTCTTTCACTCCTGCCGTCATATCGGTCATAATGATTCCCGGACGGATCTCAAATACCGGGATACCGTATTCGGCCAGTCTGTCGGCAAACAGGGAGGTCACCATGGATACTCCGGCTTTGCTTATACAGTACTCGCCCCGGTTCACAGAGGAGGTATAGGAAGAGATAGAGGCAATGTTGACAAGCCGGGGGGTATAATCTTCCAGGCCGCGGTTCTTCATGGCAATCATGGCATTGGAAGCACCCTGGCACATAAAAAAGGTTCCCTTTAAATTAATATCCATGACGAAATCATAATTTTCTTCCGTTGTTTCCAGGATATCCAGCCGTTTCTGGGGTGCCGTTCCCGCATTATTCACATGGAGGTCCAGGCGTCCGTACCGCTCACAGATAGTCTCTATAAAATGAAGCCGGTCCTCCTTTTGGCTGATGTCACATTTGATATAACAGACCTCTGTGCCGGATGACTTAAGTCCTGCAATTAAGGATTCCGTTTCCTTATCTTCGACTGTCCCGGACAGAATGACCCGGTAGCCTTTATTTGCCAGTCTGGCGGCTATTGCCAGGCCGATACCCCTGCGGGAACCGGTGACTGATGCTACTTTTTGTACCATTTTCGTATTCTCCTTTATATAAAAGACACTCATAAACGTTATTAGTACAACATTGCGTAAATATCACTTAATTCAGCATCCGCTATTTACATTGATGCCGCGTTGTCGCAGGTAGGCGTAGGAGCCGCTACGCCTCAATCCTCCGCCTTGCCTCATCGCAAATATCAGGCACTGAATATTAAGCGATAATTATGCAATGCTGTACTAGTCAATGGATATTTTGTGTGTTATATCCTCCGCATTATTAAGTACATCCCGTTTATAAATCGGCAGATACATTTCCCTGTCGCGGATAACACAGCCGGCTACACTTCCTGCCCGCATCAGCTGGGAGCATTTGCTGCAGGTAGTACAGCATTTTCCGGGCTCCAGGGACCCTGTTCCCAGGATATCTCCGGCAAATTCCGGATAGGCAAAGGCCTCCCGCCCGAAACCTGCTATGTCGGTCTGGCCGCTTTCTATCATGCCGGCCGCCAAATTTACGGAAAACTGCCGTAAGTAGGAGGTACCGGAACTGATAACGGTAAGTTCCGGAAGGGACTGCTTTATCTCACCGATGCAGTTGCACATTCTTGCGACACTCTCCAGAGGATGTTCGTCCGGCTCGTAAGGTCCGGAGTCGTAAGGGCGGTTCACATGAGGATTAAAGTAGGGGTTTCCGGTAGTAAAATTAAGCAGCCGGATATCCAATTCCTTAAAGAGGAGTTCTGCCAGCCGGCCAGGCTCGGTCATGTCCGGAGTCCTGCCGCTGTCTTTTGATACCCCCCAGCCCCAGGGGTAAGGGAGTCCGTCATAGAGGTTCATGCGGGAGGTGATTATAAAGGAGGAGGGAACCGCTGATTTTGCAGCAGACACGGCTTCTCGCAGAAGACGCGTACGGTTCATGAAACTTCCTCCGTATAAACCGGGCCGGTCAAAGGCAGAAAACAGTTCTGATATCAGATACCGGTGGCAGGCCTTTATATCCACGCCGTCAAATCCGGCTTTTAAGGCCAGTCTTGCGGAAGCGGCATATTGTTCGGTAAGGGCTTTAAGATAATCATCGGACACAACACTGGATTCCCCGATTGCCTGTTTTTCTTCCAGCGGGGGATTGTGGTATGCAATCAGGGGCGTCGGAATGCCGTCAGGTTTTGAGTACCTTCCGGAATGGGTCGCCTGCATGATCAGGAGCGGTTCAAAACCGTTTTCCTTAAGGGAGGTTTCCCGGATGCTTTCCACCATGGATTTGAAGGCATCCAGGTTTTTTTCGGTAAGCATAAGCTGGCGGGGATTGGCCCGTCCTTCCGGAACTACTGCAACAGCTTCCGCCCAGATAAGTCCTGCTCCGCTTTGTGCGAAACGCCGGTAACGGCGGAAGGTAAGTGTGTCAGGGCTGCCTTCCGCAGTCCCGTCACAGCCTTCCATGGGCTGGATTGCCAGCCGGTTATGTACTTTGCAGCCGTTAATATAGAGGGGCTGCTTTAACAGCTCCCAGTGGACGGAAAGAGGAAGTTTTATTTTTAATTCTTCTGCTTTTTCTTTTACGGCCGCCAGTGATGCGTAATGGAATTTTTCATGCTGCATAGAATCACCTTCTTTCATTTTTTAATACATCTTATGTAATTTCAGTTCTTGAGATATCTCATTCATGGCCGAATGAGGATGGTAAAACAATTAATGAAAACGAAACAGCTTTTTTTAAAATAAAAACAGCTGCGGTTTGTTTCGTAATATTCCGTTATTCCTATTATAGCCTGTATAGAAGACGGAAACAGCCGGATATCCTGCACAAAAACATGCGTTTTTTGCGCAGGAACTTATTTTAATGTCCCGGGACATTTAATTATGATAAAATAATAGCAGTGAAATAAAAAGGCTGTGAGAGTTTTCGGGAGCACTATATACTAAAAAAGGAGGAGATAGTATGACAGGATTAACATCCGTAACTTTCCGGGGATTGAAGGCGGAGACAATAGTGAAGCTGGCGGCAGAAGCCGGTATGGACGGTATCGAGTGGGGAGGAGATATCCATGTACCGGCAGGAGACAGGGCGGCGGCCAGGCATGCTGCCGGCCTGACCGGGTCGGTAGGATTAAAAGCCTTATCCTATGGCAGCTATTACCGGTTAAACGAGGGACAGGACTTTTCTTTGGTGCTGGAAACGGCTTATGAACTGGGAGCCCCCAATATACGTATCTGGGCAGGTTCCGTTTCTCCGGAAGCAGCTATGGAAGAAGATTATCTCAAGGCGGCCCGGGAACTGGACTTTATCTGTTCCCAGGCACAAAAACACGGAATTACCGTGAGCCTGGAATATCACCGGGGAACACTTACGGAGACGGCCGAAAGCACCTTAAAGCTGATCCAGCTGGTACATAGCAAAAATCTCCGGAGTTACTGGCAGCCGAATCCGGATATCACCCACCGTAAAAATTGTGAAGAACTGCTGATGGTAAGGCCGTATCTTTCCCATATCCATACATTCCATTGGAAGGGCGGCAATGTCCGGTATCCTTTGGCAGAAGGCCGTTTGGAATGGCTGGATTACCTGCGCCTGGCAGACCTGGATCCGAATAAAAGTGCCTATATCCTGGAGTTTGTCAAAGACGACAGTATCCAAAATTTTATGGAAGATGCTGCGGAATTGAAAAAATGTCTTTCTGAGCTTTAAATTTCTTTCTGTATTGCAGGGGGGAACAGCCCTGGTTTTCCCTGAAGGTCCGGATGAAATGATCCGTATTCTGATAGCCGGAGGAAAAGCAAACCTCGGTTATGGGAAGGTCCGTATAGCTTAACAGCTTCCTGGCCTCATTGATACGGTATAAAGTAAGATATTCTTTAAACCCATAACCGGTCAGCTCTTTAAACACCCGGGATAAATAATACTGGCTGATAAAATATTTTTTCGCCAATTCTTCCAGAGTAATTTTATTCCTGTAGTTCCCGGCAATATCCTGCTGTACCTGCAGTACGATCTGGGCGGTCTGGGTATCCTTCTGTCCCGGAAAAACAGAAGGGTTGTCCCGGTACAGCAAAAGCAGAATCTCCGCCGTAAACATTGCTGTCCTTGTCTCCCAGAAGGCTTTTTTCTGTTCACATTCCAGCACGGCTTTTTCAAAACACAGGGAAAGCTTGGCCGCCAGTTCAGGCCCAAGGGGGATTACGTGGTTAAATTTTTCCGGCCTCTGCATCAGCAGTGAAAGCAATATGGGTTCAGGAACCATAAGCAGACTTAAATCCGTAGAGATGGTCAGCACATACCGGCTGTAGGGAACAGCTTTAATATTCAGTTCGTGCTGTTCCAGATCACTGATTACAATAAGGGAATCGGTTTCTGCAATATGATTGACGTCATTGATTTTAAATTCTGCCATACCTTCCCTAACCAATATCAGTTCATGGTAACAGTGAAAATGATGTCCCAGTCTGCCCCGTTCCAGGCTTTTCTCAAAATAGGCATTTACGGATTCCGAAGCCTTTAATTCATTAATTTCATTCATATTCTATCCTCCAGGTTAAGAGAAAGAGTGCCTGCAATCTTTCTACACACCCTAAATCTCATCCGCCGGGTGTCCGCCGGTTTTTTGAATCATGCTCCGCCATTTTCCGGGAGAAACCCCGTACTTCCGTTTAAAGGCCTTGTAAAATGTATTTACCGAATTAAAACCGACCCTGGCAGGGATTTCGTTAATATCCACACTGCCCCCCAGGAGTTCTTCCACCTTTGAAAAACGGAGCTGCTCAATAAATTCACCCAGGCTTTTACCCGTATGGTTTTTTACAAGAGTAAAAACATATTTTTCGGAAACATAAAATTTATTTCCGATGGACAGTGCGCAGAGCCTGCTGTCCGTAAAATTTTTCTTTATATAGTCTATCATTTCGTTCTTCTGCCGGAAATCCTCTTCGGACTGCTTTATAAACTTGTGGTTGCACAGTTCGATACAGGGTTCGTAAAAGGAGGAAAACAGGTCAATCACACTTAGTTCTTTTGAATATTCCGGCAAATCTATAGTCTCGTCGGCATTCAGTATGTCATAGGAGGCACTTTCCAGCGTATTCCGCAGTACATAGAAGGCCTGGCTGATATCTGTCTCAGATAAAAGGCAGGGTTTAGAGAGAATTTTTAAAAGCTGGTGAAAATCTTCTTCCACGTACTGGGGATCCCCTATGAGGAGTATTTCATAAAGCCTCTGAGCCGCTTTATTTCCCAAGAACATATTGTTGCGGCTCTTTTTCCGGTCAAACCATGTATGTACCGGATCATTTTTATCGGATAAGCGCAATGCGTCCTGTGCATTGGTACAGCTTACCCCAACCTGTTTTATACCATAGGCAATGGTTCCAATGCCGAATATAACTTCCGCTCCGCAGGTTTCCCGTACGGACCCGGCCGCCCTGTTAAAGGAGTCATAGAAAGAACCAAGGCCGCTTCTGCTTTCTTCCGGCAGATTAAAAATAATACTGGTTTTTAAGGTTTCCCCGTTGTGGAAACAGACAGGAAAGTCAAAATCCTTCATCAACAGATCACGGATTACGGCATTTACCCGTGTGGTAATATCAAGTTCCTGTCCGGTCTGTCCGGTTTGTTCAATTCGCATGATGCATACCAGGAAATTCTCGCTGATAAATTGAAATACGGACATGCATTTTTCTTCATCTTCACGGGTGTGGATTCTTCCGTTTAACATCCGGTCAAGGAGATTATTGTTAATGGAGGCATTCATGATGCGGATTTCTTTTTCATACTGCTTGCTTTTACTGTCCAGAGAAATTATGGTATTGGAGATATAACGGTATTCATTTTTTTCATCCGGCGGGAAGGAGATGACCTTTTGTATGGAATCCATCATCTTTTTTATGGGTGTATACTGATAGTAGGCCAAAGTTACGGAGACCAAAATACCGATTATAATTATAAGCATAGCGTATAAAATGATAAATTGCCATACGGAATTTACTTTTTCGCTGAAATAACTTTCAGGAATTCCAATAACCGCCCTCAGCCCGGGTTCCGTATTGTCCGCCTTCATTACGGTATACCGGGTATTATGCAGGGTGAGCTGGCTGATATCTTTGTCCAGGAGGAGGGGGCTGCCGGAATAATTCTTTCCAAGAATCGTAGATCCTGTCCCGTTGGTAAGGTAAATAAAGCTGTTCTCTAAAAGCTCGTCCGAGGCAAAATAGGTAAAGAACTCCTGATAGTCCAGGATAAATACCGTTACGCTTTTGGCCGTAAAGGTAGTCTGGCCCGGGGAAGGAACGGCAATATGTATGGTATCTTCCTGCACCCGGTTCTGTTCGGGTACAAAGATCCAGTTTGCCCTGGGAGCCGGTAAAAACTCAAAACGTCCCTGGGCGGAGAGTACCATATTGACCCATTCTTCCACCGAAATTCCTTTTATCTCGTAATAATCATTATAAATCTGCTGCCGGTCCGGGCCTGTCAGGTTTTTGGACAGAAAAATATTATTATTTTTAAACAGGGTATAGGCATTCTTGACCGTATTATCGGAACCAAGCACATTCAGCATAAATGTCTGCGCTTTCATCAGTGACATAAAATCCCTGGGTCCCATCTCTCCCTGGATATTGGAGAGGCGCTTTGTATCCTGTTCATCGATGATGGCGTCGGAAAGGCTGATTAAGTTGTTCAGTATTCCGCTTGTCCTCGTAAGCCCGCTTTCAAATCCCCGGTATACTTCATGGATTACGTTCTGTTTTGTTGCATTCAGGGCAACCAGATAAATGGGGATAAATGACAAGGATATAACACAGGACAGCAATAAATATTTTGACAGGCAGCGTAAAAACCTTTTCCGGTTGCCATTACTTTTTCGGTTGCCATTACTTTTTCGATTGCCATCACCTTTTTGGTTGCCGTTGCTTTTTCGATTGCCGTCACTTTTTTGGTTGCCGTTGCTTTTTCGATTGCCGTTATTTTTTCGGTTACTGTTATTTTTTCGGCTTCGTGATAATGACCATAACTTCATAGCTTCCCCCTGGAATCAAGAATTATTTATGGGCACATTATATAATGGAGAATGGAAAAAGGCAATGATTTTCAAACAATTTCCCTAATTTCCAATGAAATCTCAAACTATATTCCAATGAATTTCCGGAAATCAAATTTACAGGAACAGTAAATTATAATAACATGAAAAGGTAAATTTTAACTTCACACTTCTTGTTAAGCAATGGTTTATGTAAGGGTAAGGAAAGACATAAGCAGCAGGGAAGTAAGCCCGCGGCTTGGGGGGAAGAATGTGTGATTTTTATTAACAAGTCAAAATTGACTTGATTATCGAAAGGAGTTTTCAGATGAAAAAAAGGCAAAAATATTACCCCAAAAAGATAATCTCTTTCATCCTCATGGTATCCATCCTCATGCTTTCCGGGTGCAGCGGGGCCAATAACTCGCAGACATCCGGCAATACGGCTTTGGAGGATTCTGTTTCGGACCCGGAGGCAGGTAACATCGATACCGGCAATTTAAACGAAAAAGGCAGCCTGCCTGTGTTAAAAAATAAGGTATCCCTTACGATACTGGTTAATCAGGATACCAATATTGAAGATTTTAAAACCAACGATTATACAAAAAAGCTGGAAGAGGCCGTGAATGTGGATCTTAACTTTGAATACCTTCCCACCGGAACGGAAGGGGACCAGAAGCTTGCCGTTATGATTTCTTCCGGCAGTAAATTACCGGATATGATCTGCCGGAACCTTACCGATTTACAGACTTACACCTATGGATCCCAGGGGTATTTAATGCCGTTGAATGATATGACGGAAGAGCTTTCCGTTTATTTAAAGGAATACCTTAACAGCGAGGATGCCAAACAATACCAACAATATATCAATTCCCCGGACGGGAATATGTATGCCTTTCCAAGGATAGTGGAGGATCTGGGAAATGACTGGGATAATCGGTTGTGGATTAATAAGACCTGGCTGGATAAGCTGGGGCTGGAAAAGCCTGCTACCACCGATGAATACTATGAAGTGCTGAAACATTTCCGGGATGATGATCCCAACGGGAACGGAAAAGCGGATGAAATCCCTCTGTTGGGCGACAAAGACGGTTGGAACCAGAATGTCTGGCCGGTCCTGATGAGTGCATTTACTTATTCGAACAAGGATTACGATTATATGCAGGTTGAGAACGGCAAACTTCAGGTTGCCTATACCCAGGATGCCTGGAGGGACGGTCTTGAATACCTTCATAAATTAAGCGAGGAAGGCCTGTTATCCCCTTTGACCTTTACACAGGATCAGAACCAGTTTAAGCAGATCATTGAAAACCAGGACGTACAGCTGGTCGGGGCAATGACCGCCGGTTCCATGTCCGTTTACCAGGTGGAATCAAAGCGGAAAGAGGATATGACCCATTTGGCTCCGTTAACAGGTCCGGATGGCGTCTGCTATACAAATTACCGTGCCAGCGGTATTCCTACCTATGCCGGTTTTATTACAAAAGACTGCAAGGACCCGGTTGCCGCATATATGGTCTTTGATTATATGTACCAGAAAGACATGATTTACCAGGGAAGGTTTGGCATCAAGGATGTGGACTGGAAAGACCCGGACCCCTCAAAACCCGGCTTGTATGAATCCCTTGGCTATGAGAAAAAAGTGGAATATATCAATCCTATCTGGGGGACGCTGCAAAATCACCAGTGGGGCGAAAACCATCCCACCGCAAGAACCTATGATATGATCTGCGGACAGGTCTGGAATGGAAATCCGTATGATTCCCAGTACATGACTGCCCAGGCAGTTCCGGAATATATCGGCAAGGCGCCGGAGGAAACCGTACAGAGAATACTTTATCTGCCGGAAGAAGCGGATCGGATAGCGGACATAAAGACCACCCTGGCAACTTACCGTGATGAAGCGGTAGCGGCTTTCATTACGGGCACCAGGCCGCTTTCCGACTGGGATAAATATCTCCAGGAGCTGAATGATATTGGTTTGCAGGAATATCTGGAAGTTTCACAAAAAGCTTATGACCGGATGCTTGCCGGCCGTCAATAATACAGTTTCTTTCAGTCAGGGCAGACGGTCATACCTGACTTGACTGTTACTAAAAAAGGGCACAGGAGTGAAGAAAATGCAACTTCACATTCCCGGCTTCTTCTCCTATTGTTTAAGATTCCGCAGTGCGGCATCTTGCCGGGAAGCGTGAAAACTTTTTAACTCTTTCACTCACAAAGTTTGTGCATGGGAACTTTTAAGTACAACTTTTAGATGCGCAGAAATGGAGAAAGTTATGAAAATAATTCCGGAAGTAAATTCCCATAAAGGTAACGGCGGTCTGTCGAGAAGGATATGGGGAAGATGGCAGCTTTATGTTTTTCTGGTAATCCCGGTTATCTATATTATTTTGTTTAACTATGTACCGATGCTGGGAATTCAGCTGGCTTTTAAGAAATTTAATGCAAGACTGGGTATATGGGGCAGTCCCTGGGTGGGTTTTGACCAATTTGTTAAATTCTTTACCTCCTACCAGTTTACCAGAGTTATAAAAAATACGCTTACGATTTCATTTTACGGGCTCCTCGCAGGGTTTCCCCTTCCTATTCTGTTGGCCCTGGTATTGAATTCCATCCGGAGCAACCGGTATAAAAAATTCGTGCAGACGGTTACATACCTGCCCTACTTTATATCCCTGGTAGTTTTGGTCGGAATCCTGACACAGATGCTCAATCCCAGAATCGGGCTGGTGGCAAACCTGTTCGGTCTGTTAAGCGGTCAGGAAGCACCGGATCTCATGTCAAACCCCGGTGCCTTCCCGCACATTTATGTATGGTCCGGCGTGTGGCAGTCCATGGGGTATAATTCCATCATTTACATAGCCGCCCTCTCCGGAGTGGATACGGAACTTCATGAGGCGGCGGAAGTTGACGGTGCCAGCCGTTTTCAGCGGGTCATCCACATTGATTTACCGGCTATCCTGCCAACGGCGGCAATTATGCTGATACTGAATGCCGGGCAGATCATGAATATCGGATTTGACAAACCTTATCTGATGCAGAATCCTCTTAACCTTTCTTCCAGCGAGGTTATATCCACCTATGTATACAAAGTCGGCATTGCAAGCTCTACCAATGACTTTTCCTATGCAACGGCCATAGATTTATTTAATTCCTCCATAAATATGATACTGATCACAACTGTAAATTTTTTCAGTAAAAAACTTGGAGGCAACAGCCTGTTTTAGAAAGGAGCGGCACACATGAAGGCAAATACCGTTGCAAAGACAACCCAGGGTAAAAGAAAAATAAAATTATCTGCGGATGATAAAATCTATTACGCCATTATCCATATTTTCCTGGTCCTGTTGTTAATTATAGTTTTATACCCCTTAATTTATATTATATCCGCATCCTTTTCTTCACCCTATGCGGTAAGTTCGGGACGGGTCATATTGTTTCCCGTGGATTTAAGCCTGGAAGGTTACACGGCGGTTTTTAAGAATCCGGATATATTTACCGGATACCGGAATACGGTTATTTATACGGTACTGGGTACTTTTATCAATATCGGGATAACCATGATCTTAGCCTATCCTTTGTCCAGGCGGGACCTGCCGGGCCGAAACTTTTTTATGTTTCTTTTTACTTTTACCATGATTTTCAGGGGAGGCATGATACCCCTTTATATGCAGATCAAAAACCTGAATCTCATTGACAGCCTGTGGGCAATGGTACTTCCCGGGGCACTTTCCGTTTATAACATGATTATAGCGAGGACTTTTATCCAGTCCAGCATACCGGGCGAGTTACTGGAAGCCTCCAAAATGGACGGATGCAGCGATACACGGTATTTTTTCAGCATACTGCTGCCGCTTTCAAAAGCCCTGATCGCAGTATTGGTATTGTTTTATGCCATCGGCCATTGGAATTCGTATTTCAACGGTTTCCTTTATTTAAACACCAAGGATAAATTTCCCCTTCAGATTATATTAAAGCAGATTCTCATAGCCAATTCCATAGACACCAACCTGGTAGTGGACCCGGAAGTAGCGGCGGCAAAGCAGGGCATGGCGGAACTGCTTAAGTATTCCCTGATTATTGTGTCCACGGTGCCGATTATGTGTTTATATCCGTTTGTGCAGAAATATTTTGTAAAGGGTGTTATGATCGGTTCCATTAAAGGCTGAATTAGACGGCCAAAACGGACCGGAAGCCGGGGAGCAGCCGGGAAATAACCATAAAAACCGAACGAAACCTTTATGAATCATCCGGTCCTTTGGATAAATTGCGCCGGACCGGGATAATTCCGTGCAATGGAGGAGAATCAAATGTATAATGCTGTTTATGCCGGGGAAAAAGCCGGTTTCCGGCTGGAAAAAGTCTATGTTGAAGAAGTCCGGCAATTATTGAATCAAAAATTAAGTTTTATTAAACCACTGATAACTTATGTTAATTTCAAAGATCACAAAAATGATTTAAAGACGGTGGAATATATATTCTCCACCTGGGGAATGCCTGTATTTCAGGAAAAGGAAATACGTGAATATTTTCCCTCCCTGAAAGCCGTATTCTATGCGGCAGGGTCAGTTCAGGGCTTTGCACGTCCTTTTTTAAACTGCGGGGTGAAAGTATTCTGCGCTGCCGCAGCCAATGCGGTTCCTGTTGCGGAATTTACGGCGGCACAGATTCTGCTGGCCGATAAAGGATATTTTCAGGGAGTAATAAAATACAGGAACCTGGGGCAGCAGGCAGCAAAGGCATACTGTCATAATTTTCCCGGAAACTATGGCAGCAAATTAGGAATTCTCGGTGCCGGCAGGATTGGAAAAGAAGTGATACGTCTCTTAAAGCCCTGCAACCTTCAAATCTTTGTTTATGACCCATATTTATCCGCCGAAGAGGCTTTTGTCTCAGGGGTTACCCTGACGGGACTAAAAGAGATCTTTTCAGAGTGCCAGGTGATTTCCAACCATCTTGCCAACAACGCACAGACGCAGGGAATACTGGATTATAACCTGTTTTCCAAAATGCTGTACAACGGGACCTTTATCAATACGGGACGGGGAGCGCAGGTGGCGGAAGCCGGTTTAATCAGGGCATTAAAGGAAAAACCGGACCGTACGGCACTTCTGGATGTTACTTTTCCCGAACCGCCGGCAGAAGGAAGTGAGCTTTATCGTATGGAAAATGTATTCTTATCCCCCCATATTGCGGGTTCCATGGGCAACGAGACACAAAGGATGGGATACTGCATGTATGAAGAATTTATAGCATTCTCAGAAGGAAGGCCGGTGAGCTATGAAGTTATCCCCGATATGCTGAATACCATGGCATAAGCCGTGCATAACTAAATCAAATAAATAAAAAAGTTATTGACAGAGTTTTATCAATAAGCTATTATATTCTTAATGTGATAAGGGAGTAGTTAGCATGTTTGTGTAACGAAGCCAACATACTGGTAGTTTCTATCTGGTTTTGTTTTAAATAACGAGACTTATCTACAGCTTTCGGGCTGTAGGTAGGTCTTTTTTTTGTTCATGGGACGTTCCTTCATTACCTGTGAGCTATAAAAGCCCGGCCGCCAGTACACCTGTGCTTTCGTGTATCTTTCGATCAGCCCCTTATTGGATACTTTAGAAACATAAAATGTGAAATTGTCTTTGCTTCACACAAATTTAAACATAAGGAGAATAACAAATGAGTTTATTAGAATTATTGATTTTAGCAATTGGTTTATCCATGGATGCATTTGCGGTTGCCGTCTGTAAGGGCTTATCCTTCCGGAAGATTACTGCAAAACATCTGTTAACGGTTGGATTATATTTCGGTATCTTTCAGGCGGGAATGCCATTGATCGGTTATATACTTGGCATACAGTTCAGTGATAAAATAACAAGCATCGACCATTGGATTGCTTTTGTTTTATTAGGCTTTATCGGTATACATATGATCCGGGAGGCTTTAAGCAAACACGAAGACGAGGAAGCCTGTTGTACGGATGAAAAAGATACTTCCCTGAAGTTTAAAAACATGGTTGTTTTAGCCGTGGCTACCAGTATCGACGCTCTGGCCGTGGGTATCACCTTTGCGTTTTTAAAGGTAAGCATCGTACCGGCAGTTTCCTTTATCGGCCTTGTAACCTTTACCTTATCCGTAGTCGGAGTATTAATCGGCAACCTGTTCGGAGCCCGATTCAAGTCAAAGGCAGAACTGGCAGGCGGCATCATATTAGTCTGTCTTGGAACAAAGATATTATTGCAGCATTTGGGAATACTGGGTTAGACATTACACCGGGTATTTCTGATTCTTTACTTTCGGGTCCATACGTTTTTATAGAGATTTGTAACCGTTAGCTGTACATTACCTTTCTCCGTTAAGGAGATTTCTCCATTATCATATGCTTCCAAAGGAAATAGATAGAAAGAAAAATCGTCACCATCTTTATAATTCAGCCCGCCTGTACTGTATACATGGCTGTCATAAGTTTTATTATACATTTCCGCAGTCATTGTTGCAGTCATATAAGTAGTAAATGCCTGTTTATCTACAGTAGCGTGTCTGGCGCCGGAAACGAAAGCGGCGCCGGTTAGGGAATATTCGCCGCAGGAACGGAAACCAATCCGGTATCCGCCGGTATAGGCGCTGCCTGTGTTATCTATCCAGGATACATAAATTCTATTGGTGCCGTCATTATATAACTCTTTTCCAATATTACTCTGTAAATCCTCCAGGTTAATGATAAGGTTATATTTTCCCTGGACCGTATAACTGTTTGCATCCGTAAAATCTTTTGTATTATTTGCAATATAGGCCATCCCATAAATCCATAATCCCATAATTCCGCTATACCACAGCAGGAACAAAATGATGGCGATTGCTGTTACTAATAAAATGCTTTTTTTATTTACCGTATGTTTCATCGGAACCTCCTGCTTGGCCTGGGTTACCCAGGTAAGATAGACTTTGTATTTTACAACAGTCCCACTTTACCTGATAGGTTAAATTAATATTGTTACAATTATATGTCAATTTAGAATTAATTGCCAAATGAATTCAGGTTATTTTGCAGGACAAACACATGGAAGGGAATTTTATTCCTGGAGGGAGGCAGCTTCCGGCGGTAATTGTCCGATTTTTCAGGGAAAGAAGCACTGAGCTATTTTATTGCAGACCGGATTTATTCGTAAAAAGTCAGAAGATATAGCTTTTTAATGCAGAGTAGAAAGTAAGGAACGAAAGTGGTATAATAGTCAGCGTAACTCTTGAAACAAACTTCAGACGCCTAAAACTTATATAAGTTAGTGGCTGTGTATATTGCCTGTTTACGGAAGAAGATTTACTTTTACGATAATTAAGGAAAGGATATAATGGGTGATTGAAGTATATGATAATTCCATTATAAAGGTAAGTAGTTTATGTATAGTTTTATGAATGATTACAGCGAAGGGGCACATCCTGCCGTGCTGGAGTTACTAATGAAATCAAACCTGGAGCAGAATGCAGGTTATGGGGAAGATATTCACACGGCTAAAGCGAAGGAATCCATAAGGAAGCTCCTTCAAAAAGATACCGTTGATATACACTTCATTCCGGGAGGCACCCAGACGAACCTGCTGGTTATATCCTCCTTTTTACGTCCCCACCAGTGTGTGATTGCAGCCGATACGGGACATATTAATGTACATGAGACGGGAGCCATTGAAGCCACCGGGCATAAAGTAATTGCCCTGCCCTGCACAGACGGCAAGCTTACGCCTGCCCTGATACAGGCAGCCCTTGATTACCATACCGATGAACACATGGTACAGCCTAAGATGGTATATATATCCGATACCACAGAAGTTGGGACCATATATAACAAGGCTGAATTAGCCGCTATACATCATATCTGTAAAGCAAACGGACTAATCTTATTCCTGGATGGCGCACGTATGGGTTCGGCACTGACCTGTCAGGAAAATGACTTGGAATTAAAGGATTTTGCAGAACTGGCGGACGTGTTTTATATCGGAGGAACCAAAAATGGTGCCCTGCTTGGGGAAGCCCTGGTCATCTGTAAGGAGGAATTAAAGGAAGACTTCCGTTATCTCATTAAGCAAAGGGGTGCTTTAATGGCAAAAGGTTTTGTCACCGGCATCCAGTTTGAAGCACTGTTTCAGGATAATCTTTATTTTGAACTGGGAGCCCATGCCAATGAAATGGCGGCAAAAATAACCGGGACGCTTAAGGAATGCGGTTATCCGTTCCTGGCACCGGCAGGTACCAACCAGCTCTTTCCCATCCTTCCGGATGAGGTCATTGAAAAGCTGGAAAAGGAATTTGTATTTTCCATACAAAAGAAGGTGGATGAAAACCACAGTGCGGTGCGCTTTGTAACTTCCTGGGCTACTACTCCAAAAAGTGCGGAAGCCTTATGCGAATTCTTTCGTAAATTATAAATAACTTTATAAAATTTGAAACTTGAATTGAAGACAGAGTTAAATCAGGGAAAATCACAGACGGACACACGCTTAGCGGGTGTCCGTTTGTGATGTAAAACAGGCTGCTTTTTCTATAATCTCAATTTAATCTTTTCATAGAATATAAACTATTTTGCAACAATCCCAGTAATAATTTTATACCATATCCGGCAAAGTTCTTTTTGATCCTCTGAATAATACGAATATTAGACAAATTTTATATAACGGCATGAATTTATTTATGGAATGCCGGAGGGTAATTGACACCGCAATAAGATGTAACTATAATGGCATCATTCATTTACATCCCATATTCCACTGACTGGACAACCAGAGGTACTGAAAAACAGGTATAGTTTTTAACCTGTATTTTTAGTACTTTTTTTTACAAACATACAGTATTAAGATCTTATAAATCGTAAATGAAAGCAGAAAGTACCCGGGGAAAACTATAAGCTCTTAATACACCATATAAAGGAGGATTTACAGTGAAAAAAAATCTAGCAGTTCTATTAACCGTCATTCTATTAACGGCAGCCTTGACCGGCTGCAAAAGCAGCGGTACGGCAAATGAAAATCCGCCGGAAGAGACGGCAGCCGTTAATACGGAGTCCGCAGAAACGAAAGAGGATACGGCAGCTGCCGAGCCTTCGGAAGCAGAAGTATATGCCAAAGAATTGATTTCCAGAAACATAACTTCGGAAGATATCATTACGGAGGAAGTGATAGAAGCGGTTATTCAGGAATTAAAGGCAGCTTACCAGTTTGAAGATATTAAAACGATCAATTCGGCAGCCGATTCTTACGGGTACATATCCCAGAAAAAAGGGTGGTTTGACGAATTGTTCGGAGATGCCGGTATTAAAGTGGTAAATGTGGAAGGCTCTCTTGGCAATGAAGCACAGTTAATGGAAAGAGGAGAACTGCACTTTGCATACCGTATGCTCTATCCTTACTTGCTGTACCGTTCGGAAGGTGCGGATTTAACGGCAGTACAGATTTCCGAGCATCCGGATCCTAAAATTGCCAGTGTTATCGTCCGTGCGGACTCCGGAATTGAAAACTTTGATGATTTAAAAGGAAAGAAAATAGGAAGCTGGCGTGCCGGCTGCCCTTACATGGTATTGTTTGAAAAGACAGAATCCCTGAACTGGAAAGAAGGAACGGATTGGGAGTATGTCAATATTCCTTCCTCCGAGATGAAAACCGCTCTGCTTGCCGGGGAAATTGATGCAATTTCCCAGCACCCCCTATCCTCCATCTCCCCCATCCTTCTTGATGGAACGGCAAAAGAGATTTCTTATGCGGTTGATGATGGAATCTATGTAAACGGCGGAGGAAGTACGGTGGTATTTTCACCCTCAGAATTTGCAAAGGAAAACCCCAACATTGTAAAGGCCTGGACTAAATTCAGGGATATTGTAAACGCATATATTGTGCAAAACCAGGATGCTGCCGCAGCCATTGTGGAATCGGTTAACAGAGAGCCTGCGGAAAATACGAAGTTCTGGTGGGAGCGTTCCAAAGAAACTCTTTACCGCTCTAATTACAGTGTAGAGCAGATTAAGAAAGAAACAAAGACTTTTCAGGACTGGCTGGTGGAACATGGGGATATCAGTAAAGAAAAAGCGGTTGATGTAAATGAGTTGTTTTCCGAGAATTTACTATAAATTAGAATTAACTAAGAAAATTAATAAAGGAGATTTATATGGCTGATATTAAAGAAATCTATTATACGATTTGCCCGGTGGGGAATGCATCCTATATAGCTGCCAACCATGGTTTTTTAAAAAGGGGCCTTGAAAAATTTCAGGTAGAACCGGTTCGGCTGCAGACCTTGCCCCAGGAGAAATGGGCGGCACATTTTAATTACCGGAATGACAGACTTTTCCGTGAAGGCGGTAATATTCCGCCTTTATGGGCGAAATCAGGCGGTGCCGAAGTGATCCTCATCGGATTAAACCTGCTTCGCCAGCGCCTGGCTATTATAGCAAGAGCAGATTCGAAAATCGAATATCCCTATCAATTAAGATATGCAAGAATTGGAATCCCGGTACACCCCAATGCCTTGATCGATTTTCACAAGGCCACTGCCGAAGAAGCATTTGAGCTTGCACTGGCAGCCCAGGGAATTTCTGCGGAAGATGCCAGCTTTGTTGAATTAACTGATGAGAATGATTTTTTGGTAAACCGGGACGGAAAAAAAGATTTTACAAATCTGGAAGCAGTTGAAATTGAGGCTTTGGACAGAAACGAAATTGATGTGGCATTTGTTAAGCTTTCAAAACTTCAAAAATTGCTGGAAACAGGCAAATATAAAATTGTTTATGAGTTAAGCGCGGACAGAAGCCAGTTTGCTCCTGTTAACAATGAATATCCCAATACACTCACGGTGAGCCGGTATCTGGCTGAGACAAGACCGGAAATTGTAGTGGAATATGTTAAGCAGTTATTACTGGCAGCAGAATGGGCCGCAGACAATAAAGCGGAGGCGGAAAAGCTGCTGGCCGTGCAGACCTATGGAACCGTAGGACAGTACCAGGGCTCCTTCGATCCGGATTTCCATAAGCATTTACAGGTAAACCTGTCGGAAGAAAGCCTTATTACCCTGGAAAGCCAGGCCAGGTTTTTATATGATCACGGCTACTTAAGCCAGCAGGTGGATGTGTATTCCTGGGCGGACGATTATTTTTTAAAAACTGCTGTCCGTGAAATAGAAACAGAACGATTGAACTCAAAATAAAGGAGAGTTAATTATGAGGAGGAACGATACCAGTCCGGGTAAATATCCGGTAAACGGCAAAGCTGTCCTGGAAGCCGTAAAAACCTGGGCCAATTTATTAGCTGTTCCGGTATTGCTTTTAATTATATGGCAGGCACTGGCCGGTGCAGGTCTTCTGATGGAAGTGATTCTTCCTTCACCGGTGAAAATCGTGAAAGCTTTTTTTCAGATTATTGAGGACGGTACCCTGGCTATTGACTTAACCGTCAGTTTAAGGCGGGTATTGATCGGTTACCTGCTGGGAGCGGGAACGGCGTTGATACTTGGAATAGGGAGCGGACTCTTTAAGGTAATCGAGCGGATATTTTCGCCTTTGGTGGATATAATCCGTCAGATCCCTTTGTATGCCTGGATTCCCCTTATCATACTGTGGTTTGGAATTGGTGAAACCTCAAAACACATTATTATAGCTAAGGCGGTATTTGTCCCTATCTATTTAAATACGGTACGGGGAATCCATGATGTACCGAATGAATATGTTGAGTTGTCCAAGGTACTGGAATTAACGAAAAAAGATTTTATTTTTCGAATCGTTCTTCCCTCGGCGACCCCATCCATATTTACGGGACTTCGTTTGGCTGCCGGCAATTCCTGGATGGCAGTTGTGGCAGCGGAAATGCTCGGCGGGCTTACGGGATTGGGCTACGGTTTACTGCAGGCCAAAGAATTCCTGATGTCGGACAAATTAATTGCCCTTATGTTCGTAATTGCCGCCATTGGTATGATTTTGGACTACTTCCTGCGCCTGTTGGAAAAAACAGCATTACGCTGGCGAGTAAATAACCAGGGAAGTAAGTCATAACCCTGCGGCAGGGCAGAACAGGAATAAGATATAAATAAGCTGCAAATAAGCTGAAAAAAGCAACAAAAAAGCTGTCCGCGCCGCAGCAGAATGGAGGAAGAAAAATGGCTGTCATTTCGGTAGATAATTCCGCTGTTTTAACCATAAACAACGTATCGAAAACATTCCATGCAAAGGAAAAAGACGTAAAGGCAATTGAAGATGTGTCTCTTACAATCAGCCAGGGAGAATTTGTAACATTAATTGGCCCCAGTGGCTGCGGGAAGACTACGCTCCTCAGACTGATTGCCGGATTGGAAAACAATTATGAAGGGAATGTTCTGTTAGAAGGTAATAGGATCGAAAAACCCGGACTGGACAGGGGAGTTATCTTTCAGGAACACCGGCTGCTTCCCTGGCTCACAGTCGGAGAAAATATTGCGCTTGGAATGGAAGGAAAAAAAAGTTATATACAGGATAAAATACATTTATACCTGAAGAAAGTAGGGCTGGAGGAGTTTGAAAAAGCATATCCGAGACAGCTCTCCGGAGGAATGGCCCAGAGAGCTTCGATTGCCAGGGCGTTGATCCGGCAGCCTAAAATACTTTTGCTGGATGAGCCCCTGGGAGCTTTGGATGCTTTAACAAAAATGAATATGCAGGCAGAGCTGGAGCGTATATGGATGGCAGACAAGACAACCATGATAATGGTTACACACGATATTGAGGAAGCAATTTTTCTGGGAGACAAGGTAGTGGTTATGAGTGCAAGACCTGCTGAAATCAAAAGCATTTTTCCGATTCACCTGCCAAGGCCAAGGAACCGCAGCAGTCATGAATTTGCCCAATACCGCACCAACATAATTAACACCTTCCATGAAACCATAGGGATGTATAACATATAAATATGAACCAGGAAAGGATTCTGCACCAGGCTTATTCCTGCTGTGCAGCATACAGGTGATTGAAATGGTATTAAAAGAATTTCACTATACTATTTGCCCCGTGGGCAATTCAAGTTATATTGCAGCCAATAAAATCTGGAAAGAGGATACTTTTGACAAGGCAGGAGGGAAACCCATACTGCTGCAAAGCCTCCCAAAGGAGGACTGGCATGTACATTTTGACTATAAAGATCCGGCGTTATTCCGTGAAGGGGGAAATATCCCGCCGCTATGGGCCAAATCAAACGGTGCGGAGGTGGTCCTGATCGGCCTGGCATTTTTGGATTTAAAATCCTATATTCTTGTTAAAGCCGATTCTTCCGTTGATTATGTGGAACAGCTCAGAAATAAAAGAATCGGGATTCCGGCAGGAGCACATTTTATTATTGATTTTTACAAAGCAACCGTGGAGCATGGATTTGAAACCGCTCTTAAAGCAAGGGGCGTGTCACCGAAAGATGTGGAGTTTGTTAACCTGGAAGTATCCGAAGAGTATATCGGTATGACCAAAACCCATAAGAGCAATCTTGGAAAGATCGACGCAGAGGCATTAAATGAGGGAAAAGTAGATGCCGTTTATGCAGGAGGCTGCCTGGCACAGAGACTCCTTGCAACGGGTGAATATAAGATTATTTATGAGCTAAACAGAAACACGGAGCAGGTGCTGCCCATCAATAACGTATATCCCAATACCCTTACGGTAAGCAAAAAGCTGGCGGAAGAACATCCGGAAATTGTGGTTGAATACGTTAAGCAGACCCTCCTGGCAGCAGAATGGGCCAAAACCAACAGAGCGGAAACTATAGAGCTATTTTCCAGACAGCTGAACGGTACAATCGGTGAAACAGCCAATGCATTTCCCGTAAATTTCCATAAAGATCTGGAGGTAAACCTGGAGGAAAAAGCTTTGCTGGCATTGGAGGGACAGCTGAGATTTTTGTATGACAGAAAATATGTGACCAGGCTTTTTGACATCGGAAAATGGGCCGATGACACTTTTTTAAAAGCAGCTATAAAAGAATTGAAAGAAAACAGATAACAAAGCCTGAAAAAACAAGCGTCTCTTAGGCCAGTCTTCCATAAGACAGTATAAAACTAAACTATATATGGACGCTGCCAGGTAAGAGGTCTGGAAAACAAGCGTACCGTTTGGAATGAACGATACGCTTGTTTTCACTTTATGGGGCAGGCCAATATCTTCATATGCTTGCGCTTTTTGTTTCTGTCAGTTACAATAAAACCCTCCACTATAACACCAGACTTTAATATGATATTATAGTAGAATAGAATGGCGGTGATAAAAAAATGAATACCTACAAGACATCTGAAATTGCACAAAGGATCGGAATCCACCCCAATACGGTACGGCTTTATGAGGAACTTGAACTTATTCCCAAACCGGAGCGGAAGACGAATGGCTATCGTGTTTTTACAGATTTCCATATGGAGCAAATTAAGCTTGTGAGAACTGCGTTTAAAGTTGAGGTCCTGCAAAATGGTCTGAGAAAGCAAGTAATCAATATCATTAAGACCTCGGCGGCCAATGACTTTGATAAAGCTATTTTTCTTACGGAACATTATTTGCAGCAGATAAAAAACGAACAAAGAAATGCCGAAGAAGCCATAGCAATTACGGAAAAGCTGTTATCAGGCGGCAACCAAGAGACAGACACCGGGGTTTTAACCAGAAAAGAAACGGCGGATTATTTACAAATCTCAATGGATGCTTTAAGAAATTGGGAAATGAACGGCCTGCTATCTATAAAACGAAAGCAAAACGGTTATCGTGTTTATACGGAGGGAGATCTTCGGCGGCTCAAAATCATACGATCCCTGCGCCTTGCGAATTACTCTCTGTCAGCAATTTTGCGAATGCTGAATACTTTATCCCGAAATCCCAAAGCAGATATCCGGCAAGTGATTGACACGCCTAAGGAAAGCGACGATATTATTTCTGTATGTGATAAGCTGCTCACATCTTTGCATTACGCTGAACAAAACGGGGAAGTTATGCTCTCGCATCTTAAGAAAATGAAAAAACGATTTGCAGAAAACCCTACACTTTAACACCAGACTTTGTTCTGGTGTTATTCTTTTTATGCAAAGAAAAAACAGGAGGGAATGAATCGCATGGAAACAACGATTGAAGTAAAAAAACTATGCAAGTCTTACGGCCATGTTAAAGCGGCGGAGAATGTTAACATCTCAATTTGCCGCGGAGAAGTATTTGGTCTGCTGGGTGCAAACGGCGCGGGTAAGAGCACCACAATTGAATGTATCTTAGGAACGAAAAAACAAGATAGCGGAACGGTGTCCATTTTGGGAATGGATCCCGGGAAAGACCGGAAAAAGCTCTTTGAAAGAGTCGGCGTTCAATTTCAGGAAGCCAATTATCAGGACAAAATCAAAGTGGCCGAACTTTGTGAGGTTACTGCTTCGCTTTATAAAACCACTCTCGATTACGGCACTCTTCTAAAACAATTCGGACTTTCCGACAAGCCGAAAAGCCTGGTCAGTGAGCTTTCGGGAGGTCAGAAGCAGCGGCTCTTTATTGTGCTGGCACTGATTCCAAATCCCGAAGTGGTATTTTTAGACGAGCTGACCACAGGCTTAGATGCGAAAGCAAGACGGGATGTATGGAAGAGCCTTTCCGAGTTAAAAGCGAAAGGGATTACCATTCTGTTAACCTCTCATTTTATGGACGAGGTAGAAGCTCTCTGCGACAAAATTATGATTCTGAAAAATGGGGAAAGCATATTCTGCGGCACGGTACAAGAAGCAGTTGCGGCAAGTCCCTATGAAAAATTTGAAGATGTATATCTTTGGTATACGGACGAGGAGGGCAAAAATGCGAACATTTAAAGCGTTACTTAAAACAGAAAGCAAACTGTCCCTTCGGGGAATGGACATGTTTATTTTTGCTATCTGTATGCCTGTTGCTGCCGTTGTTATTTTAGGAGCAGTTTTCGGAAATAACCCTGCTTTTGAGGGTGCGGAATATACCTTTTTGGAGCAGTCCTTTGGTGCGGTAGCGACTATTGCCATTTGTGCCGGAGGCGTGATGGGGCTTCCGCTGGTTATATCGGATTACCGCAGCAGAAAAATATTAAAGCGATACAAGGTAACACCAGTAAGCCCAGCCCTTATCCTGGCGGTACAGGTTGTTATTTATGCGCTATATTCGATTGTTTCACTTAGCCTTGTTTACACGACAGGAGCAATATTTTTCGGTTATCGGTTACAAGGCTCATGGCTTTTATTCCTGGGAGCATACTTACTGGTTATGCTGTCTATGTTCAGTATTGGGCTGTTGGTTGGAGGAATTGCACCAGATATGAAAATTGCCAGTGCCGCCGCAAGCCTGCTATACTTTCCAATGCTTATTTTTTCAGGTGCTACTCTGCCTTACGAAGTTATGCCCGCTGTGCTTCAAAAGGCAGCGGATATACTGCCAATGACGCAGGGAATTAAACTTCTCAAAGCCGCTTCACTTGGTCTGCCAATGGATAGTGTTTTGATTCCATTTATTGTTATGATTGTAATTGCAGTAATATGTATAAGTATTTCTGTCCGCTTTTTCAAGTGGGAATAATAAATTACACAATGTTTACCTGCCAAAACCGAATGGTGCTGGCAGACAGCTGAATGCACGCTTTTAATGGCCTTCCGGTGGCAGTAATGCGATTGGAGGGCCATTTTATTGTATCCCATACAATAAAACCACCTGAGCCTGTTTAAAAGAGTACGGCAATAAAACGGCAGAATTAAAAAGAGTATATGTAAACAAGTCATATAGAGGCAAAGGTTATAGTACATATATAGTAAAGCAGTTAATCGACAGGGCGAAAGAGAAAGGGTATGATTTCATGATACTGGAAACCGGAAGGAAACAGGTGGAAGCAATTTCACTTTATAAAAAGCTGGGTTTCCATGTTATAGAAAATTACGGGCAATATATCGGGGATGACAACAGTATATGCATGAAGATGGCTTTGTAGGAATATCAGGTGAAGAAAGGAGCCTTGTATGAGAGAATCAAAAAAGAAGTCCGCGCCGGAAGGGGAAGAGCAGAAGAAAACGGCCCTGGTTACCGGTGCCAATTCCGGTATGGGTAAAGCGACAGCCGCCGCCCTGGCAGACGAGGGGTATCAGGTAGTGATGCTTTGCAGGAATAAGGAACGGGGCGAAGCAGCGATTAAGGAGTTGCAGAAAGAAAAGGACCGGGATTTAAGCCTTATGTTATGTAATCTTGGAAATATGGAGGAGATACGGAAGTTTACGGAGGAGTTTAAGAAAAACTTTGACGGGCTGGATGTACTGGTGAACAATGCCGGAGTCGTTTCGTTAAAAAGAAAGGAAACGGATGACGGTCTGGAGGAGCAGTTTGGTGTAAACCACATCGGGCATTTTCTCCTGACCCTGCGGCTGCTGGATGTCATGAAAACCGACAGCAGGATCGTTGTGGTGGCATCGGGGGCACATAAAATCGGCAGGATACATTTTAACGATATTAACTTAGTATGGGGATTTAATGCGGTAACTGCCTACAGCCAGTCGAAACTGGCCAATATCCTTTTCACCAGGGAACTGGCGGAACGCCTCCTTGACAGGGGAATTACGGTTAATTGCTGCCATCCCGGCGCAGTGGCTACTTCCATGGGGATAGACCGGGACACCGGGTTTGGGAAAACCATTACGAAACTGTTAGCGCCCTATTTTATAACACCGGAAATGGGTGCCAGCACGGCGATTTATCTCGCAACCAGCCCGGATGTGGCAAAGGTGACCGGAAAATACTTTTACCGCTGCTGGATGAGTAAAACCTCAAAAGCCGCCAAGAGTAAAAAAGACGCAAGAAAACTATTTGCCTTAAGTGAGAGGATAACCGGGGAAAAGTTCAATCGATCCTAAAGGTATCCAGAAGGGATGTGAAAAATATATTTTATCTTTTCACATCCCTTGTATTATAAGTTTATAACTGAATTTATATCCGGATCATGCTTGTTTCAATGTCAATACATAGAAAACTTAAACTTTCTTTTGAATTCCATAATTTTTAGATTTGCCAAGAGTACTGCCGACAGCAGTTAAAAGTATTGCTAAAAATGGTGCAACATATATAATGGCATCGGATTTAAAACGGAGTTGATTTATTATGCCAAGTAATGGGACATTCCAAATCACCATTTCGATAGGTCCAAAATAGTAACTACCTCTATTGATATATAATACTAAGGATAATACAATCAATAAAATAGCATCGCTGGCTCCGATTATGCCAATCATAAGTCCCTTTCTGAAGCCGGCATTCTTTTTTAACCCATAAATTAACCAAATTCCTAAAAATAAAATTCCTATTCCGAATTCAACTGCTCTTATGAATACATTAGTCCATTGCCAGGAAAAACTTAAAAATATATAGGATATAATTCGATAGATAACAGAGATTAATAATAACTTTGCTCCATTTCTTACAATACTTTTCCTCATAGGATTCCTGCTCCTTCAGATATTTCATATGTAAATATAATAACTGATAATAATAGAGACGCTAAAAACACTAATCTTTTAAATAATTTTAAACTATTTTTATTAACATTCATATTCATTAATATATAATATAGTACATATTAGCACATTGTTCCAATAATGTAAAATGATCGCTTTCACTAAGATTCAGAAGTTAAAAGTATTCAATTTATCCGATGAAAAGAGGCTCTGTATTACGACTATTACCTGTGGTATGAATACGATAAACTGGTTGATCTGAAACATAAGTTTCGGCAAGCCATACATTTCTGATGCCATGGGAGCCGGGTTGCAAATAATGCAGATTATGGTATATAATAACAGGGAAAAGAGATTTCTTAAGCAGTTATAGTAAACGGGAGGATCCGGACATAGGTAATACTCCCAGAAAGACAGGTAATGGAATATGAATAATGAACAATATAAAACCAGAATCATAGAATTAAGGGAAATAATGAAAAGCAATGACGATGAATATGATAGCGACCAGAGCCAAGGATTACCTCAGCCGCCTTTGTCCAGGGAGAAGGTAAGTGATAAGGTAATTGAACTTACAAAAGATTTTGATCATCTGATTAAAAATAATAATTTTCTTGATCTTCTGAATACGAGAACCAGTAAACGAAAATATACGGAAGACTCCCTTACTTTGGACGAAACAGCATACCTGCTCTGGGCTGCCCAGGGAGTGAAACAGGTAGTCGGCAGGGAGAGAAAAGCCACCTTCCGTACGGTACCTTCTGCCGGTGCCAGGCATCCTTTTGAAACCTATCTTTTCGTAAACCGTGTGGAAGGCCTGGAGAAGGGACTCTATCATTACCTGGCATTGGAACATAAACTGGAGTTTTTAGGAACCGTCGAAAATCAGGAGGAAAGGGTTACCGAGGCTTATGGTGGACAGACCTTTTTCGGCAATGCACCGGTTTCTTTCGTATGGACCGCAATACCATACCGCAGTGAATGGCGTTATACGGTCAATGCACAAAAATACGCCCTGGTCGATGCCGGCCACCTGTGCCAAAATTTGTACCTGGCAAGTGAGTCCATCGGCTGCGGTGCCTGCGGCATAGGTGCTTATGAACAGCCCCTTGCGGACGGCCTGTTAGGCCTGGATTCAAAACCTACGGACGCAAATGAGAATGAGTTTGTGGTCTATGCTGCATGTGTTGGCAGGATCGATAAAAAGGAAGCGTAGTCATGGTTATCGGATCCCTGAAAATAAAAATTCATACACCCTGGGTACATTCCTTAAAAGAAAAACGCATGGTGGTAAAAAGTCTGTGTGCCAAGGTACGCAATAAGTACAATGTATCCATAGCAGAGGCAGACGAACAGGACACCCACCAGATAACGGTACTGGGCCTTGCCTGTGCTGCCGGTGATGCTTCCCATGCGGACAGTGTACTGGACAATGTAATTAATTTTATCGAGAGCAATACGGAAGGTGAGATCATACAGGTGGAAAGAGAAATAATTCAGGCGTAAGATCCGGGTGGCATGGGATTCCTAACCCATGCCACCTGTCGGCATAAAACACTTGGCGGGCCCATGCCACCCGTCGGCATAAAACACTTGGCGGGCCCATGCCACCCGTCGGAATGAAACATTTGGCCGAGCCATGCCACCCGCTGGCATGATGCACTTGAACGATTCAAGCCGGGCAGCCGGTATAAATTGAATTATTCATATTTTATCGGATAGTTAAGGGTTGAAAAATAATCTCCCGGTGTTTCCGCCCGCCGAATCCGCCGTATGGAGCCGTCCAGGCAAAGCAGCAGTTCGGCCGGCCTGAGCTTGCCGTTAAAATTATTGGAATGGGAATAAGTATAAGCCCCGGCATCATGAAAGATAAGGATATCGCCTGCCTCCATAGGGGGCAGGCTTTTGTTTCTTGCAAACCGGTCCCTGTCTTCACATAAAGCACCGGTAATGTCATAAACACAGTTACAGACTTCCTTTTCTTTACCGGCAGCAGTAACGTGGTAGTAATCCGTGTATCTGGACGGGCTCATAAAGCTGTTGGTGGAGGCATCCAGACCGAGGAATTTTTTTTTTGTTTTCTTTCACATGAAGGACGGAAGACACGAAATAACCGTAAGGCCCGGTCATGAAAATGCCGAATTCCAGATATAAAGGAATGGGTGTAAGGCCGGCAGCCCCTAACACCTCCTCGTAGGCTTTTTTAATAGAAAGGCTGACAGCTTCAAGATCGGCGGCAGGAGTATCTTCTTTGTAGGGGATTCCCAAACCTCCGGCCAGATTGATAAAATCAAACCGAATACCGGTTTTGTTATGGATATGAACCACCTTTTGAAATAAATTACGGGCATTTTCCCCGAAATAATCCGCCTCCGTTCGATGGCAGCCAAACTGGGAATGTAAGCCGAAGCGCCTCACTCCTTTTTCTTTTAAATTATTAACCCCTTCTATAAACTGTTCTGCTGTAAATCCAAATTTGTGATCCTCATAATTTAACAAGGTTTTATCCTGGTATTTGATCGTACCCCCGGGATTTAAACGGAAGCAGATAAGTTCCGGAATTCCTGCATATTTATCCAAATAATCAATATGGGAAAAGTCATCCAGGTTGATGATGGCGTTCAGGCTTTTGGCCTTTATAAATTCCCTGGCAGGAGTCACGTTGGAGGTAAACATGATCTGCTCCCCCTGAAAGGAACAGGAATCGGCTAAAATCAGCTCGGATTCGGAAGCGCAGTCCACACCGCAGTGCTCCTCCTTGAATATATTCAGTATCCAGGGATTTGGGGTGGACTTGACTGCAAAATATTCCCGGAAGCCCCTGTTCCAGGAGAAGGCTTTATGCAGGCGGCGTATGTTGTCCCGGATTCCCCTTTCGTCATAGAGGTAAAAGGGGGTGGGATACTCTGAAATAACGTGTTTTAAATCCTGAAACGCAAGCGGAAATTTTTTCATTGGATATGCTCTCCTTTTTATTTTGTGTTTTAGTAATAATAATTTTCCCTGTCTTATCTCCAATATGGGTTAATGATAAGTATGCGGTTATATATTTGTTATAGGATTAGGGTGTCAAAACCCAATACACTGTATCCATAAAATATACTCTGAGTGGACTTTTGAAACCTTAATCGTTATAATTAATCATAATAAAGAGAAACTTTAAAAACAAGAAGAGAATTGGGTATGTATACCGGTACAGATTTGCAGGAAAAGAAAGGAGGCTTCCATGTATAAATATAACCAGATTGCCGATTCCATCCGGGAGGGAATCCATGGGGGAAAATTTAAGCCCGGAGAAAAGCTGCCCTCCATATTGTCCTATGTGAAGGAATACGGCTATAATTCGGATACCGTTGTAAAAGCCTATAAGCTTTTAGAGGAGGAACACCTTATATATGCGGCGCCCAAAAGCGGCTATTATGTGATGAAATCCCTGGTCAGGGCAGAAAAGAAGAAAGGTGTGATTGACCTTAGTACGGTCAGGCCTCCGGACTGTATTAATCCCTATAAGGATTTTTACCATTGCATGGAGAAATCCATATCCATTTATAAAAATAAACTCCTGGAGTATGCCACGTCCCAGGGGATGGAGGAATTAAGGGCAGCCCTGGTAAAGCATTTGATGAATTTTCAGATATTTACGAAACAACAGGATATTTTTATTACCAACGGTGCCCAGCAGGCGTTATATATCCTGGCTGCCATGCCTTTTCCCGGAGCCGGCACGAAAGTAGTTGTGGAACAGCCCACCTATTCCGTTATGCTTCAGGCACTAAACTGTAATAAGATACCGGCTGCAGGGGTAAGAAGGACCGAGAAGGGGATCGACCTGGAGGAACTGGAAGCAATCTTTAAAACGGGGGGTGTAAAATTCTTCTATACCATGCCCAGATTCCAGAATCCGACGGGGTTCAGTTATAATGAAAAGCAGAAACGGGAAATCTTACGGCTCGCGGATAGGTACGGTGTGTATATTGCGGAAGACGATTATCTGGCTGATCTGGAACTGGAAGAGAGGTCAGAGCCCCTTTATGCCATGGGGGATAAGGAACGGATCGTTTATATACGGAGTTTCTCCAAAACCCTGCTGCCGGGATTGCGCCTGGGAATGGCTGTTATACCGGATGCACTGAAAAAGGATTTCATGTTTTATAAGCAGAGCATGGATTTAAATACTCTGGTACTCACACAGGGTGCCCTGGAAATTTACTTAAAAAGCAGTATGTACAAGTCTCATGTGGCACGGACCAAAAAATTCTATAAGAATAAAATGGAGGTCCTAAAAAAGGCCTGTGAACTTTACCTGAAGGACAAGGTGAAGTACCATATACCCCCTACAGGCATCTATGCCTTTATAGAAATCCCGGGAAATAAGGCAGAGGCAATGGCAGACCGGCTTTCAAAATCCCGGGTGCTCTTAAACAGCACAAAAAGCGGCTGTCTGGACGGTTTTAGCTGTCCGCAGGGAATACGCCTGTGTACATGCAATTGTGAGAATGAAGAGATAGAATTGGCAGTAAAGCGCATAAGCCAAGAAATAGAAAAACACAATTCCTTATTTAATAATTCCTAAATTCAGCTTCCAGACCAGAATCCGGATTACGGATTCATTGATCCGGTCTTCCGTTAGGGTGCCCTTTTCTATGGCGGTAAGGACTGCCGGGATCTGGATATTATAATCGGTGGCCACAACCAGGTCATTTCCGGCCGAAATGGCTAAAACAGCCGCTTCCTCATCATTGGTATATTCCTTTATGGCATCCATGCTTAAATCATCCGTCATGATAACACTGTTAAAATTTAATTCCTCTCTGAGGATCGTATGGACCTTATCTGAGAGGGAGGCGGGATAATCTTCATCCATGGATTTTACGACATTATGGGATACCAGTATGCTGTCTGCTCCTGCGGCGATACCGGCCTGAAAGGGGAGAAAATCACTGGTTTCAAAGGTTTCGTAGCTTCTCTCATCTATTGCGATGCCGGTATGGGTATCCACGTTATTACCGTAGCCGGGAAAATGTTTCAGCGTACTTCCGATGCCGTTTTTCTTCATCTCCGTAACAACCGTCTTCACATATTCGGCCGTCTGTTTGGCAGCTTTTCCAAAGGAGCGGTTATAGATAAAATCTTTGGGATCCGTTGATACGTCACATACCGGAGCCAGGTTTACGTTAATACCCAGCTCCTTTAACAAATCTGCCTTTTCCCCGGTATCACTGAGGATCAGATCAAAGCCGCCTTCCTTATATAAGTCCTGGGGGGATTTAAAAGGAACGGCGCGGAAGGCAGGATATTTACTTACCCGGTTAACACTTCCTCCTTCCTCATCGACGCCGATCAGCAGGGGGATTTTTGATTCCTTCTGATAGGCGGATATGGTTGAGATCATATCCTTTTTGGATTTGTCCTTAAAATCATCCCCAAACAAGATATAACCGCCCAGATGATAGGTATCAATATCGGCCAGTGCCTGTTCTTTTATACAGCGGACAAAAAACATCTGGCCGACCTTTTCTTTCATAGACATATGACCGAGGATTTCCTGAGCCCTTTCTTCCTTGGTGGGGGAAGCCGGTGATTTTGTTGGGGATGGTGTAGGCGTGGGAGTTTCAGTTACTTCCGGTTCCGGTGCAGCCGTGGGAGTGGGCTGGGGAGCGGAAGTTTCCAGATCTTCCGTTACTTCTGCGGTGAGGGAGGGAGTAGTATTATCCGCCGCATTGTCAGCGGGTGACTTACTGCATCCGTTTAAGGCGGATAATATCAGGATTAATAGGAGATATAATTTATAAATTTTTCGCATTATGGTAATCCTCCGTATAACGTAATTGTGTATTTAACCTGCGGAAGTCTCCCGCCTGGCCGGCGGAAATTTGACTTAACTTTTAGGCGGAGATCGGGGTCACCGCTTAAAACAGCAGCATAGCTGAGTAATAGGTTTTAGGCATTTAGCAAAGCGGTAGGTGAATGTCCGCTTTGAAGAATTAATTTCTATATCCGGGGAAAATAGGAGGGATACTTTTCTTTTAAATAACATTCTAACACTTCTTATAAAACAGGTAAACTGTAATATAGTGCTGGTAAAAATTACAAAAGTATTCTGTCCGAAATTTATCTGTAATATTATATACTTGAGATCTATACTATATTCTTCAATAAATTAATAAAGAATTTACAATAGAAAAATTATTTTTTAATGAGAAGCAGATATCCTTATAGGTGTTGGAATAACATTTATCCGGAGGTTTGTATGACAGAGTTAGTTAATAATATTAGGACAGATTTTATAACAGAATCTCTTGTATCCATAAATCTTACCGTATTGCCAGTTAAAAAAGGACAACCGGAAAAAATTTTATATATAAAAATTTAAAGAACAGGATACGGGACTGTTTCAGGCCCTGTATCTTTTTTCATGCAATAGAAAATTACGTCCTGCTGCACAAAAAAGTCCGACCCGCAGGAGGCACACCCACGTGTGGAGAGAGGCCGGTTTTGCCGGCTGCGCTCGGCGCGAAAAATGTGTACAGGAATTGAAAAACAGGTCACATTTACTTGAAACATCCGTATCCATAATTCAGATGTAAGGAGCGGAAAATATAAAATAAGGAGGATTAACTATGGCGAATGACGTATTGCTTAAATTTAATGTAAGGCGGGTGAACCGGTTTAATGTAATACTAATCTGGGTACTCTCCACACTTCTTTCGGGACAGGCTTTTCTCTCAAATGGTGTATCCTATGGTATGAAAGTTCTAATGTGTACCTATGCAGCCTCTGTATTTGCTACCTTCGTCCTCTTACTTAACTTAAAATTCAGTAAACTTGGAAATATGAGTGCGGTTTTAATACCGTTTTCCGCCGTATTCACTTCCAGCTACTTAAGCCATTTGGAACAGGGAGAGCCGTCCACGCGGGTTTTTATCGTATATATTGGAACGGTTGTCATGGTGGCCATGTATTTCAGAGTCGGTTTATTATTAACCTATGCTGCCTTGCTGAATACATTTATTATAGCCTTTTATCTTTTGGATCCCCAGGGATTGATGGGTTCCCAAGCGGCCGCCGGTGAATTTAGCACCAGATTATTTTGTGCAGACTTCGTACTGATCATTTTTTATTTCCTGACCAAGTGGGGAAATGAATACATAATGTCCGCATTGACCAAGGAACAGGATTCCAAGGTATTACTGGGTAAATTAACGGAAACGATGAATGCAATTGACAAAAGCACCATTGTATTGAATGACAGTATAGCGAAATCCTACGATTATATTAAAACAATTGAAGAAGTGAGTGAACAGACAATCATAGCAGTGGAAAGGATTGCGGAAGGCGTGGGGGAAGAAGCGGTCAGTACCGGGCAGATTGTGGAGCTGGCAGGTGAAGCCACAAAAACGATCGAAGAAACAAAAAGGCTGTCCGAAGAGACACTGGAAGCATCGGACAATATGAAAACCGCCGTTGAAAAAAATTCGGACGGTATTCACCATATGATTGGACAGATGAATACCATAGACAGCGCCGTGGGGGCAGCACTTACCAATGTATCCGGACTTCAGGAGAGCATGGAAAAAATTAATTCCTCTTTAGACGGTATAACCGCAATTGCAAAACAAACCAATCTGCTGGCGCTGAATGCTGCGATTGAGGCGGCCAGGGCAGGAGAAGCAGGCAAGGGATTTGCCATTGTTGCCGATGAGGTAAGGAAATTAGCGGAAATGAGTACGAAGACAGTAAATGAAATCCATGAAATTATAAATGAAATGCAGACTGCAGCAGATATTACCCTGGATAAGGTTACAAACGGGAAAACTGCAATTGAAGCAGGTAATACCGTAATCGGTAAAGTGAAAGACAGTTTTACGGATTTAGAGAATTTTATTGGGGCAATCAATTACAGGATCGGACAGGAAGACGGCATGATACTTGAGGTTAATATGGCATTTTCCAATATAATGGCCCAGTTGAGGACTATTTCTTCCATATCCGCAGAACATGCGTCTTCAACAGAAGAAATACTGGCCTCGGCAGAAGAACAAAACCAGCGGATAACGGAAGTCACCCACGAAATGAGCAAGATCGATAAATTAAGCAGTACCCTCAGGAATATGCTAAATGCATAAGTAATTATTTCATTTGGGCTTTAGTCTGTTACATGCAGGAACCAGATTCCGGCTGACAGCAGGGACTGATACACTTTTCTCCACCGGTATTTTTCAAATTACCTGCAAAAATCCTCAGTTTAATAAGCATCGTGAGGTTTTATATGAAATTATATTAATCGTGAAAAAATATCTTACTGGGGCAGATAATTAAAGAAAACCCGCCATATAAATAGTACATAGAAAATTTTCATTGTATATTTACAGGTATCGGGAGGAGTTATGACGGTTGAAGAAAAGAGACAGATCGTAAGTAATGATTATGCCAATGCAATTGTGGAATACAATCGAAGTGACAGCTTCATGGCACAGTTTAATAATTATCCGATAAATATCCTGGACGAAAAATATGGAGTGATTTATTTCCCATTATCCGAGACAACCGTTCCGATCCGTTTTGAAAACGGCTATGCAATTATTCCAAAGTTGTATGGACTGCTGGATGCAGTTAACCTTGAGGCGGTGGGTGTCAACCGGGTCCAGAACATACCAAGGCTCGCCCTGATGGGGCAGGGAGTTTTACTGGGATTTGTGGATACGGGAATCGAATATACCAACCCGATCTTTAAATATGCGGATAACACCACCAGGATCGTATCCATCTGGGACCAGACCATTGAAAATGAGGATGCACCGGAAAATATATTTTATTACGGCAGGGAATACGTCCGGGAAGAAATTAATGCGGCGCTGCAGAGTGAAGATCCCTATCTGGTCGTCCCCAGCCGGGATGAGAATGGGCATGGAACCATGTTGGCCGGAATAGCCGGCGGCTCCCAGGATGAACAGAATGATTTCCGGGGTGTCGTGCCTTTGGCTGAGTTTGTAATTGTTAAATTAAAACAGGCGAAACAGAACTTACGGGATTATTTTTTTATCCCGGATGAGGTGCACTGCTACCAGGAAGACGATATCTTATTTGGCATCCAGTACCTGATGAATGTGGCTGCCGGCCTTAAAAGGCCAATCGCCATCTGCATTGGTTTGGGAACCAATCAGGGGGCGCATGACGGCTATGATACTTTGTCCAATTTTATTTCCTGGGCGGGTAATTTTACCGGAAGGGGAATCCTGATTGCGGCAGGGAATGAAGGAAACAGCAAAAAACATTATTTTGGAAGGGTTGACCCTAATACCGGATATGAGACGATCGAGCTGAATGTGGGGGGAAATGAGAAGGGTTTCTCCATGGAGATCTGGGGTTATGCACCGTCTACCTATTCCATTGATTTATTATCTCCCAGCGGGGAATATATCCCAAGGATTGCGGCCCGGTTAGGGGAAAGCAGGACGATCCGGTTCCTGTTTGAAAATACCACCGTATATGTGGATTACCTGGTAATAGAGGCCCAGTCCGGGGATCCTTTGATTTTAATGCGGTTTATAAACCCGGCTCCCGGTATCTGGAGATTTAAGGTATACGGCATGGGGAGCTCTAATCTGGGGTTTCATATCTGGCTCCCCATGACAGGCTTTGTATCGGATAACACCTACTTTGTCAATCCCAATCCGGATACTACCATAACTTCGCCGGGAAATACCTCCACGGCAGTTACGGTAACGGCCTATAATGTGGCGAGCAAAAACATTTATTTAAACTCCAGCAGGGGTTATACCAAAGACAATATTGTTAAGCCGGATGTGGCAGCCCCCGGTGTGGACGTCTTGGCTCCCATGCCCGGCAGCCAGTACGGCCGGGCCTCCGGCACCAGTGTGGCGGCAGCCCATGCCACAGGCATAGCGGCTATGCTGTTTGAATGGGGGATCGTCCAGGGCAATTACAGTTCCATAAGCAGCGTCCAGGTACAGCGTTTTTTACTGCGGGGAGTTGAAACACAGAGCAGTTATACCTACCCCAATAATGTATGGGGATACGGAACCATCAATATCTATAACACATTTTTAAGCCTGAGCAGTACAATAAGGCAGTAGCCGGTGGACAAATGCTGTCATTTTATCGTATAATGTTTTCGTTATATGAAAAATCAGAGTCAGGAGATAAAAACGTGAAAAAAGGAACGCAGTATGTTGGTGAGGTAATCAGAGTCGATTTTCCCAATAAAGGAATTCTTCAGATAGAAGGCGAAAGGGCAGAAGTAAAAAATACACTGCCCGGCCAAAAAATCAGTTTTGTAATAAATAAAGCACGTAAAGGTAAAAGTGAAGGACGGCTTGTGGAAGTCCTCACCAAGTCACCGCTGGAAACAGAAAAGCCCAAATGCATTCATTTCGGTCCCTGCGGAGGCTGCACCTATCAGACCATACCTTATGAAACCCAGCTTGCTATGAAAGCAGAACAAGTAAAACGCCTGCTGGATGCAGTCTGTTCCGAATATCCGTTTGAGGGGATCAAAGGCAGTCCGGATCAATGGGGATACCGTAATAAGATGGAATTTTCCTTCGGTGACGAAATAAAAGACGGGCCACTGGCCCTGGGTCTTCATAAGAAAGGAAGCTTTCACGATATAGTAACTACATCCGAATGCCAAATCGTAGATTCCGATTATAATCAGATACTTACCTGCGTGCTGGAGTATTTTAGTGCTTTGGGGATAACTTTCTATAAAAAGCTGTCCCATGTGGGTTATTTGCGTCACCTGCTGGTACGAAAGGCGGTTAAAACCGGAGAAATACTGATAAATCTTGTGACATCTACTCAGTGGGTTTATGAAGGTGACGAAAACGTAGTTATGGATGAATTAAAAAACAGGCTTGTGGAACTTAAATTGACCGGGAGTATCGTAGGGATCCTCCACACTTACAATGACAGTCAGGCAGATGTTGTACAGAGTGACCGTACCGATATTCTTTACGGACAGGATTATTTCTACGAAGAACTTCTTGGTCTGAAATTTAAGATCTCGACCTTTTCTTTCTTCCAGACCAACTCCCTGGGTGCGGAAGTGCTTTACAGCACTGCCAGGGAATTTATCGGTGAGACAAAGGACAAGCTAATCTTTGACTTATACAGCGGAACCGGAACCATCGCCCAGCTCCTGGCACCGGTAGCCAAGAAAGTAATTGGTGTGGAAATCGTAGAAGAAGCCGTTATAGCAGCGAGAGAGAACGCTGCCTTAAATGGTCTTGATAACTGTGACTTCATTGCCGGTGATGTGCTTAAAGTGATAGATAATATTGAGGATAAGCCGGATTTGATTGTTCTGGATCCTCCGAGAGATGGAATTCATCCGAAGGCATTGGAGAAAATTATTGATTATGGGGTGGACAGGATTGTTTATATTTCATGTAAGCCGACTAGTTTGGCGAGGGATTTGGTGGTGTTGCAGGAGAGAGGATATAGGGTGGAAAGAGTGTGTTGTGTGGATATGTTTCCGAATACGGTGCATGTGGAGACCATAATCCTGTTGCAACACCGAAACGCCTGACAAATAGCGGGTTTGCAGAACTTCAGACGAAAACATGTTTTGACGTGAGAGGATACTTTCACGTCTTTCTTTTTGGTAAAATATTAATGTGCCACCACATTTTATATAGAGAGTAAAGGAACGCAAATGAAAAAAGTTAGAATTATACCGGATTTACCTAAAGAGAACAAAAAAATTAAAGTTGCTGCTTATTGTCGAGTCAGTACGTTTAGATCGACCCAGCTACGAAGTTTGGAGATTCAGATAGAAACTTACACGAAGATGATACGAAGTAATAAAAATTGGCTATTTGCTGGTGTGTTTTATGACATCGAAAGCGGGTTGCGTCGAAAAGGCAGAACTGAGCTAGATAAAATGCTCAAAAAAGCTGCAAAAGGTAAAATAGATTATATCATTACCAAGTCAATTAGCAGAGTATCAAGAGATACTTTAGAGGTTTTGAAAATTATTAGATTTTTAAGAGAGCGAGGGGTCAATATGCATTTTGAAAATGAAAACTTGGATTCAATCAAGGTGAATACGGAATTTGAAATCACATTAAGGGGTATGTTGGCACAGGATGAAAGTAGAAATACTAGCGAGAACATTCAGTGGGGATTTCAGCGTAAATTTGAAAAGGGTGATATCTTTACAAAATATAAGCGTTTTATGGGATATACTTGTGTAGACGGCGAGATTGCCATTGTTCCAGATCAGGCAGTGATTGTTCAGAAGATGTTTGAATTGTATTTACAAGGTCTGTCATTGGGACAAATAAAGACCTATTTGGAATCTCAAGGGGTTAAAACTGCAATGGAAAAAGATATTTGGGACGCAAAAACAATTCAGAAGATGCTGAAGAATGAGAAATACAAAGGAGATACAATGCTGCAAAAGACGTTTACAGAGGATTTTATGACAGGCAAGAAAAGTAAAAATATAGGGCAACGAAACAGATATTATGTAAAAGATAGTCATACAGCCATTGTTTCTGCTGAAGTGTTTGATAAGGTACAGGAGGAAATGGAAAAACGTGCAAGAATTGTGAGTAACGAGGATGGTACATTAAAAGCTAGTGAAAGTAGATATAACGGGAAATATCTTCTTGGGAATTTACTTGTGTGCGGCGATTGTGGAATGCCTTATCGTAGAAGAACAGAAAGAGGTAAGGTAGTATGGAGATGTGCAACAAGGATTGAAAAAGGAAGAAAGGCTTGCCCTAACTCATCTACTTTGGATGAAGGATGGATTCAAGATACTTTGAGTGAAGTTGTTTGCCAGAATGGGGTTTATGATGAAAACATAGTAAGAAATGAAATTGATAAAGTCCAGGTTTTTGATACTTTTGTTCTGATCTTCTATAAAAATGGATTGCAGGAAAGAAGATTATTTTAGAGTGGTTGAAAGATATAAAGAACGTTCTACAAAATGGCCTTTTTATGGTATGAGATAGCTCTTTACCGACTTTTCATGAGTAATGATCAGATCATCCATGCTGTTGTATCTCCACTCAATACACAGATATGAAAATTTTTGCAAAAATTTGCAGTACCTACATTACACATGATACGACCCATAATAGACTCCAAATCAAATTCCAGTCTTAGAAAATCATTTCTCCAATTGGAGTAATTGATTATCATATCCTCATCTTTATATTCAGAAAAGATGACATTGTATCGTATATCGCGCTTCATTTTTAAGGGTAACAAATTGTAATCATTAAACAAGGAATGCTGCACATAGCACTACATACACTTGCAGAGATGTTTCCTTAAGTGCATTGCTTTTAGAATATCTCCCGCGCGTACGTCATGATATGAATTACCGTTCGCTTTTGACTCCAGAAGAATTTGAAAAATATATTCTCTGATTTCTTTCGTTTGACTGCTCATAATGTATCCTCCGATGTTTTTTATCATGAATTTCGCCATTGTTTGTTGTAATAATTCTAGTCTCTAAGATGAAAAATGTAAAATTAAACCATGTGTAATGGTATATTGACATTTAAGAGAAATATTTGGAGAAAAATATAAAAGTAATTTGTTATATTTTGATAAATGTATTATAATTATAATGGTTTTGGTATCGTATTTAATGATTTATTCGAGAAAACGGAGATCGAAGAATGGAATATTTATCAATACGTCAAATTTCAGATAGATGAGGGATCAAAAAAAGGAGAATCCAAATTTTATGTGCCGAAGGACGTATTCCAGTTGCGGTAAAAATTGACTGCTCTAAGGCAATTTCTGCAGATGCAGAGAAGCCGAAAGATGAGAGGATAAAGTCAGGCAAATATATTAAGGATGTCTACTAATACAGGAGGATAACTATGCCTATCAGATTATGGCCTTCCGATTACGAAAAAAAAGAACATATTTCAAAAGCAGAGAAAGCACTACTACGTAACGCATCAAAAAATTTTAATGAAGGACATATAGTAGTCGGAATAGATCCAGTGGGTATGAGTAGCGATTCTGCAAGGATGGGAATGTATATTTCCCCAAAGGAAGGGTTAGTAACATTTACTTTACTTAATGGTCCTATTGAAACGAAAAATATTGAAGCTTATGCTGCTGGGGTGAGTATGGTTGAGACACGCATATATCAAAGACTATTAGGTTCTAAGTCTTTGATTGTGAAAAATGGTGATTACAAAATATTAAAGTTCCCATATAAGCATATATTCATGTTCCAAGACCAAGAATTGAGTTCAGTTAAGCTTACTGACGAACAAATTGATAAGATTGGATCAATAGTGACGGGTAAATTTTTTACACCACTGGTCACTAGTGGTAAAGTGAAATACATTTCCGACCTTAAAATATTCAAAGGTATAAATAAGGATTTTGACAGTAGTTTTCACGGAATGACGGAGATGGAAGAACGGGCAATATTTGAAAGACTTGCTCCTGAATACACCGTGGTCATGAATGAGATAGAAAAGGTGATAATTAAGGAGACAAAAGCTCAAATATCAGAGGAAGATTTAAAAATCACTGGAAAGGAATTGGAATATAAGACTTTCTTTTTAGATGAATTTCAAGTTGCCATTGTCAATGATATGGGAAAAGGACACCGAGTAATACTTGCAAACCCAGGTTCTGGAAAGAGTGTTTTGCTTCTTTCAAAGGCATTTAAGTATGCTAGTTTGTATAAAGACTCAAGTGTTTTACTGACATGTTTTAATAATAATCTATCAGATTCTTATATTTTTAAGAAAAGTTGCGCGGATTTTGGAGATAGCTACAATTTGTTTGTAATGACATTTCATAAGTTGGTAAAAAAGATTTATGAAGAATGTTTACATTCTCATTGTGAATCTCATATTGCAACGGAAGAAGAAATAATATACTGCATCGAGTGTATAAAGAAAGGAATAATAAATCTAAGATTCAAAGCGATATTCATAGATGAAGTTCAGATCTTTGATCCTCTTTATTTAGAAATGTGTTATTTACTTCTAGATAAGTCTGAAGATGGTGTGTTCTTAATGGCAGGTGATTTGAATCAAACAGTTCGATCACAGAGCAGACGAGGAGATGCCCCATGGAAGAAAATGAATACAGTAAGTCTGGACTTCACGGGAAGAGTTAGATATATAAAGAAAAACTATAGAAATAGCAAACGAATTGGTGAATACCTTAATAGAATGTTGTGCCATATGAATAAGCGTATGGATATGCTTGAAATGATTGTTCTCAAAGAATATGATTATGACACTTTTACTGTAGGAGACAAACAAACTTTGGCACTAAAAATTGAAACAGGAGTAGATAGATTTGTTATTAAAAATAAAGTTGTTGAGGCTGTATTGGAGATAACACAAATACATAAAGTAAGCTATTCAGATATAGCTATTCTATTCCCATATCGGAAAAAAAAATTGTTAAAATACTATTTTTTGTATTGGGTACAGCAAGCATTTGATGAAAAAGGTATTCCTTATTCCATGATAATCGATGATGGTGTAGTTACAAAAAAGAAATATAGTGACACAAATGGTGTTGTACTTTCTACAATTGATTCTTCATTGGGATTGGATTTTAAAGCGGTTATTGTGGCAGGACTTTATCCATATAATTATGTTTTTAATGACAATCTAATAAAAAAGAAAATAAGCTCATGGAATGTAATAAGCAAAATGAGCGTAGATGAGCAGGAAAAAGTTCAAATTCAGATGCGAAAAGTGTATACAGCCTGCTCAAGAGCAAGAGATGTTTTGTATGTAATTAGTGATTTGGAAACAGAGACTCCGTTGGAAGAAATTTTGAAGATATAGAGGAGAAGTGATAATGGCAAATGATTATAACATTATGGCTAAACACATTGTATCACAGTATATAGATAGAATATCTGGAAATGATATATTTGAAACTTTTACAAGTGATGAAGCACCGGATAAGCGTGTAATGGTAGGCATGCTCGCAGATAATCGTGTGGATACAACATTTGATGGGGGATATGTTGAAAATAATTCAACAAGATTTGAAAGTGTGCCATCAATCAGCATATCATTTGTCGTTGAAAAAAGAGAAAACAGTTTGATTAATGTTATCCCTTCTGGTCTGTTTTTCTATACTATTAGGCCTGTGTATAGCGCATGCGTAGATTATATTATAGATAAATATTCAGAAAAGGATAGGACTGTCTATACAGATATTAATGAATTATGTGCTTTATATCCAACTGAACGAATTCCAGTTCCAATGACATACAAAAAAGTTGATCTCGAATCTGTAATGGGTGATGGGATAGAAATAGACCTTAGCAAGGTGGAGAAAAAGTTTCATTTAGAGCATCAGATCACAGAAAAATTGTCTGTTTTATCCGATCAGATAATGGATGAAATCTGCATTATAAATAGTGATTACATTAGCTTTGGTGATTTGGTAAATGAGGAGCGTTTCAAAATTGCGGTGACTGTTAAAGAAGAAAAAGCATATCCTCGCTGGGATATAGATATCTTGTGTGAAACCTTTGCCGAGAACAATAATATTAGATTTATCATGCAAATGGTGAACAAAACAGTGACTACTGATCGGAAAAATGTAGGCTATATGCCGGTTATTTTCAATGCAGGGATGAGGGTCAAGGGAAATGATGAGACTAAGTTTGTAGATATTAAAATGGAATCATTTCAGAATAACTATAAGGAGCATAAACCGGTATATGCTGTTGCGGAAAATATTTCAGTTGGATATAACCCAAATAAAAACGAGATTAAAACAGAAAATGTTCCTCTCTATTTTCAAATGAGATTAAAAACCAAGGATGACTTAACGGAATACATTACATTTATGAAATTGATCGAAAACCCAATAGGTAACCTTTCTATCATCTTAAGCAAGATGGAAGAGGATTATATAGCTTGTCAGCAGGAGTATGAGCAATCGCTTGGGTTGTCAGAAATAGCAAGGGTCAAATTCAAAGAATCTCTAGATGATTACCGTAGGGAAATCGACAGATTTGCCGGAGGAATTGAACAAATTAAATACAAGGATTTGGTAAAAAAAGCATTTTTTTATTTGAATGAAACATTCCGAGTTCCATTAAAAGGTCAGCGGAATATAAAGGGATGGAGATTATTTCAGATAGTATTCATTGTTTCTATGCTATGCGAGGTTATTAGAAGCGAGTATAAAGACGATATGACAATTCGCGAAACGGATATTGAGGTAGCCAATCTGTTGTATTTTCCGACAGGTGGAGGTAAGACAGAGGCGTTTCTTGGTGTTACAGTTTTTTCTATGTTCTTTGATAGATTACGAGGGAAGACGGAAGGTGTTACCGCTGTTCTGAAATATCCTTTGAGGTTATTGGCAGTTCAGCAGTTGGATAGAGTTCTGACAATAACTGTTAAGGCCAATATAGTAAAGCAGAGTAGTTATGAATTAAAAAATACAAAAGACTTTCAAACTGGTTTTTATGTAGGTAGCGCGAACACACCAAATAAGATAGATGTGCAAGAACACTTAAGCGACAGAGGAGCCAGGGGAAAGAACAGTGGATTGATTTTGGACAGTGATACTGATACATTAAATGAATACTATCGCTTTATTGATACATGTCCGGTATGTGGGGAGAAACATGTAAACGTTAAGTTTAACACAGAGCGATGGACGTTAGAACATGTATGCGAAAACTCAAACTGCTTAATGAATGTGTTGCCAATACTGATAGTTGATAGCGAAATATATAGATATTTACCAACAATTATTGTATGTACCATTGATAAGATGGCTATGGCAGGAATAAGCAATGAGTTTAAAATGTTATTTGGTCAAGTAAAATCGCAATGCAGTATTCATGGCTTTTCTAATAAGTCAAAATGTATTTGTGGTAAATGCAATGGCACAGTTAAAACAATATCAATGCTTAAAGATCCTATCCCGACGCTTTTTATACAAGACGAATTGCACTTAGTTAAAGAAAGTCTTGGTACGTTTGACGCTCATTATGAATCATTTATTGATTACTATGCAAAAAAACTTGTGCCGGATGAGCAAAAAAAGCAGATTAGATTCATCGGTGCGACAGCCACTATATCTCAGTACAAAGAGCATATTAATCATCTATACCATATGGAAGCAAGACGTTTCCCTTGCGAATATCCTTCATCGAAGATGGGAGAAGATTTCTATTCATATACGGATGAAGCAGATATAACTAGAATTATTTTGGGATATGCTCCGTATGGAAGATCATTAACAGACGGAATGTGGGAATCGATTTATGTTATGAGGCAGGTGGTATATTCGATGATGAGCGATTCAGATTTGCATTATAACAAATTATGCAAAAATGGATTCTCTGCAAGTAAAGAAAAATTCGTCAACATGTTGTTTGACTATTGGATCGAGTTGGTTTACAACAATCGAAAGCAAGACGCACTTGAGCTTGAAAATGCTCTACAAAATCAGGGTAATAACAAATTAGAGGCACAACAAGTCCCTAAATTTGTAATTGAGCAAATGACAAGTGATGTCGATTTTCAGACTGTTCGAAAAACCTTATTCGATATTCAGGCAAACAGAAAGAATGTAGAAAGCACTAATACTATATTGGCTACAAGTACAATCTCCCATGGCGTTGATGAAGATTCGTTCAACGTAATGTACTTCTTTGGAATGCCAAATAATAATGCAGAGTATATTCAGGCATACTCAAGAACGGGAAGAAAGTATACAGGGATCGTAATAGACATTATTAGGATTATGAGAGTCAGAGACAGATCCTATCTTAAAAATTTTGTTGTATTTCATCAGAACAAAGACGAGTTAGTCGAATCTGTACCTATAAACCGGTGGGCAAAAAATGCTATTTATAGTACCTTACCAGGTATATTGGCAGCGTTTATTCATCAGTATTACACATTAAAAGCTAATGAAGATAACCTCTACCATACTGTAGATGTAAAAAAATTACTTCTTGAAAACAAAATTGACGTACAAGATGCTTCAGAAAAGATAGTTCATGCATATGGATGTAATGTCCATGAAAAAATGTCAATCGCATATGCTGAAATAATTCGTGAGGAAGTTTCAAATATACTTGAAAGTATTAAAAATGACAATTTTATGAAAACTGATATGATATCTGATTCAATAGCTAAATATTCTCATGGGCGGAAAAAGCCAATGACTAGCTTGAGAGATACTGAAGAACAAATAGAGATTAAAATATAGGGGGATTATATGAAAAGAAGCAAAAATCAAGCGGTATATAAATTCCTTCCGGGAATGTGGGTGTCTGAAAAGTCTGAATCTGATGGTGGTCGTACAGTAACTGCGAAAATTACAAATTGGAATTACCAAAATATGGAATGCATTTATGAAAGTTTTGTAAATAATGAAATAAAGCGTCAAATTCGATTATTTGCAAATCGTGGTGGAGATACAAGTTCGTTTAGCCTTAATGACAATATTCAATCTTTTTGCATAGTTGAGCCAGTATGTAATGAAGGATTTCCAGATATTGTGGGACAACTATCTCCATTGGTATTTTATTGTAGTTCTTGCCATAGTAGTTTCGAATTGCTAAATGCTAGTCAAGTTGACAAGTATACCTGGAAATGTAAAAAATGCGGAAAGATGTCTGTTAAGCAGCTTCAGATGGCATATACCTGCGCATGTGGGTATTCACAGCCGATAAAGATTCCGTATGTAAAAGGTATTAGTGATTTTTATTATAGGCCAAATGAAACAGCATACAAGATGTTTTATAAAAGCGGAAATATGACAAAACCAGCCGAGTTTGTTCAGATATGTCCAACATGTAGTGCAAGGCTTGTCCCAGATAATGCGATTTCTGGAAAAAATTATAAACCTTTCACGCTTCGTATTATCAATTTGGTGGATGATAAGAGTGGTACTTTTTTTGAGAAAAGTATAGAAGCTCAAAAAATTATCGTAGCGAAATGGTTCGGAAAATTAACCCAGAAAAATTATGAATACATTTTAGATAATGTTGAGCTTGTGTTCAGTCAAAATATGCGGAACGATGCTCAACGTAAAGAAAAAGAAGAATATGTTAGGGCGTTAATTGGTATAGGTTTGGTAAAACAAGAAGATTTTGAAACAGCAGTAAATAGTATGCTGGCAAACGATGCAAACAAAGTGTCGGTTGAAAATTATGTGTCAAATTGTGATGCAATTTTCTCAAAGAAAAAAAGCGAAGATGTTAATAAGTATGAAGAATGGATCAGGCATTATTCATTCAAACTTATGCAGTATAATACAATAAAATATGCAAAGAGGATCATCACATTAGAAGATTCAATAAGAAGGCAAATAGACATGGAGTTTATTGATTTGCCAGAAGAAGTTTATAAGATTAACAAAAAACTGGGAATCATTAATATGCAGGTGTCTTGTGATATTCAAATAATTAATTGCACATATGGGTATACAAGAAGGGTTTCTGACCCTAAAAATAATCAGAATAAAAACTGTAGGCTAAAGCTCTGTGCATTTGATAAAGCAAAAAACAGTAATGCTAATCTGGTTTATGGAGCAAAGCTTGATACAGAGGGAATCTTGTTTGAAATTAGTCAGAGAAGAATAATCGAATGGCTGTTCAATAACAAAGTGATCCGAGAGGAACAGTTACCGGATCTTGACGATGAATTTGCAATAAAACAATGGTTTGGAGAGTATGTACATAGTGATACGATTTCCATTTTTGGGGAAGTGGATTCTGCAGAAGCAATAACCAAAAATGTCTTTGCATTATTACATTCCATGGCACATGCATTTATAAAAACAGCAGGTGAAATGAGCGGATTATCTGAGACATCTTTAACTGAAATAATAATTGTAGAATCTGCAAGTATTTTTATATACGCGCAAACAAGTCAAGGAATTCCGCTTGGTGCACTTTCGGGAATGGCGGAAACAAGTTATGTCAAATTTTTAAAGAAAGTGTTTGAGGATTCAAGAAATTGTATTTTTGATCCGATATGTGCCGAAAAGGAAACAGCGTGTCTGGCATGCTTAATCTTGCCTGAAGTTTCTTGTAATCATTTTAACTCAGAACTGGGAAGAAAATATTTATACTCTATTGAGAATGATAATATCAGTTCTGTTGGATTTTGGGAGAGATAAAAATGGCCATTATGTATCCAAAAAGTATAGCTGAATATATGCCAACTGAATCGGAAAGGATTGTATATCACGAATTAAAAAATCAATTACCGGATTCTTTTTCTGTATTCTACTCAGTGGAATGGTCTACATATAAAAATGGGAAGTTGGTTAAATCAGAAGCAGATTTTATTATAGCTAGCCCTGAATATGGATATCTATGTCTAGAAGTAAAAGGTGGAAATGGAATACGAATAGAAAACAATATTTGGTATGTAAAAGACAATAAACATGGTGAAAGAAGATTGAATTGTACTCCTTACGAACAGGCAGAAAAGAGTATGTACTACTTTAAAGAGTTCTTTTCCAGTACATACCACAGCAACTATCAAGGAATATTTGGAGCTGGAGTGATTTTCCCTTTTTACTCTGTTGAAGAAAAAGAGACATTTAGCAATCGTAACAAGGAATGCACTATAGACAGCAATGACATAAATAACATATATACTTGCGTAAAAAGAATGTTTAAAATCTGGGGTGGCGCATCATATGGATATAAAGTATATAGAGAAAGCCAGCACAAGGCTTTCTTGGAACTAGTGAGAAAAAAAATAGCAATTTCTGCAGCTGCTGGTGCATTGATTAAGTATAAGGAGCAGCAATTAGATGTAATTAACAGGGTTCAAGATAATTACATTTATTTTATCAATAATATAAAACAGTTTTACATGCGTGGAGGAGCAGGTACCGGAAAAACATGGATTTCAATGAAGATGGCAAAAAATGAAGCTGCGGGGGGCATGAAAAGTGTTTTGTACATTTGCACATCGAAATACCTTTCTTCAATGGTAAAAAAGCAAATTGGAGATGTAGTTGATGTATTGGATATAGAAACAATGTTTTCTTGTATAATAGATAACTTTGGAAGATTTGAAGCGCCACTTTATGAGGGAGTGATAAGTAACCTAAAAACATCAGTAGGTGGATATGATGCAATATTTGTTGATGAAGCACAAGATTTTACGGAAGAGTGGGCTATAATTGTTCGAAAGCAGCTTAAGGACCAAGATGAGGGACGGCTGGGGGTATTTTACGATGATGTTCAGATTCTTCGTGAGAATAGTTTTGGAGAGGGATTTGGAATAGAAGTCGAACCATTTCTCCTGAGAGAGAATATACGTAACACTGCAAATATATATTCGTGGGCGTCATCTCATACAAATCTTGGTATGGATGTGATCGCAAATTCAGTTGAAGGCCCTACGCCCATAACAGAGTATATAAGGGACAATAACGCTCTTACTCATCGACTTGAAACTCTGTTTAAGGAGTATTTTGAAGAGGAACAACTGAAATTTGAATCAATAGTGATTATTTCTGATAATGCTAAAGACTTTATGAATATGTACAAGGAAGGCATTGCAAAATGGAATTTTTACAGAGGTACAGATTGCATCGACGATTGTATCCGGGTTGCCTCAGTTGAAGAGTTTAAAGGTTTGGAAGTAGATATGGTTATTTACATACATAATGAGGCTGCGAATGACAATATGAATTATATTGCTTATACGAGAGCAAAGTATTATTTATTAGAATTTGTTTGGAGGACAGAATAGTGCCACAATTTACACCTTTTTTAAGGTGGGCAGGAGGGAAATCTTGGCTCACTGAGTATATTAAGAATATGATCGAAGGAATAGAAATAAATAATTATTATGAGCCATTTTTGGGTGGCGCTGCCATATTCTTTGCCCTAGAACTTCCGAAACATGTGTATTTATCAGATTTAAATGATGAATTAGTGAACGCATATATACAGGTCCGGGATGTTCCAGAAGAAGTCATAGAGATAATGAGAACATATAGAAATACAGAGGAAGACTATTATCGTATACGAGCATTAGAACTCGATACAAAAGTTGAACAGGCTGCCAGATTTATATATCTAAACAATACATCATACAACGGTTTGTATAGAGTGAACAGTAAGGGAAAGTACAATGTACCGTATGGATATAGAACATGTGAATATGATTATGAGCGTATACAAGAGGCGAGTAAATCATTAAAGAAAGTTAAAATCTTTCAAGGTGATTTTGCTGATCGAAAATACACAATAAGGAAAGGCGATTTGGTATTTCTTGATCCGCCATATACAGTTTCGCATAATCAAAACGGATTCATAAAATATAATCAACAACTGTTTTCGCTAGAAGATCAGATGCGATTAAAAAAATCTATTGATTTCATAGACAAAAAAGGAGCTCATTATATTTTAACAAATGCTGCACATGAAACTATAAAGGAGATTTTCAGTGAGGGAGCAACGATGATTCCGGTGGAACGTAATAGTTTGATAGGTGGGAAAAATGCTACAAGAGGGAAGGTTCAGGAATTTATATTTACAAACATCAAGTAGAGGATTGAATTATGGCAAATACTAAATGGGAAGAAATGATCATAGGACAGGAACTGATCAAGAAAAGAAATCTTAGGAATAAGACTTTCGTATTAAAAAAGGAAAAGTCAGAGCTATTGCCTCAATTGGTTGATGAAGGATGGGAAAAAATCAAAGAATATGAAAACGATAAATATGTTGGGGTAAAGAAAGACAAGGATATAGAAGAGCAATTTGAGGACCGTATATGGGTAATGCTTGCAAAGATGGGATTTCTTGAAATGAATGGAAGTAGAGAATTTGAAATATCATATGACTTTCATGACCTCGATAAGGTGCGGCATATGGATATTTTGGCTGTAGATGATGAGACAATTTTATTGATGGAATGTAAAGCAACTGAAGAGGTACAGGAAGCAAACTTTGCTGAACAAATACAAGAATTAAGCGGTCAAGTAGAGGGACTGCGAAGAGAAGCAGTAAAACAATATCCTGGAAGAAAAGTGAAATTCATTTGGGCATCATATAATTATATTATGAATAGAAAAGATTTAGCTGCATTAGACAAAGCCGGAATTATCTATTTTAGCAATTCGACTGTTGATTATTATATAGAACTTGTAAAACACATTGGTACATCAGCACGATATCAGTTGCTCGGAAGTTTGTTTGCCAATCAAGAGATTAAAAATATGGATAATAGAATTCCGGCAATTCAAGGGAGAATGGGAGGGTATACATATTATTCATTTTCAATTGAACCGGAAAAACTATTGAAAATCGGTTATGTACTTCACAGAAATGAAGCCAATCAGAGCATGATGCCGACGTATCAGCGTTTGATTAAAAAGAAGAGATTGCAAGAAGTTCGTGAATATATAAATGAAGGCGGTTATTTTCCGAATTCAATTATTATAAGTATTGATACCGGAGGGAAAGCGCTGCAATTTGATTTGGCTCAACCTAAATTGGATAATTCTATTTCAAAGATTGGTATTCTACATATACCCAAAAAATATAGATCCGCCTATATCATTGATGGGCAACACAGATTATACGGATATTCTAATTCAAAATATGCGAATACAAACTCTATACCTGTTGTAGCATTTGTGGACCTTGAGAGAAGTGAACAAATCAAAATGTTCATGGATATCAATGAGAACCAGAAGGCTGTTCCGAAAACGTTACGTGTAACCCTTAATGCAGATATGCTTTGGGAATCGCCTGACTATAATGAGCAAAGGCAGGCTTTGAGATCCAAAATTGCGCAGATGTTGGGAGATGAGCCTACTTCACCGTTATATTCAAGAATAGTAATTGGTGAAAATGAATCTTCTCAAACTAAGTGCATAACTGTGGAAGCTATTCAAGCGGCTTTAAAAAAGTGTAACTTCTTCGCTTTATTTGGAAAGAAAAATGAGATTGTGAAAGAGGGTACATTTGATTGTGGAAGTAATCAAGAAACATGTGATTTGTTTTATCCATTTATAGAGTATTGTTTCCTTTATGTGAGAGACGCTTGTACTGAGGAATGGGAAAAAGGTGACACAGATAGTGGAATGCTCACTATGAATCGTGGAATTCAAGCGGTAATTAGAGTTATAAATGATGTGGTTAATATGCTTGTTTCTAAAAAAGAGATTAATCCTAAGACTCAATCCGTAGAAGAGATGTTTGATATTATCAGATACTACTTGTCACCTTTGGCAGAATACATAAACAATCTTACTGCAGAACAAAGAAAAGACTTACGAGGATATTTCGGAGGCGGTGCAGATACAAGATTCTGGAGGGCATATCAAAAAGCAATTGCAGATGCGCGCCCGGGATTTACGCCTGAAGGACTTGGAGAATTTTGGATAAATGAAACAAAAATATACAACGATGATACCAAAGAAATGATCGTTGAGATAGATAGAAGAACAAAAGTCTTGATTTCAGAAAAACTGGAGGACTTTTATGGAACAAACTGGTTAGTAAAAGGTCTACCTAAGACAATATATACCAAGGTAAAAACGATTGCAGATGAAAAAATCTATGAGAGCATTACTAATAATGAAGAGGGGGATGAGATCTCACCATGGAGTTTTGTTTCAATGGATGATTGTAAGCAAATAGTTATAAGCGGAAAACTGTGGTCTACAATTTTTGAATTTATTTTTGTAAGACCAGAGGAGCAGAACATTGCTGGAGGTAAAGAAGCAAAAACTGCATGGATTTCAAAAATCAATACAATACATAATAAATTAAATTTTGACAAATATAGTGTTCCAGCAGTGGAGTACCAATATGTAAAGAGCATTTATGACTGGCTGACAGGAATATTGGTTTTATAATGCGATAGTCTTTCGGTTTCCTTTTTGACTTCTCATTACGTTATAGAGAATTTGGCTATATTTACATAACGTTTAATAACCATCAATCCTATCCACTCGTGCCATGTTGAGACGGTGGTGTTGCTTTCCCAGAAAAAGTAGGCACATATATTAACGTAAATGTGGAGTTTGGCGGAGAAAAGGTAAAGTGTCACTTGATGAGATTGCAGAATGTAGAGGTATACAAACCTAAAAGAAAGAGTAAGCCTTAATATGATGAAGCGTATTTAGAAACGAAGTATGGCTTCAAGGTGTATATTCTTGGATTGCAGAAGAAAATAAGAGGTGATTAAGATGAATAATATTTTAGAAGTACCAGCTTATAATGAAATGATGCAGGAAGTATTTCAGGCAATGAAAGAGTTGGGTGGGTCTGGAACAATTACAGAAATAGATGTTAAAACAATTGAAATATTGGGGCTGACACCAGAAGTGCAAGAAGTTATGCATAGAAATAGTAGTAAAACAGAAGTTGAATATAGGTTAGCATGGACAAGAACCTATATGAAAAAGGTAGGTATTTTGGAGAATTCAGCACGTGGTGTATGGTCATTAACAGTAAAGGGAAGAGAACTTGAAAATATAAATTCAGATGAGATTGTCAAGAAAGTTCGCGAAATGACATTTTTAAAGGTAAAGGATACAAATAATATAAATATCGAAGATGAAAATTTGGAAAACGACGGTGTTGATACTCCAGATGAAATACAAACGTGGCGTGAAAAGCTAAAAAATGTATTGCTAAATTTAAAACCAGATGCCTTTGAACGGTTAACACAGAGATTGTTAAGAGAATCTGGATTTACACAAGTTAAGGTTACTGGAAAAACTGGTGATGGTGGCATAGATGGAGTGGGAATTGTCAAATTAAATGGTATTATTAGTTTCCATATGTTGTTTCAATGTAAACGATATGCTGGAAGTGTTTCAGCCAGAGAAGTTAGAGACTTTAGAGGTGCTATGCAAGGAAGGGCTGATAAAGGATTATTTATAACAACTGGTAAATTTTCAGCTCCTGCAATTGAAGAGGCAAATAGACCCGGAGCAGCACCAATTGATTTAGTTGATGGAGATGAATTAGTGGAGAAGTTACGTGAATTGCAATTAGGAGTTGCTCCAGTTAATGATTACGTAATTGATGAAGCATGGTTTTTATCAATTTAGAATTAATCTATAGATAGCATTGCAATACATAAGGTTGCAGATGGGGAGGATAAGATTACAAAAGATTGCCAGATGATTTACAAGGCAGCTTTCCTTTAATTGAGAAGATCGAAAAAATTGGAATAATTTGTGCAGCAGGCTTTTGAACAATCGGTGGAAGTGCTGTAATCTTGTCGCCAAGGTCCCACTAGGCCCAAGGGTCATCTTTTTTATCTCCTCAAGGCATGTGGAAACAGTTTGTTTGATGTCGAAATAAGAGAGCACTGAAACAGCTGAAAAACTGAGTTTGATAGTTGATGTAATATAAAATTTAAAATTCGACTTACTTTGCCCTTTGATATGTGTTTGTGGGAACATATCGAAGGGTATTTTTGTGGGAAGAAATATGTTGATTGTGTTAATAAGGATTTAAAAATAGAAGATTGTAGAAAATTAGAATAAAATTTTGCAATATTGAAAATACTGGTATATAATAAAGTTAAATTATTACATTTCTGATATGTTTTTTCATGTCAAGACCCTGGTATATAGAATAAAAATGCTATCTAAAATGAGGTGATATTTTTGCGTTCAAATAATAATGATTTATTCATACGTCATATTTCAACCCATTCTGTACGTTCAGCTGAAGATCGTGCAGCAGTTTCAACTTTAGAAACATTTCTGACTTCAGGTGGGAAAATTAATACTAACTTTTCTAGTGATGATAAGTGGCCAAATCATGATGGTACATTTGAGTTTGTCTCAAATCCTGAAATATCTAGATGTCCGGAACAAAACTTTATAGTTCAGATAAAAGGAACACATAATTATAGCGAAACTGATGGAATAATTTCATATAGCTTAAAAAGCTTGGCATTTCCGGCTTTTATAGCTAGTGAAGTAACTGCAGATCCAGGGATTTTATTTATCGTTCTTAACCCTGATGTTAGAGGCGAGAAACGTGTTTTTTGGAAATATCTCTCTCCTAGCTTCATCAAAGCAATAGACTTTGAAAAGGATAGCACTACAATTAAACTGAATCCTGAAGATGAGCTAAAAGATACAGATGAAAGCGTTAATATGTTCTGTAATAAACTCCAAGGAATTATCGACTTTCATTTGTTCCTAAGCAAATTAAATAAGGATAATCTCAGAAAAGAAGATGCTATAAAAATCGTTGAGACTAGATGTATGGATATATCACTAGAAATTGATAGAATAAATAATGACAATAAATCTCGTGACAATATATCAAGAAGAATTGTGAATGGATTATATGATTTATGTTATGCTGTTTTGGTCTTAAATGCAATAAATCTAGGATATATGGATGTTAATGAGAGGTTAGCATGGGAGCTGTCACAATTTAATATTGAAACTAAATATTTAAGCAACTTTTTGAAGGGCCTTAAATACATTGGCTCAAGAATTCCCGATGAAGGTCAATCTGAAAGATTGATGCTGAAATACTACAGCTATCTTTGGGAGATTAGAAGGTTCTTAAAAAATAAATTTAACATCACTGTATTAGGAAACCTAGAAGCATTCCCTTTACATACCGATACTCTTGATACAGAGTATTATGAAATGGTAGCTTCAAGTATTACTTCAATTGATTTATCGCCAAAGAATCTTAGAACCTCTCGATATTATATTCAAAAAAAGACTCCCTTCTTTGTCAATGGGGAAAGATATTTTGAAATTACACTGCAATTGGCCGGATTGTATGCAACTAAATTTAATCGGATAACTATATATACCAAACAGAACATCCCAACCAAATACTCAATACAAATTGCATACGCTAATGCTGAAATAAATCTTTGGGGTGTAAAAAGTAAAATCAAAGTAGTAACAAATTGGAAAGTATCTATTGACCCTTCATCTTTAAATAAGCTAGGTGAAATTTTGAATATAAATATGAAATTAAGTAAGAATTATGGTGAGTATAGCTCATTGATGGACTTTCTCACCAGGACAGGTATGAATCTATTTGATTTAATTAACCTGCATGAAAATAGCTTTCAAAACGCTTTGTATCAAATCTATGGTGAGACAAACACTAATATTTTTAAGGATGTATTTCTTAAACTAAGAAGAGATTATTCGTTATCTTCACACAAAGAAGGAAAGCACACTGTACGATACATATTACTAAACCTGCGGGAAGAGATGTTAGAGTCCGTACTACCAAATGCATTTAATAGAAAGTGTCTTACTGATGATCTTTACATTACGAGTAGATGCTATCCATTTGAGAAAAAACCTTTTATTTCAAATCTGGCTGGAAGGAAAACAAGCAAAGGCAGTATAAATGACATCCTTGAAATAACAAATGATTCTGCGGAATTTAATACTATACGTCCGTACTTAGCAATTGAAAGACAGATACGCGAAACTGGAGTGTTGTACTTTAATGTCGATTCAGTAGCAAGCATGGAGGAGATAAAGAAATACAATGCTAGTCTAGATGGGTGGGAGTGCAATAACGGTTTTTTAATCAATGAAGAAAATGGTTTTTTATCCATTGACTCTTACGAAAGCACAACTCTATTTATAATTGAAAAATTATTAAAGCTTTCAAAAATGTCTAACAGAGGACAAAAGGAGTCCAACTTACGATATCTTAGGCAATGTAATATAAATTTTGAAGATCCCCTAAAAAAGGTTGCTTTGCAAAAGTTGTTTGTAAATTCTCAAGTAATGCTTATTTACGGAGCAGCTGGTACTGGAAAGACTACATTGATCAACTATATTTCAAATATGATGAATCAGTCAAAAAAGCTATTTCTTACAAAAACGCATACTGCTTTACAAAATTTAAAAAGACGTATAGAAAATCCAGGTCTTGACTCTGATTTTTTAAGTATTGATAGTTTTACAAAGACAATTACCCTTACGGATTATGACATGGTTTTTGTTGATGAATGCAGTACTATAGACAATAGAACCATGAAGAGGCTACTCGAAAAAATTGATGAAAGCACCTTGCTTGTTTTAGCAGGGGATATTTATCAAATTGAGCCTATCGATTTTGGTAACTGGTTTTATTATACCAAGGATATTATTAAAACGGATGGTGCCAATGTTGAACTTTTAAATACTTGGAGGACAGACAAAAAAGAGTTAAAGAGTTTATGGAATGAAGTTAGAAAAATTGAGCCTATTATTACTGAGAAACTAGCAATTGACGGTCCGTTTTCTTCTGATATAGGAGAAGAAATATTCGTATCCGAGGATGATGATGAGATAGTATTGTGTTTAAACTATGATGGCAAATTTGGGTTAAACAACATGAACCTCTATTTTCAAAATGCCAATACTAAAAGCGAAGTATACTCATGGGCTGAGTGGACATTCAAAGTCGGAGATCCTGTAATTTTTCTTGATACCAAGCGCTCATCCTTATTGTACAATAATTTAAAAGGAAGAATAGTAGACATCTCAAAAAACGTTTCAGCGATATCATTCACGATTGATATAGACACTATTCTAACAGAGCGACAATGCAGAAATGAAAGTTTTGAATTTGTTGACGTGACAGATTTTGGAACACGGATATGTTTAGAAGTGATTAAAAGTGATGATGAATCAGCATCTAACGAAGAACGAATCAAGACAATCATTCCTTTTCAAATTGCCTATGCTGTTTCTATACATAAGGCACAAGGTTTAGAGTACAAGTCTGTAAAGATAATTATTCCTTCATATAATGCAGAAAAAATATCGCATTCTATTTTTTACACTGCAATAACTCGTGCAAAAGAAAAACTTAAGATATACTGGAGTGCTGAAACAATGGAAAATATAGTGAAAAGTTTTACGAAAGAAAAAGATGAACAAAGGACGCTCTCGTTTATTAAGAAAAAGTTAGGATTGCATTAAGTAATACTAACTTAATCGAATAAGTGACTTACTATAATACTATCAACACTATTCCTTTTGAAGAATCTTGATATGGTTGTTGCAAAGTAAACGGTAAACCATGTGTACTATTCTAAAAATACATGGTTTATCGTTTACAAAAAATCTTTTATAGTATTTATATATGTATCATTCATAATTATTTTCTTATTAATTGGGAATTTAATGAAAGTTGATGTAAATGCTTATGAAGGTATTGGTTCTATATATTTTAGATGAGAAGGTTTATAAGGAATAATTTAACTTACCTATGCGAATGTTTGATTAAGTAGATGAGAAATAATACTGAAGTGATAGATAGACAGTAAAGAACAACTTTGATAAATCAATTAGTTTTTATTGTTCCATACTTAACTGGAGATAAAAGTAGAACATAAATTATCTTAATGAGATATGAAATGACTTAAAGAATGTGCGTATGTAGATATGTTCTCTAAACCTCAAAAGTCGTTGATATGTTTCCGCAAACCTCGAAAACGCCCAAAAACGGGTTACATGTTTCCACGAACGCAGACATCAATAATGACCACTCAAGCCATATGGAGACAGTTTGTTTATTGGAGAAGAGATAGTTTAATAGATCAGGGTTTATATTTAATAAGTGATTTTTGAAAGTGACTTAATATTTAGTTCAAAAACTGATCGCAAGAGGAAGATTTTTTAATGGGATTATCCAACGCCAAGGGAGTATTGGGTTCAACGGTCATCTTTTTTATCTCCTCATGGCAGTGAGATATATACATCTCAACAGCTGCTATTCTATAAACTGTCTTCTGTACATATGCCAGATATAAAATGCCATTTCTTCCGGCTTATACGGCATATTATTTTCTATCCACCAGTTCAGCACTTCCAATAACGCGCCGACTGCAAAACGAATTGCAACAGGCTCAGGGATACCAATCGGTGACTTTATGAATTTCAATCTGTATTGTGATTGTTTTACCAGCCAGTCAGCAAATATACTTCTCAAAATCGAAAATGTCCCTTTATTCAGTAAGAGAGAATAAAAGATTTTATTTTCGGAAATATGGGTAAACAAAAATAAAAAATGAGCGGGAGGTTTGCTAAGTGTGAATTCCGTTTTCGCGATATCCGGATATTTGACCTTTGACGATATGTCTTCAAGCATAGTCTCGAATCCGCGTTCGACAAGATCATATTTGTCGGTGTAGTGTTTGTAAAAGGTTGTACGGTTAATCATTGCTTTGTCGCATATCTCTGTAACGCTGATATTTTCAAAGCCTTTTTCGTTAAGTAATTCTGCCAGGGCTTGGATCAGAAGCTTATGAGTCCGGCGGATTCTCAAATCTATTTTCTTTTCGGTTTTCATAGACAGATTTCCTCATTTTGTTTATTATCCGACACCTGACGATGTACTGTGTCTTGTTTTTCTCTTAGAATTAATCATAATTAATTTATAGACAAATGTCAAGATAAGATACAAGTGTATAAATAATTGTCAGGAGGAAGAAGGATGTTTGATCAGAAAATAGCAGTTGTAACCGGCGGAGCCTCGGGAATAGGGAAAGCTCTTTGTGAGCTTCTGGCAGAAAAAGGAGCAACCGTCATTGTTGCAGACCTGAATCTGGATGGTGCGGACAAGGTGGTAAATACAATTAAGAGTAAAAAGCAAAAGGCAGAATCGGCTATGCTCAACATCGCGGATTATGATGCGGTGTGTGCATTGGTTGGACGAATCGCAAAAGAGTACGGCAGAATTGATTATTTGATCAATAGCGCCGGGCTTGCTACCGGAGGTGAAACTTGGCGTTTTGATAATGAACGATGGCTCAGATTTATCAATGTGAATTTACTGGGGATAATCTACACCTCCATAGAGGTCTACAAAATTATGCTGCGGCAAAAATCCGGTCATATCATCAATATTTCATCCGGTGCGGGAATTTTCCCTACACCGATGAGAGCACCGTATTCCACAACAAAATACGGTGTAGTGGGATTTTGCACGGCATTTCGTCCCGAAGCGGCCGCCTATGGAATAAAAGTGAGCGTGGTTTGCCCCGGTCCGGTCCAGACTCCGATTCTTCAGACATCTGAGATTGTCGGGGCGAAGGAATCGCTGAAGCAGCAGCTAACGAAGAAAAACAACTGGATTCCGGCAGAGAAGGCGGCTGAAATTATATTAAAAGGTGTCAAAAAAAACAAAGCGATCATCCCTGTAACTGCGATTGTTTCGATCATGTGGAGATTTTACCGGTATTTTCCCAATATTTATGATAAAACAATTGCGAAAAAAATGGTGCAAGCATACCTGGAACACCTGCAACCGGGGGATTTTTAAGATTTTATATGTTCATAGAAAAACAGCCAGTTGAGAATTGACTATACCATGCCGGCACCGGAGGAATTTCAGGAGATGATGCGGGTGTTGGAGAAGTTCAAGCACCAGTGTATTCCAAGAGGGAACTTTATACAATTTCAATTTGTCGTTTTATTTAAACTTGCAGCATTACAATAATAGGAAATTTGTTTATGGTTATATTTATATTGTTATACAGGGTTTGGAAATTGTACCGAATAAAGCCTTCAAGCTGGCAATCCATAGGCAAGGACTTGAAGGTTTTATTGCTTACAATTTTAACATAAGTTTCAAGCAATCTGTTTTCCATGTTTTTTGTTGAGACAAAATTTATGTTTGATAAGCGATTTTTGAAAATAGCTTAAAATTTTGCTTAAAAATTAATCGCAAGAGGAAGAGTTTTATACAAGGATTAGCTGACGCCAAGGGGAAATTGTGTTCAACGGTCATCTTTTTTATCTCCTCAAGGCATACAGAATGTTGCTGCTTGCTTGAATGTACGTCAAACGCTGAAAATAAAGGGGGTTAAGCACATTAGCAATAGTCATAAGTATTGAGACCCTTGAGGATATAAAAAAGATGACATATAAGTGAAATATGGATATTTTAAGGCTTCTTCGAATTCAATACATCTAATTGAATAAATAGTTGCATTATCCCACAACAAAACAGGACCTCCTGGCGTAATTACTATTCTACAATAGGAGGTCTTTTCGTCATTGACCTTTTTCTTGGATCTGTTCATTGTTCCGTAATTAAGCTTTCTACATCGTAAAGCCGTGGTGCCTTTATTCCGTACTTTCTGGCATCTGTAATAACTTCCTGCACAGCATAGCCAACTTTAAAGTGGTTATGCGCCACAAGCGCATAGGACATGCTTTTCGGAGAAAAAACAATGTGACTCATAAGAAATCCAACAACTCTCGGCGGCAGGCCGCTCAACACTTTTGTCAAAAAATCAAGTTTTGAGCCCTTTGCTTTCAAAACAGGGATCATTTCTTTTAAATCCCAACCTAATCCATCAAGCGCTTCGCGTGAGGAAATTACTTTTTCAAAACTGCCGCTTTTTAATACTTCGGCTTCCATTGCAGCGTTGAACGCGAAGTGATTCCAGAGCCAACTTTGTGGATCCTTTTGAACCATTATCTTGAAGCCTGCCTGAGCAAAAAGCTTACGAACCTCTAAATCCCTTTTGGCAGGCTCGGGTTCAAATGTTCCAAACTGAACCGTCTTGTAAAGCCCGCCGTAAAGTGTGTTTTCTTCAAATCCGCCGCCGGCACCGGGGAAGCCATAAACAATTTGGCTGCTCGGAATCGGCTGAACGGCGGATTGAGGGTCCTTCCAGAAGTTACAGAAAAAAAGGACGGTTGCATTTCCAACCCGCGGTGCTAGGTACTTTACCGCACTTGATACCTGTTCGGGGTTGACGCTCATAAAAATGAGGTCATAGTCGTGATTTTCCTTTATCTCTTCGTGCATAACAATAGGCCATTTTTCTTTGACGATCCGGTCTTTTTTGCTTTGCCTTGCATCCCATAGTTCCAAGTTTACATAGGAGCCGTATTGTGCCTTCCTGCCTTCACGAACATAGAACTCAACGGTGTGGCCCGCGTTTTCGAAAGCCCAGGCGTACTGTGTTCCTATCACGCCGCGGCCAAAAATTAGTATTTTCATAAAGTATCCTCCTGAATGATCACGTGTTGACTTTTCAACACGTGTTTGATATTCTTAATGTACTGATTTGTGAAGGGAGTTTCAATAGTTACATTTGTTCCAACTGTTGATAACTCAACACATTGCACTAATTTGTTGAATATCTGGAGGAGAACGCAGTGGATAGAAGAATAAAAAAAACAAGGCAGTTGATTATGGATACCTTCATTGACCTGTTGTCCGAAAAAGGATTTGAGAAAATTACTATCAATGACATTGCCGAGCGCGCAGACATAAACCGTGGGACTGTTTATCTGCATTATGTGGATAAATTCGACTTACTTGACAAGTGTATTGAAAAATATGTTGAGCTGCTGCTAAATCATTGTGCCAATAGTGCTGATACCACTCTAAACGTAAGCGCATTTCAAAGTTTATTTGAATATTTGGAGGAAAATTTCACAATTTACAAGTTGCTTCTTAACAATGAGGGATTTGGATTTTTCCGTAGCCGCTTATATGCCATTATTGCGCAAACAGTAACCGAGGTTATCGGTGTAAAGTCAGAAAACAACGCGTTTTCAAATGATGTCACCACTCATTTTTTGACTTCCGGGTTTATTGGAGTATTGGAGTGGTGGATCAATAATTCTATGCCCTGTAATGTTCAGGAAATTACTGAGCAGCTTATGTTTTTGCTGGAACCATACACCAAGCACCTTGTATCACGCTAACTTAATTTGCAAATGCGCTGTGTAAGCAGTGGACAAATGGTACTCTCAAAAACAGCTATATGTTCGGTAAGTATTTCCTACAATTTACTTGAATTGTAATTTAAAATTAGACTCTAAATCGACTAAAAAAGGCCTATCCAGGTGACTTTATCTGAAATATGGGCTTCTGTCAAGGGGATACCAGAGGGGTACGGCATCTTTTTTGACCGTTCAAGGCATGCAGACGTACGTTTTATTAACTCGAAAAAATGCGGCGAGCTACAATGTGGAAATTGAGATAGAAATAAAATAAATTATTATAAGGACTTGGATTTAGAGATTCAAGACCTTTATTAAAATTATTTAAGAGCATCTTATGTTGTTTATTGAAATGATTTTGTAAGTTTTGTAGAATGTGCTATAACAGAATAACAAAATGAAATTGGGGTGAAAAATGAGGATTATAGAATATTACTTAATGCCGGAAGCAGATTATTGTGGTGAGTACGATAGAAAAGAAGCACATTATTTAGTAAAAAAGGGATCTGTTACAGATATGATACATGATAGTTCAATGTTATGGGGATATACTTTTGATAAAGTTATTCCTAGTTTTGAACAATTAAATGCTATTTTACTTAACGGAGCGTTTGGGAGATTGGCTGAATGGGAACCATTTGAGATAACAGCAAATGAATATTCAGAAATTGTGGAGCAACTTTTAAATATCTCTATGACTCAACCATATAGAAAAGGGTAATATCCAATTTACTGGTAAAATTATAAATGCAGAAGAACATCATAAATTTCAATTGGACAAAATCGCTGCGCGATAGCTGACCAAGGCTATGGTGCAGCGATTCTTTTATCTCTAAAAAAAACAGGCTTTTTTGTCATGCTAAAAACTAGTTACAGCAAGAAGAAAGTCTTTAAAAACAAGATAAACTATGCTACTATAAGGGGAAAGAACAAAGATTGAAAGTCCATAGATACCGGCTAAAGGGACGATCTCTTTGTTCAATTAGGCAAATCGAAAATGGTGTTAACGAAGATGCAGTTCATTGGAAAGACAAAACTGCTTTTTCGTTTACCCTATCATCGATTCTAACCTAAAGAATTTGTCGAGCAGTTTTTAACTGCGGATTATTTATATTTGACGAAAGAAAATAGGTGAATACTATGGTTGAAACAATATATTTTGCAGGTGGCTGTCTTTGGGGGGTACAAGCATTTATCAAAACATTAAAAGGTGTTATTAATACTCAAGCAGGACGAGCAAATGGTTATTCAAATACTCTCGAAGGCGAGTATGATGATTATGCTGAATGCGTAAAAACAGAATTTGACTCTGAAATTGTAACTGTTTCTCAACTAATGGATTATTTTTTTGAGATTATAGATCCTTACAGTGTATATAAACAAGGTAATGATGTGGGGAAAAAATACCGTACGGGCGTATATAGTAAAGTACCTCGACATTTGGAAGAGGCCAAGAATTATATAATAGAAAGAGCAGATAGGGACAAAATTGTAGTGGAAGTCCTTCCGCTTATGAATTATGTTAAAAGTGCAGATAAACATCAAGATAGATTAGATAGGTGCCCTAATGACTATTGTCATATTCCTAAAGAGTTATTACACAAATATTTATAACCGGCTATTATGAGCAAAATGGGAAGCTGATGTCACGCTTAATTCTCCATTATTTTTTCATCATCTATAGTAATCATGTCGGATACTCCCGCAAGTCTCACATGTACCGGAACGTGTTCCCACAAATGAAGTAGAAAGGCCCCGCCGAAGCGGGGCTCATAGGCCAAGAGCATTAGCTCTTCCAAATAGAAGAGGGTGTCTGCAACCAAATAAGCAGGCACCCTCTTTTATCTACGCATACCAATTTTTATATGGGCTTGGAAGGCAGTTGCTCATCCAACCAATCGAAAACGACCTGATGCAACAGCGCGTGATTTCCTTCCTGACAGTGTTCTTCCGCGCCCTCTTTTTTCGTGAATATACGCACCGTGGAAGGACAGTGCAGTCGTTCCACAAGCTCGTTAACTTGTTCCGGAGAAACAAAATGATCAGCCTCTCCAACAAGGATAAGCATAGGGCATTTGATCTGGCCAGCCACCTCCCGCAGGGTGTATTGGGGAACGGCTTTCAGAAGTTCATACCGATGCTCCAGTCCGTAAACCCATAGAGCGTTTTGAACCATCCAGCGCAGAGAGACGTTGGTTTTCATAGCCATACCCATGACAAACTCGGCGGCTGCGGGTGAAAGCCGTTCGACGATCCGCAGCTTTGGGTTTTTATTCATCATAGAAGTCCATACGTCGTAAAGTACGTCATAAGCGACGCAAGCGGAGATTCTTTTTTCAAATGCCGCCGCCCGAGGCGCATAATATCCACCCATACTCATTCCCATCAGCGCGATGCGGCGTTGATCGACTTCGGACCGTGTTTCCAGATAATCCAGTGCCGCGCCCACAGGCACTTCGAAATCAAAGCGCGTGGGCTTTTTCTGAATGCGCAGGGTTTCGCCCTGGCCAGGTCCGTCGAAAATCAGGCAATGGTATCCTCTCTTGATTGCCGCAGCTGCACCGGCAAAATAGAGCTCCTCGCAAGTGGAATCGAAACCTCCCAACATCACCAAAGTTGCCTTTAGGGTGGAAGCCTCGTTGTCGGAAGCACGGTAAAAATAGCCGGACAGGTAACTCCCTTCATAAGGAATTTTCACGGCTTCGCAGCAAAAATCCATATGGTGCATGGCCTCCCGGAAGGTATCGGTGCTTCCCCGATACGACTTTTTCCGCCGGGGATCGTCGGGGGAGAGAAAAAACTCCGCCGTCCTGTAGTAATTGGACGCACGCAACAGCGCCTCCCGGCCACTGACTTTCCGACCATTCTCAATACAGGATTTTCCAAGCTTGTGCAGGTGCTCGGCGGCCTTGTTCCACTCGACGAACCAACTGTTAAAGTCTCCCTCGCGGATATTCGCCGCAATCGCCAGACATTCTCCCAACTCCGCACCCTGATAGCCGCTATAGGAAACTGCACGCAGCAACTCAAAAGAAAAAGCTTGATCCTTAAAAAACAATTTCATTTTAATTCGCCTCCTTGCTCTTCCTCGACGAACCCCAAGCCTCTAAAAATAAACTTTAAGGTTTCTCTGACGACGTCCTGCGGATTTTCTTTTTCCCGCAGATAACCCCGATAAAAAGAGTGCTGCCTCGGAAAAGACGCTGCCGCCATGACAAAGGATAATGCTGTGTCCACGTGCTCCACCCGGAAAAGACCTTGCGCCTTGCCCAACTCAATAAGCGCACGGATACGGTTCCAAGTGGGGGACAAAAGCTCCACAAGCTTTTCCGATCTCGCACTCTGCCGATAAAGTTCCTGCTGTAAAATAGTGACCAAATCCGGCTCATCAAATCGCAACATTACAATTCCGGCAAGTATACCGGACAGTTCCTCCAGAAGTAGGTCACAATTCTCTGGCATTCTGTCATATACGGGGACCGGGAATCCTTCAAACAGCGCAAAAAACAGATTTTCCTTGCTTCCAAAATAATACGAAATCAGCGAGATATTTACGCCTGCAGCAGAAACAATGTCTCTTGTTGACGTACCGTCAAATCCGTTTTGTGCAAACAATTTTTTTGCAGCCCATATAATTTTTAGTTTTGTATCCGACTCAGACATAAGCACCTCAGCATATTTTAATCAATCGTTTGATTTATATTATCTCAATAAACACAAAATGTCAAGAGGTGCACCATACAATAGCTACCCTGTCGGGTATTCCCAAAGCGCCCAGACGCTGCGATATGTGTTGCCACAAATGAAGTAGCCGGTCTGAAATTTGATGATAGATTTCTGTGTTGCATTGGTAACTTATGGCGCTCATGGCTTTCGTGCAGACTTCGGATATGGAAATTCATATGCATACGCCAGGAGCGACAGGCGGGGTGAATTACAAGGTTGAGTTTACCCGCGAAGCTTTTGAGTATGAGAAAGAAAAAGACTGTTTCATCTGCCCGGCGGGATAGGACTTAAAGAGTTAACGCAGGGGAAAAAAGATATTTGGTATTATAATTGCAAAATAAGTTAAATTATGGTAGATTTATAAAGTATATGTAAATATAATGGTTATAAATTACCCAGGGCGTATATAAGAGAGGCGGCAATTATGAGAAGATATTTTTATATTTTATGTATTTTTTTATTAATGTTATTATTAGTTAGCTGTGGAGAAAAATCAGATTCAACCAAGGATGCAGCCGGAGATGATATAGCTGTATCTCAAACCAATGTAACAAAGGATGATGTACAAATTACACCAAAGCCTGAAGTTACAGCTACAGAAGGTGAAGCAGAATCAATTCAACAATCAGATATTACAGATGAAAATGATGAGACGGAAGATTTAACACAAAGCAGCGAAGAGGATCAATCAAAACAATCAGATATCGAAAATGAAAATGCAACAAAGTATTATCCAATCGGAATTGATCTGGACGAATTCGTTAAAAGATTTAATAAATCCATCTCGGATTGTGAGGGATATCAGTTAGAAAACCTAGACCTTACAGAAGGAGATACTTATAATACGTTTGAACATAAATTCCTTAATAAAGAAGTTATAACGGGCATTGTTAATAAGAATGGAGACTTCTTATATTTAAAATATGTCTATCCAGCTAAGGGGACAAGTGATAAGGATTTAATATATGCCCGCCAAATGGTATGCGCTTCCTCGATAGTAGCATTTACACAAAACAGCGCTACTACTGATATAGCAGTAGAACAATCAACAGCTATCATGAAACAGCTTAGTATTATTAAAGATGATGAAGATATTTATAATAAATATGTAAATGAAGAATTGCTCACATCTGTTTGTGATGGTATAAAATACACCAGACAGTATAATAAAGAAACCGGAACATCGTGCTTTACCTTATCCACAGCAAATGAAGCAGCCGGTGAAAAAGAAACGGTTAATATTACATATGAGGTTACTGCCGCTATTAAAAAGGCAGAAGATAGTTATACTTCCAGTAAAGGACGTGGATCTGATAAACTGGCTGGATGGGAAAAATATCAGCAGCAAGCACTGGAGTTTTATGCAAATGGACAGAAGGAGGTTCCTTCTGGTTGGATTGAGTATAATGCATCAGTTTCATGGCTTCTGGATGACATAGCAAATGGTGTATCTATTTATTATAATGGTGCTTTCTATACTCCGGAGGCAAGACTTGATGACCTGTCTGTAATGATAGACAATGCAAATGAATCAATTGCAAATGATATTAATAAAGATTAAATGCTTTCATTACTTCTTAAAAAGAGAGAAAGTAATGCTATCAAGAGAACAAAGTAACAAATAAAACTTAGAATTTCTTAATAGTTGTTTTCAAAAGTAAATGTGCGGTTATAGGGCTGTTTTGCTGTTCAGTTACGATATACTGGACATTTACTAAATTGAAATTCACCTTACTGCTTTTACCTCCGTATATCATCACTGGTGATATTACAGGAGGTTTTTTTTGTTGTTGGAAGAAGTATTAAAAGAGTTTTTATTTGACTGTCGGTTGTGAAAGTTATCTGAAAGAAGAATCAAGGGTTATAAGAATAATAATCTATGATTGTTCCGATATTTCCATAGAGTATAGTATAACGGAATTGTTACTTGTATTGTCTATTAGTTAAATATCCATAATGATTGAGTCTACATAATGCAAAGCCCAAATTTAGGTGAACAACTACTATTTGACAGTATGAAAAATTATTGATACTATGAGTACAAATTGGTCTATAAGAAGCAAACAACAGTTTAAAGTTTTTAAAAGATGCCTTTGCATTACCTAAAGAGGCCAAAGAAATATATAAATTATGAATACAAACTGTTTAAATTAAGTAAACTCTAATTTAAAAAGTGGAAACTGTTTAAAATTCATACAATAAGAAGGAGAAGTAATGGTTGTTTTAATTGGTGGAGTTAGTTGTACCGGGAAAACATTGATGGCACAGAAATTACTTGAAAAATATAAGATACCATATTTATCAATAGACCACATAAAAATGGGATTGATTCGTGGAAATAAATATTGTGATTTTACTGCAACGGACAAAGAAGATGAGATTACAGATAAACTGTGGCCGATTGTAAAGGGCATTATTATGACCAATATTGAAAATGGCCAGCACATCATTATTGAAGGGTGCTATTTACCGCCAGATCAAATTCGAGAGTTTGAACCTGAGTATTCAGAACAGATTATTTCTCTATACATAGGCTTTTCAATAAATTATCTTGAGAAGCATTTCATTTCTGGAATTATTGAGCATAGAAGTGAGATAGAGCAAAAGGATTTATATGATGATTATATGAACCGAGATAATTTTATTAAGCTGCATACTCAACTTAAAGAACGCTGTAGTGAGAATAATGCGAAGTTCTTTGAAATTAATGAAGACTATGAAGCAGAAATTAACAACATATACACGTGGATTGATGAGCGGGTAAATGAAAAGCGACACTCACAATAATTTTATTACCATGTATAGTGTAACAAGCGAGAGCTTTGAGTCATTAGGCAGATTTGTAATGGGGATATTATTGCTGGCTGCATGCGCAAGTTCTCTTATTGCTTCGATCACTTTTGATATTACTCATAGGGTTATCGGTCGAATGAAATATAGTTATATATTTCATTCGATTAATAATATGAGGGATTTTGATTATTTTATAAATAAGGAGCCAATAGAAATGGGAAAATATGAAGTAGAGAGAAACTTTTTAAAATCTAATTTTTATAAATTGAAGAGTATTAAGACGGATAAAATGAAGGGATTGCCGCAGCCAGAAGGATTAAAGCGGTATGATCCCGATTCAAAAATAATCAGCTTACCTGCCGTCAGTGCTGACATTCTAAAAAAACATGACATTCTCCAATGTATCAAGGATAGGAGAAGTATTCGGAATTATAGCGAGGAAGCCATAAGTCTTGCAGAGCTATTATACCTTTTATGGGCAACCCAGGGTATAACTGGAACAAGTAAAGCGGGTTTGACTTTTAGGACAGTTCCCTGCAGCGGAGCAACACATACCTTTGAAACCTATCTATTCATAATGAATGTGATTGGCTTGGAGAAAGGGATTTATAGATATTTACCAATAGAGCATGCGTTAATGTTCCTGTTTCCATTAGATGATATAGATAAGAAACTAGATGAAATTTCATTGGACCAGCCTTTTGTTCCTCATTTTACTGAAAAATCTGCGTTAACCTTTGCATGGAGTACGACACCTTATAGATCGGAATGGAAATTTGACGTGTCAGCGCATAAGAAAATATTAATCGACGTCGGACATATTTGCCAGAACCTTTATTTGGCCGGTGAATCTCTGGATATGGGCGTTTGTGCTATTGGCATATATGATCAGGAGGCGATTGATAAAGTCCTGCAATTAGACGGGGATGAAGAATTTATCATATACTTAGCAGCCGTTGGTAAAAAGAAAAGTATATAGTGATGCCGACTGGGTGTTCCTGTAGGCAAATTATAACAAGGCCACAGGAAATTTATATAATGGGAATTTCAACAACTTATTGATGCATATATACAAGACAGGAGGAGGCTAATGAAATTACAACAAAAAAGATTGTTCACTTTTTTCGTACTGTTCACAGTACTGTTCATCCTGGGTGCAGTTCCGGTATTTGCACAAGAGGATGCTATACCGTCCATTAATTTGGATGTCATTCTTCAGAGTGATGGCTCTGCGGTCATAACGGAGATCTGGGATGTGCGCGGTGTATCCGGCGGTACAGAATATTACAAGGCTCTGAATAACATGGATGGGATGAGCGTCCATTCCCTGGCTGTATGGGACGAGTCGGGAACGCAATACAAAACGCTGGGCGACTGGGACACAAAGCTCTCCAGAGAGGAAAAGTCCGGTACCTGCGGCATCCTGAAAACCTCCAATGGATATGAACTCTGCTGGGGCATTGGCAGCTATGGTAACCATCAATATACCATCCAATATACCGTAGAGGGGTTGGTAAAAGATTATGGCGACTTTGCAGGATTCTA
>JAEWAK010000020.1 GCA_023391695.1 Bacillota bacterium
ATGAGAACTAAGTTGTAATTCAATTTGATTATTAATCATTCGTATCACCTCCACATTTTGATACAATAATTATATCAGATACTAAATAGTACATTCAATTGTAACAGGAACTTTTTCAGTGGCCTCCTTAGCGTAGCGGACCCGGAATATCCGCTTTGACTAATAAATAATCCATTATATTATTAAACATTATATTTTTTAGCGGCATAATCTTTTAACATGAATTTTTTTATCTTTCCGCTTGCCGTAGCGGGAAATTCCTTTACGAATTCGATATATTTAGGGATTTTAAACTTTGCAAGATTATCCTGAATAAATGATATAACATCCTCGCTGGATAAAGTATGTTTATCTTCAATAATTACAAAAGCACATATCTCTTCTCCAAGGTTTTTATCAGGAACGCCTACGACTGCAGCTTCTTTTATCGATACATGGGTTACTAATAACTCTTCAATTTCTTTCGGTGATATATTTTCACCGCCTCTGATGATTATATCTTTTATTCTGCCGATAACCCTGCAGTAACCTTCGTCATCTTTGACCGCTAAATCTCCGGTGTGCAGCCATCCGTCTTTGTCTATACTCTTTTGTGTAGCCTCTTGGTTTTTGTAATATCCCTTCATGATATATTCTGTTTTAGTGATAAACTCACCCTCTGTACCATTAGGTACTTCTTTGCCGGTAGCAGGATTGATTATCTTTATTTCTGTACCGAACATACCCCGCCCTACCGTGTTTATTCTCATATCGAAAGGGTCAGAAATGAGAGTCTGTGTTATACCCAAAGCTTCTGTTAGTCCATAAACGATACAGAGTTCTTTCATGTTCAGTTTATCCATTATTTCGTTCATTAGGTCAGGATGGCAATAAGAGCCGGCTATCATGCCTTTTCGAAGATTCGATAAATCAAAGTTGTCAAAGCCCGGATGGGAAAGAAGAAATTTAAACATAGTAGGGACTCCGTTTAATCCCGTACACTTTTCTTTGTCCAAATTTTCAAGAACGGTTGTTGTTTGAAATCTGTCCACAAGTACTATTGTTGAACCATATAATAAACATTGAACAACACTTAAAACACATCCCATTACATGAAAGAGAGGGAGACATACAAGTAATCTGTCTTTTTCAGAAAAATCAAGGTTTTTCCCTGAAATGACAGCATTATTAATGATACTGTAATGGGTGGACATTACGGCTTTCGGATTTCCTGTAGTACCTGATGTATATTGAATATTTGTTGTATCATAACATTCTGATGAATTGCCTCTTTCAAGTAATTCTTCGTCGGACACATCTTTGCCCATTTCTATAAGATTCTCAAGAGACATCAGGTTTTTATCTTCACCATCCAAACTAATAACAAACTCCATATCAGGAAAGGATTTACCTGAGAACTTTCCAGAGAAACAATATTTGAGTTCCGGACATATGGAATATACGGAATCAGCATAGTTGTTTCCACTATATCCTTTTGAGAAAAAGAGGGCTTTTGAATCAGAATGTTTTAAAACATATTCAAGTTCACGCTTACTGCTATCTGTGTTAATACAGACAAGAACTGCCCCGATTTTGGCAGCCGCAATTTGAAGAGCGATCCATTCCGGATTATTCAAAGACCAAATTGATAAATGGTTACCTTTCTTTATCCCCAGTTTCAGTAACCCCTTTGCTATACCATCATACATTTTCTTAAAATCTCTGTAAGAATACCGAATATTTTTGTCCCTGTAGACTATGGCTTCATTGTCTTCATATTTGATACACATTCTGTCAATGATGCTGCTGATTGTTTCTTTTGAAAAACCCTCTTTATTTGTGAATGGCAACTTTTTAAAATCGTCTGTGGATTTTATATCACCAGGTTCAATACTGGCTTTTTGCAGCTTGTTTTGAGAATGAGATATATTATAATAAACTCTTTTAACCGAATTAATAAGCTTCTTTATCTGAATTTTAACCATTTCATTTCTGGACATATCTTCAGATGCCGGATTCCAACACAAAATATGTTCACCTCCCAAAATTCAACTTAATACATATAGTCATAATATGTCTATATAAGTAAAACTGTGAAACCATATTCAGAAAATATTACCTCTAACTTAACAAAATTATCACTTAATAAACAAAACAGAATAATATACCTTAAAAAATCCCTCTTTTCGATATAAAAAATAATTGGGCATATGTAACATGCACATATATCTTGACATAATATAACTTATCAGAAGTTGCTTTCCAAACTTCTGATAAAAGGCGGGGTTCTTCCCGCCGTGCATCCGACTATAGGAAAATGTCTTTTTTTCCTATAGTATAACTTATCAGAAGTTGCTTTCCAAACTTCTGATAAAAGGCGGTGTCCTTCCCACCGTGCATCCGTTAATTGGAACATGCTATTTGTTCCTATGATATAGATTATGGATCAACTATGTAAACTTCTGACTAAAGACAGTTGAAAGTATTTAAAAACGAATAGATGGGAGTGATTTAATATGAAAGCAAAGATTCCATTATCTCCTTTAGCCGGCAATAGTCTAAATTGCATACCGGCTGATGGGCATGATATATGTAACTATGTTGCTCGTTACAAGCTTACAAATTTTCAGATTCAAGCGGTAATGAAGCTCGAGGGCAATCTGGATTTTGATAAACTATCAAAAGCAGTAAAATTATCATTTGATGCCGAGCCTGTTTTCGGGTGCCGTTTTGTTAAAAGCACTCGTCCTTATTGGGAACGTATAAATGATATGGACTGTGATGAATTTTGTACATTTGAGGAAACGGATAATCCGGATGCGGCTGTTGAAAAATTTCTGGATATCCCTTTGGATCTGGATAGAGGACCTATGGCCAAGGTAAAACTAATACGATCCGGACTAGATGATATATTGTGTTTGAAAGCCAGTCATGTATGCTGTGACGGCGCTGGTGCGAAGGAATATTTTTTACTTCTTGCGGATATTTATTCTCAAATCGATAAAGAAGGCAGCGATTATATTCCAATACAAAGTATACGAAATAAAAATGACCAGAATAGACTGTTTAAGGCACTGGATACAGATGTTTCAAAAGCAATTATTAATTTGAAACCTAAAATGGCGCTGCCACTTTGGAAATTTCCATGGAAAAACAGCCGGATCGGTGTTGCCCGGTTTGTTGTCTGCAAGCTTCCAAACGATCAGCTTGATAAAATGAAAAGCTATTCAAAAGCGAGAGGAGCAACGATCAATGATTTGATACTAACTGCCATCTACAGGGCTATGTTTGAAATATCCAAACCTCCATATGGGGTACCGATGGATATTCCTATAACACTTGATTTGCGTCGTTATCTTCCGGATCAAAAAGCAGAGGCAATAAGGAACCTTGCGGGCGGATATGTAACAACGATAGCCAGGAAAAAACACGAAGCTTTTTCGGAAACCTTATCCAGGGTAATGTCAACAACAGAAAAATTAAAAAACGGTCATCAGGGAATAGAAAATGCCGTATGGGCAGAATGGGTTGAAAATATGAATTTCTTACAGTTCAACAGCTATTATAAAGCCTTGTCACAAATTGCTGATATGATTTCGTATAATCCTTTTTATGTTACTGACAGGTGTGGTATAGTATTGGCAAACCTTGGCTTTGTATCGAAATCACCAATTAAATTTGGTGAGCACACTGTTGCTGACGCATATATTGTCCCGCCGGTTGTACGTGCACCCGGAATTCTCCTTGTTGCAAGTACCTATAATAAGATATTAACGCTGTCAATTGGTTATTATAAGCCTTCCGCCCATCGAAGCGTTATGGAGAAGCTTCTGAATAAAATTAAGGATGAATTGATAGAAGGCTGTAAACAGCCATCCGAAGTGTAGTAATGCAGAGTTTCTATTACGCAAAGGAACATGAATTAATAGGATTAAAATGAATTGATGAGAGGATGTGAAAGTCAGATGATAACCAATACTTCGTTTTATGTAAATTATTTTGAAATAGATAAATTGAACATAGTCTATCATGCCTGTTATGCACATTGGTTTGAACTGGGCAGGATGGATTATTTAAATAAAGCAGGTTTCCCAAATTCCAGTATAACCTTGAAAGGAGTCTGCCTTCCTCTCTCTCAAATAGAATGCAGCTATAAAAGTCCTGCAAAATATGGAGATGAAGTATCCGTATTAACCAGCATAGTTTATATGTCCTGTGTAAAGTTGAAGTTTGCATATAAGGTGCTCAACAGAAAAACCGGAAAAGTTTTGGCAGTCGGAAGTACGGTTCACGCCTGGACGGATAACCAGATCAGGCCTGTCAATATAGAAAAGACTGCTCCTGAAATATATAATTTACTAAAGGCAAGTGCCGAAAAAGCAAGTAATAATGAGGAGAAAAAGGCTGCGACTTAAAAGTAAATAACAAAGTTAAGTTTTATATAAAGGAGTTATTTATGGAAAAAGGAAAACTATTGGGTAGTGGTGTAACTGCTGAAGTATACGAATGGGGACCTGACAAGATAGTAAAGCTATATTTTGATAAATACGGCAACATTGACCAGATAAATTATGATTCCAATATTGGACATATGGTTCATAATTCCGGAATAAACTCACCTGCCGTATATAATAAAGTTGAAGTTGATGGCCGCCAGGGGATAATCTATGAAAAGATACCGGGTAAAACGGTATATGAACATCTGATAAAAGAACCCTGGAGTTTATATTACTACATTCAGCAAATGGCTGCTTTGCATCACAATATTCACAGTTTTTCAGCCACCGGGTTACCGACCCAGCTGGAAAAGTTCACATATTCTATCAGGATTTCTTCCTATATATTGGGCTATAGGGTGAGAAGAATACTCGATTATATAGAAAGCCTTCCAGATGGAGATAGTATTTGCCATGGGGACCTTTATTTTTGTAATATTATTATTTCCGGTAGGAAATTTGTTCCCGTTGACTGGAATGGGGCCTACAAGGGAAACCCTCTGAGTGATGTTGTAAGGTCCGGTATTGTGACCTGTTCACCTGCCGTACCCCAAGGGATTCCGGAAGAATTCTCCATGTTTCTCTGTTATCCCAAATGGGCGACGTATTGGGCTTATGTAAACGAGTATATAAAGCTTGCCAGGGTCAGATATGAAGATATTGACGCATGGCTGCTTCCGGTAGCGGCAGCAAGGCTCAAAGACAAGATACCCTTAGAAAAAAACTGGCTGATGGAGATAATCGATAAACGCTTGGAGCAGCTTTAGAAAGTAAATAAAAAATCAAATAATAAAAAATTCTGAATTGTTTGGAGCGAATGAGTATGGAAGAAATGTTCAAGTATAATTTTGATCTCCATAATAAGATATTTGAAGATATTGCTAGCTACTATAAGCTTTCAGCTAAAATCTTTGAAAAATATATGGAGGTTTATAACCCAAAACCTGAATACTATACAAATGGCGGAAAAAATATCATACTGGCTAATGGCCATGAAATATACAATTATGTAGCAAGGTACGGTGTATCAAATCTTCAGATTCAAGCTGTAATGAAACTGGATGGAAGATTGGATTTTGACAAGTTAAAACGGGCTGTAAGATTGTCAGTTGAAGCAGAGCCTGTATTGAAATGCAGATTCATGGAAGCGGTTCATCCTTATTGGGAGCCCCTGGAGAACATCGGAGTAGTAAATTTCTGCTCGCTGCAGGAGACCGATGACATTGAAACCGCCGTTCAGGATTTCATAGAAAGCACTGTGAATATGGATAAGGATCCCATGTTACAGGTGAAACTGCTGCGTCCGGAACAAAACGATGTTTTAATTATCAGGATAAACCATAGCTGTTGTGATGGGGCGGGAGTAAAGGAATATATACAGCTTCTGGCCGACATATATAACACCATTGATAAAGAAGACGGAACCTATATACCTGTTCCAAGATTCGGCGGCAGAAAGGATCAAGACAGGTTGTTTGAAGAATTAGGCATAACAAATTTGGATTCATTGTTTATTCCGGGATCAGATATATTACAACCTACCTGGCCATTTCCATGGGAGCCCTGTGGCTCCAATACCGCCTGTATCTCCGTATGTAAAAGTCCGGCCGGATTTTTAGATAAATTAAAAGAATTTGCTAAAAACAAAGATGCTTCTATCAATGATCTTATTCTGACCGCCTGTTACAGAACTATGCTAGATAAGGAGAAGCCTGTATATGGAATTCCGATGGAAATCCCAATTACGGTTGATTTACGGCGTTATCTTCCGGATCATAAAGCCAATGCAATCAGAAATTTTTCAGGCTCGGTAAATACCAAACTGGATATGATATTGGAGGAACCTTTCGCTGAAACCGTGGAAAGGGTCACCAACATGATGAAGGAAATTAAAGCCAATTACCCGGGACTGCAAAGTGCACTTGGCCTGGAACGTGTTGAAAAGATAAGCTTTCAGGAGATACTTTCCTACTATCAGGCAGTTATGGAAACGAAAAAAACACAATCATTCTGTCCGTTGTACTGTGGTGATAAATGTGTTCCGACTTTATCCAATTTAGGATATATGTCAAATTCTTTAATTAAGTTTGGAGAAGCCACGGTAATTGATACGTATATGTTGCCGCCGGTTGTGCGTGCGCCTGGATTACTGCTGATGGTAAGCAGCTATAATTCTGATCTGACTTTCACTGCAGGTTTTTTTAAAGGTACGGTCAGCAGGGAATTCGTAGAAAATTTTCTGAATAAAATTAATAATGAGCTTGTGGAAGGCTGTAAAGGCTAAAAAATATATTAAAAAAGCAGTCTCCAAGAGGCAAATTTAGCTTTGCCTATACAAAAAAAGAGCTGGTCTTCTATGGTGATTTCAAATCCCGTATTAAACCAGCTTATTTGTTTATACTCTTATCTTGCCGCTAATGTGCCAAATATCCGCCATCGGCTATCAGGGAGGTACCGGTGATAAAACTGGAGGCATCACTTAGGAGAAAAGCAGCAGCAGAGGCTACATCCTCCGGCATTCCAAGGCCCATAATCTGTCTCTTTTTCAGATCGGTTTCGAAGTCTTTGTTGTTGACAACATCCACCAGACCATCATATATTTGAGTTTTTATCATGCCTGGAGCAATGGCGTTAATTCTTATATTTCCGGGTGCCAAATCCAATGCCAAGGCTCTTATGGCACTGTCAAGAGCTCCTTTGCTTGCACAGTATGCAGCCAGGCCCCTGGCGCCTACTTTGCCTGAAATAGAAGAAATTGCCACAATGCTGCCTCCGTTTGCATTATATTTCTTTTTTATAAAGTGCTTTACAAGCTCCATAAAGGAATAAAAATTTACAGTCATGATACTGTTTAAATCCTCGTATTTTAGAAATTGAATCGGTATTGTTTTTGATATTCCTGCCGAATGTACAATACCGTTAAGCTTTTTTTCGTCACTGCATATATTGTTAAACATACTTTCAATTTCATTGATATTTTTTAAATCAATCGAGTAATAGGAATGATTACCGGGTTCCAGCTCATTATATGTTTCCTTCAGCTTGTTTTCATTTCTCGCAGCCATAATGATGTTTGCTCCGAGCTTGCTTAAATATATGGCGATGCCCTTTCCAATGCCGGAGGAGGCTCCTGTTACAAGAATATTTCTGCCGTTCAGATCCATTGGATTTATCACTTATTCTCATCTCCATTATAATAATAATTTGTATATATCATGGGGAGGCAGGCGGACTTTTTTACTTCGACATTAATTCCACCGTAGGATAAGCCGACACCATAACCGCACAATAATAAATTGACGGTATCATTAGACTGTTCTCCTCCTAATACATCCACCAGCGTAAGCGGTATGGATTCACCGCTTGTGTTACCATATCGGTCAATGGATACAGGTACCTTTTCGGAAGGAAGCCCCAATTTATTTGTCAAGTGTTTGAGAATATATAAATTAGCCTGGTGAAATACATACAGGTCGATATCTTCCTTATTAATTGAAAATTCTGACATAAAAAAATTCAAAGCCTTTGGTACGTCTGTAATAGTAAATTGAAAAACATCAGCTCCGTTCATGGCCAAATCATAAGCCGAGGCATCCGTGATAGTTTTGCTTCTGCTTCTTGCATGACCGGCAGGTACCATTATGGCTTTATAATCACTGCCTTTGGTTTTTAAAAAGTACTTGATTTCTTTGCCTTCTGCCCTTTCAAGAGCGGTTGCCGATCCTCCGTCACCGAATATCATTGCCGTCGCACTGTCATTTTGATTTATTCCGAAATTACTGGTATCTCCAACAAGTAGAAGAGCCCGGTTTATATTTTGCGTTGAAATCATTGTTGCAGCCTGCCATAGGCCATAAACATAGGCGGAGCATCCAAGGTTAATGTCAAATGCGATACAATCTTCACTCAATCCGAGTCTGTGCTGCAGAACGCATGCGGTTGCAGGTACGGCGTAATCAGGTGTCTGGGTTATGAGGACCAGAGCATCAATAGAGGAAGGGTCCCAATTTAATTTTTCAAGGACACTCTTTGCAGCAACAAAGCACAGGTCGGAAGCGCATTGCTCGTCATAAGCTACATGCCTTTGTTTTACACCGGTCATATTAATAAACTTTTGTACACTTTCCTTACCAAATATCGGATAATACTCTTCATTATTTATGACACGATCAGGCACTGCACATGCTATAGCCTTAATCTCTACGTTTTTCAATAATCCGATAGCCAATTTATCTTACACCTCATTCCATTTGCTCTAAAATGTCTTTTACGGTATTAAAGTTTTTTATTTCGTCAGATTTTATTTCTTTTCCAAAAACACTGTCAAACATAGCGATTATGGATATTGCGGCCATGGAATCCCATTCATTTATATTGCTTAATTCTGCATTCTCATCAAGGGTATCTTTTTCAATGAGAAGTGCTTCTTCCAGTAGATTGAGCTTTTCTTTAACAGTCATATCCGACTCTCCATTCCAATAATAAGTGTAATTACATAATAGTAAGTTATGCTGTCTCAGGGGAATGTGTGCAAATACTTTTTAAGTCAAAATTCTGCAATAGGTACTAGATAAAGAGCAGGGAATCAATTCTGATTCCCTATTCTTTGCAGCCTTCCGCCAATTCTTCTTTTATTTTGTTAAGAAGATTATCCATAACAGACTTTCGGACAGAAGATTTATAATAACCGACACTCAACGTCATGATATCATTGTAGGTACTGGCTACAAGCAGGATGCCGGGAGCACGGACAACGGGAGGTATAATGTAAGCATCAATGACGGTATTATCACCGAATTTAATAAGGGAATTGGAGATAAACCCGCAATTCGACAGCGCAGGAGAACACTTATCAATAATATAAAAAGGACTTTGTGAGGCAAATTCCACAACCTGGGCCGAACACTTATAATAAGTACAGAGTTGTCTGAAACTAAAATTTTCAATATACTCCTGCCAAAGGATGTTCAACATGCTGGGGTGTTTCTTTCTGATATCATTTGTAAAAGTCATAACCCTTGACAGAGTTCGTTTAAAGGGCTCGTAAGGTCTCCTGTCAATTCTTATTACAAGCCCTCCTGACAGGTTCCTTATTGCATCTGCCTTGTGACCGGAAAGATAACGTCTGAGATCAATTGTAACAGGAATATCCATAGGTATTCCATAGAGGGGATTGGATATTTTAAACATTGCCCTGAAAACAGCCGTCAGGATTAAATCATTGATTGTGGCACCTCTGGCTTTGGAATATCGGCTCATAATTCCCAGGTGTCCGCTGGGAATCCTGCATATTGAAAAATCGGAAGCACCCGTACGTCCATTCTTCCAGGGAAAATTCCAGGTTGGGTATGGAATCTGCTGATGGATTCCCCAAGTTGTTTGGAGATTATCATAACCCAGTGCGGTTTTTAGTTCTGCAAGATCTTTTCTGTCACGATTGCTTGGAGTAATAGGTATAAAATCAGCATCTTCCCTGTCAATACGGGAATAAATATCAGAAAGAAGCCTGATATAATCTTTTAAACCTGCTGCGTCACTACATACATGGTTTATTTTCAGGCATAAGGTATCATGGTTTTCTGAACGTACCACTCGAACGAATAACATCGGATCTCTGTCCATATCCATAGGACTTTGAAGGAAACTTTGAATACCTTCTTCGGGATTATCCACTTCTTCGATTGAACAAAACTTTTCCATATTATCAATATCCTCAAAGCGTTTCCAGTACGGCGGATCACTCTTTACAAAACGGCATCCGAGAACAGGTTCGGCATCTATCGATAACCGTACTGCCCTTACGAGTTTATTATAATCCAGCCTGCCGTTAAGCGACAGTACCACTTGAATCTGAAAATTCGCTATGCCGTATTTTGCAATATAATTACCAATATCATGTGCATTGGCCGGAATAATGTCAGGGATATTTTCCTGCTGTATAACTGCCGTTGTGTTTATGTTTGTATATCGGATGAACGATTTGATTATATCATTGTTGTAAGCCTCTATCGATGATGGGAACACCGGGATAGTTGCCTCAGTGCGGCCCGAACTGGTTATTTCACTCATATTTTATATTCTCCTTTAAATAGATTTGGTTAATATGTGTTAGTATACCTGACTAAATAGCAGCACACAGACTTCTGTTATTCATCACAATGATATATTATGTATTCTTATATTTAGCTGTTACACTACCGGATTGAAAACAGTAGATTTTTACGAATTTATATCGAATTTTGCAAGAACAGAACTGGAAAGCAGTTGACAGGCTAGGGTAAAGTATAATAAAATCAATTCAATACTGAATAATATGGATGTAAATGGAAGGAAGATAGACAAAGTATAGTTAACTGCTGGAAACTAAGAAGAAATGATATAGCGCTTGAATTGGTTCATGGACCAGAAGGAGTTACTATGGAAGCTGTTATTTTTATCGGAATACAGGCAACAGGCAAAAGCACGTACTATAAGGAACATTTTTTTAAAACACACATAAGAATTAACCTGGACATGTTAAAAACCAGGAATAGGGAAGATATATTTCTGGATGCCTGCATGAAAGCAAAACAACCTTTTGTAGTGGATAATACGAATCCATCTGTTGAGGACAGAAAGAAATATATTGATCTGGCCAAAAGTGCAGAATTCAGGGTTATAGGCTACTACTTTCAGTCAAACATAGAGGAGGCAATACAGAAAAATGAATGCAGAGAGGGAAAGGAACGTATCCCTTTAGCGGGTATCAGAGGTACCCATGCCAAATTGCAGCTGCCTGGTTTAGAGGAAGGTTTCGATGAACTATACTATGTGAAGATTAATGAAAAAAACAAGTTTGTAGTGGAGGAGTGGAAAAATGAAATTTGATGATCTGGATGTGAAAATGAGGGTATATGAGACAGCACATGACTACTGTGTTGCCCCTGAAGTATATATGGCTGCACGTATAGATGGCAGGAATTTTACCAGGCTGACAAAGGAAATTCATCAATTTGAAAGTCCTTATGATATCCGCTTTCGGGACTATATGGTTGCCACGACAGAGCACCTTATGAATTGTGGTTTCAGGGTGGTATATGGGTACACACAGAGTGATGAGATATCTCTGCTATTCCATATGGACGAAGGTGCGTTTGGACGTAAGGTTCGTAAATTTAATTCAATTTTGGCAGGCGAAGCAAGTGCAAAGTTTTCCGTTTTACTTGGTGATGTGGCTTGCTTTGATTGCAGAATATCCGAGCTTCCCAATCGTAAAACTGTTATTGACTATTTCAGGTGGAGAAATGAAGATGCTCACAGAAATGCTTTAAATGCTCACTGTTATTGGATGCTGAGGAAGAAAGGAAAGTCTGTTCAGTAAGCAACCAATTTTTTAAGTGGGATGTCTGTCAGTGAAAAGAATGAGCTTTTATTTGAGAATGGAATTAATTTTAACGATGTTCCAAATTGGCAGAAACGTGGTGTTGGATTATACTGGGAGCTTTATGAAAAACCTTGTATTAATCCTGTAAACGGCAGTGAAGTGATTGCAGGTAGAAGAAGGATAAAGGTAGATTACGATTTACCGATGAAAGATGAATACAGTAATTTTATTTCTGATTTTTTAATAAATGAAGGGAATGATTGATTCAGTCTTCTGGGATGAGATTCTTAAGTTAGCAGTCATTCACAGTAACTGTTCCTGAAATCCGGGATGATGTTGAAAATAGGCTTAGATTTTATGGAATATCGATAAAATAATCCTTGAAAGTGAAAGCAGCCGGTGTATGATATAATGTACACTGGCTGCTTTTATTGCATATGCCCTGATTACAATGAAAAGATGAGGGGGAAAGAAATAGCTGTATGGTCCTATAATCAGATGAACATACTACATAGAGAAGATATTATAAATACGAATTTATGGATAGACTGAGAAATAATTCGTATGTTCAGGAAAGACGACAGCTTTTTGAAGCTAAGGATAATGAAAATTAAGTACATTAACCAGCCTGTATGGACCATATGAGGCAGGATTTGAACATGAAAGGAGCCTAAATTTGACAGTGCATGAATCAGCCATGCAGTGCATTGCTTGAAACAATTCCATTATACCTGATGCAAGCAGACAAAAGCCATACCTGTAAGATATCAAAAGATTTATATTGAATAATAAAAAAATTTGCACGCTGTGAGTGCAAATATATATTTGTGTTGAATTTTAGGGGCCATTATAATATTTATATAAGAAGATAAAAAAGATTTTATCACCTGTGTCATTAGGGTAAGCTGTTTAAAAAGTGAGATTAGTTATTAAATGAGGTGATTACATGCAGAGCAAGCAAGTAGAACTAATCAACTATATGCTGGAGAATAAAGTCAGGGTTTTAACATCACAACAGTTAGCCGATGCTTTAAATATTTCCGTACGCTCTGTAAAAACTTATATTTCACAGATTAATGAAATGGGAAGAGGAAAAGCTGTTATATCAAATAAAAACGGATATACTCTGAATACTCCAATTGCGAAGAGTTTGTTAGCTCAAGAGCATATTGTTATTCCTCAAACTTATGAAGAAAGATCCACCTATGTTATTAAAGCTTTTTTCCTGCAGCATACGAATTGCCTGGACCTTTATCTTATAGCGGATGAATTATTTATTAGTGATTCAACGCTGAAAGCTGATATAAAAAAAATGAATATGAGGTTCAAAAGTTTTAATATCGGATTTACCATAGAGAGAAATCAGATTAAATTATACGGACCGGAAAAGAATATCAGAAAATTATTCAGTCATATTCTTTATGAAGAAGTAGATAATCACTATATTGATTTACAGATTATAAAAAGTAATTTTAAGAACATTGATATAGATTCCCTGCTGCCAATCGTAAAACAGGTTTTTTCAAAGAATGACTATTACATTAATGATCTTGCTCTTAGAAGTATGCTGCTTCATTTAGTTATTATCATAGAGCGGATACTGGAAGGAAAGACAATACCTTATGTGGCAGGAGTAATTCAGGACCATGAAGCAGAAAATGCATGCGTGTCGGAACTGTGCAAAAAACTGGAGCAGCAGTTCGGAATTACAATTAATGAAGAAGAGAAGCGTGAAATTTACATTTTGTTTAAGTCAAGCACAAATTTGATTATTAAGAACGGTATGCAGGAAGTAAGCATATTAGTTGGAGATGGGATTGTAGAGGAAACGAAAGAGTTGGTCTATCTGATACAGCAGGCATATGCTGTTAATCTGGATACGGAAAATTTTATAATTCCCTTTGCGCTGCATTTAAAAAATCTTATATTAAGAGCAAAAAACAGTACCTATATAAAAAATCCCATGCTGGAATCAATTCAATCCCAACATTTAATATTGTTTGATATAGCTCTATATGTTTCATTACAGCTGGAGAAAAGGCACGGGATATACATTAGCCGGGATGAAGTAGCATTCATTGCTTTGCATATCGGAGGGGAAATAGAGAGACAGAAAAATAATAATTCCAAAGTCGGTGTGGTTTTATTGTGTCCAAGCTATATGAATATAGAATCCAGGCTGTATAATGAGCTTTTAATTAATTTTAGCAATGATATTAATATTATAGCTTCTGTCAGAGATCCATATCAGCTTGAAGAATTGAATTTTGACCTGCTTGTATCGACTGTGCGTATAAAACCGTCAGGATCATGTGAAATCGCTGTCATATCACCATTCATGACCTCAAGTGATAAGTTTGAAATACAGGAAAAAATTGAAAATTCTCAAAATAATAAAAAGAACAAAATGTTAAAGAGACATTTTAATGATTATTTTGAGAAAGAATTATTTTTTGTATGTGATACTGCATTAGATAAGAGCCAGGCAATTGATCTGCTAACGAATAACCTGTACAATATGGGATACGTACGGAAAGATTACAGAGAAAATGTGTTAATGAGAGAAAAAGCCGCTTCTACTGCATTTGGAAAGATGGCAATTCCCCATTCGGTTGAAATGAATGCATATAAGACCTGTGCTTCCGTGATTATAAGCAACAGCGGAATCCGATGGGAAAATCAGCTTGTTAATGTAGTTCTTATGATTGCGATTAATAAGTTGGATAATAACATTTTTAAAGAGTTATATGAATCATTAGTTATCATCTTTTCAGAGGATAATAATATTGAGCTGTTTAAGGATTGCAAATCATATGAAGAATTTGAAAGTACATTAAAATCTATTATCAGCTGATTGAAGAAGGAGCAGAAGAATCAATTATGGATTGCATGCAGCAGTGCAAATCACAATTTGATTCTTTTCTTTTGTTTTGTGATAATTATTACTGTAAACAAGATGTATTGGAGTTTCGAATATAGAGGAAAGGAGGAGTCAGATATGGCAGACATTAAAATAATATTATGCTGCGGTGCAGGCATGTCGAGTGGGTTTCTTGCTAATGCAGTGAAGAAAGCAAGCAAGAAGAAAAAAATGAATGTCACAGTTGCCGCCCATGCGGAAAGCAACGTAATGTCCGTAGTGAAAGAAGGGGCGGATATTTTATGTATTGGACCCCATTATGCGTCAAGATATGATACTTATAAAGAATTATGTTCTGAATATGGAACGGAAGTTATTGTGATTCCAAAAGATATTTATGGAAGTTTAGATGGCGAAGGATTATTGGATTATATTATTCAGTATCTAAATAAGGAATAACAACAGTAGGAGAAGGAGAATTAAGTATGAAAAAATTTATGAAATGGTTAACAGATTCATTTGCACCGGCTATGAATAAATTAGTTGAAAATCCGTGGGTGGCAGCAGTATCACAGGCAATGATGAGAGTATTACCGTTTATATTAGTTGGGTCGGTGGTATTTTTCTACAATGTATTTAAAGATTATATACCGGGTCTGCCCGATATATTTCCAATTGCAAGCTATTCTTTTATGTTTATAGGAATATTTATTTCTTTTTTAATTCCATATAATCTGATGGAACTGAAGAAAAGAAATAAATTTCAAGTTCCGGCAGGCCTGCTTGGCTTCTCGGCATTTATAATGTGTCTGAATCCAACCTTTGATGAAAATTCTTTTATGAATGTAAATTTTGGAGTGTTTGGTCCCAGTGGAATTATGGTTGCAATTGTAGTGGGGCTTTTTGTAGCACTCATATTTGATCTGTGGACGCGCTTTGGTTTCCTGGAAGACAGTACAACCATACCAAGTTTCTTGGCAAACTGGATTAACAGTATAGTACCAGTTTTTGTTACTTTATTAATCATAATGATAGTTGTATCGAATGGCGGGTTTAATGTTGTAGATGCTGTTAATACAGTGTTTAAACCAATTGCTTCCTTTGGACAGACTTATCCGGGTATGATTTTTATGTGTCTGACTCCGGCGATCCTATACTCCTGCGGTATATCGTCCTGGGCATTCGGAGCTATATCAACACCAGTATTTATGGCCGGTATCAATGCCAATATTGCTGCGATTGCGGCTGGGGGCACTGCAACTAATATAGTAACCAGTGAAACAGTTTTTACTGCCGCATTAATTACCCTGGGTGGTATGGGTGCTACATTACCCTTAGTAGTACAGATGATGTTCTCCAAATCAAAAAAAATGAGAACCTTGGGAAAGGTTTGTATTGCTCCGAGTATCTTTAATATTAATGAACCGGTTATATATGGCACGCCAATAGCATTTAATCCAATATTGATGTTACCCATGTGGATCAATTCCTTTACCGGTCCCACGATCATTTATGCGGCAATGAAATTGGGCTGGTTAAATGTTCCGGGAAAAATGATTCAGGTTGGCCAGGTTCCCGCACCTGTTTCATCTGTAATGATCACTCAGGATTTCCGGGCAATTATTTTTTACGTGATTTTATTTGCAATATATTTTATTACATGGATGCCATTTTTTAAAGTATATGAATCACAATGTGTAAAGGAAGAAATGAGTATCGGAGGAGCAGCGCATCAGATACCGGAAGAAGCATAATGCTATGAATAACATAGGAAGGAAGTTTTTATGGAATATAGGTTGAAAAAACAAAAGCAGTTTTTTCAACATCTTGATTTGTACGTGCGCCAGGGCGCACAGATGGGAGTTTAGGTTGAAAAAACAAAAACAGTTTTTTCAACATCTTGATTTATACGTGCGCTAAAGCGCACAGATGGGAGTTTAATATGGAAAATGAGTTGATAACAGTTGCTATGCAGATTATTTTAAATGCCGGTGATGCCAGAACTGCCGTAGCAAGTGCACTTGACTATATCAAAGAAGAAAATTTTACTGAAGCGAAAGCAAAGATGCTGGAAGCAAAGGAATGTATCCGTTTGGCACATGTATCACAAACAGAGGTCATACGGAATGAAACAAGGGGCAAAACATATCAGCCATGCCTTCTCTTTGCTCATGCACAAGATACGTTGATGACAATCAATTCCGAGGTTTTACTGTCGGAAAAGCTGATTGATCTGTTTGAGACGGTATTAAAAAAGATAAATGAAAAATAGTTTGGATTAGACCAGGAGGTTTAGGTTTCATCCTGATTTGTACGTGCGCCAGAGCGCACAGATGGGAGTTTATTATGTTTAAGAAAGGTTTTCCGGAAAATTTTTTATGGGGTGCCTCGACCTCTGCATATCAGGTAGAAGGAGCGGCACTCTCACATGGGAAAAAGGCATCGCAGCAGGATATTATAAATAAAGATAATTATGAAAAAAGAGGCTTTGCAACGGCAGAAATCGCCAGCGATCATTATCATCATTTTAAGGAAGACATTGCGTTAATGAAGGAGATGGGTTTTAAAGCTTATCGTTTTTCTATTGCATGGAGCAGAGTTTTTCCGGACGGAGTTGGAACGGTAAATGAAGAGGGAATACAATTTTACAGAGATTTAGTCAACGAATTGCTTCTTCATGGAATTGAGCCGATTGTTACTCTTTATCATTATGACCTGCCATGGGCACTGGTTGAAAAATATAATGGCTGGCTAAGCAGAGAAGTAGTTAAGGATTTTGAGTATTATGCATCTTATATTATTAATGAATTTAAGGATAAAGTAAAATACTGGACAACCATTAATGAACAAAGCATTATTGTACAGTTTTGGACCCAGAAATGCTATATTCCTGAGGAACTGCGATCCAATGACCAGTTAAGGTATCAGATTAATCATCATATGAATCTGGCACATGCGATTGCCTGCAAGCTGGTTCATGAAAAGGTGCCCGGAGGCATGGTCGGGGCCGCGATCGGCTATGCACCGGTGTACCCGTTGACGAGTAAGGCGGATGACGTAATGGCTGCGCAGAATGCAAATGATCTTCATAACGGATATTATCTTGATATCTATTTTAAAGGTATCTATACAAAATCCGCAATGATTTACCTCGAATCAAAGGGACTTGCTCCAAAAATCGAGCCCGGTGATATGGAATTAATTAAGGAGGGTTATTCTGACTTCCTGGCCTTAAATTACTATTCCAGTGAATGCGCGAAAGCATGCCCGAAAGAGGATGAGCTTAGATTTGCCGGAGTTAACTGGTCAGGTGTGAAGGGAGCCATGGATGGACATGAACATCAGCCGGGATTTTTCCAGATGTGCCCTAATCCTAAGCTGGACACAACGGACTGGGATTGGGCAATTGATCCTATCGGTATGGAATATATGTTAAGGGATATCTATATGCGTTATAATAAGCCTCTAATGATTACAGAAAATGGCTTGGGGGCTTATGATGTCATGACCGGGGATGGTAAAATTCATGATTCATATAGGATTGATTACCTTAATAATCACGTGAAGTCTTTAAAAAAGGCAATGGATTTTGGGGTTGAAGTTCTGGCATATTGTCCGTGGTCTGCTATTGACCTGCTCTCTACCAGTAATGGCGTTAAGAAACGGTACGGATTTGTCTATGTAGACCGTACGGATGACGATCCAAAAGAATGCAAGCGGATAAAGAAGGATTCCTTTTTCTGGTATAAAAATCTGATTCAATCAAAGGGGATGGACAACGACTAGTATTGGAGAGCAATGGATATGACAATATTTTCTATGGCAATCATCTCTGTATGTTATTTTGCTTCAAATATATTCCAAAATCAATTTTCTGGAAGCCTGGCAGGCAGAAAATATCCATTGCCCTTATTTCAAGGATTATGGATGGGTATTGCAGCTGTATTAATGATTATTATTAAATATTTCACCGGGGATTTTCATTTTTCCGTAGAGACAATTACAATCTCAGTATTTTCCGGTGTATTTCTGGCTTTGGGCGGAATGATGCTTGTACTGGCATTGGAAAAGGGAGTCATGTCACTTACCATCCTGCTTTTTTCAGCGAATCCGGTAATACCAACGATTCTTTCAATATTTTTACTTAACGAAAGGACGACGGTGTTTCAGGTTTTTGGAATGATTCTTATTATTATGGTTTTT
>JAEWAK010000064.1 GCA_023391695.1 Bacillota bacterium
TTCCTCCGGGATCGAAAGATTCCTGGTTTGACGGATGATTATCAAATGTAGTTATTCCTCGATAGCTCAATGGTAGAGCACACGGCTGTTAACCGTGGGGTTGTTGGTTCGAGTCCAACTCGGGGAGTTATTCGTAAATAAGACATATCTTAATAGCTTGACGAATAAAAAGCTTATTGTTATAATACAATAGTGATGTAGTTATGGCGACATAGCCAAGTGGTAAGGCATGGGTCTGCAACACCCTGATCACCAGTTCAAATCTGGTTGTCGCCTCTCTTCATAATTAGCACAAGTCCTTATATGAATTGGATTTGTGCTAAATTTTTTTTATTTAGCTATATACCTCTAGATTATTTAAAACCGTTAGATACCGTTAATAATTATAATATATAATGTGTATAGTTATAATCTAAATATTTGTCAAAGTCTCAACAGCATTTAATTTATCTCGGTTGTCCATATGGATGTACGTATTGTAAGTTATAGACGTGTTACCATGGACTAGCAAGTCACTAACTATCTTTATATTTCCTTCTGACTGTAATAGAATACTTGCAAAAGAATGCCGTAAAGAATGGGTTCCAATATGATTTAATCCAGATTTTATTATCAAACGATCCAAACAAGATTGAAAGCTACGATGCGTTACTATCTCTCCTAATCTAGTGCATACAACAAATTGGCTTTTAATATGATACTTTTCATTGTATTCGGCAATGCATTCTAAAGCCTTAATAGCCTGAGTGTTTAATGGAATATATCGTACACCATTTAATGTTTTAGCATCAGAGATAATACGTTTAGTTTTTGTAATCGAATTTTCATCCCTATTTATTACTGTACTTGCACTTACGTTGATATAAGCTAATCGTTTGTTGTAGTCAATTTTATCCCAAGTTAGTGCTAGGAGTTCTCCACTTCGTAAACCGATGTTTAACATAAATACAATTGCAGGAGCGTACTGATAAATTGGATCTCCATTCTTTTTAATAAGAGAAGCAGTACTTAATAGTTGCTTAAATTCTTCTTTTGATAGAGATGTAATTTTTTTAGTTTTTACTGGCATATTTATCTGTTTAGGTAAGATTACGCCAGTAACAGGATTATGTAACATATCACGCGACATTACCGCTTGTTTAAAGCATGAGTTTAGTAATTCATAAATTTCATGAGATTAGGCATCTTTAAAGAAGTTTACCTTTCAGGTCTGCTTATCTGTATAGTACGTGGAAATATACCGAAAATTGGTGTATAATACAGTAAAATGCTATCTGGAGAAATAAATCTGGGATTAGTAAAAATAGCAATTTTTGAAGAACTCGAAAAATAGTAAGACAAAGGAAGAAAAATCATGTGATTATTAAAAAAGAACTCGAAAGAAATTCATTCTGATTTAAGTCATATTAAGAAATAACTCAATGAGGCTACAGATAATTAAAATGGATTTAAAAAAGATGAGATAATTAAACATATTAACTTATCAATAGGATTTAGAAGAGAGATTAGAAGAACTATTTGCAATATAATGCAAAAAAACGAATTAGGGAAATAGATGAAGAATTACGAAAATAATAGTGATTATAGGATTTTATACGGATAAGCATTAAGAAAATCCAAAGTTATCATAAATGCACTTGATGCAAAAAATGAATATCGGTTAATTTAAAAGTTAACGGGAAAGCAAAATCAAGTATAGAGCAAGTGATATGCAATATAATTTTTTATAATTCACGGACATATGATGGAAAACAATATGCTATACTTTATTTAAACTTTTGCATGGAAATAAATTAATATAATAGATAAAATATGCTTACTGTGATAAAATAAATTTATGTTTACTTTATGTTATTGGTCTGAATTATATAAAATTTGAGGTGTGGAAAATGAATAGTATTACTGAATTTGAAAATCTGTATAAGAGGGATATTCCTTCAACAAGAACGGGGTTGTTTTATAATTTATTTTCCTATCCAACTAAAATCTCACCAGAAGTAATTGCACTTTACATAGCGACACACACCGAAGTAGGAGATACTGTTCTTGACGTGTTTGGAGGAAGCGGAACAACCGCCTTAGCAGCTAAATTATGTGAAAATCCAACAGATAAATTATTTGCGTTGGAAAAGCAATTTGATGTGAAAGCAAAATGGGGAAGTCGTAAAGTAATTATTTACGAACTTGGAAAATATGGTTCGTTTGCAACGCAAGTTATTTGTAATCCTCCAGATAGTATAGAATTTAAGAATGCATTTAAAGATTATTATAAGAAAGCATATATGCAATTAGAAAGGGTATACTCAGCAAAGGATGAAAATGGAGAACCAGGTGAAATTAGACATATAGTGTGGAGCGATGTTATTAAATGTACTCATTGTAAAAACGAAGTTAACTATTATGATGTGGCAGTAAAATATGAACCATTAAAGATAGAGAAATCAGGGTTATGTCCTATTTGCGGTATGGAAATAACCTTTGATAGTTGTGAACATGTAGTAGAGAATGTTTATGATGCTTTATTAAATCAAAAGGTAGATAGAAAAAAAAGAGTACCAGTTAAAGTGTATGGAGAATCAAATGGAAAGAAATGGGCTCGACTTGCTAATGATGATGATCGAAAATTGATTGATGAGTGTGAAAAGCTCTCATATTCATCAAATGATATTTCAAAACGTATAGAATGGGGAGATTTATATAGATCAGGATATCATAAAGGGATAACACATCTACACCATTTTTATACAAGGCGTAATTATCATGTTATGTCTGTTTTATGGTCTCTAACAGACCAATACAAGAGTGACATAGCCAATGCAATAAAACTGTTATTACTATCATATAATGCAGCTCATTCGACTTTAATGACGAGAGTTGTTGCAAAAAAGAATTCAAAAGATTTTGTACTAACAGGCGCACAGTCAGGAGTGTTATACGTTAGTAGCCTTCCTGTTGAAAAAAATATTTTAAAAGGTATTAAGCGAAAAGCCAATAATTTTATTGAAGCTTTTAATTTTGTAAATAAATGTACTGGGGTAACAGAAGTAGTTAATGCTAGTAGTACGGAACTGAAAATAAAGAGTTCCTCTGTAGATTATGTGTTTACTGATCCTCCTTTTGGAGATTATATTCCATATGCAGAAGTAAACCAGATAAATGAATTGTGGCTTAATGAAACCACCGATAGAAAGGATGAGGTTATTATAAGCCAATCGCAGAATAAAAACCTAGATAAATACGGAAAAATGATGCATCAAGTGTTTACAGAAATATATAGGGTATTGAAACCTAAGGGTATGGCAACGGTTGTTTTTCATTCATCTAAAGCAAAAGTATGGGAATCAATGTGTAATACACTGAATAATTCTAATTTTCATATTAGCCAAGCATCTGTGCTTAACAAAGTACAGAGCAGTTTCAAGCAGGTAGTTGATATTGATTCTGTACAGGGAGATCCAATGATGCTTCTTTCAAAAGATTTGACCTTAGAATCAAATGAGGACAAAGAAAATGTTTTGATACAAATGGCTGAGGAAAGTATCTTAAATGGGAATTTAGATGAAAGACTTATATATTCTCGTTATCTCTCAGAATGCTTAAAAACAGGTAAAAAAATTACTATTGATGCTAAAGAAGCATATAAATATATACGGTGGAGGCTTGAAGTTGTTTCATGATTTCTATAACAGATAAAAAACGTAAATACTTAGGACAATATTTTACCAATTTCGAGTTATGTGAGTATATTATTAAGAAATCCGATATACCAAACATAGATACGGCAAAGATTATCGATCCGATGTGTGGTAGCGGCAATATGATAAGAGCGGCTATTAAAAACGGTGCAAATAAAAAAAATGTCTATGGAGTAGAAATTGATAAAACGATAATGGAACAAAATTTAGATATATTCAGAGACTTAAACATTATTAATGGTGATGCTTTTGACTTAAATACATATAAAACTATTGGGTATAAGAAATGGGATTTTGTTATTACGAATCCCCCATATGTAAGATACCAGACTACTTCAAAAACTAAAGAAAGTTATGAGTTAGAGCCAGGTGTTATTCGTAAGAATTTATATGATATCATAGAAAATATTTCTTATATCACAAATGAAGAAAAGGATATCTACAAGAAGGTAATAAATGAATATTCAGGTCTTTCAGATTTAGCAGTACCTTCTTGGATATTATGTATGGCAATGACTAAAATCAATGGTAATTTTGCGATTGTTTTACCTGATTCATGGATTAATCGAGAGTATGCAGTAAAGGTGATATATGCCTTTATTAAATCATTTAAGATTAAGTATTTATTAGAAGATACAGATTGTACATTATTCAACGATGCTCAAGTGAAAACAAATATTATAATAGCTACTAAAAGAGAAAAAATAATTGACATAAAGGATATTTATAATGAGGAATACGAAATAGGGAAAATAAGAGATATAACTGGGTTAGATAATATTATATTTTATACTTCTAGCATGAAGCCATTAATTGGTATCCTTGAAAGAAATTCGGTACAATTAAAAACATTTAGCGATTATAATTTTTTTATAAGGAAGAATAACTCGGGGGTCGCAGGACTTCTTGAGAAAATAGGTATAGACAACAAGATAAATAATATAAAAAGCTTATCAAATTACGGCATAAATGTAGGACAAGGCTTACGTACAGGAGCTAATAAATTTTTCTATTTGGAATGTATGGAAGATTTGGGAAATGTTGAATTATTACAAGCTGATAAAGTTTGGGAATTGGAATCATTTTTAGTACCAAAAACTTATTTGTGTAAGACAATTAAAAATCAAAATGATTTACCAGAGGGATATAAAATCGAAGGTAAGAAACTTAAAAATAGGCTACTATACATTGAGAATGCAGTTACCACAAAGGATTGGGAAAATTGTAATGACTTATGTAAAATAAAATATGAGATAATGCCCCCTGAACTAAACAAATATGTTTTAAAGGTACAAGAAAAGCAAATAAATATCGAGGGTCAATTAAAATTTGTATATGAATTATCAGCAGTTAAAACTAATGTTAGCACCCAAAATGGTATTAGTAGGTTTTGGTATATGTTGCCCAATCTGCAAGATAGACATAAACCATTATTATGTGTACCCAGAATAAACTATAAAGATGTAAAATTTTATAAATGTAATGATGAGTTAATCGTGGATGCTAATTTCTCCACACTTTGGTTACAAGATATAAATTTAAAAAATCATTATGCAGTTTTTTCTGTTTTTAATTCTATATGGATAAGAGCTCAACTAGAAAGTATTGCTACGGTTATGGGTGGAGGTGCATTAAAGGTAGAAGCTACTCACATTAAAAAGTTACTTTTACCAGATTTAGATAAAGCGGAATTAGAATCATTAAACAAATTAGGTCACAAGCTAGAAAATTCTTCGCAAAATAATATTCCTAAGATATTAAAAAAAATTGATGAATTAGTGATTAATAATTTATTTGGCGTCGATTCATTTGAAAAAATCTATTTATACTTAAATAATTACGTTGAATTGAAAAAACGAGAAAGGGATAGGAGAAGGTGATGAGTGAAAGAGTAAATATGGAAAAAATGCGTCAATATGCAAATTCAGCTATTCAATTAAGAATTGAGGGAAAGGTAGAAGATGTATTAAGGCACAATTTATCAATGTGGATGCCTCAAGTATTTACTGATAATCCACAATGGATATGGGAACATGTCTATGGAACCGAAGAGAAAGTAAATTTTGTATCTGAAAGTGGAAGTAATAGGGGGTTTATCGATTCTTTAGTAGGAAAGACAGCCATTGAATATGAAAAGAATTTAACTATAAAATCTACATTTGAGCACGGGTATAATCAGGTAAAAGATTATTGTGCAGGTATCTTGAATAAGGGAATTTTAGCAGAAGATATTATTGGTGTATTATCAGATACAGTTCACTGGTATTCATTTAGTGTTCAAATAATTTCAGAACCAAATGCTAATGGCTTATATGGGCGGGATAATTTAATTCTTAATGAAATAGAAGTCATTTTTTTAGAAGAAAATACAGATAATAATATAATACTTTTAGCAGATTTTTTACAAAAGTATTTAGGAAGAACAGGAGCGCGCCAACTAAACGCAAAAAGATTGTCACGTGATATGGGTCTATATAGTGAGTTTTGTAATCAATATATTAACACAATAAGTAGGGTTATTGATAGCGCTTTTTCGGAAAAACCACATTATGCAGATTTAATTAAAAACTTATGGAGTAACTTTATTTCATATATTGGAGGAAGCAATAGTGGCTTCGTTAATTCTAGTTATGTTAATGAATTTTATATAATTTCTTTAGCAAAATTTTTATGTGCAAATATTATAGAGGAAAAAGGCTTATTAAGTGAAGAAAAGCAAATATTAGCAATATTAGATGGAACATATTTCAAGAATAAAGGATATGCAAATCTCGTTGAGTATGATTATTTTGGTTGGATTAATAATACACCATATGCTCAAGATTTAATTCCTGTTCTTCGTAAAATACAAGAAGATTTATTGGTATATGATTATAAGCTGATAAATACGGAAGATTTATTTGGATCATTAGTTGCGCAGCTATCACAAAGAGAACAAAGAATATTACTCGGGCAAGAAGAAACTCCCCAGTGGCTTGCTGCGAAGATGGTAGAACGTGCATTGGATTTATTACCAGAGGGGAAATATCCACGTTTTATAGATATGTGCTGTGGTTCGGGAGTTTTTATCGTTGAGACATTAAAACAAACTCAGATGAAATATCATATATCTGAAGATGATGGTGACAAAGGTATTCAAATATTACATGAATCCATATTGGGATTTGATATTGATCCATTAGCAGTTATGTTATCTCGTGTAAACTGGGTCATAATTATGAAGAAGTATATACCCTATGCTTCAAGTGAATTAATAATTCCTGTTTTTCATGCTGATTCATTATTTATAAAAACACCTATAGCAGAGAACATAGGATCAGATTATCAAGAGCAATTACATAAGTTGAATTTTGGTGGCAAAACTATACTACTTCCGGGATTTTTACTTGATCAACACAATAGAAGACTTTTTGATTATTTTATGCAAAGTTGCTATAGAATGGCAGAAGCTCGTGCTAATAACAATAACATCTTGACTGAATTATATATTGACCCTTTGATAAATAGTATTATTAGAGAAATTTCAAGTGATCTTAGTCAGGAACAAATAGATGAGCTTAAAAACTTTGGATTTGAATTAACTACAATACTAGAAAAATTGCAACGAAGTGGTTTAAATGGTATTTGGCCTTTTATTTTGAGCAATACCTATAGACCAGCATTGGTATCAAAGCAGTTCAATGGAATCGTGTCAAATCCACCTTGGTTAGCTATGAGTAAGCTTAAGGATAACCCCTATAAGAACGAATTGAATATAAGAGCCGAGCAGCTAGGAATCAAACCTTACGGGTCCTCACATCTTCATGTTGAATTAGCGACAATATTTTTGTTGCAGTCAATAGAGCATTATCTTGGAGAAGATGCTATTTTTGAATGTATCATTCCAGAGAGCATATTAAAAGGATACCAACATGAACCATTCAGAAAGCTACAAAGTAACATTGATAATAGAAAGATTGATTTGAATATTGATGAAATATGGGAAATAGATGAGCAGACATTTAAAAATAAAGCTATTGTTCTGTTAGGAAATAACAAAAGTGTTTCTGAAGTAAAGAGTACTTTTACTGGAAGATTAGTAACAGAAAAGGAAACTCAAGTTTGTACATATAAAACTATACACCAGGGTAAAAGAAGTGCGTGGACTAATAATATGGAAGCTATAGATGTATCTGATGTGATTGAACCGCTTCACTTCGTACAGGGCGCTGATATTATGCCAAGAACATTAAATTTTTATCACGCAGATCTTCAACCTAACGGCAGATGGTCCTTAAGATCTATAAGGAAAAATAATGATAATAAATCATACTTATTAGCAGATGCAAAAAAGAACTTATCATTTACTATGGATATTACTAATATACATGATGACTTTATGTATAAATGTTACATGTCACACCACTTAACTCCATTCCATTTAAGCGATCCAGAGGATGTTTTTATGCCATTAATTAGATTAGATAATGGATGGTTAACACCTTCTATGGAACAACTTGTCTCAATGGGAGCAAATACAAATAATGCTATTGACCTAATACTTAACGAAGCACGATTATCCATTGACGAATATAATAGGAAATTAAATTTTAGAAGAAAACTTGACTATCAGATTTTAACAAAGAATACATATTTGATAGTAACCGGAGCGGGTGGAAGTTATCCTTGTGCTGCATATTCTCAATTAGATGAACATATAAAAGTTGATAAAATTATTATTGACCAAACATTGTATTGGGATGTTGTAACAAGCGAGGAAGAGGCATTGTATATAGTCGGAATGTTAAACAGCAATGCCTTATCAAAGGCTATATCTGAATTTCAACCAGAAGGATTACAGGGAAGAAGACATATACATACATTAACATTTGATATAACACCTAAGTTTGATTTGAATAATGAATTGCATATTGAAGTTGCGAATCGAACCCGTGAACTAATTACACAGATTAACGATCAGACAATAATTAACAACTGTTACAATCCTAACAATGGTGCTTTAAGATCAAGAAGAACTAGGATACGAAATTTGATCAATAGTCTTCCTGCTTATAATTTATATGAGCAGGCATGCAGTTATATCTACACTTGATTGAAATAAAGGATAGATTATAATAATCTTGTGACTTCAGTGAAAAAACATTACTTATTTATATAAAGAGGAATTAACCTTTGTAAATGTAAAATTCAATAAAATTAAATTGGATGAGATTGGAAAATACATGAATGAAGTAATAACGGGAATATTTAGACATGAATGTAATGGGAGATTTCTATGTGAAGTAGAGATAGATGGAAATAATGAGTTATGCTATGTTGCTTCTTCTGCAAAGTTAAATAAATATATTAATTTAATTGATAAAAAGGTATATTTATCGAAAAATAAAGGTAAAAATACAAAAACAAAGTATTCATTGTTTGCAATGGAAGATGTTAAGGGTAATGTGATTCTTTTAAATTTAAATCAAGTGAATTTGCTCTTAAAGGATTATTTGATTGAGAAAGGGGTTGAAAGAGAAAAGGTAAAATCAGAAATTACATTAGATAATGGTCTAAAAGTTGATCTAGCTTATATAGGTAATACAAATATTATTTATGAAGCTAAAACAATATTATCTCAAGAGAATAAAGCAATATTTCCTAGCGCAAAAACGAAGAGAGTAAAAACACAGTTAGAAAAGATGATGTCTTTGTTAGCAAAAGGTTATCAAATAAAATATTGCTTTTTCATTTTAAATCCAGATATTACCATTGTTGAAATAGACAGAAATAACAAGGAAATATATAAATTGTTTTATGAAGCGATTTGTTTAAAGATGGATATATACATCTTTAGGACATATTGGAATGGTACGGTTTTCTGTATTAAAGAAGATAATGATTTAAAAAAGGATTTTCTATTTAAAATCAAAGAACGATGAATATATGCAATTTTGGTATTAACATATTTTGTGGGCATATAACCTCATGAATAGTTGAAGTGTGTCCAAAAGCAGACGGATATTTTTGTCTTACTTTTGCCGGAAAAATAAATAGAAGTGCATGAATATGCCCAATGGTGCAAAAATACCGTAACCGTCAAACAAGATAGTGGATATTAAATGCATTATATTTATGAGATAATCACTTAGATTACTATTACAAGTATTTTGAGCCTCTCAAAATACTACTAGGAGGTTTTTAAGTGACGACGCAAGAAGCAAAGAATCATTATCGTTTACAAGAAATGGTCATCCCTTATTGGGGAGTGCACAACCAGTGGACTTCCAGCCAGGCAGTGGTGTCAACAAAACAGCATCCTTGAGGGAAGTTATTACTACTGGTTAAGAAAAATACGCCTAAAGGCATTAGAGACCCTTCCTTCAGTCACAACAGGAAATGCAGTTCAGCCAGTTCTTCAGGATAATACTGTTTTTGCTAGACTTTCGGTTCCGTAGAGAACTATGACTGCAGATGTTTCACTGTCTGTTAATGGCATTGAAATTGGATTTCATAACACTGCTACAGCTGAATTAATCCATTCGGTATTATTGGAGATAAAACAGCTATGTTAGGTGATATCTCACGAGCTGAGCATATTTACCTTGCCTGTGGATATACGGATATGCGAAAATCAATTGATGGCCTGGCTGCTACAGTTCAACAGAACTTTAAGCTGGATCCTCTTTCCAACAGTCTGTTCCTTTTTTGCGGAAGAAAATGCAACCGAATAAAAGTGCTCTATTGGGAAGGTGATGGGTTTGTTCTACTATACAAACGTTTGGAAAACGGAAGTTTTCAATGGCCACGGACACAAGCGGAAGTGTTGAAGCTCTCACTACAGGAATATTTCGGTGGCTTCTCGAAGGTCTATCCATAAAACAGCCCAAGGCAGTGCGAAAAGTGAATCCAGCCAAAGTACTATAAGTGTCGATAAATCCTGTATTTACTGGATTTGTTGACACTTTTGTGGCATAATAAGGATAGTAAAAATATAAGGAAAATATCGTTTATGGGAAATACAGATCATAAGCGGTTTATAACAAGGTGCCTTGTAAATATAAAAAGAGACTGACTATACTTAATAGCCAATCTCAGGTGATTACTTTCTGCATTCTGCCCGTACTGCCTCTGACCACGGCATAAGTTGTTCCAGATCTTCTGGATGGTTACGATAATCCGTGTCTGGCATATACAGCAACAAGTACTGAAGGTATGTATAGACATTGAGATTGTTTGCTTTTGCAGTTTCTACAATACTATATACCGCAGCACTTGCTTCTGCTCCTTTCGGAGTATCTGCGAAGAGCCAGTTTTTTCTTCCGACACAGAATGGGCGGATGCTGTTTTCTGCCGCATTGTTTGAAATGGAGCATCTTCCATCCAGAAGATAATTCTCCAGATATGGTTTCTGGTTTTTAGCATAGGTTACTGCCTTTGCGAGTAATGATCCGTTTAATACTGCAAGATTTTTAAGCCAACACCAAAAAGCATCGAGGACTGGTCTTTCCAGTTCAAACGCCTGGTGTATCGTTCTTCCGGGGTAAGATCCTGTAGACCTTCCTTGATGTGGAAGAGTTGGTTACAGTAATCCCTTCCTATCTCGGCATTGGTTTGCGGAGTATCCTTCGCTTTCTTTCCTGGGATAGCCTCTGCGAAGATGTGCTAAGCATCCGCATCGGATAACATCTGTAAGCTTGTTGTATCCGGCATAGCCATCTGAATGAAGATAGCCCTTAAATCCTTCCAGGTATTCCTCCGGGTGATCACCGCTCCTTGATGGACGGTAGTCATATAAGGATACTGGAAGGCTTCCCATCATTACCGGAACGATAAAGCCACATATAGGACTTTGTCTGAGGCTTCTTGCCATCCTCTTTCAGCACCTGGACGGGTGTCTCATCACAATGGATGATATCTCGTTTCAGTAGCTGTTCCCGCAGATATCTAATAATGGGATAAAAGTAATCCTGAGAGCAGCGGATGATCCAGTAGGCCATCGTACTTCTCTTCAGAGCAATGCCAAGGTTCTCCCAATCTTTCTCCTGACGGTACAGTGGCATGCTGTTGATGTACTTCTGATACATTACATTGGCAACCGCGCTTGGCGATGCAAGTGAGTGGTTCATTAAGGACGTTGGTGTAGGTGCCTTCTCTATATATGGTTTGTTCGTATGCTTACACTTGGGACATTCATAAGCGATACGAACATAATGTACGATTCTTAAGTTTGCAGGTATGTATTCCAATTCCTCACGTACGATTTCCTTCCCGATGGGCTTCAGGTCAGAAGCGCATTGCAGGCAGTACTGGTTATCTTTCGGAATCTCACATAGAACTTCACGAACCGGAAGATTCTTTATGGTCTCTGCACGTTTGGTTTTTGCATCTGTCCGGGTATAACCGTTCACATCTCTTGTGACTGGTTCCGGTGCAGGAGAATCCGCCAGAGTTTCTGCCTCATTGAACAGATACATCTGCCCGTCGATTTCTTCCTTCGCGGCTTTCTCGCTGGAAGGGCCAAACTTCTCCTTTCGGAGTAAGAGAACCATTTCAGTGAGATTATTAACCTGTTGTTGAAGGTTGTTTATTGTATTTTCGAGCTGTTCGATGTAAGCATCTTTTGTATCCATTATCGATGATTCTCCTATCAAGCTGATAGGTTAATTATACCATGGAAACCGCTAAAAATCTAGTAAAATAGGCTGTTATAGCCACTTTTCATCTAACAGAAGGCTCCCTTTTGTGCTGGACGGATTGCTTTTGGTTGATCGATTTCAAGTCCTTCCATAAGCCAACGGAACTCCTGTCATGTGATGTCCCTTACCTGTTCTTCTGTCCGAGGCCAGCGGAATTTTCCACCTTCAAGCCTCTTATACAGGAGCACAAACCCATCCTCTTCCCATAGAAGGGCTTTCATCTTATTCGTTTGTTTTCCGCAGAACAGGAACAGCTTACGAGAGAATGGATCCATTCCCGAATATGTCTGAACGATGGCTGTAAGTCCATTGATGGATTTACGCATATCCGTGTAACCACACACGATATAGATACCTTGTGCCTTGGTGATGTCGCCTAACATAACCTTTAATGTTCGCTCAATTATAACATCGGATGCCGTGTCCTGTATTTCGAGTGAGATGCCGTTTGCTCTGAGTATGAATGCAGTGCCAAAGGTGCTGCATGCAGCAACAGGCAGAGGTGGCACCAACGGAACCACCTTTGGAAGCAGTGGAATTTCTGTTATTGCTTTATTCTGAACAGCTGCAAGTTTCACTTTACGTAGCCAGTAATAATAGCTGTTTCTTGAGATGTTATTTCCGCACACCATTCTTCAACTTGTTTGCCACTGCAGATCCGTTCCTGGATAATGGTAGTCCATTGTTCCAGACGATATTTGTTAGTCAGTTTTTTAGCTTCGCTCATGAGAACCTCCATAACTCCCACTTTTCACACTAAGGTGTGAAAAGTGCAAAAAATGTTTTATAGAGATTTTCTCATTATCAAAACTCGCTATTCGTTATTAGATTATGAGTTTTGATAAAGGAATCCACTAGGTATCCTTCCATACTGTTGGCTACCTAGCGGATTCCCTGATCATTTTCTCCATAGCAGCAATATCTTTAACTTTTGGAAATTTAATAAACTGTAATTACTCTTCTATCAATTTGATAAGTAAAGAATTAAGCTAGGATATTCATCAATTACTAAAATGTTTTGCCTTATATTCTTGATATGCCCTTGACGGACGTTGGTAAAGTAATCATAAAATTCTTCTATTCCACATATGCAGTTATCTGCTGACCGATATCTTGGAGTACCTTCCAGAAAATTAAAGTCATTTGAGTGTTTAAAATCAAATAGCCAAAGATCAGCATTTGTACTCTTTGCTATTTGCCAAAGTATGTACTTCAAACTATGACTTTTACCGGATCCCGAATTACCGGTGATTAGAAAGTGACATATTTTTGGCAATTCAACGTTAATAGGTAGCTTTAACTGATAATTACACCAATCGTCTAGATCATAGCCAATAAGCATAATTATTCTAATATATCCGGATCGATATAAGTTTTACCTTTAGTGGTTTTAATATCTTTAGTTTTTTGATCACGTACTCTGTTAACTCCATTATCGTTATATGTTAGATATATTTTCAGATATCCTGACGGCTCTCGATATTCTATCGGATCCACATATACAAAATCCTCAACAGGGCATTGTTCAAATGCAGCATTTGTCCATAAAACATTATTAACCGTTCTTGAATTAGATTACGGAGATACTCCCAATCTTCTCGATACTTATCATTATGTAAACAGCCAATCTTCATAACTATATGAAAAATTCCTTTTTCGCTATGATGAGAGTGTATATAAGCGGTTGTAAAATATTCGCTTATATAAGACAAGCGAGCTTCTAACGCACTTTTATCAATTCCCACGGTAAATATTAGCGGAACAACTGCGTATTGTATGGGATCATTGTTACGATCTGTACTAAAGAACCCTTTAACGCTGTTAATAATCGTGGATAATGCAGCATCTAAGCCAGGCATTTTAAAGAATGCTTAAGTGAGGAACAGTGTTAGTAATAATGCCCCTAAAAGTTGTAGGACTAGTGAAATTATACCAAATATTCTATTTCTCCTTTTCTATTATGTTTTGCTGTGATACAATATTATTTGCAGATAAGGTTGTATCACAGCCTTTAGGTTATGCTCAAGATATTAAGTGGGAAGCTTAATATCTTGGGCGGTTACTTTGACATTCAGGTTACTATCGTATTGGTAAAGTTTGTTTCAGCTACATTAATTAAGTTATCAGCTGTAATAAATTTACCCCAGATATCTTTAAATTTATTTGTCATTGTTTCGCTGTATTGAACGAGATCAATGAAAATAGTGCCGATATCTCTTGTATGAGCAGTAATTCTGAATGACTCAACATTTCCAGTTGGTTTACCATTGGCAAAACCAGTCATAGGTTTTGCTTCTAATAACACAATGGAACCATGTTTTAAATAGAAATTGACGTGCCATCTAGATTTCTCCTTTCAATTTTACTGGAACATAGTAGATGTTCTGTGAGGCTATAGTATCACAAGTTTTTAGAGACATCAAATCAGGAAGATAGCAATTTCACCAGAACAAATATTCTTGCTAAAAAGTATCAAAATTTTTCAATATGTATATGTGATGTTTTTCAAATGCTTAGCGAAAAAAATCTATAGTAGATCCCCCTCCAGAGAAGGGAAAAAAATATAAATGAAAATAAATTTAGGAATTACTATATTTCTTTGTAAAGTTGTCTAAATTTACAAATTGTTAGAAAACTTAATAGGAGATAATAGTCTAAAATTGTTCGACATGCATAATAGGCTGTTTGATAAAACAAAAATTTGTTGTGAATAATTATTGCATAATTTAGCCTCAACCACTGAAACGGTTTGAATTTTTAATATTGAAGGTTGATAAATACAAGAAATTTCTGATTAAATTATTGAATGTATTAGTTATTGTTATGTAATTCTTTATAGGAAAAACATGTAAATTCGGATCGGCTGCATTCAATGATAAAAGGTATAATGATATAACTTTAATGCGAGGGAGGTTATGGCAAGCGAATAAATTGCCATAGAGGAATATGCTTAATAAGAATAACATTGAAAAGGTACTAATAGAAGATTTAAAATTTAATAAGAATAGTGACAGCAGAGTATATTCAAAATACTTCCCACTATCTGATTGTATTTTAAAGATTGATATTGATAATTCGAAAATACTTTATCCAACGGATAAGGGGATGAAAGTGCATGATAAAACAACAAGTAACTTCTTTCATGATGAAAATTTTGTTGTATTTATTTGCGTATATTTATTGCTTGATAAAGGATATCAACCTAATCACCTTGAACTAGAGCCAAGATGGAAATTAGGTGGGGAACATAAAGGTGGCAAAGCAGATATCTTGGTTAAAGACAATTATGGTAAATCTTTATTAATTATTGAATGCAAAACCGCAGGTGAAGCCTTTAATACTGAGTGGGAAAAAACTAAGGATAATGGTGGACAGCTATTTTCATATTTACAGCAAGATACTGATACACAATATCTTTGTTTGTTTTGCTCGGATTATATAGATAATACATTGAAAAGTAGCTATTATTTAATAGCTGTAAAAGATGATAAGGATCTGATTTCTAACAATAAAAATGCTTTATCTTTTGAGGCATCTTCTATAGTAGAGGATAAGGTCAAAGCGTGGAAAGAAACATATGGAGGAGAGGCTTCAACATCGGGTGTTTTTGAGGTAAATGTCCCGGCATATCACATCGGACATACTAAGAGGAAAGTAGATGAATTACAAAAAATTTTAAGTTATGACCGAACAAGTAAATACCATCAGTTTGCTACAGTATTACGGAAATACAACGTTTCTGGGCATGAAAATGCATTTGATAAGTTGGTAAATCTTTTTTTAGCTAAAATTGTTGATGAAAAAGAGAATTCTGATGATTTAAAATTTTATTGGTATGGAAATCGTTATGATAGTGAATTTAATTTAATAAATAGATTAGAAAAACTATATAAAACTGGAATGGAGAAATTTTTGAAAGAGGATGTTACTTACATTGAAGATGAAGAAATCAATAAAGCTTTTTCTTTGTTTGAACATGACCCGGATTTTACGCGCGATAAAATATTGGAATATTTTAGACAAATTAAATTTTATACAAACAATGATTTTGCTTTTATTGATGTACATAATGAAAAATTATTTTATAAAAATTCCAGAGTGTTAATAGATGTTGTAAAGATCTTTCAAGATTGTCGTTTAGAAACGGAAGAACAAAATCAATTCTTAGGAGATATGTTTGAAGGATTCTTGGATCAAGGTATAAAGCAAAGCGAAGGGCAGTTTTTTACGCCAATACCTATTGTAAAATTCATAGTATCTTCATTACCGCTTAAAAAATTAATAAATAAAAATAATATTCCGAAGATGATTGATTATGCTTGTGGTGCAGGACATTTTTTAACAGAGTATGCATCACAGATAAAGGATATTATTGCACAGCAGATGAATATTAGTACTTCTGTAGAAGAGAGAAAGAAATTATTAAATATATTATCTGAATATTATAAAAATACAATCGGAATTGAAAAAGAGTATCGGCTATCTAAGGTGTCAAAGGTTTCAACATTTATGTATGGTCAAGATGATATTCAAATTATCTTTGATGATGCACTTAGGAAAACAAAAGACAAAATGTTAACTAATGATATTTTGAAAGATGGTACTTTTAATATTTTAGTTGCTAATCCTCCATATAGTGTTAAGGGTTTTCTAGAGACATTAGATGATGAAAACAGAAGTCATTATGAATTATACGATTGTATTGATAAAAAAAGTATTATAAAAAACAATGAGATACAATTATTTTTTATAGAACGAGCTAAGCAATTAATGAAAATTGGGGGTGTCGCAGGAATAATTGTACCGGCTTCAGTTTTAAATAATCCCAATAACTCCGTTATAGCGACAAGAAAAATATTATTAGAAAATTACAACATAATATCAATTGCATCATTTGGAAACAAAACATTTGGAAAAACTGGTACAAATACAGTTATTTTATTTTTATGTCGTAGGGAGAATGTTAAAGAGCATTTTCAGAACAGAATTAATGATGTATTTAGTCAAAATGATAATATTGATAGAATTTATGAAGATACAATATGGATAAGAAAGTATTGTGATCATATCAATATTAATATAATTGATTATATTACTTTATTTGATATTCCAAATGCTGATTTATTGAAAACAGAGTTAATGCAGGAATATAAAAATTCATTTATTTTAAATGCAAAAGGAGGATTATCTCAAAATATTAAAGCAATCATAAATCGAAATTCTGAAATAAGAGAAAAAGCATCTGAGAATATAAATTCTAGTAGTAAAAAAGAAACAAGTGCTTTAATTAAGAAAATTTTGGTTATGTTAAAAGAGAAGGCATGTAACGATTATGAAACTAGTCAAAAGACTGATTTTAAATCATTGAATGACGAGATTTTTAGTGCATTTGTTGAATTTGTCTGCGAATGTGAAAAAGAAAAAATTCTATATTATATTTTATCATCCTTAAATAATCAAAAGGTATTACTGATAAATGTACCTGAGAGTGATGAAAAGCAGAAAAAGTTTTTAGGATATGAGTGGAGTTCAACAAAAGGTAAGGAAGGTATTAAATATAACAGTGCAAAGATTGAATCAGATGGCGACAGTGAATTAACAGAAGATGAGCTGCGTTCTGTGGCAAATGTTAGTGCATTAAACAATATTGAGACACCATTATATGATCCAAGTAATTATAATAATGAAGAAAAGATAAATGTATTAATAAGGAATGCATTTAACGGTAGTATAAAAGACATTCCTGAAACATTGAAAGAATACGTAGGATATTCGGATTTAAATGAGCTAATTGACTTTAATCATAGTACATTGAATTTAGTCATTAATACTTTGCCACCAAAAACTAAAATACAAAGTAAAGTTGAAGAAAAAAGACTTGAAAATATATTGGTACCCGTAAAAGGTTTTACTACTAAAATTAGTAATAAGGAGATAAAAAATAGTGGTAAATATCCAGTTGTAACTCAAGAAAGCAAAGTTATTATTTCCGGATATTGTGATAATAATAAGCCAATTACAGATTTGCCATTAATAGTATTTGGTGATCATAATTGCACATTTAAGTATGTGGATTTTGAATTTATAAGAGGAGCTGATGGAACTCAATTATTAAAAACAGGTGAAGGCGTAAATGTTAAATACCTATACTATTTTCTATCTACTATAAAATTAAAAAACGGAAAGTATGAGCGACATTTTAAATATTTAAAAAATATTAATATACCTATTCCTCGAACCGATATACAAAATAGAATTATTGCCGAATGTAATGATATTTCGGAAGAAGTGATTAGATGTAAAAATAATATTATGGAATTAGAAAATGTAATAAAGAATAAGATAAATGAAATACTTTCTTATGGATATAGTCGTAAGAGTATTGCGGATATATCATACTCAGTAGAATATGGAACTTCAGAAAAATCAGCTACTTCTGGTAAAGTACCCGTAATAGGTATGGGAAATATACAAAATGGAAAAATCGTCTGGGAAGATTTAGTTTACACTAACGATGAAGAATTAATTACTAAGTATTCATTAAAGGATGGTGACGTTCTTTTTAATAGAACAAATAGCCCGGAACATGTAGGAAAGGTTGGGATTTACAAGGGAGAGCAACCTGCAATATATGCAGGATATCTTATTAGAATCAATTATAAGAAAGAATTGGTAAATCCGAGTTTTTTAACCTATATACTTAATAGTGATGAAATCAGACAACATGGTTTTTCAGTAATGTCAAAAAGTATTAATCAAGCAAATATAAGCGGAACAAAACTGAAAGCATATGAAATTCCATTGCCAGATAAAGAGGAGGTTCAGGATAAGTTTGCTGCCGAAATGGTAGAAATCGAAGAGCAAATCTTAAAAATGCAAGCAGTTATTAATAATGAAATAGATATGTGGAAGGAAGTAATACAAAAGTATTTATATTAAGAATAGAATGTAATTAATACATTAATAAAGTCTGTATTGTATGCAGAGTGCATGCAAATCATATCAGGAATTGCAGAACACTCCTTTCTAAGGTAAGCGCTCAATATAACGGTGCCTTTTCTTAAGCCGATCCATATGAGATACTAATCCAAATACGTTTAGACTTTTTAGACTTATTCGATTCAGTCTATCGGATCATTTGGAGGTATCATTATGGATGATGTTACTACAGTAAAAATGAATTACCGCTTTGAACAGTGGAGCAAAACTATCTCAGCGTGCCAGTCAAGCGGTCAAACTGTCACATGCTGGTGCTCGGACAACGGAATCAATGTAAAGAGCTATTACTACTGGCTTCGCAAAATCAGAAAGCAGGCGTGTGACAGTGTTACTTCGAGTTCTGTTCCAGAAATACGCGAAATTGTTCCGGTTCATAAAGATTCCATTGTCGCAGCAGTCTCATCACGTCCCATCACACTGCATGTAGGAACAGCTACACTTGAAATACCAGACGGATCCCGTCCCGAAGCAATTGCTGCTGTTCTGACAGCTCTCAAATCGATATGTTAGGTGACATCTCTCAGGCAAAGGAAATCCTAATCGTATGTGGCTATACCGATATGCGAAAATCAATTGATGGATTAGCTGCTATTGTTCAAACAACTATGCATTGAATCCTTTCAGTAAGCAACTCTTTCTTTTCTGCGGCAAGCAGCGAAATCGGATGAAGGCATTGCTTTGGGAAGAGGATGGCTTTGTCCTCTTATATAAGAGATTGGAAAACGGAGCCTTTCAATGGCCAAGAACCGCCGACCAGGTCAGAAACCTTTCATGGCAGGAATTCCGGTGGCTTTTGGAGGGACTTTCAATCGACCAACCTAAGGCAATCCGTGAAGCAAAGCCCGGTGAATTCTGTTGAATTAAAATGCCTACGAACGGCTTATTTACTGGATTTCTAGCGATTTCTGTGGTATAATAGACCTATCGATCAGATAGGAGAAATACCATAATGGACGCAAAAGACGCTTATATCGAAAAGCTTGAAAACACAATACAAGGTCTTCAACAGCAGGTAAATAACCTCACAGAAATGGTGCTTCTCTTACGAAAAGAGAAGTTTGGCAGTTCCAGTGAGAAGACCCCAAAGGACGAATTCGACGGGCAGATAAACCTGTTCAATGAAGCTGAAATTCTTGCGGATTCTCCTGCGCCGGAACCAGTCAGGAAAGAGGTAAAGGGTTATACCCGGAAGGGTACCAAAACAAAGAGAGAAGAAATCATAAAAGATCTGCCTATTCGTGAAATCCTGTGTGAAATCCTGTGTGAAATCCTGTGTGAGATCCCGAAGGAGAACCAGTACTGCTTGCAGTGTGCCTCTGATCTGAAACCCATCGGAAAAGAAATCGTCCGCGAAGAGTTTGAATACATACCGGCTCAGCTTAGGATTCTACGCTATGTCGGTATGGCTTATGAATGTCCCAAATGTAAACGCACGGATAAACCATATATTGAGAAAGCATCTACACCAACTTCTCTGATGAACCATTCGCTTGCTTCCCCTAGTTCGGTTGCTAACGTCATGTATCAGAAGTACGTTAACAGCATGCCGCTCTACCGTCAGGAAAAGAACTGGGAGAATCTTGGTATTTCTTTGAAACGAAGCACGATGGCGAATTGGATCATCCGCTGTTTTCAGGATTACCTCTTCCCGATTATCAACCACTTACGGGAACAGTTATTGAAGCGAGATCTCATCCACTGTGATGAAACTCCGATTCAAGTACTGAAAGAGGAGGGGAAAAAGCCACAGACAAAATCCTATATGTGGCTGTACCGATCCGGAAATGACGGAATGACTCCGATTGTCCTGTATGATTACCAACCTTCCAGAAATGGTGGTCATCCTGAAACGTATCTTAAGGCATTTAAAGGCTACCTGCATTCCCATGGTTACTCTGGTTATAACAAACTGAGGGATGTCATTCGAGTCGGATGCCTGGCACATCTGCGAAGGAAGTTCGTTGAGGCCATCCCCGGAAAGAAAGCAGTGGATGCCCCCAAGAACCAATGCAGAAATCGGAAGGGATTACTGCAACCAGCTCTTCCACATCGAGGAAGGTCTTCAGAACCTGTCTCCGGAAGAACGATATACCAAGCGTCTTGAACTGGAGCGACCAGTCCACGATGCTTTCTGGTGTTGGATTGAAAATCTGACTGTATTAAGTGGCTCTGCTCTTGGTAAAGCAGTAACCTATGCCAAGAATCAGAAATCCTATTTAGAGAATTATCTTCTGGATGGAAGGTGCTCCATCTCGAACAACATCGCCGAGAATAGTATCCGACTTTTCACCGTGGGTAGAAAGAACTGGCTGTTTGCGGACACCTCAAAAGGAGCAGAAGCAAGTGCTGCGGTTTATAGTATTGTAGAAACCGCAAAAGCGAATAATCTCCATGTCTATACTTACCTTGAGTATCTACTAATGTACATGCCAGATACGGATTACAATAACCATCCAGAACTTTTGGATGGTTTGATGCCCTGGCCCGAATCGGTGAAGGCCGAATGTGGAAAATGAATAATAGAGATTGGCTTATAATTATAGCTGCTCTCTTTTCTTATTCATAGGCACTGTTTTGTAGAGCGCTTACTTTGAATCAGAAATGTGTTTGCTTTCGGAGAAAATGATAAAGGGTAGCAAAGTAGATATTTTGAATACCCAACGAAAGAAAGCCTGCAAAGCAGACTTTCTTTTGTTGGGTATATTATTCATGACAATAGAAAGTTTGCGAAGCGTGCTTTCTATTGTTTTAGAGAAACGGCAAGATAATTATCTTTGTACACGGCCGGAAGCATCTCCGCCTGCAAGCTTATTGACTTCATCAACAGAAACCTGATTAAAATCTCCTTCAACGCTATGCTTTAAACAGCTTGCTGCAACTGCAAATTCGATGGTTTTTTGCGGTTCGAAATTATTTAAACTGGAATAAATCAGTCCAGCTCCAAAGGAATCGCCGCCACCGACACGGTCAACAATATGCATTGGATATTTTTTGCTAAAGTAGTATTCAGAACCATCATAAAGCATTGCGGCCCAATTATTATCATTTGCAGAGATCGATTCTCTTAATGTAATGGCAACCTTGTTAAAGCCAAAGCGGTCGACTAATTGTTTTGCAACATCCTTATAGCTATCATGGTGTACTTTACCTGCTGTTACATCGGTACCAGAAGCTTTAATTCCGAATACGTCACTGGCATCTTCTTCATTCGCAATGCACACATTAACATATTTGCAAAGCTCGCCCATAACTTTACCAGCTTTTTCTTTTGACCATAATTTATTTCTATAGTTGAGATCACAACTGATGGTAATACCTTTTTCAGCTGCGATTTTACAAGCTTCCAGACAAATCGCTGTGACATTATCACCGAGAGCAGGTGTGATTCCCGTAAAATGAAACCATTCTACTCCTTCAAAAATCTGATTCCAATCAAAGTCTGCGGTTGTAGCTGTTGCAATGGAAGATCCCGCACGGTCATAAATAACCTTTGAAGGCCTTTGGCTGGCACCTTTTTCTAAGAAATAAATTCCAACACGATCACCACCACGGGTAATATAGGTTGTATCTACACCATAACGGCGTAAAGAATTAACAGCAGCCTGCCCAATTTCATGTTTTGGCAACTTGCTGACAAATCCGGCATCAAGTCCAAAATTAGCCAAGGACACTGCTACGTTCGCTTCGCCGCCACCAAAGGTCGCACCATAAAGTTCGGCCTGTACAAATCGATAATAACCCTCAGGTGCAAATCGAAGCATGATTTCACCAAAAGTAATAACTTTTTTAGCCATATATATAACTCCATTCTGCCGCTACCTTACGGCATTCTTTTATTTTTGTAATAAGTGTAAAGCAAAACCGCCATATTCACCCTTAAAGTAAATTGCTTTCAGGTTGTTGTTCTCATCATATTTTGCGGTATCCATATCAAATTCCACGCCTCGCATTGTTAAATGGTACATAGAACGATGGATATAGTTTGTCTTAATTGCTATATGTCCATTAGTGCCAAGATAAGGTAATTTCATGATCTCAAATCCGGTTCCAGCAAAAATTGAGCTATTACCGGTTTTCTTCTTAAACCCAAACATAGTTTCAATGGTAGAAGCTAAAATATCTGCCTCCGATTCTTCCTTTGCATTAACTCCGACATGAGCTACTTCAAAACCAAGCATGGTCGAAACGGCTTCTTTTGTGAGAATGGTAATTCCTTCAAAATCACCATTTTTAATCAGCTCATTATTTACCATCCAGGATCCGCCGCAGGCAACAATTTTATTGAAATCAAGATATGAATTTAAGTTCTTAGCAGTGATTCCACCGGTTGGCATGAATTTCATCTTTGTGTAAGGAGCGGACATGGCCTTTATCATATCAAGACCACCACTTGCTTCAGCAGGGAAAAATTTAACAACCTCAAGACCGCATTCAATGGCTTGTTCCACATCACTCGGATTGGTACATCCTGGTATAATTATAATCCCTTTCTCAACACAATATCTTACAACCTTGGGATTTAGCCCTGGGCTAACAATAAATTTGGCTCCGGCAGCTACAGCGCGGTCAACCTGCTCTGTTGTAAGAACAGTACCTGCACCTACTAACATATTAGGAAATTCCTTTGCCATAATACGAATAGACTCTTCTGCCGCGTCCGTCCGGAAGGTTACTTCTGCGCAGGGAAGGCCGCCGTCACACAGGGCTTTCGCAAGTGGGGCTGCATCTTCAGCAGAACTTAAAGCAATTACCGGGACTATGCCCAGTTTTGATATTTTTTCTAATAAATCGTTCATATGATATCCTCCTTAAGGTTTCATAATATGAAATAGAGTTTCATAATGAGATAGTTTAAGTATAAAAGTGTGGATGATAATTGTCAAGAAATTTTTATGAAAACAAAGGAATTTTAAGAGGCCAAAGGGACTTTTATAAGAACAAAGGGATTTTCTGAAGGATTGTTATAAGATAAATGAAAATAAATGAAATTTGAGAATTTTTTAAGGGCGTTCTTGAAATTTGATGGATTAACTGCTAGACTAATAGTGTTTCATAATGTGAAATTGAAAGGGGTTAAAATGGAATATGACAGAGATCAATAATAATGAAGCAAAGAATCCGGTTCAATCTGCAGAACGTATTTTCAGAGTGTTAGAAACTTTAGCGGAAACCGGTCCTATTGGGCTCATGGATTTAAGTATTCGGGTAGACCTTCATAAAAGTACAGTTCACAGACTGCTTCTATCCTTGATTTGTATGGGATATGTAAATCAAGAAGAGGATACCGGTAAATATAAACTAACCTTTAAGATAGTGGGAATGTCTGAAAAAGTATTGTCCAAAGTGGACATTACCTCTATTGTACATCCTCTGATTGCGGAGTTGGCAAACAACTGCAGGGAAACCGTACATTTTGTGCAAAGAAGAGGGACAGAAGTTTTTTATTTGGATAAAGTGGCACCGCTATATCCTCATGAAAGTGCTATACATATGGCTTCACAAGTGGGTCTGGCAAGACCGCTTTATTGTTCAGCTGTTGGGAAAGCGATACTGGCTGAAATGACAGATGAAGAAGCGGAATATATTTGGAATAACAGCATTGTTGAGCAGAAAACAGAGCATACCATAACGACATTTCCGAAACTTCTTAAGGAATTATGTAAAGTTCGTGAAAATGGATATGCATTGGATAATGAAGAAAATGAACTAGGAGTACGATGTATTGCAGTCTGTGTTCGAAATCATCGAGGTCAACCGAACAATGCATTTAGTATTTCGGCTCCGGTAAGCCGCATGACAGATGAGCGAATTGAACATTTGGCAGAGAATATATTAATAACCAAAGAGGCAATACAGAAGGTTTTGGGTCACTAACAAAAAGCCCCTAAATACCTCAAATGAGAGGTCGGGGAATTGATATGATGATATACTGAGATTTTATAACGCATTCGATGCATCTTGCTATAATGGGAGAGAATATTAGTAAAACTCACATCCGATTTCTTTTAATTTTATCCAACCATGGTTTTGAAAGGCCCTTACCGCTATATAAGGGCCTTAACAGACTAATTGACTTATATACGTAGTGTTTTTGCTGTTATTTAGCAGTATCTAATTTCTGGAGCATACGCCATAAAGTAGTTCGGCTGATGCCAAGATTCTTGGCAACTTTGCTTTGATTATTTTTCGCCTGATAAAGTAGTATCTTTAAAATATCTATATTGATTTGCTCTAAGGTCTGATTCAGGTTGACATAGATTTTTCCGTTATCATTCATTACAGTATCGGACAGTTCCCTGCTTAGAAGGCTTGAAACCGCGGATTCAGTGATATAGGAGGAAGTCGCAGAGGTAACAAGTTCATTCAGAATACGCTTAAATTGATCGTAATTGAATGGCCAGTTGTATTCCTGGAGCAGTTTCATGGCATCTGGTTCGAGTCCTATAATTTCCTTTGCGAAGCGCATGTTCAATACACTGATGTAAAGGCTTGCCAGGTTAGGGATGTCCTCTTTGTGATCTCTTAAGGGAGGGATCTTTAAGGTAAGGCAGGAGAGGCTGTTTATAACTTTTTCACATCGTTTGATAGATTCTTCATTCTCAACTGAATTAGTAAATAGAATACGATTCCTTCGGTGGAGATTTAAATCTTTAATAATACTGCACAGCTCTGAAAACTGTGCGTCGGTAAGACTGTTCATATTTCTGATATAAATGGTGGTTTTGGTGTCACTTAACGGTGAATTGTTATCGCTGATTAAAAAGTTCCAGCTTCGTGCATTGACTCTTGCGCAGTCTATGATGGTCATGGGACAGTTCTGCAGTTTGCTTTTTGCGTAAAGAAGTCTTGCAAGCTGTTCTTTTCCCGTGCCGCTTTCACCCATAATCATGACCGGATAGCTGCTTTCTGTATACTGTTCAATACTCATAAGATTTTTCTGTGTTGAGTGTGTAATACCATAAAAGCTGTTGAAAAATTTATCATAAGCTTCTTCCTTATTCAGATGGTAAATTCCGTTTTTAGTAAGGGCCAGCGGGACTTTGCGTTGATTTATATAATAAATTATATAAGTATTGTTGTCTTCCACATGTTTATTTCCTATTAATACATAAAGAAGCCCGGAGTATTCAAAATATGCTTTCTGATATCCTTCATTCATAATGACGGGGAGCCGTTTTTTGATTTCATCCATTACGGGCAAGGGCTCCGACGACAATCCGGAGTAAAAAATCTGCTGGAAATTTTCATCAAATACGACAAAGGGCTGCGGATGGTTCTCCAGAACCATTTTGTAGAAATTAACTTCATTTTTAATTTTGTGAATGGATTCTGACATCTGAATGGACAGGTCGAAAGCAGCCTCGATGCTTTCGGATCCGGATGTAATTAAAATAGCATTCATACCGTATTTTTGTGCTAAAGAGCTTGTAATCATATCACATAATACCATGCCATATCCTTCGGAACTTAGCTTCTTAAGTACATCGGAAGCTTCCGATTCATTGTGAATGGTATAAATATTGATATTGTAATTAAGCATATCACAAATAAAGTGGGCATTCTTCGTAATGGCAGGGAAGCCGATCACAACATATTTATTTGTGGAATTCTCTGCTAATTTAATAGATCTGAAAATATCATAGATACTCAGTGAAATATCAACAACAGGAATTTTGCAATGCTGCCGGATTAATTCTGCCGTTCCGCCTCTGGAGACTATAATATCGTAGCCGAAGTTTTCATATTTTTGTGCAATGGCAAGTCCGTCATTTAGATCGCCGGTAAATGCAGTTAATTCTATATCGCTCCGTCTTTCGGCTATTTGAAGCATAAGTGATTTAATTCCATCATATGGAGCGATTCCTAAAATTTTTATTTTTGGCATAATACTCTCCTTTCGTATCACTCAGGTATTAAATAGGTAATTGCAAAAGCCTTAAGGACCGGATTCAACTTTTGAATTGTATTATTCACAGGGGATATGGATACAATATTATTGTTTAGCAATTATCTAAGTATTGAAAAAAGGACCTGAATGATTGTATTTAATCGATAATATTTAATCGATTCACTTCTTGTATATCAGGATTTACAATGATGTCAATTATCATTAATAAATTTTTTTGCTAATTATATCGTAACATAATTGAACATTTAAATCAAGAAAATATGAATCGTTTCATAATAATACAATATTTTGTTAAAAAAACACTAAATTAACCTTGAAAAACACAAATTTAGTTGTTAATATATACATACAAAGAAAACACAAGATAATACTTATAAAGTAAAAATTTTACACATAAAGAAAATGTTCTAAATTGTAACAGTTAGGAGCAAGAGGGAATGATAAAGCTTTTATTGATTTCAGATGATTTCACGGGTGCACTGGATACAGGAATTCAATTCGCACAGTATGGGGCAAATACTAAAATTATAACATCTTCAAATGAGGAGGAATATCTGTTTGACGGGAACGGGGCAGAAGTATTGGTTGTTGATGCACAGACAAGGCATTTGTCCGGTAAACAGGCATACGAAATAGTCTATAAACTGGCTAAGAGTGCTGTTTTGGCAGGTGTGTCCCATATTTACAAGAAGACTGATTCTGGTCTGAGGGGAAATATAGGCAGTGAATTGAAGGCTTTATTGGATGCAAGTGAAGAACAATTTCTTCCATTTATACCTGCATATCCTCAAATGAATCGTGTAACTATTCAGGGACTCCATTATGTTGACGGCCAGCCCATCAGGGAAAGCGTATTTGGTAAGGATCCCTTTGAACCGGTTGTTTCGTCAGACGTCAGGGATTTGTTTCATTATAATAACACTTCAATTGAAGTGTTGGGTTTGAGGGAAACGTATAAAACAGAATTTGATACGCCGATCATAGGTATATTTGATGCAGAATCCGAGGATGATATTAAAAATATAGCAGAATACTTAAATGATAAGAAACAGTTGAAAATAATGGCCGGATGTGCCGGATTTGCATCATTTCTTCCACAGCTGCTGAACTTTAAAAAAAGAAATTTTAGTATGCCGGTACTGGATCAATCAATGCTCGTAATGTGCGGCAGTGTAAATCCAATATCGAAAGATCAGATTGAATATGCAGAGAAAAAGGGTTTTGGAAGGATAGTGCTGACACCAAGACAACAGCTGGAACAGAATTATCTTTCATCACAGGAGGGTACCTTATGGATGGATAGGCTGGAGAATACCTTTATTGATTATCCGGTTGTCATGCTGGATACGGGAATTTCGAATTTGGATTCGGTAAATAGATATATTTCTAAAAACCGTATGTCTTTGCATGATGTAAGGCTTAGAATCGCTTCAACTTTAGGAGAGATTGTAAAGAAATTAGTGGAGATTAATTGTAATCATACGCTGATGATTATTGGAGGTGATACACTTTTAGGCTTTTTTAACCAGATTCACTGTAACGAAATTTTTCCTGTCTGTGAACTGGAGGCGGGGACGGTTCTTTCCTATATAAATTATAAGAATCAAAAGCTGTGGATTATATCAAAATCAGGTGGTTTTGGGAAACCGGAATTAATTTATCAGATTGCCGGAAAACTTAAATTAACAGGAGGAAAGATATGTTAGAACAATATTCGCTTATGATGCCGAAGAAAGTAATTAACGGCAGTAATGCACTGGAACAAATAGAAACAATCATAAAAGGCCAATACAAGAAAGTTGCGGTTTTTACCGATAAGGGAATACGAAACTCCGGAATAACGGAATATCCTCTGAAAATATTGGAACAATGTAATTCGGATATCGTTATATTTGATGAACTTCCTTCTGAACCAACATGTGATGAAGCGCAAAGAGTAGTTGAGGATTTCAGAAAGTCCGGAGCGGATTTTATCATTGCAATCGGCGGGGGAAGTGTAATGGATGTGGCAAAGCTTGCATCCATTGCCTGTACGGATGCCTATGGAATCAGGGATTTACTCGATTCCCCGCTTACAGGTAAAAAGCTGGTGAAGACTTTAATGATACCGACAACGGCCGGAACAGGATCAGAAGCAACACCCAACAGTATTGTGACCGTGCCGGAAAAGAATTTGAAAATAGGAATCGTAAATCCGGAAATGTTAGCGGATGCAGTTATTCTGGATGGAAGAATGTTAAAGGAGCTTCCGAAAAATATTGCGGCTGCTACAGGAATCGATGCGTTGGCACATGCAATTGAATGCTATACCTCAAATAAGGCGAATCCGTTCAGTGATTTATTTGCATTGGAAGCCCTGAAACTGATTTTTGAAAATATTATACCTGCATGCGAGGACAGGAACGCAGTTGAGGAAAAGAATAAAATGCTTCTTGCAGCATTTTATGCAGGTGCGGCAATAACGGCATCCGGTACCACGGCAGTACATGCACTTTCCTATCCGTTAGGCGGAAGATATCATATCCCCCATGGCGTATCCAATGCGATTATGCTTCTCCCGGTTCTTAAGTTTAACCGGATGGCCTGCCAAAAGGAATATGCAGAGATTTATAATGCAGTTACAAAGATAAGAGACGGTAAAAGCCAGGATGAGAAAGCGGACTGGATTCTCAATCAGATCAGTACGATCATTGACCGTTTGGAAATCCCGTCTTCACTGAAAAGTTTTGGAATAGGAGATTTGGATTTAGAGGATCTGGTTCACGACGGTATGGAAGTTAAACGCCTGCTTAATAATAATAAACGGGTGGTAACGGCAGAAGATGCGCGCAGCCTGTACCTGGAAGTGATGTAACAGGAAAGGATTAAATAATTTTACAAATATGCTTTAAAAAAGCATGGATTGGAGAAGGCATGGAATTTATGAAAGGAATTATTGCACCTATTATAACTCCTATGAATGAAGATGAAAGCATCAATGAAAACGAGTTAAGGAACCAGGTTAACCGTCTTATCGATGCGGGAATCCATGGCATATTTACGGCCGGAACAAACGGAGAAGGCTATATATTAAGCGAAAAAGAGAAAGAACAGGTATTATCCGCCGTAATTGATGAGGCGGGCGGAAGGGTTACAATATATGCAGGCACAGGGTGTGTCAGTACAAAAGATACCATAAAGGTTTCGGAAAAAGCCAGGAAACTCGGTGCGGATATACTTTCCATCGTGACCCCCTATTTTGCCCATGCTTCCCAGGAAGAGATGTATTTACATTATAAGTCCGTAGCAAAGGCTGTGGATTTACCTATTGTTCTTTATAATATCCCGGCCAGAGCAGGAAATGCATTACTGCCGGAAACCGTTGCAAGACTGGCAGATATAGATAATATTATCGGCGTAAAAGACAGCAGCGGAAATTTTGATAACATGCTCCAGTATATTGAAAAAACCAAAGACAGGGATTTTGCCGTTCTCAGCGGGAATGACTCGCTGATTCTCTGGAACCTTATGGCAGGAGGCACAGGAGGAATTGCAGGATGTGCTAATGTGTTCCCTCATAATATGGTTGAAATCTATGAGAATTTTATCGGCGGTAATATTAAAAAGGCAAAAGAGTACCAGGACAACATCAGGAGCTTTAGAAACTGTTTTAAATACGGAAACCCAAATACAATTGTTAAGACTGCGGTTGCTATGTCAGGTTATCCGGTCGGAAAATGCAGAAGCCCGTTTAATCAGGTATCACCGGAAGGAATAGAAGCAATTAAAAAGGTCCTGGATGAGTATAAACAGCATGGAATTAATTAAAATAGTAATAGAGAAAATTTATGGAATTAATTGAAAAGTGTAATAGAGAAATTTATGGAATTAATTAAAAAAGTGAAATAAAGAAATTTAGGTAATTAATTGAAAAAAGTATATAGAAAAACTTTATGGAAGTATCGCAGGACAGCCTGCGATATGCAATGGGTATAAAATATGGAGAAAAGAAGGATTATAGGAATTACGATGGGAGACCCGGCCGGCATTGGACCTGAGATTACGGTTAAAGCCTTAAGCAATTCAATACTATATGAGCGATGCGCACCAATCGTCATTGGTGATGCAGCCGTATTGGATAAGGCCAAATTAGTTGTGGGCAGGGATAAGATTCAGATCCACCCCGTAAAGAGTATAAAAGAAGCCAGGTTTACAGCTGGTACTATCGATGTTCTGGACATGGGGCTTATTGATATACATGAACTTAAAACCGGAGCCGTATCGGCTGCGGCAGGTGAGGCAGCCTTTCAATATGTTAAAAAAGTAATAGAACTTGCAATGAATCATGAAGTGGATGCTACGGTTACCAATGCAATAAATAAAGAAGCGGTTAATATGGCAGGGCATCACTATTCGGGCCACACGGAAATTTATGCCGAGTTTACCGGTACTAAAAAGTATACCATGATGCTTGCAGACAAAAATTTACGTGTAGTACATGTATCTACCCATGTTTCCTTAAAGGAGGCCTGTGAACGGGTTAAACGGGAACGTGTTCTTGAAGTAATTGAGATTGCGAATCAGGCATGTATTGATATGGGAATCGCCGATCCGGTAATAGGAGTGGCCGGATTAAACCCCCATTGCGGAGAGAATGGCTTATTCGGTACGGAAGAGCTTACTGAAATTATCCCCGCAGTTATAGATGCAAAGGAAAAAGGGATCAATGCCCAGGGACCTGTCCCGCCTGACAGTATTTTTTCAAAAGCCAGGGGCGGTTATTATGATATAGTTGTAGCAATGTATCATGATCAGGGACATATACCTTTAAAAGTAATTGGTTTTGTATATAATAAAGATTTGAAGAAGTGGGATGCGGTGGAAGGTGTAAATATAACCTTGGGTTTGCCGATTATCCGGACTTCGGTAGATCATGGAACTGCTTTTGACCAGGCCTGGACAGGCCAGGCGAGTGAATTAAGTCTGGTAAATGCAATTGATTATGCTATCAGTTTTGTAAAGGGAAATGAATAATTAGTGAATAGGCTTTCCGGTGTTTTCGAGAGTTGATATACTAGACCCAAAACATACTGATCATAATATAACTTATCAGAAGTTGCTTTTCAGACTTCTGATAAAAGGCGATGTCCTTTACCGCCGTGCATCCGACAATAGGAACAAGCTTCAGGTTCCTATTGTATAACTTATCAGAAGTTGCTTCTCAAACTTCTGATAAAAGGCGGTATTTTTTTATCGTCGTGAAACCCGGCTATAGAAACGTTATTATTGTTTCTATATATAAAAAAGTTAAATTTTAAGGGAGGTATTTTTATGAAAAGTTTTAAAAAATTTATGGCATTATTTCTTGTATTTATTATGACAGCAGCAGTATTTTCAGGCTGCGGATCTGCTTCAAAACCAGAGGGCGGCGAAACTCCTTCCGGTTCAGGAGAGGAAACCTCGGAGACACCGGGAACAGGCACAAACACATCAAATTCCTATACCATGTTCATGCGTTCCCAGTATATTGACTGGATTAAAGAACTGAAATGGTATGACGTGGCAGAAGAAAAAACGGGAATCCAGGTTGAATATGTGGTAGGACCGGAAGAAATTAATGATACCTACACGGAAGTTGACCAGAGGATTGCCAGCGGAACGCTTCCGGATGCTGCCATGGTTAATCTTGCACAGGCAAAGGTATACGGTGAACAAGGCGCTTTTGCGGATCTTGCTCCTTACATTGCTAAATATGCACCGAATCTGCAGGCTTATATCGAGGCAAATCCCAGCTATGCGGCTTATGTTACAAGCGACAATGGCGCTATTTACGGGTTGGCTAAGGAATCACCTATTTTTGCAGATTTAATCGGTTACCGTGCGGACCAGTTCAAAGAAGCAGGCATTGATGCCGCAAATATAAAAACGGTAGATGACTTCACAAAAGCACTTGAAACTTTAAAATCATATTACGGTGCCAAGGATGATAATTACTATCCGTTATCCGGCCGTGACAGTGCATTGCGTTTTGCGGCATGGTTTGGCGCAGCAAGTTACGCAGATGCCAATGGTTCAGGCGGCGTTTACTATAACCATGAAAAAGACGGTTCCTTTAATATAAAGGCAGACGGAGCTTACGACTGGATTAAAACCATGAAGTATTGGTATGACAAGGGCCTGATCAATCCATTGTGGATTTCAGGAACGAACAGTGAAGGAGACTGGGAATCACAGACCTTAGAAGGTTTGGCAAGTGTATTCTATGATTATTATAACCGTACGGAATGGTTCATGGAAAATGGCGGAACTGACAATGATCCGAATTATGACATGCAGGTATTAAATTTCTTTCAGGATGCCAGTGGAAAAACCGTACCTGTAACTACTTCCACTTTATATCAAAGCGGATGTGTTACGGCAGTAAATTCTAACTGCGATGAAGATAAAATTGCTGCGATCCTGAAATTCATTGACTTTTTCTACAGCGAAGAAGGTATTACGTTAGCGAACTGGGGTGTTGAAGGCGAAAGTTTCGAGAACGGAAGCGACAATAACAAGTCCTTCATTGCAGATTATACAGCAGAAGAGTCAAAAGAACCAGGTGAAAAGAGATGGTCCTTCTTAAGTGACAGATTTACCGTATGCAAGCCGGTTGACCAGACAGCATTCTACAGCTGGAACACAAAACTTATTGCAGATGCCGCAAACAAATATTTCATCAGTGAAAACTTCCTGGAAAGACCTACTTTAATTTATACCACAGAACAGGAAGAGCAGCTTACCGGACTGGTAGCATCCGTATTTGAAGCAGAAGCCTCCGGACTCACACATTTCATTACCGGTGAAACGGAACTGAATGAAGCAAACTGGAATGCCTTTGTTCAGGAAATGGACAGCATGGGATTATCTGAAATTGAAAAGATTCAACAGGAAGCTTATACGAATACTTTCAGTAAATAATTAAGATCTATTCTGATAAATAACGGGTATCTGGTTATGGGCTGCCTCATTTTATGGGGCAGCCATCAGAATAAAAAAGAAAGGGATGAGAATATTGGAAAAAGGAAATAAAGCAGTTACAATTCCTTCAACAAAGAAACCGTTTGGTCAGCGTATTAAAAAAGACTTAAAGAAAAACAGACAACTATATTTGCTTTTATTGCCAGGTATCATCAGTTTAATTTTGTTTAAATTCGGCCCGCTTTTTGGAATGGTAATTGCTTTTGAGAATTTCAGTGCCTTTAAAGGAATATTAGGAAGCGACTGGGTGGGATTTAAATGGTTTATTAAAATATTTCATGATCCCTATATGCTTAAACTTTTAAAAAATACTATTATTCTGGCGGTACTTTCCTTGGTTATAGTATTTCCTATCCCCATTATTTTTTCATTATTTTTAAATGAGATTAAGCAAAAAGCAATCCGTAATTTTGTACAGTCATTAAGCTTTATGCCTTATTTTATATCCTCAGCAGTTATGGTCAGCATTCTTTTTACGATGCTTTCTCCAACAAACGGGGTTGTAAATAATATGATTAAGTCTTTGGGCGGGACGGTAATTCATTTTCAGTCCAGTCCCGGGTGGTTCAGACCGCTTTATGTGTTTTTACAGGTATGGCAGACCTTTGGATATTCTGCGGTTATCTACATTGCGGCGATGACGGCCATTGATCCCGCATTATATGAGGCGGCGGAAGTGGATGGAGCAAACCGTTGGGTCAAGATGTTTCATATTACCTTGCCATCCATCTCTGTATCAGTCATTACTATGTTTATTATCAGCGTGGGCAATATTTTTACGGTAGATTTGGACCGGATTCTGTTAATGTATAACTCCAGTGTCTATTCCACTGCGGATGTAATACAGACCTACGTATACCGTATTGCGTTTGAAAGCTCCGGTTTTCCGAATTACAGTTATGGTACGGCAGTGAATCTGCTGAAATCGATCCTTGCATTTGTTCTGGTTATGCTTACAAATAAAGCGGCAAATAAATATGCGGAAACCAGATTATTCTGATAGAAGGGATGGGAATAAATATTGAAAAAAAATAGTATGAAAAACAGAAAAAAAATAACTGCATTTGATTCGGTGAATAATACCATTTTAATAGTGGTTGCTATCCTGTGTATTTATCCGTTCCTTTATATTTTATTTGTTGCTTCCAGTGACGGTACTTTTTTAACCCGCGGGCGGGTAGATTTTTATCCCAAAGGATTTAATCTGGAATCCTTTAAGTATGTACTTTCAAATCCTAAATTTGACATATTTACAGGAATGAAGAATTCGTTTATCTATACATTATTTGGTACATTAATAGCGGTGGTATTTACCTATATTACAGCTTATGCATTATCAAGGCCAAGACTGAAACAGCGGTATGCTCTTATGACCTTGTTTGTAATTACCTGGGTATTTGAAGCAGGTATTATACCGCAGTATATTATCTACAGTAAGCTGGGATTTATAGATAATATCTGGGTTATGATCGTACCCGGAGCAATTAATACCCAGTTTTTACTTATTACCAAAGCATTTCTGGACGGCCTTCCGATTGAACTTGAAGAAGCGGCTTTTATTGATGGTGCCACAGATTACCAGACTTTGAGGTCGGTATTTCTTCCGATATCCAAACCTATTTTGGCGACCATAGGTTTATTCAATGCGGTAAGTATCTGGAATCAGTATCTGGTTCCCCAGATGTTTTTAAAATCAGATCATCTGAAGACGATCCAGCAGATATTAAAGAGTGTTGTTATTACCTCCAGTAATTCGGGTACGGTCTTTTCCAATGTCATACGGAATGGATTTACCCTAAACCAGCAAAATATGAAAGCGGCCGCCATTTTTATTGCAATGGCACCTATTGTATGTATTTATCCTTTTGTACAGAAATATTTTAAGAAAGGGATCCTGATCGGTTCCGTTAAGGGATGACCGGGCGCAGATATGAATTGTATACATGTGCCGCCGGGGCGGCGGAATAAGAGGTTAGGTAATTATTGAAAAGCATAATCCACACCCTGATTAAACAATGACATTCAAAAAACGAAAGTCTTATGTTAGGCAGTATACGAAATTCCGGTTTCGGATATGCGATGGGAACTAGTGTGAAATAAAAGACATTTCACACTTCTTATTTGGGCAGTATCGCAAGCTAACTTGCGATATGCATGGGTGTTAGGTCGAAAAACAAAAGCAGTTTTTTCAACATCCTGATTTGTACGTGCGCCAGAGCGCACAGATGGGAGCTACTATGAATAGAGAATATATAAACATTGATATTATAGAAGAAAATGGAAAACTATACCGGAATGCTTTGATGGACACCATTGAATCGCGAATCCCCAATGCACCGTATAAAAGCTGCCATGCGGCCGATCTTCTGGAACTACCGAACGGAGATCTTCTTTGCTGCTGGTTTGCGGGAACCGATGAAGGAAATGCAGATGTCAGTATCGTACTGTCCAGATTAAATGCCGGTTCCAGTACATGGACCGATCCGGTTCAGATTTCAGACGATCCGACCCGTTCGGAACAGAATCCGTCCTTATTCCTTACGCCGGAAGGTGATATCTGGATTATGTATACGGCACAAACGGCAAGGACACCGGAAACGGAGGAAGGCTTCAACCTTCAGTATACGGCTGAAATCAGACGCAAAATTTCAAAAGATAACGGATATACCTGGGGGAAAACCGAAGTTATGTTCAACAGGCCGGGATCCTTTTGCAGGCAGAAGATCCAGATATTATCAAACGGACGGTGGATATTCGGAAACTGGATATGCTTTAGTGATGATACAAGGAACGGCAGTGATATAACAGTCATGCAGATTTCCGATGATTCCGGAAAGAGCTGGAGGGAAGTTACGGTTCCCAAAAGCCAGGGAAGGGTCCATGCCAATATTGTTGAAACGGAACCCGGAAAGCTTATAGCCCTTTTCAGAAGCCGTTTTGCAGATAACATTTATATAGCCGGATCAGAGGATTACGGAGACAGCTGGAGCGTACCGGTCCGTACGGAGCTGCCGAACAATAATTCCAGTATATCTGCCATAAAATTAAAAAGCGGTGCCATAGGGCTGGTATATAATCCGGTTTCTTTTAATGATGATATTACGAAAACAGTCTGGCCGGACCAGAGGTGTCCGGTAGCGCTTGCAATTTCTGAGGACGGAGGAAAGACCTGGCCTTTCAGAAGAATTGTGGAATCCGGAGAAAGTTTCACCGGGAAATGGAATGATATTAACAATGGCAGATATGAATATCCGGTAATGCTGCAGGGCACTGATGGGAAAATCCATGTAGCCTACAGCTGGGGTAATATGAAGTTTGGAAAAAGAAAATGTATGAAATATGTATGTGTCGATGAAAAATGGATCCGAGGTGAAAAAATCTGCTACGGTGCGGAAAATGACGCATCCATGCCCTGCAGGAGATAGAATTGCTACAGGAGAGGAGATAATATTGAAAGAAGTACCTAATAAAATTATGCTGATTACCTATGCGGATTCCATGGGTAATAATATAAAGGAATTAAATAAAATATTAAAAACCTATATCCGGGATGCCATTGGCGGAATACATTTACTTCCCTTTTTTCCGTCTTCGGGAGACAGGGGATTTGCACCCATGGATTATACAAAAGTCGATGAACCCTTTGGAAACTGGGAAGATATTGAAGGTTTAAGTAAAGAACACTATCTGATGTATGATTTTATGATAAACCATATATCTGCAAAGAGTGAATACTATCAGGATTTCCTTGAGAAGAAGGATGCTTCTGAATATAAAGACCTTTTTATCCGCTATAAGGATTTTTGGGAAAATGGTGAGCCGACAAAGGAAGAAGCGGATATTATCTATAAACGGAAACCCCGGACTCCTTATGTAGAAGCTGATTTCGCCGACGGAACAAAAGAGAAGGTATGGTGTACGTTTGATGAGGAACAGATTGATATCAACTGCAGCTCGGGAGCTGGAAAAAAATTTATCCATGATAACCTTACCTTTTTAGCGGAGCATAATGCTGCCATAATCCGGCTGGATGCCTTTGCTTATGCGGGCAAGCGTGCCGGAACAAGCTGTTTTTTCATTGAACCCGAAGTATGGGAGCTGCTGCAGGAAGTAGTTGATGTTCTTATACCTCATGGGGTTACCATATTGCCTGAGATCCATGAACATTATACGATGCAGTTAAAGATTGCTGAAAAGGGATTTTATGTTTATGATTTTGCCCTGCCTATGTTAATGATTCATGCATTATATTACGGACAAAGTTCTTACCTGAAAAACTGGCTGAATATTTGTCCCAGAAAACAATTTACAACCCTGGATACCCACGACGGAATCGGTGTTGTAGATGTGAAAGACCTCCTTCCGGAGGAAGAAATTGTTAAAACAAAAGATGACATTTTTACATACGGTGCAAATGTAAAAAAAATATACAATACGGCAGCCTATAACAATCTGGATATTTATCAGGTCAACTGTACTTTTTATTCCGCACTGGGTGATGATGATGAAGCCTATCTGATTGCAAGGGCAGTACAGTTTTTTGCACCCGGTATACCTCAGGTTTATTATGTGGGGCTGCTTGCGGGTAAGAACGATTTAAAATTACTCGAAGAAACTAAAGTGGGAAGAAATATTAACCGCCATTATTACACGGAGGCCGAAATTATACAGGAAGTGGAACGGCCTGTAGTAAAAGAACTGCTTGCGTTGATGAAATTCAGAAACAGCCATCCTGCATTTGACGGAGATTTCCTGCTGGAAGAGAGTGATGAAAACTCCCTGGCCATCCGACGTAAAAAGGGCGGAGAGTATGCCCTGCTCCAGGTTGATTTCAAGACAAAACAATGGGATATAACTTACAGTGAAGCGGGAAATGAAAAACATTTCCGAAAAGAAACCGTTTAAAAATACAGCGGGTGAGAGATTGCTGCATTATCATAAATGAAAACAGAAACTAGGATGAAGGGTGTATTTTTCGAAATTAATGAAAAATACACTCTTCGTTTCTTTATCACTTTTGTGACGGTGTAATTTTATCAACGTTAAAAGAATGTTTCTTTCTAAACGGTTTTTAGTAACAGTTTTAGATTATCCAAATAATTCAGCCAGGTTTGCTTTTTAGGGACCGATGGGGTATGATGTAGGTAATATTATGATGAATATCCGCTTTGACATAATTAGGAATGCAGAGAAAGGAAAACAGAAAATGGGTACGAAAAAGTCAATTTTAGAATATGATACCGTAGCGCTGGATGATGAAAACAGTGCGCTGGTCATAATTGATCAGACGCAGCTTCCCTATAATACGGAAATTCTTAGCCTGACAAAACAAAAAGATATCTGGACAGCAATTTACCTCCTCCAGGTTAGAGGGGCACCGGCCATTGGTGTTGCTGCTGCGATTGGTGTTTATCTTGCTGCGAAGGAAATCAAAGCAGATAATTATGAGGATTTTTATGAGGAGTTTAAGAAAGCCAAAGATTATCTGGCTTCTTCACGGCCTACTGCAGTAAACTTATTTTGGGCACTGGACCGCATGGACGATACGGTGAAAGCAAATTCGGATAAAACGATTCCTGAAATTAAGGAAATTCTACATAAAGAAGCGATTGCCATCCGGGAAGAAGATATCTGGGTATGCAGGCAAATCGGTGAGTACGGTTTATCCCTGGTTAACCCCGGCGACGGTCTGCTGACCCATTGCAATGCAGGGCAGCTGGCAACCGTGAAGTATGGTACTGCAACGGCACCAATGTATTTAGGCCAGGAAAAAGGATATAATTTCAGGATATTTGCCGATGAAACAAGGCCTCTACTTCAGGGTGCAAGGTTAACCGCTTATGAACTCCATGAGGCTAAGATGGATGTAACTTTGATCTGTGATAATATGTCGGCCACGGTTATGAAAAACGGCTGGGTAAATGCGGTATTTGTAGGATGTGACCGTGTTGCTGCCAATGGTGATACAGCCAATAAAATTGGAACCTCCGTAGTTGCAACGGTTGCAAAACGGTATAATGTTCCGGTTTACATCTGTGCTCCGACTTCTACCATCGATTTGAATACTAAGACAGGTGCTGAAATTCACATTGAAGAGCGGACAGCCGAAGAAGTGACGGAAATGTGGTATAAAGAACGTATGGCTCCGGAAGGAGTCAAAGTATTCAATCCGTGTTTTGACGTAACGGATAATGACTTAATCGCAGGAATCATAACGGAATATGGCATTGCAAGGGCACCCTATGAGACATCTTTAAAAGAAATTTTTGATAAAAAAGAAGCTGCAAGAAAAGAAGTTGCAAAAAAATAAATAAATAAAATGTTATATAATAAAGGTAAATAAAGCTAAACAAATAAAACTAAATAAATGAACTAAGTAAATGAATTAAATAATTATAATATATATCGGTTTTAGCTTATTGTTTGAATAGTAAAAAGGAAAGCGGTATTTATTTTTAATACAGGGGACGGTTAGCCGTCCCCTGTATTTTTAACCTGTCAGGGAAGTTTCCGCCTCTGCAGGCAGGAGTTGTCATGGAGGGTTTTACATCCTCTTCGCTGCATCAAATGCCAAAGCGGACCGCTCGCATTCGTCTGCCTGCATGGTTATTTGAAAACACAGAGGACTGCCTTTCATCTTCTCGGAGGCATAGCTGAGGCCGTTGGTTCTCTCATCCAAAAGGGGATGGTCGATCTGCTGGGGATCTCCTGATAAAACCACCTTAGTTCCTTTTCCGACTCTTGTGACGATACCCTTTACCTGCTTTGGTGTCAGATTCTGGGCTTCGTCTATGATGAGATAGGTTTGGGTAATGGAACGGCCGCGGATGAAATTCATGGCTTCTGCCGTAATGATTCCACGGTCGAATAATTCATCTATTTTACTCCGAAGTTCTTTCTCGTTTTTATACCGCTCTTTTTCACTCCGGTCAACCAGGATTTCCAGATTATCGATGATGGGACGCAGGTAGGGAGCTATTTTTTCCTGTTCGCTTCCCGGTAAAAAGCCGATATCTTCATCAAACTGCACATTGGGTCTGGTAATTAATATTTTCCGGTAGGCTTTACTGTCAGCTTCCAGGGTCTGTTCCAGGCCAACGGCAAGAGAGTAAAAAGTTTTGGCCGTACCGGCGGTACCTTTAACAATGACTAAGGGAGCCGTGTCGGCATCCTGCATTAAGGCTTCCTGTAAAAAACGCTGTCCTACATTCTTAGGCTGAACCCCAAAAGGTTCTGCTTTCAGGCTTTTTAAAGGGACTATATTATTACCGTCATAACGGCCAAGAAGGGTTTTCTTTTCACTGGTTTCGGAATGGATGATAAAGAACTGGTTTATTTCCGGTGTAACCCGTACTTTGCTATCTCCTTCCATTACATAAATATTCTTAGGAGAAATACCTTTCTTCTTAAATTCACTCATAGCTTTATCGGGAGCATATACATCCATTCTGCCCGTATATTGTTCTTCAATCTGGGGGGACTGTTCCGTTGTAAAATCTTCTGCGGGAATTCCCAACATCTGTGCCTTTAAACGGACGATAATATCTTTGGTCACCAGTATCACGGATTCCCCTTTCTCCATTAATCCCTTGCAGACTTTCAGGATACGGTTGTCATTGGATTCCGTATGGAAACCGTGGGGAAGCTCCACAGCAACAAAGTTTGCTTCTAATTTAATGATACCCCCGGAATGGGTGGGGATACCTTCAAAAAGACTACCGGTCTGCCGCAGCTGTTCCAAATAACGAATTGCCTGTCTTGCGTTGGCACCCCGTTCGCCTTCATCGTTTTTTAATTTGTCCAGTTCCTCTAATACTGCAATGGGAAGGATTACTTTGTTTTCTTCAAATGAAAGCAATGCATAGGGAGACTGAATTAAAACATTGGTATCAATCACATAAGTTTTTTCCATATAGTTACCTCCGATGCTGATTTTCTATATAAATACTGCTAAATAATGGAAATAAAAAATGCTCACTGCACTTTTGATGCAGCAAGCATTACATTCACGTCTATATTATCTTTTGTAGTATAAAATATTTCTTTTCCTGAAATATAAATAAGCATAAAAATTGTAAGAATGGCCTCAACGCCAATTAAAAAAGAGGAGAACAGATGGGGTTTACTTACCATTTCATCAAGCAGAAACATAGGCACTACCTCCAGTGTATGAAATGAATATATAGTATTATTAGTATGCCGACAGGCAATTGGTATGGCAGCTTGTCGGTAACGAAGGACTATATTTTATTTATATATTATTTGGCTATGAAAAACTATCATTATTGTGTAAAGAATTGGTTAGTACTGTGTAAACCGCGTTATTTACTGTAATGGCGCATCTCTGCGCAGATATAAACATTTAAATTATGTAATTTTACCAGTCTATTCTTTTGTTTTCATCCAATTCAGAGTATATACCTGATTCCGTTTATATTTATTCTTATTTCATTATATGCAGATCATTATTTTATTCTATTAAGGAAGTCTCCCGCCCCGCCGGCGGAAGTAGACTTATTGGCTTAAATTACAACTTACCCTCTTTATTCAACTACATACCCTTACCGGGAAACAACTTACCTAAAATGCATTGCAGATATAAAGCTAGTGGCATACACTTAAAAAACAGTTGACTATTGAAAGGAGCTATTTATGGAGCATATTATTAAAGTCTCAAATCTAAAAAAGAATTTTAAGGACATAAAGGCAGTGGATGATATCAGTTTCCAGGTTGAAAAAGGCCAGCTGTATGGTTTCCTGGGAGTAAACGGTGCCGGTAAATCCACCACCATCAACATATTATGTACCCTGCTTTCAAAAGCAGAGGGGGAAGTATCCATATGCGGTTATCAGTTAGGAAAGGATAATGAGGCCATCCGGAACCGGATAGGGGTCGTATTCCAGGACAATTCCCTGGATGACAGGCTTACCGTTAAAGAAAACCTCATAATACGTGCTTCTCTGTATTATAAGGATTCAAAAGTCATAAATAAAAATTTGGATTATGTCTGCGATATTCTAGAGATCGGGGCACTGCTTAACAGACAGTTCCGTAAATTATCGGGAGGGCAGAAAAGACGGTGTGAAATTGCCAGGGCATTAATGAATACGCCGGAACTGTTATTTTTAGACGAACCAACCACAGGGCTTGATCCCCAGACAAGGCAGAATGTCTGGGATAGTATTGAAGGACTTAGAAGGGAAAAGAATATGACGGTTTTTCTTACGACCCATTATATGGAGGAAGCGGCAAAGGCACAGTATATAGCTATTATGGAAGCCGGCCGGCTGGTGGCACAGGGAACCCCCCATGAACTGAAAGGGGCCTATGCCAATGATATATTAAGGATTTACCCAAAAGATAAGGAAAGCATCCTTGGGTATCTGAAGGAAAAAGGATGCGGTTATGAAGAGAGAAGCAACCATCTCCGTGTAAATATAACGGATACTTTGCAGGGCCTTGACTTATTAAGCGGCATCCGGGAGGATTTAGGTGCCTGCGAAATAATACAGGGTACCATGGATGATGTTTTCTTAAATGTAACCGGTAAGAGTTTATAAGAAGAAAAGGGAGGTCAGTTATGACTTTGTTAAGATTAGTAAAACGGAATATGTTAGTTTATGCAAGAGACAGGGCCAATGTATTTTTCTCTTTGTTGTCCATGTTGATAATAATTGGTTTAATGGCAATTTTTTTAGGTGATATGAATGTGGACAGTGTGGTAGAGCTTTTAAATCAATACGGCGGGGTACGGGATGCGGCAAAGGACCGGGCCAATGCGGAGCAGCTTGTATTATTATGGACCCTGGCAGGTATTATAGTCGTGAATTCGGTCACCATAACCTTAACCATGGTAGGTTTTATGGTGGAAGATGAATGCCGGAACAGACTGTCAAGTTTTTATGTATCTCCCGTTAACCGGGCGGTTTTTGTTATGGGGTATGTCATAGCGGCAGTGATAATGGGGTTTATCCTATGCGTGCTGACACTTGCCGTGGGAGAATTCTATGTCTGGCAGACCGGCGGTACTTTAATGACAATAATTGAATTCGGGCATATACTTTTATTGATCTTATTAAATGTATTTATGTCTGCCGGCTTGGTATTTTTTATAGCTAATTTTGTACACAGCACAAGTGCTTTCTCCGGACTTAGTACAATTATCGGAACCCTGGTGGGATTCTTGGCCGCCATCTATTTACCTATGGGAACGCTTCCTGCCAACATTCAGAAGGTGTTAAAATGTCTCCCTCTGCTCCACGGCAGTTCTTTAATGCGGGATGTCCTGACCTCAGAGATACTACAGACGACTTTTAAAAACAGCCCCGGGGAACTTATAACCGGATACAAGGAAACTATGGGAATTACGATCAGCTGGGGTGGCCATATGGTCGGAAACCAATTTAAGGTGGCATTTCTGTTAGTTAGTGGTATAATCTTTATAATAGTTTCCGTATTGATTCAGAGGAAGCGAAATACAGTTGCCAGATAGGAGTCATCAGCCATGAAGATCGTTATCGAGGATATCGGTCCCGGAGAAGAAGAACAGATTATCATAAGGTGCAAAAGCCTGGATGATACGATTCTGAAATTGATATCGGAATTGAAAATGGGACAGAAAAAGCTTACGGGAATAAAGGACGGCATTATTACCATGATCGATTCCAAAAATGTGTATTATTTTGAAGGAGTCGATAATAAAGTATTTATTTACTGTAAGCAAAGTGTCTATGAATCAAAATTAAAATTATACGAGATTGAAGAAAACTTTGATAATACGTATTTCTTTCGGGCTTCCAAATCGGTAATATTAAATATCACGAAAATCAAGAGTATTAGTCCGGCCTTTTCGGGACGCTTTGAAGCATTGCTGTTTAACGGGGAAAAAGTAGTTATTTCAAGACAGTATGTGCCGGAGTTTAAGAAAAGACTTGGATTATAAGGAGGTACGGTAAATGTCGCTCATAAGAAGTATGATACGGACTTTTATCTATGTTACGGCGGGAGACACCATAGGAGCAGCAATCTTTATATCTCTGTTCAATCGTGACTATCAGTTCTCTTATGGATTTTTATGGCAGCTCATAGCAGTTGCGGCGGTATGTTCCCTTGGAAACATTATTTATTACTCCAGGAAAGAGCTGAGCAAAAGGCAGATGAAAATACGGCATGTCCTGCATTATCTTTACAATAACCTGACAGTTGTGGGTGGAGGTCTTATTTTTCAATGGATCGGATTAGATCAGATCCAATTTGTTATTTTCCTGAGTGTATTATTTGCCGTAATCTACACGTGTATCAGTGCTGCCATGTTTCGAAGTGATGAGAAAACAGCCCAGGATCTGAATAAAAAACTTAGAAAATATAATGAGGAAGATGAGTAAGTGTTATAATTCAGCCATGGATACCACGAGGCGTTTTTTGTGAGGGAGAAGAGCGGAAGTCACGGAAGACCTGAGTTTAACATCTGAGTTTAAAATGTGTGAAATTAAGCAGAAAAGATAATTTCTGTGCATAAATTGTTACAATTCAGCCGGAAGGCAAACAGTAACGAATAAGTATAAGTGATAGGGGTGAGGGAATGGAGTTAGAAGAACGGATAAGGCAAATTGCCGGTATGAATAAAAGGATCCTTACGGCCGGGCTTATATTGACAGGAATATCGGCAGTTCTCTGCATGTTTTTTCTGTTTTATACGAGACTTGGGAAGCCGGTGTTCCTATATCATTATTATGAAGTCGGACTCCCTGTGAATGAAATGTCTCATGAGGAAGGGAAATTTGTCCTTTATTATATTGCGGACCGGTGGGATAACAGAAAAGTAACCGGGATATCTTTTAAAGAAGCGCCGGAAATTAGGTTTCAGGCAACGGAGGATAAAAATGACAATGGCTGGTTCGGTTCTTACAATATAGGAATTCAGCAGGGAGAGAATTACGGAAGGTATACCCTCCATTCGGTTTATGTGAGCATGACCGGGGGCAGAGAGGACTGGAATCCGGAAGGGAAGCAGCTGACGCAGGCAAACTTTGAATTTATGGATGGAACCCGGTTGAGTGCCGACATCGGCAGAATCCATTTTTATAAACCGGAGGATCCCGAAACACCGTTGGAATCTTATTCCGGTTCTGCCTCTTCCGACGGAACCGCATCTGTCACATTTCATATTAAAAGCGGCATATCTTTAATTAAAATAGACTCCCCTTTCATGGAGGAGGTAGATAAGTTATATGAAATTAAAGTAGACAGCTATGACGGGAAGAATATCAGCGGGATCCGGTACGGCAAGGGCAGCAGCATGACCATATACAGTATAAGAAAGCCTGTTGCCGGTGTGATTGAACAGATGTCTTTTTATGATTTAAAACCTTGTATTTATTTTAAATCCCCGGATGGGAAGACCGGGACAGAAAGGATTTACAATTTAAATTATAATATATCAAACCGGTGGTTCAGCCAGTTACAGATTTACAAATATTTAAGGGTAAGGGGGGAGCTGTAAATGTTTGACGGTTACAGGGCAATATTCTGGGGGCTTTTCTTTATAAGTTTCCATTTTAATCTTGGAGATTTTCAGATTCTCCCCAATTTTATCGGCTGGGCTATGATTTTAAGCGGTATCGGTAAATTACAAAACACTTATCCATCCGATAAATTTTCAAAAGCAGCCAGGCTGGCACTTATTGCAGTAATTTATTCCGTAATCAGCCTGGTCTTTACCTTTTCGGATCAATTCCAGGATAATTTTTCACCCTTTATGGTGATATTGCTTTTATTCATTGATACCGTTGAACTGTTAATGGAATATTATCTTTTAAGCGGTTCCGCGGAACATTTATGTGATAATAATAATCCGGATATGGCAGAGGGGCTTATAATGCAGCTGAGGGTTTACCTGATTGTTTATTTTGCTAATATTATATTTCTATGCGTTTCCTTAACCTTGTTTTTAAATTCCTGGGCTGTTGCCGTCGCAGTAATCGGAATGATTTTAAGAATCTGTTATATGGCTATGATAAGTAAATTAAAGCATCTTAACCAGGAGGAAACCGTCTAAAATAATGGGGATTGAATAGAAATACAGCCGAATTATTATGAAATAACTGTATTAATCAGGGAAGAAAGGTTGCGTAAAAAGGTCTTTCTTCCCTGATTTAGCTGATGGGTTTGGTTTTTAGCATTTGGACCAAATTTAAAAACCCCCATGCTATATCGGCATCGGGGGTGTAATATTAACGGTTTCAATTTCGAATTGAGAATTTATGATCGGCCACATCTGAGGGTAGTAATTCATGATGTTCCAGATGCCGGTGCCGTTAAATCCGTATTCCGGCACCAGTTGGACTAAAGCATTGATACTTCTTGCATCGATGAACCAAACGATATGCCGTATCAGTATCCCGGATTTGTTTATGGTGTATTGAAAATACGGAGACTGGGATATTTCATCAAATAGTATCACAGCCCCGACATCCCGGGCTAAGTTTATGCAGGACTCCAAGGTAAGGGAATTGGCTTTTGTGAAACCAACCACATATGGAAGTTCCCAATCGTATCCGATAATCGGTAATCCGATATCAATTTTGCCGGGTGGGATCAGGGTCACCGCATAATTCAGAAACTCTCTCAGCATGAAGTTGGAACTTACAGGGGCAGGCGGTCCATAAGAATAACCCCAATTGTAAGTCATTATGGTCATGCCATTTGCTCTTTGAGCAATTTCGGAATAATGAATTCTTTCAAATGTAATTTGATTTACATTGTATACGGTACTTGGTGTTATGGTAACGAATACTTTATATCCTTCTTTATTTAAACGGCTGGCCAGTTTTGTTATATAAATCTCATATATATGCCTGTTCTCTGCGTTGATATATTGAAAGGTCATGTTTAATCCATAATAACCTTTTGCTGCCAATATATAGAGGATTTTATCGATATGCCTGTCTACCAGGGTTTGATTATATAATATGCCGTAGTCTATTTCAATACTTCCCGTTCCTTCGCCCGTTAAAGTTGATAATAACATAATCGGAGCAACTCCGTAATCTTTGGCAATCTGAATAATTTCCGTATCATCTATGCCGATTATATCAGCCTCTGCCGTACTCCTGTAACCAAAGATAGACAGGTAGGTAAGGAAAGGCAGCGTCTTTTTCAGTACGGCCCTGTCAATGTAGGGGTTTGCATAACCATTCGTAGATATTCTTCCGTTACCTTTCTTATAACGTATGACAAGAGTTTCTCCGGGATAAATAAATTTTCTGTCCAAAAGAAAAGGATTATTCCGTATCAGTTGTATCAGGGTAACATCGTAAGCATCCGCGATACTTTTTAATGTATCCCCTTCCTGAACCGTATACGTCTGCTCCGGATTGGCAATTACGATCGTCTGTCCGGTTACTAGTTCATCAGGGCAGGTGATTCCATTATCCTCGATGAGTCTTGTAACGGATACATTATAATAATCCGCAATGGTATAAATTGTTTCCCCGGGTTGTACCACATGTATAGTCATTCATACCCTCTGGTAATTTATTTGTTTTATTATATGTATGGATTGTTAATACGTTCAATAGCTGTAAATATTTACCTGGTGCGTGTATAGTACTAACCTTTATACTCTAAAGGCATATCACAGTAATCACATTTTTTTACGGTTTTGACTTCTATTTTTTTCTTCCGCAGTTTTTACAGGTAATTACTTTAAAGTCCGGCGGAGCACGAAACAGATCAGTAGGTTTTATTCATATACCGCCTGGGCTGTCCCGTCTCGTCAATTAAATAAATCTCCACATATAATTCTTTCGATTCCACATCGTCATAAATTATATTTCCCCCTGTTAATGCCGCATATGCAACATCCACGCCCAATTCCCCCATCTCAAATGGCTGCTGTGCTACGGTGCCCTGCATTAGCCCTTCATTTATGGCATGAATGGCAGCAGCATCACCGTCAAATCCGATTACCATGATCTGGCCTCTTTTCCCGGCTTCATCAATTGCCTGTGCCGCGCCCAGAGCCATTCTGTCATTTTCACAAAATACCACGGCCAAATCATCTCCATAGGCAGCCAAAATATTTTTCATTGCATCGTAGGCCTGGGTTGTTTCCGAATTTGCGGTTATTTCTGCAACGACTTCATATCCGCTGTCCGTCATGATTCTTTTGAAAGCTTCGCCGCGGCGCCTTGCATAGGCAGAAGTTTCTTCAACTTTAATAATTGCTACGTTCATACTGGTTAAGGAATGCCTTCGGATTAATTCCAATGCATATTCGCCGGCCAATGAACCGCCGGCATAGGAGTCTGATATAATAAATGCCACCACATCGGCGCCGCCGGTACCGACATCTACTACGACAACGGGGATTCCCGCTTTATTTGCAGAGTCAACGATAATGGGCATCCCAGGCGGATAAAATGGAGAAATAACCAATGCATCGATGCCCTGCTCGATTAAATTAACAGCTCCTGTAATCATTTCTTCTGCGCTGCTTTTCTGATCGTGGGTAATTACAGTTATACCTAGTTGCGCTGCCCTGGCAAGTACACCTTCCTGCATGGTATGAAAGAATTCATAGGAGTTGTTATATACAGACCAGCCTATCGTAAAGGGTTCTTCCGGGGAAGGGGCGGGAGATGCCGTAGTTACTTTGTAGGCTTCCACAGCCGCTCTGGGAATTTCTTCATAAAGCTTTGAAATACAATATATATTCAGAGAGAATAATACTAATAATATAAGTAAACCTGATAATATATTTAAACTTTTTTTCATTTTAACCTCTATTCCGGCGCTTATTTTAAGCATATGAAGTTTGTGCTTAATAGTCGCAGGCACAAAAACTTCCGGTTGAAAAATCAGAGAGTTTTCAACTAAACTGCCCCATCCGTTTCATCTGGCAAACTCCAAATAAATCGCCGTTTCCATATTTTACTATGATTAAAAATATGCGTGAAAATTTTATTATATTCTATTATTCCTAATATGCCTGTATTCAGGTCTGGTATAACGGAAACTGGTATAATAAAGGGTGGGGCTTAGTTTAAATATTAAGGGTCTGCTGCAAAATCCAAAATTTATCTCACTTGGGACCCAAGTTCGGTAAATTTATTATTTTGTGACAGACCCTTTTTCTCCTGGATATATTCGGAATAAAGCGGTTGTGGATATATTAGAATTATATGTTATTAGTTTTGGTATATGATGACAGTCTATTTTCCAGGGTTTCGGTGTGAAGTTCAAATAGATTATTATCATAATCATAAAAGTAAATAGAATAACCTTCCCCGGGTATTCTTTCTCTTGGGGGCTTTAGTTCTAAATTAAGCATTTTTATCCTTTCCAGATAACTGTCTATATCGGAATCGGGTATTTTAAAGGCGATATGATGATAAGTCCTGTTAATTATATTTTCATCTTCCATTACAGCAATCCACTGATTGCCAATAAGAAAAAAGCGTTCTTTAAATAAGGAATGTTTCTTTTCGCCGCTGTAATATACTTCTTCGGCATGAAACAGTTCTTTAAACAATTCAGTTGTTATTTGTAAATTTTTCACAACGAAAGTAATATGGCTTATATTTTCGATCATATATATGGTACCTCTTGCTTCAATTTTATATCAAGACAGCTGGAGGGTAATCCAACCTATCCGTCTCGGCACAAGCTATAGTATAGGCTCATGCTTATACTATATCGTAAGCCGTCCTTGTGTCCGGAGTGGTTTATTTTATCATTGACACTACGTAATACGTAGTTTATAATATACTTAACAAGACAGCCGGAAGATAGCTCAAACCTATCCGCTTCGGCGAAAATTATATTACGATGAAAATAGTCGTCCTAACTTTTGCGGAGCGTAGGGCGGCTATTTTTTGTTCTTGTCATTTCTGACAAGGGTTATAATAGCTACAAGCATAATTACAAAGGTGAATAAAATCACTATATGTAATGTATATAAGCACCACCCCCTTTCGCAAGACTCGAAACGGGTGGCGTGACCGCCCTACCGGCTGCCTGGGTAAGTATTTATATTGTCAATGTTGTGAATAATTTCCAATTATTAGTAGGGACATTTTATTAGTTTTAGATATACATTGAAGCCGTTTTTATAAGAACATCTTTAAATGAGTAAATATCATTGATAGAATCAATGTATGTACGTGTAAAGTCTTTCTTTTCGTCAGGAATTATAATTTGCTTCTTTTTTCTATCAAGAACTATCCTGCAAATGGTCTTTCTGATATTACCCTTGTATAATACTGAGAAATATCTCTCATTATCTTTGTATGTAATATCTTCTGGACTAACAATACCTAAAAGAATACTCTTTATTATATAATAGCTTTCTATTTCTTCGTCAGTGGTGTGAATTTTTGTAACTTCCATGTCTTCTAAGGGTTCTTCAACAGTAGCAGCGGGTTCACTTTCAGTTTTTAGTGCTGAGGAAATTTTATCACTCATCATTTCACTTATATAATCGTTAAGAGATTTTTTTATGATTCCCCTGAATTTATCGACTACATTTTGTGTTTTTACACCATCATATATACTTGATAAGATATATTTAACAAAGTCATCAGTAGGCTCTTTTAACTGATTCGCAAATAAATTTTTGACTGATTTAGAATATTTTAATTCAGATGCTGTACTAAAAATATTCTCTACATCGAAAGAATCCCGGCTAAATTTTCTTAATTCAGTCACAAGATTAGGCTTAACATTAAGTATATCAAATTCTAAAAAAGGAGTTAAATCCATCTTGTTTGATTCGTCTAAATCTGTATAAAAATTGTAGTTAAGACCATTAGTAAGTATGCCAAATTTTGCATTAGTAGTGCTAAAGTATCTAAATAATTGAGAACTGTGTTTATCTAAGTTCTCACCACACCACTTGCATTCAATTAAAATAACAGGGGCTCCATCTTTCATAATAGCATAATCAACTTTTTCACCTTTTTTAATACCAACATCAGCGGTAAACTCAGGTAGAAATTCGTCTGGGTTAAAAACATCATAGCCAAGCATTTGAAAAAACGGAACAACTAAAGACATTTTAGTTGCTTCCTCTGTAGGAATTTGATCTTTCAGTTTTTGAACTCTTACAGAAAACTGCCTTACTTCATCAATAAAATCCATAGCAATACCCCTTTTCTAAGTTTATTTATAATGAACTCGCGTGAGTTACATTATCTCAAGTAAATATTCTTTTATGAGAATAGTATGGGTCATTTGTACTGTTATGTCAATATATGGTAACGATTTTTAAAAAAAATACTCTGCTGTTTATTGTTTATTAGATAAAACGTTTTGGTAAAGTAAGAATTACAGAAGGTGGATGCAGAACTTTCCGGGGAATATGTAAGTACTTTGGAGTAGTCTACAAGGAAGAAACCGTTATGATCAAAGAAGATGTAACAAGAAATACTCCCAAAGCAGCTATTAAATGGCTCCAGGAGAAGCTTAATAAAGTGTTACCGGGGCCGACCTATATACCATTAAAGACAGATGGGATATTCAGCCCAAAAGTGAGAATTGCAGTACTTGTGCATTGGGAATCCTGAGGATGGAAACAGGATGGAAACAGGATGGAAAAGATAGTGGGTGGATTGCCGGATCCGGAATAAGAGAAGCATTAGCTAAAATACAATGCACTGCCCCGGTCATCAAGACCGGGGGCAATTATTACTTCCTTATAGTTTTGCATAGCTTTAACTCACAATTATCTGTTAAATCTATGCTTGCCATGAAATTAAAAGAGTAAAGACTATTCAAGCATTTCATATGCTGATATACTTATTTTATTAATTCTTGTATCAGTTGTCGATATTGAAAAACGATATTGTGAACCTGCATTCACTAGTAATGAAGTAACATTTACTGTTGATAGAGATGTCATTTGGTATCCCTTAACAAATGTCCAAGCGCCATCGACATATTCTTCTAGAAAAGCATAACGATAAGTACCATCGTAGCCGGAATCAATGATATTATAAGATAATCTATCTGTAGTCGGTGTAAATATTGGTGTTCTATAGGGTAGACCAGATCTTACAGTGGCATTGGTAATATTAAAAAAATAGGATTTAGTTGCTGCATATGTTGGGGCGGATGAAGCAAATATAAATATTGCTAATAATAAAATAGAAATAATCTTTTTTTTCTTTAACATTTTATATCCTCCTTATTAAAATACAAGTAATGTTTCAATGACATAACTTTGTTATATAAAATAATTACACTTTATATTAAAGTATCTCCATCCGGATTTAAAATTTAGAGATTACTATTAATATCTGTTATGTGTCACAATATATGGTTGTCTGATGAAGTTAATGTAACATGATTTCCAATTTTTATCAATATTATCTGCGTATTCTACATGTTTTTTGCATATTCTACAATTTTATTAGTGATATAATTTGCTAAATGATAATTTACATATTTTGTAAAATGCTTATAGGTTACAAAAGTGTTGAGGGAAGAGAACTGTTTATGTTAATCCAGAGACGGTTCTCTACTCTATGCCAAATTGCTGAAATGTTAAGATGTATAAAAATAGCCCGGATTTAATAACCCGGGCACTGGTTTTATTCGTTATATTCTAGGACAGAGTCATCTTCAGGAAGCAAACCTTCCAAACTTAGTGGCAAAACGAAACGTATATGGGTTCCAGCTCCAACTTGTCCTTTTTATGAGGAGGCAACTACGCGAAACTCCACACGCCGTCTGTCGATTTCGATTACAGTGGTGGTTACTAATACTTCCGTCCCAATTGGAATGGCAAGGTCGAGGGATGCATTCACAGGAGTTCCGACTGAGAGCTTGCCTTTTGGTAAAGCTGGCAAAATGCATTGATAACTGGCGGTTTCCATAGCAGCGATATCCGGAGTGGAAAAGACTTTGGACAGGTCATTCCCATAAGCGGATGCTGTCTTTGTTTCATCAACCATTACTGTAATTGTATTGCTCATCTCAACTTTCAGCTCCATACGTTTTTCCTTTCTTTTATTTGAAGGTTCGGATAGTCCGTATTGCATGAATCACTTTGGAAACGATCGCAACTGAACAGATACCCCATCCGGATCATACACATAAAAATAGCGGGTTTGATCACCGGGCTCCTGGATTTTTGAAGGGGTAAGCCCTTTATCTTGTGCAAGCTGGTGCATTTCATCCAATTTATCTGTCTCGAAGCAAATGAACATGCCCTTGCCTTCAAACGTCGGGCCTTGGGGAATGTGGAGAAGCTCTATCTCAGTTTCTCCATTCCCATTGGTCATAAATGCAATTTCTGCCGGTTCTGATTGAAAGCGGCGGGATACCACTAGTTCTGTTATCGCTTCATAAAACTGAATGGATTGTTCTAAGTCTCTAACCCTTAAGGTCACATGCTTGATATGCATAATATATACACCTTCTTCTTTATTATTTTTTATAATCATATCATGGTAAGAATGATAATTCAATAATACTCCATAGACGTCGACTAACTTGAGGTGATTTCATTGATATGCCTTATACTATTTTTCCGTAATATTCGAATAGACCAAATTTGTCTATTAGTGAAGCTAATAGCTATATGATTTGCCTTCCATAAACAGGTGGCGTACATGCCTTATAAAAGAACCGCTGAGTATCGCCTCTATTATCTGAGCACTTTTAATACCCGACACATTACCTAATTACTGTCAACATAAATGACTTATTTAGGCCATCTAAGTTTAAAAACCCAGAAGGTGTCATGCGGACACCCCTTGCCTGACAATTTTTTTAATCAATGTATTTTAATTCATTCAATGCAATGAAATTTATTGACTAAAATATATTTTAGTTATATAATATAATTATAAAATTAAAGGAGGTAATAATATGTTTAAAATTACTAACACATCTAATGCACCTGAAGCTATCGGCCCTTATTCTCAAGCCATAAGCTGCAACGGCTTTTTGTTCAGTTCGGGACAAATTCCATTAATACCCGGAACAGGTGCTGTTGCAGGTGATACGATTGAAACACAAGCTGAACAAGTAATGAAAAATATTTCAGCAGTTCTTAACGCGAACAAGATCAATTTTAATAATGTAGTTAAGACAACCTGTTTCTTGGCGAGTATGGAAGACTTTACAGCATTTAATCAGATATATGCTCAATATTTTACAAGCAAACCTGCGCGTTCCTGTGTAGCAGCAAAAGAACTTCCTAAGAATGTGTTGTGCGAAGTTGAATTTATAGCCGTTCTGTAAATACAAGATTATTTTTATATACAGAATAACTAGCTTACTTTTGTAATGATAGCGAAAATTTTAAGGAGAAGGAGATTTGTATTATGAGTATTAAAGAGAAAATGAAACCAGCATTTCAAAAACTTGAAGGAGGATTATTTTCTTCGGTTGACAAAGCGGATGTGGGGGATGCGCTGACTGACATGCAAAAAAGAGGTGTGGCGCTTATGAGCTGGGCAGACCCATTCGCGCCCGATCCATCTATTCCCAAGGTTGTTTTAGACAAAGCAATTGAAGTTTTAAAAGGCGGATTTCCGTCTCACTATATAATGCCTATCGGTAGCTTGGACCTAAAAAAAGCTATTGCAAAACGTCTTGAACGAAAATATGAAATAACGGTAGACCCGGCCAGAAACATTATTATCAATCCCGGTTCCGATGTCGGATTGATGTTTGCAATGGCTCCGTTTATCGGCCCTGAAGATGAAGTTTTAGTACACGATCCCAGTTACCCCAGCAACTTTTTAAATCCTGAATTACTGGGCGGTGTCACAGTTAAAGTGCCTACTTATGAGGAAGACAATTACCATCTTCGCATTGAAGAATATGAAAAAAGACTCACGCCCAAGACAAAAATGGTTCTTATCTCTTCTCCAAATAATCCGACAGGAACTGCCTTCACCAGAAAAGAGCTTGAAGAACTGTCTGCCTTTATTGTAAAAAATGATTTGATTTGTGTAAGCGACCAGGCATTTGAAGACACAGTTTTTGCAGAACATGAAATGGTAAATATAGCTACTCTTCCAGGTATGTGGGAACGTACGCTTACTGTTTGTTCAGTTTCTAAGGGAATGGGGCTGAGCGGTTTCCGTGTAGGCTGGATCTATGCGGATGATGTGATTATGGATGTTCTTTACGGTTCAGCTGTTAATATACAGGGAGCAACCAATACCATGGCACAAATGTCAGTTTTACCGGCAGTAGAGAACGATGATTTCATTCAAGATTATATGATTAAGTATGACAATCGTCGGAAATATGCCTATAATGTATTTAATTCAATTCCCGGTGTTTCAATGAACATGCCGGAAGCGGGTTTTTACAGCTGGATCAACATATCAAAGCTTGGGGATTCCAGTGAAATTGTAAAATACCTGACACAAGAAGCCCTGGTAAACTGCAATGACGGAAAATACTATGGAGAACAAGGAAAGGGACATCTTCGCTTGATACACGGCGCTTTTCTGAATGATGAAGACAGCTTTGCTGCAATAGACAGAATGGGAACCGCATTAAGAAAGTTAGCAAAAACAAAGGGTTTTTTATAAAAACAAAGGAGATGCATAAGATGGAAAAAAACAAGTTAGAATTTCATGGCGGCCTGATAATGTCTATTATTCCTATGATTATTTTTCTCTCTTTTTGTATTATCTACTTTGTTATATTTAAAGTATTTGATATGAATGCCCTTGCATTAGGCGGTTTCATCGGACTTTTAATTGGTGCCTTTTTTGCAAAATCAAATGGGAGATACTGGGACGCTGTCATACATGGTATCGGCAGTTCGACATCTGTTGCAATTGTAGTCATTTTGCTGGTAATCGGTATATTTACTAAACTTATGGCGATAAGCGGTGTTTCCCAGGGCTTTGTTTGGCTGGCTGATAAGATCGGAATGCAAGACGGACTCTTTACTGCATTTGCTTTTATTGTAACCTGTTTAATGGCAGCCTCTACATGTTCCACTATTGGTACGTTGTTTACGGCATTTCCGGTATTTTATCCGGCAGGAATCCTATTAGGAGCAGACCCAGGTTTTCTTGCCGGTGCCATTCTGTCGGGGGCAATTTTCGGTGACAACTTAGCACCCATCTCCGATGTAACCATTGCTTCGTGTTCGACGCAGAACTTCGCCCAGAAGGATGGCACGGCAGATCTGAGAGGAACTGTTGGTTATAGGCTGAAATATGCTCTCATCGCGGGCACAATATCAACAATTTTGTTTGCTCTTTTCGGAGGCAGCGGTGTCACTACCACAGGGGCAGAAGAGATATTAAAAAGTAATATGGATGCTTCCGGTTTAATCATGTTACTTCCAGCTTTAATTTTGTTAATTGTTTCAATAAAAACGAGAGATATCTTTAAAGCGGTGACTGCAGGTATTGTTTCGGGTACCGCAATCGGCCTGATCGTAGGGGCATTTTTTGTTCGGGATATTCTAAGCATATCGGATGGGAAGGTAACAGGCTTTTTCTATGAAGGTCTTGTAGGCATGACTGGTATCTGCTTCTTTGTAATGTCTCTGTTTGGAATTATGGGAGTGCTAAGCGAGAGTGGCATGATGCATGCTATTATAAAATCGTTATGCTCCAGTAAAATGGCCCAAACAGAGCGCGGTACGGAAATTCTTATTGCCCTGGGTGCTACGGTAACAACACTGTTACTTGGTGGTGTAACAAGTGCATCGGTTCTTACGTTTGGACCGGTTGCAAACCAACTTGGAACCTGCCACCAGATCCATCCTTATCGCCGCGCTAACCTCTTAAGTGGATACGCAAATGCCTTTGCCGCGATTATACCATTTATCAGTGCGTTTATATTTATCTCTTCTACGGTAATAGCGCCATTGCAGGCGCAATATGCTTATATTCCGTCAATTACGCCGATAGATATTTTCAAAGGATCTTTTTATTCCATGGTACTCTTTGCCGTGCTTACCTATTCTATTGTCACCGGATGGGATAGAAAGTACGAAGGCGAGAAAGGGGATTTGTCTACAAAGCCCTTTTCTTAAGATATATTTTAACGTGAATTAAACAAAGGCCCTGACATTATAAACAATGTCCAGGGCCTTTAACCTTTATAAGAAGAAAATTCATTTTTTATTGTTATTACTAAGGTTTCTAACATGCAGATAAACTGTATTTTTCGAAATTTGTAACAGTTCAGCAACTTTTATAACAGAATCCTTGAGATTAAAAACTCCCTTTTGGTATAACTCATTAACAATCTCTTTATTTTTATTAATGGACGAGATGTTAGAGTCAGCTTGCACCCTTCGTTTTGCTTCCTCAACAGATTCTTTTAATAATTCGTCTACATTTTCCACAAAACTTTCGGACTCAATATTTCCGTTTATCGATTCAGGCATGGAAAAAAGACTCTGTAATACCGAATAGAGAGGTGTATTAAGATAGAAATTAATACAGAGCAGGCCGATTACTTTATTTCTTTCGCCATGTATGGTAATAGTGGCAGCTTTCAGAGGTTCTCCCTTTTTATTTTGATTCAAATAAGAAATATAGTTTGTGCTCTGTTGTTCTTCTATTTTAGCCAACATGGAAAGAGCGAAATCCGTTATCGGTGCGCCCTCTTTTCGGCCAGAAAGATGACCATTCTTAATTTTAATTACTGAATGGTCTAGGTCATGGAGACTATGCAATACGATCTCATATCCTTCTCCCAAATAATCTGCCAAACCATCTATTACAACTTTATAAGATTCTATTATCATAAAATCTTTCTTTGTAAAAATGACTTCTGGATTCGGGTCCTGCCTTTTCATTCTTATTCCTCCGGATTTACTAAAAATATTACTCATAAATAAAATATATTTTATCGTTCTATTATAACTCTTAATAAATATTATTGCAATCATGTTGTTATCATGTTTGATAACACTTGTTTTCCAAAGCCGAGAAATTATGGTTCTGTTCACCGTGTTAAGAGCAGCATATACGATCTTACCTTGACTGCTGTACCTGGATAAAATATTTCACCATAGAAAGTAATTAATTGCTTTTCTTGGTAGCGGAATGCTTTTTCTTTATGGGATTTTCATCAAACAATGAACTCCTTCAGGGGTGACATTTTTGACATTGAAAATTTACTTAAGCCTTTCAAGCTCTCGTGCACTTCCTTAATTTTTAGCAAAAGAAAAAGCGCTGATTTCTCAACGCTTTAGCCCAAATTTTGTATGTCCAAAAAACAACTGAATAAATTGGATATGATTAACAAACCATAGCGGGATTAATACTTTTATGCAAAAAATCTAATAAAAAGCTGCTCAGATATTTAGAAAATGGGCTCTGTACAGCTTTTTATTAGAAAACAGTTTTTTTCCTCGCATCCTCCTATTTAATTGTTATATAGCTTCGTAGAACGGTTGTACCTTACCCGTTATCTACGGTTTAAGTTTCCGTATTTTTTACTTTCTTTGGATATAAACCTATGAATATTATAGTTCTTCTCCATTACTTTCTATCACTTTTTTATACCAGTAGAAAGAATCTTTTCGATATCTGTTTAACGTACCCTTGCCTGTATTATCTTTGTCAACATAAATAAATCCATAGCGCTTTTCCATCTCTCCTGTTGAAACACTGACTAAATCTATAGTAGACCAAGGGGTGTATCCGATTAAATCCACGCCATCCAGCACGGCTTCCTTCATTTGCTTAATATGCTCTCTAATATAAGAAATACGGTAATCATCATGAACTTTGCCATCCTCTAACACATCCCTTGCGCCTAAACCATTTTCTGTAACCATTACAGGCAGCCCATATCTGTCATAGACATGATTCAGCGTATAACGCAGTCCTTTCGGATCGATCTGCCAGTCCCATTCGGTAGCTTCCAGATGAGGGTTTTTTGCGCCTCCCATGATATTGCCGGATACTTTAGTGCTTTCGGGATCATGGCTGATACAATTGGTCATATAATAACTGAAAGAGTAAAAATCTACCACGCCTTTTTTTAAAATTTTTCTATCTTCTTCTGTAATAGTAAATGAGATATTGCGCTCTTTAAAATAACGTTCCATGTAAAAAGGATAAACGCCTTTGCATTGCACATCACCGCTGAAGCAATTGCGTATCATGTCTTCCTTTTGCGTAAGCAGTAAATCATCTGGGTGACAGGTGAGAGGGTATACCGTGATGTGGCAAATCATTGTCCCGAATAAGAAGTCAGGATTGATCTGTTTCCCCAGTTTTACTGCTTTAGCGCTGGCGACAAACTGGTTGTGGAGGGATTGAAACCTGGCATTAGGATTATCCACCTGATCTACAAAATATACGGTCCCTTCGTTTATGATACCTGCATGATTCCAGTTACCCAGCTTAGTAGTCAGACTGTTGATTTCATTAAATGGAATCCAATATTTCACATAGTCTTTATAACGTCTGAATATTACTTTACAAAATTTTAAGTAATAATCGATACACTCTCTGCTTTCCCAGCCATTGCATTTACCAGTCAAGTAAAAAGGATTCTCGTTGTGGTAAATGGTAACCAACGGTTCGATGTTATATTTTTTTAATTCCTGAAACACGTGATCATAGTAAGCTAAACCCAGTTCATTGGGCTCATTTTCATCTCCCTTTGGGAAGATCCTTGTCCAGTTAATCGACAGACGGAAAACTTTGAAGCCCATTTCGGCACATAACGCAATATCTTCTTTATAGCGGTGATAAAAATCAACAGCTTCATGAGAAGGATAATAGTATTTTTCCAAGTCAATGTCAGGTGTGATTCTGCGTGGCTCCATATGCGTACCTGAGGTCAAAACATCGGCAACACTCACTCCTTTTCCGTCTGCATTCCATGCTCCTTCGCATTGATTTGCTGCAATAGCACCGCCCCATAGAAAATTATCAGAAAAAATAGTTTTATTTGACATAATTATTCTCCTTTAAAAACACTGCCCTCTTGATAGCAAATAAGGGCATCTTTTATTTTTACCAAAGTACTTAAGCTTGTTCGTCAATTCCCATTACACATGTTACAACAGCTGACACAACGAATGAGATTACAAATCCCAGCATAACCATCCAAACATTCTTAGGATCTTCTCCGATAAACATTGCAAAATTAACAAAAGAGGGACCGCCGATTGCATATGCTTTCAGAGCAAAAAGGGATGAAAAACCACCGCCACAGGCAGCACCGATTGCTGCAGCAAGGAAAGGTTTCTTTAATTTGACACTCACACCGTAAATAGCTGGCTCAGAAACTCCTGTTAAGGCTGAGATCGATGCAGCAGCCGCAATTTGCTTTGTTTTTATATTTTTCGTTCTTAACCATACGCCAAAGCAGGCTCCTGCCTGAGATGAGTTCATAGAACCACTGACCGGAGAGAGGTAATTAAAGCCTTGTGTGGCTATGCTCTGCATCAATACAGGAAGCATGCCGTGGTGAATACCTAAGACTACCATCGAGGAATAAAAAGCTCCATACAAAAGACCTGCGAAAACCCCGCCTTTTTCAAATAGGATGACTACTCCGCTCGCCAGCATGTTACCGATCCATGAGGCAGCAGGTCCAATGGTTAAGAGTGCAACAGGCGTAGCAATTAGCATCGTAAGTGCAGGGACAACAATAATTCTCACTATATTAGGTGTTACTTTTTCAAGCTGCCTTTCTACAAAGGAAGCAAACCATATAGTAAAGATGATTGGCAGCACTGAGGATGTATATGTGGTAACCGTAAATGGTATCCTCATAAAGGAGAAGGCCGTTGTCCCCTCTGCTATTAAAGTTGCCCAGTTTGATGAAAGCATGGCAGCGCATATTGCCAAGGCCACACCTTGATTCATGCGGAACTGTTTCGCCGCTGACATTGCCAATAAGAACGGAAGGAATGTAAATATACCATTCGCTATTGTGTTAATAACAAAATAAGTATTACTCTCATTCGATAATCCCAGTAAAACAGCAATTGTAAGAATAGCTCTCACAAATCCAGCTCCGGCTAAAGCAGGAACAATCGGATTAAAGATACCTGCCACTGTTTCAAAAAATAATGATAATCGATTTCCTTTCGGAGCGGGTTCGCTTGTTCCGTTTTCCCCGACCATGGGTTTTTCCTGCAAACCCGTATATTCAATTAAAGCTTTGTACACGCTTGGAACTTGAGGCCCAATAACTATTTGAAATTGTTTCCCTTTATCGACAATTCCCATTACCCCATCAAGAGCCTTCATTTTTTCTTTATTTACTTTTTCCATATCTTTTAAGGTCAAGCGCAGCCTTGTAACACAATGTGTTGCTTCCATTAAGTTATCTTTTCCGCCAAAATTCTCCACTATTTCGGCTATAAATTGTTTTTCCTCCATAAGCTCTCCTTCTACATGGTCTGATTAGCTTTTCTTAGATTCCATGTGCCTGATCAAATTTTCAATATGATAGATCAAATACCCTGTTTCAAATTTTGTTACAATGATTCCATATTGCGTTTGCAGTTTCTTCTCTATTTGCCTAACACAACGATAACTTTCCGGATACTTAATTTTACCCATACGATACATGAAATCATCTTCCGCGTTTTCAATTGTCTTTTCTGCTATTTTTTTCGCAAAAAACTGAAGATGTCGGATAAAACGATTGTAGTAAAGGCTTTCACGATCCAGCTTCAAATAAAAAAATTGTTCGACAATGGAAAGCACATCCTGAATCATCTGGGTCACCTTCATAGTATCCATGATGTTTTGATTCATGGAAGCGTTAACGATATGCAGAGTAATAAAGCCTGCTTCGTCATCGGAAATCTTCATGTGCAAGTATTGTTCAATAATATCAGCGGCCTTTAGCGCCAATGCGTATTCTTTTTTGTAAAACTGCTTTATTTCCATCAAAAGAGGATTTTGAAATATAACTCCCTTTTGTTCACGTTCCAGCGAAATGCTGATATGATCAATCAGTGTTACATAGATTCGGTCACTCAAAGTTAAATCAGAATATTCTTTAATCATTCTGATTATCTCGTCTGCGATCGTCAGATAAATCTCCGGGATATCCTCCAATATTTCTTCCAATTTCGTCATTTCATGCTGATCTTTCAACATAAAAACTTTCTCTATAGAGGATTTGTCGATCCAGTCTCCGATCTTTTTTTGATAAGCAATTCCTTTTCCCAGTACGATTTGTTCCCGCCCAATCAAATCCGATACAAGCACAACGCTGTTATTATAAATTCGTTTGATTACCATGAGGATTCCCTTCTCCTTTGAATCAAAACTTGGTATCGTCTGTCCGCCGATTTAAGACTTCAGATCACGTCTAGTAATTTTTGCATAGCCATTATTGTACTTACAGGTTCCAAAATTACATTGCCGCTTTTTTGTTGATTAGTAAGCAATAAAATTACAATTGGGCTTAAACCGGAATGCGTAATCTTCTTAATATCAAATTCCATTATAAGCTGCCCTTTTGCTACTTCTTGTTCCGGTTTTATGTGAGCCACAAAACCGTTTCCACTCATGGTGACTGTGTCAATGCCGATATGAATCATTAGCTCTAAACCTTCTTTGCTAGTCAAACCGGCAGCATGCCTCGTTGGAAACAGCATAGATACGGTCCCATCAAACGGCGCATACACTTTTCCATTTGAGGGATAGATTCCTACACCATCACCCAACACCCTTGAAGCGAATACTTCATCAGGAACGTCCGACAGGTTGATGATTTCCCCCGACACCGGACTGTAAATAGTTTTCATTTAACCACGTATAATCCAATTATCTCAGATGGTAATTGGATTTTTCCTTTCTCCCAGATTCTCTGGGCATTTTAATCCATCTCTGATATATTTTGAAAAGGCACTGTGGATCTGTATCTATTTTTTTACAGC
>JAEWAK010000049.1 GCA_023391695.1 Bacillota bacterium
AATATGATATGGTATAAGACAAGGAGGGATTTTTTGTGGAGCTGATTAAGAAAAATGTTCACATGAATAAATTGAAATGTCAAAGCAGCCTTCAGCTTACCTTAGATGATGATTTTAATGTTCCCGATGTGAAACCGGACATCTATAAAATAATTAAAGAACAGGGCGCTATTAAGATCAATGATGTTAAGATGTCAAATGGTAAATTGATGGTTAAGGGCGCACTTTATTTTAACATGTTATATTTAAGCGATGAGAATGTGAGACCGGTACATAATATGTCAGGTGAAGTGCCATTTGACGAATTGGTTCATTTAGATGAGGCCTGCGCGGGCGATGAGGCCATCATTAATTGGGAATTGGAAGATCTGACAATCGGAATCATAAATTCCAGAAAAATCAGTTCGAAAGCAATCGTTAGCCTGACAGTTCTGGTGGAAGAAGTGTATGATGAGGCTACGGCAGTTTCCATAGAAGGCGACGATAACATTCAATTTGTGAATAAGAACATTATAGTTACGAATATTGCAGTGGATAAAAAAGATACCTACCGCATAAAAGATCAGATACACCTGCCGTCCAACAAAGGTAATATTTCAGAGATTTTATACAGTGAAATTGAACTGCGGAATCCTGAAGTAAGGCTGCTGGAAAATAAATTTAACCAAAAAGGTGAAATACTGGTATTTATATTATATGCCAGTGAAAACGAAGATAATCCGGTGGAATACTTTGAGACGGAAGTGCCGTTCAGTGCAGCAATTGACTGCAACGGGTGCATGGAAGACATGATTGATAATATTGATTTTTCCGTTGCAAGCAAAAGCCTGGAAGTAATGCCGGATGCGGACGGGGAAGAACGGATTGTTGATTTGGAAGTTGTTCTGGAAATGGGAATCAAGATATACGAGGAAGAAGAGCTGGAATTGTTAAATGACGTATATTCACCGGCAAATGAATTGGTTCCGGTCCTTAAGGATGCCCATTATGAGAATCTGTTAGTGAAAAATAACAGCAAGATCCGCTTAAACGACCGGATTAAGATTACGGGAAACCAGCCGGAAATTCTTCAGGTATGCCATGCGGCCGGCGGAATAAAAGTGGATGACATTGAACTGACTGATAACGGCCTGGATGTAAATGGCATTCTGGAGGTACAGATCCTTTATATCTGTGCAGATGACAACAAACCCCTTAACTCTCTTAAGGGTATTATACCGTTTACCCAGACTATTGAAGCAAAGGGCATTAAACCTACCAGCATATACCGTGTGAAACCGGCACTGGAACAGCTTAGCGTCATGATGTTAGACGGTGAGGAAATAGAAGTAAAGGCAGGTATCGGTTTAAATGCCATAGTATTTGATTCCATTACGGAGCCTATCATAACGGATATTGATTCCTATGATCTGGACTACGAGAAGCTGCAGGGTATGCCAAGCATTGTGTGTTATATTGTGAAAAACAATGACAATCTGTGGAATATTGCAAAGAAATATTATACGACAATGGATAGAATCAGAGAACTCAACGGCCTGGAAGACAATAATTTGAAGACCGGCGACAAACTGATTATAATGAAAAAGGTAGATAAATTAATATAACCTTTCAGGTTTTTATACCGATTCAAAAGGCTCTGTCCTAAAACAAGGCATCAAAGGTTCCTTGTTTATGACAAAGCCTTTATTAACCGGTATATCGGAAATGTTTTATTCCGTGGCGGCAGAGTCGGAACCTGCCGCGGATTTTCTCCACTCTTCCAGTTTTTCCAGGGTTGTATCCAGGGTCTGTTTGCAGATATCCGGCAATTCGCCGCCCCAGGCTTTGGTAGCCTGTTCAAACCCTTTTTTGACCGCATCGATCATTTCGTCTATTTTATCCGGATCACCGCCGGTAAGGGCTTTGGCAAAAGAAACCAAACGGTCGGAAGTCTGGTTGACTCCCCAGTATCCGTCTTCGGCAATATCGGCTTTCGCCTGTGCTGCGGTTTCTGCGTCAACCGGAACTTTGCCCTCCCTTAACAGCTGGTACATTGTGGAGTCATCAAAGGTTTGTCCTTGTTTTAACAGCATCTTTTCCACTAAATCCTTCAGCTGCTTTGTTCTTTTTTCGGCTTCTGCCTTTAACTGGGATATGGTTGCCGTATCCTGTTTATATACGGTTTTCTTAATGCCGTCATCCGTACTTTTTTCATATACGGCAGACGGCGTATCCTGACTGTTTTCTGTTGCTGTCTTTTTGGCTGTATCCTTACTCTTTGTCTGGTTTGTCTGTGTGCTTCCATACGCGCCCGAAGCAGTAACTCCATTTAAACCCATAACACGCACCCTCCTTGGTAAAATAATTGATTTTGATATGTCCGTATTTATTTAACGATATATGGTAATTATCGGAGGGGCTATGGAAAAACTTAATAGTAAGGCTGATATAAATCAGTAAGGAAAACCTGTTTGCCCAAGTCGCTGATTTTAAACTGGTAGAAAGCCTTTTCTGCTTTCTTTATGTCGTCAAATAACCCAAATACGGTGGGGCCGCTTCCGCTCATTAAAGAACCTGCCGCCCCGTAAGAGAGCATTTTTTCCTTAATTTCCGAAATTATTGGGAATTCCTTTTCCGTTACGGTTTCCAATACATTGCCGAAAAGAGAAATGGCACCGGAAAGCTCCTTGTTCCGGATGCACTGTATGATTCCGTCAATATCCGGGTGTTTTGTGGTGTGATCCAATTTCAGGTTCTCATATACGTATCTGGTGGAAACACTGATCCCCGGTTTTACGATCAGCACCTGACAGGGAGGGAAGGGAGGCAGTGGGGTAAGGATTTCGCCGATTCCTTCGGAAAGGGCAGTTCCCCTCATAATGCAATAAGGAACGTCTGCCCCCAGGCGGAGGCCCAGTTTCATTAAGTCCTTCTTGGATAAATTCAGATTGAAGAGCCGGTTCATTCCATACAGGGCAGTGGCGGCATCTGTACTGCCGCCTGCCATACCTGCCGCAACCGGTATCTTTTTTTCAAGATTGATGTATACGCCCTGTTCTATATGATATTCTTTTTTGATCAGGGCAGCAGCCTTATAAACAAGATTACTTTCATCCGTGGGAAGATAATGCAGGTTCGTATGCATTACGATGGAGGGATTATTGGTACGGTTAATGGTCAGCTTATCATAAAGGCCGATGGTCTGCATGATCATCCGGACTTCGTGATAACCATCCTCCCGTTTCCTTACCACGTCCAGGCCAAGGTTAATTTTTGCATGAGCTTTTAATTTAATTGAATTCATAAGTACTCCTGTTTATCGATATGTAGTAGTAATTATGATTATAAACATAGGAGCCCATATTTGCAATAGCCCCTTTTTTCGAGGCATTCTTACATAAGATTATGGTGCTTAATCTTCCAATAAATCTTTTAATACGGATAAAAGTTTAAATTTCACTTTTATTTTCGGCTCTTCTTTGGAAAATACCGCCTGATATTCTTCGTCGGTCAATACATATTTTAATTCCTCTTTGGAAGATTCGGGCACTACGCTGTAAGTTGCGTCCACAAAACATAACGGCGGAAACATAACACACCACCAGTTCTGGCCTTTGGCCGAGCCCAGTTCCACCCGGACTGCTTCGTATTCTCCGGGCGGAAGGGACAGGTCCCCATATACCTTTAAAGGAAAATAACCCTCTTCCAGGAAAGCGGCAGCCGTATAATTGTATCCGTTTTCTTTAATAATCCGGTCGGAAATGGCAACCATTTCATCCAGATTATTTTTTAATATATTTCTTGCCTCTTCAATATTTTGGGCATTTTGAAGTTTCGGGCGGAGCGTAGCCGTTAAGGCTTCCTTTACTACTAGTTTTACAGCCTGGTCCCTGGCGGAATCACTGTTGGCTATTACATGGAAGCGAATGATTTCCGAGGCTATGCCCTCCTGAAGTTTTTCTGCCTTTGCATCGGAAGGGAAGGCTTTTAATAATAATAAGGAGAAAACGATAAGTAAAAGGCAAAAGGTAAATATGCAGCGGTAAACATAATTGACAGGTTCAAAATTCTTATGTAAAACTGGTACATTAAAAACATTGCGATTTTTCATAATACTCCAATCCGCCTGAAGGACAGGCTTAATTAGCAGGTTAGACAAAAGGTGCTTGCAATTCATGTACATCTGCGGGACAGCTAATAAGGATATTTCATCAAAGAAATCAGAATTATAACTGTCCACAGTGTCATGATAATCAGAGGGTTGATAATTGTTAACTATAGTATTGCCATTATCTGGATTGTTAAACATTTGTAAAAGGTTACTATTAATACAAAAATTGTACCGTAATTTATTATTTACAAAGAAAGAATTATACCATTTACGGCAATGGATAATCTCATAAAGCATGTATTGCGGAAGAGTATTTTGGTATTTAATGTATTTAGGGGAGCCGGGTATCCGGCAGCTGTTACTTAAAAATAAGAACTGTATTGATAAAATCTATTGAATCTTTAAGAAATAAATAGTAAAATGAATGTAACTATTCAGGTTCTTAAGAATCGTAGTGGGAATAGTTACGATGAATAAAATATTTAAGTGCTTAATAGATATAATATAAGCACCATATATTTTTTACCGAATTTTTGCAAAGAAATTAAGCCTAATTTAAGAAATTAATATATATTTTTCATACTGGGACTGATGGCTTTCTACCCGGTCCGGCAGGTAAAATGGTGTCTCGTTCTTTGGAGCAGTAGCCAGGAACCGGTCAAACCGGGGGAACAAGGTATGAAAATATATCTTTTGGTTATAAAGAAAGGAAACATTATTATGAATAAAAGGACAGTAGCAGTATTGTTCGGGGGCCAGTCCTCGGAGCATGAAGTTTCATGTGTTTCAGCAACTACCATTATTAAGAATATCAATGCGGATTTATACCGTGTCATTATAATTGGAATTACAAAAGGGGGAAAATGGATCAAGGTAGATTCTGTGGAAGACATACAAACCGGAGCCTGGAAGAAAGGCACGGTTACAGCCGTTATTTCACCGGACGCCACCCAGAAGGCAGTCTTATTCCTTGAAGGAAATAAGGCGGCGACGGAGAAAATAGACGTGGTCTTTCCGGCGCTTCATGGGCTTTACGGAGAAGACGGAACCGTTCAGGGATTATTTGAACTGGCCAGGATTCCTTATGTAGGCTGCGGGGTAGTTTCCTCCGGTGTATCCATGGATAAATTATTTACAAAAATCATTGTGGATACCCTGGGAATCAGACAGGCAAGGTATGTACCGGTCCTTAAAAAGGAATTGGAGCAGATGAGCCAGACAGTGGAAAAAGTCGAACAGAAGCTTAAGTATCCTGTGTTTATCAAACCTTCCAATGCCGGATCCTCAAGAGGGGTTTCCAAAGCCCATAACAGGGACGAATTAATCAAAGGTTTACATATGGCTGCAGAGCATGATAGGAAGATATTAATCGAAGAAACCATTAACGGCAGGGAAGTGGAATGTGCCGTACTTGGCGGGAATGAACCCAAAGCGTCCGGTGTGGGTGAAATTATAGCAGCAGCCGATTTTTATGATTATGATGCCAAATATAATAATGAAGCTTCCAAAACCGTATTATCCCCGGAGCTGCCGGGAAATGCAGCTGAAACTATTCGGGATTATGCCGTAAAAATCTTTAAGGCAGTGGATGGATACGGCTTATCCAGGGTAGACTTTTTTGTAGACAGGCAAACAGGGGAAGTTATCTTTAATGAAATCAATACTTTACCGGGATTTACCGGCATCAGCATGTATCCGATGCTGTGGGAGGCAAAAGGGATTGGAAAACCGCAGCTGGTGGAAAAACTGCTGCAATTGGCATTTGCCAGAGCTTTGGAATCGGGAGGCGAGGGAGATGGCAAATAGTGCGCCCATTGGAGTATTTGATTCCGGTATCGGCGGACTGACCGTAGCCAGGGAAATCATGCGGCAGATTCCAAATGAGACGATAATATATTTCGGTGATACGGCCAGAGTACCCTACGGCAGCAAATCAAAGCAAACCATAATCACTTATTCCAGACAGATAGTTAAATTCCTTCAGACCAAAAATGTAAAAGCAATAGTCATAGCCTGTAATACGGCAAGTGCATTTGCACTGGAAACGGTTGCTGCGGAAGTATCCATTCCGGTGATCGGCGTGGTGAAACCGGGAGCCAAGGTGGCGGCAGAGACCACCAAAAACGGTAATATCGGAATTATCGGTACGGAAGGCACCATAAACAGCGGTATCTATAATTCTTATTTAAGCAAAACCAATCCCAATGTCAAGGTTTATGGAAAAGCCTGTCCGCTTTTTGTACCTCTTGTTGAGGAAGGCTGGCTTACGGATCCCGTAACGGTGGAGGTTGCCAAAAGGTATATGGATGAATTAAAAGACTATGATATAGACACACTGGTTTTAGGCTGCACCCACTATCCTTTGATCCGGCATACCATAGGAGCCATTGCAGGTGATAAGGTGACCCTGGTCAACCCGGCTTTTGAAACCGCAAGAACCTTGAAGGAGGTTTTGGAGAGCAAAGGCCTTGAGAGTCTGAATCCGGCCGGGGAACATAAATTTTATGTAAGTGACGGTGCGGAGAAATTCCAGAAATTTGCGGATACCATTCTGCCCTGTGAAGTGGTGGAAACAAAGGATGTTAATATAGAAAGCTTTGCCGGCACATTAAACTGATTTGTACGTGCGACAAAGCGCACAGATGGGAGTTTAATATGAAAAAAGATGTATTGGTGTCTATATCCGGACTTCAATATGAGCTAGATAAAGATGAGGCAGTGGAAGTGATATCGGTAGGAGAATATTACAACCGAGGTGGTAAACATTATATAAAGTATGAAGAAATCCTGGAAGATATGGATGGAGTCTCAAGCTGTACCCTTAAATTAGCGGATAAACAAATCGATATTATTAAAAGGGGTGCCAGCAATGTGCATATGGTTTTTGAAGAAAATACAAAGAATACCACCTATTACCAGACCCCCTACGGGGAACTTCAGGTGGGTATTTATACCACCCGGATCAGTGTAACAGAAGAGGAAGATAAAATCATAGCAGAAATCAATTATGGGCTTGATATTAATTATGCCTTTGTTTCTGACTGCCAGATACAATTAAAAATAACCTCCAGAAAACAGGGGTAAAATAAGCATAAGAGTCCAATGAAAAAATTACACGGAAACGCAGGTCATTGAGAAATCCTTGTTGACATTTAATTTTAACTGTGTTATCCTTTGCCTATAAGGACTGTTACTGATACGATCAGGCATGACCAAAATATACCGGAAGGTGTATTTTGGTTTTTTTTATTATTGGAAAATGTTGGAGGTTGGCCATGGAAGTTTTAAAGAAAATCAACAATAATGTTGTTTTAGCTTTAGATGAAAAGGGTCAGGAAATCATTGCCGTTGGAAAAGGCATTGGTTTTCCTAAGGCTCCGTATACATTGTCTGATACAGGACTTATAGAACATGTTTTTGTTAACGCGCGCAATAACAAAATATTGGAAGCTTTTTCAGAACTGCCAATGGAACACATTTTACTGGCGGAAAAGATCATCCGGATGGGTAAGGAAATGTTACGGAAAGATTTAAACAAAAATATACTTCTTACTTTGTCCGATCATATTTCATTTGCTGCCGAAAGATACCATGAAAATATAACGTTTGATTTTCCGCTTAAAATGGATATTAAATATCTGTATCCGGAAGAAATAGCAGTAGGAAAAATGGCCGTTAATGTCATTAATTCTGAATTGGGGATTGAGTTATCAAAAGACGAAGTGTCTATGATAGCCATGCACTTTATCAATGCCGAATATAATTTAAACAGCATGCAGGAAACCTATCAAATGACAGATACGGTTCAGAACATCATAGGCATTGTGGAAGAATATTTCGGAATCGGGCTGGATGAAGACTCCATATATTATTCCCGGTTTGCAACACATCTCCGTTACTTTATTATGAGACAGAAACAGGGAGTTGTTTTCCCGGACGGTGCCGGCAGCTTATTGGTTGAACTTACGGATGAAAAAAGTAAAAGATTAAATGAATGCATTGAGAAAATTCAGGAATATGTCAGTACAGCATTTGGTTGGAACTGTTCAAAGGAGGAGCGTCTATACTTAATGATTCACATTAATCACCTGATTCACTATAAAGAAAGATAACAGGTGAGTGCAGATGCGCAGATGGAGGAAAACATGAAAGATTATAAGGCAATTTCACAGCAGATTATAGAAAAGTCAGGCGGCAGCGATAATATAATTAATTCTTTTTATTGCATGACAAGATTACGTTTAAATTTAAAAGACCGTTCCAAAGCAGATTTAGAAGCAATAAAATTAATTGAAGGGGTTATGGGAGTTAAAAACCAACAGGGACAGATACAGGTAATTATCGGACCGGATGTAAATAAATTGCATGAAGAATTTATTAAAATAAGTCCTAATACGGAAGAAACCTCAGTGAAAGAACAGGCAGAAACGGATAAAGCAGCCAATAATGAGACAGTTAAGGATAGTTTGTTTACCAGGGTAACGGCTTATATAGCGGGTATTTTTATTCCGATCGTGCCGTGTCTTGCGGGAGCCGGAATCATCAGCGCGGTTCTGTCAGCCTTATCCTATTTTGGTGTAATTACAGGGGAATCGGAAACTTATATTGTATTAAACTTAATCCAGAATGCGGTATTTTATTTTCTGCCGTTTTTAATTGCAATCAGCGCAGCCGAAAAATTTAAAACCAATAAATTTTTTGCGGCAGTTATGGCAGGTGTACTGTTATCCCCAACGATTATGAATGCCATTGGAGAAGGGATTGAAACCTATCATGTATTTGGTATTCCGCTGGTATTATCCGACTGTTCGTCAACCGTAATTCCCATTATTTTATCGGTAGCCTTACTTAAAGTTGTAGAGAAATTCTTTACCAAAATTATTCCCAGTGCGCTTCGCATAATGCTGGTGCCGGGCCTGGCTTTTTTGGTAACGGGTATTGCATCTTTAGCGGTATTTGCACCAATTGGCGTAATCATAGGCCAAGGTTTATCCTACGGAATTGACTGGGCTATGGGAGTCAGTTCAATATTAGGCGGAACTTTACTTGGCGTGCTTCATTTGCCGATGGTAGTAACCGGAACACATTTTATTGAAATACCGCTCATTGTACAGGAATTTGCAACGGGCGGCGGAACGGCCATTATGCCGATTACCTCTATGGGGAATACGGCACTTGTGGGAGCACTTGCCGCACTTATCGTTAAAACCAAATCAGTCAAGAAAAAAGGTGAATATTCTTCCATTATGGTGCCTACGGTTATGGGTATAACCGAGCCGTCTTTATACGGTGTGGCGGTTGTATTGAAAGTTCCTTTTGTTGCAGCGATGATTGGAGGCGGAATCGGAGGAGCAATCGTAGCAATCTCCGGCTTCAAATTGACCATCATGGGAGTTCCGGGTATTTTTGCAGGACTTGTAAATGCAGGTACAAAAAAAGGCATCTGGTTTTTAATTGGTGAAATAGTGGCAATAGCGGCAGCTTTTATTGTAACTTATATTGTATATAAACCGCAAAACAAGGAAGAATAGGAGGGCGGATGAATGAATAAAGGATTTCCAGATAATTTTCTCTGGGGAGGAGCTACTGCGGCAAACCAGATTGAAGGGGCCTGGAAGGAAGACGGCAAAGGTCCCAGTATTGCCGATGTAATGGCGGCCGGTGCGCATATGACCGAGCGTGAGACAACCCGTGAGGTTGTTGAAGATAAATATTATCCGACTCATATGGCAATTGATTTTTACCACAGATATAAAGAAGACATTAAGCTGTTTGCAGAAATGGGTTTTAAATGCTTTCGGTTATCTATTGCCTGGTCCAGAATCTTTCCGAACGGAGAGGATAAAGAACCGAATGAAAAAGGATTGGAATTTTATGATATGGTATTTGATGAATGTGAAAAATACGGGATAGAACCTGTAGTAACCATCAGTCATTATGAAATACCCTTGAATCTGGCCAATAAATATAACGGATGGGCCGACAGAAAAGTTATCTGTTTTTATTTAAACTACTGCGAAGCGATTTTCACAAGATATAAGGACCGGGTCAAGTACTGGATGACATTTAATGAAATCAATGGCATGTGCTACGGAAAGTTTATCGGAACCTATGTTAATGCAGGCGCAAAGGCAGAAAATGCGCAGACAGGATTTCAAATTATGCATAACGTACTTGTCGGAAGTGCAAAAGCGGTGATTTTAGGGCATAAGATAAATCCTGATTTTAAAATTGGAATGATGGCCGGATTTATTAACCGCTATCCGTATTCCTGTAATCCGCTTGATGTAATGGAAAATATAATTGACTTACGGGAAATATATTTTTTTACCGATATCCAGTGTAAGGGAGTATACCCAAAATATGCTTTTATTGATATGGAAAAAGCAGGAGTGGTGTTACAGACTGAACCGGATGATTTTGAAATCCTGAAAGCCGGAACGGTGGACTATATCGGTTTCAGCTATTATATGACCATGACATCTTCCCGGGATAAGGAAGGCCTGAAAGGAATGTTTATTAAGGCCAAAGATAATCCGTATCTGGATAGGACGGAGTGGGACTGGCAGATTGACCCGGTTGGCTTAAGAATCGCCTTAAACCAATTGTACGACCGTTACGGATTGCCGCTTTTTGTTGTAGAGAACGGTATAGGTGCAAGGGATAAATTCGAAAACGGGGCGGTAACTGACGATTACAGAATCAGCTATCACAGAAACCATATAATAGAAATGAAAAAAGCGATAGTTGACGACGGCGTTGAGGTTATAGGGTATACCCCTTGGGGATGTATTGATCTGGTCTCGGCATCTACCGGAGAAATGAAGAAGCGATACGGTTTTATCTACGTGGACAAGGATGATGAAGGAAACGGGAGTCTTAACCGTTATAAGAAAAAGTCTTTTGGCTGGTATCAGAAGGTAATTGCTTCTAACGGGGAAGAATTAGATTGATAGTGATTGGAGACATAAAATGGCATTAAGTAAAACATTTTTTATAAGAAATGAAGAATCAGCAGAAATTAAGGTATTTAGCCCGCTGAAAGGGAAACTGGTATGTTTGTCAGAGGTAAACGATGAGGTATTTTCGGAAGGACTGGTTGGTGACGGATGTGCGGTATTTCCCGAAGAGCAATTGGTTAAATCACCTGTTGACGGAATTGTAAAAATGGTGTTTCCAACGAAGCATGCCCTGGGCTTAGAAACAAAGCAGGGCATTGAGATAATGGTACATGTGGGAATCAATACGGTTGAATTAAACGGAGAAGGGTTTAAAGCTTTTGTAAAGGAAGGCCAGAAAATTAAGGTTGGAGACCCGCTTATAGAATTTGACAGTGAATTATTAAAGAACAAAGGATATGACATGACCGTAATCGTGGTAGTTACTGATGGAAAGGATTTCCCTAATATAAACAAATTTGATGAAAAAAAATATAAAGATATGGGAATCCTTTTTTGTATGCTTAAGTAATTCAGCATATTAACATAACAATGTAGCTGTTGTTAAATAGTCTTTAAATCCTGACTGTAGAAGTTGTTGTATAATGAATTCTTTGCAACAGTTGCTATTCAGTTACCCTCTTCCTTTTATTTTTTTGAAATTAATATTTGCGATTATTACAAAAAACCTGTCAAGGAATCCTTGACAGGTTTTTAAATCATTATTGTATTTTATTATACTTTACTATTATTCACTATTTTATTTTTTATTCGCTGAAAGAATTTTTGTTTAACCGGTTTCGCATCTAAATTAGAGCGCAGCCCCCTGACATCCATCACGTAAATGCCGTTCATAACTGCTTTTACTTCCTTCTTAATCGGGATCAAATCAAAGATCTTATCATCACACATCAGTGTCATAATCTTCGGCCCGATTTTTGCCTTTATAATAGGCACCTTGGAACCACGCAGGTATCTTGGCGTTTGATCCAGAACAATTTTAGGAAGACCCGCTTCCTTAAGTTTCATGCGCTTCTTATCTATAACTAAAATTGAGACTGTCTGTGCACCGGCCTTCATCTGGGCCTGGGATTCCTCGGATTTCTTCTGAAGTTTTCTTCCGTATATCATTAAGAAAATCAACAATCCGATTATGACAGCCAAAACAATCAACAAAACAATTACAATGGGTTTCATGTATGTACCTCCTTCCCTCATTAATACAGTGGTAATATTGTAACATTAATTATTTAAAAGTTCAAGCCTTAGAATTGCACCAAATGTGCATTTCTATTCAGAGTTTCCCGTATAATGTTCTGTACATGGGAACCAATGAATTTACGGTTTTCCTTATCCAGTTCACCCGGATAAACCGGTGTGCCGAATTCGATGATAACATGGGCTTTTTTAATCCACGGAGTATGATTTTCAAAGATATTATCCGTGTTGTTTATGGATACGGGAATAATGGCACATCCGGTTTTTTCAGCTATCTTAAGGCTGCCCTCTTTAAAGGGAAGCATTTCTTTATTCTGGTTTCTGGTCCCCTCCGGGGAAATAAAAACAGAATAGCCCTTTTTAATTAATTCAACACCCTCCAGAATGGTCTTAAGTCCTTCCCGTACATTATCCCTGTCTAAAAACAGACAATTTATGAAACGCATCCACCAGCTGATAAAAGGGATATGGGCCATTTCTTTTTTGGCAACAAAGCCTGTTAAATTCGGCACGGAGGTATAACCGATCAGGATATCAAAATAACTGCGGTGGTTTGATACATAAAGTACGGCTTTATCCTTAGGTACATTCTCAAGTCCCAGTACGGTTTTCTTAACTCCGCTTATGAATAAAATAATCCGAAACGCCGTAACAACAATGGCTTGTGAGGATTGCACTTTTAAATGTGGATTAAACTTTCCTATAATTATTTCCACTATATAAAGAGGTATACTAATAATAAAAAATATAAGTAAAAACAATGCTGTTAATAAGGTTTTCATAAAACCCTCCCATTTTAATATAATTAATTTGGAAACGGCCTGCACAAATAAAATGTGTAACAGTCTGTTTTGCTTAATATATTATACCACAGTGCAGCAAAAAATACGAAGTATTTTTCGAAGTTTCATCACTTAGGTCAAAAGGAAGTCTCTTCACAGAGGGAGACTTCCTTGACCGGTAAATATCTTAAAGCTTATAATTTTACTGTCAAAATGGCGGTTGTTTAAGAAATTCTTAACTATTATTAAAAATTTTGCAATTTGTTGTACTATTTTGATTATGTGTTATAATGTAAAGGATTAAAAAAACACTCATGAAAGATATGGAACAGGCATTACTTTATGAGCTGTCTGGAAACAAAGGAGTAGCAGCATGGGAAATGAAAATTTGACTTTATTAACCGATTTTTACGAATTAACGATGATGCAGGGTTATTATAAAAACAATAGCAATGATACGGTAATTTTTGATGTTTTTTACCGAACCAATCCGTCCGGCAGCGGCTATGCCATATGCGCCGGACTGGAGCAGGTTATTGAATATATAAAGAGCATACAATTCAGTAAAGAGGATATCACCTATTTAAGGAATTTAAAAATATTTGATGAGGATTTTCTTTCTTATCTGTCGGACTTTCGTTTTACCGGGGATATCTATGGGGTTCCGGAAGGAACGGTGGTATTTCCGATGGAACCGTTATTAAAGGTAATCGCTCCCATTATGGAAGCACAGTTAGTGGAAACTGCCATATTAAACATCATTAACCATCAAAGCCTGATTGCCACCAAGGCTTCACGGGTTTGTTACGCGGCAAAAGGAGAGGGGGTAATGGAATTCGGCCTTCGCCGTGCCCAGGGACCCGATGCCGGCACTTATGGAGCAAGGGCGGCGGTAATCGGCGGCTGTATTGGAACCAGCAATGTACTTGCAGCAAAGAAATTCGGAATTCCTGCCTTGGGAACCCATGCCCATAGCTGGATCATGAGTTTTGAAGATGAGCTGGCGGCATTCCGGGAATATGCGGCGCTCTACCCCAACAATGCAACTTTGCTGGTAGATACCTACGATACCTTAAGGTCCGGCGTACCCAATGCCATAAAGATATTTACGGAACTCAAGGAAGCAGGCAGCATGCCAAAGAAATACGGTATCCGCTTAGACAGCGGTGACCTGGCGTATTTATCCAAGAAAGCAAGAAAAATGCTGGACGGGGCCGGATTTACGGATGCTTCCATAGTCGCTTCCAGTGATTTGGACGAATATCTGATTGATTCCCTAAAGACCCAGGGGGCGGCCATAGATTCCTGGGGCGTGGGGACAAACCTGATCACTTCCAGGGACTGTCCGGCTTTCGGCGGCGTATATAAGTTAGCAGCCATAAAGAAGGACGGCAGTTTCATACCAAAGATTAAATTATCTGAAAATCCCTGGAAGATAACCAATCCGGGGAATAAAACCGTTTACCGTATCTATGAGAAGGAAAGCGGCAAAATCAAAGCTGACCTGATTGCCATGGCAGATGAAAAGTATTCGGAGGACAATCCCTTAAAATTATTCGATCCGCTGGCCACTTGGAAAAAGACTTATTTAAAAGCAGGTTCCTATACCTTAAGAGAAATTTTAAAGCCGATCTTTAAAGACGGACAATGTGTCTATACGTCACCTGCCGTTATGGAGATCCGGGAATATTGCAGGCAGGAACTGGAAACGTTATGGGATGAAACCAGAAGGCTCGTGAATCCGCATGATGTTTATGTAGATTTGTCCAATGAATTGTACCAGCTGAAGAATCAATTGCTGGACAATATTAACGTCAACAACCATAATTAAACATAAATTCCAAAAAGCACCATGCTGTTATCAAATAAATATGAGAAAATGAATTGTTTTGTAGAAAAATTCCTGCAAAATAATAGATTTTATGCTTGCGGACATGATATAATGTCGGTAGACATTATATCAGCGCCGAACGTAGTGAGTGCGCATCAACGGTACGAAGTACCGCATATCATGGGAGCCTGCGGACATGATATAATGAAAGCGGAATGAGGTATTGTAAGCTTGCTTGCGAATACCGTTTGGAGAAACAAGAGCATGAACGCGGTTTTCTGTTCATGATATAACGGGATGGGGAACCGCAAGCGTTTTATACGAAAGCAGTTGTTAATCATTAACTATAAAAGGCTAGGTACATGTAATTTATGCCTGGCTGCAGCGAAGTATGAATGGGAGTAAGTATGTTAAGTAGAAGAAAAAAACATATCATTAAGAAAAATCTGAAAAGGGCAGCAATTGTGGGGATACCTTTTGGTATCTTGTGTACGATTACTTATGTATCCGTAGTATCGTTGTTATCCCGCGGGGGGGAATCCACTTATGCCTTTGAACATTATTATGATAATCCGGCATATTCTGACAACAGTTCGGAATATGATAATATAAATTCAGGAAATACTTCAGGGGGAGGCGGCAATAGTTTGGAGGAAACGGAAGAAGTCATAACAAATCATGACAATATTACTTTGGATACCGATCCGGAAAGTATTACGGTATTGGTGAATAAAGAGTTACGGCTGCCTTCGGACTACATACCAAATGATTTAGTCGTACCGGATGTAAGTTATTCTTTCAGTTATTATGATGAAAAGAAGCTTATGAGACAGGCAGCGGCATATGCCCTGGAAGATCTTTTCAAGGGAGCGGAAGAACAGGATATAGTATTAAACGGTGTATCGGCCTACCGTTCCTATGACAGACAGTACGACATTTTTACGGATAATGTGAAAAAGCAGGGACTGGAACACACTATGAAGTACTCCGCAACACCCGGATACAGTGAACATCAGACCGGTCTTGCCATTGATGTATCCGCCAAATCCGTAAATAACCGGTTGGATGAATCCTTCGCGGATTCTGCAGAAGGCATATGGCTTGCGGAAAATGTCCATCTCTATGGCTTCATAATCCGTTACCCGAAGGACAAAACAGAAATAACCGGATACTCCTATGAACCCTGGCATATCCGCTATGTTGGAAAAGCTCTTGCAAAATATATTTATGAAAATAACCTCTGCCTGGAAGAATACTATAATTTCAAACCCAGCATGGACTATTCGGACCAGATCAGTTATGATAACCTGCAGGATTACGGAATTGATTTAGCCGATGTAATTGTACCGACTAAAGCACCCACCAAAGCACCGACCAAGGCGCCCGAAGAAACCTTGGATGATACTGAGGATACGGCCGATGACGGAAAAGATACCAAAGACGATACGGGTAAAGATTCACCGGGTAAATCCGCAGACGGCGAGGAGGGTGAAGATAATACCACAGATACGGTGGATGATAATAACGACGGCAATACGGATGAAGGTGAGAATACCGGCAGTGAAGAAAGTGATGATGATACGGAGATAACACCGCCCGGAGAGGATGATAACACCTTGGAGGAAACTCCGCCCACAACCGGCAGCACGACCCCAACCCCGAATGGCGGGCTGACCCCGACGGTAACACCAACTCCATAAAAATTAACGGTTTTACTTACCGTGAAGTTTCATATGCTGCTTTTTAGGTGATTAACACTTGATCACACCAGGTCAAATTTGGTTGTCGCCTTTTGCTGTTGAATTTCTGACTTCTGAATTAAAGAGAACAAAAGCTTTAACCAGCTGGATCTGGTGAGCCATCCCGATCCCCAGTTCTATCTGTTACAGGATATTCTAAGTCACATCATGCTTTTAAGAAGTCACTTTTGAAAAGAAGAGTGCCCAAATTCCTTTATACGGATTAAGGGAGCCATGCTTGACAGCTTACTCAGCTATTTTGCAAAAGCCCCTTATTCTGTGATACATTGATATATAACAATACGGAGTATAATCCATTATAAAATAATGCTGATACTTTATGCCTTGCCTGCACTCTGGCATACGCATATTTTTTCTTGCACCAGCTTCTTAACTTCTTCCCGGCCGATTTCATTATATTTTTTCGGGTCAATGATATCGGCATGGCCTTCCAAGGTACGACGCACACCTTTTGTAAAGGCCGCTCTTAATTCGGTTGCAAAATTCACCTTACAAATTCCAAGTTCTATGGAATGGCGAACCATATCATCCGGTACACCGGAGGCACCATGCAGCACCAGAGGTATCGATACCGCCGTATTTATTTCTCTCAACCGGTCAAAATCTAATTTCGGTTTACCGGTGTAGAATCCATGTGCGGTTCCTATTGCAACCGCCAGGGACTGGATTCCAGCTTTTTCGGCAAATTCGACTGCCCGCTGCGGATTTGTATAGATGGCATCCTTTCCGGAAACCTCATAGCCGTCTTCCTTGCCGCCTATGATACCCAGCTCGGATTCAACATCTACACCGGCCTTGTCGGCAACGGCCACAACCCTTTTACTAAGCGCTATATTTTCTTCGAAGGAAAGCTTTGAACCGTCGATCATGACCGAGGTATATCCTGCCTTAATGGCCTGCTCACATAACTCAAAGCTGTTTCCGTGATCCAGATGCAGAACGACCGGCACGGGTACTTTTTGAGCTTCCGAAAAAACCATGCTCTGAAACATTTCCAGGCTGGCGTAGGATACAGTGGAGGGTGTTGTCTGAATGATTACAGGCGATTTCAATTCCGCTGCCGCCGCTATAATTGCCTGGACCATCTCCATATTTTCGGCATTAAACGCACCGATGGCATAGCCGCCTTCCTTTGCTTTTCTCAAAATCGTTTTAGAACCTACCATTGTCATATGTTTATTCACCTCTACTATTATTTTTACCGTTTCCGCTTGATTTTCAGGCAGCGGGCAAACCCGACAGCAGCTACATTTCAACCAGAATTTTCAGGCTGGTATCTTTATTCTGCTCAATATATTTAAATGCTTCGGCATAGTTATCAAATTTAAATGTTTTCGAAATTAACGGCTTCATATTGATTTTTCCGGATGCCATGTAATCGATCGTATCCTGGAAATCCTTTTCAATATACATCAGAGAACCGATGATTCTGTATTCACGGTCCTGAACCCATGCCAGATTGATGGCAGGAGTAGAACCAAAAACTCCTACGATTACTATGTCATGGCCTTTTTTCGAAAACTCGATCGCCTGGTTAACCGTAGCTCCGACCCCGACACATTCGAAGAAGATATCCGCACCTTCCTTGCCGAAAGCCTGTTCAATCGCCTCTTTCATAGAGGTTTCCCCGGTATTTGCCGTATGGGGAATTCCGCATTCTTTCGCAACCTTCAGACGGTAATCTGACAAATCAGTTATCAGAACACTCTTAGCGCCTTCTGCCAAGGCTGCCTGTGCGGTTACATTTCCTATGGTACCGGCTCCCATAACCACTACATTCATGCCTTTTATTTCTGTGCCTCTTCTGACGGCATGAACACCGACAGCTGCCGGTTCGACTGTTGCTGCCAATTCATCGGTCATACCTTCCGGTATCTTCTTAATGAGTGCTGCATCAACATTGAAATATTCACAGGCCGCACCCGGAGTCTGGCAGCCGATTACCTGCAAGGTATTGCAAACATTATATCTTCCGTTTTTGCAGGGTTCACATTCATGGCAGAACTCCTGTGGCATTGCCGTTACAAGATCTCCGACCTTGATATTCTTAACGTCTGCTCCAACTTCCACAACCTCGCCTGCCATTTCATGTCCAAGACGGATTGGGAATGACATGAAAGGATGTTTTCCGTAATAGGCATGTATATCTGAGCCGCAAATACCTATTTTTTTTACTTTCATCAAAATTTCATTCGGTTTAATCACCGGTTTTTCTATTTCACTAAATTCAATTGTTTCTTTACTTACCAAAATTGCCTGTTTCATTTTTTTATTCCTCCATGTTAAAACCTGAATTATTAAGCAGTATTTCCGGCAAATGCCGGAAATACTGATCAGCTTAAAATAACTATTTTGAAATCATTCCGTTTTCTGTATATCTGGTAATAAATTCGGAAACATTGTCCTTTGTAATCAGGGTTACAGGAATCTGGACTTTCTCAAATCTGTCACTGTTGGCTCCGGTTAGAATCTCATGACAGATACGGGCACCTTCCTCTGCCATAACTTTAGCATCCTGCAGGGCGGTAGCGGTCATTTCACCGCCATTTATAGCGATAGCGGCATCTGCTAGTCCGTCTACGCCGAAGAACTTAATGTTATCCTGAATTCCGGCTTCTTTTGCAGCTTCATAAGCACCGATTGCCATAGCATCATTCATAGATATAACGGCATCGATTTTATCACCGTGTACCTGGATCCAGTTTTCCATTAGCTCCATGCCCTTGCCTTTTTCCCAGCCTCCGATCTGTTCGTCCAGAATCTTGATAGTGGTCTGCGAGAAAAGCTTTTCCTCGTAAGCTCTGCGGCGTTCGATAGAGTCGGTATTTCCGGAGGGGCCCAACAGAACAACTGCATTTGCATCGTCTGCTAACTGCGTTTTCGCATATTCGGCAACAACAGTACCTAAATCATACGGATTTGCAATAACGCTGGAAGCTTTTTCAACGCCAAAGTCATCCAGATTAATCATCATTACGGGTATTCCCCGTTCGATATAACCTGCAACAAAATCATCTTCTGCTGCCGGTTCAATTGGTAACAGGATAATGTAATCATATCCCTGGGCTACACATGTTTCCATGTTATTAATTTGTGTTTCAAGTTCGTTTTTGCTGTCGATAACTGTTAATTCCATATCATCATATGTTTTAAAAGCAGTTGTTAATTCGTCAGCCAGCCAGGATGCAAAGGTTTTTGACATATCAGTCGGAAGAAATGCAACTTTAAAGGTATCTTCGCTGTCTGTCGTTCCATTGCCTGAAGGTTCTGCTGCATCAGTGGCGGCAGGTGTATTCGTCGCCTCATTTGTGGTATCGGACTTCTTGTCTGTGCTGCAGCCTATAAATGTACTTGCAACCATTGTCATTACCATTACCAAACTAATTAATTTCTTAAATTTCATAAAATATCCTCCTTTTGATTATCTATTTACTTTCTGCTTACATCAGAAATTGATGCCATAATTTTAATATCCGACTTTTGTTTCTTGGATATATGATCAGCAAGAACGGCAAAGATAATAATGAACCCCTTAATGATCATTTGAAGGTATGAATCAATGCCAAGCAGATTCATGATGTTATTTAATACACCTATGATAATGGATCCTAAAAACGTACCAAACGCTGTACCTGCACCGCCGGAAAAGCTTGTACCGCCAATGACAGCAGCTGTAATCGCATCAGTCTCATAACCTCCGCCTTCACTGGGAATACCTGCATTTAACCGTCCCATCAATACCATTCCGGCGATTGCCGCAAATATGCCGGAAACAATAAATACTGCCCACTTTATTGAACAGACGCGGATACCTGCTGCATTTGCGGCATCTGAATTACCGCCGATTGCATATAAGTAACGACCAAATTTGGTATACTTCAATACGATATGTGTGATGATCAGCATAAGTAGCATGACAAAGACAGTAATCGGAAGGAAGCCCATTAATTTGCTCTGGCCTAATGCTTTAAAATTACCGATTTGATAAACATTCTGTCCTCTGGTATACAGGCAGATAATGCCGAAACAAACTGTCTGCATGGCCAGGGTAACGATAAAAGAAGGTAATCTGAAATATGCTACAAACAGACCGTTTAATGCACCTACGGCAGCACCGATAAGTAACCCCAATATAAAAGCAAGAACCAGATTATGGGTTGATAGATAAATGATACAAGCAAAAGTTCCGGACATACCTGCCAAAAAACCAATAGAAAGGTCGATCTCTCCACTAATAATAATCATAGCCTGAGCAAATGCACAAATTGTAACAATGCTTACCTGTTTTAAAATATTGGTGAAATTCGTGGGAGTTAAAAAGTTATCTGACAAAATGGAACATATTATAACGATACCGATTAAAATTAATACTAAAGAGTATTTTCTTAAATTCGGTTTTGCTTTTTCTTTCATACCTGTCTCCTTTACTTATATAAAAATTCTATACTTCTATCCGTGTAGCCAGCTGCATGATTCTTTCCTGAGAAAATTCCTTGCGGTCCAGACAACCTGTAAGATAACCCTGGCTCATTATATAAATTCTGTCACTCATACCAAGAAGTTCAGGCATTTCAGAGGAAATCATCAGTATGGCATAACCTTTTTTTGCCAGGTCCGTAATGATATTGTAGATCTCTAGCTTGGCTCCGACATCGATGCCGCGGGTTGGCTCATCCAGAATCAGCAAATCGCTTTTCAGCATCAGCCAGCGTGCCAGTAATACCTTTTGCTGATTGCCTCCGCTAAGTGAATTGATCGGTGTCTCTATGCCTGCAAACCTGACCTTTAGCATCTGGGACATCTCAGTTGCTTCCCGGACTTCCTTTCTAAGATTTAAGAAAGCACCTTTACTGATACGGTGGCTGGCCAGCGTTATATTCTCACGGCAGCTTCTGACCCCAATAATTCCTTCCTTCTTGCGGTCTTCCGTAATCATCAGGATTTTATTTCTTATTGCATGTGAAACATTTTTAGGCGTATATGGCTTGCCGTATAACGTTATCTCTCCGGAGTCAAGCGGATCCAAACCAAAAATTGCGCGGCATACTTCGCTCCGCCCGGAGCCGATTAAACCGGCCAGGCCTACAATTTCACCTTTTCTTACAGAGAAGGAGATATCTTTAAACATGCCGCTGCTGCAAAGCTTCTTTGCTTCAAAGACTACCTCTCCAGCTGGTAAGGTCTCTTTGGGATATATGTTCTCAATGGAGCGCCCGACTATATATGCGATAATGGAACTTTCCGTAAAACCACTTACCGGACCTGAGATAATACTTTTACCGTCCCGGATAATCGTTATATCATCGGCAATTTGGAAAATCTCATCCATTTTGTGGCTGATATAAAGAAAACTGATTCCCTGCTTTTTCAGACGCGCAATTGTTTCAAACAGCAGCGTTATTTCTTTATTTGAAATGGAAGAAGTAGGTTCATCCATAATGATTACCTGCGCATGAAAAGCAACTGATTTTACGATTTCCAGCATTTGAATACTTGCAATCGGAAGATCCTTTATTTTTGTACTTGGATCATACGAAAGATCGTTTTCATTCAGTATTTTTTGAGCCTGCAGGATCATATCCTTCCATTTTACCCAGCCTGCTTTGCCGGGCTGGCGTTTCATAAAAATATTTTCTGCAATTGTCAGCTCAGGAAAGAAATTCAACTCCTGATAGATCATGGCTATTCCTGCCTGGGCCGACTCCATCGGGCCGGAAAAAGAAACTTCCTTTCCGTCCATCAGGATTCTGCCTGTATCACGTTTATACAGACCGTTGATAATCTTCATCAAGGTTGATTTCCCTGCACCGTTTTCACCAACAACAGCATGTACGGTCCCTGTCCGTAAACTGATGTTAACGTTGTCCAACGCCTTTACACCTGGAAAAGATTTTGAAATATTTTCTAATTGCAGCTTATATACTTCCTCTGCCATAGCATGATGCTCCTTTCCTCGTTTCATGCCTCTTTAGTTTATAAAAACCTCACCGATCATGTAATTGTGTTTTGTAGCAAAATTATAGCTATCTATTATTTCCACAACACTGTCAATTATTAATGATTTGGCATCTTTGGACAGCTTCCCGTCTCTGACTTTTATATATTGCATCGGCATGTACTGATACAGCAGACCAAGCGGAAGATCAACACGGTTAATATTATCGATCAATTGGTATATTGCATTTTGAATTTCAGGCTGTATAAAATAATACCGGCATCGATCAGAAAAACTATATTTTCGTTTTAGAGCCATCTCTTTTTCCGTACCGCGGTAATGCTTTTTCCAATTATAGGGATCGTTAAGCATTGCCTTTTCCAGCACTTCCTTAAAGTCAGCCCTTCTGTCTCCGGGGATTAACTCCTTTTCAATCATACTTAAGGCATATAATCCCTTTCGCAGAGCGAAAGTCAATGCCGGTCCGACTTTCAGTATGGCAATTCCGTCTTCCATCATTTTTTTCAGCTCCATTGGACTCTGGTAGTCGGTTGAATGGCCTTCCAGCACAATTCCGTCAAACTTTTTCATACTTTCACATAATGCAGACGATTTAACAGAATCATAATGGAAAATACTGTCATCACCAAATTCGACCCCTGGCTGTACAACAACTCCAATGATATTTTCAAATGCATCCTTCAAACCATTTTCTTCGAATTGATGCTTAAATGCGTTAATGGTTTTTTCAACTGCCTCCGGCCTTGTAACAGATAATCCGTCATCTTCCCCCTGGCTGCCCCCGGGTATCGGAACTTCGCTGCCTATGATATAGACTGGTCTCTGTTCATTTGGATTCTTCTTTTTCAGCTCCTGGTAGGCTTCTTCACAAGCCATATAAAGTATTGAGCTTCTTCTGGCTATCAATTCATCCGATAAAGGTTCCGTCTTAGGATCATCAGCAAGTTTCATACTGGTATCCAGATGGATTTTTTTATATCCGGCACTGACCATAAGCTTTACCAGCTCAACAGCTTTTTCCATCGCTGCGGATTCATTTTCATCTGACCAGACCAACGGCCCTAAATGATCGCCTCCCAGTATTATCCTGCCTATTGGAAAGTTTGTCCTGTCCGCGATCTGATATACAAACCGCATAAAATCTGCAGGTGTCATTCCTGTATAGCCGCCATATTGATTCACCTGATTTGCGGTTGCCTCGATCAATACCGTATCATCAAAGCGTTTGGCCTGCTCCATGACGGCTTCTATTACTAATTCGTTTGCAGTACAATAGGATGCGATACCGCATGCAATGCCGGATTGACGTTTTTTAATCAGTTCTCTTAATAAATCGCTCATAGCATCACCTTTTGCTTTCAATCATATTCCTTATTGATTCGGGATTGATTTTTCCTTCCATAGGACCGAATTCCGCTGCGTTCAATGCTCCTGCGGCGGCACCCATTTTTGCAGCTTCTTCAATACTTTTTCCCTGAGCCAGGCCTGCGATAAATGCTCCGTCGAAGCAATCACCTGCACCGGTTGCATCCTTTTGTTCGACTTTATACACCCCGACCTTTGTCATGCCTTCACGTGTATAAATTGTACTACCCCTGGAGCCGTTTTTTAGTACCAGTATTTCCAGTAAGGGATTTTCAAAGCATTTTTTTATGGCATCTTCTAAAGAGGATACCCCCATAATCATCAGAAGCTCTTCCAGGCCGGGGAGAAATATTCTCGTATTATTCATCACTTCCTTAATTACCGCATTTATCGAATCGTCGGTATAAAGCTCTTTTCTGATATTGGGATCAAAGGAGATCTTTGCTCCGTTTGCAACCATCAAACGCATGGTTTTCAGAATTTCCTGGGCAAAATCATTGTTGGCCATAAGGGAACATCCCATGATATGCATGAATTTTGTATCCTTAAAATCTCCTTCTGCAGGGGCTTTTGCTTCAACAGACGGCGTATTACCCATATGGAAAATGAATTTTCTGGAGCCATCCCGGAAGTAAGTGACAAATGCAACTCCGGTGGCTTTTTCTGCGCTTTCGATAACATGACTGCAATCAACACCGTCCTTCTTTAGCCTTTCCAGAAGACATTTTCCGAAGTCATCCTTTCCGACACCTCCGATAATGGCTGTTTTGCATCCGAGTCTGGCTGCCGTATCGATAAAAATAGCAGGAGCACCGCTCGGAAACGGGCCTCGGAACAGTCCCTGCTCGTCCAACGGGACATCTTCCTTGATCCTCATAATTTCAACAAGCATTTCGCCCATAATTATGATATCTGCCATGTTATTGTCCTCCTTAACCTAAACAGCATTTTTTCAGATAGACTAAGGAATTTTTGATATTCTGGTCCATCTGCTCAGGGGTTGCGTTATTACTGAGATCCCTCCAGACACGGATATCATGTCCGACCTGTCCGCCTTTTAATATAAACGGTTCCATAACCACTGCTTTTTTATAGTTAATATCCCTCAGGGCTTTGCCGATTTCCGGCCAGTCAATGGTATTATTCATGCCCGGCAGTTTCCTGTTGCATTCTCCAACATGAAGATGTCCCAAAAGGTTTCCGGCCTTTCTGACAGTTTCATACATATTGTCTTCTTCTATGTTCATGTGATAGGTATCCAGCAGAATATTGATATGCGTGCTTCCTACCTTTCTGACATATTCAATAGCTTCCTCACAGTCGGTTAAAATGTAGGTTTCATTTCTGTTCAACACTTCAAGTGCACATTCAATATCTAATTCTTCGGCAGTTTTACTGAGTTCTTTCAAACAGGCGATACTTCTTTCCCAGGCTGCTTCCTTATCCGTATTCATAAAATCGGAAGGCCAGAAGGAATAAATCGCACCCACAAGTGTTTTGGATCCCAGTTTCGCCATGTTGCGTAGAACCGTTTTAAAATATTCAACCCCATGCTCTCTGACGGCGGGGTCTGGCGAAGCAAAATCATTTTCTCTTGAAGGACCGCTGTTGGTGGTAAACTCGATTCCTCTTTCTGCTGCCAGTGACTTCAGCATCGATATCTCTTCGTCTGACATATGATATAAATGGTCAGCTCCTATTTCGAGAATATCAAATCCAATTTCAGCGACCTTATTTGTCAAAGCAATATAATCACATTTCCATTCTGTAACCCAATAGGCATATCCTGTACCAAATTTCATGATAATCTTCCTTTCTTCTCCAATGCTCGTGCATAATTTTAATTGATAGTAACAAAATTTATACTAGTAATTATATATATATAATGATTTTGTGCTCGAGCTCGGTTTTGTAATATGATTCTAACATGAGAATTAATTTATTACAATATATATAATTCATTATTTTAAAACGAAATATTTGTGCAATTTGTACAATGCATATATTTTTAAATTGCTCGCGCACATAATTATAGTAATTTCCAACTTACTATGTTATAATAGTAAGGACAATAAACTATAATGATATAGAGGTAAATAACATGGCTGTTACTATCAAACAGATCGCAGAGCTTGCCAACGTATCGAGAGGTACCGTGGATAAGGTTCTGAATGAGCGCCCCGGCGTGAAAGATAAAACGCGTGACAAGGTATTGAAAATAGCAAATGAATTAAATTATCAGCCTAACTTTCTGGGTAAAGCTTTAGTACAGAGTAAAAATCCTGTTAAAATCGGAATTATTTTAACTCCTGAATATAATCCTTTCATACAGAAGATGTTATTGGGTGTTCAAAATGCTCAAAATGAATTTTCTGCTTTTGGAATAGATGTTCGCGTTAAAATGCCGATTTCTCTTGAACCTGCAGAACAGATCAGCATTTTGGACAGTCTGGAGGCGGAAGGGGTTGACGGGATGGCGGTATTTCCGATTGATGATGATATGGTAAGAAATAAAATAAATCAAATGATCGACAGGGGAATAGCAGTCATTACTTTCAATTCGAAAATAGAAGGCACGAAGGATTTTTGCTTTATTGGACAAAACCACCGCAAAGGAGGCAAAACAGCAGCCGGCTTATTAATGAAACTGCTTCCCGACGGAGGCGATGTCGGAGTTATCATAAGTTCCTATAATCTGTCCTGTCATCAGGACCGCCTTCAAGGATTTATGGACAAATTGAAAGAGACCTCATCCCCTGTCAATATTTTTGCTGTTCAGGAGAACCAGGACCGTAAGGATGAGGCCTTCAAGATTACCCTGGAATATTGCAATCAGCATCCCCAGATGAAAGGACTTTATATAACCGGTGGAGGAGTAGCCGGTGTCGGAAGTGCATTAAGCCTGTTGAATCTTTCTCATAAAATAGCCGTGATCTGCCACGATTTGGTGCCTGATACTCTGACATTGCTTCAGGACGGAACAGTAGATTTTGCATTGGGGCAAAGCCCGGAATTTCAAGGCTATCAATTAGTAAAGGTTCTGTTTGAGTATTTGGTGAAGAAACAGGAACCGGCCAGCAGGGATATTGATATTCCTATCACGATAGAAACCCAGGATTCCATATAAGAAAGATATGCGTAAGGATTCAATATTTTATAAAAGATCATAAATTTACGAAACAATAGGAAATAATGAGGTGGCTTATGAAACTGATCATTATATGCCATGCAAGCTCGGACTATTCCATTGACTCCCTTAACGAAAAAAGATAGAGGGAAACCGCGCTGTCAGAGCCAGCAATGATAGTATAGTTTTCTTCTGTCACTTTGGAGTGGAATGTGTTATGCTCGGACATCTGCTTGGCATATCGCCTATGGTTTTATAGCATGGTTTTTGTGCAGCACTGTCATCGGTAACAAATTTTGTCGGCATTGCGGATATTAATGGCATTAATCTGAATGGTTGCATTCAAAAGGAGAAAGGCCAGTTTTATGTTGACTGCCCAAATAACAAAGCTGAATTATCACGATACTTATTGTAGCAGATGAAAATGACAGTCTAAATTGCAAAGGGGAGCCATGTTAGTTTCTTTTTGTGTCAATCGTGTGCAAGGGGGAAAAATAGAGAGAAAAGAAAGTTTTTCATTGTATTTGTATAAAAATATGATATAGTAAAGCGTAGAGAGGAATTTGGAATTTGCTCCGAAATTCCGACCGGAGTGAAAGATCATGAACTTTATTCATGATCTAATGACTATGAAACGGAAGATGCAGTATTTAAGGGAGTACTAAAAATCGCTTTTGGAATTTTTGGTCCTCATTGGAATATATATTATATCCGTTTCCAAGGTTTACGATTATTGAGAAATTACAAGTGGTAGTACTGGAAGTGTTTATCAATCAGGTGGGATGCTGATAAATAAAGAGACTGTGAATGTAGGTTCATACATCTGCAACACCCAAGCTAATATTTCTACAATAGAACATTAAAAATTAATTAAAAATGAAGATTAGGCATTATCGATTATTGACGAAATTAGCAATATTTGCTATTCTAATTAAAATAGAAATAAATGTTACATTCTATAATATAATTATAAAAAACGAGGAGGATTATGATGTTAGAAATTAAAAAAGAAAAAAAGTCCGTCAGACGGTTATCTAAAATTTTAGGTACTGTCATGATCGCTGCCGTATTAGTGATACTTTCCCTGGTTTCTCCGGCAGTTGTTAAGGCATCAGCAGAAACTATAGAAAACCCGGCAGAATATTATCAGACTATAGAAAAATCGAATTTAGAGAAACAAGTTGATGCAATATCAGAGTTTTACGGACAGTACCTGGATAATTACAAGAAGTCCGCAAAAGGAGTGGGGGCCCAGGTCACCTTAAGAGCGGAGCTGGATTCCAGTATCGCGTCATCCTTAGGGTTAGCAGATTTAAAAAGCTTAAAGGCAACCATAGTTTCCATGCAGACGGATAAAAAGGCAAATTCTTTGATTTCCCTTTTTACCAATGATAAAGAATTTACTTCTTTAAACGTTTTAATCGACCTGGAAAAAGAACTGGAATACATACTGGTTCCTGAATTAAGCAAAGCATACCTGAAACTGTCTATGAATCCGGATTACAGCGGTCTTGATAGTTCCGTGATGCCGGTTACCACAAAAGAAATCATGGATTTGTTTAACAACAATCCCCTTACGGAAGATTTACTGAATAAATTGCTGAAAAATTACGCAGCAATTGCGGTTGGGGAAATGAAGGATGTCAGTGTAACAGGCGAAAGTGTAATTGCAGGCAGTATTAGTACCGACCAGACCAAAATTACGGTAAAACTGGATGAAAAGACATTATTATCAATTGCAGAAAAAGTTCTCACTGCTGCAAAATCAGACAAAGACTTATTAAATCTTTTTGTAAAATTTAAACTTGGCACGGAATCTGATTATGATAAGCTGATACAGGAAGTGTTAAACCAGGTTACCGTTCAGAAAAACAATTTACCGAAAGACGGTTCGGAAGAAGCATTCTATATGAATGTCTGGGTTGATAAAGACGGAAATATTACCGGCCGTGGTTTTTCAGGCAGTACGGATTCAAAAAGTTCTATTTTCGGATATAAAACTGCCAAAATAGATTCACAAGTCGGTTTTACAGCCTGGGTTAACCCGAGTAAGGAAGAATCACTTAAGCTGACGGGCAGTGTGGAGACGGAAAACGGTGCAGCAAACGGTGATGCAGTGCTGTCTTATACGGATTCCGATACGCAGACATCGGAAGAAATTAATATTCATTTAGAGGATGTTACATATGCGGTTGGAGATTTAAGTTCTTATATTAACGGTAAATTCGTTATTACCGGTAAAAGTTTATCCGGTATGAGCATAGATGTAAATTGCACCGGAGACAGCGAATTACAGACAATGAAGATGGATTTTGTACAAGATGGAACTAAGCTGGTATCCGTAACGATGGATACAAAAATCCTGCCTTATGAAGATTTTGAGCTTCCGTCAAATACCGCAAAGGTTTATGATATGCAGACACAGATGGAGGATTACCTGTCAAGTGCCAATATTGCAAACTATCTGAAGGGAATCAACAGCAAGATTGATGTAAAAGGAATCAATGCCGTATTAGAAATGTTGATAAGTGAATATTCAGCCTATTAAATCTTAAAGCTGAAATTTACAACGCATGTAATAAAGCGGAATGCGAATATCCGATTTGACTAAAAGAATTGGCTTATATAACAAGGAACTGTTGTACCATTGCGGATTCGTATTGGTATGACAGTTCTTTTTATGCCATAGGAGATGATTTCCTATCATTGCGGCCGATTGCATAAAATGCTTTCCGGGTTGATACACTAATAAAATTAAGCCGTTCGTGAATTGTTTCCTGCAAACTTTCCGGACTGCTTTCGGAAGCTGCCGTAAAGACTTATAAATTCACCTGCCTGCGTCTGCCCTGATAAATATGAAATTATGAAATTTTTGATTGACAATTAAAATAGAATATACTATTATAAAAACAATATCAATATAAATGTGAAAAACCATGACGGAGAGAGTAAGAATCCAGAGCGAAAGTCAAAGCGAGCCGGGGACAGTGAAAGCCCGGTATCAGTAGCAGATTTCCGAAAATCACTCCTAAGTTGTAAGCTGAAAGTTTATTATGCCATGTACGCAGGCTCCCATGACATGCGGTACTCCGTGCCGTTGATGCGCTCTCACTGCGTTCGGGTAAACAAAGTAAGCTGTGCCGGTGTCCACCGTTATATGGAAGCATATCCTGTTCCTGTTTGGTTATACTGCTGCCAAATGAAAGCGTATGTAAATAGGTGGTACAATGAAGCACATCTGCTCTCATCCTGTTTATGGATGGGATTTTTTTTATTTTATGGATATTTTACGCTGAAGCAGCCAACCGCTTTAAGCGCAGGGTTTGCCTTGCAAACTCTTTCCTGTTTTTAAACATCAAACGAATAAAGGAGGAAATAAAATGTACGATAAAGTGTCTGCAAATCTGAATTTTGTGGAAAGAGAAAAAGAAGTACTTAAATTCTGGAAAAATAATAAGGTTTTTGAAAAAACCATTGAAGAAAGAAAAAACGGCAAGCCCTACACGTTTTATGACGGCCCCCCGACAGCGAACGGCAAGCCTCATATCGGACACGTATTAACCAGGGTTATAAAGGATATTATCCCAAGATACCGGACCATGAAAGGATATAATGTGCTCCGTAAAGCGGGCTGGGATACCCACGGCCTTCCGGTTGAACTGGAAGTAGAGAAAAAATTAGGCCTGGACGGCAAGGAACAGATCGAAGAATACGGTCTGGAGCCCTTTATCCACGAATGTAAGGAAAGCGTATGGAAATACAAGGGGATGTGGGAAGATTTCTCCGGCACCGTAGGTTACTGGGCCGATATGGAGAACCCTTACGTAACTTATGAGAATGATTTTATTGAATCCGAATGGTGGGCATTAAAGCAGATCTGGGAAAAAGGATTATTATATAAAGGGTTTAAGATTGTACCTTACTGTCCAAGGTGCGGAACACCCCTTTCCAGTCATGAAGTGGCACAGGGCTATAAAGATGTAAAGGAGAAATCCGTTATTGCCAAATTTAAGGTAAAAGGTGCGGATAATGAATATATCCTGGCCTGGACCACAACGCCCTGGACCCTGCCTTCTAATGTGGCACTCTGTGTAAATCCGAAAGAAACTTATGTAAAGGTTTCCGTTAATTTAAACGCCAAAGGCGATATCATCAAAGAAACCGGTGAAGGGGAAGACAAAGCAGCCGTAAAGAGTGAAAAATATATATTGGCGGAAGCACTTCTTTCCGTAATTGACGGCCTTTATACAATAGAAGAAACTTATACCGGAACGGATTTGGAATATAAGGAATATGAACCGCTCTTTGATTATGTAACACCGGATAAGAAAGCATATTATATCACCTGTGATAATTATGTAACCTTAACCGACGGTACCGGCGTAGTTCATATTGCACCGGCTTTCGGTGAAGACGATGCCAGCGTAGGACGCAGATATGACCTTCCTTTCGTACAGCTGGTAGACAGTAAAGGCGAAATGAAACCGGAGGTTACCGACTTTGCCGGTTTATTCTGTAAGAAAGCAGATGAAGGTATAATTAAGCTCCTGGCCCAGAAGGGACTGTTATTTAAAACCCTGAAATTTGAACACAGTTATCCTTTCTGCTGGAGGTGCGATACGCCCCTTATTTACTATGCGAGGGAATCCTGGTTCATCAAGATGACAGAAGTTAAGGAAGACCTGATTGCCAATAACAATACCATCAACTGGATGCCGGAGAGCATCGGCCAGGGTCGTTTCGGCGACTGGCTTAAGAATGTGCAGGACTGGGGCATCAGCCGTGACCGCTACTGGGGAACTCCTCTTAATATCTGGGAATGTGAAGACGGCCACAGACACGCTATCGGAAGCATTGAAGAATTAAAATCCATGTCCGGTAACTGCCCGGATAATATTGAATTACACAGGCCGTTTATCGATGCGGTGACCATCAAGTGTCCGGAATGCGGCAAGGAAATGCACCGTGTGAAACCGGTAATCGACTGCTGGTTTGACTCCGGTTCCATGCCCTTTGCACAATGGCACTATCCCTTTGAGAATAAGGAAATGTTCCAGGAGAATTTCCCGGCTGACTTTATCAGCGAAGCGGTTGACCAGACAAGGGGATGGTTCTATTCCTTACTGGCCATATCCACCCTTATTTTTGATAAGGCACCCTTTAAAAACGTAATCGTTCTTGGCCATGTCCAGGATGAGAACGGACAGAAGATGTCCAAATCCAAGGGAAATGCGGTGGATCCTTTTGAGGCGCTGTCAGAACACGGTGCGGATGCGATACGGTGGTATTTCTACATTAACAGTGCCCTTTGGCTTCCGAACCGTTTCCATAACGGAGCCGTTACGGAAGGACAGAGAAAATTCATGGGTACTTTCTGGAATACCTATGCATTTTTTGTACTGTACGCCAACATTGACGAATTTGATGCAACCAAATATTCCTTGGAGTATGATAAATTAACTGTTATGGATAAATGGCTGTTATCCAAATTAAACACGGTTATTAAAACCGTGGATGAAAACCTGGAAAGCTATCGAATCACAGAAGCTGCCAGAATCCTGGATGACTTCGTGGATGAAATGAGTAACTGGTATGTCAGAAGAAGCAGGGAACGTTTCTGGGCCAAGGGCATGGAACAGGATAAGATCAATGCCTATATGACTCTTTACACTGCATTAGTTACCCTGGCAAAGGTTGCAGCACCATTTATCCCGTATATGACAGAAGATATTTACCGCAACCTGGTTGTAAATATTGACAAATCAGCTCCGGAAAGTATACATCTATGTGAATTTCCTGCCTACAGGCAACAGTATATCGATAAAGAACTTGAGAAAAACATGGAAGCGGTACTGGATATCGTAGTATTGGGCCGTGCCTGCCGCAATGCCGCCAATATCAAGAACAGACAGCCGATTGGTATGATGTATGTAAAATCAGAGGATGCCTACGCGGATGCGGCCGGAAATAAAGTTTTAGGATTACCGGATTTCTACAAAGAAATCATTGAAGAAGAATTAAATGTAAAAGCGGTCACTTTTACAGAGGATGTAAGAAACTTTACCTCCTACAGTTTTAAGCCCCAGTTAAAGACTTTAGGGCCTAAATTCGGCAAGCAGATCGGAAATATCCGCCAGCTTCTTTCTGAACTGGATGGCAATAAAGCCATGGATGAAATCAACTCTACGGGTGGCCTTAAAGTAATGTTAGACGGCGCGGAAGCGGTTCTTGAAAAAGAAGATCTGTTAATTGAAGCGGCCCAGACGGAAGGTTATGTATCTGATTCGGATGCAGGTATCACAGTCGTATTGGATACCAAGCTTACAAAAGAACTGATTGAAGAGGGCTTTGTAAGGGAAATCATCAGCAAGATCCAGACCATGAGAAAAGATGCGGGATTTGAAGTCATGGATCACATTAAAGTATTCCAGACAGGCAATGATACCATTAAAGCCATCTTTGAACGGAACAAAGCAGAAATTAAATCTGAAGTATTAGCGGAAGAAGTTATCCTTGGTGAAACCGGCGGTTTCATAAAGGAATGGAATATCAATGGGGAAAATGTGACCCTTGGTGTGGTAAAATTATAGGTTATAGAGCAAGAAAGGGAAGGTATCTGCCTTCTCTTTTTTGCTTATTCTGAGACAAACGGTATCCTCTTACCAGTTATCTTTTCCGGAAGTCCCGCATATATAACAATAAATATATGCATAGCTCATTTTTTCTATGTCCCGGGCGTTGATGGAGGCCGATATGCCTAACAAAAATAAAATCTTATATCCAACACAGATGAATTTAATAAATTACGGAATATTACAGGTTCAGGTCGTAAGTGGAGCAACGGCTTATCCCATCGAAAATGCTGCCGTTCAGATTTTTAGCAGGGATAACCCGGATAATGTATTGGAAAGCCTTACCACGGATATTTCAGGGAAAACCGTTGAAGTTGAATTAGCGGCACCTCCGGTCGAATACAGTCTGGAGCCGACCCCCTTCCAGCCTTATACGGAATACATCGTAGTGGTCTCGGCTACAGGCTTTCGGACTGTGTCAATTGACAGCGCCCAGATACTGCCGTTTATTAAATCCATACAGCCGGTCAGTATGTCTCCCCTGGCACCCGGAAGTGAAGGCATTGAATTAATCAGGATCGACCCGAATTACCTCTTTGGAAGCTATACGCCGAAGGTTTATGAAGATGAAGTGAAAGAAGCTTTTGAAGGCGAAGGGGCCAAACCGGTGGTGATACCGGAATTTATTACCGTGCACAGTGCGGTGCCCACCAATACTACGGCAAGGAATTATACCGTAGAATATGTGGGGTATATAAAAAACGTGGTATCCAGCCAGATATATGCTACCTGGCCTCTGGAAACCATTTATGCCAACACATTGACCATACTGTCCTTTTCCTTAAACCGGGTATATACAAACTGGTACCGGGACCAGGGATATAATTTCGATATAACCTCCACGGTAGCCTTTGACCAGAAATGGTTTTACGGCAGGAATATTTATACCAATATCAGCCAGATAGTAGACTTAATTTTTAATTATTACTTATCCAGGCCCGGTATTGTCCAGCCCATACTGACCCAGTCCTGCAGGGGGGAGCTTGCGATCTGCCCAAACATGATTTCTTTGTGGGAGTCCAAATACCTGGGGGACCGGGGATATACGGCTATTGATATACTGCATTATTTTTTCGGAGACACTATTTACATAAATTCATCTAATAATATTACGGGAATCGAAGTTTTATGGCCGGGCTATGATTTAGCACTTGGTTCAGCCGGGGAGGAAGTAGGATATATGCAGAATCAGCTCAGCGTGATATCCGGTGCCTATAAGGCCATACCCATGACAGAAATGGACGGGACTTATGGCACGGCAACCGTTGCCGCGGTCAGTTCTTTTCAGGAAATATTCAACCTTCCGGTTACGGGAATTACGGACTCTGCCACATGGTATAAGATAGCCCGGGTATACAGAAGACTTACCAGATAACGGTTAAAATACTTAAGACAGCCACTTGTGCTTTATAGCCTGCATATTATATAATAGATGGTAATATTATGCAGGAAATGGAGTTTTTGTGCTGGAAGGTGGGTTATGATGCAGAATTTTAACAGAGAAGAATTTAAAAGGGATGTGGAAGGGTATGTAAAGCTGCTTTTCCGCAAAACCTTGCAGGAGGCTGACAGGCAGCAGGTATTTCAGGGCGTGGCTTATACGGTAAAGAATATTATCATTGGAAATTGGATGACTACCCATAAAGCTTACGAAATGGAAGACGTTAAAACCGTATATTATCTATCTATGGAATTCTTAATGGGGCGTGCTTTGGGTAATATTATCATTAATTTAAAGGCAGATAAGGAAATCCGTGCAGCTTTGGAAGAACTGGGCCTGGATCTGGATGCCATTGAAGAGGAGGAACCGGATGCCGCACTTGGCAATGGCGGTTTGGGAAGGCTTGCTGCCTGTTTTCTGGATTCCCTGTCGACTTTGGGTTATCCGGCTTATGGCTGCGGTATTCGTTATAAATACGGTATGTTCGAACAGAAAATAGAAAACGGGTTTCAGGTGGAGGTGCCGGATAACTGGCTGAAATACGGCAATCCCTTTGAAATCAAACGTATGGAATATGCCCAGGAGGTTAAATTCGGCGGTTATGTAAGGATGATCCGGGACGAACAGGGAAGGGACCGTTTTATCCAGGAAAATTACCAATCCGTCCTGGCGGTTCCCTATGACCTTCCCATTATCGGCTACGGCAATAAAACCGTCAATACTTTAAGAATCTGGGATGCCCAGGCGATTAACACCTTTAACCTGGATTCCTTTGATAAAGGGGATTATGAGAAGGCGGTGGAACAGGAGAATCTGGCAAGAACCATATGTGAGGTCCTTTATCCCAATGACAGCCATTATGCCGGAAAGGAACTCCGGCTGAAACAACAGTACTTCTTTGTGTCTGCAAGCATCCAGAGGGCTGTCACCAAGTATATGGAAAACCATTCGGATATTCGGAAACTCCACGAGAAAGTATGCTTCCAGTTAAACGATACCCACCCTACGGTAACCGTGGCGGAACTGATGCGGATTTTACTGGACGAATATTACCTGAGCTGGGAGGAAGCCTGGGAAATCACGGGTAAAACCTGTGCCTATACCAACCACACCATTATGGCGGAAGCCCTTGAGAAATGGCCTGTCGATCTATTTTCCAGGCTGCTGCCGAGGATCTACCAGATCGTTGAAGAGATCAACCGCAGATTTATAATCAAGATACAAAGGACATATCCGGATAATCCGGAAAAGACTGAGAAAATGGCAATTCTGCATAACGGCCAGGTCCGTATGGCACATCTGGCCATTGTCTGCAGTTTTTCAGTTAACGGAGTGGCTAAGCTGCATACGGAAATTCTTAAGAATAAGGAATTAAAGGATTTTTATCAGATGTTTCCCGGTAAATTCAATAATAAAACCAACGGTATTACCCAGCGCCGTTTCCTGCTTCACGGCAATCCTCTTTTAGCAGACTGGGTGACGAAGAAAATCGGCAGCGGCTGGATAACCGATTTATCCCAAATGAATGACTTAAGCAGGTATGCGGAGGATGAAACAAGCCTTAAGGAATTCATGGAGATTAAATACCGCAATAAGGTAAGGCTGGCGGAGTATATAAGGCAGCATAACGGGATAGAGGTGGATCCGGATTCCATATTTGATATCCAGGTCAAGCGGCTTCATGAATACAAACGGCAGCTGCTGAATATTCTGCATATCATGCATCTATATAACCGGCTGAAGAAAAATCCCGGCATGGAATTTATGAAAAGGACCTTTATATTCGGAGCAAAAGCGTCCGCAGGCTACAGCAGGGCGAAAGCGGTCATTAAGCTCATCAACCGTGTAGCGGAGGTCATTAATAAGGATAAGTCCGTTGGGGGTAAAATCAAAGTGGTTTTCATTGAGAACTACCGGGTATCCAATGCAGAGTTGATCTTTGCCGCGGCAGACGTGTCCGAGCAGATATCCACCGCAAGTAAGGAAGCTTCCGGTACCGGTAATATGAAGTTTATGTTAAACGGCGCATTGACCCTTGGCACCCTGGATGGAGCCAACGTTGAGATCGTGGAAGAAGTGGGGACAGGGAATGCATTTATATTCGGCTTAAGTGCGGATGAAGTAATACAGTATGAGCAATCCGGCGGATATAATCCAAAGGATATTTATAACTCGGAGGAGGATATCAGATTGGTCATTGACCAGCTGGCAGATGGCACTTACACAGGGGATAATAAGGAACTTTTCAGGGAAATCCATCAATCCCTGCTGGAAGAAAAAGGCGGGGAAAGGGCGGATCAGTATTTTATCTTAAAGGATTTCAGAGCTTATGAAGAAGCTCAGAAAAAGGTCGAAGAAGCTTATGCCGACAGGAAGAAATGGGCAAAGTCCGCCCTTATAAATACGGCTAAATGCGGTAAATTTTCATCGGACAGGACCATACAGGAATACGTGCAGGATATTTGGCATCTTGAAAAAGTGAATATTTGACATTTTTACCCTTCCATGTTATGTTAATGGTACAAGTACATAATTTAGGCAGTAAACGAATCTTCGGGTTTTACTTGTATAAACCTATAGAAAGCAGGTGGTTTTTATGATTGTTCTCTGATTTCTAAACCTTATACAAATATTTATTTTAATCCAAGGAGGGCTTACGAATGGGGAGAAAGAGGTTATATATATTTCTTAGTATTTTACTTGTGCTTTCGTCCGTCATGGTCAGTATGGGGGCAACGAAAAGCATCTATGCAGTAACGGCAGACAGTGAAGGGTACACCTGGAAAAATGTACAAATTGTTGGAGGAGGATATGTAGATAATATTATATTTAACTCCGGAGAAGAAGACCTGATTTATGCAAGAACGGATATGGGCGGCGCTTACCGGTGGAATCCGGATACCGGCAGCTGGATTCCCTTAACCGACTGGGTAAATGCAGAAGACTGGAATAATCTTGGCTGTGAAAGCTTAGCGGCAGATCCCGTAGATACCAACCGGGTGTATATTGCTGCCGGTACTTACACCAACGATTGGACCAATGCAAACGGCTGCATCCTGCGTTCGGAGGATAAAGGAGAAACCTGGGAACTGACGGAGCTGCCCTTTAAAAACGGTGCCAATATGCTGGGACGCTCAATGGGTGAGCGTCTGGCAGTGGATCCCAACAGCAATAACGTACTTTATTTTGGTACAAGGTGCGGAAACGGTTTATGGAAGAGTACGGATTATGGAGAAACCTGGAGCAAGGTAACCGGATTAACCGCAGTGGGCGATTATGCACCTGCGGAGGATGATTCCACCTCTTATGACAATACCTTGACCGGTGTCGTATGGGTTACACCCGATACGTCCTCCAGCACCCGGGGAACTCCCTGCAAGACCATATATGTGGGAGTTGCCAATAAAAAGGGAGAGGACATGGTATATGTAACAAAGGATGGAGGAGCAACCTGGGCTCCCGTTGCCGGCCAGCCTAAAAATATTGTGGTTCCGGATCCCGAAAAACCAACGGTTACCACAGGTTTATTCCCGCATCATGGCGTGCTTGCTTCCAATGGCGTGCTTTATATTCCTTACAGTGACGGGGTTGGACCCTATGACGGACACAAAGGTGAGGTATGGAAGTACAATACGAAAACAGGGGTATGGACAGATATTACACCGGTTCCGACTTCCAGCGGCGATAATTATTTCGGCTTCGGCGGACTGGCCGTAGATGCCGGTAATCCGGATATTGTTATGGTTTCCACCCTGAACTCCTGGTGGCCGGATGCCAATTTTTACCGCAGTACGGATGGAGGCAGTACCTGGACGAAATTCTGGGATTGGAACGGTTATCCCAGCCGTATCATCCGGTATACCCAGGATATAACGGCATCCCCCTGGCTTACCTTTGGCAAATATGACAATCCTCCGGAACCGGCCCTTAAATTAGGATGGATGATCGGGAATATTTCCATTGACCCTTTTAACTCCGACCGGATGATGTACGGCACGGGAGCAACGGTTTACGGCACCACAAACCTGGCGGATATCGACAGGGGAGGAAAGGTTAATTTGTTCGTATATGCGAAGGGAATTGAGCAGACGGCGGTTCAGGACCTTGTCAGCCCAACAACCGGTGACGCCCATTTAATCAGCGGTATGTATGATTTAGGCGGGTTTGTCCATACTGATTTGGACAAAGTGCCAAGTATGATGATGCTTACTCCGTTTCTTGCCAATACTTCCATTGATTATGCGGAATTGAATCCAACCAAATATGTAAGAGTCGGTAATACGGATAAGGGAAGTAGTTCCCGCATTGGTTTATCCTACAGCGGCGGTTCGAGCTGGTATTCCTTAAACAATGCATGGACTTCCGACAATACCGATACCACCGGCGGCGGTACGGTTGCCATGTCAGCGGATGGAAACGGCCTTGTGTGGGCACCGGGCGGACAAGCCGTATATTATTCCACCGATTCCGGCTCATCCTGGACTTTAAGCAAAGGAGTTCCGGCCGGAGCCAAAGTAGCTTCCGACCGGGTAAATTCCAATAAATTTTATGCATATTTTCAGGGTGTATTTTATACCAGTACGGATAAAGGTGCCAACTTTACGGCATCCGTATCGACGGGCCTTCCGGCTTCCGGTAATATAAAAGCGGTAGCCGGTGTAGAAGGAGATATCTGGCTGGCAGGCACCGACAGTGATAACGAATCCCTTGGCGGTTTGTTTCACAGTACGGATTCCGGAAAAACTTTTACCAAGTTTGATGATGTGGAAAAGGCTGCCTGTGTAGGTTTTGGAAAAGCTGCTGCCGGCAGCAGTTACATGACCGTTTTTATTGCGGGAAAAATAAAGGGGATACAGGGGATATTCCGCTCCGATGACGGAGGCAGGAACTGGATACGTATTAATGACGATGAACATCAATACGGTACCATATCCTGTATTACCGGAGATCCGAGAATTTATGGAAGAGTGTATATCGGAACCAATGGAAGAGGTATTTTATATGGGGACACAACCAATACCAACCCAACGGTAACGCCCACCACAACACCAACGGTGACGCCCACCGTTACCCCGACGGCTACGCCGACGGTAACACCCACCACGACACCCACCGTAACGCCAACCACTACACCCACCGTAACACCGACTACTACCCCGACCGTCACCCCAACGCCGCCCGGTGAAAGCAGCCTGGATGTGAAATTCATTGGAACAACGGCTTCCCAGTCTAATTCCATCGTAGTAAGATATAGGCTGACTAATAATGGAAATACGGCGGTGTCCCTGTCGGAGGTTAAATTGAGATATTATTTTACGAAGGAAGGGACCCAAAGCCAAAACTTTTATTGTGACTGGTCCACAGCCGGAGCCCAGTATGTATCAGGACAATTTGCAGCGATAGAACCGGCGAAAGAGACAGCAGATTATTATCTGGAAGTGGGTTTTTCTTCCGGTGCGGGTAATTTGGCGGCAGGACAGAGTATTGAGGTCCACAGCCGGTTTGCCAAAGCGGATTGGAGTAATTATACACTTACCAATGACTACTCTTACAAGCCAAGCGGAACTTCTTATGAAAGCTGGGATAAGATCACGGCTTACCTGTCCGGTTCCTTAATTTATGGAGTTGAACCGTAACATTATATATATTAAAAAAATCGGTGATGATCAAAACAGGCGGAGGATATTCCGCCTGTTTTATTTATACGCGGAAATTCCATAAATTTTTTATGAAAGAAAAAAGTCCGGATTTATTTATATAATAGGAAGCCATACGGTGTCAGTAAGATGGTTACAGTTCAACCATGAAAGGCCAGGGTGTTTATGGTAAGTGGAGCAAAAGTCACAGAAAACGTAAAATGCAGTTGACACTTTGTGGAAGTAATTGACAAATATTCAGGACATGATATGATTATAGTAATAATACAATTAACAATACTGCGGTTGCCAAGAGCATATAACCGTATCATTATTAATTATCATATTCCTATTATTGGATACCTTAAACAAGCCGGGGCATCTTCCTTCAGAAGAAGATATTTCCGGGCCGGCCGGCTTGTGTTTGGATGAATGGACTATGGATTATTATAATGGGTTAATACAATCTGACAGTATAGAACGGCTGCCGATGGAAAGAAAACAGTGCCTGAGAGTCACAAAAATATCATATGGAGGTTGTATGCAAAAGCAAAGTGTAATAGGGGACATTATTAATAATATTGAGAAGGTTATTGTTGGAAAAACAGAAGTAATTGAATATGCAATGATTGCATTGCTGGCAGAAGGCCACCTTCTTTTGGAGGATGTTCCGGGAGTAGGAAAAACCACCCTGGCCAATGCCATATCCAAATCCATAGACTGTGGGTTTAACCGGATCCAGTTTACACCGGATACTCTGCCCAGTGACATTACCGGGGTGTCCGTTTATAACATGCAGACGGGACAATTTGAATTCAGTCCCGGGGCAGTAATGAACCATATTATTTTAGCGGATGAAATTAACCGGACTTCTCCCAAGACCCAGGCAAGCTTACTGGAAGCCATGGAGGAAAAGCAGATCAGTGTGGACGGCAGGTCCTATCCGCTGCCCAGGCCATTTATGGTAATTGCAACTCAGAATCCCATCGATTACCTTGGAACCTATAATCTTCCGGAGGCACAGCTGGACCGGTTCCTGATGAAGTTATCCATCGGCTATCCAAGTATGGCAGATGAAAAACGGATGGCGGATTATTATATAAAGAGGAGCCCCCTGAAATCACTGGAACCCGTAACCGACGGGAAAACCGTATCTGCCATGCAGGAAGAGGTCAAATCGGTTCAAATACATAAAGATTTGGTTACCTATATCATTGAAATAATGGACGGTACCAGAAAAGATCCCAACATAGCATTGGGCGCAAGCCCCAGGGCTACCCTGGCACTGATCCGTGCCGCCCAGGCCGCTGCTTATTATGACGGCAGGGATTACTGCATTCCGGATGATATATTAAAAGTAATACATCCGGTAATACGGCACAGGCTGATCCTCTCCCCGGAAGCCAGGCTAAACAAGCTTACGGCAGAGAAAGTGCTCTCAAGGATTACCGCTATGCTGCGGGTACCCATACTTCCTGTCCTTAACCAGGCATAAAATCATAACTACTGTTTCAAATGATGGGAAAAATAGTTTTCATCAAATGAAAACTCTAAGTGCAGGAAGGGGATTGTATGTTTATTAACCGCATCCTTTTATTGATTTTAATCATAGCATCCGGAATTTTCGCCAGTAATTTCGGCGGAAATGTATCCTATGCTCTTTTTTATACCAGTTTATGTGTTCCCATCGTATCTTTAATCTATACTTTTTATGTATATGTCCGTTTCCGGATCTATCAGGAGATGGGCCAGCGGATCGTGGTAAAGGGGGATTTAATCCCGTATTCCTTTACTCTTGCCAACGAAGATTACATTACTTTCCGAAGCGTTAAAGTGAATTTCCTCCATGATAAGTCCACCATAGCCAATGTAGATGATATCCGGGAATACTGCCTTCTGCCGGGACAGACGGAAACCATGGAAACAAAACTGCGCTGTAATTACCGGGGAGAATATTTTGTGGGGGCAAATACGGTTGACATTATTGATTACCTGTATTTGTTTAAAATTACATATCCCATTACCTCAAAGCTGAAAGTTACAGTTCTTCCCAGGATTGTACAGCTATCCAGGCTGGGTATCGTACCCGCCAGAAAAGATGTCAAAAATGTACCTTATCTCCGTAATACGGAACAGGATTCCATGGATATTGAGACCAGAAATTACCAGTCCGGAGACAATAAAAAACAGATACACTGGAAAGTAAGTGCCAAAAGAAACCGGTTATTCAGCAGGAAATACATTACGGACCCCAAATCGGAAGCGGTCATCCTTATGGACTTAAAACCCGTACGGAAGGACAGTCTGACTACGGTCATTACGGAAGATAAGATTATTGAAAGTGCCCTGGCTATAACAAATTACTGCAAAAATAACAATACCAGGGTAAAAGTTTACTATGAACAGTCGGGATTAAAAACAGCTTTTATACGGGGAAAGGCGGACTTTGACCTGTTTTACCGGATGAGTACCGGAATCCGTTTTAATGCCCGGGCCCCTTTGGAGGAAATTCTTATGGAGAGCCGGAACAATGACCTGAATAACAGCTTTTATATATTGATCACCCATGAACTTACCTTTGAACTTTATAAGTCAATGCTCGTAATTTCAGAAAGCGGCAATGATATGTCCCTGTTACTGATACAGGACAACATCGGTGCGGGAGAGGAAGAATTCATAAAAGGCCTTAAGCTTTCGGGGATTTTTGTCAGGCTCGTAACAAGAGAAGATGAAATCGGGGAGGTATTAAAGGCATGAATAAATGGAAACAGCTGACGCTTATTAACAGCCTTCTGCTTACCCTTGCCCTTGGCGCATTTTTAAATGATATATTCATTTTGCGGGTTTCTATTATACTCCAGGTACTGCTTGCCGTTATATCTCTGGGCCTGATTTATTTATTTGACCGGAATAAAAAGTATCTGCTCAGCTATTTTATCCTGGCAGGGCTGTTCTTAGGGTTTGTCATTATCAGTGTTATATTAAAAGTGGATTATATAAAAGGTATCCAAGGTGTATACCGGTGGTGCCTTACTTATAACGGGGATGAAAAACTATATGAGAAAAGCAGCGCGTTTGCAGTAACTGCGGGTATCTTGCTGTCAGGCAGCCTGCTTGCTTATTTACTCCACCGGTTCAGGCGGGTAAAAAGCATTGCCGCTGCCTTCTTATCCGTTCTGCTTGTAATTTCGGCGGTAAATCATATTCATATCCCCAAAATCACCGTGGGAGTAGTTATTTTCTATTCTCTGACGGTACTTGCGGAGTACTGCGGCAAGCTTTTTTATAAGAGCAGCAATACGGTAAATAACAGCATTGCCACGGTTTATCTGGCACCGGCCTGTGCAATAATTGCTTTCATGGCGGTAATATTGCCTTCCCATACGGAACCCATACAGTGGAAAGGCGTTAAGTTCCTGATACGGACAGTGGAAGAACAGGGTTCCATATTAATGACACGGCTGGAATACTTCTTTGACCGGACCGGTAATGAGTTTAAATTGAATTTTTCCGGATATTCGGAAGAGGATTCCGAACTGGGCGGAGATATCAATGTAGATAAGGTTACCTCCTTAAAGATCTATACCCAGAATAAAAGTACGGCTAAGGGTTATTTGATCGGTTCCATCCGTGATATCTATACCGGACGGAAATGGGATAGAAGTGAAATACAAAACGATATGGACATGGAAGATTATTATTACGATTTTTATGAATTATTAACCTCCTTTGCCAGGGAGAGGGCAGCAGGTAAGGACTTAACCAACCTGATCAAAAAGAGAAGTTATAATATAGAATATTATGATATAAGGACCAGATCCTTATTTTATCCTTTAAAAACCTATAAAATCAATTTTAAACGTTCACTCCGATTTAGTGAAACAGGGCAGGGAGCATTCCTGTATGAGAAGGCAAAAGGTATCGGTACAAAATATGAAGTCCAGTATTATGAGCTGAATTTAAACAATGAATTACTGCAGGATATGCTTCGGGAAGGTGCGGGCAAGGATAATTCCCTTTCGAAGAATGTACTGAATCAGACGGCGGCGGAAATTTTTGATTACAATACCTCGGGCAATGATTTTGATATGGAAGTGTTAGAAAGGGATTTGGCCAGGCGGTCAGCCAGAATCAAAACCATTTATACCACACTGCCGGATACTCTGCCCGGGCGGGTTAAAACACTGGCATATGAATTAACCAAAAACTGCGATAATAATTATGATAAATTAAAAGCCATAGAAGCTTATCTGAACGCTATGCCGTATACCACCACCGTGGGTAAAACCCCCAAAGTGGAAGATTTTACAGATTATTTCCTGTTTGAACAGCAGAAAGGTTATTGTACTTATTTTGCAACGGCAATGGGAGTGCTGGCAAGGTGTCTGGATATTCCTACCCGGTATGTGGAAGGTTTTGTAGTTGATTATAAAAATAAAGATGATTCCGGTAACTATAAAGTCCTAAGCAGCAATGCCCATTCCTGGATCGAAGCTTATATGGAAGGCATCGGATGGATACCCTTTGAACCGACTCCCGGATTTTATGCGGGCAGGTATGCGCCCTGGCAGGATCGAACGGCGAATAGTGAATACCATGATTCCGGGGTGGACATCGGACAGTTACCTGCCGTATCACCCGGTTACCGGGATTTAATTAACGGTGCAAAGGCAGGGGATTCCGCCCTTAACGAGGGAAGGCAAAAAAATTATGTGCTGCCGGTCCTTGGTATCATAGCATGTATCCTGGCTTTATTTGTATGTATTGTTTTTATTTATTATGGCATATTAGTAACAAAATATAATAAGAAATTTAAAAATGCTCCTGATCCTGTCAAGCTCTCGCTTACCCTGGCAGAAGTCCTGCGGTATCTGGAAAAGGAGGGCTTCCGGCTTTCTCCTGAGGAGACCCTTTTGTCCTATGCGGCGAGAATCGGAGATAAAATTAATTTTAATCATACAAATTTTTTAAAGGTTGCAAGGGTTTATATGGGAGTACGGTATGGGGAACATGAGGTTTTGGCTGATGAACTTAAGCTGGTTATGGACTTTTCCAAGCATTTCAGATACCATTTGCAGGAGAAATTGGGAAAAGGTCGAATGTTTTTTGATAGATTTTTGTTTCTGCATTTTTATCAATGAATAAAACTATCATTTCTGGTGAAAATATATCTAGAGGTGATGATAATGAAAAAACATAGCTTAGCTGAATTTTTAAAAAGCAAGAGCTTTTATGCGTTATTATGTGTCGGTGCTTTGGCAATCGTAGTGATTACAATGGTAGCTTTGAATCAACCATCTGACAAGGATCAAGGTAACAATCTGGTGGACTTAAATGAACCAATTGTGTCAGATGTCGCTGATGGTAAAGATAGCAGTAACCAGGTTAAAGATGAACCGGCCGTGAATAACCCACCCTCGTCAACTGCTGCTAATAATGAAACGGGCACTAGTCAGACGGAGGTAGCACAAACCAATCCGAAATCCCAGGGTGATACCACTGAACCGGTTACGGATGGAAGCCTTTTAGAATATGAAGTTGAAAACGATCCGGAAAGTGTTGCCGCTAACCCTGCAGGTACACAAGATGGTACAACATCAGATTCTACTACAAAACAAACAGCGGATGCGGCATCTGTTAATGATGCAGCGGAAGCGGCAGAAGATACGGATTCTTCTGAGCCGGCAGACTTGACGGAAGTAATGACTCCGGATTCCTTATATTTTGATACGGATAAGGGTCTGTTATGGCCGGTTACCGGTAATATTTTAATGGATTACAGTATGGACAGAGTTGTTTATTATGAAACCCTAGAGCAATTTCGTGTTAATCCCGCCGTAATCATTGATGCTGAAGTTGGTACCAAGGTACTTAGTGCAGCTGATGGGGTTATAACTTCGGTTACTAAGGAAGACGAGACTGGCACAACGGTAACAGCTTCCATTGGAAACGGTTACAGTGTTGTTTATGGACAGTTGGATAATTCAAGTTTAAAGGTTAAAGTAGGAGACATGGTGGAAGAAGACCAGGTATTGGGAGTTGTTTCAAAACCGACGAAGTATTATACGGTAGAAGGCAGCAATCTTTATTTCCAGGTGATAAAGGATGAGGAACCAGTAAATCCTATGTTGTATTTAAGATAAACACCAGGTGGGTTTAACTCTGTGTTTATTGAAGCAGTATTTCAATTGAAACAGTATTTCTAAAAGGCTGCCCTCTTTGAGTTCAGCCTTTTTTTATGCTTACGTCCTATTGCATAAAAAAGCCCTCCGGGCAGGATGTACATGACACGCTAAGGTATATTGCCACTGAAGTGACAGCGCGTCAGCGCCAGAGACTGGCTTGCCAACTCTTTTTTATTTCATAAAATAAAAAGCCCGACCGGCAGGAGGCCCATACATGCGTAGAGAAATATGCCGGCTTTGGCGGCCGCGTCAGCGTCAGAGTCTGGCAAGCCAGACTCTAAAAAATTACAATAAAAGCTATAAAAATACTCATACTGACAGGAACATAACCTAATCGGCTGAATATAATAAAGTATAATAATGTAAGGGAATAAGAGATACATATCTAAAACAATCCGCAACCGAAGCTCTTATACCTTATATTTTTCTTTTTTTTGTAAAGCACTTTTTTCTATTCGGCTGCTTGACATAGATATGAATTACAAATGGGTAAATGGGATGCCATGGCGTTTCGTTTACCCATTTTTTATGTTATAGAAAAATACGTCCCTAAACAACAAAAAGACACTCCGATTAGATCGCACTGCGGCAGACTTTATAATGTAATTTCTTGACTAAGTAATGAAATAATTATACTATAAAATATAGAAGTGAAAAAATGCAGCTAAAACAAGTTTCTTGCATTCCGTAAAGTGGAGCATCCAGTCCGGCACAAGCATTTTTCAAACACGCTCTGGGAATTCATATCAAGGGAGGAATATAATTATGTGGTTTTGGAACCGGAGAGAAGTATACCATGGGTTTTCTTTAAAGGCCCAGGCAGAGACCAGTGAATTTTTAAAGGCCAATCATATTAAATATGATTACCGGGTTATAAACTTAAATTCAAATAACCGGGGCAGGACAGGGAGTTATGGCCTGAATAAGGATTATGAAAAGGAATATTATATTTATGTGCATAAAAAGGATTATGAATATGTGACCCATTTATTACGGGAGCAGAGTAATCACAACTAATAAAGTAATTATATGGATGGCATGGATCAAAATTACAACACTGATTTACATAAAAATTCGGATAAGTCTATTATCAAAAAGAAAAAAGGAAGGATTGAATTACAGTCATAAAAGTATTAAAATAATAAGAAAAGGACTTAAATTATGCTGCATAAGGAAAAACAGAAAGTTAGCGGGGAGACCCTGAAAAAAAGAAAAAGGATTTTTAAGAACACCATAAGACTGCTGTTTTTGCATAACATGTCCCTGTTATTTGGCCAGGGTATCCTGATTGGCATATCCATATTATTATTAACCCCTTTTCTGTCCGGCATTTTCCGTACGGCACTTTCCATAACCGGCTACAGCTATCTGACGGTTAACAATATCGGATTATTTCTGTTAAATCCCCTTGTCCTGTTATTAATGATTTGTCTATTTATTATAATAGGCATATTTTTATTGTGGGAAGCCTGTTATCTTATTACATTTTATACAGTGATAGAAAATGGGGAAAAACCACGTCAGTTAAAGATATTCCTCTTATCCTTAAAGAAACTTCTCCTGATTTTCATACGAAGAAATTTTACCTTGCTGCCAATGGTCTGGCTGATTACAGCCCTGTCCAATCTTCCGCTTTTTATATTTATCAGCAAAAGGGTAAGATTAATATCGTTTATAACTGAAACCGTTTTTGACAACCCCTTTGCCTTACCGGTAACGGTAATCATAACAATTTTACTGCTATGGGTGATGCTCCGGCGGTTATTTATATTCCTGTATTCCGTAATAGAAGGAAAAACCTACGTCAAAGCCCGAAAAGAAACCGGGGTTACAGAGCTTAACGACGAAGCCAAAGAGAAAGGCCCCGGGATTCTTAAGAGAAAAAATATAAAAACAAAGTCCGGTTTTTGGAACACGGCAGTCATAAATAGCGACTATATTAAAAGAATCAATACATTCCGAACCTTTATTTATTTTATATTCTGGAATTTGGGAATCGGCTTGCTGGTTCTGGGATTATATATCGTAACAATGGCAATTACCACATTGTTTATAGCCGGAATACCGGATAAAAGCCTTGCAATAGCAACTTTCCTGACCGTGAATGACAATATGAACGGTTATTTATTCATAGGCATATTTGCCGTCGGTACAATAGCAAATTTTGCGTTGTATACTCATTTATTTTATCAATACAAACTGGAATTCAAGGAAGATATCAGTCCGGACCGTGCCGTGGACAATATTGTTATTAAAGTAGGGGCTTACCGGAATGTGATTAAGATTTCCATAGTACTGCTGGCATTCGCCAATTTTTATTCCTTTTATGATATTATCCGAAACGGATCTCCCCTTGATTACATGAATCTGGATCTGATACGGGTCACTTCCCACAGGGGCTTTTCCGGTGAGGTTCCTGAAAATACCCTGCCGGCTATTGAAAAAGCCCTGGAGGAACAGGCGGATTCCATAGAGGTCGATGTCCGAATGACAAAAGACGGGGAACTGGTGCTGCTCCATGATGACAATTTAAGGCGGACCACCGGAGTAAACAAGAAAATTTGGGAGATGGACTATACGGAAGTCAGCGCTTTGGATGCGGGAAGCTGGAAGAATAAAATCTATACGGGCACCAAAATCCCAACCCTGCGGGAGGTACTGGAACTCTGTAAAGGCAGGGTAAACCTGAATCTGGAGCTAAAGTACCGTTCCGCCTCGGAAGGACTGGAAGAAAAAGTTGTGGCTTTAATCGATGAGTATGATATGGAATGGCAATGTGTCATAAGTTCCACCAGCCTTACTGCTCTTTATAAGATTAAGGAATTAAAGCCCGACATCCGCACCGGTTTTATTGCCTACCAGATATTCCGGGGATATTATGACAATGAATATATAGACTTTTTCAGCATAAGGTCCAATCTTGTAACAAAAGCCTTATGCCGGGAGATTCATAAGTCCGGTAAGGAGATCCATGTATGGACCGTGAATACCAAAAATGAACTTGAACGGATGAAACGGCTGGGGGTAGATTATATCATAACGGATGACCCTTCTTATGCAAAGGAGGTATTGTACCAGGCGGATTCCGACCGTTTCTTACTGACCTTGTTAAAGATCATTATGGAGTAAAATCAAGAAGTTTAAAATCAAGAAGTTTAAAATCCAGAACTTATAAATGGTTATAAAAAGGCTGTTGTAAAATTTAAAATCTGGTTTACCCGGGAGAACCCCAAATACAGTAAATTATCATTTTGCAACAGCCCCTTCTCACGGAAGGCGATAACCGCCAAAAAGTCATCCAAACATTCAGTATATAGAATTGTATTACTTATTCTTACCGGCAGGAGCTTTAGATAAGTTCCGGCCTTGAACCTCTTTTTGTCTATTTCGTAAATCGTTCCAGTTCTTCATCGGTAGCCAGTACATAATGACTGCCGCCCATGTGCTGGTTGATCCCTTTATTATAGTCAATACCGCTTGTACCGTAATCATAGGTAAGGGCAATCCGTTTCTTTTCCACTATGGGATTTGCCTGGGGAATGGCGGATAACAGGGATTTTGTGTAGGGATGGATGGGATTAGAGAAGATTTCCTCTTTTGTCCCTGTTTCCACCATATGTCCTAAATGAAGTACACCGATCCGGTCGGAAATGTATTTCACCATGGATAGGTCATGGGCAATAAATAAATATGCCGTATTGGTTTTCTTCTGAATATCCTTCATCAGGTTAACTACCTGCGCCTGGATGGACACATCCAGGGCACTGATGGCTTCGTCTGCTATAATCAGATCAGGGTTCATGATTAAGGCCCTGGCAATACCGATACGCTGCCTCTGTCCTCCGGAAAACTGGTGGGGGTAGCGGTCCGCATGTTCCTTCGACAGCCCTACCATTTCTAAAATCTGATAAACTTTTTCCCTGCGTTCATCACCGGATTTGTACATATGATGGATGTCCAGGCCCTGAGCGATAATATCCAGTACCTTTTTCCTGGGATTTAAACAAGCCATGGGGTCCTGGAAGATCATCTGCATTTTGGTGCGAAGATGCCTGGTATCTTTGGCCGAAAGCTGTCCGGATATATTAAATCCGTTAAAAATAACTTCTCCGGAGGTAGGTTTATACAACCTTATAATGGAGCGGCCGATGGTGGATTTTCCGCTGCCGGATTCTCCTACCAGGCCATAAGTTTCTCCCGGATAGATCTCAAAGGTAATACCGTCGACTGCCTTAACCGTAAACTTCCGGTTCACCCTGAAATGCTGTTTTAAATTATTTACCGTTAACAGAGGCTTTTGGTTTTCCATACTATTTTACCTCCTTTAGCATATTGCTTATCCTGGTCTTGAGCTCTATCGGCATCTCAATCTTCGGAGCATTTTCATGCAGAAGCCAGGTAGCGGCATAATGGGTATCCGTTATTTTAAACATGGGCGGTTCTTTCCTGTGATCAATATTCATGGCAAAGATGTTACGGGGCGCAAAAGAATCCCCCTGTACCTGATGGAGAAGATTCGGCGGGCTTCCGGGAATGGTATAGAGCTTATCATCATTGGTGCCAAGATCCGGCATGGCGGATAAAAGCCCCCAGGTATATGGGTGTCTCGGGTCATAGAAGATCTCATCCGTAGTACCTTTTTCCACTATTTTTCCCGCATACATAACAGCCACATAATCCGCTACCTTGGCAACTACGCCCAGGTCATGGGTTATATATATAACGGAAATTCCCGTTTTAGACTGTATGTCTTTAATCAGCTCCAGAATTTTGGACTGTATGGTAACATCCAGGGCAGTGGTGGGTTCGTCACAGATAAGCAGTTCCGGGTCACAGGCAAGGGCGATCGCTATGACTACCCTCTGGCGCATACCGCCGGATAACTGGTGGGGATAATTCTTCATACGTTTTTCCGGGTCGGTGATACCTACCAGTTTAAGCAGGTTTACAGCTTTTTCATAGGCTTCTTTTTTCGGTGTTTTATAGTGATAGACCATACCCTCCATAATCTGGGCTCCGATGGACATGGTCGGATTCAAGGAAGTCATGGGATCCTGGAAGACCATGGCAATCCGTTTTCCGTTAATTCTTTTCCGGATTTCACTTTTCGTCAGTTTTAACAGGTCCTCTTTCACTTCTTCCTCGCCCCGGTGGTAAGTATACTCGATGGATCCGCTGTTGATTTTTCCATTATTGCTTAGGATACCCATAATCGCCTTAACCGTTACGGATTTACCGCTTCCGCTTTCTCCTACGATTGCAACGGTTTCACCCTGGTACAGTGAAAGATTCATCCCCCGAATTACGTTTACTTCACCGGCGGAGGTCTGAAAGGATATGGATAAATCCTTGATTGACAGAATTTTCTTTTTTTCCATAAATACCTCCTACATTTCTTTCATTTTCGGATCAAAGGCATCCCTGAGACCGTCTGCCATCATATTAAAACTTAACATGATCACTGCCAGTACGATAACTGGGAATAAGATCATGTAAGGATGTGTTGTAAAGGACTTAAATGCATCGCTGATAAGAGAGCCAAGGGAAGCCAGCGGCTGGGGCACCCCAAGTCCGATAAAGGCTAAGAAGGCTTCCGTAAATATGGCATTTGGAATAGAAAACATGGACATTACAATCAGCTGTCCGAATATATTGGGCAGAATCTCTTTGAATATGATAAAGAAGTCTCTGGCACCCAGGGTTTTTGAAGCAAGGATAAATTCCTGTTCCTTCAGTTTAAGTACCTGGGCCCTGGCAATTCTACTCATTCCGATCCAGCCCGATATGGCCAGGGCGATGGTTATGGTCACCAGTCCCGGCTTGAATACCAAAATCAATAATGTAACGATGACCAGGGTCGGTATTCCGTTCAATATTTCCGCAAACCGCTGCATGACCATGTCCACCTTGCCGCCGAAATAACCGGAGACCAAACCGTATATCATGCCAAAACACATATCAACAATAACTGCTACCAGTGCAATATAAAGGGAAATCCTTGTACCTTCCCAGGTCCTTGTGAATATATCACGGCCGAGTACATCCGTACCAAACCAGTAATATACCTCTTCCAGTCCGGTCGTGACACCCGGATCTTCGGAAACGTATTTATTTTGCTTTACGGTACCGGTGGAAGTATTCATTGTCTCAGAACCGTCAAAGATTCCTAATTTCTCCAACCCTTTTATTCTCGGAGCCAGGTTCTGATGGGTAATGACCTGGGAATAATAAGTATGCCCGCTGATTTTAGGGCCGATAACTGCCATAAAAATAACAAGCAGGATAAAAATTAAACCTATAATTGCTCCTTTATTCTCCGTAAACCTGGTGAGTATATCGTGCCAGTAAGACTTACCGGCAAAAGTATCCTCATTCTGGCTTGTCCTCTCGGATCCCACTAATTCAAAATCATCCGGTAAAAATCCTATCTCTGTATTATTCATTTATATCTCCTTTCGCAAGCCGGATCCTCGGATCGATTATGCCATAAAGGATATCCACAACTAGCATGATTCCTATATACATAAGGCTGTAAATAAAGGTCAGTGCAATTACCACATTATAATCATTGGACTGAATGGCGGACACCAGTAAACTTCCGATGCCCGGAATGGAAAATAATTTTTCAATAACCAGGCTTCCGGTCATTAAACCAACCACAAGAGGTGCCAGTACCGTAATAATGGGAATCAGGGCATTTCGCAGGCCATGCCTGAAAATCAGGCGAAAACTGTTAATTCCCTTGCTTTCAGCCAACAGCATATAATCAGAGCCTAATACCTCCAGCATTTCTGTTCTGGTAAACCGGGCTACAGTGGCTACGGTAAACATGCAAAGGGAAATGGTGGGCATGACGGAGGATTGAAAGGGGGCGCTTTCCTGATATAAAAGGGGAAACCATTTTAACTGAAAGCCCATGGTATAGATCAAAGCCATAGCAAATACATAGGAAGGAAGGCTTACGCCCAAAACGGATATTACCGTGGTGAGGGTATCATATATGGTGTTATGTTTTATAGCTGCTATGATACCTAAAACCAGTCCTATGACGGTTCCGATCAGGATAGCCTGGCCGCCCAGACGAAGGGAAATGGGGAGTCTGGACCCCAGTAAAGTGGAGATGGGTGTATTTTTTGAAATGGAATAAGAGACACCGAAGTCTCCGGAAAGCATTGCTTTAATATAGTTTACAAACCGTATGGCTATGGGTTGATCCAGGCCATATTTTGCATTCAGGACAGCCCTTTGGGCATCCGTTAATTTTTCATCGTTAAAGGGTGAGCCGGGCATTAATTCCAGCATCAAAAACAAAATAAGTAATATAACCAGCAAGGTTATAATGGAAATTATAATTCTTTTCATTATATATTTCTTCACAAAAACACTCTCCTTACCATACAAGAATGACGCTGTCATTGGTGCCAACACGCTAGACAGCGTCATTCGTTTTTCTATATGGAAATTTTATGTGACGTGGGTCACGGTGTTATTAACTTAATTCAGCCTTATGTAATGGCACATTGGAAAAACGGATTTTGTTCGCCATTAAATAGGTATCATGTAACAACACATTAGTTTTTGGTTGCATTCTTATAAACACGGTTAATACCTACCGAGTGGAATTCAATGCCTTCCACACCGGACTTAATCATGACTGCATCACCTTTTTGATATACGGGTAAAATTACGGCTTCATCCATTACCATGGTTTCCGCCTGTTTTAACGCATTCCATCTGGCGGTAAGATCAAGTGCCAAATCACCTTTTTTCGCCGAATCAATGATGGAGTCGTATTCCGTATTGGACCAGAAGCCATAGTTATTCGGACTGCCGGTGGTCCACATATCCAGATAAGTCATAGGATCGGCATAATCCGGGCCCCAGCGTGTAAGGCCAAGTTCAAAATCGCCTGCCTGCATTCTTTCTACACGGTTCTTCTTGGGCATGGTCTGAAGTTCGATGGTGATGTCAGAAAGAGTCGTCTGAATTTCGGACTGGATAAATTGTGCAACATTCATTGCAGATTCCGTATCTTCAACGATCATGGTGTATTTTAATTCACTTACACCTAATTCTTTTTTCGCAGTTTCCCAATATTCCACAGCTTTTGCTTTATCGGTGGAAAGGTAGGTAGATGCCGTTTCACGGAAGTCTTTACCGTCCGGACCGGTAGCCAAAAGGGTAGGAACCGCAAAATCTGCCACGATAGAACCATCCTTTAAGATATTGTTAACGATAGCTGCTTTATCATAGGAAAGAGCCAGGGCTTTTCTTAAATTTACGTTCTCAAGTCCTTTCACGGTCGTGTTAGGTGAGATATACCATAAATATCCCGCCATTATGTTAGTGAATTCCGGGTCTGCCTGGAATTGTTCTACCTGTTCACCGGAAAGGGTGGCTACATCCAGGTCCCCGTTCTGGTAAGATAACATTGCCTGCTGGGAATCTTTTATTACCTGATACTTTATTCCGTCTAAAGCAACATTGCCGGCATCCCAGTAAGTCGGGCTTTTTGCCAGGGTGATGGTGGTAGCTGCCGGTTCATAAGAAGTAATCGTAAATGGCCCGTTACTTAAAATCGTATCCGGTGAAGTTCCGTAATTATCACCGGCTTCTGTAAAAAAGGCTTCATTTACAGGCAGGAATGAAGGAAATGCCATTAAGGATTCAAAGAATGGAACCGGAACATCCAGCTGTACAACTAAAGTCTTGTCATCCTGTGCAGTGACGCCAAGTTCATCCACAGCCTTTTCTCCTGCGATGATTGCGCCTGCGTTCTTAAGTCCTGCAATACCCATGATGAAAGAATATTCGCTTGCCACGGACGGGTCAACCAGACGTCTCCAGGCAAAGACAAAATCACCTGCAGTAACAGGGGTGCCGTTGGACCACTGTGCATCCCGTAATTTAAAAGTATAAGTTAAGCCGTCTTCACTTTTATCCACGGATTCCGCCATTGCATAAATCGGAGCACCGGAAGCATCGATAGAGTATAAGCCTTCGGTAACGGCTGCCAATGCTTCAAAGGAAGTACCGTCCGTTGCGATCTGGGGATCCAGGGAAGCAACTTCCACGTCGAAATGTACATTCAGTATATTACCGCCTGCAGCTTCTGATGTATTTCCAGTTTCTGCCCCTCCTGTATTTGTGGTGGTATCAGAAGTTCCATCGGAACCGGTTGGTGTACTTGGCTTGCCGCCCCCGCAGGCAGTTAATGAAAACATCATAAGCATAACTAGAATTAGTGACATTAAATTTTTAAACTTTTTCACACGTTTCCTCCTTGTTTTCCTTTATATGACAAAAAATGCTAAAAATATGCAGAAAAAGCCACAAAATTTGTCCGTCTGTCCAATTTTGTGACCCCATCGTCATACAAAGTTATTATAGATTTATTATAGCGAAATAACAGGGTTTGTCAACTTATATTTCATGCATATCCTATAGAATTACAATATAAGGAAAAGGCAATTCTTTATAATTCCGGATAAAACAATATACGGGATGAGGGTTGTCTTATGTAGGGTGGGAATAATTGGATGCAGCAGATTCCCAGTCTTAAGAATCTGCTGCATCACGGTCTTTCTATTTATAAACTAATTTACACTTCTCTTTACATAGGTTGTGTGGAGAACCTCGTGAGCCTTATGGCTGCCGGGTTTACCAAAGTAAGTGCTGTATAATTCTTTGATGGCCGGGTTTTCGTGGGATTTTCTATAAGGCATGGAAGCATCCAGGTCATAGAGAACTTTTGCACGAAGGGATCTGATATCATTGAAGTTACGTATACTTGCAGGAACCTGAGGCATACCGCCGCCGTTTACACAGCCGCCGGGGCATCCCATGATTTCAATGAAGTGGTAATCTGCCTCGCCGGAATTTACTTTATTAAGAAGTTCTTTTGCATTCTTAAGTCCGGAAGCAACAGCAACCTTTACATCCATGCCTGCTACATTGTAAGTAGCTTCTTTAATTCCTTTGATTCCTCGTACTTCTTTAAAATCCAGGCTCTTTAATTCTTCACCGGTTAAGGTTTCCACAGCAGTTCGAAGGGCTGCTTCCATAACACCGCCGGTTGCGCCGAAGATAACACCTGCGCCGGTTGCCATTCCAAGAGGGGAATCAAACTCTTCATCCGGAAGTGAGTGAAAGCTAATGCCTGCGCGTTCGATCATTCTGGCAAGCTCCCTTACGGTAAGGGCGATGTCCACATCGGGAAGACCGGCAGCATCCTGGTCATCACGGCCCACTTCAAACTTCTTGGCGGTACATGGCATGATACTTACCATAACGATATCTTTCGGGTCAATTCCCATTTTTTCAGCATAGTAGGTCTTGGCAGTGGCACCGAACATCTGCTGGGGGGATTTACAGCTGGAAAGATTCTCGGTCATATCAGGGAAATAGTGTTCGCAGTATTTAACCCAGCCCGGTGAACAGGAGGTGATTAAAGGTAAAACACCGCCGTTCTGAACCCTGTCTATAAATTCATGTGCCTCTTCCATAATGGTAAGGTCGGCTGCAAAATCCGTATCAAATACTTTATCAAAGCCTAAACGGCGGAGGGCTGCCACCATCTTGCCTTCCACGTTGGTTCCGATGGGAAGGCCGAAAGGTTCGCCAAGGCCCGCACGTACGGAAGGAGCTGTCTGTACCACCACATGTTTCGTCGGGTCGGCAATGGCTGCAAATACTTCATCCGTATTGTCTTTTTCGGAGAGAGCTCCGGTAGGACATACAGCAATACACTGGCCGCAGGATACACAGCTGGTTTCGCCAAGACCCATATCAAAGGCAGATGCAATCGTGGTTTTAAAACCTCTTTCATTCGGTCCGATTACGCCGACGGCCTGAACCTTTTCACATACTGCGGAACAGCGCCTGCAAAGGATGCATTTGTTATTATCGCGGTACATATGGGCTGCGGTATAGTCAATTTCATAATCGTTGGTTTCACCGTCGTATAAACCTTCGTTTTCGACTTTAAGGTCTTTACTCAGTTTTTGTAATTCACAGTTCCCGCTTCTTACGCAGGATAAACATTTTCTGTCATGATCGGAAAGAATTAATTCCAGGGTTTTTCTTCTTGAATTTAATACTTTAGGTGTGTTGGTCCATACCTCCATACCTTCGTTAACCGGATATACGCAGGAAGCCACAAGGCTTCTGGCACCCTTAACCTCTACAACACAGATACGGCAGGCGCCAATCTCATTAATCTCTTTTAAGTAACAAAGGGTAGGAATGTCGATGTGTGCAGATCTGGCAGCTTCAAGAATCGTAGAACCCTTTGGTGCAGCTACATCCACACCGTTTATTTTAATATTTACGGTTTCCATTATTGTCCTCCTTATAGAATGTAAGTGACTGTTCAGCCACTGCGGTTCTTTCAACAGCGCATTTATGCGCTTATGCATACAAAATATACAAACGTTTTTTGGTGCTTACAGCCTCGAAATTCCGGCGAATTTCCTGAAGTAACTAAATAGTTACAAGTAACTGACAGTAATTACTTTTTGGAAATAGCAGCAAAACGGCATTTTTCCATACAAGCGCCGCATTTAATACATTTATCCTGATGAATGACATGAGCTTCCTTAACCTTACCTTCAATGGCTCCGTTCGGACATACTCTTGCACAAAGTGTACAGCCCTTACATTTATCTGCATCAATAATATAGGAAAGTAATGCCTTACATACGCCTGCCGGGCATTTTCTGTCCACAACATGGGCAACATATTCATCCCTGAAATAGCGAAGCGTAGACAATACCGGATTGGGAGCAGTCTGGCCTAAAC
>JAEWAK010000057.1 GCA_023391695.1 Bacillota bacterium
GTCGCGCGAATAAACGGCTCCATTCTCTATCTTGGAGCCATTCGCACATACATTTCACAAAATATCAGCGAAATATAAATCATATTCTCCCACAAGTTTGTTATATTCTGAATTTTGCAACAGCCCCTTTTTGTACTAAAATGGTAATGAAAAATTTCTTATTTTAATGTATAATAATGTAGTGAATTCAAAGTTTGCAGTTGCACTGTTCCTAAGGTCAACCGGATAGGGGAAGCGGGAGCAGCTGGAACAGCAGTACCATATCATAAGGCAGCAGTAATTTTAAATGGCAGGCAGAAATTAAAGCAGCTAGGAGCACAGGAACCTATAAAATATATGGAAAGTGTGCGGGAAGCATTGATATGGACAGAGCGTGACAGGAAGGAACCGATATGAATATAACAACTTTACAGTATTTTGTATCAGCTGCTGAGTTATCAAGTTTTACAAAAGCGGCCAAGAGGCATTTTATTGCTCAAACAGCAATAAGCCAGCAAATTGCAAAACTGGAGAATTATTTGGGGGCGGAACTGTTTACCAGAGAAAAAAACCGGGTGCTGCTAACGGATGTAGGGCATGTATTTTATGAGGATATAAAAAACATACTTCGTGAGTATGAGTATGCGGTAAACAAAGCAGGTAAATATCATCTGGAAGCGAAAAAGGTAATTACCATTGGCTATAAGGAACGTGCAGAACTGCAGCTGTTAACAGAAGTGATACGTGAATTTCAAAAGCAGTTTCCTTATGTCGAATTTGTTATTAAGGAGAGTATAATTTACCAGGTACTTGATGAAATCAAACATGAACTTTGTGATTTGTTTATCAACATAAGCTGTACATTAACCGAGAATGATATGATCTTTCTCGACCATTATACAGTTTATAACGGCAGTATGGTTTTAGGCGTGTCTATGGAACATCCGAAGGCAGAAAGGGAATTTGTAGAGGCAAAGGAACTGGCAGAAGAGAAATTTATAGTACTTAATACAGATAATGACTATCGGGGCGTTCAGGAAATGCATAATCATTGCAGGGAGGATGGTTACGAACTGCAAATCTGCGAATATGCACCGAATATAGGATCTCAGCTGATGATGGTGGAATTAAACAGAGGCGTCGCATTTATACAGGATTTAATGATAAACTCAACTGCCGGCCGAATAAAATACATACCCATCTTAAATTCGGCCCATAAATATAATGTTGATATTATATGGAATAAAAACAGTACTAATGGGATACTTCTTAAATTTATCGGTTTTATCAAAAAATCATTCCACGGAGATAAGGCATAAGAATTTCTTTGGGTGCATCATAAATTAATATTGTTAAAAAATAAACATATTTGATAAAATATTGTCAATCTGTTCTATATTTTGAACCGGGTTTTAATGGCTGATATCCATAAAAACGCTAACATAGCTGTATTTTTTATGTATTATTCAGGCGAAAACTTAAGCAGGCGAAAACGGAGGTTCAAATTATACAGGTATAGAAAGTTTATATCAGGAGGAGAATAATGTTTAAAAAACAAATTTTTGTCGGCATATGTGCCATAGCTGTTTTGGCATCGATTACCGGTTGTTCTGAAAAGAACGGTGAGATATTAACGGAAGCAACTAAGGAGGACAGCAGCAGTACTTCAGAAAACGTTTATACCGGCAGTGCAAACGGTTTTGGCGGAGCGGTTGAGGTTACTGTAACTGTGAACGGGGAACAAATACATTCCGTGATTGCAAAAGGCGATTCCGAAACACCGGAAGTAGGAGGGAAAGCCATTGAGACTTTAAATGCGGGTGCATTAAAGGAACTGGAAGGTATGACAGTAAGCGATGTCAATGTAGATGAAATTGACGGTGTATCAGGTGCAACATATAGCTCCGGTGCTGTTAAAAATGCTTTAAAAACAGCTCTTAATGAGGCATTGGGCATTGCCGTAAGTGAAAAGACACCTGTTTCGAATGGTGTACAGGAAATCACGGTAACCGGACATAGCATTACGGCGCCGATGAAAGTGGCCGTAACTTTTAATGATAATGCCATATCGGAAATCAAGGTTATAGAAAACTATGAGACTCCCCAAATCTTTGCAACAGTGGAAGAAAGGTTGATACCTCGTTTAATTGAAAGCCAGTCTCTTAATGTGGATGCGATCAGCGGAGCCACCGTATCCAGCAATGCAGTTAAGACCGCAGTCGAGGAAGCTATCAACGCAGCGGGCGGAGACAGTTCGCAGTGGTTCACCGCCATAGAAAAATCCGACGAAACGGTGAAGGTGGAAGGCTATGATGTAATCGTTGTTGGGCTTGGCGGAGCGGGTATGGCGGCTTATACAAGTGCCGCACAAAGCGGAACAACGGTTTTCGGTTTTGATACGGCCGGTAAAGTAGGCGGCACTTCTACAACTACCAGCGGACCAATGGCAATAAATCCTGAAACCAAGATGGAGGCACAAAATAACAGAGAAGTTTTTGTGAATGAAGAGGAATTAATAAAAGACTGGCTGGAATACTGTGAAGGTGATGCGAAGGAAGAGCTGGTACGTCTTATGGTTGGCAAATCAGGGGATGCTTTTGACTGGTTGATCAATAGCAATGGATTTGAGTTTGGTGATATTAAGGCATTTTTCCATCCTAAAATGTGGAAAGTGTGGGCGGCTTATGAAGGCGATGTAAATGCACAGTATGTCAGTACAATGGAAGCAGCTAAGGCATTAAATGAAAAAAATGACTACATGCTTGAATTAACTGCCGCAAAGCTGTTAAAAGATGAAAACGGAAAAGTAAATGGTGTTTTGGCGACGTATTATGACGGTACCACCTATGAAATATATGGAAAGTCCGTAATCCTTGCAACAGGCGGTTTTGCAGGAAACAGTAAAATGATGGAACAATATTTCGGGGAGAACTGGAATACGAAAGCAATGACGCAGAACAAAGGAGCAGGTATCCTGATGGCTGAAGAAGTCGGGGCGGCCTTATATAACATTGATGTGGCTCCGATGCAGCATAATGCCCAAACGGTTAAAATTATCCGGGATGATTCTTTAACGGCCGATGAAAAGGCAGTATTGGCATCCTTAGTCCTGGGTAAGGATTCAATGCTTGTAAACCAGGAAGGTACACGTTTTATGAGTGAAGCAGGAAATATTGAATTTGATTCCTGGCAAGGTGGTGCTTACTTTTATTCTTTATATACTGAAGAACAAATCAGGGAATTTGAGGAAAAGGGGCTTTCCCAGGTTTCAACGCCTTTCTTCTTAGGCCAGGGCGGAACGGCAGAAGCGGGAAAACCGGTTGATACAATGGATAAGATCCTATCAGTCGGGGAAGAGAACGGTATCATATACAAGGCGGATACGGTGGAGGAATTAGCTGTGTTGATCAAAGCGGATAATTTAGTATCCGAAGTAGAAAAATATAACGGCTATGCAGCAGGCAAAGTGGATCCCTTTGGAAAAGATACCTCCCTAATTCATGAAATCAAGCTTGACGGCCCGGTTTATGCGATAAAAGGCGCTGCTTATATTTATGGCACCTGCGGTGGATTAGATGTAGATGAAGATCTTATGGTATTGGATACCAACGGTAATAAGATAGATGGTCTTTATGCCACGGGACTTGACTCGATGGGAACTATCTTAACGAATAAAAAAGCTTATGTAACTTATGGCGGAGCAGCACAAGGCTGGGCTCTTACCTCCGGAATGGTAGCAGGAGAGAATGCGGCAAAGGCTGCTTTAGGCAATAAATAAACCTGGCATATCAGAGAATATAAAATCATTGCCCATGGAAAGGAAATATATCTTTCCATGGGTATTTATCGTGTTCGCGGCCTGGATAAGGTCTTATGTGCTATGAAAGGTTACATATAAAATAATGAATAAGTAAAAAAGTGCAATCAATTGATTAAACAATATTGATTGCACTTTTTTTATTTTTGAATAGGACAAACACTTTCATAAATATATTACTATTAATAAAACCCGACAAACAAGGCACGGAGGTGAACCATGATAATTGTTAAAGAAGTATACAGAGAATCTTCCATAGAAAAAAGACGAAAGATCCTTACACAGATAATTGTCAGGATGATTAAAAATAAACAGAAAGGATTGATTTGAAAATTTATTGGTATTATTGTTATCCCAAGTGTATATTTTCAGCTTATACCAATCTGTCTGATAAGTAATAAAATTGCTTGATAGGAGCAGCGGAGGTGGTAAGGTGAAAGAGACAGACATACAGTTTAAAGATTTTCCCGCGAAAGAAATTGAAAAGAACAAAACAGATATGGAAAAAGCAGCTCTGTATTGCAGATTATCAAAGGAAGATCAGGATAAGATAAACCAGGGGGATGTAAGCGCAAGTATCCAGAACCAGAAACTGCTTTTGTTGGATTATGCCTTAGATCATAAATTTGATGTTTATGATATCTATTTTGACGATGATTATTCCGGACTTGACAGCGAGCGGCCGGCATTTAAAAGGCTGGTCCGTGATGCAAAGAACGGCTGCTTTCATACGATTATCTGCAAGACCCAGTCAAGGTTTACCAGGGATATGGAACTGGTGGAAAAATACATACACGGTTTATTTCCCTTAATTGGAATCCGGTTTATCGGTGTAGTCGATAATGTGGATACCGACGTAAAAGGAAATAAAAAAGCCAGGCAGATAAACGGATTGATTAATGAATGGTATTGCGAAGATCTGTCGGAAAACATCCGGAGCGTATACCGTTCCAAGATGGAAAAAGGGCAGTTTCTTGGGGCCTATGCTTTATATGGTTATAAAAAAGATCCAGAGGATAACCACAAATTAATTATTGATGAAGAAGCCGCCGAAGTAGTCAGGAAAATTTTTTCCTATGCGGCGCAGGGTCTGGGAAACAGGCAGATATGTGATAAACTGTATGAAGAAAAAATACCGACTCCCTGTGTTTATAAGAAATTGCAAGGACTGAATTACCAACATTCCTTAAAAGATAAAACCTATGGCAAGTCCGGTATCTGGGGAGTGACAACGATACGTAAGATGCTGAGTAACCGCATGTATCTGGGAGATATGGTCCAGGGCAGGGAACGAAAAGTAAGCTATAAAAGCAAGAAAGTAGTGGAAGTTCCGGAATCCGAATGGATTATTGTTCCTGGCTGCCATGAGCCGATTATCGAGAAAGAAGTTTTCGACCTGGTACAGGAGCTGCGTAGTTCCAGAAGATATGCCCGTACTATGGACAGTGGCGGAAAGAAACGGATTAATTTGCTTGCAGGTAAGGTGAAATGTAAAAACTGCGGCAGTACCTTAACAAGGATTAACGGAAATACTTCAAAGATCTATCTGTATTGCCAGCTATATTTAAGATCCAAAAAGAAACAGTGCAGTGCTCATTCCATCCGGTATTCCAGATTAATTGAAATATTGGAAGAAAGGATTCACTTTATCATTGATGCCCACCTGAGAGAAAATCAGATAGAAGACTATCTAAGCCTGCAAAGTGAAGATAAAAAATTAATATCTGTGAAGCAGTCGGAGCTGTCAAAATGTGAAGAAAAAAAAGCAAAAACAAAAAAAGCTTTAACCTGTTTATATGTAGATAAGGCAAATGGAATCCTATCGGATGAGGAATACATAGAATTTAAAGATTCATTAAACCGGGAAGCTGAAAATTTATCGGTAACCTGTGAAAATCTGAGGGCTGAGCTAGAGGAGTTAATGAATAAAAATAATAACCCGGATAAAAAAGGTGATCTGGTCCGTAAGTATGCGTATTTTACTGCTTTGGATCACGGGATCATTAATGAATTTGTGGATTATATCGAAGTGGATGAAAAGGATAAAGAGAATAATCAGGAAATTATTATTCATTGGCGGTTCTGACAGATAGCAGATAGTTTTTGTATTCAAACACTTCACCCATGTTGCCAGCATAGCAGCCGGTAACGGCCGGGCCAGCAATGGAAGGAACCGTGGTGTGGCTTCCCAGAGTGAGCTGCTTATTGTAAAATTAGGGGCTTCCATAGGAGACTCCTTTCCAAGGACGACCCAGTTAATGCAGGGGATTGATTATTGTGTTAAAAGGGCAATCGAACTGAATATGCCTATGGCAATTAATATCAGCTTCGGGAATAGCTATGGGTCACACACCGGTAACTCTCTGTTGGAAAACTATATCAATGAAATTGCAAACCGCTGGAAAACCAACATCGCAATCGGTACCGGCAATGAAGGTGCAGCGGGAAGACATACAAGCGGTGTCTTAAGCGGAGCCCCGGGGGCACCGAGGGAAATCATTGAGTTAGCTGTAGGACAATATGAATTTACATTTAATCTGCAGATTTGGAAAAATTTCTTTGACCGTTTTGAGATAGTAATCATCTCTCCGGGAGGAATCCGGGTAGGACCTATTCCGGAACGGCTGGGGACACAGCAATTCCGGATAGGCCAGACCGAAATCTTCCTGTATTATGGGGAGCCCCTTCCTTATAATGTCCAGCAGGAAATTTATCTGGAATTTATTCCGGTTACGGATTATGTGGAATCGGGGATCTGGAATATAGAGTTAGTGCCTATTGATATTGTTGTAGGTAATTACGATATGTGGCTGCCCTCCGGGGGTGTATTAAACCCGGAAACCGAATTTTTAAGGCCGACGGAGCAGACCACCCTTACCATACCGTCAACGGCAGATCGGGCAATTACGGTGGGGGCTTATGATGCTTATAATGACAGTCTTGCATTTTTCTCCGGAAGAGGATTTCCAAGGGGAGGTACCTCTGTTAAACCGGATCTGGTAGCACCAGGGGTCGATATTACGGCCGCAGCGCCCGGCGGAGGATATTCAACCCGTTCCGGAACTTCCATGGCCACCCCTTTTGTAACCGGCAGCATTGCACTTATGATGGAATGGGGAATTGTTAACAACAATGACCCGTACATGTACGGGGAGAAAATGAAAGCTTACCTGATTGCCGGTGCAAGGCATCTGAGCTTTGAGCCGGTCTATCCAAATCCGACCTTTGGCTTCGGAGCACTGTGCTTAAGAAATACGATGGCTTTAACCCAGTAAACCAGGAAGATAATTTTTAACTTTTCAGTGGAGGCCTGCCTCCACTGAAACAGCAGAATGGCTGCAACAGGTTATAAGCATGCAGTAAAGCGGAATGCGAATATCCGCTTTATTTACTGACAGGCTTTTTAAAATTAATTCTGAATTAAATCATGAAATTAGTACATGCTGTCATATCTATATAGAGTGAATATAAAACAGGCTGCTAATAAGGTATGAAATTAACAGCTACTTGACGGAATATTTTATACATTTTAGAAAACCGTAATTGTCTGTTTTACGGAATCAATGAAATCGTTGGTTCGGGCAGAACAAAAATATTTTATTGGAGGTAAAGAAATGAAAAAGGTATTTTTAATCAGTTTAGTAATTATTTTTAGCATGCTTATGATCCATGGAGCAAGTGCATCTGATACGGCTGTATCTGCGATATACAGCGGCGGGCCTTCCTATCTTGTGAGCAGTTCCCTGAATGATTTGAAAGCGTCGGGTTTTAATACCCTCATCCAGTGGTCTCTGCACATTGATACAAACGGTAATCTGAATATGAATGATGAGACGGTTTGTACGAATGGGGTATATACAGGGCAATCCGCCTGGTCTTCCCAGTGGAAGTCCTATAAGAGCGGCACTACCTCCATCAACCGGCTGGAAATCAGTGTGGGCGCAGGCGGAACAAGTGACTTTGCCAGTATTAAAGCTTTATGTTCAGCCGGTGTACCCGATTCCTCCAGCAACCTGTATAAAAATATGCTGGCAATAAAGAATGCCACCGGTGCGGATGCCATAAATCTTGATACGGAGGACACTTATGACGTCGCTTCTACCATAAATTTCTGTAAAATGTGTATCAATATGGGATATTCCAATATTACATTATGCCCCTATACGAACACGTCCTACTGGAAAGCGGTGAAAGACGGTCTTGAAGCCTGGAAGCCCGGTGTGGTTGACCGAATCTATCTCCAGTGTTATGACGGAGGAGCCGGTAATAATCCGGGGACCTGGGAAACGAATTTGGGAATGCCGGTGATACCGGGGCTGTGGTGTACCAATACGGGGAAACCTTATTATGGAAAAACCCCGGCACAGGTACAGACCCAGCTTACCGGCTGGAATTCTTCTTATGGCATAGCAGGCGGATTTATCTGGCTGTATGACGACATCAGGAATAACGGGTTAAGCACGGCGGAATATGCGGCGGCAATTAATGATTCCTTTGGTCCTGTAACACCAGCGCCAACCCCCATTCCGGGTAATCTGGCTATCAATAAAACAGCGACGGCAAATCAATACGTGACCGGGGAGACCCCTGCAATGGCGGTAGACGGAACGGTTACGGGAAATTCAAAATGGTGTTCCACTGCGGATATCGGGGCCCAATGGTTGAAGGTGGATCTGGGTTCAACTTACAATATTACCCGCTGGATCGTGAAACATGCAGGTACCGGCGGAGAATCAACCGGTTATAACACGAGAGATTTTAAGCTGCAAAAAAGCTCCGACGGAAACAGCTGGACCGATGTGGATTCGGTTACCGGCAATATGGCTGATATTACCGACCGTACAGTCACTTCTTTCAGTGCAAGATATGTAAGACTTTACATCACAAATCCTCAGACCTCGGCTGTTAATAAAGCGGCAAGGATTTATGAGTTGGAATTATATTAGGAACCGTGTGCCGGCAAGCTGGTTTTTGCAGAGATAATCGGAGCAGGATGGAATAACAAAAAGCAAACTATATTTAAACACGAATGGCATGCAGGAAATCCATATCGGCGATTTCCTGCATGCCGTATGTTATATTTATGCAAGGTAAAATAAAAATCGTTTTTATTTATCGAAGACAGGTCAGGGCAGTTGTTTTTTAGCATCAGGTATAATATAATGCTGGTAAAGGAAAAATTCGACAGTACGGGTCATAATAACTTATCGGGAATTGGTTTGATTTACGATAAAGGGCGGGGTTCTTGCCGTCTTATACCGGATGACGGGATCAGGTTTGGTTCCTGCCGTATACAGAGGAGAAATTTTAACAGACCGGTGTGTTATAGGCACCTAGACGAAGGGCTTGCCGGCACACTGGTTTCTAAGACAAAGGGAGGAACAATTTAATATGAAACAGATGCAAGACAGACATTTCTACAAACGACTGCTTTCTCTGGCGCTGCCTATCACGCTGCAAAATATAATCGGTTTTGGTTCCGGTCTTGCCGATAACCTGATGGTAGGCCAATTAAGCGAAAATGCTCTTGGTGGTGTGTTTATCGCGAATCAGGTTCAGAACATCCTTCAAATGATTGTGATCGGTTTAGGCACCTCACTGACCGTATTGGCTGCCCAGTATTGGGGGAAGGGGGAAACCGGTCCGGTCAAGACGATTGTGAGCATTGTGTTTAAGATAGCACTTGCGGTGGGAACTCTTTTCTTTTTGGGAATGTTTTTTTTCGGACGTCCGATCCTGCACTTATTGTCCGATGAACCCGGTGTACTTGATGAGGCCATGATATATGCCCGGGTAGTATGCTTTGGATATTTCTTCTTCTGCGTATCCAGTGTGTTTATGTCGTCCATGCGCTGTGTCGGTACAACGCGAATCGGACTTATCGTATCATCCTGCGCTTTTTGTATAGATTTATTTTTAAACTGGGTTCTGATCTTCGGTAAATTAGGTGCTCCTGCCATGGGTATCCGGGGTGCAGCCCTTTCCACCGTGATCGGGCGTATTATTGAATGTTTGATTATGCTGTTCTACATACTGTACAAAGACCGTAAGTTAAAGCTCCGTCCCCGGGATATCAGGCGTTATGACCGTTTTTTGATGAGGGATTATATTCATTACGGCACACCCATCATATTGGGAGACGTTTTTTGGGGACTCGGCGGAGCTGCACAAGCTTCCATTCTGGGCCGGCTGGGTGCGCCTGTCATGGCAGCCAGTTCCATGGCCGGAAATATCCAGCAGATTTTTGCCGTTGCAGTATACGGTACGGCCGGAGCTTCCGGTATCGTGATTGGACAGACGGTGGGAACCGGTGATTTTGAACGGGTAAAGGCCTACAGTAAAAAGCTCCAGTTTGTATTTTTAGGTATAGGTTTGTGTTCCGGTCTACTGCTTTTTGGAGCAAAAGACCTGGTGCTGCGGCTTTATGGTAATCTGGAACCGGAAACTCTGCGCTATGCAACCCAGTTTATAATGGTTTTGTCCGTTACTTTGGTGGGAACCGGATACCAGATGTCGGTTCTAACGGGAATCGTGCGGGCCGGAGGAGCGACTCATTTTGTATTAATCAATGATTTGATTTTCGTATGGCTGGTTGTCATCCCGTCGGCCTCCCTGTCGGCTTTCGTATTCCATGCCTCACCGTGGATTGTATATGCCTGCCTCAAATGCGACCAGATTTTAAAATGCTTTGTCGCCGTGATCAAGGTCAACCGTTTCCGTTGGATTAAAAAGCTGACGAGAGATTCACTGGAAGCATATGAGTAAGTAAGGTTGGCATATTTTGAAATTTAATCGGTCAATAGTATTGACATTTTAAAAAGATAGTGTTTTAATAGGTTTAACGATACTTGTTAGACAGCTTACAGGAAAAAACACAAGGAGGATTCGGGGATTTAACCTTAAGGTGGTTTGATAAGCTGCAGTGAAAGGATTCAAACGGAGGTTTTCATGGCTTTAATACCGATTAATAAAGTAAATGTAAGTGAACAGGTTTTTAATCAGCTAAAAAAAATGATTGCGGAAGGCGAATGGAAACCCGGAGATAAACTCCCCTCTGAAAATGAACTGGCGGCCAGCTTTGGCGTAAGCCGTATGACGGTCAGGCAGTCTTTACAGAAATTAATTGCATTAGGATTGATTGAAACTAAATTAGGTGAAGGCTCCTACGTAAGATTATTGGAAGCCGGAGATTCCCTTAATGCATTAATGCCTGCAATGTACTTAAACAAAAACTCATTTCTGGACGTGATTGAATTCAGGGAAATGATTGAGACGGAGTCGGCCGGATTAGCTGCCCTCCGTGCCACGAAGGAACAGATTGAAGAACTGAAAGAAATATATAATAGAATGATCTCCAATAAAAAAAACAGTAAGAAATTTGCAATGGATGACCTGGCCTTTCATTGCAAGATCGGAGAAATAACGGGGAACGAGCTCATCATCAAAACATATGCGCTGTTAGATGATATCCTGGAAGCCGCCATGTATGACGGTATAATGAAAATGGGCACGGGTTTTGCAGAGCAATATCATCAGTTTCTGATAGAGAGTATTGAAGCAAAGGATGAGGCAAAAGCCAGAACGTATATGAAAAAGCATTTAATGAAGAACCGGGAATATTATAAGTAAAGTTTTTTGGTTCTTCCTTAAATAAAATTTTAGTTTTTTACTGTAACCTGTTAGACAAGTAACAGCAAACAGCATACAAAATATGAATTACAATTATAAAGGAGGATAAAAATGAAGTACAGCAAAGAATTGATTGAGGAATTGAACAAAAAAGCAAAACAGCTGAGAAAGGATGTCGTAATCAGTATTGGAGTTGGGGTTGCCGGCCATATAGGCGGTTCCAATTCCTCTGCCGATATTGTAACGGCATTGTATTTCCACAAAATGAAACATGACCCGAAAAATCCTAAGATGGCTGACCGGGACCGTTTTCTTTTAAGCAAGGGCCATGTAGCCATCCTGCAGTATGCAGCTTTGGCGGAAGCAGGATATTTTCCCGTTGAGGACTTAAAGAAAACAAAAGAAGTCGGTTTTTACCTCCAGGGCCATCCGGATGTACTCAAAACTCCCGGTATTGAGGCAGGAACCGGATCTCTGGGCCAGGGGCTGTCAATCGGACTTGGTATGGCCCTTGGCATGAAGCTTGATAAGATAGACAGAAAGGTATATGTTCTGGTCGGTGACGGTGAAAGTGCGGAAGGACAGATATGGGAAGCTGCCATGGCAGCCAGTGCATTTAAAGCAGATAACCTGGTTGCAATTGTCGATAATAACGGATTACAGGCCAACGGGAAAATAGCTGACCGTTTCAACAGCTACCCGTTAATACCAAAATGGGAAAGCTTTGGATGGAACGTAATAGAAATTGACGGACACAACATGGAAGAAATCCTGGAAGCATTGGATGAGGCCGATACGGTAAAAGGAAAACCGACAGTAATTATAGCCCGTACCATAAAGGGAAAAGGCGTAAGCTTTGCTGAACATGTTGTTGGATTCCACAATGGGATGCTGACGGAAGAAAGCTATATGCAGGCACTGAAGGAATTGTCGTAGATCGGACTCAGTCTGAAATGCCTGTGCAGCAGGTATAAGGCTAGAGCCTCAGGGCAGCTTCTTACATTGGTTTTATGCCGCCATGGGCGGCGGAAGGAGATTAATATGGCATATACAAATCAAAGAACAGCGTATGGTAATACGCTGGTGGAATTAGGAAAAGATAATAAGAGAATCGTGGTTCTTGATGCGGACCTTGGCGGCTCAACCATGGGTAAATTATTTGAAGCTGCATATCCGGAGCGGCATTTTGAAATGGGCATTGCAGAAGCCAATATGACTTCCGTTGCAGCAGGCCTGGCCCAGACAGGGAAAATTCCATTTACCAATTCCTTTGCGGTTTTTGCAAGCGGCCGTGCTTATGACCAGATACGGCAGACTATTGCTATCGGAAAGCTGAATGTAAAAATATGCGGCTCATCCTCCGGCATGTCAGATTTTGGGGACGGTGCCACCCATCAGGCAGTGGAAGATATGGCTATCATGAGGGCGATCCCCAATATGACGGTAATCTGCCCGGCCGATGCTAATGAGACGGTACAGGCAGTAAAAGCCATGGTAGATATGGAAGGGCCCTGCTACCTTAGATTGAACCGCAATGATTATGAAAATGTTACTCCGGAGGATAAGCCTTTTGTAACCGGCATGCCAAGCGTATTAAAGGACGGCAGTGACATTGTGGTTTTTGCAACCGGAATTATGGTGGGAAAAGCCCTTAAAGCCGCTGAAGAATTAAAAGATAAGGTTTCCGTAAAAGTTGTGAATGTAAGTTCCATTAAACCTATGAATAAAGAAGCCGTGATCAGCCTGGCAAGAGGCTGCAGGGCAGTGGTTACGGCTGAAGAGCACAGTATTGCGGGAGGTCTTGGCAGTGCCATATCAGAGGTGCTGTGTAAAGAATGTATACCGGTGGAATATGTCGGCGTGGAGGATACCTTTGGCGGAAGCGGCCACAGCTATGAGGACGTTTTGGAATATTATAAATTAACGAAAGAACATATTAAGGAAGCAATAGAAAAAATGGCAGTTTAAAACACAGCTGAAAGAAAATATAATATTAGGAAAGGAAAGCCACGTAAGTATTCTTTCAGCCTTTTAATTTGTGGCAGTAAGAGCGTTATGTGCAAAGCGGGTAATTTTGAATTTGCGGCAGCCTCTTAAGTGGATATAAAAATGAAAATAGGATTTATCGGACTGGGAATTATGGGAAAACCTATGGCTAAGAACCTTTTAAAGGCAGGTCATGAAATAGTTGTATTTGATATTATGAAGGAAAATGTCGAAGATTTAGTAAGAAGCGGAGCCAGTGCAGCAATTTCTTCCAAAGCGGTAGCCAGGGAATGTAAACGGATTATAACCATGCTGCCCAACAGTCCTCATGTAAAAACAGTTGTTTTAGGAGAAAACGGCGTTCTGGAAGGCGTAAAAGAAGGAACCATTCTTGTAGACATGAGTTCCATCGCACCCTTGGCATCCCAGGAAATCTGCAGGGCATGTGCGGAAAAAGGGGTTAAAATGATTGATGCTCCTGTATCCGGGGGCGAACCCAAGGCAATAGACGGAACTTTATCCATTATGGCCGGCGGTGACAAAGCCGTATTTGATGAAGTATATGAGATATTAATGGCTATGGGTGCCAGTGCGGTATACTGCGGAGATATCGGAGCAGGCAATACAACCAAGCTGGCAAATCAGGTTATCGTTGCCTTAAACATAGCAGCCGTTTCCGAAGCCTTCATGCTCAGTACAAAAGCAGGCGTTGATCCAATTAAAGTATTTGATGCAATTAAAGGAGGACTTGCAGGTTCCACAGTCATGAATGCAAAAGTACCTATGATTACGGAGGGTAATTTTAATCCCGGTTTTAAGATTGATTTACATATCAAAGACCTGAATAATGCCCTGGAAACCGGACATGGGGTAGGAGCTCCCCTTCCTCTGACTTCTTTGGTTATGGAAATGCTCCAGACCTTACATGCGGACGGATACGGTCAGGAGGATCACAGCGGTATTGCTATGTATTATGAAAAAATTGCCGGTACAAAAATACGGAAATAAAAGAAAAACGGAAATAAAAGAAAAACGCAAATGAAACGTATATAGAATAAGTAACCATAGGAACAATCACAAGATGATTTTAAAGGAGACTTAACATGTCAATTGGATCTAATTTGGAAAAGCTATTTTCCCTGGAGGGGAAAGTAGTACTGTTCTCAGGAGCAGCCGGAGGGATCGGAAGTGAACTGGCGTCCGGATTGGCAAAAGCCGGTGCGGCCATAGCCCTGTGTGATATCGATAAGCAGAAACTAAACGAAGTAAAGGCACAAATTGAAGCAGAAGGCGGGACAGCTTCCACCCATATTTTAAACGTAACGGATAAAAATAATATTAAATCCTGTGTGAAGGAAATCGGAGATAGTTATGGGCATATCGATGTCCTGGTTAACTGTGCGGGTATTAATAAAAGAGAAGGCTTTCTGGATGTGGAGGAAGAAACCTATGACCGGATTATGGCTATCAATTTAAAAGGTGTATTCCTGGTATCCCAGGAGGTAGTACCCTATATGATAAGGCAAAAGAGCGGCAGTATCATTAACATCGGATCCCACAATACCGGATGGGTACTTGGCGGATGTTCCGTATATGCGGCCACCAAAAGCGGTATTTATGCATTTACCAAATCTCAGGCTGTAGAGTGGGCTAAATATAATATCAGGTCTAACTGCATAAGTCCCGGCCATATTAAGACTGCGCTCACCACCGTAACCTGGGAGCACCCGGAACGTTCCGGATATCTGCTTGACAGAATTGCAATGAACCGTCCCGGATATCCTGAGGACATTGTAGGAGTCGGAATCCTCCTGGCGTCGGATGCCTCCTCTTATATAACAGGATGTGAATACCGGGTGGACGGCGGATGTATAGCAGGCGGCCAGCCCTGGCCATATGATACGAAATATTAGCATATATTTATAAGCAGCAGCCCCATAGATATTGGGGCTGTTTTTCTTACATTAAATTGTAAAATGCAATCGCCATATAATGTGGCATATTTACTTGGAACATATCTTTAGTTTTCAAATCAGCGGTGTAAATATCAAAAAAAATCAGTTGATTTTTATTGAAAAATACCACTTTAATCTGATGTTTTTTACTTTTATATACAATTTCTAAGAGTCCTTTTTCTAATTATTTTACTTTTTTTAAATAAATGCCATAACAAGATGGAAAAATCGTCAAAATTCTATATTTTTTAACAATATTTGAGTTTTATAAATAATTTAACTAGACAGATTGGAAATTGAGGTATATTATATGTTTAATTCCAAGAATAAAAAGTTGGGGAGTGATATAATATGTTAAAAAAAATATTTTGTTTTAGTAAGTTATATATTATAACTGTTATATCTTTATTAATATGTGCCCTGTTTTTTGCCTATTACCGTACTGACTATACTTTAGAAATCATTAAAAAATCAACGGATGGTGTCAAAAGCGGTAGAGCAGGCAGTGAAGCCCTGGATAAAACCGGAAGTACCAATAAAATAAAATTTGCCAATAATAAGCTGGCAGATTCGGAAAACGAAGAAACTATTTCTGAAAAATCAATAGCTGGCACCCGTTATGATTTAAGCGGTAAAAAATGGATGTACTGCTATTTATATATATTGGCCATTCTATTAGTATCTACAATCATCCGCCATATCAAAGGATGGTTTATTAAAGTATCTCGATCGAGATTTCAGTTTTACCAGGTGCATTACATACAGTTAAAAGACGGTGAAAAAGGTGCTCTGTCTCTTTGTTATTCAATATGATAATTAAATGAATTTAAAAAGGATTCCTTCAAATACTAACATTAAGTTTTGTTGGTATTTTGTTATGCGCAATCTGTGCTTTTGAACGAATGAGAAGAGCGTGGATCTACCTGTAAAAAGGTTGCCGTCTTGGTAAAAATTTAACAAAAGGAGGTGAAATCTATGGAGGACTTAGCTGCAGAGCTAATGTCGGAATTAGAAAGTAAGATCAGTTTTGTCATTCCAATTTTTAATGGAATCCCGGTACCGACTTCAGTTGTTGTAACCTGGGGAATCATGGCGTTTTTGATGATTCTGACATTGATCTTTGTACGGAATTTAAAAATAGTACCGAAAGGCCCCCAGATCTATGTGGAGGCATTGGTGGGATTTATAAATCATTTCTTTGAAGATATATTAGGAGAAGAAGGCAGAAGATATATTCCATACCTTGGAACTGTACTGATTTATATTACTTGTGCAAATTTGATCGGTATATTTGGATTTACTCCGCCGACAAAGGACTTAAATATTACTGCAGGGCTTGCTTTTATGAGTATAATATTAATTGAATACTCCGGCATTCATGCAAAGGGCGGGAAAGGCTGGCTGAAAAGTTTTTCACAGCCTATGTCAATTCTGACCCCCATAAACATTCTGGAATTGTTTATACGGCCTCTTTCGCTATGTATGCGGCTTTTTGGTAATGTTTTAGGTGCTTTTGTCATCATGGAATTGATAAAAATCATAATTCCGGCCATCATACCAATTCCATTCAGTTTTTATTTTGATATATTCGATGGGATAATACAGGCTTATGTATTTGTATTTTTAACCTCACTGTTTATGAAAGAAAAAATGGAAGAATAACTAATAAAATAATTTGATAGGAGATTTAAATTATGACAGGATTAATTGCAATAGGAGCAGGTTTAGCAGTATTAACAGGAGTGGGAGCAGGAGTCGGCATCGGCATTGCTACTTCAAAAGCAGCGGAAGCAATTGCAAGACAGCCGGAAGCAAAAGGTGATATTAATAAAGCGTTATTACTTGGTTGTGCTTTAGCGGAAGCAACCGCTATTTACGGTTTTGTTATCGCCGTATTGATTATTTTATTCTTAAAATAGAGGAAAGGGAGATATAAGTTATGACAGGATTAATTGCAATAGGAGCAGGTTTAGCAGTATTAACAGGAGTAGGAGCAGGAGTCGGTATCGGCGTTGCTACTTCAAAAGCAGCAGAAGCAATCGCAAGACAGCCGGAAGCAAAAGGTGATATTAATAAAGCATTATTATTAGGGTGTGCCTTGGCGGAAGCAACGGCAATATATGGTTTTGTTATCGCCGTCCTGATTATACTTTTCTTAAAATAATAATAGGAGGAGATACAATTGTTAACTTTAAATTGGAACATTATCTGGACTTTTGTTAATATCCTTGTCTTATTTTTGTTTTTTAAGAAATTTTTATTTAAACCTGTAACAGAAATGATGGAAAAACGGACTCAGGTCATTGAAGATTCTTTACAGGAAGCGGAAATTACAAAAGCAGAAGCTTTAAGTCTAAAGAATGATTATCAAGAGGAACTAAGACATGCCGGAGAGGAAGCGGCCCAGATCATGAATGAGGCAAGGGAAAAGGCTGCTTCGGAATATAACAGGCAGATAAAAGAATCGAAAGAAGAGGCTGCCAGGATCATGCAGGAAGCCGGCAAAACAATTGAACTGGAAAAACAGAAATCCATCCAGAATGCACAGTCTGAAATTGCAGGAATTGCCATGCTTGCCGCATCTAAAATTATCGGAAAGAACCTGGATGATAATACCAATAAACAATTTCTCGGTGATTTCTTAAAAGAAGTAGGTGCTGGTAAATGATGACTTCAAAGGCGGCAAACTATGCCAAGGTACTTTTTTCCCTGGGACTTAAGGAAGAAAGTGTGTTTCAGTCAAAACAAATATTATCAGAGAACAGGGAACTGGTCAGCGCTTTAGAAAATCCCATTATTAGTAAAAAGGAAAAAGAAGGTGTAATTGATAATATTTTTAATAACGAAATTCGTAATTTTTTAAAAGTATTATGCAGCAATCAATGTATCGGAATCTTTGATAAAATATATGAAGCATATGAAGCAATTGTTCTGGATAGAAAAAATATATTACAGGCAAAATTATCTTATGTGGCAAGACCCGATGATACGGAGCTTGAACAGATAAAAGAAATGATATGTAACAAATATAAGAAAACAGGAGTCATTCTGACGTTAGAAGAAGATGTTTCCCTGATTGGCGGTTACGTATTGACAGTTGGAGATACGGAATATGACAAAAGTATTAAGGGAACTCTGTCAGAATTACAGAAAGCTCTTGTCAGGAGGTGAAATGTTTGAGTAACGTAAATCAAAATGATATAATTTCTGTTTTAAAAAGCGAAATAGAAGATTATGATTTAAAAATGACGGTAAAAGAAACAGGAACAGTAATAAGCATCGGTGACGGTATTGCTACGGTTTATGGCCTGGACCATGCCATGTATGGAGAGCTGGTAGAGTTTGAGACAGGTGTACGCGGTATTGTACAAAACCTGGAATTAAAGACCATCGGCTGCGTTTTATTAGGCTCAGACTATGGACTGACAGAAGGCTCTAAGGTGGTCAGAACGAAAAAAAGAGCCGGTGTACCGGTATCGGAGCTTTTAATCGGAAGAGTAGTGAATGCCCTTGGAAGCCCGATTGACGGAAAAGGTCCAATCGATGCGAATGAATTTTTCCCGATTGAAAATGAAGCACCGGGTGTCTGTGTGAGAAAATCGGTCAGTGTACCGTTACAGACCGGTATCCTGGCAATTGATTCCATGTTCCCTATCGGAAGGGGACAGAGAGAGTTGATCATCGGTGACCGCCAGACAGGTAAAACATCCATTGCCATTGATACGATCTTAAACCAGAAGGGCCAGGATGTAATCTGTATCTATGTTGCGGTCGGCCAGAAAGCATCGACTGTGGCAAAAATCGTTTCTACGTTGACGAAATTCGGAGCCATGGATTATTCCGTTGTAGTTTCTTCACCGGCAAGTGATCTGGCTCCGCTGCAGTATATTGCACCTTATGCCGGAACTGCTATGGCTGAATACTTTATGAAGCAGGGTAAAGATGTCTTAATTGTATACGATGATCTGTCAAAACATGCTGTGGCATACCGTACCATGTCCTTATTACTGGAAAGGTCTCCGGGACGTGAAGCTTATCCGGGTGACGTATTCTATCTGCATTCCAGGTTACTGGAACGTTCCAGCAGGCTGGATGAAGAACATGGCGGCGGTTCCATCACGGCACTGCCGATCATTGAAACCCTGGCCGGCGACGTTTCCGCGTATATACCGACCAATGTTATTTCCATTACGGACGGCCAGATCTTCCTGGAAAGTGAATTATTCTTTGCCGGTGTCAGGCCAGCCGTTAACGTAGGCTTAAGTGTATCCCGTGTAGGCGGTGCAGCCCAGACTAAAGCCATGAAAAAAGCGGCGGGAAGCCTCCGTATTGATTTGGCCCAGTTCAGGGAAATGGAAATCTTTACCCAATTCAGCTCCGAACTGGATAAGTCCACAAAAGACCTGTTGGATCATGGCAACCGTCTGGTTGAACTATTAAAACAGCCTTTGTCAAAGCCATTGCCGTTACATGAACAGGTAATCCTTTTATGTGCTGCCAATAACAGGCTGTTAAATGATGTTCCGGTTAAACAGATTAAAATTTTCCGTAATGATTTAATGGAGTATATCAGTAAAAAATATCCTGAAATCATACAAGAAATAGATACAAATAAGGCACTGACCGATGAATTAATCGAAAAGATTAAAAAAGCTGTCAAAGAATTTAAGAAGTAGGTGATTGCATGGCAAATATGAGAGAAATCCGTACCAGAATGAAAAGCATACAAGATATTATGAAGATAACGAATGCCATGTACTTAATATCCTCTTCAAAATTAAAAAAGGCAAGAAAAAACCTTCTTGCTGCGGAACCTTATTTTGAAAAACTACAAGCCACCATACATGATATTTTAGTACGTACGCCCCATGTACACCAGGTATATTTTGAGCGCAGGGAAGAGATTAAGCCGGAGGACCGAAAAAAAGGCTATATTGTTATTACTGCCGATAAAGGTCTGGCAGGCGCTTATAACCACAATGTAATTAAAAAAGCGGAAGAAGAAATGAGTAAGAGCAATAACAATTATCTTTATATTGTCGGTCAGGTCGGAAGACAGTATTTTAAGCGCAAGAAAGTCCAGGTCGACGGTGAATTTTTATATACCGTGCAGAATCCGACACTGTATCGTGCCCAGTGCATTTCAGAAACCATTATTGATTTATTCGAAAAAGGTGAGCTGGATGACGTATATGTCATATATACAAAGATGATTACCCCAATGAAGGCGGAAGTACAATTTGCACATATCCTGCCTTTTGAGAGGCATAAATTTGAAAGAAGGGCTGCCGGATACCTACATGCAAGATTTGAACCGTCGGCGGAAGAAGTTATGAATCATCTGGTTCCCAATTATTTAAAAGGTCTTATGTACGGTGTTTTGATAGAATCTTTCTCAAGTGAGCAGAATTCCAGAATGACTGCTATGGAAGCGGCAACCAAAAGTGCAAAAGATATGCTTAGGGAATTGGACCTGTTATATAACAGGGCAAGGCAGGCATCCATTACGCAGGAAATTACGGAAATTGTCAGTGGCGCCAAAAGTTTAAAAAAATAACGGAAAGGAGATTTCTAAACACACCCTGATTAATAAAAACATATTCTATGTTTTTATGCAGAAATGAAGCAGTGCTTGGTTTCTGTCGTGGGAGCTAGAAAACTAGATAATATGGAAAAAGGAAAAATAGTTCAGGTATTAGGCCCGGTAGTAGATGTTGAATTTGAAAGCGGCAAGCTTCCAATGGTAAAAGACGCACTTGAAGTCATCCATGAAGGAAAAAGACTTGTTATGGAAGTTGCATCTCATATTGGTAATAATATTGTGCGTTGTATCATGTTAGCCTCCAGTGAAGGCCTGGTTAAGGATATGGAAGTTGTTTCCACCGGCTCCTGTATCAAAATCCCGGTTGGAAAACAGACCCTTGGAAGAATGTTTAATGTTTTAGGTGATGTAATTGATGCCGGCGAACCCGTAGTAGGGGATGACCAGTGGAAAATCCACAGGACTCCGCCTACTTTTGAGGACCAGAGCCCGGTAGTGGAAATATTGGAAACCGGTATAAAAGTTATAGATTTATTGGCTCCGTACGCCAAAGGAGGTAAAATCGGCCTGTTTGGCGGTGCAGGTGTAGGTAAGACCGTACTGATCCAGGAGCTTATCCGGAATATAGCAACCGAACACGGCGGTTATTCCATTTTCACCGGTGTTGGTGAACGTTCCAGGGAAGGCAATGACCTTTGGATGGAAATGAGAGAATCCGGTGTTATTAATAAAACAGCCTTGGTGTTCGGACAGATGAACGAGCCCCCGGGATCCCGTATGAGGGTAGCCCAGACAGGCCTTACTATGGCAGAATATTTCAGGGACGTGGAAAAACAGGACGTATTGCTGTTTATCGATAATATATTCCGTTTCGTACAGGCAGGTTCCGAAGTTTCCGCGCTGCTCGGCCGTATGCCTTCGGCCGTAGGTTACCAGCCGACCCTTGCCAATGAAGTCGGTGAATTACAGGAGAGAATCACTTCTACCAAGAACGGTTCCATTACCTCCGTTCAGGCAGTATATGTACCGGCAGATGACTTAACGGACCCTGCTCCGGCCATTACCTTTGCCCATCTGGACGCTACCACCGTTTTATCCAGAAAAATCGTGGAACAGGGTATCTATCCGGCAGTTGATCCTCTTGAATCTTCTTCCAGGATCCTGGAGCCGGACGTAGTCGGGGAAGAACACTATGAAACAGCCAGAAAAACCCAGGAACTTCTGCAAAAGTATAAGGAATTACAGGATATTATTGCAATACTTGGTATGGAAGAATTGGATGAAGAAGATAAACTGGCAGTTTACCGTGCCAGAAAGATCCAGAAATTTTTATCCCAGCCGTTTTATGTTGCGGAGAATTTTACCGGCTTCCAGGGAAAATATGTACCCTTAAGTGAAACCATCAAAGGCTTCAGGGCAATTATAAACGGTGAAATGGATGATTACCCGGAATCAGCATTCTTAATGGTTGGAACCATAGACGAAGTGATAGAAAAAGCAAAACGTATAAAAGAAAATGAAACCGCATAACCTTCCAATATAAAAATCAGTTATCCCGAGAAAAGAGCGTGCTGTGGCTGAATAGCCGCCCTAAAGTTAATGGAGAACAGGAGGAGCGATGGCTAATACATTTCAGCTTGAAATCATTGCGAGTGATCATCCTTTTTATAAAGGGGAATGCGAAATGCTGATTTTCCCTGGAATTGACGGTGAGCATGGGATATTGGCAAAACATGAAGCAATGGTTACCTGTATAAATGCAGGAGAACTCCGGTTTTTAGTCGATGGAAGCTGGCAGTATGCCGCAGTAAGCGACGGTTTTGTAGAAATTACACCGGAATATGTGGTACTGCTTGCCGATACGGTGGAAACACCGGAAGAAATCGATATTAACCGTGCAAATGAAGCAAAAAGGCGTGCGGAAGAAAGCCTGCGTCAGAAACAAAGTATTATGGAGTACTATCATACCCAGGCTGCACTGAACCGCGCAATGAGCCGTCTTAAGGTTACGAAAAGACATATGTAAATAAAAGAAGGACGATGAAAATTTATTGATCATCGTCTTTTTTTATTGACAAAATTTTTCACTCCCGGCGTAATTTCCTGGAGTTTTAGTGTCATAAACGACCGATATTATCAACTTTTCGTTTTATTTCTTATATGCTATAATAAAATTACCAATACGGTAGAAAGCCGGCCGGAAAACAATGCGCCGGAAGCAGTGCTGCAGAGATGAATTTTTTATTCCGAAGGAGATAAGTTGAGAAGTTTTGGTTCCTGCGGACTTAGAGCAAAACTCCATATGCACGGAGATAAGTGCAGGAACAGAGGTTAAGATGCCGAAAATATATAAAAATTTTATATCGGGATTTCGGAAGGCCATCAGTAATGTTTCGGTGGGAAAAAATATGTTCATACAGGGATGTATGATTGCCGTATTGATGACCGTGCTGATCTGTACTAACTTTTGGGCGATCCATATTATTAATAACCAGTTGATCGAAACCAACCGGAAAATGCTGAAATTATATACGAACAAACTGGATGAACAATTATACGATATTGAGAAACAGATGGCCCGTTTTATTGTAGATAATTCATACTTTTTCAGGGGAGTGGAAAGAAAGGATAAGGAAAGTCCATATATGGCCAAAAAACTGGATACCTTATTAAAATCTTCTTTTATCGGCTATCAGGATATGGGCGGTGTTTTTATTTATAATACCCTGCAGGACACATTTATCAGCTATAATATCAGTGATACTTTTTACAATTATCCTTCTCTGGCGGGGGACTGGTTCAAAAACCAGTGTAAATTATATGAAAAACAGAATACTTCGGATACCAGGCACTGGATCTGCCGTAAAGTGGATGACGATTACAGTCTCATCCGGATTATGAAATCCGGCCATTTTTATATTGGGGGCTATATTAAGACAGATCGGATTTTAAACAAGCTGGATGATGAGTATAAAAATTCCTATGAGCATCTTATCTTTAAAGATGAAAAGGATAACTTGATGACGGATAAACAATTCAACGTAGAAAAACCAATGGGGTTTCAGAATAAAAATACCATAACTTACAGCCTGGAGGACGGCAGTAAGTTTACTGCATTAGAAAGAAAGTCTTCCGTATCATCCCTGAAATTGGTGGCATTTCACCGCAATACGGCATTGATATTGGGATTACAGGGAATGCAGGTCATCGTATTTTTACTGGCAAATGTATTTCTGGTATTTATGGGAGGGTTAATCTGGTATACCAGACAGAACCTGATTATGCCTATTACTTCATTGGTAACTGCCATGGAGCAGGTGAAACAGGGGAGCCTGGAAGTGAGGATTCAGGAAAAGGCCCATTACCAGGAATTCCAGAAACTGTTTGAGCGGTTTAATGAAATGGTTATGGAAATAAAAGCTTTAAAAATAGATGTATATGAGAAAAAAATAAACAATCAGAGGACAAGGCTTAAGTTTCTGAAGCTTCAGATCAACCCCCATTTTTTTCTGAATTCCCTGAATGTAATTTACAGTCTGGCCCTGACACAGAACATCGCTGTCATTAAGGAGATGGTTATGCGTCTTACCAGGCATTCCAGGTATATGCTGAAAATTGATAATAATCTCGTACAACTGAAAGATGAATCCGGATATATCGATAACTATATCGAAATCCAGAAACTAAGGTATTCCTTTCAGTTAAAATATACTCTGGAGGCAGAGGAAATAACCGGGGAATATAAAATTCCGCCCCTGCTGATTTACACCTTTGTGGAGAATGCGGTAAAATACGGCCTTCGTGAGGAACGGGGAGAAATTGAGATCAGAGTTAAGGCTCATATTGTTAAATATGAAGAAAAAGAATATCTGGAAATAAACATAGAAGATAATGGCCCGGGTTTCTCCGATGAAAAACTTCTTTCACAGCTGAATGCGGGCGAAATTATTGTAGATCCCCAGGGGGAAGAACATTATGGCATAGCAAATGTAAAGCAAAGACTGGATATTCTGTACGGCCCCGGTGCGGCCATCCGGTTTGGCAACAGGCAGCAGGGAGGGGCTCTGGTACATATGGTAATACCCGCAGATATAACGGAAGAGGGCTGATATCCCCCAATATAATAAAAGGTACAGTCAGCAGTTATTTCATCATAAGGAGGATAGAACATGCAGTTACTGATTGTAGACGATGAGGTACTGGCGGCAGACGGTTTGAAATTTCTGATAGACTGGAACCAGTTGAATATCAACCGGATTTATACCGCATACAGTGCCCTGGAAGCAAAGAAAATCATCCAAAAAGAAGAGATAGATATCGTAATCAGCGATATAGAAATGCCGGTCGAAAACGGCCTTAATTTATTAAAATGGATGCGGAGTGAAAACTGCCAGGCTGAAAATATATTCCTTACCTGCCATGAAAATTTTAATTATGCCCGTGAAGCCCTGATTTTAGGAAGTTCGGATTATCTGCTGAAACCGGTAGAACCGGAGGAATTAATAAAAGCGGTAAAAAACTCACAAAATAAGCTGAATCTTAAGAAAAAAGCGGAAATTAACCGCCTCTATGCGGAGAAAATGAAGAAGAACGAGGCTATACTGGATCATATCTGGTACTGCAATCTGGTAAAAGGAAGATTAGCCGATTCCAAACCGGACTTAATCAGGCAGTGCAGAGAACACAATATTTTGATGAATGCGGAAGATAAACTGATGTTTATTTATTTCGTCATAAAAAAAGTGGATGAGCCTTTCCGGTTATGGGAGACGGAGATATATGATTTTGTTTTTACAAATGTGGCGAATGAGTGCCTGGACTTAAAGCCTTCGGAAAAAGTTTTTTCCTATGCCGGAGCCAACAGGCACAGTGATACCTATGGTGCCATCATTCTGGAACATTTCCATTCCCTTGGTGATATTACAAAGGCCTGTAAAAGGTTTGTTAAATGGATGAAGCAGGAGTATGGCACGTCTGTTTCCTGTTATATTGATGATTTTACGTGGATTGACAGGTTGAATGAGCAGTCGGAAAAGCTTTGCCGGATCGATGGGAAAAATCAATGGGAGGAAGCCATTGTCCTGATATGCAGGGATGAGCTGGAACCTGTTCCCTATAGGAAACATAATCAGAAGCTTTGGGAAATCCTCTGGAAGGAGGGAAAGACGGATGTTTTACTGGATAAAATCCATTCTATGCTGGAAACCTATCTGGCCCAGGGAATTCTGACGCCCCAGATAATGGAGGCGGGAATAAAAGATTTTAATTCACTGGCATTTAAAATGATGCAAAGCAACAGATTTGATACCAATGTTCTCTGGGAGCAGGAGGAGTTTTATAATCTATTCCGGGAAGCCTATAAATCCATTGAAAATACCATGAAACTGTTCCGGTATCTGGTTAAAAAAGAAAAAGAGGTAAGAAAAACGGGACCGGAAGAGGGTAACAGTTCCATTGTTGAACAGGTGAAGAAATATATTGCCATGAATATCAATGAAGAAATCACCAGATCCATGCTGTCGGAGCACGTTCACCTGAACCGGGATTACTTAAACCGGCTTTTTAAAAAAGAAACCGGAAAGTCATTGTCGGAATACATTGTGGAGGAAAAAATGAATGTGGCGAAAGAGCTGCTGGTAATGACGGATATGCCGGTCGGTGACATTGGCTATTGGGTTGGCTACAATAATTTTTCCTATTTTTCCTCCTATTTTAAGAAAATAACGGGTTATTCGGCAGCCGCATACAGAAATAAGTTTCGGGAAGATAAATAAATTAGGGTGTGTTTTCAAATACGCACTAGGGACTGTGCAATAGTTTTACTTTGAGTAAAGCGACGAATTTGCACAAGTCCTTTTTTATTTAATAGAAAATTTTACAATTTACTATTAAATAGAAAACCTACCAGGCTTGATCGCATGACTTGTCAAGAAAAATTGTCCCTAAAGTGACAGCGCGTCAGCGTCAGTGCCAGAGTCTGGCAAGCCAGACTCCATTTTTTTTAATAAAAAGTCTGCTTTGTGAAAATATATAGTCGTGTTTCTAAAAGACGGTATAAGCAGGTTCTGTTACAATAAGCCTATCTTGTTAACAAGAATAATCATATTGGGAGGTTTACTATGAAAAAGTTAAGAAAGTTGACTGCGATACTGTTGGTGGCCTGCATGTCGGCAGGGCTGCTGACAGCCTGTAAGGACAGCAGTACGGACAAAACATCAGGAAGTGTAACGACCGGGGAGAATACGAAAAGCAGCGAAAGCACGGAGGGAAGTACGGCGGATACGGCCAAAACACAAACCGCAGAAGCCGGGAAGGTGAAGCTTCCGCTGGCGGACGGAGCCAATTTATCCTTATGGTGTTCCATTGATTCGACTACGGCGAATAATATAACAAACTACGGTGAAACACCTGCCTCTAAGGAACTGGAGAAACGGACCGGAGTACATATCGAATATTCCCATCCATCTTCCACAACCCAGCAGGAGCAATTCAATTTACTGGTTGCCTCCGGAAATTTGCCGGATATTATGTGGTATAACACCAGCAGTGCTTATTATTCCGGAGGACTGGATGCAATGGTGACGGACGGGAATTTTCTGGATTTAAATGATTATAAGGAATATATGCCCAATTATTATGCGGCGGTGAACCGTAATGCGGAAACGAAACGCCAGTGCTACACCGATGAAGGGCGTATGGCAGTCGCATGGATGTTAAATATAGAAAAAGAATGGGACTGGGGCGGACCTTTGATCCGTGAGGACTGGCTCAGGGAATGCGGGCTGGAAGTGCCGAAGACCTATGACGACTGGACAGCGATGCTTACGGCTTTCAAAGACAAATATGGTGCGGCGGCACCCGTATTAACCGGTTCAAAAACCTTGTTTAATATGCTGGATGATATTAATGCTGGCTTTGGGGTAAGTGACGATTTCTATAATCTGGATAAGGCGGCAACTTACGGACCGGTTCAGGAAGGATATAAAGAATTCCTTACCCTTATGAATGAGTGGTATAAAAAAGGTTTGCTGGACCCGGAGTTTATGACCAGGGACAGCGGAGACCTGACAACACTGGCCAACGGACAGACCGGGGCATTATTGTTCGGTGTCTGGACGCAGCCCACCATTTATAAAGCCCAGTATAATGTTGATATGATTCCGGCTCCCTATCCGTCAAAAGACGGTTCCGTTACGCATCTGGGCTGGCAGCAGTACGAGATCTGCTCTGATGCGGTAGGTATCACTACCTCCTGTGAGGATCCGGTTTTAGCGGCTAAGTGGATTGATTACCTGTATACGGAAGACGGCAGTGTATTGAGAAATTATGGTGTGGAAGGCGTAAGCTTTGAGTATATTGACGGTGTTCCCCAGTTTAACCAGGAAGTCCGTGATAAGAGGGCAACCGGAAACTACAGCAATTACGACTGGATCGGTATCTGCCAGGGCATTGGTATCTATGACTGGAAGAATAATTTATATGGAAATGATGAAAAGAATTTAGCCTGTTATGATGTGTGGGATTCTTCCACCGATGGGGCCTATACCATGCCGCCCATTACTTTAACCTCGGAGGAAGGTACTGATTTTTCCGCCATGATGGGTGATATTAAAACCTATGTGGAGGAATGCACCATAAAATTTGTAACGGGATCCATGGATGTTAATTCGGATTGGGACAGCTATATAACCCAGGTTAAGTCCATGGGTATAGACCAGGCTGCCGCATTGAAACAGGCCGCCCTTGACCGATACTATGCCCGCTAGTGGATTACTGTGTATATCCGGGGCTGCTGCAGGTATAAAGTTTAACCTGCAAAAGACTTCCCGTCTTTTGCAGGCGGGAGGTTACGGTTCAGCCAGGGATACCGTAAGACTTAATAGTAACACCGGGAGTAAAAGGAGGAGGTCATACCCATGATAGGGAACATAATAAAAAAGGATATAAAAAAGAATTATCCGTTATATTTATTGATCTTACCGACACTGATATATTTTCTGGTATTTTCCTATGGGCCGTTGGTGGGACTGATCATGGCATTTGAAAACTATAAACCCAAATCAGGCTTTTTTGGAAGCCAGTTTGTCGGGTTAAAGCATTTTCAGGATTTCTTCGGAAGTTATTACTTTATCCGTTTATTAAAAAATACTTTTTTAATCAGTTTTTATGATCTGTTATTCGGTTTCCCTGCGCCGATTATATTTGCACTGCTGTTAAATGAAGTACGTCATAAGTTCTTTAAGAAAACCATCCAGACCATCAGCTATCTACCTTATTTTGTTTCCCTGGTGGTAGTGTGCAGCCTGGTTACCCAATTTACAAACGGTGCGGGTATGATTACCCAGATATGGTCATTTTTTACCGGAAAGAATCCTCAGAATTTACTGGCACTTCCGGAATATTTCAGGTCAATTTTTGTAGGCAGCGGTATATGGCAGAATCTGGGCTATAACAGCATCATTTTCATTGCCGCCCTGGCAGGGGTTGACCAGGAGCTTTATGAAGCGGCGGTATTGGATGGTGCCAACCGGTGGAAGCAGACACTTCATGTTACCCTGCCCGGTATTTCCGCCACAATCGTTATTCTGCTGATTCTGCGCTGCGGAAGCCTGCTGAATGTAGGTTATGAGAAAATCATTTTATTATACGGACCCAACACCTATGAAACCGGTGATGTTATATCCAGTTTTGTCTACCGGAAAGGTTTACAGGAGTTTAATTACGGATATTCCACGGCGGTTGGCCTGTTTAATTCCGTCGTGTCCCTGATCTTATTGCTGGCGGTAAATAAAATCAGCAAAAAAGCAACCAATACGAGTTTATTTTAGGAGGAAGGGTCATGGTTCAGTCAAAATCCATAAGTTACAAAATATTTCAAGTTTTTAATTATACGCTCCTTTCTCTTATCGCATTTTTATGTCTGGCTCCCATGCTTCATACATTATTTGCATCCTTTAGTAACCCGTCCAGACTGGGAGCTCATGTGGGTATTATATTAAAACCTCTTGGCTTTACACTGGAAGGATATAAACTGGTTCTGAATAATCCCAACATATATACGGGATATGTAAATACCGTCCTGTATGTAACCGGGTCGGTTGGTATCGGGCTTGTACTGACAGTGACCAGCAGTTATGTATTATCCAGAAAAAGACTGTATTTTAAAAACGGCCTTATGTTTTTTATTGTATTTTCCATGCTGTTTAACGGCGGTATTATACCCTTTTACATGATAGTCCGCAATCTCGGCTGGCTTGACAGCAGGCTTGCTTTGATAATTCCCGGCTGTGTCAATGCATTTAACATTATAATAATGAGAACGTCCATGGCCGAGATACCCGACAGCCTGGAAGAAGCGGCAAGAATTGACGGCGCCGGCAGCCTGACGGTTTTATTGAAGGTTATTATTCCCCTGTCCAAAGCAACCATTGCCGTTATTATCCTTTTCAGCGCCGTCGCACAGTGGAATGCCTGGTTTAATGCCTCCATGTTCCTTCAGGACAGAAGCTTATATCCCCTCCAGCTGGTATTAAGGGATATTTTAATTAAAAATGATACGTCACAGATGGGGCGTGAGGATATGGAAAGCAGTATGGCTATCTATAAGGAATTGATAAAATACTGTACAACAGTCGTGGCAACCGTACCGATCCTTTTAGTGTATCCTTTTGTACAAAAACACTTTGTAAAGGGGGTTATGATCGGTTCCATAAAAGGATAGTGAAATAGTTATTACCGGCGTACCAAACGTCAAAATACAAAAGCTAAAAAGCTTTTGATGCTGCATATAAAATGATATGGATTTAAAAAGATATTGTATATTTTGAAAACAGCCCCCGGCTGTAGATTGGAGAGATTATGCATCAATTTATATTGGATTTCAACGGTTCGAAAAAAACTTTAAAGCCTTACTGGAATATGTGTGTGGGAAGCTGCCACGGAACCACTGCGCTGCGGGAGGATTACCGCCGCCAGCTTAAACGGTGTCAGCGGGAACTTGGCTTTCGGTATGTACGTTTTCACGGTTTATTTGATGATGATATGAGCGTATTGACAAAGCCCATGATGCGGGGTGGGAAGGGAGAAGAATATGTGGTTTCCTTTACCAATATTGATTCCGTTTTTGATTTTCTGCTTTCCATCAATATGAAGCCTTTTATCGAAATCGGCTTTATGCCGGAATGCCTCAAATCAAAGAATACCACGATTTTCCACTACAAGGGAAATACGTCTAAGCCCTGTGATTATGAACGTTTTGACTGGCTGGTCAAAACCTTTGCGGAGCATTTAATCTGCCGGTATGGACTGGATGAAGTCAGGCAATGGTTCTTTGAAGTGTGGAATGAGCCAAACCTTGGCGGACCGGATTCACCCTTTGGCTTCTGGTCGGATACCATGGAGGAATACTTCAACCTCTATGAACATACGGCACGGACATTGAAGGCCGTGGATAAACGCCTTAAGGTGGGAGGGCCTGCAACTTCCAATAATGCATGGATCCCTGAGTTTACAGGCTTTTGCAGGAAAAATGATGTGCCGGTGGATTTTGTATCCACCCATCATTATCCGACGGATGTGATATTAGGCTATGGGGTGGAGGACAGCCAGAATTTCATAGCTCCAAAGGAAGGGGAAACCCCGGAGGAATTTTTCCTGCGCCGTGAAGAAGGCATGAAAACCATCTGGAAGGGTGTGGACCGGGGGGTTCTGACCGGGATGACGAAAAAAGCGGTAAAGGAAGCCGGCGGACTCCCCGTGTATTATACGGAATGGAACAGTATGGGAGGCTTGCCTTCCGACGGACCCTTTGGTGCTTCTTTCATTTTAAAGACGGTAATGGATTCCGTGGATCTGGCGGAGGGTTATTCTTACTGGACTTTTTCGGATATTTTCGAAGAAAGCGGAATGCCGTACAAACCTTTTCATGGGGGCTTTGGCCTCCTTACGCTCCAGGGAATTCCCAAAGCAGCCTACAGGGCCTTTGAACTGTTAAATAAACTGGGGGAGGAATTATACGACGGTTCTTATCATGAAGGCACCGTTGATATTTACGCCGTGAATAAAAGCACCAGCAGCGCAGTCCGGTTTCTTGCCGTAAACCATCATTCCCTGCTTCATGAAATCATAGAGGAAAAAATAGAAATTACTCTTGAAGGTTATAGGGATACCGTAAAAGCACAGGTAGAATACCTGGATGAGAAACATGGTAATGCATTCGGTACATGGCAGGAGATGGGGGAGCCGGACTATCTGACAAAGGCGCAGCTTGCCATACTGGAAGGGGCCTCCTGCACTCAGGCCGAAACTTTGCCGGTTGAAAGTGCGGATGGCAGGAACACGGTAAACTTTACACTGCCGCCAATGGGGGCCGCATTGGTCACATTTTATTTATAACAGCCGGTCTTTGCAAGAGAATGTTTTGTTTCGCCATATATTTTGCGGCATTGTTCAAAGAATTCCAGATTTTCTTTCATAAACTGGCTCCCTTTCATGCAGACAAAATTAAATTCCCGGACTGCTTCAAAATCAGACAACCGGATTTTTTGAAGCAATCCCCGGGATAATTCACTGCTGACGGCATTTTCGTAGATAAAGGTTATCCCAAGTCCTTTTTCTACAAGATTTTTAATCACATTCAGGTTTCCGATTTCAACTATATGGGAAAAGTTTTGAATCTTCTGGTTGTGTTCCAGCAATACCTGTTCCAGGACGCCCCGGGTGCCGCTCCCGATTTCTCTTACAATCAGACGCTGGGTAAAGATTTCATCAAAAGAAACCCTTCGTCCTGCGAATTCATGATGTACCGAACAAACAGGGATAAACCTGGCCGGTGTAAATAGTCTGGTGGTATATTCATTTTTATCAAGCTGTCCTTCTATAAATGCAAACTGGATAAGTCCCTGCTGCAATTTCTGCAGCAGGGTTTCCGTATTGTCAACCAGCATGGAAAAGGTTGTATCGGAAGCCTGTTCGATTAATTCGGACAGTATTTCAGGCATCACATATTCCCCGATCGTAAGTGTCGCTCCAAAATAAATCTGTTTCACCCCTGTGTTCTTTTTTAGCATGTCCTCCACTTTATTCCAATCCGCTTTGGAAAGAAGCGTATATTTTTGGAGCTGTTCCCCATGGGGAGTTAAAATCAGGTTCTTCCCCTTATAATCGAAAAGCCTGCTGCCATAATGCTGTTCCAGATAGCGGATATGCTGGCTTACTGCGGGTTGTGTAATACAAAGTTTCCGGGCCGTTTTTGTATAACTTTTTTCTTCACAAAGGGTGAGAAAGGTTTCTATCCTAAAATCCAGCATAAATTTTATTCCTTTCAATTATGGTATATGGATGTATTGAGAGATACCGGGTGAGTTTTATGAATGGTTTATTCTGTCAAGAGGCTGCTGCAAAAGTCATAATCCATCTTACCTGGAGACCCAGGCACAGTAAATTAACATTTTTGCAACAGCTTCTTGTTTCAGCGATTTAATTATAAGTTATTTTTATTGATAAATAATTATTTATAATTTTATTTTATTCTCATTCTGTGATAAAATCAAGTGATTTGATAAAACTGTTAGAAACAAAGGAGCAAAGGGATGATTGAATTTAATCAGAAATTAAAGGATGAGATAGCCCGTTTCCGTCAGGTGGGACACCAATTTTTAAAAAAAGAAATTACAACTGCGGAATTTAAAGGAGCATCAGGCGGGATGGGAGTTTATGCACAGCGGGGAGGAGAAAAATTCATGCTGCGTTTAAGAATTCCTTCCGGCGTCTTAAGCCTGTCCCATCTGAAATTGATTACAGAATTTGCAAAACAATACAAACTGGATACGATCCATCTTACTACCAGGCAGGCGGTGCAGCTTCATGACCTGGGGATAGACGAAGTATGTGATATCATGGAGGCAGCCATTGACCACGGCTTGTATTCCAGGGGAAGCGGCGGTAATTTTCCAAGGAATGTAGCTCTCTCCCCTCTGTCCGGCGTAGAAAGCGGGGAAGCCTTTGATGTTACCCCCTATGCCCTGCAGGTGGGCAATTACCTGCTGGAACGGATTACGGAGTACCGTCTGCCAAGGAAATTAAAAATATCTTTTTCCAACAGTGACCGAGATTCAGCCAACAGTACCATTAATGACACCGGTTTCCTGGCGGTCACCTGCAACAAAAAGCCGTACTTTAAACTATACCTGGCCGGAGGGCTGGGGCCGAATCCTTCCATAGCCCTTAACTACGACGAATTAATTCCTCCGGAAGAGATTCTTTATTATGTGGAAGCGGTCATCCGGTTATTTATGGAAGAAGGGGATTATCAGAACAAGGGAAGGGCAAGACTTCGTTATATACCGGGAAGAATGGGCAGGGATGCTTTTATGGAGTGCTATAAAAAACATCTTGCAAAAGTAAAGGAAGAGTTAGTATTTGAAGGCATAAAACCTGTCCTTGCAGAGGAAATGAAAGAAAACGGAAATGTGGATCTAAACCCACAGGAATACTTCAAAGAAAATAAATCAATAGAAAATAACATAACTGAAAACGACTGCCTGATACCCCAGAAGCAGAAAGGGCTGTATACCGTATTGATCCATCCGCTATGCGGACTGATGCCTGCGGATACCCTTACAAAGATCCTGGCATTTTTCAACGACTGTGATAACCCGGATATGCGCCTTGGCATGTCGGAAAGTATGTATATCCGTAACCTCTCTGCAGATAAGGCGGAGGAACTGCTTGCTTTAACGAAAGAGGTAAGGCAGGTTTCCCGGATACAAAGAAGCGTAAGCTGTGTCGGTGTACCCACCTGCCAGATCGGCGTGGAACAAAGCCAGGAGTTATGTAAATCCATTTTAAAGCGTTTGGACGAAAAAAGGATTACCGGTGATTATCTGCCTTCCGTCCATATATCCGGGTGCGGTAATTCCTGTGCCAGGCATCAGGTCAACGAAATTGGATTTGCAGGCGGTAAGAAGCGGGTCGGGGAAGCCGTGGAAGATGTTTTTGAATTGCATGTGGGCGGACAGCATGGCAGGGATAATACCAAGTTTGGCCGGGCAGCCGGCATAATGAAAAAGGATGATATCCCTGAATTCATGGCTGAACTGGCGGAAGAACTGAAACGGAATAAAATGTATTTTAAGGATTTTCTTGTGAAGCATTCCCGGAAATTCGATGAAATAGCAGGGAAATTCCTGGTTTAGGCGGTTTCTTAGAATTTTATACCCGATTTAGTTTTTAATTCTCTTCCGACCATAACCGCCATGGTGCCAAAACAGGCGGCACCGCCTATAAAATTGGATACCGGCTCTGCCAGGAACACTCCGGTTGTACCCAGGTTAAATAATCCCGGTAACAGCAAAGTAAGGGGAATTACAATAATTACTTTTCGAAGCAGGGAAAAGAAAACCGCCTGCTTGGCCTTTCCAAGAGCCACAAATACGGATTGCCCGGCAAACTGCAGGGACATCATAAAAAATCCGAAAAAGTATACTTTTAAGGAAGGCAGGGCTGCTCTGAGCAGCTCAGGATCCTGGCTGAACACCTGTATGAAAAATTGGGGAAATAAATTCAGGATGCCCCAGGCGATTACGGTATAAGTGATACAGACGGCAGACATGAATTTGATGGCGGAACGGACCCGGCCATAGGCGCCCGCGCCGTAATTGTAACCCATAATAGGCTGGGCCCCGTTGGTTAAGCCGGAAACAGGCATGGATATTACTTCCCGGATAGAATTAATAACGGTCATGGCACCGACATACAGGTCACCGCCGTAAAACCTGAGACTGGCATTGCATATGATCTGGACGGCCCCGTTGGTGACAGCCATCATGAATCCGGATAACCCAAGCATTACAATATTTTTAATCAGCTTTGGTTTTAATTTTAAATAAGGTAATTTTAATTTTAAGATTGCCTTTTTACTTGTCAGGAATAACAAGATCCATGCTGCGGATAAAAACTGTGAAATAACAGTTGCAACGGCAGCACCTTTTACTCCCATACCGAATCCAAAAATAAAAATAGGATCCAGGATTATATTGGCAATGGCTCCTACTAATACGGTCATCATCCCGGTTTTACCAAAACCCTGTGAATTGATAAAACTATTCATACCCAGTCCGATCATGACAAAAATATTTCCAAAAAGATAGATCGTCAGGTAATCATTGGCGAAAGGAAAAGTAGCGTCACTGGCTCCAAACAGGTACAGCATGGGTTTTTTAAAGATGAGCCCGGTTACGGTCAGTAAAATACCGGACAATACCAATAAGGTAAAAGAATTGCCCATTATCCTTTCCGCTTCTTCCTTATCTCCCCGGCCCCTGGCGATGGAACATAAAGGAGCACCTCCCATGCCGAATAAATTGGCAAAAGCAATGACAATTGTTATGATGGGAAGGGTAAGACCGATGGCTGTTAAGGATAACGTAGCCCCTTCGGACATTCTTCCAATGTAGATCCTGTCCACAACATTATACAAAACATTAATCAGCTGTGCCAGAGTCATGGGAAATGCAAGATTTAAAATATTTTTTATAATACTGCCTTTTGTAAAGTCGTTCTTCAAAGTCATTCTTCTTTCCGTGTCAAACATGATATAGTTACTGATAGAATCGGTTTAATTCAAAGTGGTATTTAAAAAACGGTATGGCATTTTATTTATTTTACCATATTTATTAAGAGCAGGTAAAGTATTTATCAAAAAAGTATTTATCAAATAAGTATTTGTATGTTACAGTTCGGACAGAGAATCGGAAACAAAGAAATGGACCGTTAATAAAATAAATATAATTTCAACAAGTATGTATCCCCAAATTTGAGTAATAATAATGAAAAATAATGATTTAAACTAACAGGAGTGCCCCGGTATCCAGACGGAGGCAAAACTGCCTGTTCAGCGTTAATTATGTTTTGCGTTAATTATGCTTGGAGGAGAATACATTGAAGAATAAAGAAAAAGGTTTATCTGCACTGCATCTGACCATGCTGGCATTAGGGACGGTAATAGGCGGTTCATTTTTTCTGGGATCGGCTGTTGCTATAAATTCTGCGGGACCGTCTATTATGATATCTTATATTTTAGGAGGAGTGCTGGTATATTATATACTTTTTGCCCTTTCAGAAATGACCGTAGCCAATCCCGATTCCGGTTCCTTTCGGACCTTTGCGGCAGAAGCTTATGGGCAGGGAACCGGATTTGTAGTCGGCTGGGTATATTGGACGGGCATGGTTTTGGCCATGTCCAGTGAAGCCACTGCCATATCCATTTTAGTTAAGGAATGGATTCCGGGTATCTCCATACCGTTACTCGGGGCCTTTATCATTATCGGTGTGACATTATTAAATCTTTTAGGAGCCAGTAAATTAAGTAAACTGGAAAGCGGGCTTGCGGCCATAAAAGTTCTGACTATTCTGGCCTTTATTATTATAGCTGTTTTATTAATTACAGGTCTGTTTCCCGGCACCCCGGCAGTGGGGGCCGGGGAACTGACCCGGGAATCCTTTATGCCGGGTGGGATTAAAGGTCTGGCCGGAAGCATGTTAATCGTCGTGTTTGCTTATGCGGGCTTTGAAATAATCGGCCTTGCTGCCTCGGAAGCCGAAAATCCGCAGGAGACCGTACCGAAAGCCATAAGATACACGGTTATAAGCCTGGTAGGCTTTTATATATTATCCGTTGCCGTAATGCTTCCCCTCATTCCTACCAATGAGGTCAACGAAGCAACCAGTCCCATGGTAGCCGCATTGAACCGGTTTGGAATCACCTGGGCAGGTTCCGTTCTCAGTCTGGTTTTAATTACGGCCATACTTTCTACCATGCTGGCCGCCATGTTTGGCCTTGGCAGAATGATCCGTTCCCTGGCAGATGACGGACTGGCTCCGCACCTGTTAAAAGATAATACGGATGTTCCGTACCGGGGTATCGTATTTTCCGGAATTTCCATGCTCCTTGGGCTTGGATTGGGATTACTCTTACCGCGGTTATATCTATTTTTAATCAGTGCCGGCGGTTTCGCCCTGCTTTTTACTTACGTCATTATTATGGCAACCCATATCCGTTTCCGTAAAAAGTACGGATGTCCCGAGGGTAAGTGTAAACTGGGTGGTTTTCCTTATTCTTCTTTATTTGTTTTAATCGTACTGATTATTGCTATTGCAAGTATGCCCTTCATTAAGGGACAGGGAACCGGCTTAATTGCAGGAATTGTAATGATAGTATTATATTCCCTGTGTTATATTGGGATGAAATTATTCCACTTTATGGGCGGTAAAGATCCTGCCCCAGCCGGGAGGTATAAACGAAAGTATCAGAACGGTTTAACTGCTGAATTTTCAGAAGAATTATCCGGCATTATTGAGAAACAGCAAAATGCCGGCCAGGAGGGGGCACAGGTACCTGATACGGAAAAGCAGGCAGCTGACACAGAGGACTGTCCATCCTGTACAAAAAAAAGTAACAAGCCGTAATTCCCTATAATGCATTTGGATATAAGGCCGATATATACAGGAAAAGGGGTAGTGTGAATGCCGCTTAAGCGGTATCATGTTGTGAAGGTTGAAAAACAAAAGCATTTTCTCAATATCCTGATTTGTACGTGTGCCAGGGTGCACAGATGGGAGTTAATATGCAGATAAGTAATACAAATATTTTATTTACCGGGTACCAGGGGAATAATATATTATCCGGCCAGGAAAAAAAACAGGCAAAAAGCCCAAATGAAATGATAAAAGAAGCCATGGATAAAGCTTTGGATTATACGGAGGAGGAAGAAAATCAGTTAAACGCAAGTATTTCCCAAAAGTTAAAATCCGGTGCCAAATTAACGCCGGAGGAGATACGTTATCTTCAGAAAAAGAATCCAATGCTGTATATGAAGATTTTAATGCTGGAAAAAAAGAGGGAAATTCTGGAGAGAAAGCTGAAAAACTGTAAGTCGAAAGAGGAAGTAAATGATATCCTTGCACGGGAAGTAAGTATGATTAATAAGGACGATCCGGATAAAGAAATGAAACTGAAATCAATTCTGAATACAGAAAAAGAATTTAAGAAAACGGATTATTACAAACGGCTGCCTGACCGGCAGAAAAAACTCCATTCTTGACTATATTAAGTGTATAAAGCATAATAGTTATAAGAATTGGAGGTTCATATGACAAAATGGATGCAGCACTTAAAAACAATTAATCATCACAAATGGCTGGTCCTGAAGTATTGCTTTCGGGCCGGTTTATATAAACAGGGTATTCTCCATGATTTATCAAAGTATTCCTGGGTGGAATTTTCGGTGGGGGCGAAATATTATCAGGGAGACCGCAGCCCCAATAATGCGGAACGGGAAATTAAGGGATACAGCCTTGCGTGGCTTCATCATAAAGGCAGAAACAAACATCATCTGGAATACTGGATCGATTACAGTTTAAATGAAGGAACCCCTATGGCCGGTATGAAAATGCCGGTCAAATATGTGGTAGAAATGTTCTGTGACCGAATTGCCGCAAGTAAAAATTATAACAGGGAAAAATATACCGATGCGGATCCCCTGGTTTATTTTAAGGCATCCAAGGAACATTATTTAATCAATAAGGATACCGGGAGATTACTCGAAAAACTATTGACCATGTTAAAAGAGGAGGGGGAAGATGCTACTTTCCGGTATATCAGGAAGGAGCTTTTAGTAAAGGGTTATTGATGAAATTTACAAAATTCGTCATATTTTTTAATTTTACCTATTTTTAACGATCAATTTACATGCCCTTAACATTCGATTAATATACTTTGTTGTGGATACGAAAGAAAGTATTACTTACGTGAATAGGAGGCTTTCTATATGATTTGTGCAATTATAGATCTAGGGTCTAATACCATCCGGCTATGTGTTTATGAATATAATGATTCCCATATGAAATCATTACTGGAAAAGAAAACAATGGCCGGCCTTGCCAATTATATAAAGAATGAAAAGCTAAGCAGCAGCGGAGTCGAAAGGGCTTGTGAAATCCTGAAAGATTTTTCGGATATATTAAAGAATTTTCAGGTAGATGCAGGGAATATCCATGTATTTGCCACTGCGTCTTTAAGAAATATAGTAAATACCAAAGAAGTAATCGGAATGATAAAAGATTCCACGGGTTATGAGGTGGAGCTTTTGTCAGGGGAAGAAGAAGCAACCCTTGATTTTATCGGTGCCACCAAAGCAATTGACTGTGAGAACGGGGTTTTGGTAGACATAGGCGGAGGCAGTACGGAAATTGTGGCATTCGCCGACAAAGAAATCAAACTTGCTACCAGTATGCCCATCGGATCCCTGAATTTATATGTAAAACATGTTAAAAAGATTATTCCAAAAGAAGAGGAAAGGAATGTTATCAGGCGGACGGTACTGGATAACCTGGAAGCCTTAGAGTTTGAAAGACAGAGTTTCCCCACCATCTGCGGTGTCGGCGGTACCATAAGGGCTGCCGCCAAATTAAGTAATCATATATTTAAACTGCCGAAAAAAAATGTCAACATCGAAGCTTATCATATAAAAAAAATACTGGAATTAATTCACAACAGCCATAAAAATACTTTAACTCCCGTACTGCAAAATATACCCGACCGGGTGCATACCATAATTCCGGGGCTTATTATTGTGGATACGGTCATGGACTATTTTCACAGTGAAAATATCATAGTAAGCAAATTTGGCATAAGAGAAGGATATTTTTACGAAAGAATCCTGAAAGGAGAATAGTATGGCATATACGGACGGCAGTTTTGAAAATAATTTTATGCAGAACAGGGAACTATCCTGGCTGAAATTTAATGAGAGGGTACTTCTTGAAGCCCAGGATGAAATTGTACCCCTTTATGAACAATTGAAATTTATCTCCATATTTACAAGTAATCTGGACGAGTTTTACATGGTACGTGTGGGATCTATTACCGATTTATCTTTAATGGAGAATAACAGTATCGATAATAAAACAGGTATGAGTCCAAAGCAGCAGCTGGCAAAAATATTTGAAAATACCTTACCCTTATATCAGTTAAAAGACGGATTATTTGGGAAAGTGGAAGGAAAACTGAGGGAATTCGGTGTAGGTAATTTAGGGCTGGCGGAACTGGAAAAGCCGGAAAAAAAATATATTGACCGGTATTACCAAAGCGATATTTTACCAATACTGTCTCCCCAGGTCATTGATTCCCGCCATCCTTTTCCACATCTTATGAACAAAGGACTTTACATAGTTTGTGTATTTCAGGGAGAAGATATGAAATTCGGACTGATTCCCATCTCACAGTCACTGCCCAGGTTTGTTTTATTGCCGGGAAACCAGACCCGTTATGTCATGACGGAAAAAATAGTATTAGACCATACGGCGGAAATCTTTGGTATGTATAAAGTAGAGTGTGCGGCTATTATATCTGTCACCAGGAATGCGGATATAAGCCCGGAGGATGAAATTTTTGAAGTAGATGATGATTTCAGGGTACGTATGAAGAAGGTCCTGAAGAAACGGGCAAGGCTTTCCCCTGTCAGAATGGAAGTACAGGGACATTTAAGCAAGGCACTCATGGGTTTTCTGCTGGACAAGCTTGGTATCGGCAAAGAGCAGGTTTTTACCTGTGATTCACCAATCGTTATGAATTATGTCTTTGAACTTTCTTCAAAACTCCCGAACGTTTTGTTAAAGCAGCTCAGTTATCCTGCTTTTGAACCAAATTATCCTGTATTCTTAAACCGAAATGAAAGCATTACGAACCAGTGCAGGAAAAAGGATATCCTGCTGTTTTATCCTTATCACCAGATGGAACCGTTTTTGCACCTGTTGAAAGAAAGTGCCCAGGATCCCAATGTAATATCCATCAAGATAACCATTTACCGGTTGTCCAGAAACTCCAGGATAATTGATTATCTTTGTACTGCGGCGGAAAATAATAAAGAAGTTACCGTCCTCGTGGAATTAAAAGCAAGATTTGACGAAGAAAACAATATTGAATGGGCAGAACGCCTGGAAGAAGCCGGCTGTAATGTCATATACGGTTTTGAAGGGTTTAAGGTACATTCCAAGATATGCCTTATTACACGGCGCGACAGAAATAAAATCATGTATATCACCCAGGTCGGTACCGGCAACTATAATGAAAAGACGGCAAAACTTTATACGGACCTGTCTTTGATCACAGCCAATCAGGATATGGGACAGGAAGCTAGTGAATTCTTTAAGAACATGTCCATATCCAATTTAAAAGGACAGTACAATAACCTTTTCGTGGCACCTTATTCCTTTAAAAATAATATGCTCGCCCTGATGGATTATGAAATAGAGAAAGCAAAACGGGGGGAGAGTTCAGGTATTATTATTAAATCCAACTCCTTAACGGATAAGGATATTATTACGAAACTGTCGGAAGCCTCTGAGGCCGGCGTGGAAGTGAAACTGATCATCCGTGGAATCTGCTGTTTGCTGCCGGGAATCAAAGGCAGAACGGAAAATATTATGGTCACCAGCATAGTGGGACGGTTCCTGGAACACTCCAGAATCTACTGTTTTGGTAAAGAGAAGGATATCCGGCTGTATATTTCATCTGCTGATATGATGACCAGGAATACTTCCAGAAGGGTTGAGATTGCCTGCCCCATCCTGGATGCGGATATCCGGGAGCAGATATTGCATATACTGGATATTCAGTTTAAAGATAATGTGAAGGCAAGGCTTTTGGGAAGTGACGGCATCTACAGGAAAAAAGAGTTAGACGGTGAAAACTCCCTCGACAGCCAGCAATATTTTATTGAAGAAGTAATATCCCAGAACAGCCAGAATACCAAACCAAATTACCTGTTCCGGAAACTAATGAGTACTTTTACGAAAGACCATTCGTAAAACGATGCTGTTAAAGGCTCCTGTTTAATCTGATACAATCAGTATACGGCATTCATAGCGGATATTAACATTCCACTTTGCTGTATACCCATAACCTATTACACAGCTATGCTGATAGGTTAAAAATGTGTTGTTTCAATATATTTGGAATATTTCTGTAATGAATAAAGTGTACCCGGAGGAGGAATAAGCTATCAGCAGTTCCTAACCTTCCAGGGTACATTTTTCTTTTTGTTTTATAAGTAATTCCGTGAAATTTCTGTGAAAGAATAAACCCACTTAACTAAAATATAAACACCAAAATTATTCAACAGACACCTGCAAAAGGAGCCGGAACCTGTAATACCGGTGGTCACCGGCAGCAGGCGGCACACTTACGCCAGGGGAAATTCACATTAAAGTGACAGCGCGTCAGACTCTTTCCTGTCTACTAAAAAAATGACACCTTATATAAAATATATACGTTTTTTTCATTGGATTAATTTTATATGATTGATTTATCAGATGACAGATGGAGGAATCAGTATGGCTAAAGCAGTTATAAAATCTACGGGAAATCAGCCGGGAGGGGAGCCTGGAACCGGTAAAACCATACAGAAGTGGTGGAACCAGCGCTTTCTGCAATTCATGGCCCTGCCGGGTATTCTATGGATGATTGTATTTAATTACATACCTATGGGCGGTATTGTAATTGCTTTTAAGAAATTTAAAATTACCAGACCCATTTCAGAAGCACCCTGGGTGGGATTTAAATATTTTCGGGAATTTTTTCAGGATTCTAATTTTGTGGATATTATGACCAATACTTTGGGCATCAGCCTTTTGAAGCTGGTGATAGGTTTCCCTCTGCCGATTGTCTTTGCATTATTGGTGAATGAAATAAGAGGAATGCGATTTAAGAAAATTTCTCAGACCATATCTTACCTTCCCCACTTTTTATCCTGGGTAGTGCTGGGCGGGATTTTAACCACCTGGCTTTCCAAAAACGGTATTATCAATGAACTTTTAATAGCCGTTAATATAATAAAACAACCGGTTTCCTTTCTGGGAGAACCGGGTTATTTCTGGCCATTGGCCTTAATAACGGACAGCTGGAAAGAACTTGGCTGGGGAGCAATTATTTATCTGGCCGCAATATCCGGCGTGGACCAGCAGATTTATGAAGCAGCCACTGTAGACGGGGCTACGAAATTGAAGAAAATTATATATATCACGCTGCCTTCTATTACCGGTACCATAGCGATTATGCTTATACTTCAGATTGCCGGACTAATGAATTCCAACTTTGACCAGATGATGAATTTAAAAAACCAGATTAATATATCCAGAAGCCAGGTAATTGATACTTATGTATACCAGGTAGGCATGACCATGGGAAAATACTCCTATGCAACGGCAGTAGGCCTGTTTAAATCAATTATAGCCTTAATACTGCTGTTAATCGGGAATACATCATGTAAGAAACTGTTGGGCAGATCATTATACTAGACGGGAGGTTTCATTGTGAAGAAAACAATTAAAACGAAAATTAAACGGTCCAGGGGTACGGTGGTTTTTGATACGTTTAACGATATTTTTATGGTACTGATCTGCTTTTTATGTCTGTATCCGATCTGGTATGTTATTGTAAATTCATTTAACGACGCAAAGGATGCCATGATGGGAGGAATTTACTGGTGGCCGAGAAAGTTTTCACTGGAAAATTATATTACGGTTTTTGAAGACAGCAGTGTAATACAGGCATTCAAGGTTACCATAGGAAAAACCTTATTCGGTACGCTGCTGAACGTATTTTTCACCGCCATGGTAGCCTATCCCTTATCGAAAAGTTATCTCATGGGAAGAAAAGTATATATGATGTTCGGAACGATTACCATGTTTTTTGCCGGAGGTTTAATACCGACCTTTATTTTATATAAACAGCTGAACCTTTTAAATAATTTTTTAGTATACATAATACCCGCTGCTTTTAATTTTTTTAATTTATTGATTTTTATAAACTTTTTCCGTGATATTCCGACATCTTTGGAGGAGTCTGCCAAAATAGACGGTGCTAATGACTGGGGTATATTTATAAAGGTGATTTTGCCCTTATCCAAGCCGGTTCTTGCAACAATCGCACTATTTGCAGGTGTTGGGCAGTGGAATGATTATTTCGGAGGGCTGATGTTTATGACAAACCGGGTTGATCTGGAGCCGATACAGACTTACCTGTACCGTATGGTAGCCCAGGTACAATCCAGCCAGATGGCCCAGTCCATATCAGCTGCCAATATTACGGCCTCCGATACCACGTCCACATCCATCAAGCTGGCGGCTATGGTTATAACAACTTTGCCTATCTGCTGCGTTTATCCGTTCCTTCAGAAATATTTTGTAAAAGGAATGATGGTCGGCGCAGTTAAGGAATAATTAAAAAATAATAAAAGGGAGGAAAACAAGATTCAGTTATTGTTTGTGCTAAAAGGCAGGAACGAGGTAGGAGGTATGCCGTATCGGCATGTTTGAAAGGGTTGAAGGAAAAATATAATAAAGGAAAGGAATGCCACATACAGATTCTTTCAGCCTGCGAAACTAGTTTCGCATATTTATGTTGTGGCAGTACCGCAGACTTGTCTGCGGTATGCAATGGGTGTAAAAAATGAAAAAAACTTACAAGAAAGCAGCGGCCTTTGCCCTGATCCTGGTTATGGTCTTTACTGGAGCCGGCTGCGGAAAAAAGAATGCAGCAACCGGTTCGGATGCGGTCAAAGACGGGACGGCGACGGTCCAGGAAGCAGCCGGATCAACTGGTACGGAAGGGGATGCCCTTCCCGGCTGGCAGAAGAATGCGGCCGATAAAGTGGATTTGTCCTGGTATATTAATTTTTCCTGGTTTACCACACCCTGGGGTGAAAATTTGGTATCGAAAACAATTACGGAAGAAACGGGCTGTAATATAGAATTTGTAGTTCCGGCCGGAACCGAATCAGAAAAACTAAACTCTTTGATTGCCTCCGATTCCCTGCCTGATATACTTACCCTTGGCTGGTATGAACCCCAGGTAGGCCAGATGATTGAAGACGGTATGGTATATGCGCTGGATGAACTGGCAGATCAATATGACCTTTACTGGTATCAAGTTGCGGATAAAAGCCGTGTTGGCTGGTTTACACAGGATGACGGACATATTTACGGTTATCCGAATTCTTCCTTTTCACCGGCTGACTATGAAAAATATGACAATATCGCTTCCAACCAGACATTTTTAGTAAGGAAAGACATTTATGAAGCCATAGGAAGTCCTGATATGACGACACCGGAAGGCTTTATTGCTGCCGTTAAGGCTGCCGCTGAGAAATTCCCGGAAGTAAACGGCCAGCCCCTGATCCCCATCGGCGCCCATGAATTCACCAATACGGGTAACGTGTCCTTTGATCAGTATCTGGAAAACTTTTTAGCAGTTCCATATGAAAAAGACGGAAAGTATTATGACAGGCTGACCGATCCCGAATTAGTCAGGTGGTTAAAGGCTTTCCGGGAATTAGGAGCCGAAGGATATTTATATGACGATATCTTTATTGATAAGAGAGCCCAGATGGAAGAAAAAATAGCACAGGGGCGTTATTTCTGCATGTTATACCAGAGAACCGACTTAGCAGACCAGGAAAAGATTTTATATGCCAATGATCCGGACAGTATCTATATTGCAGTGGACGGACCGAAAAACAGCAAAGGTGATGCATATACCTTACCCGGCACCGGTATCAACGGCTGGACCCTGACCATGATTTCGAAAAACTGCGAACGTCCTGACCGTGCAATCCAGTTATTTTCGTATTTAATGAGTGAACACGGACAGCTTATGACCTGGTTGGGCGTGGAAGGAAAGACCTGGGATTATGTTGACGACGTTGCTACTATGAAACCGGAAGTCAGGGAGTTATTGACGAAAGACAGGGCGGAATATGATAAACAGTACGGAGCGGATTCCGCATACTGGATGTTCCAGGATAATGCAATGGCTCTTAAGTGGGCAGTACCGACGGCAGAACCCCTGGGGCAGATGGAACGCTGGACCTATCCATATGTTATATCAACTTCCCAATATGATGTAACTTTGGCCGCGGATTCCGATGAAATGGATATCCAGACCCAGGCCGACAATGAATGGGGCGTCGTATTACCGAAGCTTTTACTGGCAGGTTCGGAACAGGAATTTGACACAATCTGGTCGGATTATATGCAAAAGCGTAAAGATTACGGATACGGCCAGGTATTGTCGACCAAAACGGAAATGATGGATGAGGCCAAGGAGAAATTAGGAATTAAATAATCGGTTTTAATGGGAAAAACAGCCTGATAATTGTATGTCATCAGGTTGTTTTTTCCAATGAAATTCATTATAATGTAATTTATCGGAAGCTGTTTACAAACTTGCGGTAAAAGGCGGTACTTTTTACCGACGTGCATATAATTTATCGGAAGTTGATTTACAAACTTCCGATAAAGGTAAATAAAAAGACATTTTATAAGTTTTGACAACGTAAAAGCATATATCATTACGGAGGCATAATGGAACAGATAAGAAGGAATTTTTCGTCCTTAAAATTAAGCCACAAATTTACTTTTCTCATTATGGCAATTATTGTTTTTCCCATGGTTATCCTTTCAACCCTGTTTTTTGACAATATTAAGGATTCCAGGATAACGGAAAAAATGAAAAACGTAGAGTTAAATTTCACCCAGAATTATAATCAGATTCAAAAAAATGTAGAAATGTGCCAGATGTCCACCCAGGTAATGATAAACAGTCAGAATTTCTGGAATTATGTTTTACGGTTTTGTCAAAAAGAAGATTTTAAAACACAGCAATTATTGAATTTTTATCAGACTGAAATAAAAGCCTTGGAAAAAATAGTAAACACCAATCCCTATTTATATCAGATAAGGGTCTATGCCGATTTTGACAAGATACCGGAAATGATGCCGATTCTCTATCGGAAGGACCGGATGAAGAGGCTGTCCTGGGCAAGGTACGGAGTACCGGCATCCGGGACCTGGCAGTTTGATTATGCGGATGAGATTTTTCCGACTTATTCCGCCTATGGGAGTGACCATCTGGTTTCCCTGGTTACCCGGAATCCTTTAGGCAATGGAATGGATGCGGTAATTGAAGTATCCACCAAGATGGAATTAATGTTTCCTCAGATCTATTCGCCCACCGAAGAGGAATGGACCTGCTTTGTGGATGAAAAAGGAAGATATTATTTTGATTCCGCCTATGACTGCAGATGGTTTGATAATGTTTCGGATGTAATGCAGAAAATGCCCCGGGATCTGGAAGACATCGCATATGATACCATGAATTTAGACGGGGAGCCGGTGGTGGTCTGTTATAAAAATGTAAAGGAATTAAACGGGTATCTGTTCCGGATTGTTTCCTTACAGGAGGACCTTGCAACCGTCAACCGTTTCCGGAATATTTTCTGGGGATGTTTTGTTGTTATTGTTATTGCATTGATATTTGTTTCCGATAAAATCGTGAAAATCATTCTGAAGCAGTTTTATATCATTATGGATACCGTGAGGATGGTACAAAAAGGTGATTTAGAGGTCCGTGTCCCGGCTTTCAGGGATGATGAAATAGGGGAACTGGGGCAGCAGATCAATAAGATGCTGGGACGGATAAACCGTTTGATGGGCGATAATATCAAACGGGAAGTATTAGTAAAAAATACGGAAATCCGTGCTCTCCAGAACCAGATCAATGCCCATTTTATATATAATGTACTGGAATCCATTAAAATGATGGCCGAGGTGGATGAAAAATATGAGATATCCGATGCCGTGACGGCTTTGGGAAAGCTCCTTCGTTACAGTATGAAATGGGTATCAAAGAATGTTACCGTCGGAGAAGAAATCGACTATATCAGGAATTACCTGGCATTAATCAATCTGCGGTTTGATTATGAAATTTATTTATCCTTAAAAATTCCGGATATCATATATAAACAGGAGATTCCCAAGATGTCCCTGCAGCCCATTATAGAGAATGCCATTTACCATGGAATTGAAGAGTTGGCGGAGGACACCAGCATATATATGAAAGGAATTATATATGAAAGTTACTGTACGATTGAAATTACGGACGCCGGGAGGGGAATGACGGAGGAAGAAATCGTGCAGCTGCAGAAAAAAATTGAGGGAGAAATTGAAACGACAGGCAGTTCCGGCAATGGAATCGGATTAAAGAACGTCCAGGACCGGATTAAAATAAGTTTTGGTGAGGAGTATGGTATCAGTATAGCATCGAAAAAAGACTGCTATACGAAAGTAATAGTTAAAATTCCGTTTATTACGGAAAATTCTTAGCAGTGCGGCAGAATTCCCGGGTTTTTTGCTGCGGGGCCGGCATTTTTGAAATAGGGATCTGCAATTTGCCGGCATGATGCATTCGGCCGATTCACGCCGGGCTGCCAACGGGTGCACTGCCTGAGTATAGGGGAGGATTTATATGAAGAAGTTGTTGATCGTAGAGGACGAGAAAATCATCCGTCAGGGGATTAAGGCCATGGTAATTCGTTCTGCTGTTCCTATTGATGAAATTATATTATGTAAAAATGGGGAGGAGGCATATGAAATCGTAAAAAACGATCAAATCGATGTAATGATCACTGACATCCGTATGCCAAAAAAAGACGGTATTACGCTCGTAAAAGAAATACAATCACTGCCATATGTACCCAAAGTCATTGTAATCAGCGGATATGACGATTTTTCCTACGCAGTTGAATTGCTGCGTAATGGGGCAAAAGAATATTTGCTGAAACCCATTGAACGGGATAAAATTAATATGATACTGGAGAAATTAGAGAAGGAAATCAAAGCCGAGGAAATACAGCAGAACGAAAACATTAAAATAGGCTGCCAGCAGTTTAAGTATATGTTGTTAAATCCCGTTATATCAGAGGAAGAAGTAAAGGCTATTGAAAATAAATTCAAAAATTATTTTTTAAACGGTGAATATGTGGTTTGCTGCACCAATTACAGAACACGAAAGGACATGAGCCGGGAAGAGGTCATATTCCTGGATGATATAAACGGACAAAGTGTTTTTATTGTAAAAAATTCCGGTAAGGAAGAAATACTCAGCAATCTGCTGAAAGATCATTTTGTAGGTGTCAGCAGGGAACATAAAAATCTGGGGGAACTGAAAGAAGCATATGGGGAAGCCTTATATGCAAGGAAGTATGCTTTTGCAACCGGGAATTTTATCACGGAATACAGTCACACCGAAAGTACGAAAGAGACCGTTTCCGATGAAACCATAGACCAGTTTGTACAGATGGTCGGAACGGATAAGCTGGGAGAGGCCGACAAAGTTTTGATCCGTATCTTATATAAGACAAAACAGGGCCAGATCGAGCCGGATTATTTCATGTCCTTAATGAATACCCTGGTTGAGAAGATATGCTTAAATTATAAAAATATTCTGGATTTTGAGGCGGAAAACATCAGTGACCTGAAAAACGTATATGAATATGACAATGCCGGCAGTTATTATGAAGCCATATCAGGCTGGATCGAATCCATCAATGAAAGACTCATTACCGAGTTTGATGATTACAAAAACAAACAGAAGATCCAAAAAGCAGTCCGGTACATACAGGAAAATTATGATAGAGACCTGAATATGGCTGTGGTATCAAACTTCATATCCATGAACTATTCATTGTTCTCCTATGTATTTAAGCAATATACCGGAATGAATTTTGTAAATTACTTAAAAACCATCCGGATTAACGAAGCAAAAAGATTATTGGAAAAAACCGATAAAAAAATCATAGAAATCAGCAGTCTGATCGGGTATGAGAATGAAAAGCATTTTATGAAAATTTTTAAGTCTGTCTGCGGTGTATCCCCATCGGAATACCGGAAGAATGCCCAGGTCGGCAAGTTAAATTTAAACCCGTAAATTTGATTTGATAACTTTGACAGGTCAAATCAATATACGTGACGATTCGGTCACCGGATACATCATAATAAATACGCATACTGCGTGGATGGGAGAAAGGTATGGAAGGCTATGAGTTTTTAGATGAAAAAGGAAGGTTCCGACTGAAAGATCCGGAGCTGACTGGTTATCTTTATTTTCCGATTGCCAATGAAAGCGGTGTAATGGGCAGCGTCACCCCTACGTTGGGAGGGGACAGCAAGCTGGGGCAGAATACATTCTTATTGGCTCCGGTAAGCAGTGAAGATTTACATAATAATAAATCTTCCAGGAATTTCTGGTGCATGATAAAAGGGAAAGGCATCTGGTCTGCGGCCGGTCGGTCGGCCAAACAGGAAGCGGCCCTTTTTACGGCAGGGAAGGAAGAGACGGTTTTGGAAGTCGGAATTATGTGGCAGAAGGTAACAAGGACTTCGAAAGAATATGGGATAACTTCGGAAATTACCTCATTTGTGCCCTATACAAAAGATACGTTGGAATTCATGACGGTAACACTTAAAAATTCCGGCAGGGAACCCCTTACGTTCACACCGGTTGCTGCCATTCCCCTTTACGGCAGATCCGCAGATAATATCAGGGACCACAGGCATGTTACTTCTTTACTGCATAGGGTGGAAGTTACGAAAGAAGGGGTTATATTAAACCCGACACTGACCTTTGATGAAAGGGGGCACCGGAAAAATACCGTGGTTTACGGTGTATTTGGAGCTGCCGAAGACAGAGAAAATCCGGTCGGTTTTTACCCCTGCGCGGAAGATTTTATTGGGGAAGGCGGCAATTTTGAGAATCCGAAAGCTCTTCAGGATGAATCCATAAAATATGTGACGGAAGGGACTGTACTGGACGGCTATGAGGCTCTGGGAGGGATCCGCTTTGCAGAGGTTACCTTACCCCCGGGGGAAGGTAAAACCTATGTAATCGTGTTGGGATACGGAAACTCTAAGGAAAGTCTGGAAAAGACGGTCAAACCCTTCCTTTCCCGGGAAGCCGTAAGTACTTCTTTAACGAAAACCAGGGCTTACTGGGAACAAAAACTGAATATTGCCTACAAAACCGGAGACAAAAATTTTGATGCCTGGATGCAGTGGGTAAATTTCCAGCCCATGCTGCGCAGAATCTACGGTTGTTCTTTCCTTCCCCATCACGACTATGGCAAAGGAGGACGGGGCTGGAGGGATTTATGGCAGGATTGTCTGGCCCTTCTCCTTATGAATCCGGAGGGCGTCAGGGATATGTTAACCGATAATTTCGGCGGTGTACGGGCAGATGGAAGCAACGCTACCATAATCGGGACAACACAGGGGGAATTTATCGCAGACCGGAATAATATAACCAGGGTATGGATGGATCACGGGGCATGGCCTTTTCTTACCGCTAACCTCTATATTATGCAAAGCGGGGATTTAAACCTTTTATTAAAGGAGAATTATTATTTTAAAGATCCCCAGGCAGTGCGGGGAGAGGACAAAGATCCCCTTTGGAAGCCGGAGGACGGAAACCGCCTTAAGACTGCGGGAGGAAAAGAATACCGGGGAACCATACTCGAACACATGTTAATCCAGCACCTGACTTCCTTTTACGATGTAGGCGGACACAACCATATCCGGATGAGGGGAGCCGACTGGAATGACGCTCTGGATATGGCAAGAGAACATGGGGAAAGTGTTGCCTTCACCTTCCTTTATGGGGAGAATCTGGAGCAGCTGGCGGAACGGATTCTGGATCTGGAGACAGCAGGAGCCAGTGAGCTGGAGCTGTTAAAAGAGCTGGAATTGCTGTTAACGGACGATACGGCCCTTTATGAGGATATTGCCGGGAAGCAGGAGCTGCTGTACAAATACTGTACCCTCTGCAAACATACTGTCAGCGGGGAAAAGGTTTTTATATCCTGTAAAGCACTGGCTGCCAACTTGAAAAATAAAGCGGCCTGGATACGGGAACACATCCGGAAAACCGAGTGGATTACCAATAAGGAAGGTCATTCCTGGTATAACAGCTATTATGATAACAGCGGAAAGCAGGTAGAAGGTGACAGTAAAACCGGAGTCAGGATGATGCTTACCGGACAAGTATTTGCCATAATGTCACAAACGGCCACGGAGGAACAGGTCAGGGATATTGTGTCAGCAGCCGATACGTATCTTTACGATGATGCCATCGGTGGGTATAAGCTCAACACCGATTTTAAGGAGTTAAAAACTGACCTTGGCAGGATGTTTGGATTCGCATACGGCAGCAAGGAGAACGGAGCCGTATTTTCCCATATGGCAGTGATGTATGCCAATGCTTTATACCGGAGAAGCTTCGTACCGGAAGGTTATAAGGTAATTAACAGTCTCTACCACCACTTAAGTGATTTCGGCAAAAGCAGGACTTATCCGGGGATACCGGAATATGTCGGGGATAACGGCAGAGGCCTTTACCATTACCTGACAGGCTCGGCCAGCTGGCTGTTACTGACGGTCATAAGCGAAATGTTCGGAATAAAAGGACACCTTGGAGACCTTCGGTTAGAGCCGAAGCTTATGGCGGAACAGTTTGATGATGAGAATCAGGCATCAGCTGAATTTGTCTTTGCAGGCAGGAAGCTTGCAGTTACATACCGGAATCAAAACAGGAAAGAATATGGGGATTACAAGCCGGCCGGTATTACTGTGGATGGTGTTTTATACGATATAAAAAAGGGAAATGGCGTAATTAAAAGAAGCTATTTAGAAACCCTGGATGTCTCAGGGCAGCATGTAATTCAAGTAGAATTGGTATAAATACCAGGGGCAATAAACTCCCGGTTTTTGACAAAGGAATGCATAGCCCGGTTATGAGCCTGTGGCAAAGCGGAATGCGAATATGCACTTTGGCTGTATAGGAGGGAAACAAGCAAAAATAATTGAAAACTGTACTTATAAGGAAGGTTGGGGATTTATGAACAGAGAATACATTGATATTACTTCTTATGAGGGAGAGGGCTATAAACCGCTGATCGATTACCAGGCCTGGCGGGTGGCGGTTTTAAGGTATTGCGAAGAACTTGAGATCCGGAATTTAAAAACCATGCAGAAGCATAATGAATCCGATGAAGTATTCGTCCTGCTGGAAGGGAACTGTACCCTGTTTGTAGGAGGCAAAGGGGAGGGTGTGAATGAGCTGGACGGCATTGCCATGAAACCCATGAAATTGTACAATGTGAAGCGGGGAGTATGGCATACCCATACCCTGGATAAAAACGGGTCCGTATTGATTATTGAAAACCAGGATACGTCGGATAGGAATTCACCGACAGTGAAGTTAAGCAGTGACCAGTTAACGGAACTCAAACAGATTTTTCAGGATAACGGATTTTTAAATCAATAAAACTTTATCTTTAAACCATAATTCCGATCTCTTTCTTTCCGGGCGGGTCAAAGCGGATAGCCCTGAAGGAGCGGAATTATGGTTTTTTATTTTTGTATAAAAATAATACATAATCCGTCAATATTTCCGTAGTGAAGCTGACTATTCTGTGATAAAATAGTAACGGAATATAAATTTGACTGATGAATATATAATAAATGACAAACCAAATGATAAACCAAATGACAAACCAAATGATAAACCAAATGACAAACCAAATGACAAACCAAATGACAAACCAAATGACAAACCAAATGATAAACCAAATGATAACCAGCATTATAAACGGAAATAGGAGACTGTAATTATACAGAAAGAAAAAGCTGTAAAAATGATAGTATGAAACATTGAGACAATAAATTATGGGAGAAGCCATGCACGATCCGAGTTTATATGAAAAGAAAATAATAAAAGATGAGGAATTTCCGGTACAGATGTTTGAAAACAGGATCAGAATACCGGGTCCTTACTGCAATCCCCACTGGCATGAACATCTGGAGCTGCATTATATCATAAAAGGCGGAGGTCTTTTTTACAGCAACCAGAAGCCCCTCCTTGTAAAGGAAGGAAGCCTTGTAATTATTAACAGTAACGAAATCCATGAAGGTATCAGTTACACGAAAGATTTCCATGCACTGGTCATTATTTTTGAAATGGGTGTGTTCTCTAAGGAAATAGCCAATTATAATGTTATTTTTAAGTCTCTGATCGAAACCGATCCCATGATTAATGACCTGATTATGTCAATCTATGAGGAGGAGAATGAAAAGAAACAGGGATATAAGTTGGCCATGAAGGGAAAACTTTATGAACTGATTGCATATCTGCTTAGAAATTATGTAGCCCAGAGCCTTTCCGACAGAGAGAACATCAGCCGCATTAAAAATTTAAGCAGGCTTAACAGGGTATTTCAGTATATCCAGGAGAATTATACGGAAACCATAACAAACCGGGAACTGGCGGAATTAATCCATATCAGTGAATACCGTTTCTGTCATTTATTTAAGGAAAGCATCGGAAAAAGCCCTTTAAATTATATTAATGAGGTCCGGCTGAAAAAAGCTTATTCCCTGCTGGAACAGAAAGAAATGACCGTCTCCGAGGTCGCCCTGGCAGTGGGTTTTCAGGACTATAATAATTTTGGACGGCTGTTTCGAAAATACTATGGTTTTCCTCCTACGAAAGTATGGGCATGAATAGCAAGATTGTATGTTTATTCAGCAATACGTTAATAGCTTTTTTTGACTGATAAGTTATACTATAGGAACAAAAGACGTTCCTATAGTCGGATGCACGGCGGTAAAAGACACCGCCTTTTATCATGATACCATCAGGCAAAGTATAAAAAAGCTATAAACACGAGGAGGATAATTATGAAGTTAGGAACTTTTTCAGTGGTTCTGGGGAGTATGCCGCTTAAAGAAGCGTGCGAATTTTTAAGCCAAAACGGTGTGCAGATGATTGAAATCGGCTGCGGAGGATATCCCGGTACGGCCCACTGTGACCCGGATATTTTATTAAAGGATGAGGAAGAACTGGCTAAGTTCAAGAAAACAATACAGGATAGCCGGCTTACGGTCAGTGCTCTCAGCTGTCATGGCAATATGGTACATCCGGTAAAAGAAACAGCGGCAAAATTTGATGAGGATTTAACAAAAGCGATCCTGCTGGCTGAGAAATTGGGAATTCCGGTGGTCAATACTTTTTCCGGATGCCCGGGAGGCAGTACAGAAGACAGGCAGCCAAACTGGGTAACCTGCCCATGGCCGGATGATTTTGCAGGAATACTGGATTATCAATGGAATGAAGTCCTGATACCATACTGGAAAAAGAAAGTGGCATTTGCAAAGGAACATGGAATTCATAAAATAGCCCTGGAACTGCATCCCGGTTTTTGTGTTTATAATACCAAAACCTTATTACGGTTACGGGAAGCAGTCGGTCCTGAAATCGGAGCCAATTTCGATCCCAGCCACTTAATCTGGCAGGGAATGGATCCCTGCGCCTGCATCAGGGAACTTGGCAAGGCAGGAGCCATCTATCATTTCCATGCCAAGGATACGAAGATTGATACCATAAACACAGCCCTTAACGGCGTATTGGATACGACCCACTATGCGGATGAGATTAACCGTTCCTGGATCTTCCGTTCGGTAGGTTACGGACATGGAGAAGAATACTGGAAGGCAATTATATCCGAACTAAGGCTGGCAGGTTATGATTATGCCATAAGCATTGAACATGAAGACAGCCTCATGTCGGGAAAAGAAGGACTTTTAAAGGCAATCCAGTGCCTTAAGAATGTTTTGATCTATGAAGAGCGCGAAAGTATGTACTGGGCTTAACATAAAAATATACGTTTGAATAAAGGAGAATTGAAATGGAACTTAAAAATTTTATGCTTGGAATCGTGGGTTTCGGAGGCATGGGCAACTGGCACAGGGAATTGATCGAATCCATAGACGGATTAGAGGTTGCCGGAATTTATGATATTAAAGATTCACGGGTAGAATATGCAAAAGAATGCGGTATAAAAGCCTACAAAAGCCTGGAAGAACTGCTTTCTGATGACCGCATTGATATTGTACTGGTAGCAACACCGAATGATTTACATAACCCGATCGCAATAAAAGCCATGAAGGCAGGTAAAAATGTGGTAAGCGAAAAACCGGTTACGTTAAATTCGAAAGATTTACAGGAAATGATTGATGCTTCGAAAGAAACCGGCAAATTATTTACCGTTCACCAGAACAGACGCTGGGATGAAGACTTTTTAACCATGAAAAAGATTTATGACGAACGGCGCTTGGGAGAAGTATTCCGCATTGAATCCAGGGTTCAGGGTTCCAGGGGAATTCCCGGTGACTGGCGCCAGGAGAAAGAGCACGGCGGCGGTATGGTTTTGGACTGGGGCGTCCATCTGCTGGATCAGATCCTGCTTATGATGGGAAATACCCCATTAAAGACCATATATGCAACGGAGACCCACATTACGAACCAATTGGTGGATGACGGCTTTACTGCCGAACTCCGGTTTGAAAACGGTGTGGAAGTACTGGTGGAAGTGGGAACCAATAATTTCGTTACCCTGCCCAGATGGTATATGTTGGGTTTAAATGGTACCGCAGTGATTGAGGATTGGAGCCTGAAAGGACAGATCGTAAGCGCTGTCGGCAAGAATGAGGAGGATGTGGTTCCGGTCCGCACGGCTGCCGGCCTGACGAAAACCATGGCACCCCGTAGGGAAGATACCATACAGAAGCAGGAGCTTCCCATTGTGAAAAGCGATATCAGGGACTTTTACCGCAATGTCATGAAAGCCATTGAAAAGAAAGAAGAACCTAAAATCAAGCTGCCGGAAGTTATGCGTGTCATGAAATTAATGGAAGCCATATTTGAATCTGCCAGGGAGCACAAGGTAGTTCATTTCGAATAAAGTGATCTGGTTAAGGCAGTTTCCTGCCCAGTCGGCGGAAGTCAGAATTATTTGGTGAAGGAATTATGCACTTGATTTTAGATTTAATTTATAAAGGAGTTTATTATGGAACAGATAAAAATAGGAACTTGTATTCCGGGGACAAAGGCGGCCGAATGGCTTCCCCATATGATAAAGGCTGGGTTTGAAACGGTTTCCTTAAATTTTCACATGTCTTTGGAAAACACGGATTTAATTGAATTATCTAAGAAGGTCAGGGATATCATAGGGGATTCCGGCATGGAGGTAACCTCCCTGGGATTATACTGTAATCCTTTGCAATACGAAGAACATAAAAAGAATCTGGAATATTGTATTGACTCTGCCGGCCTGTTTGGTGCCGGTATCGTAGCTACCTTTGCCGGTGCCCTGGAGGGCGGGACGGTGGAAGATGCTATCCCGGAATTTGGCAGGGTATTCCGGGAACTTACCAAACGGGCGGCAGACAACCGGATTAAAATCGGGATTGAAAATTGCCCCATGGGCGGGTCCTGGCAGCACCCCACCTGTAATATCGGGTTCAATCCCAAGGCCTGGGAGATGATGTTTCAGGAGGTGCCGGAGGATAACCTCGGTTTGGAGTGGGAACCGGCACATCAGATGGCACAGTTAATCGATCCCCTGCCCCAGTTAAGACAGTGGGTAAAGAAGGTAGTACATGTCCATGGAAAGGATGCTTCCGTTGACTGGGATTTAGTACACCGGTTTGGTATATTCGGCGGTGTAAAATTCGCTTATGACAGAACACCTGGTTTCGGGGATACCAACTGGAGGGATGTGATATCCCTTCTTCATATGGGAGGATACAGCGGGGATATCTGTATTGAGGGTTACCATGACCCTATATACCGGGAGGATTGGGAGATGACTTCCCAGCTTCATGCCCTGAATTATTTAAAATGGTGCCGGGGCGGGGAATATGTACCGAATCCCTGGGAAAAGTAAGAAAGATACTGACAAATAAGAAAGATTACCGACTTAAATTTTTCAAAAATAAAATCTCTACAACATGATTTACCATCAGTTTGCAGGGATTTTTTATTTGCTGTAATAAAATTTAACCCAAAATGCCGTAATCTACGATTTTGATACCTAGCCAGGCCAGGTTGGTAACCGCATCCGGTTTTCTGCCTTCCACTGCATAGATGGCATGGCATCCGGCCGGAGATGTAGGAATCCTTAAAAAAATTGTAGGATCAAAATTGCAGGGTTTCGAACACCCTAGGATTTTTCTTTTGTGTAAGGTAATTATATAAAATCAGGGAATAAATATCAATAGTAAATTATGTTAACCATTTTTTTACCATGCTTATAAATACAGCATAATAAATAATTTATTTCTAGCCCGAAAGTTCCTGTCATTAATATTTTCAAAACAGAAAGAGAATACTATTTAGAGGTAATTAGGGATTGAAAAATATAATGTATTATCAATCCCTGTCTTGAGACAGTATCCGAAACAAAGTTTTTGGATATGCTATTGGAGCCGGGTTGGAAGAAAACTTCTTTTAACCTTATGGGCAGAAATGAGGTGTAAAATGGATGGAAATACGGAATTACTAAATTATATTTACCAAAACTCCCAGATGGGAATAAAAACGATTGAACAACTGCTGGATATCGTTGAAGATAAGGAGTTCACCATGCATTTGCAGACGCAGCTTGAGGAATATAAAAAACTGAATCAGGCTGCAATTCAAATGTTACAGGAGCGGGGGCATGAGGAAAAAGAAATTGGTAATATGGAAAAAATATCAGCCTATATATCAATTAACATGAAAACTCTGACCGATAAAACCCCTTCCCATATTTCAGAAATGTTGATACAGGGAAGTACCATGGGAACCATTGATGCGTCGAAAAACATTAAAAAATACGCAAGTGCAGACAGCAGTATATTAAAATTAGCCGAAAAACTCCTTAAAACCGAAGAGGATAATATTGAACAACTGAAGAAATTCCTATAGGAAGGGACCCGGGTATCCGCAGGTATACTGCAATGAAAATGGCAGGCATAAGTGCTTTAAAAACATAATCCCGATGAGACTTATTAGAAAGGGATTCCTGCGGCCCCGCTTTAAGATGAATTCTGAAATTTAAAAAGTTACTCTAATGTAGTGATATGATATATAAAATGACATATAAATATTTACAGAAATCCATATAAATGACATAATATGATATATCAAATTCAGGACTCTGTATGATTTTGTATCCCGGGCAAAAAGCGGTTTCAGGTATACTGTGCCTGGGATGCTTAGGATATCAATTACCGAAAATAAGGAGAATAAGTATGCTGAATGAGAAACAGATTGACAAAATGTTAGTTAAGCTAAAGAGATTTGAGAATACCATAGCACCGATGATGTTTGAAAAAATTGATGAAGTAAAAGTAGATATGTTTCCGACGGGGGAGCAATATCATGACATACCAAATAGCAGCGGTTTTGTACCCTGTAACAGAGGGGATAAATGGGGAGGCGAGGGCACCTATTGCTGGTTTAAGGGACAGTATACAGTACCTGAAAAATACGATGGACAGACCCTGTTTCTTTATCCTAAAATAGAAGGTTATGAAGCCCTTTTATGGGTAAACGGGGTGCCTTTTGGTACTTTTTGTACGAAGATTGTCATTACAGGCCATGGAAATCATTACTGTGACCTGTTAAAGCAAAACGCAAAGTCCGGCGAAAGAATCGACTTAGCCCTGGAATATTATGCCGGGCATTATGTAATGGGTTGCGAACCATTTGCGGAAGATCCCAGAATTGTCTATGATTTCACATTCGATTCCGTGGATATATGCCTAAAGAATAACAGCATATGTGACTTTTATTTTGATTTAAGGACTCTGAATCAGCTGGTAGATGTCCTGGACCGGAACAGTTTCCGCCGGGCCGATGTTATCAATACCCTTGAGCGAGTGCATGAGATATTATATTATTCCTATGACGATATCGATAAAGAAACCTTTATGGAAGCATTAAGCCAGGCCGGTAAGCTGCTTAAAGAAAAGCTTATACAGACAAACTCGGCAACAGCACCCTATGCCGGGTTTATCGGACATTCCCATATGGATACCGCGTGGCTCTGGCATAAAGGGGAAACTATCAAAAAATGTGCAAGAACCTATTCCAATCAGACCAGTTTAATGGAACAGTATCCGGAATATAAGTTCATACAAAGTTCCGCTTATCACAGTGAGGTAATCCGCAGGCATTATCCGAAGCTGTTTGAAAGGCTTGTAAAAAAGGTGGAAGAAGGAAGATACGAACCAAACGGCGGTGTCTGGATTGAATGCGACTGCAATATACCCAGCGGGGAATCCATGATACGGCAATTTATATGGGGCCAGCGTTTTACCCGTAAGTATTTTAATTATACGGCAGATGCCTTCTGGCTCCCGGATACCTTCGGCTACAGTTCCTCCATTCCGCAGATTATGAAAGGCTGCGGCGTTGAGTATTTCCTTACGACGAAAATGGCCTGGAATGATACCAACAGTTTCCCTTATGATACGTTTTACTGGCAGGGACTGGACGGAACCAGGGTTTTGACCCATTTAAACAAGACCCATATATGGCCGGATGCTGAGGCTTTGATGGAATATGTGGTAGCGGGAAAGGATTCCATTAAGGAAAAAACGGTTTCCAACATGCGGTTATTGTCCTATGGCTTTGGAGACGGCGGCGGCGGTCCCCAATTTGAAATGATTGAGATGTCAAGAAGGCTTACGGATCTGGAAGGCCTTCCGAAAACCAGCCATACAACCGTAAGCGGATTCATGAAGAAACTGGAAGAGACGGTAGTTAACCCTTCTGTGTATGCCGGTGAATTATACCTGGAATTGCACAGGGGTACACTGACAAACCAGCACACCATCAAACGCAATAACCGGCTGGCTGAAATTAACCTGAGAAATCTGGAATATTTAACGGTGAGGGAGGCGGTTGAAAACAAGATAACGGCATCCCAGGAGCAAATCCGTCCCCTGATGGAAACCTTACTGGTCAACCAGTTCCATGATATCCTGCCGGGTACCTCCATACCAAGGGTTCATGAGGAATCCATTAATGAAACAACGGAATTGATCAAACAATCTGCCGGTTACATACGGGATAAGATAAAAGCAGAACCTAAAAGTAATGTGGTCTCTGTTCTGAATACCCTTTCCTTTGAAAGAAAGGATAGCATTTACCTGGATTATGCAGAGGGATATAAGGTAAATGGGGATTACAAACAGCAGATTACTGCTGACCTCCACGGGAATAAAAAATTGGCGGTAACGGGAGCCGTAATACCTGCTTTTTCTTCCGCAGTCTTTCAATTTATAAAAGGAACGCCCGAAGCAGGATCCGCCTTTGAGTTAAAGGGAGAGGAATTAACTACGCCTTACGCGAAAGTAACCTTTGACGAAAGAGGTTTTATCCGGTCTTTCATAGACCGGACCGTTAACCGGGAATTAAGAGGGGAAGGTTATGCCCTGAATACTTTCCTTATGGCTGAAGATGTGCCGAATGCCTGGGATAACTGGGATATCGATGCGGATCTTGAGTTCAAGTTTAAGGATACGGCAGTTTTATTAAACCGCCAGGTGATATCCGACGGACCGGTGGAACTAAGAATCCGGAGTGAATACCGTATCAGTGAAAAATCTACTATAAAACAGGATATGATTTTTTATGCCGAAAGCCCGGAGGTCAGGTTTGAAACCATTATGAACTGGCAGGATGACCATAGATTTTTAAAGACAGCTTTCGATACCACCATATTCTCGGACTTTGCAAGACAGGAAGTACAGTTTGGTTATATCAAAAGGCCTACGACCCGGAATACGGCGGAAGAAAAGGCAAAATTTGAAGTATCCAACCATAAATATTCGGACCTTTCGGAAAATAAGTATGGGGTTGCGATCTTAAACGATTGTAAGTACGGTATATCCGTAAAGGATTCCCAAATGCGGCTTTCCCTCCATAAAGGCGGGTGCAGACCGGATTACAGGGGGGATAAAGGGATCCATGAATGCACCTATTCTTTCTATCCCCATAAGGAAGGATTTGGAGCCGACTCCGTAATCAGGCCGGCTTACGAGTTAAATTATAAGCCCATCGTTGCAGCAGGGGAATGGAAAAAGGCTTCATTTGCCGAAGTTGACCGGAGCAATATTATAATAGAAGCGGTGAAACCCTGCGAAGAGGAAGAAAAGGCCTATATCCTGAGGCTGTATGAGGCGGAAGGAACTTATACCAATACCGCCCTGACCTTAAACGGTGATATAAAAGAGGCGGCATTGACAAATATGCTGGAAGAGACCATTGAGACATTACCGGATGCCGGCCGCATCAATCTGGTATTTAAACCTTTTGAAATAAAGACGGTTAAGATTATATATTAAATTACCGGGTACGCAGAGGCTGCTGAAAACAGAAGCTCCGGCAATAATGTTATAAAAACCGGAGAATGTAGCCTATCCAGGAAATCCCCCGTCGAGTCGGCGGGAGTCCTGTTTATTTGGCTATGAAGGAAAACGAAATACGGAATAGGATATATTAAGGGAAGCCGGGATAATAAATCCTGCAGCTTCCCTTTTCCCATATTTAAACCCACCCATGAATATCCCTCCGGATGGATTAAGATAAATATGACATACTGACGTCAGATTATACATGATAAAATAGTATTGCCTATCGGAACTTGGGTTTCAAAGTCCTGATAAAAGGCGGAATTTTTACCGTCGTGCATCCGACAATAGAAATAGAAAAGGAGTAGTGAAGAAATGAATAAGGTTGACTATAAGAAAGAGGATAAGGATTTATACCAGCCAAAAACAGAACCGTCTGAAATATTTGTACCTGCTATGAATTTTATTATGATTGACGGAAAGGGAGATCCCAATACAAAGGGCGGTGAATATGAAAAGGCATTGGAATTACTGTATGCTTTGACCTTTACCATTAAAATGAGTGTAAAAAGCGGGAGGGAACCCGAAGGATATTTCGAATATGCGGTACCGCCCCTGGAAGGACTCTGGTGGATGGAAGAAGATAATTGTATGGACTTTACCAGAAAGGATAAATATTGCTGGACTTCCATGATCAGGCAGCCGGGATTTGTAACGGAGGAAGTATTTGGGTGGGCTTGCGGGGAAGTCAGCAGGAAAAAACCGGATTTGGACATAAAAAAAGCAAGGCTTCGGACCTATGAGGAAGGTTTCTGCGTCCAGCTCATGCATATAGGGTCTTTTGATGAGGAAACCCGTTCTGTTAAAAAGATTGATGTCTATGTAAAAGAACATGATCTAAAAAATGATATTTCGGCTGTCCTTCCGGACGGGAATATACGGAGGCACCACGAAATTTATCTGTCCGATCCCAGAAAGGCAAAACCGGAAAACCTGAAAACGGTAATCCGGCACCCTGTACGCAAGTAAACACCAAAGCTGCGTTTTTCTCAATAGCAGACTGTTTTCATCCATCCAGGCTGAAAATAGTCTGCTATAATCTGCTCTTGCTCCCGCATAAGTCTCCCTAATGCACGTATACGCTCTCATGGAACCGAGGCATATTCATTTATATTCCAGTATTAATTATTTTATATTGCGCAAATTAAAGATAGATGTAATATCCGTTTGGAGTACTTACTTTAACTGAATTCGGTATAATATTTACCCGGAGTATTCGATTAATTATCAAACAATCCCAGGGCGTGACTGAAAACTCATTACACCGTTTTGAACGCCCCACTTTGCGGAATACTGCGTTGCGATTTTGGGAACGCAAAGCGGAACATTCAGCCTGGGACAAGCAGTTTTCAGACACACCCCAATCAGAAAATATAGATTTTTAACTATAATTATTTTAGACTAAAATACGAAAAGATATGCGGGAAGTAATTATTGGAGGAGAGAATGGAAGAATTATTTGTAAAAACAAAAGACGGCAATGTGAAGATCGATGACAGTATAGTCAAAAAATATGATTTGAAAAAGGGAACCCTGTCTCCTTTTACCCAGAGCCATATCGTGGATAAAAACGGTGATTTTACAAGGGAGGACCCGCCCGGGGAATTAGTTTCCCTCAATCAGGGAGACGATGAAATTGAAGAAATGGAAAACGGTCTGCTGTTATCAACCTCAGAAATGCTTGATATAGCACAGGGAGTGGATTCGGATATATAAGCATTGGAACCTTTTTTTCTTAACCGGCAGTTAAATATTATTCTTGACAAATGGCAGCCAATTACCGATAATTTGTATATAGTTAGGTGCCATTTTTTGGCTGCAATACGGAATGTCCCGGTTTTTATCCGACGGATACTTGCATTTATTACCGGTACAATCTATAATAGTAATAGGGCGCTTATACGGAAAAAGTATATCGGTTTCATTTGAATCAAATTAAGTCAGACAGGAGTCGGTAATGAAGAAAAAGAGATTGAAATATGCGGCTGTTCTATTAATGTCAGTAATTTTAATTGACGGATGCAGTTCTAAATCAGCCGGCAGTTATTACAAGGAAGGGCTGGATTACTTTAACAGCGGCAATTATGAAAAAGCGGAAGCCAGTCTTTCACAAGCTTTAAAAATCAACGGGGAACGTGCAGATTATTATATTGATTATGCCATGACAAAGATACAACTGGGCAAATATGAAGATGCTATCCAATATTTTGACCGGGCTATTTTAGATAAAGATAACAGTATAGTAAATAAAAATAATAAATCCGCCTACCGTGGAAAAGGCATCGCTTATTATAAATCTCATAATTATAATAAGGCCATTGAGCAGTTCGAAAAAGCACTGGCAGTTGATGCATTAAGGGATTTAAATATGGATATCTTATATTATAAAGCGGATTCCCAGGCAAAAGCAGGTCTTTTTGATAAGGCTGTTAAAACGTATACGGATATTTTAAAGGAAAAACCATCGGATGCATATATCTACTACAGCAGGGCATATGCCTACCGGATGCAGGGCAGTTACGATAAAAGCCTGGCAGATTATGATAAGGCAATTAAACTTGCCGGCAGCAATTATGATTATTATTTTGGAAAATATTTTCTGTTAATTGAAAAAGATGATAAAGACGGTGCCGCTGCGGTACTTGATATGGCGGCAAACATAAAAGGAACGACCCAGGAAGATAATTTTAACCTGGCAAAAGTTCATTATTATATGGGTGATTATGAGAATGCCCTGGTCGAATTCAGTGACGCATTCCGGAACGGGTTTGCGGAAGCCTATTTTTTTCTGGGCAGTATTTACGAACAGAAAGAAGATTATAAAAATGCGGTAAATAATTATAACATGTACATTAACGAGGAAGCCAATATAACTTCCGCTGCCGTTTATAATCAGATAGCCTTTTGCGAGATCAAGCTTAAAAATTATGAGGAAGCCCTGTCATATATCCAGACAGGCCTTAAATATAACGATATTGCGTATAACCGGTACTTACAGAGGAATCAGATCGTAGTTTATGAGAATATGGGTGATTTTGAAAATGCTTATACCCTTATGAAAGATTACCTGGCCGCATATCCGGAGGATGAAGACGCCCAGGCTGAAAGTGAATTTCTAGGGACGAGGCTGCCGGAGTCCAGTACACCCCATAAGGAAAAATGAAAAGGGGGCGGTCTCCAATTTAAGGTTACCTGAATCGCTTGAACCTGGAACGGCCGTATATGCAATAAATATTAGGAGGCTATACATGGGTGAAATGTATGAAATAAAGGAAAAAGAGGAACGGCTGATTCTGGTCGGAGTAGCGGTAAATGATGGGGATGATACGGCAGAATCCGTCGATGAGCTGGAAGAACTGGCTAAAACGGCCGGTGCGGTAACTGTAGCAAAGGTGATACAAAACAGGGAAAATGTTCACCCCGGAACTTATATCGGTAAAGGAAAAATAGAAGAAGTAAAAGAGCTTTTATATGAATTAAATGCTACCGGGGTGGTATGTGATGATGAGTTATCACCGGCCCAGTTAAAGAATCTGGAAGATGCCCTGGAAGCGAAAGTGATGGACCGGACCATCTTGATCCTGGATATCTTTGCCCAGCATGCAACTACCAAAGAAGGTAAAATCCAGGTAGAGCTGGCCCAGTTAAGATACCGGGCCACCAGACTTGTAGGGATGCGCAATTCCATGTCCAGGCTGGGCGGCGGAATTGGAACCAGGGGACCGGGTGAAAAGAAGCTGGAAGTGGACCGGAGGTTAATCAGGGACCGGATATCCCAGCTTAACCGTGAACTGGCGGAGGTAAAGCAATACCGGGAAACATCAAGGGAATTAAGGAGTAAGGGTTACATACCCATAGCAGCCATTGTAGGTTATACCAATGCAGGTAAATCAACCCTGCTAAACCGTTTAACCAGTGCTGGGGTATTGGAAGAAGATAAATTATTTGCCACCCTGGATCCCACCACAAGAAATTTAACCCTTCCGAGCGGCCAGCAGATATTGTTAACGGATACGGTAGGGTTTATCAGAAAACTGCCCCACCATTTGATTGAAGCTTTCCGGAGTACCTTAGAGGAAGCAAAATACGCGGACATTATACTCCATGTAGTAGACAGCGCTAATCCGTCTGCCTATAAACAGATGCATGTGGTATATGAAACTTTGGAGCAGTTAGGGGTAAAGGATAAACCTGTCATAACCGCTTTTAATAAACAGGATTTGCTGGAGACGGATTTAATTATCAAGGATTTTAAAGCGGATAAATCGGTAAAAATATCAGCAAAAGAAATGCAGGGTCTGGAGGAACTTCAGGAAATATTTGAAGAAATACTTCGTGAGCGTAAAATTCTGGTTGAAAGAATTTTTTCCTATCAGGATGCCGGTAAGATCCAGATTATCAGAAAATACGGACAGCTTTTGGAAGAGGAATACCAGGCAGAAGGGATTTTTGTAAAAGCCTATCTGCCTAAGGATATTTACAATCAGATATAAAGGGCACCGGTAATAAGTTAACAATGATTTATTACCGGCAGTCCTTTTTTCGTTGTATAGGGAGTATATGGCCGGCTTAAAACATGACGGATAAAAATGGTTCGTGTTAACTCACATCTGTGCGCTTTGGCGCACGTACAAATCAGGAAGTTTGCATTTGTTTTTTAACCTACCACCCATGCATATCGCAAGCTAACTTGCGATACTGCCCAAATAAGAGTGCGAAATTTCTTTTATTTCACGCTACTCCTAATAAAAAAGCACAAACTTCTCGTTCTGGAATAGTATGATTTGTAGAGCCTCAAAGAGGTGAAAAACATCGCAGCAGTTCTGTTTTCCACGCTGACTGTCACTTTCAGACATATCTGTATTGAAAATAGTAATTTTTTTAATTGAATATAAATTAACACCATTATATATGAATTAAATAAATTGAATTAATTATCATAAAAATTGAATTATTTTTGTTATTTCATATAATGGTTAGTAGTGTTACATTTCGAGGGGGATTAAAGCGGAAAGTTCAGAATTCAAAAAAGTAAATGGGTATTAAGGACTAGAGCGTACCACAAGATATAGTGGTAACCATAAAAAGTAAATATATATATTGTAGCTTGTTCTTGACGTGGAATGGAAATTCTGCTAATATATAATTTATGAGAAGTTACATAAGACAAGTCAGGTAACAGATAAGAAGGGGGATTTAACTCATGATTCAAGTATTAAAAAGAGATGGAGAAATTGCAGATTTTAATCTGCCAAAAATAACCGAAGCAATTTCCAAGGCTTTTAAAGCAACGGAAAAAAGTTATACCGAAGATATTATTAACTTACTGTCTTTGAGAGTTACGGCAGATTTTCAGACTAAGGTAAAAGAGGGGCAGGTCAGTGTTGAGGATATACAGGACAGCGTTGAACATGTTTTGGAGCAGACCGGTTATACGGATGTTGCCAAAGCATATATTTTATACCGCAAAAACAGGGAACGTATCCGTAACATGAAATCCACCATCCTGGATTATAAAGAAATCGTCAACAGTTATGTAAAAGAAGAAGACTGGCGTGTCAAAGAAAATTCCACCGTTACTTATTCCGTAGGCGGTTTGATCTTACATAATTCCGGGTCCATTACGGCAAATTACTGGCTGTCGGAAATTTATGACGAAGAGGTCGCGAATGCCCACAGGAATGCGGATCTCCATTTACATGACTTGTCCATGTTGACCGGTTATTGTGCCGGCTGGTCCTTAAAACAGCTGATTACGGAAGGATTAGGAGGAATACCCGGCAAAATTACCTCTTCTCCTGCAAGCCATCTGTCTACCCTTTGCAACCAGATGGTTAATTTCTTAGGAATCATGCAGAATGAATGGGCAGGCGCCCAGGCATTTTCGTCCTTTGACACTTATTTGGCTCCTTTTGTAAAGATTGATGACTTATCCTACCGTGAAGTAAAGCAATGCATCCAGTCCTTTATCTATGGTGTCAATACACCAAGCCGCTGGGGTACACAGGCTCCCTTTTCCAATATAACCTTGGACTGGACCGTCCCGAATGACCTGGCCGAGCTTCCCTGTATTGTAGGCGGTAAGGAAGTGGATTTTAAATATAAAGACTGTAAAAAAGAAATGGATATGGTCAATAAGGCATTCATTGAGATCATGATTGAGGGGGATGCTAACGGCAGGGGATTCCAGTATCCTATTCCCACTTATTCCATTACCAGTGATTTTGACTGGTCCGATACGGAAAATAACCGTTTATTATTTGAAATGACCGCGAAATACGGCACCCCGTACTTTTCGAACTATATTAACAGTGATATGGAACCCAGTGATGTCCGTTCCATGTGCTGCAGGCTCCGCCTTGACCTCAGGGAACTCAGAAAGAAGACAGGAGGTTTCTTTGGCTCAGGGGAAAGCACCGGTTCTATCGGTGTAGTAACCATTAATATGCCAAGGATTGCTTATCAGGCTGTTTCCGAAGAAGATTTCTTTAAACGTTTAGACCGTATGATGGATATCTCGGCCCGTTCCTTAAAAGTTAAGAGGGATGTTATCACGAAACTTTTGGCGGAAGGCTTATATCCTTATACAAAACGTTACCTGGGAACCTTTGAAAATCATTTCTCGACCATAGGTCTGTTGGGAATGAATGAAGTTGGTCTGAATGCAAAATGGCTGGGCAAGGACATGACGGATCCCGCAACCCAGGCTTTCAGCGTGAAAGTATTAAACCACATGAGGGAACGTTTATCCGATTACCAGGAAGAATACGGTGATTTATATAACCTGGAAGCAACTCCGGCGGAATCCACCAGTTACCGTCTGGCGAAACATGACAGGAAACGCTGGCCGTTAATTAAAACGGCAGGTAAGGAAGGCGATACGCCTTATTATACCAACAGTTCCCATTTGCCGGTAAGCTATACGGAAGATATTTTTGAAGCTCTGGATGTCCAGGACCAGCTTCAGACTCTGTATACTTCCGGAACGGTATTCCATGCATTTTTAGGGGAAAAATTACCGGATTGGCAGGCAGCGGCCAAGTTAGTCCGTACCATAGCTGAAAATTATAAGCTGCCTTACTATACATTGTCACCTACTTATTCCATCTGTAAAAATCACGGCTATTTGGCCGGTGAGCAGTTTAAATGCCCGGAATGCGGACAGCAAGCCGAAGTTTACAGCCGGATTACCGGCTATTACCGTCCGGTACAGAACTGGAATGAAGGCAAGGCACAGGAGTATAAGAACAGAAGACTTTATGAGATAGAACATTCCAGGCATATGCCCGTTGGCGGCTGTGACCATGAGGATATTTCCGAGGAAGTTTCCTCTTACTTTGATGAGATTGCAGCAGCAGATTTCCGCCATAATGCCGCCTATCTTTTTACCACAAAAACCTGTCCGAATTGTAAAGCGGCCAAAGAATACCTGGGAAATTATCCTTATATTCTGGTTGATGCGGAAGACAACCCGGAACTTACCCAGCAGTACGGTGTTATGCAGGCACCTACCCTGGTGGTTGTAAAAGACGGACAATATAAGAAATATGCCAACGCATCCAATATAAAAGGATTTGCGGAAGAACAGCTGGTTGGTGCAAAATAAAATTCATGCCTGTATTCCGTCTGCCATTGCAGGCGGCTGCGGCTTTACAGAAGTACCTCTTAGGGTAAAAGGGTTTATAATATCCTTTTTACCTTAAGAGGTACTTTTCTTTTTATCTTTTTTTTCATAAGAGTCTCGTAGGAATAAAGTCACAAAATAGTATAAATTTGTAAATTTTTATGCTATAATTTGTTTTGGTGGAGATAAATATATAAAAAAGGAGGGTATATTATGTTTCGTATTGCAGTATGCAGTGAAGAGATTGCAATTTGTTCCCAGATAGAGCAGGTTGCATTAAATTACAGTAAACGGATACTTGAAGGCATGGAAGTGGAAGTGTATGATTCCGGGGAGGAAATGTATCGGTTCCTGAAAGCTGGAACTGAGTTTGACATGATTTTTTTGGATAATAAATTGAAAGTATTAAACGGAGCTGAGTTAGGCAAAAAAATCCGTGAGGAATTAAAAAATGAAAGCGTCCAGCTGGTATATATTTCGGCTAAGGAAAGTTATGTCATGGATTTATTTGATGCCAGACCTCTTAACTTGCTGCTAAAACCTCTAAAAATTCAGAAAATTGTAAATGTGCTTGAAAAGGGAATGGAACTGTCTAATCGGCTTAATCAATACTTCATTTGTAAACAGGGCCATAATATAATAAAAAAGTCTATAAAGGATATTATATATTTTGAAAGCAATAACAGGAAAGTTAAGCTGGTTACGGCGAATGATGAAATATTTTTCTACGGTTCTTTATCGGAGGTATATTCACAAGTTGCAAAGTATGAATTTTTCTGCATACACAAGTCTTTTTTGGTCAATTACAAGCATATTATTACATTTGAATATGATAAAGTAGTTATGTCTGATAAGACTGTTTTATCAATCAGCCAGCTAAGAAGAAAAAGTGTGAGAAACCTCTATCATCAGAATTATTCCAACCAGGTTTTAAGCCATAATATTCAAAAATCTTAGTTCATTACAAAAATTTGTATGAGTTTCTACAAGTCCCCGTATAAAAAATAATTTTATGATAGAATAAAGATGAAGTAAAAAATAGAAAGGAGGTTTGTGTTTAAAAGCACTTTGACTTAACTTGTAGGCAGTAGTATTTAATAGCACTTAAAACATGTTAATGGAATCACCAAAGGAGGAAATTTATATGAGAAAAAGTTTTATTAAAACAGCAGCACTAACTACGATGTTAACAGTTTGTTTATCAGCAACGGCATTTGCCGGTGATATGGTTTTGGCAGAAAACACAACAGGTATTATCGAGGAAAATAATGAAAAAAGCGGTTTGTTAATTGATAATGATGCTGTTAGTGAAATGCTTCAAAATGACTTGAAAGAGAATCCTCATTATGTGGAGAATCCAGTATTTACTGAAAGTATTGGTGCAAAGCTCAAAAAAAGCGCCGAGTATCAGGTGAATGCCGGTGAAGGGGATATTTATGAACCCAATAATGGTCCGGCCGCAGCAACACAGGGAAAATCCGGCAGTAAGGTAAATGCAACCATTCATGCGGACACGGATGTGGATTGGTATGGATTTCAAGTAACACAGGCGGATGTAAACGATGGGGTTATTTATTCATTTATTCTGACTAATATTCCAATTGGTTGTGACTATGATATGTATTTACTGGACGAGACTTTTGCCGGGTATGCAGATTTACAAAGCGGAAATACTACGGAACAATTTTATTTAACGTTTAATACGGCAGGTACCTATTATGTTGCTGTCCAGTCTGATCTCGGTTATAGTGATTCGGCATATACACTTTATTTTGGCAGGACATATAAGAGTGGATATCGGTCATATACGGATACAGGGCTGACTTATAATTTTGGTAACATACCGTTGGGAAATACGACAGAGATGTTTACCGGCTGGTTAAGTTACAATTTAACGAATGCAACGGATATTCCGGATAGTGCAATCGTTGAGCGGTTCTATTTAACAGATCACGGGAACGGTGCATATTGGATAGGCCTTTCTAAATGGCTTGCTGCACAAAATGGAGATATATATAAACAATATGGCGGAATTCTCTTAATGGATATGAATTATGGCAATAATTATTATGTAAAACAGAATTGGAGCATTCGTGGAAGCATTATACACAGTAACTATTTTGTTTGGACACCTAAAGTGGCAATTGAATATCAATATCCTGTAATACCACAGAATTTAAGGTTTATAAATTAGTATAAGAAATATGATAGTGGCATGATAAGGAAAGCATAAACAAATATTATAAAAATATTCTAAGGTCAAAATAAATCGGGAAGTCCCCTGTTTCTTTTTGTAAGAAATGAGGGACTTTCTTGTGTTAATGAGGATTTTGGAGTCCTGATTCAAGCGGTATTAATATGTCTTTATGAATTGACCGAGTTCCGGTAATTATGATATAATGTCGGTAGACATTATATCAGCGCCGAACGTAGTGAGTGCGCATATCATGGCAGCTTGCGTACATGATATAATTGCGATAGAGAAACGGGTTTGGTATCGGGAATTCCGGATACGGGCCTGTATAAAATCTAAATTTAAGGAGGCGGCAATAGTGAGTCTGGCTGATAAAATATTTATTGATATGTGTAAAGAGATCCTGGAAAACGGAGTCAGTACGGAAGGAGAAAAGGTCCGCCCTAAGTGGGAAGATGGGACAAGTGCTTATACCATTAAAAAATTCGGTGTGGTAAACCGTTATGATTTATCCAGAGAATTTCCGGCTATAACCCTAAGGAGAACCGCAATTAAGAGCTGTATTGATGAAATATTGTGGATTTGGCAGAAAAAATCCAACAATGTCAAGGAGCTGATCAGCCATATCTGGGACAGCTGGGCAGACGAAAGCGGCTCTATCGGGAAAGCATACGGTTACCAGCTGGGAATAAAACATAAATACAGAGAAGGGGAAATGGACCAGGTTGACCGGGTAATTTATGATCTGAAAAATAACCCTTACAGCCGCCGTATTATGACGAATATATATGTACACCAGGATCTGCATGAAATGAATTTATATCCCTGTGCCTACAGCATGACTTTTAATGTAACCAGGCAAAAGGACAGTGAAAGGCTTAAACTGAATGCCATACTTAACCAGCGCTCCCAGGATATACTGGCGGCAAATAACTGGAATGTATGCCAGTATGCAGTTTTGGTCCATATGTTTGCACAGGTGTGTGATATGGAGGTTGGAGAATTGGTCCATGTTATAGCGGATGCCCATATTTATGACCGCCATATCCCGATTATTGAGGAAATGATCAAAAGACCTGTTTATGATGCGCCCACTTTTTGGATGAATCCGGATATCAAAGATTTCTATCAATTTAAAGTGGAAGATTTCAGGCTGGATAATTATGTGACCGGCCCTAAAATTGAGAATATTCCGGTAGCGGTTTAATTTACTGGTAAAGGAAACGGGAATATTCGCTTTTACTATAGAAAGACAGGAGTTTAACGTTAAGATGAATTTAATTGTAGCAGTAGATAAAAACTGGGCTATTGGTTATCAGAATAAGTTATTAATCAGCATACCGGAAGATATGCGCTTTTTCAGGGAAGAAACCACCAATAAGGTAGTTATTATGGGCAGGAATACCCTGGAAACATTTCCGGGCGGAAAGCCCCTTAAGAACCGTACCAATATTGTCATTACTTCAAAACCGGATTTTACGGTCAGTGATGCCATAGTGGTACACAGCGTGAAAGAAGCACTGGCTGCGGTAAAAGATTATAAATCGGAAGATATCTATGTGATCGGCGGAGCCAGTATTTATAAACAAATGCTTGATTATTGTGAGGTGGCCCATGTTACCAAAATAGATTATGCCTATCATGCGGACACTTATTTCCCGAACCTGGACGAAAGGCCGGATTGGGTTATTGAGGCAGAATCGGATGAGCGGACTTATTATGATATTGAGTATGCCTTTTATAAATATGTCAGGAAAAAGTAAGACGAATTAAGGTATTTTTAATTAGCGGGAGATACCATGATAGATAAAATCAAAAATAATGTTCTTTTTAAAGGCTTAACCCGGGAGGAAATAGAACTTTGTTTGAAGTGCTCCGATGCCAGGTTAAAAGATTACGGTAAAAATCAGATCATATTCAGCCAGATGGACCCGCCAACGGCCCTTTATGTCCTTCTTTCGGGTTCCGTATCGGTCTGTAAGGATACGCCGGATGGCAGAAGGTATATAGTGACCAATATTGAAGAAAAGGATATATTCGGTGAGGTCTACGTATTCTTAAAAAAAGCTGATTATAATTATTATGTACTGGCCAATACGGATTCCACCGTACTTGCCATACCCAAGGAATATTTTTTTACCTCCTGCGATAAAGCCTGCAATGCCCATTCCGTGATAATCCAGAACATGCTGGGAATCCTGGCGCAGAAGGCTTACTTTTTAAACAATAAAGTACAGCTGTTAACCAGCGGGAGCTTAAGGCAGAAAATTGCGAAATATCTTCTGGAAAACTGTAATAACACAAAATATGTAAAGCTTACCATGAACCGGGAACAGTTCTCGGCATATCTTAATGTTACAAGGCCGTCCCTTTCCAGGGAACTGATCAAAATGCAGGAAGACGGCCTGATTGAAGTGGACCGGGATATGGTAAAAATAATGGATTTGGATAAATTAAGTACAACGCTGTAACAGGCAGAACCGCAGCAAAGCGGAATACGATATCCGCTTTGACAAACAGGAGTACCGGTATACGGTAACAGAAAAAGTACCGGGTAACAGAAAAAGTACCGGGTAACAGAAAAAGTACCGGGTAACAGAAAAAGTACCGGGTAACAGAAAAAAATCTCGGGGTACAGAAAAAATCCCCGGGGACAAAAAAATCCCGGGGAATAGAAAAAATCCCCGGGGAATGGAAAGTATTCCATGTACACTGGCCTTTTTACGTAAGCCTTATAAAGAAAAGCCCCTTGTCCGGGGTTTTTAATATATTTTCACCCGGCAGATTTCACCGTAATCTCATCTTTGTCAGTCTGGATGTCGTTAATCAAGGATTCTCTCATATCCCAGAATTGTTTGGTTTCCCGGACTTCCCGGAAGAAGTGCCTGCTGTCTTTATTAAGGGGGTTTTTAAAATCTTTCACCAGTGTTCCCGGATTTGGATGCATGATTAATATCCGGTTACTTAAGAGCAGGGCTTCATCTACATCATGTGTAATAAAGAAGAAACTCTTTTTGGCTTTTTCCCAGATGGAATAAATATGGGTCTGCATTTTCTCACGGGTAAGGGCATCCAGTGCGCTGAAGGGTTCATCTAACAGTACGATCTTAGGGTCAGTGGCCAGGGTCCTTGCAATGGCAGCCCTCTGCCGCATGCCGCCGGATAACTGATAGGGCAGCATATTTCCAAAATCCCTTAAGCCCACTACCTCCAGGTAATAATCCACAATTTCCTTTCTTTCCCCTGCTTTTAATTTTTTCAGTTTCAAGCCGAATTCCACATTTTTTCTTACATTAAGCCATGGAAAAAGGTTGGGCTGCTGGAAAATGACTCCTACGTCAGAATTCGGGGCCCTGAGGGGTTTACCTTCGACTGAGATTTCACCGCCGGTCGGTTTAAGGTACCCTGCCAGGACATTTAAAAGAGAGGTTTTCCCGCAGCCGGAGGGACCAAGCAGACAAATGAAATCATCATTATAAACATTTAAATTAATATTCCCAAGTGCCTGAAATTCTTTGCTGCCCTGCTTAAAGATTAAACTTACCTCTTGTAAGGAAATTATAGCTTTTTTATTGGTTCCCATATCCGGTGTCTCCTTATTGTTATTAGAGTTCTCCCGGAAACTCTTATAGTCTGTTTTAATAATATTTTAAATATTGCTGATAAACTGTTCATAACTTTATTCAGCATTGAAAATATCTTTAATTAACTTATTCCGTTTCCAAGAGTACTCTTACTAATCATAAATTTCAGTTAAAATGGCATCCTGGAATACCTGTTCTTCCGGTACTTCTTTTATGCTTCCCTGACTTACCAGGAAGTCTGCCGTACTTTTCAGAAGTTTGGCCAGTTCGCCGGGAGCGGCAGTTGTGCCGAGATATTTCGGGTCTTTTTGCTCTTCCTTGCTTAAAACCAGAATTTCATTCATTGCTTTCAAGGTTTCTTCTTCTGTTAATCCTAAACCGGCTGACATTAATTTTGCAGAAACTTCCTGATCGTTTTTGTACTTATCCACGGCATCATCCAGTATATTGACATAATCCTTTATGACACCGGGATATTTGGAGTAAAAATCCTTATGTACAATTCCGAATTCGCCGGTGAGCGCGCCCTGCTCTGCAAGTTCACCGGAAGAGATGATCTCTTTTCCGCCGTTGGCCAGCAGCTTGGATTTGGTAGATTCAAAAATATAGGTTCCGTCAATATCCCCCCGTTCCCAGGCTGCATAAATATCCGGTGCTTTCATATCATAAACGGTCAGGTCACTTTCCTTCATACCCTGTAACCTTAAGGCATTAATCAGACTGAAATGGCTGGTCGAACCAAAAACAGTGGCAATTTTTTTACCCGCCAGGTCTCTTACGGAGGATATATTGGAGCTGTCTTTTACGATCAGGCCTTCACTTTCCCCGATAACATCATGTAAATAAAATATCTTTATGGGCAGTCCATTGGCTATACCAAGAGTCCCGGGAGGTGTACCGATGGTGGCAATATCAATGGAACCTCCCTGTATTGCGGTTAAGATATCGGTTCCGGCCTGGAATTCCACCCAGGTGACTTTGGTATCCGGGTATTTCTTTTCCAGTGTGCCCAGCTGCTTCACAAGCAGTTCCCCATTAGGCGACTCCCAATAGCCGATCCTTATTTCTTTCGGAATATCTGCCGCCTGATTGTCTGCCGCCGCGTTATCTGTCCCGGCAGTATTTTCAGCGGTATTTCCTGTCTGGGCCGCCGTACCGGCGTTTGAACCGGTATCCGTATAACCGGATTTTTGGGTTGAACAGGCCGTGGTACCCAGCAAAAGGGTTAATATGGTTATAGCTGTAAGTATTTTCTTCGTTTTTTTCATAATCTGACTCCATTCTTTATTCTTTTCCAACCCAGGGGGTAACTTTATGTATCAAAAACCGGATAAAAGCATCTATGGCAATAGCCAGAATGCCCATTATAATAATACCGAAATAAACAATATCAAAACGTATGTATTTGCTGGCATCCAGCACCATCCAGCCAATGCCGGATACCGCCGCTACCATTTCTGCCGCAACCAAAGTGGCATAAGATACGCCCACTGCCGTACGGAGTCCTGTCAGTATATCCGGAAGACAGGAGGGGAAAATTACTTTTAAGAACAGCTGCAGCTGGCCGGCCCCCAGGGATTTCGCACCGTTGATCCGGTCTCTTGGTACTTTCTGCACCGCAAAGACAGTAGCAATAAACAGTGGTGCAAAGCCGCTTAAAAACAGCAGGGATACTTTTGAAAAGTCCCCGATTCCAAACCATAATACCAGCAGGGTATAATAAGCCAAAGGCGGCAGGGCACGGTAAAATTCTATAAAAGGATCGATGATGGCCAAAAATATCCGTGAGGAACCGGCCAGAATTCCTACCGGAACCCCAATCAGAAAGGCGAAGCCAACGGCCAGAAACAGCCTTCGCATACTGCAGAATATGTGATAAACAAGGGAATATCCCTTATATCCGTCCTTTACAACGTCTGCAAATGCGGACCAGACGGATGAAATAGGAGGGATAAATACCGGATTAAACATTTTAAGTACACTTCCAAGTTCCCAGATCAGTATTACCGTCAACACTGAAATTAGAGATATTATTTTATACTTATTCTGAAGTATAAAAGTTTTTTGTTTCTCCGACATAATACCGGTACTCCTTTGTTTTTAATCATTTTCGGGATTCAGGCTGATTCCGGGTACTTCCTTTAATATGTTGATGACCCGTTTATCCAGTGGTGTTGTTTTAAATTTTTTACTTTCCAGATACCCGACTTCAAATCCGGCAGCCCGGTCCTTTATGGGGATAGCACGGATCAATCCATGCTGAAGGTAATAATCATTCTGGGTCATAAATTTTGGGAAAAAGGCAACATAATCATATTGGGCTATCATTCGTTTCATGGAATCCAGGTCATCCGTCCGGAAAACAATATTTAAGTCCTTCCCTACATTCAGTACGGAGGTCAACCCCCTGTTATCTTTTAAAAATTCCTCCCGGTAGGCAATGTAGGGCTGTTTAAATATTTCTTCCAGGGGGACGGACTTTTTTCTCCAGCAGGGAGACTGCCTGCCCGCATAAAGCATAAATTCATCTTTGAATAAAGGTGTATATTGCAAGTCCGTATTCTCTTCCAAATCTTCATAATAAATCAGGATCCCGAATTCTGACAGACCGGAAGCAACATGACCGGCAATTGTTTTACTTTCTGCCGTTGTGACGGATAAAGTAATAGGTATATGGTCTTCGCGAAGTTTTTGTAAGGTTTTGGGTATGATCCAGTCACACATACAGGCAATGCAGGAGAGCGACACGGTTCCGCCGTGTATATGTTCGCTGGCGGCTTCCAGTATTTCGTCCCTGGCGGCAAAGATTATTTTGGATTTAGCCAGAACGACTTCTCCCATCCGGGTCGGCGTAACTCCTGAGCTGGTTCTGTGAAGCAAAGCCACCCCCAGTTCCTGTTCCAGTTTGGTAATGGCTGCACTCAGTGAAGACTGTGCAATATAATTCTTTTCCGAAGCCAGGGATATGGATTTGTGCTTAACTGCTTCCTGTAAATAAAACAATTGTTCAAACTTCATACATTCAGCCTCCTTTTCTGCAGTAAAAACGGCCAGATGATTACAAAACATTGTTTTCATACTAGATTACTATGAATTATGTTTTATGGTAATACTATATGCCATCCGGTTTATCTTGTCAACACTTATCATAGTTCCAAACATCGAATTATCCGATATCCCACCTCACAAACTGCTTCTGTCGCAGACGCCTGACTTTATATAACATATGGATAACGTATACTGAGAGTAAGGCGGCCTCAAAGTCCAAGTTGCCGCTCTTGAATCGGGATATGTAAAACACTTTGCAATTAATAAAGCATTGGGGCACAAGACACTGGTATACTGTCCGCCTGACATTTTGAATAATTCTATCGGCTGCTCCGTACCTTTTTGGCGTTAAAATACCTAGACAATGCCACTGTATTGCTGCCAGAATTTTGCCTTGCACTGGCGCGAAGCATCCGCAGAATTAGTTCAAGTACCAGGCGGTCCGTACACTAGTGCACTGTCCTGTTCATAATTAGCCAAACTGCACTGCCTATTTTGCCATCCGCCGCGTTGTCGTCAATCGGCGTAGGAACCACTACGCCTCATTCCTCCGCCTTACGGAGTGACAAAATATT
>JAEWAK010000003.1 GCA_023391695.1 Bacillota bacterium
TAAGTTGTAATTCAATTTGATTATTAATCATTCGTATCACCGCCACATTTTGATACAATAATTATATCAGATACTAAATAGTACATTCAATTGTAACAGGAACTTTTTCAGTGGCCTCCTTAGCGGAGTGTAAGCGGTGGATAGGGACTTACTTATTTCAGTCGGAGTTCATGCTCCGACTGAAATACCTGCGTAGCAGGTATAAGGTTATGAGCAAGTAGCGGACCCGGAATATCCGCTTTGACTGTGACGCAGTATGCCGCAAAGTGGAGCGTTCAAAATGGTGCAAGGATTTTTCAAACACCCTCTAGTATATTTTTTTATATTTTAAAATACATTACAACATAAGAAACAATGAAAGGTAATCCTACATGTCTGACCAATCCATATCCTATCTTACGAATCCTACCGATTCCCAGCGATATCAGATGTTGAACAATGCTCTGACTGGCGCAGGCCGGCCTGAAGATTTTGAGAATATTATTGAACTGCTTAATCCTCCACCCGATATTACCACATATGCAAATCCGGGGGAATTTAAGAACCTTAAAATTGGTGTCCTGGGCGCAGGACTGGCAGGTCTTTCCGCTGCGTTCGAATTAAGGAAGCTTGGAGCCGAAATCACTGTTTATGATGCCATGGAGGAGAGAATAGGCGGAAGGGTATATACCTATTATTTTAATAATGACACAAATTACTATGGGGAGTTCGGTCCTATGAGAATACCCGTAACCCATGGAACTACATGGCATTACATTAATTTATTCGGCCTGGATACCCTGCCTTTAACCTCACCCTTCCCCAATAATTTCATCTATGTACATAATACCCGGATAAGACGGGACCGGGAAGGCAGGAATATCATGAAATACTTATATCCATTATTTCATCTGACCGAGTTTGAAAGCTCACTGACCTGGGATGAATTAAATGAGTATGCCTTTGATTCTGCCCTAAACGGTCTGTCTCCTGATGTCAGGCGGGAACTGTTAGAGATCCTGCCCCGCTATTCACCCGAATATGAACGTTATATCAACAAAAGCAACCGGCAGGTATTGGAAATGCTCGGATTAAGCCAGGATGCCATCAACCTGATAGCCAGCACAGATCCTCTTACCGGCGGGCTGATCAATACCAGCTATGGGGAAACCCTGCATGAAATCTATTCCCTGGATTACTTAAATACTTACCGGATCGCAGGAGGAATGGTTCATCTTCCTCTGGCCTTTTACCGCTCCCTCAGGTCCTCCAAACCAAAGGAATACGATATTCCCGGCTGGTTACTGGGGAATGTGCAAATAAAATCCGGCCATGTCATAACCGGAATTTATCAGTCACCGCATTATGATAAAGTTATTATAAAATATGATAATACGGCAGCCAGAGGTATTACGGAAGAATTTGATTATGTCATCTGTGCCATTCCTTTTACCACCTTAAGGAATGTTGACATTAAGCCTTTTTTCACTAACCAGAAAATGCAGGCAATCAGAGAACTGTTCTACAGTGATTCCCTAAAAGCCGCTTTTTTCTGTACCCAGCGTTTCTGGGAAGAAAATGCATATTATGGGAATATAAACGGAGGCATCTCCTTTACGGATTTACCCATCCAGTCCATTATTTATCCCGCCGATCACCTCCACTGTCCGGAGCCTGTCTACTGCTCACCCCTGGAACCGGGAGTACTGACCGCTGCCTATAATTTAAACCAGGATTCCATCCGGGTCGGAAACCAGACCGAAGAGAGCCGTTTTCAGTTTATAAAGAAGAATGTGGAAGAGGTACATGGTTTACCCGGGAATTTCCTGGATTACCTTATCGAAAATTATAAAATAGTCAACTGGTTCCACCAGCCATGGTTCAGAGGGGCATTTGCCGTTAATCTTCCCGGTCAGAAGGTAAATTTTGCTTACACCATGCTGGAACCGGAATACAATAACCGGGTATTTTTTGCAGGAGAACACACCTCTGTCAAACACGGCTGGATGCAGGGCGCCTTATACAGCGGTATGCTGGCCGCCAACTCCCTTTGCAGGTTCGGACTCCATCCCGCAGCTTCTGAAAAACCCTGAAGTATGAAGGAACCGGCTGAATATAACTTTCTGTTATTTACTGATTTTGTTCCGCTACCGCAGCTTTCATGGATTTTACATATTCATAGACTGCCTTTTCGCTGTCCCTGCCCTGCTGTGCCACTATTCTTACAACAGCACTTCCTACAATGGCACCGTCGGACAGGGCTGCATACCTGGCGGCCTGTTCGGGAGTTGATATGCCAAACCCGACGGCACAGGGTACATCCGCTGACTCTCTTACCAGCCGGACCATCGCTTCAATATCCGTATTTATCTCCGTACGGACACCGGTGACCCCCAGGGAGGATACACAATAAATAAACCCTTTGGCCTGCTTTGCTATCATTTTAATCCGTTCCTTTGAAGTCGGGGCAATCAGGGCAATTAAATCAATGCCGTATTTATTACAAGCCGGTTCCAGTTCTTCCTTTTCCTCAAAGGGAAGATCCGGGACTATGATTCCGTCTATCCCTGTTTCCCTGCATTTTGACATAAATTTGTCTTTGCCATAGGTATAGATAGGATTGATGTAGGTTAAAAAAACAAGGGGTACCTTTACTTTTTTACGTACTTTGGCTACCATATCAAATAATTTATCCGTGGTACAGCCTGCTCCCAATGCTCTTTCATTGGCTTCCTGTATAACAATTCCCTCCGCTATGGGATCGGAAAAGGGAACCCCGATTTCTATCAGATCCGCACCGGCTTCTTCCATGGTACAGATCAATTTCTCCGTGGTTTCAAGATCCGGGTCCCCTCCGGTTACAAAGGCGATAAAGGCCTTGCCGTGTTGGAATGCATTTTTTATTCTACTCATAGATATTTACCCCCCTGTACCTTGCAATGGCCGCCACATCCTTATCTCCGCGGCCGGATATGTTGATGACAATAATTTTATCCTTATCATAAGAAGATGCGGCTTTCATGGCGTAAGCCACCGCATGGGCGCTTTCCACCGCCGGAATGATACCTTCCGTACGGGATAGGTATTCAAATGCCCGGACTGCCTCTTCATCCGTTATGGGGACATATCTGGCACGGCCCATATCATTTAACATGGCATGTTCCGGTCCGATGCCCGGATAGTCAAGTCCGGCTGAAATGGAATATACCGGAGCAATCTGCCCGTATTGATCCTGGCAGAAGATAGACTTCATCCCATGGAAGATACCTTCGCTTCCATTGGCAATGGTCGCCGCATTTTTCGGATTATCCACGCCCAGGCCGGCAGCTTCGCAGCCGACCAACTCCACGGTTTTATCCTCTATAAATTCATAAAAAGCTCCCATGGCATTGCTGCCGCCCCCAACGCAGGCAATGACCGCATCGGGAAGCCTGCCTTCCGCTTCCCGTAACTGTTCTTTGATTTCCTTTCCTATAATCTTCTGAAAATCCCTTACGATCGTAGGAAAGGGATGGGGCCCCATAACCGAGCCGAGTACATATAAGGTATCCTCCACCCGTTTTGTCCACTCCCGCATGGTTTCATTAACCGCATCCTTAAGGGTCATGGTACCGCTGGTAACGGAATGGACTTTCGCCCCAAGAAGCTCCATACGGAATACGTTCAGCGCCTGGCGGTCCGTATCCTCCTTACCCATAAAGATATCGCATTCCATTCCCATAAGGGCTGCCGCCGTTGCCGTAGCCACCCCATGCTGTCCTGCGCCGGTTTCCGCAATTACCCTGGTTTTACCCATCTTTTTTGCTAACAGCACCTGCCCCAGGACATTATTTATCTTGTGGGAACCGGTATGGTTTAAATCCTCCCTTTTCAGATAGATCTTAGCACCGCCCAGGTCCTTCGTCATTTTTTCCGCATAATATAAAAGGGAAGGCCTACCGGCATAGTTCTTATATAAATCATTTAATTCACTGACAAATCCGGGATCGTTCTTATACGTTTCATAAGCCTTTTCCACTTCCTGCACCGCATTCATTAATGTTTCCGGAATATACTGCCCGCCGTATTGCAAAAATCTTCCTTTTTTCATTTCCTGCCTCTTTCCCGCCTGTATTCTGACTGTTTCAGAGAATATACTTATATCTGGTTCCAGGTTCAGTTATCCTTACTCCCGCCACAGGCATTCATAATTATTTTACCCTTCTTACGATATCTATGATTTCCTTTATTTTATTCTCGTCTTTCCTGCCTTCCGTCTCTGCTCCGCTGCTGACATCCACACAATAGGGATTACAGTCCTTTATTGCTGCTGTAATATTTTCCGCTTTTAATCCGCCTGCCAGAAAAAACGGCTTACAATGTTTTGGTATCAGTCTCCGGTCAAAGGAACGGCCGCTGCCTCCATACTGTTTATCACTGTAAGTATCAAACAGCAGGTGATTACAGGGCAGCTCCTGCATGGCTTCTATCTGCCCGGCCTGCCGGACACGGACTGCTTTTATAATATCATTGGGTATCAGGCTCTTTAGTTTCAGGATATAAGCTTCGTCTTCTTCTCCATGGAGTTGTACCAGGTCAATTACCTTTTCCCCGCACAATTTAACAATGTGCTCCACGGGTTCATTTACAAAGACCCCCACTGCCCGGATCCGCCTGTCCAATAATTCCTTCAAAGCCCGTGCCCCGGCATCGTCGATCTGCCGCCTGCTTTCTGCAAATACAAAACCGACATAGTCCGGCAGATATTTATTTACATAAGAAATATCTTCCTGCCTTTTTAAACCGCATATTTTAATCTTTGTCATGGCCTTCCTCTTAATTCATCTATCATTTTCTTTTTCTCTGCACTGCGCATTAAGGTTTCACCGATCAATACGGCATTTACCTTTGCTTTTCTTAAGGTGTTGATGTCTTCCGGGGTTTTTATCCCGCTCTCGGCTACAAAAAGGATGTGTTCCGGAACGAATTTTCTCAGGCGTTCACTGTTATGAATGTCTACTTCAAACGTTTTTAAGTTCCGGTTATTCACACCGATTATTCTGGCTCCGGCCTGAACGGCCGACTTTACCTCTTCTTCGTCATGGGCTTCCACCAGGGCGGCCAGTCCCAGAAAGTCACATAAGCGAAGGTATTCCCGTACTGTTTCTTCCTTTAACAGGGAGCAGATTAGCAGGATGCAGTCGGCCCCTATTACTTTTGCCTGATAGATCTGGTAAGGTTCCAGAATAAAATCCTTGCGCAGTATGGGAATACTTACATTCCGCTTTATTTCCGTTAAATATTCATCCTGTCCTTTAAAAAAATCCGGTTCCGTCAGTACGGATATACACCCTGCCCCGGCAGCTTCATAATCTTTGGCAATTTCCACATAGGGGAAATCAGCCGCAATGATTCCCTTGGAAGGGGACGCCTTTTTGACTTCACAGATAAAGCTGATATCCTCCTTCCTTATGGCTTTTTCAAAAGGAAAATCCGTATTTTTTTCCGTTTTTTCCGCCATCTGTTTCATATCTTCATAGGAAATCCGCTTTTTATCCTTTTCAATCCGCACTTTCGTGGCGGCAGCAATTTCATCCAATATCATTCTGACCAGCCTTTCTTAGCTTTTTTCTTTTCCTGACAGTTAATAAACGATTATCCTATTTATTCCAATACTTTTTTATCACCCTGCCCGGGATTCCGTTTTTTATTCAAATAGAATTCTTTTTTGCCCTGGTATCTGAAACAGTACCCAAGCAATTTGTTCCGTTTTACCATAACTTCATTCCTGTACCGTTCATAATAGTTCGTCATTCCGCATCTATTGGTTCGTCAGTTCAATAAATCTCTTAAGCTGCTTAAGGGCCCTGCCGCTGTCTATCACTTCTGCCGCTTCTTCCACGACTTCCTTTAGGGTAACATTATCTTTTACCATATAGATGCAGGCTGCTGCATTCATCAGTACCGCATCCCGTTTCGGCCCCTTTTCCCCGTTTAAAATCCCAAGAGTAATCTCTGCATTTTCTTTCGGGCCTCCGCCGACTAAGTCTTCCTTCCGGCATTTTGAGAATCCAAACTGCTCCGGTTCCAGCTTAAAGGAAGTTATGATTCCATCCCGGATCTCACAGCAGGTAGTCGGTGCACTGAGGGAAATTTCATCAATCCCGTCATTGCCATAGGCTACAATGGCACGCTTTACCCCCAGATTGGCCAGAACTTTGGCCAGAGGTTCCACCAGGCCTTCATCGTATACGCCAAGTAACTGCATATTGGCTCCTGCCGGATTGGCCAGAGGTCCCAGGATATTGAAGATAGTACGGATACCCAGTTCCCTCCTCACCGGAGCCACATATTTCATTGCCGTATGGTAGCTTTGGGCAAACATAAAGCATAAGCCGATTTCATTTAAAACCTCCGCACTTTTAGCGGGACTGATCATAATGTTCACCCCCAGTGCCTCCAGTACATCCGCCGCACCGCATTTGCTGGAAACGCTTCGGTTGCCGTGCTTTGCCACGGGTATCCCTGCCGCAGACACCACCAGGGAGGCTGTGGTTGAGATATTAAACGTATAGGCTTCGTCACCGCCGGTGCCTACGATTTCAAGGACATCCATGTTATGAAGCAGCCTGGTACAGTGTTTTCTCATGCCGGCCGCACTGGCGGTTATCTCTTCAATGGTTTCCCCTTTCATGCGAAGCCCTGTCAGATAAGCTCCTATGTGTACGCCTGAAGCTTCACCGCTCATGATTTCATCCATTACCGCTTCTGCCATTTCGTAACTTAAATCTTCCTTATTGGTTATTTTATAGATCGCTTCTTTAATCATTATCCTTTCCTCCTGTTCTTTTTCCTGCATATGGACCGGTTAACTATACTGGCCAATTCGTTTCCGTTATTACAACTGCCGGATATATAAAATCCGGCTTTACCTATTTATGCTATATGGGTTTACGCTATTTGGGGATTTTGTCAATAAGTCTAACTTCTGCCGTCCTGTGTACCGATAGATTGATGTATATATCAATGGATAACAGATTTGCCAGTACACCAGGGACCCTTTCTCAATAAGTTAAAAAATTCTCCATCATTTTTCTGCCGTCCGGGGTAAGAACGGATTCCGGATGAAACTGCAGGCCGTATATTTCATATTCTTTATGTTTTACCGCCATGATATCACCGTCCTCTGCAATCCCTATCACCTGAAGTTCTTCCGGAACGGTATCCGGTCTGGCAGCCAGTGAATGGTATCTTCCAACCGGAATTGACTCCGGCAGTCCTTTAAACAGGCTGCTTCCGGTATCGACCTTAACGACGCTCTGTTTACCGTGCATTAATGTACTTGCGTAGGTAATGACTGCCCCGAATACTTCACAGATTCCCTGATGCCCCAGGCAGACACCTAAGATCGGTACCATTCCTTTCATTTCCCTGACCACTTCTTCACAGACGCCGGCATCCATGGGGCGCCCCGGCCCCGGTGAAAGGATGATATGGGAGGGATGCAGGGCTTTAATTTCTCCCACCTCCAGTTCATCGTTCCGTATGACTTTGATTTCAGGATTTACCCCAAGGAAATCTCTTTTCTCTTCGCATATGCTCCCGATTAACTGTACCAAATTGTAGGAAAAACTATCGTAATTATCAATTAACAAAATCATAAATCCACCTCACTTGCCAGCTTTATCGCTTCTATGACCGCACCGGCCTTATTGGCACATTCTTCATATTCCTTTTCCGGAACGCTGTCTGCCACAATGCCCGCACCGGCCTGGACATACACTTTACTCCCCTTCTTTACAGCTGTTCTTATGGCGATACATACGTCCAGGTTACCGGAAAAATCCAGATAACCGATAGCCCCTCCGTATATCCCCCTAGCAACATCCTCCAGTTCATCAATGATTTCACAGGCCCTGAACTTTGGTGCGCCGGATAAGGTTCCTGCCGGCAGCAGTGCAGCCACCGTATCACAGCCGTCTTTATCCTCCCTGATCTGCCCGGTGACTACGGAGGCTATATGCATTACCTTGGAAAAACGGTGTATCTTCATATAATCTTCAACACAGACACTGCCGTACTTTGCAATGCGCCCTACATCGTTTCTGGCAAGATCCACCAGCATGTTATGTTCGGCTAATTCCTTTTCATCTGCAAGGAGCTCTTCCTCCAGTTCCTGGTCCTCTTCCGCTGTTTTGCCCCTTGGCCTGGTTCCGGCCACGGGAAAGGTGGTTAATTTCCCGTCCACCAGTTTTATCATGGTTTCAGGAGAAGCCCCCGCAATCTGTACATCCTCACATTGTATGAAATACATATAGGGGGATGGATTGGTGGTTCTTAGTACCCGGTAGGTATTTAACAGGCTGCCCTTATATTCTGCTTCAAACCTTCTGGATATAACGGCCTGGAATATATCACCTTCCCGGATATATTTTTTCGTCCGTTCCACCATCTTGCAATACCGCTCCCTGGAAAGGTTACAGGTAAATTCGGGAGCGGTGTCTGTTTTTAAAACCTGCAAAGGAGCCGGGTCATTGATTAAATGAATGATTTTTTCAATCTCCAATAAGGCTGCATGATACCCCTGTTCCCCGTCTTCGGATTTGTAATTGGCTACAATGCTGATTTTCTGCCTTAGATGGTCAAAAGCAATTACTTTGTCAAATAACATCAGGTCATAATCTTTAAAGTCATTCTTTTTTATCTTTAGTTTCGGTTCCGCATATCCAATCATTTCATAAGAGAAATAACCCACAAACCCACCCGTAAAAGGCGGCATTCCGTCAATATGGGGCGTTTTATATTTATTCAGCAGTCCTCTTAGTACCTTCATCGGATCATCCGTTGTTTTTGTAATGATTTCCCCGCTTTTTACGGTAACCTCACCGTTTTTGCAAATCACATGCAGCAACGGGTTAAAGCCTAAAAAAGAATACCTTCCCCAACGCTCTCCCCCTTCCACGCTTTCCAGTAAGTAGTAGTTCTTATCTACCTGTGCTAATTTTCTCAACAAATTAATGGGTGTAATAATATCGGCAAAGATTTCTTTATATACCGGTATTAAATTATAACCTTTTTCATATCCCTGCATTGCCTCATAACTGTTTACCATCTTACATCCTCCTTTTATTTGCTTCAAGAAAGTCCCCCGCTTAAGGGATATTTCGGGGCGGGTTGTGCCAACACCATAATTCCGATCCGCCGCAGTGCGATCCTCGCGGGACGAGGCCGACAAAATCGGCAGTTTCACATCGCACGAGTGTGCCTCCTGCTGGTAGGGCTTATTATTTTTGTTTTCATAATAAATTTCGAAAATTTCTTATGAAATAAAAAAAAAGCCTTTATCCCTATTCTAAGGGACAAAAGCTTTAAACTTCTGCGATACCACCCATATTGATGTCTTCCGACATCCACTCTGTTTGTATACTATCATATACACCCCGCTGATAACGGTCAGGGTCCCCGTTGACGTCTACTCCCTTACGGTTTCAAGCCACCCTCACAAGTCCATTCAGTAAATTCTTTGAACTAATTGTTCTTCTTATCGCATTCCCACCAACCTGCGACTCTCTGTAAGATTTCCTTTACCTACTTCTCTTGTTCATCGGTTTTATCTTTAAATTGAATTAAGTATAGCTTTTAAGAATCTATTTGTCAATACTTAAATTTATTTTTTTTTGTATAGTAAATTCTACTTTTTTTTGTAAATTCTTTTACTTCTTTTATTTTTACGTGAATTTATTGCAGTATTTTGGGGTTCCGTATTTTCCTGGGTTGTATCGGATTTTAAGGATACCCACATAGAGGAGCCTTCTTTTCCCATTGCCTTAATTTCCAGGAAATCAAATTTTCTTAAAAATTTTGACAGTTTGGTATCCCCATAATTCCGCACGTCAAAATCGGGATACCGTTTTACCAGACGACTTCCCAGTTCACCCATATTCATACTCTGTTCTTCGGAATCCACTTCATTCATCATCTTAATAATAGCTGCTTTAATAACATTGATATCCGTCATGATCTTACCGATATCACTGCTGTCCGACACGGGCTGGCCTTTTGATTCTTTATTATTCGGATTGCCGTCTTCCGTTTTCTTATTATCCTGGAGCTTTTCTTCGACTGTATTTATCTGGGTAAGCAGATGATCCTCTTCCAGCTCGATTCCCTTTTTCTCCGATTCGGCCAATACGTCAAGGTACTTGAACTGATTACAGGCAGCTATGAAAGGTTTCGGGGTTTTCTTTTCTCCCATCCCGACTACCAGCATGCCGGATTCCCTTAATCTGGAAGATAATTTCGTAAAATCGCTGTCACTGGATACAATGCAGAACCCTTCCACATTCCCTGAATAGAGTATGTCCATTGCATCAATGATCATTGCGGAATCCGTCGCATTTTTACCTACGGTGTAGCTGTATTGCTGCACCGGCGTAACCGAATTCTCCAGCAGTACATCCTTCCAGGAAGCTGCCGTGGGTTTTGTCCAGTCTCCGTAAATTCTTTTGTAAGTCGCAATTCCGTAATTCGATATTTCATCGAGCACATACTTTATATATTTTGCCGATACATTATCCGCATCAATCAAAACAGCAAACCGTTTCTCTTCCGTCATACTGTGCTCCTTTTATTTTTCTTTACGGACCTGGCCACAAGCCTGTCCCAGATATCACTGATTCCAAAACCTAAAATGATTTCAAAAAATAAAACATAGAAAATGTAGATTGGCAGAATTAGAGATTTTTTTGTTTTTAAATTATTCCTGTTTCTTCCCATATAGTTTTCGTTCCCATCTTATAATTTTAAATACGGCATAAACCCATTAATGCTAGTTTTACTATCTCCCCTTATTAATTATTATAAACATAATAACTTATTCTTCTTAAAATAGCAATAATTTCCTTAATGGTTTTTTAAAAATAGTGTTACAGTTCAGTCTTTTATACCGCAAGGTGTTTTTTGTGGGTGAAGCGGAGCGAGGGTTGCGGAAAACCCGGAGGTAATGGGCAGGGTGCATAAGAAAACAGATACAAAATGCAAGACAGACAGTCAGCAAATAGAGTATATTTAAGAAATTTTTTCAAAAACTACTGACTTAAAAATGTAAAACACTCTTGACATTATTTAATTCAGATAGTATTCTAAAAATGTAAAATACTTTTGACATTACGGAGGTTTGTTTATGAGAAAAATGGATGAAATGGAATTAAAGATAAATCTGAAAGGAATTAAATGGAGTTGGGCCTTTATGGTATTCTCCCTCGTTATATGGGGTGGATATAACTATGTTAAAAGCCCGGAAACTTCGCTTCCTTTAATCCTGTTCGGACTACAGTTTCTGGTTTACTTTTTTGTCACGGGCATTGAGAAGATAAAAGTTGACGATAACAGCGGTAAAAATCAAATTCTAATTTCTTTAGGGGTAATATTTTTACTCATTGTATTTGGCGCAATACTGTATTTTACCATCGGTCGTTGAGAATCATGAAGAACAGCATAAAAGAATTACGTAAAGAAAAAAATTATAGGCAGGAAGATTTAGCTACGGCGTTAGGTGTCACACGACAAACAATAAATGCGATTGAAAATGACAAATATGACCCTACTCTGCTATTAGCTTTTAAGCTGGCAAATATACTCGGAACAACAGTAGATGAGCTTTTTGAACCTGACCCAACAACGCTAAAATGAAATCTGCCCTGCGGTACATAAAAAAAACCGTAGAAGTGCAGATAATGAGTTATGCCTATAATCAGGTGGGAGGCGGTGACTAACCGCCGTCCTCCCACCACACTGTACGTGCCGTTTAGCATACGGCATTTCGGTTGTTCAAAGATGTGCCTATGCCTTGCACTATTTATTTCTAACTCTAAGCGTTCTTATCCTTTACTCTCGGTTTCCAGCCTACCCTCAAATAAGTAACCTCTTTCGAGTAACTGCTATTATAATGTTGTACCTGCATGCCGCAATACCGGATTTTGATCCGGACATTATTTTCTTTCTCCGCGGGTTTTAACGTCAAAGGCTACAGCTAAAATAAAAATTGCTCCTTTAACGATATATTGGAAGGATACGTCCACACCCATTAAGTTCATGCCATTGGTCAGGGACATGATTACCAGTGCACCGATAATTGTATTGGTAACCCTTCCGATACCGCCGTTTACGGATACACCGCCGATATAGGAAGATGCAATGGCATCCAGTTCAAAACCAAGACCTGCCGTAGGAGTTGCAGATGCAAGCCTCGAAGTATATAACATGCCGGCAAGGGCCGCCAGCATACTCATGGACGCAAATGCAAAGAATGTGATTTTTTTTACGTTAATTCCGGATAATTCCGCTGCTTCCGCACTGCCGCCGATACCATAGATGTATCTGCCGAGACGGGTTTTGTTTAACATGAAGTTGTAGATAAATAAAACCACACCCACAATAACTGCTGTCCAGGGGATTCCGTTATAACCTGCCAGTACCCATACCACACACATAATAATTGCAGCTACAAATATTAACTGTGAAATAAAAATCGGCTTTGAATTTACACTGAAATTATATTTCAGCATATTTCTCCTGGATTTGATCTGATTGTATATTACTAATCCGATGGCTGCGACACCGATAATCACGGTAAGCAAATGGAAACCGGCGCTAACCGGGATATCAGGGATAAACCCCTGGGATAAGGCTTTAAATCCTTCGTCCTTTACTATGATGGTACCGCTGCCGGCAGTTACTAAGGACAGCAGTCCTCTGAACATAAACATACCTGCCAAAGTTGTTACGAAAGCAGGAACACCGATTTTGGCAACTAAAAAGCCCTGATATAAACCGATAACGATACCAAGAATTAAAATAACAGGAATAACCAGCCAGACCGACATTCCGGATTTCATAAGGGTTGCGGCTACTGCTCCAAGGAAACCGGCTACATAACCAACCGAAAGGTCAATATGCTTTATGATTAAGATTATGGTCATACCGATTGCAAGTACCGCTACATAACCGGTCTGGTTAATTAAATCGGTTAAGTTTCTGGAGGATAAAAATAATCCGTCCGTCTTGAATCCGAAGAAAATAAAAATTAATACCAATGCTATATACATCGCATAATCACGTATATTCGTTTTCAGCAATGCCAGAATCTCGCTGCCAATACCGACTTTTGTATTGTTGATTTGTCCCTTTATGTCTTTCATCTTAACTCCTATCTGTGCGCATTGGCGCACGTACAAACTATGCTCTTGTGGCCAATGCCATTACGCTCTGCTCTGTCGCTTCCTCAGCCTTTAATTCACCGGTAATCGTGCCTTCCGACATGACATACAGTCGGTCACTCATGCCCAGTACTTCCAAAAGTTCCGAAGAAATCATAATAATGCTCATTCCCTGTTCTACCAGGCGGTTCATCAAAGAATAAATCTCAAACTTGGCCCCAACATCGATCCCCCTTGTGGGTTCATCCAAGATCAATACTTTTGGATTCGTAAAAAGCCACTTGGCAAGAGATACTTTCTGCTGGTTTCCGCCACTTAAGTTTCCAACCAATTGTTTAATAGAAGGCGCTTTTATGCCGATGGATTTTTTGAAATCATTGGCAACATTTATCTCTTCATTTTCATTAATAACAATTCCTTCGTTTAGTTTTTCCAGACTTGAAATTGTCGTATTATACTTAATATCCTGGATCAGGATTAAGCCGTTCCCCTTTCTGTCTTCCGTAACATAAGCAATTCCCGCATCCATTGCGGCTTTGGGATGGGTCAGTTTCTTTGTCTCTCCCTCTACTAATATTTCACCGTTTGTTATTTTGTATTTTGGCATATTGCCAAAAATACTGAGTGCAAGTTCTGTTCTTCCCGCACCCATTAAACCTGCGATACCGACAATTTCACCTTTTCGAACCTTAACGTTTACATTGTGCAGTATCTCACGGTCTGATTTTGAATCCTGAACTGTCCAGTTCTTTATTTCTAAACATACATCCCCTATATCAACTTTTTCACGTTTTGGATATATATTCTCAATTTCCCTTCCAACCATGTATTTGATGATTTCCTGCTCCGTTATAGTCTGGGTCCCGGCATCCATGGAACAAATCGTGGAACCATCCCTTAATACCGTTACCGTATCTGCGATAGATACAATCTCTTTGAGCTTATGGGAGATCATGATACATGTAACTCCTTGTTCTTTTAACTTTCTTAATAAATCCAAAAGGTTTGCACTGTCATCTTCATTTAAAGCCGCTGTTGGCTCATCCAAAATTAGTAATTTTACGTCTTTGCTCAGCGCTTTGGCAATTTCGACCAACTGCCTGCTGCCTACCCCTAAATCCCTGATCTTCGTGGAAGGATTCATGTTTAAACGGACTTTTTTTAGCATTTCACCGGCCTGAACGATAGTTTGATTCCAGTTAATCACTTTTCCATCCATAATTTCATGGCCGAAATAAATATTTTCATAAACACTGAGTTCCGGAATTAATGCAAGTTCCTGATAAATAATTGCTATACCTGCTGCCTCACTGTCAGCAATGGTTTTGGATTGTTGCTCTTTGCCGTTATAAATAATATTCCCGCTGTATGTTCCATAAGGATATACTCCGGAAAGTACTTTCATTAAAGTAGACTTGCCGGCTCCGTTTTCCCCTACCAGACAATGGATTTCTCCTCTTTTTACCTTGAAATTAACATTGCTCAGTGCTTTTACACCGGGAAATTCCTTGGTTATGTCCTGCATTTCCAATATATAGTCACTCATGATTAGCCTCCTTAAACTTAGACCGGCCTAAAAATAATCTCGCATTATTCTTAAGCCGGTCTCAAGATGAGCAGATTCCTGTTTATATAATTAATTATTGTGACTACTCCGTCACAGCGTGCTAATTATTACTCTAAACCTGTAAATTCGGATGCTTCATAATAACCTGAATCAATTAATGCGCTCTTAACGTTGTCCTTTGTTACTACTACAACCGGAGTCTGTTTCGCCGGAACATCTTTGGTTCCGTTATTATAAGTTGTATCAGTTGCAGGCTGTTTTTCCCCGATAACGGAAATAGCCATATCCATTGCATCCTTAGCTAAAGTACGGGTATCCTTAAACACTGTCATGGACTGTTTTCCGTCAATTACATATTGAACGGAAGCTTTTTCGGAATCCTGGCCGGTAATGAAATATTCGCTTACGTCAGCATCTGCTGCAAATACGTCAGCGATGGAACGTGCGGTACCGTCATTGGGTGCCAGTACATAAACTTTGCCTTTATCCGCTGCCGCAGCAGAGGTCAAATGAGCTTCTGCTTTGGATTTTGCTTCGTTGAAATCCCAGTTGGTCGTAACCTGTCCGATTATGGCAGATAACTGGTCACGGCTTAATTCTTTCTGATCCTGGACTTTAACTGCTTCGGCAGAATTCTTGATTACGAAAGTTCCGTCCGCAATCTTAGGCTGTAATATATTCCATGCGCCCTGGAAGAACAAGAACGCGTTGTTATCGGTTGCAGCACCTGCATACAAATATAATGGATTGCCTGTACCGGTTGCATTGTCGGCAAGGTATTTACCCATTGCTTCACCTACTGAAATACTGTCAAATGTTACATAATAATCAAGAGCATCGGTATCGGTAATTAATCTGTCATAAGAGATAACAGTTACCCCTGCTGCTTTTGCAGCTTCCACACTTGCGGCTGCTGCGGCTGCATCCTGGGCACAGATAATAAGAACCTTGATTCCTTTTGCTACTAAAGTTTCAACATTGGTTTTTTCATTTGCTGAAGAACCCTGGCTGAATAAAACTTCCACAGAGTAATCTGTGTCGGCAATAACGGATTCAAATCTCTCCTGGTCCTGAATCCATCTGGGTTCATCCTTTGTAGGAAGTACAATACCTACATCCACTTTTCCACTGTTACTTTTTGATCCGCTGTCCCCGTTGTCTCCGCTCGCCGGTTTTTTCGTACCGCAACCAGCCAGAGATAATACCATAACGAAACATAACAATACGGCTATAACTTTTTTCATTCCTCTTTTTCCGCCCTTCTTTAATATATAATTTTTGTTACGATTTATAAAAGATCTATAAATCCTCTGCAATTGTTACAATAATATGTTACTATACACAAAAAAATAATACAATGCACGGATTTGTTGTGCAATGTGACTATATTGCCAGATTTCTAAATTTGATATCAAGATAAGTAAAATATTGCTGTCTGCTTTTTAAATAAAGCAAAATTTTATCATGTCCGGTTTCCTGTATTCCATGCCGCTGCCTGAAATCCTATAGTCAAGTAAGTATACAGCTTGCGGGATACTCCGCCTGCGGCGGATTGCCTGCAGCATAATTCCAATCCGCCGCAGGGCGATCCAGAGCGGAGCGTTATTCTCTCATAGAACGAATCTTCCTATGAGAAAACAAAGCGTTTGCCTTGGCTGGCTGTCGCGCTGTCACTTTGGTGACAATCTTCCTAATTTCACATAACATAAAAAGACTGCAGTAATTATGTCATCCCACCCACATACGGATTGTATCCGTTTTAAAGCCGGTGAGCTTGACCAATTACTGCAGTCCATTATTTATTTAATATCCGTTAATCTTTTAACTGATAGACATCTTCATACAGGTGAAAACCGTCTTTTATAACCGTATCGTCAATATTATCCTTGGTCACAGCCTCTACCCCTATGAATATGTAGGGCACGTCATAGGTTCCGTCGCTAATGGTTCCGTCGGTTTTGATTTCTTCGCCGTTTACAAGCTGTATACATATTTCCACCGTTTTTTCCACTAAATTCTTAATCGGTTTGTAAACCGTCAGTGCCTGTTTGCCGGTTACGATTCTCTGGCAGGCCACCAGATCGGCATCCTGGCCAACCACCTGTACTTTCTCCGCAATCTGGGCCTCCGACAAGGCATCTATGGCGCCCCAGGCCAGAGAATCGTTACCGCAGATGACGGCTTTCAAATCCTCCTTATGGGTCTTTAATTCCTCAAATAAAAAATTATAGGCGGTTTCCCTGATCCAGCCGTCTACCCAGGTCTGGGCCAGTATCTGTATTTTATTGCTGTCAACAAAAGGCTGTACTACGCTCATGGCCCCCTCATATAACATCTTGCTGTTGCTGTCGTTTTCCGAGCCGCCGATAACGATATACCCTCCTTCCGGAACGTTTTCCGTAAGATAGGTGCCCATTATCTTCCCTACCTGGTAGTTGTCAAAGGATATATATACGTTCACATCGCTGTCATGAACCAGCCTGTCATAAGAGATGACCGGTATATTCTTATCCTTGGCGGCCTTGACACATTTTGCCTCATTATTACTGTCATTGGGCGCAATAACCAGCACATCAATCCCCTGTTTTATCATTTCCTGCACTTGCCGGTACTGCAGATCGGAATCCTTATTGGCATTGTTTACGATGACTTCGATACCCTCCTGCTGTGCCTTGGACATAAATATGTCCCGGTCCCTGATCCACCGGTCTTCCATTAAGGTGCCAAGAGATAAGCCGACCACTATCTTGTCTTCTTTCTCAGGCCCTTCCGGAAGTTCATTCTTTCCGCTGCATCCAGACATGGACATCACACTGACGGATATGACCATAAGTGCAGCCAGTCTTTTCAACCGCAATTTTTTACCCATAAAACCTCCTCCTTATAACCCAAACATTTTTTTATATTCACTGGCAGTAAAACCCGTTGCCTTTTTAAATATTTTAGAAAAATAATTTGGTTCCATATACCCCACCATATAACAGACGTCCTTAACCGAGTATTCCTCCTTTTTTAATAATTCTTTTGCTTTGTCAATCCTCACATTGACTAGTTTATCACTGAAATTAATTCCCGATTCTTCTTTATAAAAACGGCTGAAATAATAAGAACTTAAATTAACTTCCCTGGCCACATCATCCAGGGATATATCCTGTGCATAATGATCTTCTATATACTGGTTTGCCTTTTCAATGATGGAATTTACCTTTTTCTGTCTGAGGGAGGATAACTTAAGAACGGTTTCATTAATATAACTCTTACAGATCTGATAAAGGACATCTTTATCAGCTGCCCCGATAATCTCACTGAGTACCCCGTAGTAATCCCCCAGCACACGGCCCCATCTTGCACCAAATCCCATTACCAGCCCGATCATCCGGTTCTTAATGGAACTGAAATCCATGTTATTATCCGCGCACATTCTGGCATAGAGATGCTCAAAGGCAGCCTGTATCTGTACTTCGTCTTTATCCACTACCTTGGCATAAATTTCTTCCTCTATCTGCTGTTCATAATCACTCTCCGTATATTCTGCCTTTTCAATGATGTCATCCACATGGAGGATCTGGCTGTATTTTGCATCCTCCTCGTCAATGGATAAGGAACGGAGGGCAAAAAGGGCTTCCTGGTAGGATTTTTTCGCATCCTTTACGTTGTTATGATAACGGCCGATTCCGATAAATATATCCGGATAGATCCTGGAAGCCTTATCCAGTATATTCTGGGCCAGCTTTACGGACTTTGACTTCTGTTCAAAGCATTCTTCCCCGCTGTCATCAAATACATATACGATGATTCGGTTTAACATGATAGGCCCTACGATGGAATCGCAGACTGACTTGATTATCTTTTTATACTCGGCATACATCTTCTCCCCCTGTACACCGGCTCCGATTTTATTTTCGATTTTCCTGCTTTTCTTCTGTCCGAATTCAATGGCCATGACATAACCGCTGGATACGCTAAAGCCGAACAAATCACAGTAATTTTTAAGCTCATCGGCATTTTCCCCATATAGGCACAGAGAGTTCATAAATCCGGTTTCCAGTATCGGTATGATCATTTCCAGACGTTCCTGCTGTTCCAGGTTCTTCTGCATATTCATTCTCCGTAAATTGATCTGGCTGATTACCTTATTTAAGGTTTCTATGAATTTGGCCTCTTTTACGGGTTTTAATAAATATTCCTCAACTCCTAAAGCTACGGATTCCACCGCATAATCAAAATAATCAAAAGCCGAAATAACAATGAAGCTTACATTGGCATTGACCACCCTGATTTGTTTCATGGCATCCAGGCCGTTAATTCCCGGCATATTAATATCCATAATGATTATGTCCGGATGGAGGTTATAAGCCTTTTCTATGGCATCCTTGCCGGACCGGGAGGTCCCTACTATGTCAATGGCTTCAAAATTCTTTTTTATCATATATACTACGGATTCCACCGCAATGGGCTCATCATCCACGATTAATACTCTATACATCTTCCAGGTATCCTCTATCTGTTTCTTTCTTATAATTAAGCGGCAGTGACAGTATTACATTGGTTCTTCCGTCCGTGCAGGTTATATCCATAACCTCCCTTTCCTCATAAAATAAACGAAGACGGTTTAATACATTATCCAGACCGATCCCCGTGGTATGCCCCTTTTGTGAAGGAGCCCTCTTTATCTTCGGGTTCTGGCTTAAAATCGACCGTATGGTTTCTTTCGGAAACTCGTCTCCGGTATTGGAAATGATTATAAATAATCTTTCGGCTTCCCTTGTCATTTTTAATTCAATGATGCCTCCGTCTTCAAATTTGCTTACGCCGTGGATATAGGCATTTTCAACTAAGGGCTGCAGTGTCATTCTGGGAAGGACAAAGTCCATTATACTCTCATCTTCCGGTGCATTCAGACGAAAATCAATTATATCACCAAACCGGGTAGTAAGTAAACTCATATATGCCACAACATTGTCCACTTCTTCCTGCAGGGTGGCATTATAATCCAGTCCCTTTAAATTATAGCGGAAAATATCAGCAAAATTCTCCAGGTAATCACAGGTAACCGTATCTCCCTGAAGCATGGCAACCTTTGCCCCGATATTAATGGAATTAAAGATAAAGTGGGGATTTACCTGGGATTGCAGGGCTAAAAGCTCCGCTTCATGGAGTGCGTTTTTCATCTTAAGATTATCTACTTTTTCTTCGATTAAAATACGCTCCAGCCTCTGCTTCTCTTTCAATTCATTGACATATTCCTTTATGCTTACGGTCATTCTGTGGAAAGTCTGGTAAAGAATACTGATTTCACCGCTTGTCTTCTCATCGGTTATTTCAACATCAAAATTACCGTCGGATACTTCTTTGGCATAGGATACAAGTTTGGAAATGGGTTTTGTAATTTCAATACTGAATAATACGATAATAAAGGAAATTAATATAACCGTAATTCCAAAAAGAAAATAATTGATCATGGAAGTCCGGTCGGCTTCCTTTTGGATCTCGATGTATTTCTGGGCACTGTCACTTAAATCCGTACTCATGATTTCCTGGATATAGTTTCCGATATAATTATATTCTTTCACCGCTTCCTGGTATCCCGACGTATATTCGTTTATTTTTTTATTTCTTTTATCGACTACCGTTTCGTCCAAAATCTTCAGATAATGTTCAATCATACCTGTGAGGTTTTTTATTTTAATCCCCCGGTCCGAATACCCGGCATCCGCTTTTAAAATGCTGTTATTAGAAGAAATAGAGTTGCTGTGGTCATAAAAGGACTGTAAGCTGTCCGAACTTCTGGTAGAGAGATAAACCTCCAGATTATTCTGTATCTGTTCCAGTTCGTTGTAAACCACCGTCAGTTCCTGGCTTTTATTCAGCAAATGTGTCATATCCTTCATTAAAATACGGGTGGAAGTATAGTTATACAACCCTACCAGAATGGTTATAACCGTGGCAAGCAAAAAGAAACCGATCAATTTTGTCCTGTAAGTAAAGCCCTGTTTTTTCTTCATAATCTTTACCCCTGCCTGGGGTATGTCTGACAAGCAGTTTTCAGACACTCCCTAATGTTCTATTGTATCATCTCATCATATTGGTTAACATTCTCCGCATTTATGCTGTATACTTCCGTAGGTGTATAATCACTGATTTGTTCCCCTTTAAGGCTTAGTGTCAGCTGCTTTACCGTATAATACCCGATTTCATACGCATTGGGACAGACAGTGCCGTAAATGACCCCCCGCTTGATATAATCCAGGGTCTGGGGCATGATCCCGTAACCGACCACCTTAATATCCCCCACCATATTGTTATCTACCAATACCTGGGCTACGCCGGGCGTGCTCCTTTCGTCCACGCAGACGATCAGGTCCGCATCCTGAATGCCCGAAATTATGGAGGAAGTAACTCTCTCCGCTTCGAACATATCCTTGCTCAGGGTATAGATTTCCTTGATATTAATGGTACTGTATCTGGAAAAGGACTCCATAATACCCTGTATCAATAAATTCCGGTACAGGATATCCCCCTGCTCCCCGGCTTCGTTCATAATAACCACTACGTTGCTTTTTCCGCCGGTTGCCTCCACCGCCATATTACCGGCCATGGTCCCAATATTGTAGCTACTGGAGCCGACCATGGGCGTGTTGGGAATGTTATAGCTGTCATTTTCAAAGGTGAGCAGCGGGGTACCCTGCTTTTTCGCTTCCGTTACCATATTCTGGGTCTGCTGTGTATCTGCAGGCTGGAATGCAATCGCATCCACCCCTGCATTAATCCCTTTCTCCACCGCTTCCTTAATCACACTGGCATCCTTTTGGGAAACGGGCACAAATTCCACATATACCCCGAATTCATCCTGTGCCGCCTTAGCCCCTTCTTTAAAAAAGGTCCAAAAATATTCATCCGTGTTCTGTGTTATTATCTGCAGATGATATTCAGGTTTTACAACAGGTTCCTGGTTTTCTTTATTCTCATTGGCGTTGTACAGTAATTGGCCAAACATAATTGAAATAAGCAGAAGCATTCCGAATAACATTCCGAAAATCCACCTAAGCATTATTAACCCTCCGTTACTTGCGCTTGCTTTTGCATTTTGGTTATTATCAATCCTTATTTCATTGTATTTCATCCTGATTAAATAAGCAAATATTTTTTCGAATATTTTACAATATATTACATGTTTTTCCATATTTATTCTGAATCAGACTTATTATTTTTGTGTCTCGCTTAATGTTCTTATCTGGCCATTATAATTCCTCAAGCCCATAAACCGGTTTAAAGTCTTCGCTGTCCGCACATAGAAAACCTCCCCCTTCTTCAAGAAGGATTTTAAGGTAAGGTTTAAAGGAATCAAAAGCCCCTTCCTCCACCGTAACGGTAAAAATAGTTTTAATGCTGCGGTTTTTGACAAAAGCGGCATCTGAGGAATCTTTGAAGGCATAGGCCAAAGGTTCAAAATCAACGGTCCTGTTTCCGGATAATTCTATCTGGAGAATGTTCATCTCCTCCCAGAGCTCTATTTCTGTGAAACCCTTGGATTTTAACAGATCTGATATCATTTTGGCATTGATATCCCCTTGCGTCATGTAAAACCAGTCGGTTATGGATTTTTCCTGCCTTTCCGGTTTTAACGGCCCGGAACTATAAGAAGACTTTCCGCCCATATCTTTTTTATTATTCTTTTTATTCTTAATTTGAGATTTTACCTGCCTGTCCATATATGAAATCCTCCAATTTACTGTTAACGTTAATTTCGCTCTTTTCTCCGGTCTGCCGAATAGCTACTTTTATTATACTACATTATTTAAAAAAGAAAAGCCTCACCTAAATTACGGTTGTATTGCATTTCTTTGATATGATATGCTGCTATCTATAATATCTCGATTGGATATTATAACCATTCAACCAATATAAGGATATTCCGGGAAAATATTGACACCCAAACCATTAATTCAATGTATCTTACAAGATCGTCTTTTTGTCTGTGTCATTCTTAAGAATAATCCGGAGAATTTTAGAGGTCCTGATATGTATTACAAACAATACGGCAATACCGGTATGAAGGTATCCGCAGTTGGCATGGGCTGCATGCGTTATGATGATGCCGATGTGAAAGCAGGCAATTTTGAGAAATACGCGGAAGTTGCTTTATATGCACATGAAAAAGGTATCAATTATTTTGATACCGCTCCTTTTTACTGCGACGATAAAAGTGAGATAATAACCGGTATGGCCTTATCCAGGCTGCCAAGAAACAGTTATTACGTTTCGTCAAAAACCAATATGGGTACCGTAGGCGGCAAAGGTACGGCTGATGATTTCCGTAGGAGACTGGAAACCACTCTGACCAGCTTAAAGGTCGATTATCTGGATTTTTACCATCTGTGGTGTGTTTTAAACCTGGATTCCTTTGCAAAACAATGTGATGCACTGTACGGTTTTTTTGAAAAAGCCAAGGGGGAAGGATTGATCCGCAATATTGTATTCTCTTCCCATATGCAGGGAAATGAATTAGAGGATGCGGTTGCTTCCGATTTATTTAAGGGTATGTTAATCGGTTATAACGCACTCAATTACCGTTTCCGCCAGACCGGTATCGAAGCCGCTTATAAATTTATTGGAATAAGGCTTTGATTTTCCCAATGTCCTTAAAAACCATATCATAACCGTGCCGGTAGTTTTCTTTCAGTTTATCCGTACTTTTTTCCATACTGTCCAAAGGATGGTCCGGCCGCAGAATGACGGCCCTGCCTTCCCTTTCCAGTTCCTCACAGAAGGCAACAGTCTCGTTATAAATAATGTGGCGGTTTTTTATTATCCTCTCCAGCTCGGGATACTTTTTACGTATCATTCTTATAGCGATATCATTTACCCGTCCGTATTTCTTCCGATACCCTTCCGGTCTTGTTAAAACAATCAGATTTTTCTGATTTCCGTCCTGAATTGATTTTTTTATGGGAATGGGGTCAGCCAATCCTCCGTCATAATAGAATTGTTCCTCCCATTCAATAGCCGGAAAATAGACCGGAATTGCACAGGTGGCCCGCAGCATGGTACATTTTAAGTCTGATGTCTTACCGTTAAGATATTCACTTTCCCCTGTTCTGGCATTGGTCACACCTACCAAAATCCTGCCCTCATAGTTATGCAAAGCCTCCCAGTCGTAAGGATATAATTTATTCGGTATCTCATCATAGATAAAATCCAACCCAAATAAGCTTCTGCATTTTAAAAAGTTTCTCCTGCCGATATACCTTTTATCATTCCTGTGATTGACCAGTATCTTAAGATTGCGTCCTTTCTGTCCGGATATATACGAAAATCCGTTGCTGATACCTGCTGATACACCAATGCAATAAGGAAACATTATATCGTTATCTAATAATGCGTCCATAACACCGGCACTGAAAATCGGCCGGAACGTACCGCCTTCTAATATTATTCCCGGCAATAAAATCATCTCCTCCAAATCAAATTACCTTCTTATTATTCAAATGAGTATAACAGATTCTTCCATAAATGGCAATCCCCTTGGGTATCATTTCAGTACCATTTCCACGGACAACCGTTATTATTCAGCCTTACGGCTTCATGGCAGCCTTTAATGACAGCCAATTTGCAGCAGGCGAATATACCGGGAATTAGGCAGCTTCCTGATGTACTAATCGATTTTTTACTCATTATTTTAGACGTTTGTAAAAAACATGTTGACATTTTGTTTTAGACAGTTGTATAATTTAATTAAAGACAATTGCCTAAAATAGAAAGGAGAGATATTTTCAATGAATAAAATGAAACGGCTGCCCGATGCCGAATTCGAAATAATGAAAGCTGTATGGGCAAACGAACCGCCGATTACTACCAGCATGATAATGGAACAATTGGGAAAGGAAAAAGAATGGAAAGCCCCTACCATTATTTCTTTAATGCTTCGTTTGGTGGAACGGGGCTTTCTAAGAACTGAAAAATGTGGTAAAGAACGTACCTATTATCCTGTTATAGCAAAGGAGGTTTATTTAAAGTACGAGACCGGTGATTTTATTGAAAGATTCCACGGAAATTCCTTTACAAGCCTGGTGGCTGCCTTGTATGACGGCGATAAGTTAAAGGACAGTGATCTCGACGATCTGATAAAGTGGCTGAAAGAAAAGAGGGACTGATATGATCCAATTTTATAAAACCCTGTTTCATTGTTCCGCCGCCATGTCGGTTATATCCTTAGTCTACATGGCGTCCATGCCGCTTTTGTCCAAGAGGTATACTGCAAAATGGCGCTATTATATATGGCTGGTAATTGTTTTGGGTTGGATCATACCTTACCGGCCGCAATTTATAATTCCCCTGATTCCCGCCAAAACACCTGCCATACATACCGTACAATTTCTGCCGGCGAAATATATAACTGCCATTGAGAATCTTAAGGCTCTTCCCATTGAAACCGCCGCTGCCCCATCAATTGACCCGGGATGGCCGGTATTCATGATATGGTTTATGGGCTTGGTGGGAATACTGCTGTATCATACGGTCAGACATGTACGGTTTATGAAATTTGTAAACCGTTGGAGCCAGGATGTAGTTGATTTAGAGACAATCAACATTCTGGATACTTTAAAATCAGAAATGAAAATCAAAACCCAAGTGGGCTTAAAGACCTGCACCGGTATTGCAAGTCCCATGATGACCGGTGTTTACCGGCAGGTTATTTTTCTGCCGTCAGGTAACATTCCGAAAGATGACCTGATATTTATACTCCGGCACGAATTGGTTCATTTAAGGAGAAATGACTTGTGGTACAAGGCATTCGTCTTACTGGCAGCCGCCCTTCACTGGTTCAATCCGGTGGTATATATCATGGCAAAAACCATAGCCAGACAATGTGAAATCTCCTGTGATGAGGAAGTGCTCCAGGGTATGAACTTCGAGGAGCGCAGACATTATGGGGAAATTATAATCGGTGTGGTCAGAAACAAAGTTAAATTAAAAACAGCACTATCAACAAATTTTTGCGGAGGTAAAAAAAGTATGAAAACCCGTATTTTTTCAATTATGGACACCACCAAAAAGAAAGCCGGTGTAATTGTCCTTGGCATTGTATTTATAGCTACTATCGGCACAGGGGTGGCAGCCGGAGAAATAAAGGAACAGAGCATATCGGTTCCGACTTCTGCCGGTGAAGCTGAGCGCCCGCCCTATTCCGATATGGAAAAAAAGAGCAGGCAGGAATATTTATCTGACCTTGGCTTTTTAGATTATGACACGGACGAACATGTCTATCGTTATAACGGAAAATGGGTCCGTACTATCAATGACAAATATACCTGGAACGGAAAACCCTACGGAGGTGTAAGCAGAAGTGATGCCCCGGAGAATTATTTTTCCGGAGAGCCTGTCGATGTGAAAGTAGTGAGAAACCAGGATACCAATCAAATTGAAAAACTGGTTGAAATGACAGAAGCCCAAACACAGCAGGTCCTAAAAGCAGAGTTCTCCATCCCTTCGGGAGAAGCTGCTACTTCCCAGATACCATAAAAAGATAAAAACGCATTAGCAGGGACATATTATCTCCGGGCGGAGTATATCGGATCTGAGTCAATTAACAATATTACGGGAACAGTTGAAATAGCAGAAAAACAGGACTGAAAAACAATTTCAGACATAACACGGATGAAAGGCAGATAATCGGAATTGGATTTTACAAACAGAAAATTCCGCATGACAACAAAATTACAAAACTATGGCAGGAATAAAAAGGAAAAACCGGCTGTATCTTAACAACTGTTTTTCCTTTTTATTCTGCTGAGATATTTCATTAAACTTCAAAAAGTTGATACCAGGCAGACTGAATAAAGTTATGTAACTAATTGACCAAGACTTTTAAATATTCCTCTGCGATAATACTGTGTCCCACCGCAGTCGGATGAACTCCGTCCTCCGCGATCTGGCTGCAGGTATATTGTTCCACTTCAGCCTTAGCAAAAATGCCGTCAAGGGGCAGGTAGTAATCCGCAAATTCTTTGGCAAGGGCCCTTGCCACATGTATTTTAGGGTCCAGATCCTCCCTCCAGGCCTTCCGGTCCGGTAAGGAATACAGTACAAAAGGTTCTATAATCAGGATCTTGCAGTCGGGCAGATCTTTTTTAATTTTTGTTAACAAGGTTCGGTAATTTTGCTCAAATTCTTCCGTACTGGTGGGATCGTTATTGTCGTATCTGCGCCAGGTATCATTAATTCCAATTAAAATTGAAAGAAAATCCGGCTTTACCGCCTTAAAATCCGTTTCATAACGGTCTAGCAGGTCAACGACCCGGTTTCCGGATATGCCTTTATTAATAAAGGTTACCCCGTTACCCGGAAATAAGGTGTTGTATAATTTGGCAACCACCCCGGGATATCCTTCGGCTAAGGATGTAATGTCCGCCCTGTCCCTGCCGCAATCGGTGATACTGTCTCCCTGAAACAGTACAACCTGTCCTTTTTTAAATATTTCCTTCATAAATGACTCCAATCCGCGTGAACCCACGCTCCTTCTGAAATATTAAGCCGATCCGCAATATTACTAAAATAAACTGCCTGTCAAAGCCCTAAGTACTTTGGAATAATCCTTCTCCTGTCTTATAGGGAAATACAGCCGTAATTATTATAGCAAATACTTCCAGGAAGGGCAAGAATCCCCTGCATAATTTTCCTTGCTTTCTTTCTAAAATCCTCAAAGGATAGCTGCCGGTAAGGCTTTGCCATGGCAGCATTGCGGCCTGCAACAATTACATTATTTCATTACAGGTTTGCACAGATCGATTAAATCTTCCACCCTGGCGGTTGCCAGGCACTCAACCGTATCAGAAGCCCCGTAATAAATCTTTACTTCACCGTTATCCTCCAGAATCAAACCTCCCGGAAAGATTACATTGGTACGGAACCCTTCGTCGGTTTCGTATTTTGTTTCCGGTGCCAGGAAAGGTTCTTGGGACATTCCGATAATTTTAGAAGGATCCTTTAAATCAAGCAGCATAATGCCCGCACAATAACGTTTCTGCCAGCGGTCCTCCCATCCGTTTTTCCCCCGGGTGCGGTCAATATCCACACTGTGGAATAAGGTCAGCCATCCGGCTTCCGTTTTCACCGGAGGCGCTCCCGGACCGATTTTATCGTTGGCAAAGGGAACCTCCTCCACTGCCAGCAATAATCTGGTATCTCCCCAGTATTTTAGATCATGGGAATAGGACATCCACATGTCAAAGCGGTCAATCCCTCCTCTGGAATAGACAGGGAAGGGTCTTTCCAGCCTTACGTATCTGCCGTCAATTTTCTCCGGCAGCAGTACCATATTCCGGTTATCCGGCGCCGTAAGGGATAGTACCTCCACGGATTTTAAATCTTTGGTTATGCCGATACCGCCCCTGAGTCCGTGTTTCGTATCTACGGCAAAGCACAGATAACAGTTTCCGTCAATAACCGTAAGCCTTGGATCATAAACCTTTGTGATATCCGGATCCTTCATATCCTGCACCGTTAAAAAGGGTTTATCAGAAACCTCCCAGTGGATTCCGTCCTCGCTGAAGGCAAGCCCGATCACGCAGCCGTCAAAACTGCCCTTTCCGTTATAGGCATAGTCATTTCGAAAAGCCATAACATATCTTCCCTGAAATTTTGTTACCCCTGCGTTAAAGATGCAGTCTGCTTCATAAGGAATATCTTTTGCACAAAGAACAGGCTCGCCTCCCTTGTATCTTGTAATTACCTTACTGGATTTTAATTCCGGCAGCATTTTTGCCATAATATTCTCTCCTTTTATCTATAAAATTTATCTTAGCAACGGAACAATCAATGAGGAATTTCCCATGTAAAAAATTTAATGTGACAGCATCTTATCCCGGTATTCTGTCGGGGTGCAGCCGTAAAACTTCTTAAAACAGCTGGAAAAATACCGCTGGTTACTGTATCCGGTTCCGGCTGATACATCCTGTATCTTATTCAAAGGGTCCTTAAGCAGTTCCCCGGCCCTCTCCATCCTTCTCCGGATTAAATATTCCATAAACCCCTCCCCTGTTTTTTGCTTAAACAGCTGCCTGATATAATTCGGACTGAAAAACAGCTTGGAAGAAGCATTTTCCAGGTTAAACTCCTCATTGCCAAGGTTATGGTCAATTAGGGTTTTAATATCATATACCAGCTTATCTCCCTGGTTAGCTATGATACTCGTAAACTCTTCGCACCGTTTGGAAACATAGTTCTCCAGCAATATCTTGGTATCAAGCAAAGTCCCGCACAGGATCTGATCCTTAAAATACTTCTTCATATTAACATCCTGCCAGACCTGGTAAGTGCTTCCCGATTCCAGCAGTGCATTGTCTATGGAAAATACCAGTTCAAATATGGATAAACTGACAAATTCCTGGGAAGCTGCAAATAAGCTCTCATAATACTCCAGTATGGTATCCAGTACGGTAAGGGCTTTTTCCTTTTTGGCAAGCCTAATGTTTAATATCAGTTCCTCCTTCAGTTCCATGGGTTTCTTTTGGTCCTTTAAGGATTTTGTATCTTTAATCTGCCTGGCTTCATCATAATGGATGACACAGTTTCCCTCCGGTATTATATATTTAAAAACAGACAGTGCCTCCTCATAGGAATCCGCTGCCTGTTCCAGCTTCGGATAGATTTTGCCCAGAACACATACCAGCTGCATATTATAATACTTTATGAGGCTGCTGTTGATTTTTTCGATACTGCTCTTGATGCTGACGTTAAATTCAAATATATCAGTATGACTGCTGCAGAACAGAATAGCCAACTGATTGTCGTTCAAACTGACGGCATAGGTCTTGACCGTTTCTTCAAAATACTTATCCTTTGTAACAATCAGAAATTCCCCCACCACATTCTGGTTCTCTAAGTTACTTTTATTTGCAGCACTCTCCGAATGGATTCTTACGATTCCCGTACAGTAATAATTTGCCGCAAGGTCCAGGCGTAAGTTTCTGCCTTCTTCTATAAGATTCTTCTTTACCGCCGTGTTCTGTATAATATCCTTTAAGAACTTTTCCCGGATGAATAAAACATTATCTTCAAACTGGTTTTGCAGTTTTGTCATATTCCGCAGTAAAGCAGCATTGTTTTCCAATTCTTCTTTAATTTTTTCCAAAACCTCAAATAATTCACCGGGCAGAAAAGGTTTCAGCAGATAGTTCGTAACACCTAACTGTATGGCAGTTTTGGCATAAGCAAAATCATCGTATCCGCTTATGATAACAGTTTTTAAGTTCACCCCGGTATCCTTGACCTGTTTTATTAAATCCAGCCCGCTTATTGCAGGCATGCAGATATCCGTAATAAGAATATCCGGCTTAAGTTCTTTTATCATCTCAATTGCAGCCGTCCCGTCTTCGGCACAGCCTACAACCTCCATTCCCAAGTCGGAGTGATTGATACTTTTTGCAACCAGATCTCTGATATAGGCTTCATCATCCGCAATAACAATACGATACATTTAATCCACCTCCGTCATCTGAGTCGGTATGATAATGGTTGCCCTGGTCCATTCCCTGAATTTACTTTCCAGCATTAAACCATAAGCATCTCCGTAATATAATTTAATCCTTTCATTTATATTATAGATGCCATAACCCTCCTCATGATTTATTTTCCCCTCAAGCAGGCAGTTATTAATGATTTCCAGTTTTTCTTCATCAATTCCATATCCGTTATCTTCCACACACATTTTAACCACAGAAATTCCGTTATCTTCCACATGGGTACTGAAATAAATATGTATCATGCCTTCCGCATCTTTTAATTTAATCCCATGATATATGGCATTTTCGACTAAAGGCTGCAAAATCAGTTTAATTGTAGGTATCAGCAGTAAATCACTATCTGCATCTATTTGATAATTCAGTTTTGATTTATAGCGGATTCTCTGTATGTTCAGATAGCTTCTCACATGCTCGATCTCATCCCGTAAAGTAATTATTTCATTGCCTTTGCTTAAACTTAGCCGGAAAAACTTACCCAGGGAATTCGCCAGTATACTGATTTCCGATGCTCCCTGATCGGCGGCCTGCCAAGTTATGGCATTTAGTGTATTGTATAAGAAGTGGGGATTAATCTGAGCCTGAAGTGCTTTCAGCTCCGCCTTTCGCTTTAGTTTCTGGACATTTTTCACGTTTTCCTTTTCTTCTTTTAGAGCTTCTATACTCAAATTAAGTTCTGTAATCAGATTATCGATTTCACGTATCATTACATTAAAGCTGTCCGCCAGGTTTCCCACTTCGTTTTTATAAGGGTAGGAAAACTTCACATGAAAATCCTGCCTGATGGCCTGCCGCATTATCTTATCCAGTTTATTCATGGGTGAAGTAATACTATATGCCAAGATTATAATTGCAAAAATACTGACCGCTATTCCTATCAGCATGATAATAATGATGAAAGTCCTGAGGGCTTCTAAGTTGTTTAACAATCCTGTTTTGGCTTTTAAACTGTATAATCTCCACTCATTGGCTTTGATAACCGTAAAGGTGCCCAGGTATTCTTTACTGCCGTAAAGGATGCTGTCACATACCGCATTTTTATTTCCCAGCTTTTCTTCACTGAATTCCGCCGTTACCTTTTTCTCTGCTTCACCGCAGTTAACAATGTTATTCCCCGCCTTATCCACGATAAACATTTTATCCACGGAACCGTAACTTTCGTTAAAATATTTGATTAATTCCGACTGCTGGAGGTTTATTACGACATATATATTTTCCCTGCTTCCAACCACGAGAAAACGGAATACCACCGGTATGACAACATCATTTCCTATAAATATCTTATCTTTCATGGAAGGAAACCAGGATATGGTTTTGTTCGGGTCATTCTCAAAAGATTTATAAAATTCGGATTCCGTAAAATTAAAATCACGGCGTTTAATCTTGGAAAAATTATCGAATTCACTGTATTTTGTATACATATAAACAGAATGGATGTACCGGTCCCCCTGATATAATTCCGTAAGGGAATCTGCAACATCCCCTAAGAGCCTGGAATAATTCTCACCCAGAGGATTGTTTAAATATTTGCTCATTGCCAAAGTAAAGGACTGGTTGTTGCACATGGCATAAACCCTGCGGATAATGGCACGGATCCTGTCATTGATGTAGTTATTGGCCTGATAGATAATATCCTCCGAACTGCTGTAGGTATTCTCCAGAGTATCTTTAAATGCATAGTTATAATATAAAATTCCCGCAATACTGCTGTTGGCTAATAAAACCGTTACACACAATATGATTATTTTAGTCCTGATTTTCAGGTTTTCCATCCTTGTCTTCATTGCATTTTCCTGCCTGTCCGGTATGATATATGTAATAATTCCCATAGAGATACATTCATGCTGCTCCGCTCGCATACTGTAAGCAAAGCTTACATATGCTCACTACGTTTTCATTATATCACAGTTTGGCAATTTCTTTTATTTTTATCAGCCCTTCACCGCTCCGGCCGTCAGGCCTGCAATGAACTGCTTATTGGCAAAGAAGTAAACAATTAAAATCGGTATTATGGCTATGGATGCCCCGGCTAACATAATGTGCCACTCGGCTGCCGCATTCATGGAATATTTAAGCTGGACCACGGCAACAGTTAAGGTTTTAAGTTTTGGCATGGATATACTCATTACCAAAGTGGTTACATAGTCATTCCAGGAATTACGGAAGGTAAATAAGGCAACAACTGCCAATATGGGCTTAATTAAGGGCATGATTACACGGAAAAAGATTCCGTAGACAGAACAGCCGTCTATAATTGCAGCTTCATCCAGTTCCTTTGGTATGCTCTGGACAAAACCCATTACCAGCAGTACATTGGATGCCTGCCCGCCGGTCAGGGCTAAGATTAACCCGAAGATATTTTTATTCAGCCCGAACCGGCTTAACATATCGTAAATGGGGTACAGGGTTACGGAACCTAAAGCAATGAACATCAGCCCCACATAAAGGGACATAATGAATTTTTTACCCACAAACTTTTTCCTTGCAAATACAAAACCTGCCAGGGAAGAGGTAACAACCGCAATCAGCATACAGGCAACACTTATGATAACACTGTTCATGGTATATTTCGTAAAGTCTGCTTCAATAAATGCCTTGTAATAATTTTCAAAATGCCAGCCGCTCTGTGGCAGGAAACCGCCCCCGGCAGTTAATTCGCCGTTGGTTTTAAAGGAGCCGAGGACCGCATAAAGAATAGGATAGATTGTATATATAATCATAATGGCCAAGAATATCCCTATTCCTAAGCCGAATATAATTTTTTTTGATTTTGCCATGATTGTTCTTCCTTTCTGGGGAGTTCAGAACGGTGCAATGAGTTTTCAGACACACCCTAATATACGTCATCCAGTTTTTTTGAAATCAATAAGTATACTACCGTAACGGCTCCTGCAATGAAAGCGGAAACCGCACTGACTGCCGCACCGTAGCCATACTGGGAGGTAACAATGCTGCCTGCCGATATGGGGAAGAAAAACTGATATCCGTACAACGCCATAACCATGGTAGAATAATTCGGCCCGCCTTCCGTTAATACCATTACATTGCTCATATCGTTAAAGGCTGCCGTTATGGACAGCATTAAAATAATCTTTAATATAGGACCTAACATAGGTATGGTAATATACCATAATGTCTGTAAACGGTTGGCACCGTCAATTCTGGCACTCTCCAGTGCTTCTTCGGAAATTCTTTGAAGTCCTGCAATGAAATAAACCATATAATTTCCGACACCGCCCCATATAGCCGTAATTACCACGGTTTTCATGGCATTTTCCGTTCCCAGCCAGTTAATGGGCTGGCTGATTATATTAAAATCCAGAAGGTACCGGTTAATCTGTCCGTTATATACGTTAAATAAAAGATAAAAAACCAGGCCCATTACGGCGGAACTCATTATGGTCGGTACAAAGATGACACTTTGCAGCAGTCCGTTACCTCTTCTTTTTTTGTTTAAGAACAGTGCCAGCAAAAAGGCCAGGGGAATAATAAACAGGATTTTGGCCCCTGCATAAACCAGGGTATTCTTAACGGTCTTCCAGTAGATATCATCCCGGAATACCCGGATCAGATTATCAAACCCTACAAATTTCGGTACGGCCGTTCCGATCCCGCTGTACCGGTAAAATACATATTTTAAGGTCCAGATACAGGGATATATGGAAAAAGCGGCAAACAGAATCAGGTTTGGCAGTAGCAGGCTGTACGACTGCAGATTTTCTTTCAGCTTTCTTTTTCTTTTTTCAGGTGAAAGCCGTGGTTTTATCTCATTTTGCAAAATTACTCTTCCTTTCTTTCCTAAAAGTGGGGCTGAAAGCAAAACAGCAATTATTTTGCCACAGTCCCACTTTTATAACTTAATCTTTTCTTAGAGCATTCTTCCAATTGATATACTGTAATTTATTTTGATGGGTTCATCGGGTCAAAACCGTCGATTTTAATTTCCGAACCGTTACCTTCCTCAATACTGGCCTTCAAAGCCGCATTATACCGGTCTGTTAAGTCCTGTAAACCTGATTCGATTTCCGTATCGCCTAATATCATGTAAGCAAAAGCAGTATACATATCCATGCCCTCCACTATAAACCCGCTGGCATTTACCTCCTGCGGGGTTAAAGGCCATATGGCATCGGTAGAACCAATCAGGAGGTCCTTATTGTCAACATAAATCTGGGCAGGCTTTGCCTGATCAATGACATCGGGTATTATGCTGATACCCAGGCCGTTTTCATAATATTCGGCCAGATAATCCACGCTTGTAAAGATTGCCTTGTAAGCTTTCCAGGCAGCATCCAGATTTTTACTGTCCGCATTAAACAGGTAACCGCCGTTGGCTGTATAGCCCTGTGCACCGGCTACTTTTCCGCCGCTGACCGGAATCTGGGTGACTCCCCAGCTGTCCGTCATGGGGAACTGGTTTGCATATACCCCCGGCTCCGCATGGGTGAAAGAGATATACATACCGATTTTTCCTGCGGCAAACTGGGTTCTTAAAGGATCAATGTCTAAAGATTCACAGCCGGGGAAAGCTGCTTCCGGAGACATAAGTTCTTTCCAGGCTGAAATAATGGGAGCATAACCTGAAAAGTCATATTTTCCCGCTGAAAAATCATATCCTAAATCTCTGCCAAGTTCACGCTGCGCCTGGTATAAAACGGAACGTCCTAAAGCGGAAGCCGGACTTTTCATATTAGCCGCAAATCCGTAAATTCCTTCACCGGACAGTTTCTGCGTAATGATTTTTGCATCTTCTACCATTTCTTCCAAAGTGGAAGGAGGATTGGCGATTCCTGCTTTTTCAAAAATATTTTTATTGTAGAATAAACGTCCTGTCGTACCTGTAGTTGGTATGTAATATACCTTTCCGTCAAACTCATTCAAGCCGGGAATGATTACGGAACTAAAAACCTTTTTAAAGTCATCATCCATAAACTGGTTGTAATCCGCCCATTTTCCGCTGTTTAAATACTTCTGGAAAATCTGCGTCTGCTGCACCAGAATATCCGGAGCTTCTCCGGACTGGAAAGCCATATCGATTGCCTGTTCATAATTTTCCGTATAAATCTGATAATCGACAACAATATTGTCTGTATTGCCTGCATTGTATTCTTCTACTTTTTTAGTGATTAAGTCGGCGTCATGCCTGTCCTTTGACCAGATAACGACCTTGGTTTTTTCACCAGTGTCAGCACTTGCCGTATTCTGGTCATTTTTCTCCTCCGCAGCTGTTCCTGACCCGCTGGTTTCGCCGGCAGTCTGATTTTTGCCTGCACAGCCTGCCAGTGAAAGTATCATCACCATAACCAGCAAAATTGATAACATTTTTTTTGTAAACTTCATAAATTTCCTCCCTTTACATTATGATTTATCTCTTATACTTACTTCCTAATTTTATTACAAATTATATTTTCCGTAAATCCATTATCCGACCCTGGCATGTATAATATCTGATGTCCTGCTGCCGAACCGGAAAAGATCTCTGCCTGAAACCGGCCATTTAGATAAGAACAGCACCCTGTCCTCTCAAAACTTCCTGCAGTTTATGTACCTGCAGCTGCCTGAAATCTCCTCCCTCTTTTGCACAGACAGCTGCCGCTGCCCCTGCTGCTTCACCGGTTGCAAAGCAGGCTGGCATGACACGTATGGAAGCCATCATAACACGGTCGGAGCTGATGGTCCTCCCTGCTGCCAGAAGATTCTCAAACCCAACCGGTAAAAGGGACCGGTAAGGGATGGAATAAGCTTCCCCGGTTTTATACCTGGAGGTTACGTACTCCCTGTCCTCCCCGTAATCATCCTCTTCCGGTGTTGAAGCATGGATATCGATCGGGTAAGAATACCGTGCTATGGCATCTTTAAAATCCGCCCTCTTATAATAATCTTCTTTCGTCAGCCGGTAATCACCAACGATACGTCTTGATTCCCGAAGCCCGATAACCGGACCGGAAGAAGCCAGTACTGCGTTTTCAGCTCCCGGAACATATTTCCTTAGAAAATTCATAAGTCCCGGAAGTTTTTGCCTGGCTTCTATCTCTGCCCTAGTCAGGTCATTCCCGTCCAGTGGGTTCAGATGATATACATGCCCGAAGTTTAAGCCTGCCATACCGTCTGCCTGCAGGGCAATACCGGAGACATACCGTTCATCCGCCGGGAAATCCCCCTGCTCTTTTGCTTTGCTTACGGCAATGCTAAGATTGCCGTCCTCTCCGGTTTTTTCCGCATATTCCATGAATTTACCAATATCCAGATTACCGATTCGAAAGCACAGGGTACCTGCCTGGACTAAGCCGTCCCTGTCCCCGTATTCATAGGAACCTCCGGCCATGGCAATCAAATCCGCATCTCCCGTGCAATCAATAAAATATTTTGCACCTATGGTATAATTACCGCCTTTATTATGTACCTCCACGGAATCTATCCTTCCGCCCGTATGGTTTACACCGGTTATTACCGTGTGGAAAAGTAAATTACAGTTACTGCTTAAAGCTATCTGTTCCGTTACACGTTTTAAAACCTCAGGGTCGATCGGCACCCAGTCAAACTCCTTAAGCCTTCCGGGTTTCTTATCATAAAAAGGGCTTATATAGCTCTCCTTTTTCATCCGGTTCAGTACTTCAAGGCCTATACCGCCAATAATTACCCTTTCGCCGTCCGTATAGGGGCAAAATGCCGGTACGCAGGCATTGGTAGCCATACCTCCCAGATATCCGGCCTGTTCGATCAATAATACTTTTATCCCGTTTCTGGCAGCGGAAACCGCCGCCCCGATACCGGCAGGACCTCCTCCTGCCACAATTAAGTCGTATTCTTCCATCATAGTCTCCTTTCCCATCCTGGCTTTTCTTATCATATTCTTTGACCCCAATATTTAACTTAATTAAGCTTCTCTTTAACCGTATCTGTTTCATTTTTGAAGTCAAAGCCGATATTCGCCTTTCCCTTTGCCACATGCCCATAACCCGTTACACAGATGACGATGGTAAAAATTATTTTTAATCGAATGGAAACTGAATATTGAGCGGGACACACAGCTTAAATTTTGGTATTATAGATTTTAGTTTAATCATTTATATCCCGTATTTAAATACAATAAATGACGGACCAGTGTATAATTATCGTATTTAATCTTATTTACAGATTCCGTAAATTACAAGATAAGTTTTAGCCTTAATTTCATATAATAAAATAATTTTTAATATATCCGAAAGTTGTTTAGAATGAATGAGGAAGAAAGAAGAAAAATAATCAGTAACGATTATGCAGACGGAATTGTGGAGCATGCCATCAGTCAAGAAGAATTCGCAAGATATGCAGGCGAAACAATTAATTATATCAATGACAAATATGCGGTGATTTACGTTCCGCTTTCACGAATACCTGATCGATTAATCGGCTCCGTTGCTTATTCGGTCATACCCAAGCTGTATTCCCTGTTGGATATGACCAGCCTCGAACAAATGGGCGTATTAAGGCTTCAGAGAACACCTTACTTATCTTTAAGGGGGAACGGGGTTCTGTTAGGCTTTATCGATACGGGAATCGATTATCAGAATCCTTTGTTTCAATATACCGACAGAACTACCAGAATTGTCTCCCTGTGGGATCAGACCATAGAGAATATGCAGGCTTCCCCCGACATCTTTTATTATGGCACGGAATATAGCAGGGACCAGATTAATCTTGCACTGAACAATGTATCACCCTTGGATATCGTCCCAAGCACCGACGATTTAGGACATGGAACAACCCTGGCGGGACTTGCAGGCGGAACGCCAAATGAATCGGCAGACTTTTCCGGAGCTGCTCCATTTTCAGAATATGTTATTGTTAAATTAAAACCTTCGAAAGAAAATGTGAGAGATTATTTCGGAGTACCAAGGGATGTCGCTTGCTATTCGGAATCCGATATTATGTTTGGTTTAGCTTATTTAATTAATACGGCCCAAAAATTGAACCGACCTATTGCCATATGTATCGGATTGGGTACCAATCAGGGAAGCCACGATGGATTAGGCCCCTTAAATGACCTGATATCCACTTACTCGAATCAGGTAGGAATTGCAATTATCATAGCTGCCGGTAATGAAGGTAATGCGGGTCACCATTTTTACGGGGATATTAACAATGCAATCGGATACACCTTGGTAGAATTAAAGGTAGGGAATAATGAAAATAATTTTTCCATGGAGTTATGGGGTAATAATCCGGGCACTTATTCCATTGATATAATATCTCCCTCCGGAGAGTATATTCCCCGAATCCCTGCAAGACTGGGCGAATTCAGAAATCTAAGGTTTCTCTTTGAAGCTACCACCATTTATGTTGATTACGTTATTGTGGAAGCCCAGACCGGAGATCAGCTGATTCTGGTCCGTTTTATAAACCCTGCTCCAGGCATATGGAGATTCAAGGTCTATGGGTCAAAAATCACCTCCGGATTCCATATATGGCTGCCTGTTCGGGGTTTTATCACGCCAGAAACCGTTTTTCTGGCACCAAATCAATATACAACCATAACGGAACCCGGAAATAACATGTTTGCCATTACAACCACAGCTTACAATCCTTTAAATCAAAGCCTTTATTTAGGGGCCAGCAAAGGTTACACCCGGTATAATATCATTAACCCCGATTTTGCCGCACCCGGAGCGGATGTTTATTCTCCCTCAACGAATGGGGAATATGGATTAACCTCAGGCACCAGCACCGCTTCCGCATTACTCACGGGCGTTGCGGCCATGTTGCTGGAATGGGGAATTGTGGGCGGTAATAACCGCTCTATGGACACTTACCAGATTCAGAAGTATTTGATCCGCGGAGTGAACAGAAACCCTTCCTTAAGCTATCCCAACCGGGATTGGGGTTATGGAATGGCCGATATTTACGGTACTTTCGAAAGTTTAAGAGGAGAATAAGAAGTACAAAAAAAATATAAAAAAAGCGGCCGGTGTAATATTCTTACCCGGCCGGTAAAGGTTACCGGCAAATCCACTTTTTTCGCAGGGCCGGAGGAATGTGTCAGAACGGATATTCCTATTCTCTGAACTGTTTTGGGGTCATTTGATACTTTTCCTTAAAAACACGGTGAAAATAGCTTGTATTATCATACCCCACAACTGCAATAATATCCGCTACCGTCAATTTTGTATTGTTCAGTAATTCCACTGCTTTATTAAACCTTTTCATTTGCAGCAGTTCTTTATAAGTATGGCCGGTATTCCGTTTAATTAATTTACTCAGGGAGTATACCGACTGGTTTAATTCTTCCGCAAGTTTTGTCAGACTTGCTTCCCTGTAATTTTCCTCTATATAACGAAGTACCGAAAGGGTCATATAGTTATCATAGGGATCATTTTCTTTCTGTTCGATTTTATCCGTATAATTTAATAACTGTAAAAAAAGCAGCCCCATTGTAGTCTGGTTGATTTTATGGTTATTGGGCTGTTTATTCACTAAAGACCAGATCATATTTTCGATCAGATTTTGTATCGGCAAAATATCTGCCACCTTAAAATATAAGTAACTTGCCTTACCCGTATCCTGCCTAAGGGAATCTACAAGAAAGTTTTTCAGCATATTTTCCCCTTTCAGCATACTGAAGGCAACATCAAAAAATTCAGGCAGTACAATAAAATTAATTGCTATATCTTTCTCTCCGGCAGGTAATATCTCCTGATAGGCATTTTGGTTCAGAAATAGCAAATTCCCCTCTTCAAGGACTACCTGGCTTGTATCATTTATGATGTGGGTGGTGCTTCCTTTACACATATAGATGATCTCGACATAATTATGTTTGTGTTTGGGAAAATGGGTAAATCTGGTGTGGGTCCTGACATCGATCATTTTTCCTTTATCCAGCATTTTTTTACTGTCTATGACAAAGTCTTTTTTGGTCGTATATATATTTTTTTCAACAGAATTTTTTCCGGATAAAATAAGTTCCTCTTCTTTCGTTATTTTTTCCAGTCTCTGTAACAATTCCGAATTCACGAAATCCACACCCTTCCTTACGGTTTAATAAAGTCCCATATATGAATGAAAGACCGAACATAATATTGCTATTTCCTGCCCAGCCTCATTTATCAGAATAATTCCGGTTTCATAAAAAATCTGTCCTGTTCATTTATTATCTGTTCAAAGCAGATATTTACATTCTGCTTTACCGCCTGCTCATACCGTTAAATAATTTAATAACGCCTCAATGCCCTCTCCGGTAAAGGCACTCACAAAAAATACTTTCTCACAGCCCGCTAACCTAAGCCACTGTTCGGCCCTTAACGGATCTGCTTCCGGCCGGTCGACCTGGGTTACAATACCGATCACTTCCCGGTTGACAAGTCCTGTAATATTGGGGCTGTACAGGGAATACTGTTCCGTGGCGCTAAGGAGCAGTCCGACTACGTCCGCCTCATAGGCATACAAAGCCAATGCACCGGCCAGTACTTTATTTTCCGCATATTCTCCGGGTGTATCGATCAAAAGATCATGGTAATTCATGTATTGTGTTTTTTGGTAATTAAGCTGTTCTCCTCTTAATGCCTGGCTTAAAGTAGTTTTTCCGCATTCACTTCTGCCCATCAGAATTATCTTTTTCATGTCCTCGTAATATCACAGACAGTGAATTCTAATTTTTCTTTCGTATATTCTACGATGGCTTTCAGGGAAGTCTCTACTTCCGAAACAGTACCTGTTACAATTAAAGTCCCGCTGAACCGGTCTACAAAACCGATTTCCACACCGGAAGTCTTAATTGCAATATCCCCTGCAATAATTGCTGTCTCACTGGGCGTCATTGTCACAATACCGATCGCTGATTTAGAATAGTCCAGTGCCGGGTTCAGTCCCAGTTTCTGGTACAGTACATTGTCCGGGTTGGCAATAACATGGGCAATTGTAATTTGTTTGCCCGGTACAATTTCCTGGATGATTCTCATTTTATTTTCATTTGTTATAATATCCTGAATATTCAACTTGACCTCCACTCCGCGTATTCCCTCTTCGCAAGCCAACGCGGATATTCCATTCCGCTTTGCTGCCGCTCATAACCTGTTACGCTGCTGTTTTATCCGTGACTATCCGCCGATCTGGCAATGTAACCCGGATGTCTGCGCCGCGTTAAGTAACTCTTCCATATACTCATTGCTTAATGGCTCGATATGGGCCAGGGTATATTCCCTGCCAAGTCCCTCGTATTTATCCTGCCCTAAACGGTGATAAGGCAATAAATGAAGTTCCTTTACACCCGGGAGGGATTTCGCAAATGCGGCAATTTCTTTAATCTCTTCTTTTGTATGATTAAAGGTCGGGATAACCGGTACCCGGATAACTAGATTGGCGCTGTATTCCGCAATCTTTCTTGCATTTTCCAGGATCAGCTCATTGGGTTTGGTCGTATACTCCCGGTGTTTTCTGCTGTTCATATGTTTAATATCCATTAAATACACATCCAGATAGGGCAGATAATTTTTAATTACTTCGAAATCCGCATAGCCTGTACTTTCCATGGCCGTATGGATTCCGTATTCCTTACAGGCTTTCAACAAGCTGACGGCAAATTCCGGCTGGCAAAGGGCTTCACCTCCGGAAAGGGTTACACCTCCGCCGGATCTTCTGTAATAAGGAATATCTTTCTTAATTTCTTCCAGGACTTCTTCTACGGTAACATCCCTTCCGATCGTTTTGGGTTTTCCCTGTACCGCCATGGTTTGAATGTCATATTCCTGGGATTCCGGATTACAGCACCATCTGCACCTGAGCACACAGCCTTTCAGGAAGACGATGGTACGTATTCCGGGCCCGTCGTGAATGGAAAATCTTTGTATATCAAAAATCCGCCCTTTCACCTTCATCACATCCATATCCATCTTTTCCTCCTTTTGTCCGGCTTGTTACAGTTCAGCCTTATGGCTGAATTATAACAAATTATGCATTCTGAATAATTTCGCCCGGGTTAAACACGGGTTTTCCGGGCCTTTCACCCATTCAGCGGCAGCCCTTCTGACTTTGTTAGGTTAAAAGCCCTGTTCCGTTCTTGCAATGATATCATCCTGCAAAGATCTTGACAGGGATGTAAACAATGCGCTGTATCCTGCAACCCGGACCACCAGGCTCTTATAATTTTCCGGATGGTTCTGGGCATCCAGAAGGGTGTCCCTGCTTACTACGTTAAACTGCATGTGGCTGCCTTTCTGGTCGAAATAAGCCCGGATCAGGGAAATGAAATTCTCAAGTCCTTTTACACCGCTTAAAGCTGACGGATGGAATTTCTGGTTAAACAAAGTTCCGTTGGAAGCAATGAAATGATCCAGTTTTGCCACGGAATTGGCAGCAGCCGTAGGGCCATGGGTATCTTTGCCGGAGGAAGGTGAAACACCGTCCGCAACGGGAGTATAGGCAAATCTTCCGTCCGGGGTCGCTCCGGTCTGGGTTCCCAAAGGCACATTGGCAGAAACCGGGTATAAACCTGCCTGGTACCAGCCGCCGCGGGGGTTTCTGTAGTTTTCCAGGGGTTTTGTATAAGTATAGGCCACTTCTCTGGCAAATTCATCGACCTCGGAGATATCATTACCGTACTTGGGAATTTCGGCAATCATCTCCAGCAAATTATTGTACTTCTTCTCTTCTTCCGCCGTCATGCCGCCTTTTAATGCTATGGTAAAGATCTCGGCAATTTCTTTTTCCGTCACCATTTCCCCCTTTGCGACCAATTCCTTTACGATGTCCAGGGTTATTTTTTCAGCAACCGCTTTATCAAGCCCCTTGCCGTAGTTCATTTCCAGGGCTTTTTTATATTCTGAAAGAGTAATTTTCTTTTCTTCAAATACTAATTTCTTAATGGCAAATAAGGAATCCGTCATATTGGCAATACCAAAGCCCTGAGGCCCGGTAAAGTTATAAACAGCTCCGCCTTCCTGTACGCTCTTGCCCCTGCCGATACAATCCTCGATCATACTGGATAAAAACGGTAGAGGGCATCTTTCGGCATGGGCAACGTCAATGGAATTGTCCGCATTTACCAAAAGACCGATCATATAGTTCATCTGCTTCTGATAAGCTTCAAAGAATTCTTCAAAGGTTTCCATTTTCTCTACTTCGCCGGTCCGGATGCTGATTTGGACACCTTTATCCATTCCGTTGCCAAAGACCAATTCAAGAGGCCTGCACATATTAAAGAAAGCCGCATCGTGCCACCCGTCGGTTTTTCCTGCCTTCTGGGGTTCCACGCATCCGATGATATTGTATTCCCTTGCATCTGCCAGGGTTAAGCCCCTGTTTACCAGGGCCGGTATAACTACCTCATCATTATAATAAGCCGGCAGCCCGATACCGGTACGGGTTAACTTGGCTGCTTTCATCATAAATTCCTGGGGTGTTCCGTTCCATACACGGACGGAAAGGGAAGGCTGAGGCAGGGCTACATGCATGGAGGCTTCAATACACATAAAGGATAAATCGTTGGTTACGTCCACCCCTTCTTTATTCTGGCCGCCCGCAATCAGATTCTGGAACAAGCTGTATCCTGCAAAACCTTCTGCGGATGCCGCATCCCGGGCTTTATTCAGGTCATTTAATTTTACCCAGATACAATCCATTAATTCCTGGGCAAATTCTCTTGTAATTTTACCGGATTTTAAATCTGCTTCATAATACGGATACATATACTGGTCAAAACGTCCGGGAGATATGGAATGTCCGCTGGATTCTATCTGTAAAAGCATCTGAACAAACCAGAAGGACTGGCAGGCTTCGTAAAAGCCGGCTGCTCCCTTTGCCGGTACTTTGGAGCAATTCTCCGCGATTTGTAACAATTCTGCCTTACGTGCCGGGTCCTGGCAGTTTTTTGCTTCTTCCAGGGCAAGTGCGGCATAGCGGCGGGCATAATCTATGGCAGCCTGACAGCTTATGATTACTGCTTCCAGGAAAGTATGACGTTTCACATAGTCCATATCGGACACTTTTAACTGCTCCATGGCAGCCTTTGCTTGTGCAATAACACCTTCATATCCAATGTCCAGGATCTTATCATAAGATACCGTTACATGTCCGACACCGTTATAAAAGTAATTGCCGGGGGTAAATATATTATGTTCCATGGCAAGTTTTGCTTCCGGTGCCATATAAGCGGTTGCCAGTTCACTGGTGGTTTTGCCCTGCCAGTATTTATAAACCTCATGAAGGGTTTTCTTTGTCTCTTCGGAAATAAAGAAAGGATCTGAGGTACGGGTACTGATGGTATCAAATTCCGCCTCCAGCCAGGAATAAGAAAATTCAGGGAACACCTGGCATCCTCTGGGAGCCTTTGTTGCACTGCCTGCAATCAGTTCATTCTCCCGGATGGTAACAGGAATATATTTCAGGATATGTTCAAAGGCCTTTGCCCGGCGGAGAATGATCGGTTCCTGCTCGGTCTGTTTATAACTCTCCGTAAGTAAATATGCACGGTCCGCTTCAATTTCAGGCATATTGGCATACAAAGCTTCCACTAATTTCGCAATCCTAGGACTTTTCGTAATTTCCATATCATTATACTTCTTCATACTATGGCTCCCATCTGCATGCTTTAGCATGCGTTTAATCAGGGGTGTTTGAACTTGTTTCAAACTTGCTCCCATCTGCATGCTTTAGCATGCGTTTAATCAAGAAAGAAACTCGGAATGAGCACCCTCCGTGCTCATTTTGAAGTTCTTTCCGTGTAAAGATGTTTTTTCTTTACACGTGCTCCCAATCTGCATGCTATAGCATGCGTTTATTCCTTTTTTATCTTGTTACGGGTTTCCACCTGCATTGTATTGAAAACCTGTTTCCATTTATCATCCAGTTCGGAATCCGTAATCAAAATGTCAACATCAGCCAAATCCCCTATCTTTGTAAAAGATATCTTATTAAATTTGGAATTGTCTGCTGCCAGTATCTTGATATTTGCGGAATCCAACATTAATTTCTTAATTTGTGCGTCCATTTCATTGGAATCGGTAATGCCTTTTTCCATATCGATGCCTTTACAGGAAATAATGGCTTTATCCACATGGTAATTGGTAATCATTTTCTCGGCCTGGTATCCGACCAGGGAAAGGGAACCTTCCCTTAAGGCCCCGCCGGTTGACAGTACTTTCCATCCGGCTACTTCCGATAATTCCAGAAGAATTTCAATCGAATTGGTTATAATGGTAATATTCTTTTTGTTCTTTAAATGTTTCGCTGCATATACTGCCGTAGAACTTGCATCCATCATAATATGATCGCCGTCTTCGATCATGGAACTGATTATTTCCGCTATATACTGCTTATTTGTCACATTAGCCTTTTTCCTTACTGTATAAGGCAAATCCACATTGAGGCTTTCATTAATAATGGCTCCGCCATAGGTTTTCTTTGCAAAACCCTCTTTTTCGAGCTTTTCCAAATCCCGTCTTATGGTTTCTTCCGTCACATTAAAACTCGTGCTTAAATCACTGACAACAACCCGGCTGTCCCTCTGTAACATAGCTAATATTTTGTTTCTTCTTTCAATTGCAAGCATATATCTTTCCTACTTTCATACATGGTAACCCACTTAATATTATGAATAATATTATAGTACACTTTAACGGAAATTACTTTTAAATAATTTTTGATAATCTACATCCGGCTATTTGAAACATGATTTATGTTTCTATTATATAGTTTTTCAGAAGGCAGTCATTTCTTGTCAACGCGGATATTCGCAATCCACTAAGAGGCAGGGGACTTACTTGTAAGGTAAAAAAATGCTTTTCCTATAATATGCTTTTGCAGAGTTTATCATCCGGATTTGCAATGACGGCGGAATCCAGCAGCATTGCATTTTCACCGACTGCTGCCTTGGCTTTTGCAATTGCAGCTTCAACTGCCGCAACTTCTCCTGTTAATAATAAATAAGATTTTCCGCACATTCCTCTTGCAATTCTTAATTCAATCAGTTCCACCTGAGCCGTTTTGGCAGCTTCATCCGCAGCAACAATAATGGATGCGGCGGAAAAAGTTTCAAGTATTCCAAGGGCATTAATCTTTTCGATCTGTGTTGCGCCGTATATTGCTGCAAATATGGATTCATGTGGATTACCAAGGATAAAGCTGTCTATAAGATGTTCACTATATCTTGTCCTGGCTGCTTCGATGCTGGCATTAATGGCACTTAAGTCCCCCCTTAGCAATACAATGTATTTTCCGGGACAAACCGTCTGTGCTTCAATTATTTCTACCTGGGCAGTTTTTAACATGGTATCAGCAGCTAATAATCCTGTTGAAACTGTTTTATATTCAACCATTCCGATTGCCTTACTCATAAAGTGTACATCCTCTCTGCATTAACTTTTATCTTTATGATGCTAATTACCTGGATTTAATGATTATAAACCTGTCGCCGACCTCAATAATTTCACCGCTTATGGAGGCATGGACAGGTATGGAAAGCTTTCCATCGTCAGCCTGCGCAATTACATCCCCCTGGTTTACAATATCATTTTTCTTAACTGCAGCCAGGGCTTTGGCACCAATGTGCTGGCTTAAATTTATCTTAACCTGATCAACGGTTACTTCTTTTTCATCCAAAGGTGCATCCACATCATATTCTTTTAATCCCAGTCTTGCGGTTAACCGTTCCATGGGGACTTTCCGGTATTCCCTCATGGAGTCGGTTTCTTTTAAAGGGATTCCCTTAGGTATGGGGATTCCTTTATTCCTTAATCCGGTTTTATATTCCGTTATTAATTTCCTGGGGGACAAGTCCTGAGGACAGGCAAACATCTCACAGATGCCGCAGGAACAGCAGAACATGGTATCCAAAAAGGGGCTAAGGTCCTGTGTCACTCCGCTGGTTGCCGCCCGCATGAACAGATGGGGGATAATGGGCTGTCCAAGTAAATGTCTTGGACATAAATCCGTGCACATCTCACACTGACAGCAGGATGCCATGGCCCTTTTCATATCGATGGAAGAGTTTCCGGATTTTTTATGGATCACGGTATGATCCTTTGGCAGGACCAGAATTGCATTGGTTGTCTTTGTAATGGTATCATAGGGATTAACAATGTTGCCTGTCATGGGCCCGCCCATAAAATACACATAATCCTTGAGCTTAACACCACCAGCTAAGGTAACTGCGGCTTCCACCGACATTCCCACCGGGGCTTTTATGGTAACCGGATTCTGAACTTCTCCCGCTATGGTAAGGTACTTCATGTATACCGGTTCTTCATTTTTAACTGCTTTATAAATATTAAAAACCGTTTCCACATTAAATACCGCCACACCGACTTCAATGGGAATACTTCCCGGCGGTACCTTTTTTCCCGTTGTTTCATAAATCAGTACCACTTCATCCCCCATGGGATATACTTCCGCAAGCAGTTCCAACTGTAATTCAGGAAATGATTCCAGGTTTGCTTTTACCGCCTCCACAGTTTTTGTATAGGCTTCTTTCACAGCGATAATTACCTGCTTTGCTTTTACGGCTTCTGCCATCATATCAAGGGTGCTCATGATTTCGTAGGCATACTTTTGCAGCAATTGTCTATGAACTTTTAATAAGGGTTCACACTCCGCACAATTTAAAATGATTGTATCAGCTCTTTTGTCCAGCTTCGCATAAGTAGGAAATCCCGCACCGCCTGCACCGGCAACTCCATTTTCCTTAACGGCACTTATCAGTTCCTTAATATCCATATATCAAATCTACTCCAGTCCGATTCCGTCATCAACGATTCCAACAATCGCAGCGTCAATAGGTGCATCTTTTAAATTGCAGCCAATACGTGCCGCACTGCCTTTTGCAACAAGAACAATTTCGCCGATACCCGCACCGACATTGTCTATTGCAACAATTCTCCCTTTTCCCTGTTCCATTGATTCAAAGGGTTCCACGATTAAGAATTTACTGCCCACCAGATTTTCATTTTTTCTTGTTGCCACTACGCTGCCTACTACTTTTCCTACGATCATATTCTCACCTACTTATCATTTTCTGTGAATAAGCCCTGTTTCTTATGGCTGAATGCAACAATATCTTTACTGCCCGAAAGCAGATATATTTATATAAAAACTTATGTCATTGTTATCTACTTAATTATGATTGCGGTATCACCGGTACTGATTTTTGCCGCATTGGCTTCATCCGTATCGATATGCATTTCCAAAGTATAACTTTTGTCCACCCGGATCTGTACGTGATTAAACGTGGTTCCTCTTTCATTTTCCACTTTTACGGATACGGTATCTCCATCCCCAACACCTGCATTGACAGCATCTTCCGGTGACATATGGATATGTCTTTTGGCTATGATACAGCCTTCCTTTAAATAAACGACTCCTTTGGGACCGACAATTGCAATCGGTGCCGAACCTTTAAGATCGCCGGACTCTCGGATTGGTGTCTTAATTCCTAATTTGATTGCATCGGTTGCAGATATTTCTACCTGGGATGCCTTACGTACCGGTCCTAATATTCTTACATTTTCCATTGCCCTGAGTTTCAAACCTACTATGGTAACTAATTCGTTGGAGGCAAACTGACCGCCCATCAATTCTTTTTTCTTGGTTAATTCATATCCGTTTCCAAACAGGGTTTCCACATCCTCCTGCGTCAGATGGACATGTCTCGCTGATACGCCTATGGGAACAACAAATCCCTGGTCCGTACTTTTTTGATTCATTGCTTCCATAACAAGTCTCGTAATCATTTCAATTGTTTTTTCTTCCAAGAAATTCACCTACTCTTTTCATATTCAGATATTTCGTGATTCATATATTATACTGTCTCAGCTGTTAATCTGTGTCCCGCCCGGTATGTCCTTTTCTTCTAAGCCAAAGGGGATATTCGCATTCCGCTTTGCTGCGGCTTTAACCTATTACCGGACTGTAACTTTTTATCCAGTCACTATGGGATTTACAGCTCCCTGCAACTATCAGTTACAAAGAGCTGTATTCCCCGGGTGTTCACGCGGATTATTTTAAAGCCGGAAGAATCTTTTCCACATCCGTATGAGGTCTTGGAATTACGTGGGTAGCTACTAATTCACCAAGTTTTGATGCTGAGCTTGCACCGGATTCTACTGCTGCCTTAACTGCTCCTACATCACCTCTTACCATAACACTTACAAGTCCGGAACCGATTTTTTCTGTTCCCACCAAAGTTACATTTGCTGCCTTTAACATTGCATCTGCCGCTTCAATTGCTGCTACTAAACCTCTTGTTTCTACCATTCCTAATGCTTCTTGTGCCATTCTTTTTTCCTCCTTGACAGTTGTTTTTACTGTTTCTTTTTTGATTGGTTTTACTGTTTCTTTCACAGTTTCATTTGCTGTTTCTTTCACAGATTCTTTTGTATTTTGTTCTGTTTTCGCTTTTACCGGTTCCTTTGCAATCGGTTCCTTAGCAATCGTTTCTTTTTCGACCGCAGCTCCTTTTGCGTTTGATTTTACTTCAGGCCTTTTTTCTTCTGCCATATTAAGCTCCCATCTGTGCACTCTGCCGCACGTACAAATCAGGATGTTGAAAAAACTGCTTTTATTTTTTCAACCTGGCTCCTTCTGCCTTAAGGCGTCAGTTATTGTTTCTTTAATCTGCCCGCACTTATGTTGACCATCTTAATGGTTTCTTCGTGAGGGTTAGGGATTACTGCATGCACACAGGGTTTCATGGCTTTAGCGGCTGCAGTTTCAACTGCCTGTGTCACCGCAGATACATCACCCTGAACGATGATCGTTACAAGTCTTCCGCCTAATTTACGTTCCCAGGTAACAAATTCCACCTCTGCCGTCTTGCACATAGTATCAAGTGCCTCAATTGCCGCTGTTACACTGGGTATTTCAATAAATCCGAATGATTTCATATTGCGCTCCCATCTATATGCCGCAGGCACGTATTAAAATCAGGGAGTGTAAAAAGCTTCATCTTTTATACATGTTCCCGTCTGCGTGCCACAGGCACGTTTAAAAATCAAAGAGTGTAAAAAGTTTCATCTTTTACACATGTTCCTGTCTACATGCCGTAGGCACGTTTTTCATTCAATGATCAAATCTTCGGAAGAATTTTTTCTACATCCGTATGCGGTCTTGGAATTACATGTACGGCAACTAATTCACCCAGTCTTGTCGCTGCTGCCGCACCTACTTCCGTAGCTGCCTTTACTGCGCCTACATCGCCGCGTACTAACACGGTTACCAGTCCGGAACCGATTTTTTCTGTTCCTACCAATACTACTTCCGCCGCTTTAACCATTGCATCTGCTGCTTCAATCGCTGCGGTTAATCCTCTGGTTTCTACCATACCTAAAGCTTCTTGTGCCATTTTATTATCCTCCTGAATAATTACATTTTTTAATAGTAACTTATTAGATTTTATATGAATTAAGTCTTGCTGCATAAAAGGGATATTTGTATTCCGCTTTGCTGTATGCGCGTAACTTTTTACCTTTAGTTTTTATCCAATCCGTTTAATGCAAGTAATTTTTCCGTATCTTCTTCCGGATTGGCAATAACATGCTTCGTTATTACTCCGGATACTTTGTTTGCCGCAGCTTCTGCTGCTTCAACTGCCGCTTTTACATCTTCCACACTTCCGCGAAACTTTACCATTACGATTAAGGGAACGGGAAGGCTGTCCGCATTAGCAGGTTTATTTCGATCGAAGGTTTCAATCGTAACATTCGCTGCTTTACAGCCGGCATCCCCTGCAACGAAAGCCGCTACAAGTCCAAACACTTCTATCATTCCAACAGCATTAGCCATACATCAACCGTGCCTTTCTACCTTATTCATTTATAATGGCAATTTTTAAGCCTTCCATCTTAAGATTTATTGCAAAACCTTCATTGATCTGGCTTAACGGATATTTGTGGGTAATTAATTTCTCCATAGGAAGTCCGATGCCTTTTGCTCTCTTTAAGAAATCAAAGGTAGTTGCATAATCTCTGAGTGTGTAAACCCAGGAACCAACGGTCGTGATTTCTTTCGCACAAATATCAAAATGTGGATTGATGGTAGCGTCTCCGCCATTGATAAAGAAGCCAAGTTCGCAAAGACCGCCGCCGTTCCGGATAAATTTATAGATATTGGAATGTCCGACCGGAGAACCCGTACACTGGAACGCAAAATCTGCCAAATGTCCGCCGAAGGCCTCTTCCACACCTCCTGCCAAAGCTTCAATTCCTTTAAAATCCTTAAAGTTAACTGAATTGTTCGCACCCATCTCTTTTGCAAAGTCAAGTCTTTTCTGTTCACCGTCTACCGCAACGATATTCTCAATACCCATGGTACGGAGTACTGCGATACAAATAAGTCCGATTGGACCACAGCCCTGAACTACTACTCTGCTGTTAAATCTTAAGATTCCTGTGGTTTTAGCTCTTTCTACCGCGTGGATTAATACCGCACAGGGTTCAATTAAGATTCTAGAGTCCAGATCCAGATCGCTTACGTTAAAGATAGTGGAACCGCCGCGGATTACGATATAATCTGCAAACCAGCCGTTTAGATGTACATTATCATCGGGTAAAAGCCCGTATACATCGGCTCCGCCTACGTTTTGTTTGTTTAAGTCAAACATGGTAATGTCGGGATTGTCCTTAAATATCATACAGGATACTACTTTATCCCCAACGGAAAGAGGCTTTCCGGCACTGTCTTTTTTCACGTTTTTACCAAGCTTTACAACTTCTCCGGTACCTTCATGTCCTAGAACAACAGGGATTAAGCTGAAAGGATCCCTTTTGAATTCGTGTGCATCCGTACCGCAGATTCCACAGCCTTCTATTTTAACCAGAATATCATTATCACCAAGTTCCGGTATGGGATATTCCTTTATTTCAAATTGTTCCAGTTTCGAAAGCAGTGCCGCCCTGCTGGTCTTAGGAATTGGCCCGGTAGCTTTTACAGAAGCCTTATCAGCCGGTACGCTTTTCATTTCATTTAGAACCTGCTTTACGATTTCTTCAATTTTTGATGAATTTACATCCATTACGAATCCTCCAATTTATTCAATTTCCATATAAGCTCCCATCCGTACATTCTGGCGCACGTACAAATCAGGATGCTCCCATTGTACGATTATCTGATGCAAAGGCTGTCCGACATGACACAGCGTCTCTGCTTTGTAAAGGAACGGGCTGACGTAAGGCCTTCACCGGTCCTGCTTGCAATTGTGAAAGTACAGAATCCTTCACCGCCAAAACCCAATGCGGCATAGGAAGGTGCATTTTTAACAAAAATTGCGGTATCGATCGCCTTACCAAAGCGGGTTATATTGTCAACATTCTTGGAATGCATATGTGCGGAATGGCGGTTGCCGTGTTCCAGCCATACTGCCTTTTCGATTGCATCATCAATATCTTTGGCCCTTACGATACCGAGAACCGGCATCATTAATTCTTCTGCGATAAGAGGATGTTCTTTTTCCCCTTCAAAGATAATGCATCTTACGTTGTCCGGTGCGTTGATACCGATCATGGAAAGCAGTGTACGGGCATCTTTTCCGACACATTTTCTGTTTAATCTGTTGTCTTTTAATACTACGGCAGTCAATTTATCCTGTTCTTCTTTGGATATTTCGTAACATCCGTTTTCCAGCAGGTAAAATTTAAGCTCGTCCACAATTTGGTTTACCGCAACGATTTCTTTTTCCGCGATACAGGGCAGGTTATTATCAAAGGTACAGCCGTTTACAATATCTGCCGCTGCTTTCTTGATGTCCGCAGTCTCGTCAACAAGTACGGGTGGGTTGCCGGCTCCTGCACCGATCCCCCTTTTTCCTGAGGAAAGTACCGTAGTTACCACTCCGGGACCGCCGGTTGCAACGATAAGGGGAATATCTTTATGCTTTAACATGATGTCACTGGTTGCCATGGTAGGTTTTAAAACGGATACTGCTACGTTATCCGGTCCCCCTACTTCTACAGAAGCTTCATTTACCAGATTAACGGCAAAGTTTGAAACTTTGATGGCCGCCGGATGGGGATTAAACACTACCGTATTCCCGCCGGCAATCATTCCGATGCTGTTGCAGAGGATTGTTTCACTTGGGTTGGTGCAGGGAGTGATGGCACCGATTACACCAAAAGGTCCCATCTCGATCAGGGTAAGTCCTCTGTCGCCGGACCAGGCTGTGGTTGTAATATCTTCCGTACCGGGTGTTTTTTCCGCCAGTAACTGGTGTTTTAATATCTTATGTCCCACATTGCCCATACCGGTTTCTTCCACACCCATCTTCGCCATGATTTCGGCATTTTCCATGGTTTTCTTACGGATATTGCTTATTATCTTTTCACGGCAGTCCATGGAAAGCTTCTGCATTACCGCCTGTGCTTTTTTGGAAGCATTGATTGCTTCATTCATATCTTCAAAGACACCGGATAATTTATTGCCGCTGCCGTTTGATTCAGGCTGAAGCTTTAATAATACCTGTTTCACGATGTCTTTCACTTGTGACTCATTTACTACCACGTCATAACCTCCTCTAATTTATTTCTGCCAAACGCAGCCAGATCCCGGTCCTGCTCTTCTGTTCCGCCGCTCACTCCAAGGGCTCCGATTAATTTCCCCTGGTAGATAAGAGGTTCACCTCCGCCAAAGATTACGATCCTGCCTTGATTCGTATGCTGTATTCCGTATAATTCCTGCCCTGGCTGACTAAGGTTTTTTAACACGGTAGTGGACATTTTTAAAGCTGCCGAGGTATACGCTTTATTTTCCGCCACATCAAAGCTGGCAATATAGGCATCATCCATGCAATGAATGGCTACCGGACGGGCCGCACTGTTATAAACCGCAATGACAACCTTCATTCCCAAATCAGCCGCTTTCTCCTCGATTATCCGGATTAAGGCTGCCGCCTGTTCCAGATTTATATCCGGTTTTGCCTCTTTTTGTTTGGCCGGCAGATATACTTTCATTACGTCTTTCACTACCGATTCAATCATCTGTGTCCGGCATTTAAGTAATTTATGTTTCATTAGCCTGAGATTATTGTTTAATTCCGAATTACCTGATTTACCTAAGATATCTTCTATCAATCCCGCTAATCTGTCCAGATCCTGGTATATTTCCGAAAGATTGTTTTTCTCTGTTTCTTTTCTATCCGACATATCATTCCTCTTTCTTTAAGAATGATGGTTTGCAACGAATCAGCCGGCCTATTTTAATCCCAGCTGTTCAATTACTCTTTTTGTGATTTCAGATACTAATTCATTGGCATCTGCGCTCTTATCAGCTTGTCCGCTGCAGCCATGGCAACTCTTTTTGCCGTCTTTTAAGTTCTGGCAAAGATTGGCAGGATGCTTACCGGTCATTCCGAACTGTCTGCGGATTTCATATAATCTTTGTACCTGAGCTTCGGATAATTCCTTTGGTCCGCCCAGCTGTTTTGAAATGAATAATAACTGTGCATAGAACTCAACGGACTCCATCTTATGGTAAGCTGCCAGAAGGGAATCTGCATAGCTAAGAGCTCCGTGGTTTTCCAATAATACGGCGTCATAATAAGGAAGATATTTTGACACTGCATCCGGAATTTCTTCCGTAGAAGGGGTACCGTATTCAGCAATAGGAACACATCCAAGTGATATAACGGCTTCCGGCATGATCGGCTGGGTTAAAGGAATACCTGCAATTGCAAATCCGGTTGCATACATAGGATGAGCGTGAACTACGGATACAACATCCGGTCTTTCTTTATATACACGCATATGCATTTTGATTTCGGATGATGGTTTGAAGTTGCCGTTTGCCTGAATTACCTTACCTTCCTTATCTACTTTACATATATAGTCCGGAGTCATAAAACCTTTGCTTACACCGGTAGGTGTACATAGAAATTCATTGTCATTTAATTTTACTGAAATGTTACCGTCATTGGCTGCTACCATACCTTTGTTGTAAATTCTTCTGCCAATTTCACATATTTCCTTCTTGATTTCGTATTCAGATGTCATAAATTGTCTCCTTTATTATTGTGGTATTTATTTGTTTTTTGTTTGTTTAACTGTATTGTATCACTTCAAACTGCTTTAGTCAACTCGTTTTTTATGTTTTTTGTTGTTTTTACTGTTTTTTATTTGTTTGTTAATCAGAAAGAATGCTTGTCTTTCTGACCGGCATCCCTGCATATCGCAAGCAGGCTTGGAATACTTCGAATCTAAGAAGTGCGCCTCCCAATATTCTTTTATCCGAAAACTCCTATTTCAGATAAAATACCTCTTTCATAAACTTAATCGGTTCCGCTTCATTAAAATCAAATGAACCTTCCACCATTTTCGAGGTAATTGCATTCCATCTGTTACAGGCCTCACTTTTCGCAATATAAGCATTGGCCGCCTCCACATCATCGCATTCGAAGCAATAAAAGAACTGGTTTCCATTTTGGAATATGGAATAGTTCCTATATCCTGCCCTGGTATGTTCCTTAAGGATTTCCGGCCAGGGTTCCAAATGCATCTTAACGTATTCCTCCAAATATTCTTCCTTCACCTTCCAGGTCCAGGCATATTTATTACTTTTTTCCATCTTATTATCCTCCTGATTTTTATAATTAACAGTCAAAGCAGATATTTACTGCTTTTTGACTTTATTGAAATAAACCTTTTTTCATTTTGATTGCTTCCCTGTCCCTCTCTTTCCTTAACATAAGAAGCCCTATGCAGTGTACCGTTATGCAGACGGACGTCTTATGTTAAAGAAAGAGGGCTGCTGCAAAATCCAAAGACTACATTACCTGTGTTGTATAATTTCTGTTCCATACACAGGTTAAATAACTTCAATTTTTGCATCAGCCCTAATTTCATATTAGTATACTGATTTCCATTCTTCGATGTTTTCAGGGTCAAACTTAAACGGTGCACCTAAGAGAACTTCCGTACCGCCGTCTGCTGCGGAAATAACTTCATAAGAACCAAGGGAACCGGCTTCAAATTTATCACCTGCCGCACCGGTAATTTCGCCTTTTACAAGTGCGATGGATGCATAAGCTGCCAAACCGCCCACATCAATGGGATTCCATAAATACATCCAGGGGCAGGAACCGTTTGCAATATATTCTGCCATTTCGCTTGGAAGCCCAAGGCCGGTAACTGCAACTTTTCCGATTAACCCTTTATCGGTAACAACTTTAGCCGCTGCCATGATACCTACGGTTGTAGGAGCGATAATTGCTTTTAAATCAGGATAATTTTTAAGTAATGCTTCCGTTTCATCTACCGATTTCTGGAATTCATCATCACCGTAAGCAATTTTAACTAAATCAAGGCCTTTATAGTCTCCTTCTTCCAGTTCCTTCTTCATCCACTCGATCCAGGTATTCTGGTTTGCCGCCTGGCTTGTGGCACTTAAGATGGCAATCTGTCCTTCGCCTTTTACCATTTCTTTGGTTGCCTGGATTAAGGTACGTCCGATTTTTTCACTGTCTGCCTGGTTAATATGAACCATACGGCTGTCTTTATTAACGGATGCATCTAAGGATAATACTTTGATTCCTTGGTCCATGGCTTTTTTCAGGGCCGGCTGGAGTGCGTCAAAATCGTTGCCTGCAATAGCAATGGCATCTACTTTTTGGGCAATTAATTCATTGATCATGGTAATCTGCGCTTCTGCCGTTGCAGATTCCGGTGCTTTGATGATTGCAGTGGCACCTGCTGCTTCAATTACTTCTTTAAAGCCGGCGCTTTCTTTTTCATTGTAAGGATTACCTGCACTCTTAACTAATATTGCAAAATTCTTGCCTGCTACGGAATCCGATGGAGCGGAATTACCCGTATTACCTTCCTGTGCCGGGTTTTGTGCTTCAGGTGCTTTTTTTCCGCAGGCAGCCAAAAGGCTTAAAGATAAGGAAAGTAAAAGTACCAGTGAAATAACTTTTCTGATTTTTTTCATAGTAAACCTCCTAAAATATTTTTTATACATTAACAGCTTGCGCTATCTGTAACATAATAATGTGTGCAATCCGGTATGAAAAAAGCAAAAACAAAAGATACTTTAACACTTTTATGCTTCTTTCGCTACCTTCTTTTTAAATATTTTTCCCAGGTTTAATTTAGGAATCATAACGGCTCCGATCAGGAGACATCCGATAATGATTAACATAACCTGTGAACTTACGTTGATTAACCCTAAACCATACCTTAAGAAACCAATGATAAATATGGATATGACTGCACCGGTAAATCTGCCTTTACCGCCGCTGGTGGAGATACCGCCAAGTACTACCATTGCAATGGCATCCATTTCATAAGCCATGGCTATGTTTGGCCTTGTACTTCCCATTCTGGAAGTTAAGAAGATTGCCGTGACAGCGGCCATGGTGCCGGTTACCGTATAGATAATTAACCGGATCCGGTCAACCTGAATGCCGGAATACCGGCTGGTTACCCGATTGCTTCCGATTGCATAAACCCTTCTTCCAAAGGTTGTTTTATGCAGGATAACTCCAAATAAAACAGCTAAAACCACAAAGACAATCAGCATATAGGGAATGCTTCCAAAGGAGCCCCAGTATATATCACTGAACCAGGCCGGGAAATTGCCGGATGCCTGATCTTTTAAAATCATGGTGGCAATACCGCGGTATAAAATCTGGGTGCCTAAGGTAACAATCATAGGTGCCAGCTCTTTATATTTTGTTAAAATAAAACCGTTGATAAATCCGCAGAGTGTTCCGGTTAACAAGCAGATCAAAACTGCTGCTCCCATGGGAACCCCCAGGTTGTTATAGGAGACTGCCATGATCACAGAGGACAGGGCTACTGTTGAACCTACGGAAATATCGATTTCCCCAAGGATCAGTACAAATGCCATCGGCAAAGCCAGGAAAGCTTTTTCCAAAAAGGATGATGTGGCATTTAAGAGCCCGTCCGCATTCATATAATAGGGAGATAAATTGGAATTCATGATGTTAATTCCAATAAACAGCAGTACTAAAAACCATTCCCACTGCAGAAAAAATTTTTTCAAGGAAAACTTCTGTTCCGCGTTTATTACTCTCTTTGACTTACCCATACTTAAAGTTCCCTCCTTTTCAGATTTTTCCTGTCAATGGATCTTTGGGATGCGGTGTTAATGATAATCGCCAGTATAATAACCAGACCTTTAATTGTATCCTGCCAGAAAGGCGATATATTGATTAACGGCAATGCATTATTTAATATACCCAAAGTAATCGTTCCTAATATGACACCCAATACGGTGCCTTTACCGCCGTTTAAGCTGACTCCTCCGATAACACAGGCGGCAATAATATCGATTTCAAGTCCGGTAGCCGCATCACCCTGTGCAGATGCATATTTGGACAGCCAGAGTATGCTGACCAGACCGGATAAACCGCCCATAATGGAATAAACTAAAATTTTAACACGTTCTATATTAATACCGCTGATCCCTGCAGCTTCCACATTGCTTCCTACCGCATAAATCTTTCTTCCGGTCCTGGTAAATTTAATAAAATAAGCAAATACGATATAGATCAGGATCGCAACGACGATCATGTTGTTGATTCCTAAAAATTTCCCGGTTGCAAAGGATTTTAATCCTTCCGGCAGCTGGTAAGCGGCCACCCATTGATTGTTTGCTATGAGATAGGTTGCTCCGCGGTAGACATTCATCAGGCCTAAGGTCGCAATGATAGGAATTACTTTTCCCTTGGTAATAATAAGTCCTACCAGCAATCCGCATAAGGTTCCCACCAGTATTCCAAGAATAAAGGACAGGACGGTCGGAATTTCCGGATGTGACCTTAATAATAGTGCTACCGTCATGCCGGAAAATGCTATGGTGGATCCGATGGAAATATCGATACCGCCGATTAATAAAACGCACATCATGCCGACGGCTAATATACTCATCATAACCGCATTGGTTACCAGGTCATTGATATTGGCAACCGACATAAAGGTACTGTTCCTTGCCTGTATGAAGATACACAGGACAATCAGTATCATTACCAGGCTCATTTCCCTTGTTCCTGTTAATTTTTTCAAGTTAAACTTACTTTTTTCCATTCTTATCACCTCGCTTACCCTTTACTGTGAACCGTTTTAGCCATGCCCTTTTCCAGTATCGCTTCCTGCGTAGCTTCCCCGCGTAACAGTTCTCCCGTTACCCTGCCTTCACACATTACCACGATCCGGTCACACATACCTAAAATCTCCGGCATTTCCGAGGACACCATAATGATGGCATACCCCTGACCGGCCAACTCGCCCATAATTTCATAAATAGCCGCCTTTGCACCCACATCCACACCTTTGGTGGGTTCATCCAGAATAAGAAGCTTTAAGTCCGATGCCAGCAGTTTTGCAACAACAACTTTCTGCTGGTTTCCTCCGGATAAGGAACTTGCTTTATCAAAAATGGTTACTGCTTTGGTATCCACCTTTTCCGCCAGCATTTTCCCCAGTTCCCTTTCTTTTTTCTGATTAAGGAGACCATTTTTCGTCATTTCACCGATAATGGGCAGGGTGATGTTCTGGCCGATTCCCCAGTCCAGTATCAGCCCCTGACGCTGCCTGTCTTCCGGCAGATAACCGATTCCAAGCTTCATGGCTTCCAGGGGGCCTTTTATCTGTACTTCTTTGCCGTTAAGGTAAATCTTGCCCGCTTCCTTTGGCTCAATACCAAAAATAGTTTCACAGACTTCCGTACGCCCTGCCCCTACCAGTCCCGTAAGGCCTAAGATCTCACCTTTCTTAACCGTAAAACTTACGTCCTTAAAATAACCGGCACGGCTTAAGTTCTCTACTTTTAAAACTTCTTCCCCGATATTGATGTCCGGTTTCGGGAAGAGCTGTGTAATTTCACGCCCTACCATGGCCACGATTAAATCTTCATTGGTAATACCGTTTACATCGTAGCTTCCGATATATTTGGAATCCCGGAATACGGTAACCCTGGTAGCCAGGCGGTACATATCTTCAAAACGGTGGGATATGAATATGATGGAAGCTCCGTCATCCCGCAATTTCTCCGCTATTTTATATAGTTCTTCACTTTCTCTTTTCGTGAGTGCCGCCGTGGGTTCATCCATAATGATGATCCTGGCTTTCATGGATAAGGCTTTGGCTATCTCGACCATCTGCTGCTGTGCCACACTTAAGGCACCCATTTCCGTTGTGGCATCAAAGTCCGCACTTAACTGTCTCAGCAATTCATTGGCTTCGGCATGCATCTGGCTCCAGAGGATTCTGCCCGTTCCCTTTTGGACCTTTTCATGGCCCATAAAGATATTTTCCGTTACCGTAAGATGGGGATACGCTGTTACATGCTGATAAATAGCCGCTATTCCGGCTGCCTGGGCTTCCTTGGGATTTTTAAAATTAACTTCCTTTCCATCCAGGTACATACTGCCTTCCTCCGCTTTATGTACCCCTGTAATTACTTTTATAAAGGTGGATTTACCTGCTCCGTTTTCACCCATTAAAGCATGGATTTCACCTTTCTTTAACTGAAAGTGCACATTATCTAAAGCCTTAACACCCGGAAATATTTTGGTTATCCCTTTTAGTTCAAGAACATAATCAGACATGTTCATTCTCCTTCCATTTTTTATGACAGTTTCCTTTCGCCGGATTCTGTGCTCCTTTAAGCTTTTTTTGCCGCTTATTTTTCATATTTAGCATACCCTTATGATAGCACCCGTCCTCCCCTGAATCCTATCGTAATATTGTTTGAAGTAGGGTATTATTTTACTGTTATTTCTTTGTTTCTTATTGCTTTCTGTTTTATTTCCAACGGAATACCGCTATTTTCTTGGTTTTTACTAAAATCTGCTCTTTTACCGTATTTTTTTACAGTATTTGATACCAATTGCAATTTTTAATTTTCTTTGTTAAAATAAATGAATCTAAAAGAAAAGGGTAAAATAATCTTATCCTTTCTTTTATTTCACACCTGGCATTTGTATTGGGGATACGAAATGTCAGATGCAGGATTACATTAATTATCTGTGAGATTTTGTCACATTTATCTTTCATTCATAATATGAATAGGAGCTGTCATGAAAATATTAGTAGCAGATGACGAAAAACTGACCAGAGAAGGTATTATTTCTAATTTAAACTGGAAAAAACTTGGTATAGACGAAATATATGAAGCGGACGACGGACTGAACGGAATTGAACTTTGCAGACTCCATAAACCGGAAATTATTTTAAGCGATGTGCGAATGCCGAGGATGAACGGTATCGAGATGGCAAAAGAGATACAGAAAATACTGCCCTTATCCAGCCTTATATTTATGAGCGGCTATTCGGACAAAGAATATCTGAAAGAAGCCATAAAACTGAAAGTGATCAGTTATGTGGAAAAACCCATAGATAGCGAGGAACTGGAAGCTTCCATCCGGCTGGCTGTGGAGGAACAATTCAATCATGTTAAAAACCAGATCCGGACCGATTATCACAATAAATATTCACAGAGTAAACTGGCTCTGCAGATTATCTATCCCGCCTCCAAAGAGAATTATGCGGATTACACAAAGCAGTTTGGAGAATTGGGTTATCCCATAAAACCGTCCACGGATTTCACCACCATTATCATTACCTTAAAAACCGTCGTTTCCACCCTGTCGGAACCGCTTGTGAATGAACTGTACGGCAATATTGATGAAATTGTTAAGAAATTCCATATGGATTATATCCTTGCAATAAAAAATGATGAATATATCATTTTACACATATTTTCCGACAACCGGACAATTGATTACGGAATCCGAAATATCTGCCTTTTACTGTCTTCTTATCTGAATAATACCTATCAGTACTATATTGCGGTGGGTAAAACGGTACGGGGCATTAAGAATGTATTTGAATCCTACAATTTGGCGGTCGTTTTATTGCAAAGCTCATTTTTTTACGAATATAACAGCATTATTGTATCGGAGCCGGTTTCCGCTGCTCCCCCGACTTCCGACCAGTCACTTTTTGCCAGGTATACGGAAAACCTGGAACAGCAAAACCAGGAGGACGTTACCCAGGTGGTTACGGACCTTTTTGAAAGTTTTAAAGAAAACCAGCAAGTACTTCCCAATTATGCCAGGGATCTGTATTATAAATTATTTTCCGCTCTTATCCGGACGGCTTCCAGCCTTCGCATACCTGCCTTTTATGAAGAAGATACGGCAACTGTACTTGAGTATGTATCCAGGGATTACAATTTAATGGAATTGCACCGGCTGCTGTTGGAGAAAATCAATTTACTCTTTACCTACCGGAAAGAACACTTAAGGGACAATGCCACCATATATGCGATCAAGGAATTTATAAGCAAAAATTACAGAAACGAAACCCTGTCCGTAAAAGATATCAGTGAACATGTATTTTTATCTTCTTCCTACGTATGTACTTTATTTAAAAATGAGACCGGTAAGACCTTAAACCAGTTCCTTACCGAATTTCGCATCGAAAAAGCCAAAGCCATGTTAATGGACCCCCGGTATAAAATAACGGATATATCGGCCAGGGTCGGTTACAGCGACAGCAACTATTTCGGAAAAGCCTTTAAGAAAATAGTGGACCTGTCACCATCAGAATACAGGGAGCGGTACGGAAAATGATAAAAAGATTAAAAAAGCTGATCGATTTTTATTCCTATGATATGAAATTAAAGCATAAGCTTTTAATTTCCCATCTTATTTTAATTTTGGCCCCAATCTTAATTATTACCGCATTATTTTACAGCCAGCTTTTTAATATTATCGTTTCCAATACAAAAGATTCGGAATTAAATCTTTCGCGGGAGACCGTAAGCAATTTTGAAAACACCGTGGAAGATATTAGGAATATATCCAGTGAAATCGTGAAAGACGAGATCTTTACCGAACTCATATCCAGTCCGGCCCTGAATGAATACGGCACGGATAAGAGTAAGCTGTATTCCGGTATCCATTCCTTTCTCCAGTCGGTGGATGCCAAAATTGACGGTGTTACCGTAACAGATATTAAAATCTACCTCAGTACAGACTATCAGGAATACTATAATGACACCGAGCTATCCGGTACCGGAATCTTAAGGCCAATCAGTGATATTCAAAACTCTTATTGGCACGGTATATTTTCCAGTACGGACGAAAGACTCCTGCTCTGCCCCACCCTCTATCTTACTTCCATGGAGAAAAAGAATTCCGGTTTAATATCCTTTACCCGTAAAATAAGCGGCCGGGACAATGCTGAAATCGCCTATGTCGCCGTTTACTTCAATAAATCCTATCTAAATTCCATGTTAAAGGAATACACGACCCTGCCCGGAAGCGCCAAATATATAGTAAATGAACGGGACGCCATTGTTGCTTCCTCCAGTACCAATCTGGTAGGCAAATATCTGGTTTATTACAATGAGATACCACCCCTGGTACCGGATACGAACAAATTCGAAATTAAAACGTTCTCATCGGAGCGTTGTTATATATCCTACCAGGAAATAAACGGCGCGGGCTGGTATATGATATCGGTCATACCGGTCAACAGCATCTGGTCGGAAAACAAATCCCTTATTATGGAGTTTTTATTAGCCTATGTACTGGTCCTGGCTTTTGCCTGTATGGTTTCCCTGTTACTATCCAATTCCATCGTCCGGCGTATTTCAACGGTGATAAACCAAATGAAATCGGTCAAGACCAAAAAGCCTACCCCTTTGGACACCCCCACGGAACATGATGAAATCGGGGATTTAATCGAAACCTATAATTACATGGTCGGGGAAATTAATAATTTATCCGAAGAGCAGGTTAAAACCGCAAGCGAATTAAGGACTGCCGAATTCAAGGCACTCCAGGCCCAGATTAATCCCCACTTTTTATACAATACCCTGGATATGATTAACTGGCTTTCCAAAAAGGGATTAAACGATGAGGTTTCCGCTGCCGTGCAGGCTTTGTCCAAGTTCTACAAAATGACTTTGCGCAAGGGAAATATCGTAGTGACCATCGAAGACGAGCTGGAACATGTGTCCCTTTACATCCAACTGCAGAATATGCGGTATGACAATAAAATTCATTATACGGTTGACATACCGGATACTATGTTAGAATATACCATCCCCAAAATAATTTTTCAGCCCGTAGTGGAAAACGCCATACAGCACGGTATTTTCTGCAAGGAATCCAAAGAGGGAAATATCGTGATTACGGGCTGGATGGAAGAGGATATCCTTGTCTTTCTGATTTCCGATGACGGGGTCGGTATCCCCCAGGAAAAAATTGACCGGCTGCTGTCGGGTGAAATCCACAGTTCCAGCGGAAGCGGTTTCGGTATATTAAATACCCATACCAGGCTGCAGCTGTTTTATGACACCCAGTTCGGACTTTCTTACCGCAGCAGGGAAGGCGAATATACGGAAGTGGAAATCCGGATCCCTGCCATGAAATCCAAATCAAAAACGGACGTATAGCCGACATTTAACCGTAATCTCTAGAGTCTGGTCTGCCGGCTGGGCCCTTTCTTGCGCAACAGGACTTCTTATTGCACAAAAAAACAGCCTTCCGAAAGGAAGACAATTCATTACTTAAATTATCTTCCTTTCGGAAGGCTGTTTTCTTTGTAATTCTATTTCTTAAAACCGGCTTTGCCTTGGCGGAAATACTGCTTATTACTTTCTCTTAGCCAATACATTTGTTTCATATTCCTTAACGCTCTTAAACCAGTCTTCTTTTTCCGGAACCTGGTTCACTTCGCAGAAATAATTCCATACGTCACTAAAAGGATAGAATTTAAGTTCCTCCAAAAGCACCATAAGTTCCGAAAAATTTCTGTCATTCTGCAATCCGGCAAGTTTTGTATTAGGGGTGAGCATTGCATATAAAAGGGCTTTCTGCATATTTCTCATACCTACTACCCAGGCGGAAACACGGTTAATGCTTGCATCAAAGTAATCCAATCCGATCAATACTCTGTCCAGTGCATTGCAGCGAACGATTTCTTTTGCGATTTCTTTTAATTCATCATCAAATAAAACAACATGGTCACTGTCCCATCTTATCGGTCTTGTAACATGAAGGGCAAGTTTGTCGGAGAAAAGCAGCATGGAAGGTATCTTATCCGAAACAACTTCCGTCGGATGATAATGACCGTTATCTAGTAAGCAAAGGATATTATTCTTTGCCGCATAATTCATATAGAATTCATGGGAACCGACGGTGCAAGCTTCCAGTCCGATGCCGAACACCTTGGATTCCACCGCAACATTTACCAGGTTTTTGTCATATCCGATGGATAATATCTGGTCCAGGGAATCTTTAAGTCTGGCTCTCGGACTCAAACGGTCTGCCGGAATATCCTTAAAACCGTCCGGAATCCAGATGTTCATTAAGCAGGGCTTGTTTAACTCTTTTGCAAAATATTCGGAAATCCGAAGGCAGGCCTTGCCATGGTCGATCCAGAATTTTCTTATGGATTCATCTTCACTGGACAGGGTCAAACCTTCTGCCTTGGGATGGGAAAAATAAGTGGGGTTAAAGTCAAGGCCAAGGCCTCTTGTTTTGGCAAATTCCACCCATTTGGCAAAATGCTTCGGTTCCAGTTTATCACGGTCCACCGCTTCACCGGGCTCAAAGATCGCATAACTGGCATGGAGGTTAATTCTGTGGGTTCCGGGAATCAGGCTTAAGGCTTTATCAATATCCGCCATTAATTCTTCCGGGGTTCTGGCTTTACCGGGATAATTACCGGTTGCCTGTATACCGCCGGATAGCTGGCCTGCGCCTTCAAAACCTGCTACGTCGTCTCCCTGCCAGCAATGCATGGAAATAGCTACTTTTTTTAAGCGTTCCAATACTTCATCGGTACTTACCCCGATATTTTTATAAATTTCTCTGGCTGATTCATATCTTTGTTTTGTTGTCATGATTTATTCTCCTTTTCTAAACATACTGCCGGAATGGCAGGTATTTTGGGTTCTTATCTGTTTTATTCACCAAACTTCTTAATGGGGAAGGAGTTAAATACACCGGTCCTGCCCTCCTCGATGGTTTTAAATTCACCGGCTTTTAACAGCTGGGCCAGGATATTGCCTATGGCTGTTGCTTCGGTAGGTCCTGCATAGACATCCTTTTTCGTATATTCCGCCGTTAATTCATTCAGATAATCCGCATTGGAGCCGCCGCCTACGATATGGATCCTGGAATAAGTCCTTCCGGTAATATTTTCGATTTCCTTTACCGTATCCGCATAGCTGCAGGCCAGACTGTGATAAATGCAGGCTGCCAGTTCCCCCACTGTAGCCGGTTCTTTCTGGTTTGTATCCCGGCAGTACTTCCTGATTGCTTCCGTCATGCTATCCGGTGATAAGAAACACTCCGCATTGACATCCACCCTGGAAGTAAAATCATCCACTTCCTTCGCCTGTTCACAAAGTTCCGCAAAAGAATAAGCATCCTTTAATTCATGTCGTACGGACTGTATCATCCACAAGCCCATGATATTCTTAAGATAACGGAACCGGTAGTCATACCCGCCTTCATTGGTGAAATTTGAGGCTTTGCTTGCTTTACTGCAGTCCGCTTCTTTCCTTTCAATTCCCATAAGGGACCAGGTTCCTGAGCTGATATACAGGTAATCATCGTCATTGGCAGGAACGGATAAAACGGCCGAACCGGTGTCATGGGTAGCCGGCAGGATTACTTCACAATTAAAACCCACTTCCTCCCGTATCTTATCCGAAAAGTTCCCGGCAACCGTTCCCGGCAGGGATATTTTGTGGAATATCTGCCTGTTATAACCTAATTTCTCAATTAACTCCAGATCCCATTCCTTCGTTATGGGGCTTACCAGTTGGGTAGTAGTTGCGTTGGTATATTCCGTCCGCTTATTTCCGGTAAGTAAAAAGTTAAAATAGTCCGGAATCATCAAAAAGCTTCGGGCGCCTTCCATATACTCCGGATTCTGTGTCTTAACTGCCATCAATTGATAGATCGAATTAAAGATCTGTTTTTGTATTCCAGTCCTTTTATATAATTCCTCTTCCGTAATCTTTTCATATACTTTTGTATCCATGCCAAAAGTCCTGTGGTCACGGTATCCTACGGTATTGCCAAGAACCTGATCCTTTGCATCCAGTAATACAAAATCCACAGCCCAGGTATCGATCCCCATGCTGACAGGTACTTTACCTATTTCCCTGCACTTTTTAAGACCGTTTTTGATTTCCATAAAAAGCCGGTCCAGATCCCAGCATAAATAACCGTCTTTTTTTACAAGACCGTTATCAAAACGGTAAATTTCTTCCAGGGTGATTTTACCGCCTTCCAGGCTGCCTAAAATATGTCTGCCGCTGGATGCACCGATATCGACTGCTAAATAGTATTTTTGCATATATTATCCTCACTTCCTTTTCATATTTTATGCACTATTTATCGATATCTTTATTATACCTTAATTAATATAAAAAATAAGGACGCTATTTATTTTAAATAACGTCCTTATTTGCTAATTGACTTTTGATGATTTTCATGTTACCATTTCAACATCGCAAAAATGCGGTTTTTCATATAAACCATACCTGTAACAGAAAGGAGCGTAACTACATATATTGATTTTGTGATAACCTTGCAGCTCATTCACACGGTCAGCCCAAAGACCAGTCTAACAGAAATGTTTAAATTAGCGCCATGTACCTCTATTGGGTTAAGGAGTCAGAAAAACACTCCCTTATTTTTAGAGGTTGACGAGGTAGAGAGTCATCGAAGTTTTCGGCGGATGCTCTCTCACATGCCTGGATGTGTTATATGTCGGGAAAATTTCGGGTAACCGGAGCACAACAGCGGCATAACCGGGAAAAAGAATTAGGTACTGCTCTGACTTCAGTAAACCTTGAAGCTTAGTATTGCTGTGAATTCTTATGCTATACCATAATTCAAATTTATTGCATTAAGAACATTGAAAAAATAACAGCCAGGCCGAAAACCGGTCTGCTGTTTCGCAAACAATTTCTGAGTGAAATTTACTCTTTACAATGCTCCTGATTATAATTTCTAAAAATGATACAGGGATTATTTCAGTTATTGTAAAATTTATATTATCACTCGGCTTATTGTTGTGCACAAATAAGGAAGGAGATAATTTTATGTGTGGAATTATTGGTTTTACAGGTTATTTAGAAGCAAAAAATGTGCTGTTGGATGGACTTTCGGCATTGGAGTACCGCGGTTATGACAGTGCCGGTATTGCATTCTTTCATGGCAGCAGTATCGATACGGTCAAAACAACCGGAAAAGTATCTTCCCTGCGTGATAAGGTGGATTTAACAGCCGGTACAGGCAGCACCTGCGGTATCGGCCATACCCGTTGGGCAACCCACGGCGGCGTATCGGATACCAACTCCCATCCCCACACCTTTGGAAAGGTAACCTTAATCCACAACGGTATCATTGAAAATTATCATGAACTTGAGCTGGAACTGGCTGCTTTGGGAAAATCCCCCGTATCCCAAACCGATACGGAGATTGCCGCCATGTTAATCGACAGCCTGTATGAAGGCGACGCCATAGCTGCTATTAAAAAAGCAATTGCCCGGTTGGAAGGAGCCTATGCTTTTTGCATTTTATTTGCGGATGAACCGGAAGTTATTTACTGCCTGCGAAACGGAAGCCCCCTGGTTGCCTGCCATACAAAGGAAGGTTCAGTCATAGCCTCTGATATGGTTGCTTTAATTAAGTACTCCAGGGACTACTTTGTATTGCCGGAGATGCATATTGCCCGGTTAACCAAGGAAAATATTACGGTAACCGATTTAAACGACGAAGTTATTACTCCCAAAATGCTTTATGTCAGCTGGGATATGACAGCCGCCCAAAAAGGCGGATATCCCCATTATATGTTAAAAGAAATCCACGAACAGCCGGACTCCCTTCGCTCCACCATTATGCCCCGCATTAAAAACAAACAGCTCCCGGATTTTACAACGGATGGAATACCGGATCAGATATTTGACGGAATTAACCGGATCCTGATTACGGCCTGCGGTACAGCCATGCACGCCGGTCTAGTGGGCAAGGTAATGCTGGAAAAACTTCTCCGGATTCCGGTAACCGTTGAAATTGCCTCCGAATTCCGCTACCAGGATCCGATTATAGATAAAAATACTCTGGTTATAACAATCTCCCAATCCGGGGAAACGGCAGATACCTTAGCCGCCCTCAGACTTGCAGGTGAACACGGTGCAGTTACTTTATCCATTGTTAACGTAAAAGGCTCCTCCATTGCCAGGGAAAGCGATTATGTATTATATACCAATGCAGGCCCTGAGATCGCAGTTGCCAGTACGAAGGCTTATACCGCCCAGCTGTCCTGCCTGTACCTGTTAGCTTATCATTTCGCCTTTATCAAAGGCAGTATTACGGAAGCAGAATGTATCCGCCATACGGAACAGCTTCAGTCCGTTATACCTGCTGTGAAAAAAACCCTGGCATTAGCAGAAGATATCGACAAAATATGCTTAAGCCTCACTGATAAGGAAGACTTGTTCTTTATTGGCCGCGGACTTGATTATGCCCTATCCTGTGAAGGCTCCATCAAGCTTAAGGAAATCAGCTATATCCATTCGGAAGCTTATGCGGCAGGGGAGTTAAAACATGGCACCCTTTCCCTTGTCACGGAGGGAATTCCCGTAATTGCACTGGCGACCCAGTCTTACGTTTACAGTAAGATGATTTCCAATATCCGTGAAGTCCGTGCCAGAGACGCTGTCGTTATATTAATTACCAATGGGGCTTCGGATGCTGACTCCTCCATTTATGACTACCACCTTGCCCTGCCTGAACTTAACGACAATATGGCGCCTTTTACCGCAGCGGTTGTATTGCAGTTATTGGCTTATTACACCTCCGTACACCGCGGTTTAAATGTAGATCAGCCCCGTAATTTAGCCAAATCCGTTACGGTTGAATAAAGGACCTTCTATTAGATAACAGAATAAAATGCCGCTTCACAGCGGGTAACAAAACCGGATTTATTGTTACCCGCCGTGAAAGCGGCAAAATACATTCCTGCCGGGTACCTGTGCATCCTTTTCCTTTACCCGAGGAAATAATTATAAGACAGTTACAATTATTTTCTGATTCATAAAACCATTTTTTCATATTATACTTGCTTCTGGAAATGATTTTGTATTATACTATAGTCATATCAAAATTCTTACATAAGAGTATAAATTTACCAGTCACTTAAGAATCGGAGCGAAATCCAAACTATAAATCGTAAGAGTGAAAGCTTTTTCAGGCCTCGGATCTTCGTTCCCAAAATCGAGACACAGTATACCGCAAAGTGGGGCGTTCAGAACGGTGCAATAAGTTTTCAGACACACCCTGAACCTTGCATAAGTTTGTGCTTAGGGAAAGCAGGTACAAACTTCAAAGGCGCAGAATACAGGTGCAGGAAATGGAGGAATTTATGAGTGATTTTAAAGAAATAACGGCAGTCCAATTACAAGGCAATCCCTTTCATAAGATCGGGCAGGAATGGATGCTGGTTACGGCAGAAAAAGATGGTAAAGTAAATACGATGACGGCCTCCTGGGGAGGACTTGGCATTATGTGGGGTAAAAATGTTGCTTTTACGGTTATCCGCCCCCAGCGTTTTACGAAAGAATTTATTGATGGTGCAGATACTTTTTCTTTAAGCTTCTACGACGAGAGCTTCCGTAAAGTTTTAGGATATTTGGGATCTGTTTCCGGCAGAGATGAGGATAAGGTATCAAAATCCGGTTTCACGGTTGAACTCGATAATGGAATCCCCTATTTTAAGGAAGCATCTACGGTTTTATTATGCAAAAAACTGTTTGCACAGCCCTTTGATGAAAAAAGCTTTGTTGATACGGAAATCCCGGGCATCTGTTATCCGGATAAAGATTATCACACTTTATATATTTCAGAAATTACGAAAGTGCTGTCAAGAGAATAAAACCTCTCAAAGGGTACAATTTTCCATGACATAATGACGGGCTGTTGCAAAATGATAAATTTACCTGCTTGGGTCTGGAATATAGATTATATTACTCTCCCTTGTAAGATAGATTTTTAATTTGCAACAGCCCCAATTTCATTTAAAAAAATGCATATATCCATTATTTTTTATTCAGGGAAACCTTTACTTTCTTTCCGGCTTTTCAGCTCTTTGTTCTGCTCTGGCAATCGAATCCCTGATAATTAATTTTCCGCTGATTACTTTTCTTCCAATGGTACGTTTCTCCCCGCTGATTTTGCGGATCATGGCATCGACAGCCGTTTCAGCCATCATTTCTATATCCACTTCCACTGTAGTAAGCCTTGGTGAGGATATGGTGGCAAATATATCATTATCAAATCCGACCACCGATATATCCGCCGGAACCCGGTAACCTAATTTTTTTAATTTTTTAATAAAAAGGTAAGCAACCCCGTCATTATTACATACAAAAGCCGTGGGCATCTGCTCCGGAAAGTTAAAATCAATATAATCCCCGTCTTCACTGCGGTCATTGAGGATCCAGTCCTGCCTCACTGCCAGCCTATTGGAAATCAGTGCTTTATAAAACCCCAGATAACGGTCCAATATACTGCTGGTTGATAATATATTGCCAACAAAACCAATATTCTTATGCCCCTGGGAAATTAAGTGGTTTGTTACTTTATAAGAACCATAAAAACTGTCGCTGATTATGGAGTCAACATCTAATAGTTCATCATAAAAATCTAACAGTACAAGGGGTGTTGCAGTATTTTTAATAAGGTTAACATAATTTAAGCTCATCTGCCCCAGTATGATGATCCCATCCACTTTATGGTCCGTCAGAAGATTGGGGATCACCAATCTTCTCTCCGAATCGGAAGAGATAATTTCCATAATACCATAATAATTTACCCTGGATAAAGCCTTAACTGCACTTTGATACATCTTAAGATAAAAAGCATCGCCGTCATCCCGGATAAACCGGTCCGCAATCAGAATTCCAATATTATAACTCCTGCCTTCTTTTATGCCCTTTGCCATGGAATTATAGCGATAGCCCATTTCTTCCGCTAGGTTTTTAATCTTATCCCTTAATTCATCACTTACACCGTCTTTGTCAGAAAGTGCCTTGGAAACCGTAACCGTACTTATATTCAGCCTGTCCGCAATATCCTTCATTGTTACATTTTTCATTTGAATCCGAATCCTCCATAAGACCTATTACGGAAAATTATAAACCTTTTTGATTTATCTTGCAACAGAATTATAACCTAAACACTTAGTTAAAACTTATTAATATTTAACATATTTTAGTTAAGCCAAATACCATCTTGCAAGTCTTCAGACACACCCTAAGTTTATGCTTCCCGTACTTCAAACAAACGCCCCGTAACCGGCGGGCAATTTAAGTATCTTCTTTCAGATGATCAAGAGAAAGGATACAGGTACCGGTACGGAATAAGCTATTGATAAAGTACTTCCTGTAAGAATAAACCTCTGGCCTCGGCGGTTTCCCCTGCCATTTCCCGGTTCCTGCTCTCTAATATTTCTTTCATGGAATCCGGTTCCCTGCTTCCATCACCGATTTCAATCAGAGTTCCAACTATAATCCTTGCCATATTCGGCCAAAAGTCGTCAGCCTCAATGGTAATCACAATTTCATTTATATCCGAATAAATATCGATCCGGCTAATCATTCTTTCCGTGGATTTTTTCATACGTTTATTATCTGAAAATGCTCTAAAATCATGTTGCCCAATTAATTGTTTGGCTCCCTGCTTCATTTTCAAAACATCCAGTTTATGAAAACTGTAATAATTGTATTTCCGGTCAAATACGGAGGGTACTTCGCCCATGGATATTTTATACTCATAGCGAAATGCTTTGACGTTAAAACTGCTATGGAATCTCTCCGGTACTTCGGCTGCTTCTAATACGGCAATATCCCTGGGGAGGAACCGGTTTAAATAGTGTTTGATTTCATATAATTTCATATCCGTATTGGTCGTAAAGTTTGCTATTTGTGCATATGCGTGAACTCCTGCTTCCGTTCTTGCCGCACCGATTACCGTCACCGGTACATTCTCCATTTTCGTTAATACACTTTCCAGCTTGTCCTGAATGGTTATACTCCCTGGATTTCCTGCCTGTTTCTGCCATCCGTCATAACGGGAACCGTCGTATTCCATTACTAATTTAATGTTACGCATATTCTACTCCTTGAATAAACTCAATCTGGCCAGATAATTCGTTCTGCCTTTTATCAGAAGTTTGGAAACTATATCTGATAAGTATTATTATCCGATATATTCGTAAAAAAGTCCAGCGCAATTATTTAAGAATAGGACTAACTTTCCCACAAGCAAAAAAAGGCTGCCATAAAAGGCAGCCCGGAGAAACTGAATAATAAGTCCGATTTCATCTTTTAGCTAAAACACGCCGGATTTTTTATCATTCTGCTGGAGTCAAAGCGGATATTCGCAATCCGCTACGCTACTTGCAAGGTTAAATTTCAAATAATAAATCACCATAAGTAGGAACCGGCCATACTTCTTTATCCACAATTAATTCAAGTTCATCAATTGGTGCTCTAAGTGCTGACATGGCAGGAAATACTACTTTTCTGAAATATAACGCCTGTTCGGCACCTTCTTTTTCCGCTGCTGCCACAACATAGGATTGAAGATTGTCAAGTGCAGCCTTAGCGGAAGCTAAAAGAGAAGAAGTCGCTTTTAATAAATCTTCCTGTACGCTTACATCCGCATCGGGAACGGCTGATTTAATGGAGTTGATGGAACCTGCCAAACTGGAAGCAAATTTGATAACCGCAGGAATATAAAGCTTGCTTGCCATTTCACTCATGGTCTTGGCTTCAATATTAATGGTTTTTGAATATGCTTCATATTCGATTTCGGCACGGGAATGAAGCTCAACTTCAGTGAATACCTTGTGTTTACCGAATAACTTAACTGCTTTTTCGGAAACCAGAGTAGGAATCGCTTCAACCATGGATTTAATGTTTGGCAAGCCTCTCTTTTCAGCTTCTGCAACCCATTCGTCAGAATATCCGTTGCCATTGAAAACGATTTTCTGGTGATCCGTAACGGTCTTCTTGATTAAATCATGAACTGCTATATCAAAATTCTCAGCTTTTTCCAATTCGTCGGCAAAATCAGATAAAACATCTGCAACAATTGTATTTAAAGTCGTATTGGGTCCTGCTATTGACATGGAGGAACCAACCATTCTGAACTCAAACTTATTACCGGTAAATGCAAAGGGTGATGTACGATTTCTGTCCGTAGCATCTTTTCTGAATTCCGGTATCGTATGAACACCGATATTTAACTTGCCGCCCTGTTTGCTGCTGGTAGCTTCACCGGTTTCGATCAACTGTGTCAATACATCTGCCAGCTGATCTCCAAGGAATACGGAAATGATGGCAGGAGGTGCCTCATTGGCTCCTAATCTGTGGTCATTGCCGGGATTGGAAGCAGATAAACGAAGAAGATCCGCATTATCATCAACAGCCTTTAATACCGCTGCCAGGAATAATAAGAACTGTACGTTTTCATGAGGTGTTTTGCCCGGGTCAAGAAGGTTCTTGCCGGTATCGGTAACCATTGACCAGTTATCATGTTTACCGGAACCATTCACACCTGCAAATGGTTTTTCATGAAGTAAGCAGGCTAAGCCATGACGGTTCGCAACCTTCTTCATCGTTTCCATAACTAACTGGTTGTGATCAGTTGCAATATTGGCAGTAGCATAGATCGGAGCTAACTCATGCTGTGCGGGAGCTACTTCATTATGCTGGGTTTTTGCTAATATACCAAGTTTCCAGCATTCTTCATTCACTTCTTTCATAAAAGCCGAAATTCTTTCTTTCAGGCATCCAAAATAATGATCTTCCATTTCCTGGCCTTTCGGAGGCATTGCACCGAAAAGGGTACGTCCGCTGAAAATTAAATCTTCTCTCTTTAAGTACTTTACTTTATCAACTAAGAAGTATTCTTGTTCCGGTCCTACGGAGCAGGAAACGGATTTTACATCTTTATGTCCAAATAATTTTAAAATGCGGACAGCCTGGTCACTTATAGCTTCCATAGAACGAAGAAGAGGGGTTTTCTTGTCGAGTGCCTCTCCCGTATAGGAGCAGAAAGCAGTTGGAATACATAAGGTAACACCGGCAGCATCTTCTCTTAAAAATGCAGGTGAAGTACAATCCCAGGCTGTATAACCTCTTGCTTCAAAAGTAGCTCTTAACCCTCCGGATGGGAAAGAAGAAGCATCCGGTTCGCCTTTTATTAATTCCTTACCGGAAAACTCCATTAATATTTTGCCGCCGGAAGTCGGACTGATAAAGGAATCATGCTTTTCAGCAGTGATACCGGTCATTGGCTGGAACCAATGGGTAAAGTGAGTGGCACCTCTCTCGATTGCCCAGTCTTTCATTGCATTTGCAACTACGTCTGCAACTGCGGGATCTAAATCCTCACCGTTTTGGATTGTTTTCTTCAATGCGGCATAAGTCTTTTTTGGCAAACGTTCAGTCATGGTTGTTTCATTAAATACGTCAATCCCAAAGATATCTGTTAATTTTTCTGCCATAATAATAAACTCCTTCCATTCATTTATATTTATATTTTCTTATTTATTAAAGATATACAGCTATTGGGACTTCCAATAAATGTATAACAAAAAAGTGTTCTCAAAAAATACTTTGAGAACACCCTTGCCCTAACGAATATTTCGTCTATAGATAAAATACCACTTTTTCATTAAAAAGAAAAGCTTTTTTTTTAAAAAATCGAAATTTTTTTCTATTTATTGATTTGTACCGATTATCCGTACCAAAATTTTCAATTTCTTTTGTATGCATTAAGGGTTGTTCCGTATATTCACATCCAGCTGGTCATATGGAATGGTAATTTTGTTTTCATCGAATTGATTTTTGATCTGTTCCAGAAGCTCGCATTTTAAGGCCCAGTAATCTTCTTTTAATGCCCAGACCCTCACACCGATATTGATGGCGCTCGGGTCAAAACTATTCACAAAGACCTGGATGTCCCGGTCTTTTAAAACCAATTCATGTTTACCTGCAATATCCAGTAAAATATCCTTAACCTTTTTAATATTTTCGGAATAATCAATTAAAACAGATATATCAAGCCTTCTCATGGGTTCATAAGTCACGTTGATAATATTGGCATTGGACAGTGAACCGTTTGGCATTACCAGGAGGCGGTTATCCATGGTCAACAGCTTCGTATAAAAGATATCAATGGCTGTCACTGTTCCTTCATTCCCTCCCGTGATGATATAGTCTCCGACCCGGAACGGTTTCAGTAACAGGATCAGCACTCCTCCGGCAAAATTCGATAAACTTCCCTGCAGCGCAAGCCCGATACTAAGTCCGGCGGAACCTACGATCGCAACGATAGGGGTACTTTCTATGCCTATAACTCCCGTAATGATAAAGACCACCAGAATAATATATAAAACCGCACGGATCATGGCAAGTAAAAAACCGGAAACACTGGCTTCAATTTTGGAACGGTTAAAATATTTGTCCAGAACGCCAATAAGAAAACGGATTAATTTCCTGCCTATTATAAGGATAATTACAGCAAACAGCAGTCTCTTAATAAATTCCAGCCCGTCATCTACCAGGCCTTTTAAACCGCTGTCAAAATAACTGCCCAGCATTTCTTTTAAACCGCTGCCATTTTTATCATTTGTCCCGGCTGCCAGCAGGGAAAAGCAATAATAGAAAATCAGATTCATATCGTAATCCTTTCACGAATCAGTATATAATAGATAGTATCTCCTCTTTAGGATGTCCCATTCAATGCTGCGGCAAAGACGGCGTACAGGTAAAGACTGCAATACCTAACGGCGGGACAACAAGGCTGATGGATTCATCCCTGCCATCCGCTTCCTGCTTTTTGGATTGTTTCAGCCTGGGGTTGACATTGCCGTTTCCGCCGTAAACCGTCTTGTCACTGTTAAAGATTTCTTTGTATTTCCCGGTAAACGGCACTCCTATTGAAAAGTTTTTGTATGTGACCGGTGTAAAATTACAGACGATCAGCAAAACTTCCTCTGCTTTACCGGTTTTTCTTACAAAGGCTATGATACTGTGGTCCGCATCCATACAGCTGATCCACTCAAAGCCCGCTTCGTCATAATCCAGCCGGTAAAGGGCCGGATAGGCGCGGTACAATTTATTCAGGTCTTTTACATAACGGTTGAGTTTCCCATGCCGGTCCTGGTCAAGCGAATCCCAATCCAGACTTTTCGCCTCGTTCCATTCGGCAAATTGTGCAAAATCCTGTCCCATAAACAGCAGTTTCTTACCCGGATGGCACATCATAAAGCCGTAAGCAACCCTGAGATTGGCAAATTTCTGTTCCGGATCTCCGGGCATCTTATTTATCATGGAACCTTTGCCATGTACTACCTCATCATGGGAGAGAACCAGCATAAATTTCTCACTGTAGGCATAAATCATACTGAAAGTAAGTTCCCCATGGCGCCCTTTACGGAACAAGGGATCGCAGCTCATATAATCCGTAAAATCATTCATCCATCCCAGATTCCACTTTAAATCAAAACCCAGTCCTTCGTCTTTGACATCCCCTGTTATCTTAGGCCACGCCGTGGACTCTTCCGCTATTAGCAATACCCCGGCATGCCTTTTTTTTAAAATGGAGTTCAGATGCTTTAATAATTCAATTGCTTCTAAATTCTCATTGCCTCCGTATATATTTGCTACCCATTCTCCGTGTTTCTTACCGTAATCCAGGTAAAGCATGGAAGCAACCGCATCCATACGGATGCCGTCCGCATGGTACTTTTCCACCCAGAACAGGGCATTGGCTATGAGAAAATTAGATACCTGGGGTCTTCCGTAATTATAAATCAGGGTTCCCCAATGGGGATGTGCTCCCTGTCTTGGGTCCCGGTGTTCGTACAGGCAGGTCCCGTCAAACCCCGCAAGTCCGAAAGCATCCCTGGGAAAATGGGCAGGAACCCAGTCTAAAATAACTCCGATCCCCTGTCCATGCATATAATCCATAAAATACATAAAGTCAGCCGGTGAGCCGTACCGTGCCGTCGGCGCATAATACCCCGTCACCTGATAACCCCAGGAGCCGTCAAAGGGATGTTCCATAACGGGCAGCAGCTCAATATGGGTATAACCCATGTCTTTTACATAGCCGGCCAGCATGGGTGCCAGTTCCCGGTAATTATAAAATTCCCGGCCTTCTTTTGCAGGAGGTTTCCTCCAGGAACCTAAATGAACTTCATAAACACTCAAGGGTTCCTCTTCATACCGGTTTTGTTCCCTTGCCTTTAACCAGTCCCCATCCTGCCACTCATATTCGCTTAAATCACAGATAACGGAAGCATTATGCGGCCTGAGTTCGGTCCGGTTTGCATAAGGATCCGCCTTTAATACGGTAAGGCCGCCCTTAATTTTCAACTCATATTTATATATCTCCCCCGGCTGCAGTTTGGGAATAAACAATTCAAATATGCCGGAATCATACAACCTCCTCATGGTATGGCGCCGGCCGTCCCAATTATTAAAATTACCGACAACACTGGAACGGATGGCATTAGGCGCCCAAACGGCAAATAAAACCCCTTTTACTCCATCCGCTTCCATGCAATGGGCACCCAGTTCTTCAAATATCCCGTAATGTATCCCGTTGGAAAAACGGGTCAGATCCATGGGAGCGATGACCGGTTCAAAAGAATAGGGATCCTTTATTTCTTCCACGGTATTATTGTTATAGGTGACAGCTAAAGTATATGGAACAACTTTACTTCCCGGAATCAAAGCAGAAAAGAAACCTTCTTCTTCCTGACAGACCATCGGATACTCTCGGCCTGTTTTCGTTAATATAACGTTTATTTGAACTGCTGTGGGAATAAAGGCATTAACCAGGATTCCCTTATCCGTAACATGGGGCCCTAAAAGGCTGTGGGGGTTGTCATGCTCAGAATAAACAACCGCCTCGACCTCTGCCCGGTCCAATAATTCATAAAGTTGATCCTCCATATATGCGTCCTCCTGGATTATATATATATACAAGGAATATCCGAATCACTAATTATTCCAAATACCATTCATCCTTGCCTGAACTCTCCGCATCCGACGACTTCTCAGGCATATATTTTTTGAAGACCCTTTCCAATAACAGGGATGACAGCAGAATATATAATGCCGGTGATACCAAGATCAGGATTGGCATGATATAGGTGCCCAAAGCAAATACTGCCGTGATGATAACCAGCAAAATGGTGGTAGGCAAATGCTTCATTGCCATAAACAAAGCCGTTTTGAACAGCTGCCGGATTCCCATGCTAAACCTTGAAAGAAGCGGAAAAATATAAATGGTCACACAAGCCAAAAGAAATATCATGGCATTAAATACGCTTAACATGACAAAACCCTGCGTACCTTCCAAACCCGTTGCAAATCTGCGGTCAAAAAATAATACAATAAAAAATACAGTTATCAGCAATCCGGAAATTAGACCGCTCTTAAAATTCAGTTTAAAAGAATGAAAAAATTCCCGTACGAGATAACCCCTTTCCCTGCGGATTACCTTAACAACCGCATAATATAAAGAAGTCGTAGCAGGTCCTATCGTAACCAGGGGAATACATAAAACCAGCCATATAAGACTGATAATAACAATATCCACCAGTTTGTTTAAAGCAGTAAAGAAGCCATTGTCCATATTAAAAAAATTGCCCATTTGTAATCTCCTTTTATCTTATATATGAGGTTATCAGCTGCATATCACCTTCTAAACTGTACCCGCCAAAACCCGCCGGTAATATGAAATGATCTCCCTTTGTTATTTTAACCCCATTAATGAAACCTTCTCCTTCTATAACACTTAAAATGGTAAAAGGCTCGGACTGGCTGAAATCCTGTTTGCCGTTAACAGACAGTCTCTTTACGGAATAGTATTGACAAGTTACTAATTCTTCTACCACGGCATTTTCTAATTTTATTTCTTTCCGCTTTGTACCATGGTCCACATGAGGACACTGAATGACATCAATACTCTTGTCAATATGTAGTTCCCTGGGTTTTCCGTCCGATAATCTGTCATAATCATATAAGCGGTAGGTAATGTCACTGTTCTGCTGGGTTTCCAATATTACGGTTCCGGCTTTAATGGCATGTACCGTCCCCGGTTCTATCTGGAAAAAGTCACCTTTTTTTATGGGCAGCACCCGGATCAATTCGTTCCATCTGTGTTCCGCAATCATAGACTTTAATTCTTCCTTGTCTTTTGCGTTATGTCCGACTACGATCTTGCCGTCCCCATCACAGTCCAGAATATACCAGCACTCGGTTTTACCCAGGGAGCCGTTCTCATGTTTTGACGCATATTCGTTGTCCGGATGTACCTGTATACTTAAATCTGCTTTTGCATCAATTATTTTAATCAGCAGCGGGAAAGTTTCTCCTTTGGCATTACCGAATAATTCCCTGTGTTCTTTCCATAAGCTGCTTAATTTTTCCCCTTTATATTTCCCGTTCTTTATTGTGCAGTCACCGTTGGCATGTGCACTGACCGCCCAGCACTCTCCGGTATTGTCACTTGGTATATTGTATCCGAAATCGGTTTTCAGCCGATTGCCTCCCCATATCATCTCCTTGAACACCGGTTCCAAAAATATAATTTCTTTCATTGCTGCCTCCTAAGGTTTTGTATAAGCTTGCCTTTATTTTACCACATTTTTTATTTATACAAAAGTGAAAATTATCTAAATTATTTTTCTTGATGGTTTCACGGATGATGGTTGGACGGACGCTTTTATTTTGAGGGGGAATTTAAGGGAAGAAGGCTTATTGGATGAAAACACTGTGTATTTTAGTATGTTTGGGCAAAATAAGAGTGTCCCGGATATAATTCTGTTTTCCTCAGGCTTAATTACAGTTTATTTTGCTATTTTTACTGTATATTAGGCTGCTGGAATAAGGAATTATAGGGACACTCTGATAGTATTAATTTATAATTTTAATTTTGTTTCGGCTATAAAAGTTTAGATTTTACTTTTATTTTCGTCTTTCTTTTCTTAGAACTCCGTTAAATAGATTAAAAAGCTGAAAATCTTTCCAAACTTATTCTTCCACGCTCAGCATGGCAATTATCATGTCGGCGGCTTCGGCACGGGTCAATTTATCGTTTGGCCTGAATTCATTGCTGCTGTTGCTGGTTATGATATTTAAGCCCTGTGCTAAAGCAGTGTAGCCCTGGTATTCGTCGGATATCTCACTCTGGTCCTTGAAGTTGGTATTGTAGATACCGTTTAACCTGGCTATGCCTTCATAACCCAGTACCTGGATGGCAAACTTTGATGCCAAAAGCCGGCTTAAACCTGAATCATTAATCTCCATTTTGTATTTATTGCTGTTATAATAGATTCCGGCCTGGTTTAAAATGTCGGTTAATTCCCTGGTTGTTATGGCTGTATCAGGTTTAAATTCGCCGCCTTCAAATCCGGCTCCGATTTCTGCCAGAAGCCTGATATTACGGCCGGATGCTGTATTTTTAATATCGCTGTAGTTATATTTATCTTCCGGGGCAACATATTCTTTACCGTCACTGTCTAACTGTTTTCCGGTAAAGGGGGAGATATAAGCCGGTGTAATATCGGTTCTGTATACCAAGCGCACTTCATTATCCACAGAATAAGAAGCCGTACTGATCATTTTTTCCATGGAAGCATCATAGGAATGGATGTTGTTGATTTCATATACGAGATGATAACCTTCATTGGATATATACTTATCAAATGCTTTATCGGCAGTGATGATATTTTTAGGAGCTTCAAAGGTTATATCATCGTTCCAGTTATAGGAGAAGGAATAAATTTTTCCCGTCACTCCATCCACAGAACCGTATATTCCGTTATAAGGATATTCAATTCCTTCATTTACCCTGTTATAATTGTAAGAATAACCACCGTATACTTCCTTGCCGTTATTATCATAAGCAATTATATAGGATTCCCTGTTATCGGAGAATACGGACTTCTCAAACTTATCCGGAATCTGTGCTTTCAGGAAGTCTTCCAGGATTTTCTGGCCCTGTTCCAGAGTATATTTTACTTTAACAGATTCCCATTCCTTTTTATCCATGTCGTAATAATCTTTTATGCTTGCATTAAAGGATATTACCTTGCCGGTTTTTGCATCTACGGATGCATTGGCATGAGCACGGTAGGTATCACTGCTTCCGTCCTTAACTTCCCTTGGATCGGATAAACTGACCTGCCAGATATATTGGGAATCTTCACCCACTGCATAAAAATAATTCCGTTTGGAAAGGGAGGCGGATATGGATTTTAAGTTGGCATCCAATAATAAGTTCTTATTGCCGGTAACTGCCTTTATGGCATCTTCTTTGCTTATCAGACCTTTCATTTCGTCGACTTTGATAATCTCCTCCTCGGTCAGTCCTCCGGCAACTTTAGAACCGCTGTCTTGGTTAGTTGATTCTGTACTTCCGTAACCGTCCGTTTTTTCAACCCATTCATTCTGGGTCGTATACACCTCGCCGGTTTTGGCATCCACCGATACATAGGAATTATCCGGGGAATATACTAAGAAAGCTTTTATCTTGGTTTTGCCGTCCGAATCGGTTGAGTAAGCATTTTGATAAGACAGCTCCATCTTTACCGTTTTCCCGATTTTTTTAGCGGCTTCCTCTTTCGTCACCTTCGTATCGGCAGTAGGGATCTTTACATTATACAACCAGTTGGAATCATAGGAAGTCACTTTGCCGGTTTCATAATTTACACCGACGGTTATGGTATTATCCGGCATTGGAATTCCGTTCTCAACACGCTGGAACTTATAATTATACTGGCCGCTGTAGGTTCCGTCTGAAGTAGCTCCCACATATTCTGTTTTATCATAGATATCAGCAGCCACCTTTTTTATAAAGTTACCGGCCGCAGCCTGTAAATCCGACTTAAAAAATTTGGGCACATATTTACCGTAATCATCCTTGCTTTCATAAAAGCTGATTATATTGCCGTTCTGGTCACTTTGTACACTGATACGCTCATCTTTTTCTTTTGTATACCAGTTCAGATTCCAGGTGGCTCCGGTATAATAATTGCCGGTATTTAGATAATAATCAAATTGGGTTAACTTCTCCGGTATGGTAATCTTCGCTTTTACTGCCGTAATAATACGTTCCAGTGCCTCCGCATTTGCTTCCTGTACCGCACCTCCGGTTACAACTATATCCCCTTTCGCCGGAATGTCAACGGATGCTATACTGCTTCCAGCATTATCTGCTGCCGCATAAACTGCTACGGGTAAACCGGATGTAAGCATACATCCGACTAAAACCAATGGTACTAATTTTTTTCGTAACATATAAATTCCTCCTTTATCATTTACTTTCAACCATTAGACGATGTAAAATTTGGTTTAGTTCCATTTTATTTCTATTTTTTATAATTTTTTGAAAACTTTTTCTTTCCGTTATTATTGCCGGTTTTATATATTTATATTTTCGTAAGCTTATGTATAAATAAACCGCTTCTTAATTTCGGTTCAAACCAGGTGGATTTGGGAGGCATCAGTTTGCCCGCATCGGATACGGCAAATAATTCCCGGATGCTGGTGGGATACATGGAAAAGGCTGCTGCCAGTCCCTCGTCAACCCTCTTTTCCAGCTCCTTAAGTCCACGGATCCCTCCGATGAAATCAATCCGCTTATCCGTACGGGGATCCCCAATACCAAGTATTTTACCGAACAAATAATTCTGCAGGATGGAAACATCCAGCGCATTCACCGGATCCTCGTTCTTTCTAATATCCTCCTGTGCCGTAAGTTTGTACCAGTTTCCGGCAGCATACATACCAAAACAGCCTTTTTTCTCAGGTGAATAGGGATTCTTTCCTAATAATTCAATCCGAAAGGATTCGGATACCATTTCCAAAAATTCTTCAAATCCATAGCCGTTTAAGTCATTTATCACTCGGTTATATGGCATGATCATTAACTGGTCCTCCGGAAATAAAACAGATAAAAAATAATTAAATTCTTCCGTTCCGTCAAATCCCATCTCCTCATTCCTTCGTTTTAAGCCGACTTTCACTGCGGAAGCGGCCCTGTGGTGCCCGTCCGCTATGTAGATACTGTGGGTACCGGCAAAAGCGGTCCGTATGGCGGCAATTTTACCAGCCTCGTCAAGTCTCCAGATGCTGTGGGTAATTCCGTCCGGTGCGGTAAAACCATACAAAGCTTCGCCCTTTTTTACTTCATCAATAATTTGGTTAATTACCTCATGGGAGCGGTAGGCCAGGAATATGGGGCCGGTCTGTGCATTGCAGACATCTACATGGCGGATCCGGTCCAGTTCCTTGTCTTCCCTGGTATTTTCATGCTTCTTTATTATATTGTTCACATAATCGTCTATGGAAGCACAGGCAACCAGGCCTGTTTGGGATCTTCCTTCCATAATCAGTTCATAGACATAATAACACTCCTTTGTATCCGTTATAAAAATCCCCTCTGAAATCATATCCTCAAGCTGGTCCCTGGCTTTTTCATATACCCTGTCATCATAAGTATCCACACAGTCATCAAACTGGGTCTCGGCCCGGTCAATACAAAGAAAGGACAGTGGTTCCTTCTTAATCTCATTTTTCGCTTCTTCCCTGTTATAAACATCATAGGGCAGTGCGGCTACCCTGCCTGCCACCTCTTTATTGGGTCTGATACACTGAAACGGTTTTACATCTGCCATGAAGCATATTCCTCCTGAGTTGTTATATTCCGGTATGTACGTAAACTCGTCTTTTTCTCTCCTGCCATAACTTACCGGCTGCTATCCTATATACCCATTATAATTCATAAACCTCAAAATGCAAGTAAATGGTCCATGTAATTCTTTAAGTTTTACTGGAACTAATTGTAAGATCCATATTAAGATTGTAAAGGTTATATTTGGTCGGTAAAGCTTATGTTAATTATAACTTTAACCTATTGCTATCATTTTGGGGATATGATATTTATGAATTATACCAAATATTTCAAATATCTGGGGTGTGTCTGAAAACTGCTTGTGCCGGGCTGAATGTTCCACTTTGTGGGAGAAGCAGTATTCCGCAGAATGGGGCGTTCAGAACGGTGCAATGAGTTTTCAGACACACCCTAAGAATATTAGAAATTATATGGTTTTTATTATGGATTGGAGGAGGGTTAAGAGAAAGTTAAGAGGTATTTTAAAACTGGATTTTCGCTGACTTTTACAAAAGAAAATTACAAGACAATAACCTGATTAATTTATTGATTGCCTTATGAAAGGCAGATGGGAGTCATCATGAATAAGATTTTAAAAAGAGTTATAGCAGGTACGGCCATAAGTGCAATGGTATTATCAGCATTTTTTATTAATTTACATACGGATACGAAAAGCATAGCGGCAGAAAGTCCAAAGGCTGCCCAGGCGGCAGTTACAGATGCACCGAAATATGTATTTTTCTTTATCGGTGACGGAATGAGTTATCCCCAGATACAGGCAGCCAGTGATTATCTTGGCGCTGTGGCACAAAACAGAAGTTCCGATATTTTAACCGGTAATAAATATCTGGAATTTATGAAATTCCCGGTAGCCGGTTCCGCCGTTACCTATGATTCCACTTCTTTTTGTCCCGATTCCGCTTCCACCGCCACTTCTCTCTCCACCGGCTATAAAACTTACAGCGGAACCATTAACATGGATGAAACTGCAACCGTTGCTTATGAAACCATTACGGAAAAATTAAAAGAACAGTTAGGTTATAAAATAGGCATCATTTCCACCGTGAATTTAAATCATGCCACACCTGCGGCTTATTATTCACATCAGGCTTCCAGGAATAACTATTATGAAATCGGCCTGGAAATGATATCGAGTAATTTTGAATATTTTGCAGGCGGTGCCTTAAAAAACGTGACCGGGAATGATAAAACCAAACCCCAGGAAGATTTATATGAATTGGCCCAAAAAAGCGGCTATAAGGTAATTAAGACCCAGGCAGAAGCTGACAAGCTTACAGCTGCAGACGGAAAAGCAATCCTTATCGGGGAAACCCTTGCAGACAGCGATTCCTTATCCTATGCCAACGACGTAAAAACAGGTGAATGGGAGTTAAAGGATTACGTAAAAAAAGGCATCGAAGTGCTTGATAATGATAAGGGCTTCTTCATGATGGTGGAAGGCGGTAAAATCGACTGGGCCTGTCATGCCAATGATGCCGGTTCTACCATCGCAGATACCATAGCCTTGGATGAAGCAGTGGATGAAGCACTCGACTTCTATAACAGTCATCCTTCCGAAACTTTAATCATCGTAACCGGTGACCATGAAACCGGTGGTTTAACCATAGGTTATGCAGGTACGGATTACGATACATATTTAACCAACCTGACCAATCAGAAATTATCCTATGCGAAATTTGATACCGATTACGTCAAAAAATATAAAGAAAATAAAACCCCATTTAATGAAGTACTGGCAGATATTAAAGAAAACTTCGGTTTAGTGACCGACAGTTCGGCTGCCAGCAATCCTAAATTAGTCCTTACTACTTATGAATATGACCTCTTAAAGGCTGCTTACGATAAAACCATGAGCGCCAGCAGTTCGGGAAGAAATCAGGAAGAATATATTTTATACGGAACTTACGAACCGTTAACCGTTACCATTACCCATCTGTTAAATAATAAATCGGGTATCAGCTTCTCCTCCTACGCACACACCGGACTTCCGGTAGGAGTATTTGCCAAAGGGGAAGGCGCAACCCTTTTTGAAGGATATTATGATAATACGGAAATATACGATAATCTGGCCAATTTGTTAAAAATAAACTAAAGAGCCTACTCCGTCAAACCGAAAAATCTGACGGAATCCGGGACAGTCAGCGCAAAGCATTAAAAAACCTGCTTCTTCAGCATGTTTTGTTAAATTCATCAGGAAACAGAACCTTACCCAACTCAAAACGTCAGTTAACATCCATAACTGGGGACTAATAAAGAAGTATAAAATCCCCTGATCACAGGACCTGGTTTATAATATAATACAATATGGCTGTAAACCGTAATCACCAATGCATACGTGATTGTACGCCTGCAATACATAAAAGCTTTATGTGCAGAACCATAGCCGAATGTGTTACTATACTCCGGGTCCTATAACAATTCCATCCATAAAGAAGAATAATTATCCCCAAAATAACCCCGGAAAGAAGGCTCTGAAACTCTTATGCCGAAAAAAAAGCTTTTAAAGCAAATTAATATACTGAAAAATAAAAAAATAAATATAGATATCCATTATTATTTACCGGTTATGGTATGCCTGCTTCTTATCATAATCCTGTTGATTATTCCTACCGGATATGAAGATGCCGTGATTTATCAGGGTGCCGACCGGTGTTCTGCCCTTATTTTATCGGTAAACAACGATAATATTATCGATACCGGTTTAGTCCGTTCCGGTGAACAGACCTGCCAGGTCAGGTTTTTAGGAGGGAAGTTCAAAGGAGAACAGGCTCGGGCTTTTAACCTCTTAAACGGCTCTCTGGAATCGGATAAGATATTTTCAGTTGGGGATAAGGCCCTGGTTGTTATAAATTATGAAAATGACCGAATTCTGTCCGTAAACCTGATTGACCACTACCGTATTAACAACGAAGCCATCCTGGCCCTGGCTTTTATGTTATGCTTAATCCTGACCGCAGGCAGAACCGGAGTCAGAGCTATCCTGGCCTTTATTACGACGGTTTTATTAATCTGGAAAGTATTGATCCCTGCTTATTTAAACGGTTATAACCCTATTTATTTTGGTTTGTTCATTACGGTATTGTTAATTGTAATCACCATATCCCTGGTATACGGTTTTAACCGGAAAACCTTATCTGCCGTTTCCGGTTCCTCCCTTGGAATCCTGGTAACCTGTATCCTGGGTATGATTTTCACCAACGCCTTTAAAATCCATGGGGCAATTATGCCGAATTCCGAAAGCTTGCTTTACAGCGGATACCAGAATTTAAACCTGACCAGAATCTTTATGGCCAGTATCTTCATCGGTTCCTCCGGAGCCGTTATGGATCTTGCGGTAGATATAACCTCTGCGGTAAATGAAGTTATAGATAAGAAACCGGGTATTAGCTGGAAGGAAGCCAGTAAGTCCGGCATGAACGTAGGCCGGGCCGCCATGGGCACCATGACTACCACCCTGCTCCTTGCCTATTCCGGCGGATATATCGCCCTCCTGATGGTATTTATGGCTCAGGGCACACCCATTTATAATATTTTGAATTATAAATATGTATCCGCTGAAATCATAGAAACCATAGTCGGCAGTTTCGGCCTTGTGACCGTTGCACCTTTTACCGCACTGACAAGTGGTATTTTGCTGACTCATAAAAAGCAAAGTAATGCCAAGAGCAGCCTGACAGGCTGTATTGATAAAAAAAATGATAAGGAAAAAATAATTGAACCGACAGATGTATTCAAATATGAGAATGATTTCTTATAGCGAAAACTTTTGTTGATTTATAAAATCTAGCAGAAACTTTGTTGATTATAAAATCTAACAAGACTTTGCTGATGTATAAAATCAGCGGATTCCCGGAATGACACGTCACAACTATGGAAGCAAAGAGGCCGCATTATAATAAATAAAGGGAAGCCGTTCCGGCTTCCCTTTATTTATATCCTGTTCTTAAAGTATTCTTACCTTTAATACCCCATCGATGGAGTTTAACTTCCGGGCGGTGGACTCGGAGACATCCCCTTCGATATCCAGTACCGTATAGGCATAATCCCCGCGGCTCTTATTAATCAAATTGGATATATTGATGTTCTCCACGGAAAATAAACCGGTAAACTGGGTCAACATATTCGGTATGTTCTTGTGGTTAATGGTGACACGTTTTCCGGATATGCAGACGCCCGCATCACAGTCCGGATAATTCACGGAATTTTTAATCGTTCCGTATTCCATATATTCCATAATTTCTTTTACTGCCATAATGGCACAGTTATCTTCCGATTCTTCCGTGGAAGCACCAAGGTGCGGAATGGCAATGGCGCCCTCCATATTAGCAGTTTTGGCATTGGGGAAGTCGGTAACATAGCTTGCAACTTTACCGGATTTTAAAGCTTCCGCCATATCGTCATCATTTACCAGCAGATCCCTTGCAAAGTTAAGGATGATAACCCCCTCCTTCATCATGGCAATGGTATCCTTATTGATCATTTTTTTCGTGTCGTCCAAAAGCGGAACATGTACGGTAATATAATCACAGTTGCGGTAAATTTCTTCTTTGGTTTTTACATAGATAATATCCCTGGATAAATTCCAGGCATGTTTCACCGAAATAAAGGGATCACAGCCGTATACTTCCATCCCCAGGCGTTTTGCTGCATTGGCAACTAAGACACCAATGGCACCAAGGCCGATGACACCTAATTTCTTGCCTTCAATTTCTTTACCGGCAAATTTAGATTTGCCTTTTTCCACTAATTTAGCTATGTTTTCATCCTCTTTTACAGACTGTACCCAGTTAATCCCGCCTACAATGTTACGGGAAGCCAACATTAAGCCTGTTATTACCAGTTCTTTTACCCCGTTTGCATTGGCCCCCGGAGTATTAAATACAACGATACCCTTTTCGGCACATTTTTCAATGGGAATATTATTTACACCGGCACCGGCCCTTGCAATGGCCTTTAAATTATCCGGCAGCTCCATGTCCAGCATGGATGCACTTCTTACCAATACGGAATCCGCTTCTTCGATAGCGTCTGTTTTCTGATAATCATCGGTGAATAAATCCAGACCAATGGCTGCGATGGGATTCAGGCAATTATATTTTACCATAATGACACTCCTTTATTTTTCTGCTTTATATACAACTTTACTTTTTGTTATCTTCTTCAAATTTCTTCATGAATTTTACCAGCTTTTCAACACCTTCGATCGGCATGGCATTATAGATACTTGCCCGCATACCGCCGACGGTCCTATGGCCTTTTAAATTCTCAAAGCCGGCTGCTTTTGCTTCTTTAATGAATTTTGCATCTAATTCTTCACTGCCGGTAACAAACGGTACGTTCATCAGGGAACGGTCTTCCTTCACAACAGTTCCTTTAAATAAACTGCTTTGGTCTAGGAAATCATACAGAACTGCCGCTTTCTTTTCATTTAATTCCTTCATTGCCTTAAGACCGCCTAATTTCTTAAGCCATTTGAACACCTTGCCGCAGATATAAATGCCGTAAGCCGGAGGTGTATTGTATAAGGATTTATTGTCATCATGTATTTTGTATTTTAACATGGTAGGTGTTCCGGGCAAGGTATCTTCCGTAATTAAATCTTCACGGATGATAACAATAACCACTCCGGCAGGACCTACATTCTTTTGAACACCGCCGTAAATAAGCCCGTATTTGGTAACATCAACAGGTTCTGATAAGAAACAGGAGGATACGTCCGCAACTAAGGGTTTACCCTTGGTATCAGGAAGTTTTTTGAATTTGGTTCCGTAGATCGTATTATTCTCACAGATATATACATAATCCGCATCTTCACTGATTGGAAGGTCGGAACAGTCCGGTATGTAGGAAAAAGTTTTATCTGCCGACGAAGCCACTGCATTCGCCTTGCCATAGATTTGCGCTTCCTGGTAAGCTTTTTTTGCCCATTGTCCCGTTATAATATAATCTGCCACCCTGTTTTTCATCAGGTTCATAGGAATCATGGCAAACTGCTGGGAAGCACCGCCCTGTAAAAATAATACCTTATAATTATCAGGTATATTCATTAAATCTCTTAAATCCTGTTCCGCTTCATTGATTATGACTTCATAAGCCTTGGATCTGTGACTCATCTCCATAACAGACATTCCGGTACCTCTGTAGTCTAACATCTCGTCTGCTGCTTCCTTAAGTACCTCCTCAGGCAGAACTGCCGGGCCTGCTGAAAAATTATAAACTCTTCCCACTTTTTTTATCCTCCTTTAATGTGTTAACTAATACATAAAACAAATTATGGTAAAATTAATAAATCTATATTAATTTACATAAATTTTTTGTTAATTAATTTAAAAAACGATTCTTATTATAACTATTTTTGCTTTTTTATATTAATTTGCTAAAGCAAATTAAGGAAAAGACAGTTATAAACAATTAAAACCGGTATGATAATTATATCTTTTTTACACTTGACCGCTTTAATCAACTACATTATAAAACTTGGTTAATTTTTAGTCAATATCCTATATGTATAAAAAAACGGACATTAAAACAAAACGAAAATTCATTTTGATTAGAAAAGTGTCCGTTATTTTATGTTCCTCTTTGAACCCAGATGAGCCTGCGTACATACTTATTGCGTCGAAACAGGCGTTATTTCCCGGCTTCCAGATCTTCTTCCGTAAATACTTCCTCAATTGCGGCTCCCGGCGCAACCATGGGCCATACTTTGTCGTCACTTGGAATCTGGCAGTCGATTACAACGGGGGCATTTAAGGCAATTGCTTCTTTTAACACAGCTTCTACTTCCTCTGTTTTCGTGATCCGGTACGCCTTTGCTCCCATGGCTTCTGCCAGCTTGACAAAATCCACGCTGTCATTCAGGGTCGTATGGGAATACCTTTTACCGTAAAATAAGGTCTGCCATTGTCTTACCATACCTAAAACATGATTATTAAATACGACCTGTATAATCGGTATATTATAACGTACGGCGGTAGCTATCTCATTCATATTCATGCGGAAACAGCCGTCACCTGCTATATTTACCACCGTTTTCTCCGGATTTCCCACTTTGGCACCGATACAGGCACCCAAACCGTACCCCATGGTTCCAAGCCCGCCGGAAGTAATAAAAGTTCTGGGCTTTTTGTATTTAAAATACTGGGCGGACCACATCTGATGCTGGCCGACTTCTGTGGTTACAATAGCATCTCCGCCGGTGATTTCATATAATTTTTCAAGAATATAGGGGCCGGTCAATAAATCTTTGCGGTATTTTAACGGATACTGCTCTTTCATATCCAATACATGCGCTACCCATTCTTTATTGTCATGCTGCTCTATTTTTTCATTTAATATGGTTAATACTTCTTTTATGTCACCGATGATACAGTGGCTTACGAGTACATTTTTATTTATTTCAACCGGATCAATATCGATTTGAAGGATCTTGGCCTTCTTTGCAAATTTCTGTGCATTGCCGGTAACACGGTCGCTGAACCTGGCACCGACAGTGATTAAAAGATCGCATTCGGTCACGCTTAAATTGGCAGTTTTTGTACCATGCATGCCAAGCATTCCGGTATAATAAGATTCCTCACCGCTAAAGGCCCCTTTTCCCATTAAAGTATCCGTTACCGGGGCATCCACCTTATAAACAAATTCCCTGATTTCCTTTTCGGCATCGGAAATAACGGCTCCGCCGCCGATAAAAATCATAGGCTTTTTGGCTTCCTTAATCATCTTTAAAGCAGTTTCCACATCTTCTTCCCGGATGGTATCCTTAACCTTTTCAATGGGAGAAATTTCGGCTTTTTCATATTCCGCTTTATTCGCAGTAACATCCTTGGCAATATCCACCAAAACCGGTCCGGGTCTTCCGGTCTGGGCGATACGGAAAGCTTTACGCAGAATATCCGCCAGTTTATTTACGTCCTTTACGATAAAGTTATGCTTCGTTATCGGCATGGTAATTCCTGCAATATCCACTTCCTGGAAACTGTCCTTGCCCAGTAAATTCACTGCAACATTACCTGTAATCGCAACCATTGGAACGGAATCCATGTATGCAGTAGCAATACCCGTTACCAGATTTGTTGCACCCGGGCCGCTGGTTGCCAGACATACACCCACTTTTCCCGTCGAGCGGGCATATCCGTCAGCAGCATGGGAAGCCCCCTGCTCATGAGACGTTAATATATGGCGTATTTCTTCCTGGTGCCGGTATAATTCATCATATATATTTAAAACAGAACCTCCCGGATACCCGAATATGGTATCAACCCCCTGTTCTTTTAAACATTCAACTAAGATCTGTGAGCCTGTTAACTGCATTTTGCACCTCTTTCATAGATTAACTTGATTTATCTCTTCGGTATCTCCAATATAGCCCCACGGTTACCCGAGGTTACCATGGAGGCATATCTTGCAAGATAACCGGTCGTAATTTTTGGCTGTCTTGGCTGCCATTTTGCTCTTCTGGCCTTTAATTCTTCCTCGGATATAACAAAATCTAAGGTATTGGCATTCATATCGATCCGGATAATATCTCCGTCTTCTACCAGAGCAATATTACCGCCTACCGCTGCTTCCGGTGACACATGTCCGATGGAGGCGCCGCGGGAAGCTCCGGAGAAACGCCCGTCGGTAATCAGGGCTACACTGGAACCAAGTCCCATACCCATAATAGCGGAAGTAGGATTCAGCATTTCTCTCATACCTGGGCCGCCCTTTGGTCCTTCATAACGGATTACCACCACATCACCCGGTACAATTTTACCGCCCTTGATCGAGGCTATGGCATCATCTTCACAGTCAAAGACTCTGGCCGGTCCTTCGTGCTTCATCATCTCAGGAGCAACGGCCGACCGTTTTACCACGGCGGAATCCGGTGCCAGGTTGCCTTTCAGGATTGCGATACCGCCGGTTTCACTGTATGGATTTTCAACCGGCCTTATGATCTCCGTATTACGGTTAATGCAGCCTTCTATATTTTCTCCTACCGTTTTGCCCGTAGCAGTAATTAAATCCGTGTATAATAAATTCTTTTTATTTAGTTCGTTCATAACGGCATAAACACCGCCTGCTTCATTGAGGTCTTCCATATAAGCATGCCCTGCCGGAGCCAGATGGCAGAGGTTCGGTGTCTTTGCACTGATGTCATTGGCAATATCCACATTCAGTTCGATTCCTGCTTCATGGGCAATTGCCGGCAGATGCAGCATGCTGTTGGTGGAACAGCCAAGTGCCATATCAACGGTCAGGGCGTTTAAAAAGGCTTTCTCCGTCATAATATCCCTTGGCCTGATATTCTTTTCATATAGTTCCATTATCTTCATCCCGGCGTGTTTTGCCAGACGGATTCTCTCCGAGTAGACGGCCGGGATGGTACCGTTTCCCTGAAGCCCCATACCCAGCACTTCCGTCAGGCAGTTCATGCTGTTGGCGGTATACATACCGGAACAGGAACCTGCGGTAGGACATACCTTACAGGCATATTCCTCAACTTCTTCTTCGCTCATGTTACCCGCGCTGTATGCACCGACCGCTTCAAACATACTGGAAAGACTGGTCTTTTCTCCGTGTACCCTTCCGGCAAGCATCGGACCGCCGCTTACAAATATGGTGGGAATATTGACCCGTGCGGCTGCCATTAGCAGGCCCGGTACATTTTTGTCACAGTTAGGAACCATTACCAAAGCATCAAAAGCATGGGCCATAGCCATGGCTTCCGTAGAATCCGCGATGAGATCTCTCGTTACCAGGGAATATTTCATTCCGGTATGTCCCATGGCGATACCGTCACACACGGCGATTGCCGGAAATACAATGGGGGTTCCCCCTGCCATGGCAACACCTAACTTAACTGCCTCCACTATTTTATCCAGATTCATGTGGCCGGGGACGATTTCATTATAGGAACTTACAATTCCGATCATAGGTTTACGCAGTTCCTCTTTGGTAAGTCCCAAAGCGTTAAAGAGTGATCTGTGGGGAGCCTGCTGAACTCCTGTTTTTACCGCATCACTGTTCATATTCATAACCACCTTTTCTTTTATATTCTTATGTCTGTTCCACGTTTACCGTCTCCTAAACAGATGCACCAAAACATGCCGGATTACGCATAGTTTGGTGCAGACTGCAGTAAGCTTAGGCTTACATCAATTAACACGGAATAAGGAACCGCCACGAATTTTATTCATTTATCATGCATAAAATTACGGGTTTCTGTATATAATAACTTATTTCCCTTAAAAAATCAATTAATTTTTACAAATGAGGTAATTTAACAGATTATTTAGTATAGAGCTCAATAATCTTTAATATGATCTCAGTTACCTTTTCCATGGACTGTATTGGAATATATTCATATCTTCCGTGGAAATTATGCCCTCCGGTACAAAGGTTGGGGCAGGGAAGATTCATATAGGACAGTCTGGCTCCGTCGGTGCCACCGCGGATGGGAACAACAATAGGAATGACACCCAGCTCTTCCATAGCCTGCTTTGCATTATCGATCAGGTGGATGTGGGGCTCTATCATTTCCTTCATGTTATAGTAGGAATCCTTGATCACAGCCTTAAAGGTACCATCACCGTACTTATCATTCAGATAATCCGTAATTTTCCCGAATCTTTCTTTCTTTTCTTCAAATCTGGCCTTATCGTGGTCACGGATGATATAAGAGGCTTTGGCAGAATCCACGGAGCCTTCCAGGTTTGATAACATAAAGAAACCTTCGTAATTTTCCGTATACATGGGATTTTGTTCCACCGGCAGCATACTCTGGAATTCCATGGCCAATAAAAGGGCATTGATCATTTTATTCTTGGCACTGCCCGGATGTATACTGGTTCCCTGGATCTGCAGTTTGGCTCCGGCTGCATTAAAGTTTTCATATTCAATTTCCCCTAATTCTCCGCCGTCTATGGTATAGGCAAAATCCGCCCCGAATCCTTTAACATCAAAAAAATCAACGCCCCGGCCTACTTCTTCATCCGGTGTGAAACCGATTTGTACGGTACCGTGTTCGATTTCCGGATGAGTTAATAAAGTCTCAGCCACATACATAATTTCGGCTATTCCGGCTTTATCATCCGCCCCCAGCAAAGTGGCACCGTCCGTAACTATTAAATCCTGTCCGATATAATCCGACAGACTGGGATACTGGGAAGTCTCCATGGTTATTTTTAATTCTTCATTTAATACGATATCCTTACCGTCATAGTTTTTAATAATCCTCGCATTCACATCCTTGCCGCTGATTGCGTTGGAAGTATCCATATGGGCAATAAAACCGATTACCGGAAGTTCTTTTTTACTGGTTGCCGGGATCGTTGCATATACATAACCGTGGCCGTCCATTCTTACATTCTGTGCGCCGATTTCTTTTAGTTCTTCCACCAGTGCCGCTGCCAGGTTCTTTTGTTTTTCGGTGCTTGGTACCGTATCCATATCCTCCAGGGACTGGGTATCGAATTTTACATACTTTAAAAATCTTTCCGTAACACTCTTCATGGTAACCTCTTTTCTTAAAATTATATTTATTTTAAAATTAATATTTTGTAAATTGCTTTTTCTTTAAAGAATTCATTTTTGATTTTCTTATATGCTTTAAATAATAAATAATTTACGGATATTTATTCATTCAATCCAAAAAATGTTACTATTCCGCCTTATGGCTTCCTAAATTAAAAACCTTGATTTCTCAAGGTTCTGTCAAAGCGGATATTCCGGGTCCGCTACGCTTCATGCTCATAACCCACCGCTTACACTCCGCTAATAAGCGGGGGACTTACTTGTAAGGTTAAACTGCCGCATTCATGGGCCAAAATACAGAACTTCTCCTTTGAAATCTCAGGCATTTTTATTGTGTTTTTGATAATGTGCTTCTGTTAATGAATGTCATAATATGTTTCTGCTATTATAAACCATCGGAAAATATTTTTCCATGATTAATCTTATCCAATAAAAATAAAAATAACGCAACCCATAAAAACATTAATATTCTTTGGATTGCGCTATTATAAAATGATATTAATTATACTCTCTTTAAATAATCACCTGTTCTGGTATCAATACTGATCTTGTCCCCCTGTTCAACAAACAAAGGTACATAAACCGTTGCACCGGTCTCAACGATAGCAGGTTTTGTTGCATTCTGTGCCGTATCACCTTTAAATCCCGGTTCTGTCTCAACAATTACTAATTCTACAAACAAAGGCGGTTCGATTGCAAATACCTGGCCGTTATGGGAAAGCATCTTAACCATATCGTTTTCTTTTACAAACTTTAAGGAATCATCGATTGCCTCTTCGTTCAATGCAAATTGATCATAAGTATTCACATCCATAAAGTGGTATAAGTCACCGTCTTTATATAAATACTGCATATCGGAACGTTCTATATGAGCCTGGGGGCATTTTTCCGTAGGTCTGAAAGTTCTTTCAATTACACCGCCGCTCTTTATATTTCTTAATTTTGTCCTTACGAAAGCTGCACCTTTACCAGGTTTTACATGCTGGAATTCAATAACCTGATATATATTATTGTCCATTTCGATTGTTAAGCCATTTCTAAAATCGCCTGCTGATACCATAAATGATATTTTCCTCCTTAAATTAACTACTCTATAGTTTATCTTATCCGACAAGTTTTTTCAACTATTTTTTAATAAATTGAAAAAATATATATACCAAATTATACACACCCTAAGCCTTTTGCAGCATATCCATAACCGCATCCACTGCCAGTACATAACCGATAAGGCCTAACCCTACGATCTGCCCGGTACATACGGGAGCCGTCACCGACACATTCCGGAATTCCTCTCTCTTATGTACATTGGAAATATGTACTTCAATTTTAGGCATATCCATGGACGCCAGTGCATCCCGAACGGCATAGCTGTAATGGGTAAAGGCTCCCGGATTTATTATAATACCCTGGGTTCCGTCAAAATATGCTTCCTGAAGGCGGTCTATAATTTCCCCTTCACAATTACTTTGGAAAGTATCGATTGTAATATTCTCTTTTTCGGCTTTTTCCTTCAGTAATGACAGCAGGTATTTAAAATCCTGATTACCGTAAATGGATTTTTCCCGGATTCCTAAGAAGTTAAGATTAGGTCCGTTAATTACTAATAATTTCATGGGATACTCCTGTTCTTTTTATAATTTCATTGATTATACCGCTAAGCTTTCTGCCATCCGTTATGACGGTTATATGGGCCGCTCTTTCATAAACAGGTGACCTGGCTTTTAAAAGGGCATCAATCTTTTCTTCCGTATGGTCACCGGAAAGCAAAGGCCTGGTGGTATCACCGGACAAACGCTTTATAATGGTCTCCCCGGACGTTTGAAGATACACGACCTGTCCTAACTGCCGTAACAATTCCGCATTACACGGCTGTATGGGAAGGCCCCCTCCCACAGATAAAACGGTATTCGATAATTTTCCGATAAATTCTTTTATTGTATCAGTCTCCAATTTCCGAAAAAACGCTTCCCCTTCCTCTGCAAATATACTGGTGATCGTTCTTTTACAGTTTTCCTCGATTATCTGGTCGGTATCTGCGAATTGAAAAGCAAGCTTTTTTGCCAACTGCATTCCGACACTTGTTTTACCGCATCCCATAAAACCGATTAAAACAATATTATTCATGTTTTCCTCTTTTCCTTGCCAGCATACTGACTATTTATCGTCTTACCTGTTATTTTTTCTGTTTTCCATCAATTGTTTCTCTCTGTATTTTCTTCTATAAAAATAAAGGACAATCCTTTCCAGATAACGCTTTAATATAATCTGAATTTCTTTCTCAGGCCCTATGGGCTTTACAAAAAAACTCTTTATCCCCGCACGTTTCGCACCATAAACATCCGTAAACAGCTGGTCTCCGATAAATACGGTGGTAGCCGGCTTTGTTTTCATCAGTTCCATTGCACTAAAATAATTTTTTGTAGAGGGCTTATGGGCATTGTAAATATAGTTGACCTTTATATCTTTGTTAAACCGTTTTACCCTTTCCTCGCCATTATTGGAAATCAGGCAGAGTTCAAATCCGGTTTGCTTTAAATCCGTGAAAAGTTTAATTGCTCTGGCATCTGCATCTGCGCCATGTTCTACCAGCGTATTATCTATATCAAAAAGCAGCCCCCGGTATCCTTGTTTATAGAGGGCGTCATAATTAATATCATAGGCTGAATCCGCGCATTCATCTGGATAAAATATCTGTAACATTCCATACCTCCGGGTTATGGTCTTACTTTCTCTGTATCATCATTATAGCTAAGCTTCTTGAATTTGGCAAGAGTAACCATGTCTATGACAGGACAAACAGTTACAGTTCAGCCTTACGGCTGAATTGTAATAAAGGATGCACGTGTTAAACCCGGGTTTTCTGTGACTTCCGCTCCGCTTCACTCACAAAAAACATCCGTTTCATTCCTTTAGCCAAATAGTCTGCCTTCCCTGACAAATAAAAAAATAATGGACAGGGATGGAAAATCTATGAATCTCGTGCTACAATATTTAATTATCCCTTAAATATTTAAAATAATACATGGCAGCTCAGTCGCTGCGGTTCTAACGTTCTTTTTTCAGCGTACTGAATAGTTACAAATTGAAAAACAAATATAACAGGAGGAAATTATGTCTGTCTATTCATTAAAAAGTGATTACCTAACGATTAAAATCAACAGTCTCGGCGCTGAGCTTACCGCTGTCACCGATCATAATCAAAACAGGGAGTATTTATGGAACGGGGATCCGGTCTATTGGAAACGTCATTCACCCGTGCTTTTTCCCATAGTAGGAAGCCTTAAAAACCAAAGTTATACTTATAACGGAGAAATATACCAACTGCCCCAGCATGGCTTTGCCAGGGATATGGAGTTTGTTTTAATCAGCCGGTCGGATACGGAAATCTGGTTCCGCCTGAAAGCAAACGAAGAAACCCTTAAGGTTTATCCTTTCCTTTTTGCTTTGGAAATCGGTTATCGTCTGGAGAGCCGGAAGATCACGGTTATGTGGAAGGTAATAAATCAGGGTGATTCGGATATGTATTTTTCCATAGGTGCCCATCCGGCCTTTTTCTGTCCTCCGGAGGAAAATCAAAGCCAGAGCGATTGTTACATTGCTTTAGAGAGTCACAGCCAGATACACTATCTGTTAGTCAATGATAAAGGGTTAGCGGTTAAGAAGCCTGTAGAAGAACAGGCTGTTCTGGATACTGACAGGGGTTTTCTTAAAATCACTCCTCATTTATTTGATCAGGATGCCCTGATTATTGAAAATAATCAATTCCATACGGTTTCCCTGGCCGGCCCTGATAAAAAACCTTACGTAACGGTACATTTTGACGCACCTTTATTCGGATTGTGGTCACCGGCCGGCAAAAATGCACCTTTTATCTGTATTGAACCCTGGTATGGCCGTTGTGACAACAGCGATTCCAGCGGAAAACTGGAAGAAAAAGAATGGGGAAACCGCCTGGAAGCTAACAACCACTTCGAAGTTTCATATACTATAGATATAGCACACTAGAAAGGGCGTGATTCCATGAAAAAGCCAATTATAGGATTAACTCCGCAATACGATTACGAAAGAAACCGGGTATGGATCGGTCCGAATTACCTGGAAGCCATCCGGGCAGCCGGCGGCGTTCCCGTATTGCTGCCTTTACAGGCTGAGAAGGAAGAATTAGAAGCGGCAGCCAGGGTATGTGACGGATTTTTATTTACCGGAGGTCCCGATATTGATCCTTTCCGCTTCGGTGAAGAAACCATAAGGCAGGGCGGGGTCGTAGTCCCGGAAAGAGATACAATGGAAGAAAATTTATTTCAGATCGCCATGGAATCAGATAAACCCATTCTTGGAATCTGCCGGGGTATCCAGGTACTTAACGTGTTTTTAGGCGGTACTTTATATCAGGATATAACGGCCCAGTTCCCATCGGACCTATCCATAGCCCATTCCCAGCAGTCCGGTAATTCCGTTCTGACCCACAGCGTATTGGTAAAAGAAGGCACCCTGCTTTCTGAAATATTAAAAAAAGAATCTATTAAGGTAAACAGTTTTCATCATCAGGCCATCAAAGATGTTGCCTCCTCATTAGAGGTAGCCGGTATTTCCGTGGATTCTTTAATTGAGGCTGTATATCTTCCGGGGCATAGATTCTTTCTTGGAATCCAGTGGCATCCGGAGCATTTATTCAGCACCAGTGAAGATGCATTGAATCTATTCAAAGCCTTTGTGAACGCCTGTGTATAATTCATGTTACGGTATTTATTCTTTAAGAAATGTTATGTAATATCATGAACAGAAACTCTGTTCATGATATTGTTGCTCCATTCGGAACCGACTGGAAGATTTGCCATTCCTCGTTCCGCACAATTGGGCTGTTGAAAATTTAAAATCTAATTTGCTTGTGATATCCAAGCACCGGCATGATGCTCTTTGACTGATTCAGGCCGAGCTGCCGACGGGTGGTATGGGCCGGGAACCCAATGCCACCCTTATTATATTGCAACAGATCTATTCAATAACAGTTCAAAGATTATGAATGCTTCCTGATGCTGTTTTAAATATTATTTTTTGAAATTATTAATGGAATTTAATCATTTTACCATCTTAGGCCGGCTATTCCGGCTGTTCCTGCCTCTGTTACCACTCACATTTCTTTCCGTGCCTGCTTTACCGGCCTTTGATGCCTGTGATTTTGCCCTGCTGCCAGAAATTTTGTTATCTGCTTTCCTGTTTTGCCCCGGATTGTTTTTTATTCCTTTCAGGCTTTCCTTTTGATTACGGCTTTTCACGCCGTCTCTTCCCTTTTGAGCCCGGGCAGAGGCTTTGACCATGTCCCCATGACTGCTCCGGTTATGATTCGAATTTTTCTGTTTCCCTTCCTGTTTCCCTTCCTGTTTACCTTCCCGTTTCCTTACTGAACGATTTTCATAACGGTCATAACGGTTTTCCTGATTCTTCGGACGGATCAAACACTTTTTATCATAACCGATTAAATCTGTACGGTGTGCCAGGGTCAGGGCTTCCACTACCAGCTCGTAATTCTTCGGGTTGCGGTACTGGATCAGGGCTCTCTGCATAGCTTTCTCATGGGGTGTTTTGGGAACATAAACAGGCTCCATGGTTCTTGGATCCAACCCAGTGTAATACATGCAGGTGGATATGGTAGAAGGGGTAGGATAAAAATCCTGTACCTGTTCCGGCATGTACCCCAGATCCCTTAAATATTCCGCAAGGGCAACTGCTTCTTTAAGCGTCGATCCCGGATGGGAGGACATCAGATAAGGTACAACAAACTGATTTTTACCCATTTTCTCATTGGTCTTTTTATATCTTCTTAAAAATTCCTCATAAACGGAATTCTTTGGTTTTCCCATCCTGTCCAGAACTTTATCACTGATATGTTCCGGTGCCACCTTAAGCTGTCCGCTGATATGATACTCACAAAGCTCATTCATAAAAACATCATCCTTATCGTGGATCAGATAGTCAAAGCGGATTCCGGAACGGACAAATACCTTCTTCACATTAGGCAGGGTGCGTAATTTTCTTAATAAGGAAAGGTAATCACTGTGATCAATCTTCAGATTTTTACAGGGGACGGGAAATAAACACTGCTTATTGACACAGGCTCCCTTCGTATTCTGCTTCTCACAGGCCACGTGCCGGAAGTTTGCCGTAGGGCCTCCCACATCATTGATATAACCTTTAAAATCCTTGTCCCATATTAAGTGACCTGCCTCCGCCAGAATGGATTCATGGCTTCTGGTCTGTATGATCCTCCCCTGATGGAAAGTTAAAGCGCAGAAGCTGCAGCCTCCGAAACACCCCCGGTTGCTGGTCAGACTGAACTTTAATTCTTCAATGGCCGGAATTCCTCCACAAGGGATATAAGAAGGATGATAATCCCTCATAAAGGGCAGGGCATATACCCGGTCCATCTCCGCCTGGGTCAGGGGTTTGACAGGCGGATTCTGTATCACATATTCATTGTCCTTATATTTTTCAATTAATCTTTTGCCGGAATAGGGATCCGTATTGGAATACTGGATATAAAAGCTTTTAGCAAATAACTCCTTCCTGTTTACAATATCCCGAAAATCCGGAAGGGTAACCCCATCATATACAGAGGTTAAATCCCTGGCTTTATAAACCGTACCGTCAATAAAAGTAATGTCCTTAACCTCTATCCCGCTGTCTAAAGCTTCTGCAAGCTCCACAATGGAATGCTCTCCCATGCCGTAAGATATAATATCCGCCTGGGAATCCAGCAGGATGGAGCGCTTCACCGTACCGCTCCAGTAATCATAATGTCCCAGCCTTCTTAAGCTGGCTTCGATCCCGCCTATAATTATCGGTATATTCTTATAAACCTTCCGGATCAGGTTACAATAAACAATGGTAGCCCGGTCCGGTCTTTTTCCCATAACACCTCCAGGGGAATAGGCATCCTGCCCCCTTCTTTTCTTTGCAACCGTATAATGGTTTACCATGGTATCCATATTGCCGCCACAGACTAAAAAACCAAGTCTTGGAGTCCCCAAAACGGTGATACTGCCGCTGTCCTTCCAGTCGGGCTGTGCAATGATGCCGACCTTATAGCCGTGGCTTTCCAGCACTCTGCTGATAATGGCAGGACCAAAGGAATGGTGATCCACATAAGCATCTCCGATAACATATACAAAATCACACTGGTCCCAACCTCTTTTTTCCATATCTTCCCTGCAAATAGGTAAAAAATCTTTTATCATTTCTATTAATATAGAGAGCTTCTGTCAAAGCGGATATTCGCATTCCGCTTTGCTGCATGTTAATAACCATACATAAGAAACGCCCCTTCTCCTTTCAAACAAGACCGTCAATAATCACATCTATTTAGTATAACGTATTTATGGGGAATAGTCGATAGTTAATTACTGAAAGAACATGGCGAAGCCATGAATAATTTGTAAAAACTTCAAAAATATCTTCCTTCATATGTTCGCTGTGACTGAAAGAATTGACTAACTCTATAAAATGATACAAGATAAACCTTGGCAGACTCCATGGCCTGATCCGAAAAACCTTGGGATACTATTACCACTATTAATTCATATAATCTTTCCAGTTTCATTGGTTTCTCTGAAACCGTAAGTAAGGGCTGCCCCAAATTCAGATTCCATAATACCTGCACAGGATATCACATCCTGACCGCAAGTCCTGTAAACCTGATATTTTACGGCAACCCTTTATCCCATAATTCTGTATTAAACTTTAAATGCTGCAGATGTTCCTATAATCCTAATCTTCTGACACAGTTAATTTCCTGTCCTATTCGCCGCTTGCAATTAACTCCTTCTCATTATCTTCAATTACCTTCTGCTGGATATCCGACGGTGCCTGTTCATAACGGTTGAATTCATAGGAGAAATCCCCGGCTCCGCCCGTCATGGAACGAAGATCCGTAGAATAACCGTACAACTCGGAGAGGGGTATATCAGCCAGGATTTCCTGTTTGCCTCCCTGGAACGGATTCATGCCCAGTACCCTGCCCCGGCGTTTATTCAAATCCCCCATAATGTCCCCGGTATATTTATCCGGCACCACTACCCTTAATGAAGCAATGGGCTCTAAGAGCACCGGGGAAGCTTCCATGAAACCTTGTTTAAAGGCCTGGATGGTTGCCATCTTAAAAGCCATTTCCGAAGAATCCACCGGATGATAGGAACCGTCCACTAAAGTGGCTTTTAGTCCCACTACCGGATAACCGGCAACAGGCCCTTTTAAGACACATTCCGCAATTCCCTTTTCCACTGCCGGGAAGTAATTCTTCGGTACGGAACCGCCGAATATCTTCTCGCCAAATTCATATGGCTGCTCCATATTTCCGGAGGGCTCAAATTCAATATGAACGTCCCCGTATTGGCCATGCCCGCCGGATTGCTTTTTATATTTACCCTGTACCCTGACTTTCTTACGCAAAGTCTCCCTAAAGGGTACCCTGGGCTTCATCATCTCAATATCCACCTTATATTTCGTCTGCAGTTTGCTTACAACCACTTCCAGCTGCTGGTCCCCAATTCCGTATAATAAGGTCTGCCTGTTTTCCTTGTCATTCACGACCTTAAGGGTCAGATCCTCATCCATCAGCTTTGCCAGGGCCTGGGATACCTTATCGTCATCCCCTTTATTCTTGGTTTTAAAACGCTGATAGGTATAGGGCTTTGGCATCTGGGGCCGTTCATATACAACCGGCGTGGCTTTAATCGAGAGCGTATCGCCGGTTACGGTATCCGATAATTTACCGATGGCTCCAATATCTCCGGCATGGAGTTCATTTACTTCAATCTGTTCCTTTCCCCTTAATACGTAGAGACGGGAAATCTTCTCTTCCGTATCTTTTTCCGTATTATAGATTGCGGAATCGGATCTTAAAACACCGGAGCAGACTTTAATTAAAGAAAATTTACCAATGAAGGGATCGGCAATGGTCTTAAATACCTGCGCTGTCATGGGCAATTTTTCATTATAGTCCGCTTTAAAAGCTTCATCGGTTTTGAGATTCGTTCCCCTTATCTCTTTCTTATCCGGGGAAGGGAAATATTTCTCAATGGCCTGCAAAAGCATGGTTGCTCCCTGGGCATACAGGCCGGAACCCATCAGTACCGGAACCAGGGTTCCATCCGTAACATTATTTCGAAGTGCAAGAGATATCTCCTCCTGGGTAAATTCTTCTCCTGCAAAATACTTTTCCATTAATTCTTCACTGGTCTCCGCAACGGCATCCAGCAGTGTTTCACGAAATTTGTTTAAATTCTCCAAGGAATAATCCGGTACCGGGCATTCTTCATAGTTACCCATAGCGGTAAATCTCCTGCCGGCCATTTTAACTACATTCACAAATCCAACAAATTTTTCATTCTCCCGTATTGGTATATGAAACGGTGCAATCTTTTTCCCGTAAATTTCCGTTAAATCTTCGACTACCTGGCGGTAACTTGCATTATCATCATCCATATCCGTAACAAAAAACATTCTTGGCAGGTTATGCTTTTCGCAATATTCCCATGCCTTCATGGTTCCGACTTCTACGCCGGATTTGGCAGCAATTACGATTACTGCTGCATCGGCAGCATTCAGGGCTTCCTCTGCTTCCCCGACAAAATCAAAATAACCCGGAGTATCCAAAATATTAATCTTGGTATCCTCCCAAATAACAGGTACCACTGTGGTGCTGATTGAAAAAAGACGTTTCACTTCTTCCTTATCATAATCACTGATGGTATTACCTTCTTCAATTTTACCTTGACGCTTTGTAATTCCTGTTGTGTAGGCCATGGCTTCGACCAAAGTAGTCTTGCCACAGCCACCGTGGCCTAACAGTACAACGTTTCGAATCTTTTCTGAAGTGTAAACATTCATCCTTTTTTCCTCCATTACATAATATTTTTGTACATCCTAAAACTGTTTTCCGCAAATGATGGGATTCTTTTCTTCCAATACCCATGTCTATATTTTACTAAAAGCTGTCAGATTTTACAACTATTTTATACCGGTTTAACAAATATATTTAGGTGCAGGCTTAAATAACAGAACATTATTATCAAAAAATATATCTTATTTTACATAATTATATCTTTTATTACATTTACAGACTTTTATCGCGTGTTTCACGCTTTAAACCGTTACACTTTAAACTGTTACGCTTTAATGTTTTACAGTATTGACATAATAACCGCTTTGATGTAAAATGACATCAGTAAATACATAAATAACCGTCCTGTGCAGGAAAATAAGGGAATAGAGAAAGGGTATATATATGATAATTGTAATGAAACCAGGTGCAAAAAAAGAATCCATCCGGAATATTATCCGGATAATTGAAGGAAAGGGCCTCACCGCCCATATCTCCGACGGCAAGGAAGTAACCATTATCGGTGTAGTCGGTGATAAAACAAAATTGCAGGATCAAAACCTTGAGATTGCCGAAGATGTGGATAAAATAGTCCCGGTAACGGAAAGTTATAAATTGGCCAATAAAAAATTCCATCCGGAACCCTCCGTCATTAAAGTAGGAGGCGTATCCATAGGAGGCGGGGACTTAATCATCATGTCCGGCCCCTGTGCGGTAGAAAGCAGGGAACAGCTCTTGGAAACGGCCCGTGCCATAAAAAAAGCCGGGGCCCGGATCCTTCGCGGCGGCGCCTATAAGCCAAGGACTTCCCCCTATGCTTTCCAGGGACTGGAGGAAGAAGGGTTAAAATTCATGAAGGAAGCCAGAGAAGAAACCGGCCTGGCAGTAGTCTGTGAAGTAACCAGCTTAGACGCCATTGAGGCCGCCGTTAAATATGTAGATATGCTTCAGATCGGGGCAAGAAATATGCAGAACTTTTATTTACTGAAAGAAGCAGGTAAAACTGGCCTTCCCGTATTATTAAAACGCGGTCTGTCCGCTACCATTGACGAATGGCTGAATGCCTCCGAATACATTATTGCGGAAGGCAACCCCAATGTTGTATTATGTGAACGCGGTATCCGTACCTTTGAAACAGCTACCCGGAATACTTTGGATATCAGTGCGGTTCCGGTTATCAAAGACAAAAGTCATTTACCGATTATTGTTGACCCAAGCCATGCCACCGGGGTGAGAAAGTATGTAAAACCCTTAGCTATGTGTGCGGTGGCTGCCGGTGCGGACGGCCTTATGATCGAAGCCCATCCGAACCCGGCCATTGCCCTTTCTGACGGGCCCCAGTCCCTTACCTTCCCCCAGCTTGAGGAATTGTGCTCTGAAATCAGGCCCCTGGCAGCAATCATGGGAAAAAAATTTTAACTCTTCAGGAGATAATATATGAATGACATAACGGCTGGCTTTATTGGTTTTGGTTTAATCGGCGGTTCCATAGCCCGGGTCCTTAAGGAAATTAATCCGAATAATACTTTAATAGCCTATAATTATAATAAAAACAAAATAGGGAACGGACTGAAGGAAGCGTTGGCAGATAAGGTGCTGGATTCGGTTTCTTACGATCTGGAGGAAGGTTTTCCTACCTGCGATATTATATTTTTGTGTGCTCCGGTACTGTCCAACATTACCTATTTATCCTTGTTAAAAAAGATAATAAAACCGGACTGTATTTTGACCGATGTGGGAAGCGTTAAGGGAAATATACATAATGCGGTAACAGAATTAGGCTTGGAACGCCAGTTTATCGGCGGCCATCCCATGGCCGGTTCGGAAAAAACCGGTTATCAAAATTCCCACAGCCGGCTTATGGAAAATGCGTATTATATCTTAACTCCTACTATAGAGACCCCGCCGGAAATGCTGAATAAATTATATGAAATTGTACAGGCCACCGGCGCCATTCCATTGATTTTAGAACCAAAGGAACATGATGACATTACCGCTGCCATCAGCCATGTCCCCCATATCATAGCCTCAAGTCTTGTAAACCTGGTAAAGGATTCCGATGACAGGGAAGAAAAAATGCGTACCCTGGCAGCCGGGGGTTTTAAAGATATTACACGTATAGCCTCCTCCTCCCCCGTTATGTGGCAAAATATCTGCCTTACCAATACGGACAGTATAAAGTACTTCCTAAAGCGGTATATAAACCTTCTGAATGAAATGAAAGACGCTCTGGAGCAAAGGGATGAGGATTACCTCTACCGATTCTTTGACGGGGCAGGTGAATACAGGGATTCCATTCCAGGCAAGTCCACCGGCATGATGAAAAAAGTATTTGAAATCTATCTGGATATTATTGATGAAGCCGGTGCCATTGCTACCATAGCCACTTTACTGGGCACCAACCGGATCAGCATTAAAAATATCGGCATCATCCACAACCGGGAATTTGAACAGGGAGTCCTCCGGATCGAATTCTATGATGAAGAAGCTTCCATTTTGGCAGTTGAATTATTAAAGAAATATCGTTATACTGTTTACGAACGATAAAGAAGATGGGAGTCTGAATATGATATTACAGAAAGCAAATTCATTAAAAGGTGAAATTACAGTTCCCGGTGATAAGTCCATATCCCACAGAGCCGTCATGTTTGGGGCTTTGGCAGAAGGGACCACGGAGATAACCCATTTTCTCCAGGGAGCCGACTGCCTTTCCACAATCCGGTGTTTTCGCAGCATGGGAATTTCCATAGAAAATGATACCGACAGTAACAGGGTACTGGTTTACGGCAAGGGACTCCGCGGTTTAAAACAGCCGGACGAAACCCTGGACGTGGGCAACAGCGGCACAACCATGCGGCTTATGTCCGGTATTTTATGCGGCCAGTCTTTTTCTTCCACCATGACAGGGGATGAATCCATCCAAAAACGCCCCATGGGCCGGGTAATCACTCCGTTAGCACAGATGGGGGCCGATATAAAGAGCTTAAGCGGTAACGGTTGTGCCCCCCTTTTGATACAGGGACAAAAAGGTACTCTCCGCCATATTGCCTATGAGTCACCGGTGGCTTCCGCCCAGGTTAAATCTGCAATTTTACTGGCAGGTTTATACGGGGATGGCCCGACTTCTGTAACCGAGCCATATGTATCCAGAAACCATACGGAACTGATGTTAAAAATGTTCGGGGCCGAGGTTGAAACAAAAACTGCCACGGCATTCATCCGGCCGGATCCCAGACTGCATGGAGAAAAAATTACCGTTCCAGGCGATATATCCTCTGCCGCTTATTTTATTGCGGCCGGATTAATGATACCGGGTTCCGAAATACTGCTTCGAAATGTAGGGATTAATCCCACCAGGGACGGCATCCTAAGAGTATGCCGCATGATGGGTGCCGATATCCATATCGAGAATGTGCGAAATGCGGACTCCGAAACAGCAGCCGATATCCTGGTCCGTTACAGTGAGTTAAAGGGAACGGAAATCGGCGGCGGCCTCATACCTGCCCTGATTGACGAACTTCCAGTCATTGCTGTTATGGCATGCCTGGCCAAGGGTAAAACCGTTATAAAAGACGCTGCGGAACTTAAGGTAAAGGAATCCAACCGGATTGACGTAATGGTGCATAATTTATCCCTTATGGGGGCTAAAGTTACCGCTACGGAGGACGGGATGGTTATCGAAGGCGAAGCTCCACTTAAGGGTGCGGTAATTGACAGTAAAACCGATCACCGGATCGCCATGTCCTTTGCCATTGCCGCATTGGCAGCCGAAGGCAATACCGAAATCCGCGGAGCCGAATGTGCGAATGTATCTTATCCTGATTTTTATTCCGATTTAAAAGGACTGATACACTAGACATCTATTAACTATTTTTAATCGAATGAAAACTGAATATTGAGTAACCCGAATATATCTTTAAAGAAAACAGCCCCGATATTTTTCATGGATTGATTTTTCAGTTAACCTGCTTCTTGCAGTAATTTTCTGATAAACTGATCCAATATGAAAAATATCGGGACTGATTTTATTTTATGTCCAGCCCCTTTTTAAGGGCAGGGGCAACACTTTGGCAGCTGATTTAATGTATAAACATGGCATCTCCAAAACTGAAGAAGCGGTAACGCTCCTTTACTGCCAGTTCATAAGCTTTCAGTATATTCTCCCTGCCTGCAAGGGCTGAAACCAGCATAATCAGTGTCGATTCCGGCAAATGGAAATTAGTGATCAAGGCATCCAGTACCTTGAACCGGTATCCGGGATATATAAATATCTCCGTATCCCCGCTCCCGGGCTTTACAAATCCGTCCTCACCGGCTGCCGATTCCACGGTCCTGCAGCTGGTAGTGCCGACACAAATGATACGGCCGCCGTTTTTCTTAGCCTGATTGATTTTATCCGCTTCCGACTGCTCGACCTGGTAAAATTCCGAATGCATATGGTGTTCCAGAATATTCTCTTCCTTAACCGGCCGGAAAGTCCCAAGCCCCACATGGAGGGTTACATTAGCTATGAAAATTCCTTTTTCTGCAATCTGTTCCAATAACTCTTTGGTAAAATGCAGGCCTGCCGTAGGTGCCGCTGCTGAGCCTTCATATTTGGCATATACGGTCTGGTAACGGTTCTTATCTTTTAACTGATGGGTAATATAGGGGGGAAGTGGCATCTGTCCCAGCCGGTCCAGGATTTCTTCAAAAATACCTTCATAATAAAACTGAACCAGACGGTTGCCTTCCTCTACGATCCGGATAATTTCACCTGTCAGGATTCCGTTTCCAAAACTGATCCTTGTGCCGGGCTTCGCTTTTTTCCCCGGTTTCACCAAAGCTTCCCAGATATCGTTTTCCTGCCTTTTCAGGAGAAGAATTTCAACCTTGGCTCCGGTTCCTTCCTTTTCCCCGATTAATCTGGCCGGAATAACTTTCGTATTATTTATTACCAGACAGTCTCCAGTCTTTAAGTAATCTATGATATCCTTAAATATTTTATGTTCCGTATCACCGTTTTCTTTATTAAGAACCAACAGCCTGGAACTGGAACGGTCCTCCAGCGGATCCTGGGCAATCAGCTCTTCCGGTAAAATAAAATTAAAATCCTGTTTCGTCATGGGTTCTCCTACTTATCTTTCCGCATAGAATATACGGACTTTCTTCTCATAATCGTGTCTCACTTCTATTTTGTTATCATTCGGCTGATACCCTTAAAAGCTAAATTGGTTATCTGCCGATTGAACCGAGTTATATATCCTTTTTCCTATTATTCTTTTTTCATATTATTCTTTTTTTATATTATTCTTTTTTTTATATTATTCTTTTTTCATATTCAACAGGAAGTATCGCTGTCGTAATCGTCCAGGAAACTATAGGGCACCTGTTTCTTCTGATAGCCGATCATGGTATCCAGGTTAACATTATGGATGCTCCGGAATATATTCATATCTATAATAGAGCTTGTCTGTCTGAATTTCTTAATTAATTCTTTCATTTCCTGGCGCTTGGAACCGCCGCCGTTATCCCCCAGCATGCAGTTTTCCGTAAACCGGCAGGCACACTGGATAAATTGCAGGTTATTGTATTTCCTCCAGGCTATGATGTCCGCTTCCTTTACCATATATAAAGGCCGGATCAGTTCCATTCCTTTATAGTTCGTACTGTGAAGCTTCGGCATCATACCTTTCATCTGCCCGCTGTAAAACATACTCATTAACACGGTTTCGATCACATCATCAAAATGATGGCCGAGAGCTATCTTATTGCAGCCCAGCTCCTGGGCGTGCTTATAGAGATACCCCCTCCGCATTCTTGCACAGAGGTAACAGGGTGACTCCTCCACCGCCGCCACAATATCAAAAATATCCGTCTCAAACATGTGGATGGGAATATTCAGGTATTCCGCATTATTTACAATAACCTGTCTGTTATATTCATTATACCCCGGATTCATGACTAAAAAGACTAAGTCAAAATGGAACTTCCCATGTCTCTTAAGTTCCTGCATACACTTTGCCAAAAGCATGGAATCCTTGCCGCCGGATATGCAGACTGCAATCTTATCCCCTTCCTGAATCAGCTGGTAGTCCTTCACTGCCGTGATAAATTTTCTCCATATTTCTTTACGGAATCTTTTTATTATACTTCTTTCCACATCTATATAATTTTCCATGATTAACCTCATTCTTTCGCATGTTTCCTGCGCATTTAAAGTTTTCGCCAAGTGCGCAAAAAGTACTTATGCTTTGCATACTTTGGTCACGCTGGCACAAGCTTTGCTCCCATCTTGTTAGGCTGTTATTTCACCGGCAGGGCTTTTTTAAAGCCCTCCAGAAATACACCGATTTCTTCCTCCGTAGTTAAATGGCTTAAACTGATACGCAGGGTGGACAGTGCCAGCTTCCGGTCCTTGGTTATTGCATATACGGGTCTTGAAACCGTATTCGGGGCACAGCAGGCGGATTTGGTGGCCACATAGATGTCCATATTGTTTAATTCCTTCTGCAGCTGGTTGGTATTAACCCCTTTGATGCTGATATTTAAAATATAAGGGGAACCCTCTGCCGGTGTATTTATCTTAATATTATCATAAGCTTTTAATGCTTCACGCAGTTTATGATTTAACCCCTTCACATACTCATAACGGGCGGTAAGATCCTTTACCGACAGAGTAAGGGCTTTTTCCGTTGCAGCCGCAAGGGAGAGCGCAGGTGTTCCGCTCCGGAAGGAGGTAGTGCTTAAACCGCCGTGGATTAAAGGCTCCAGCATAAGGGCTTCCTTTTTCAGCAGGACCCCGCAGCCGTTTATACCATAAAACTTATGGCCGGAAAATGTCATCAGGTCCACATTGCCAAAGCTCACCGGTATTTTCCCGACTGCCTGGGTTGCATCCACATGAAAATAGCAGTGAGGTTTACTTTTTACGATTTTACTGATTTCTTCTATTGGCTGTATGGTACCGGCTTCACTGTCCACATAACAAACCGAAACCAGTACGGTATCCTCCCTGATAAGTTCTTTCAGATGCTCTGTATCAATCCTTCCGTCCTCTGCCAGGTTCACAAAATCCACCTCATAACCGTCATTCTGCAAAGCAGTCGCAGGACCTGTTACGGAGGCATGTTCCAAATAAGTTGTAATGATATGTTTTCCATATCTTTTATAATTGTTTGCAATGCCTTTCATAGCCATATTGTTGGATTCACTGGCACCGGAAGTATATATTACCTCATTCTCTTCTGCTCCCAGAAGGTTTGCGATCTGTTTCGTGGATTGTTCCATCCTTGCCCTGGCCTTATCTCCCGGGCTGTGGGGTGAATTGGGGTTGCCGATATATTCCAAGGATACTTCATAAAATGTATCCAAAACTTCCTTGTCTGCGGGTGTATTCGCCGCGTAATCTAAATAAACCATACTGCTACCTGTGCCTTTCACTAACGGGTACTGTCCGCAAACGGACTTTGTTCTCAATCTATCATAAAGTAAATAAATTGTATTATCCTTACTTAACCTATGTTTTCAATCCGAATTTTATAATACGAGTCTTGTGCGGATTTGTCAATCCTAATTGTTTAATCGCGAAGCAAATACCAAAAATGCCCCATAAACCAGCCGTATACCTGCTGTTTTCTGTATTAATCCGGTATATGCAACCGTCTTTCGTAAGTATAATAAGTATAGGGTATTATTCCATCTATTTTTTCTTCATAGACCTTTGCAAACTCATTTGTGTCCGGTCCGGCAGCGGCTTTCCGATTTCCTCAAAAGATTTTCTGCCCATAATAATCGTATTTCCTTCTGTTAATCCCCTTAAACCGCTTCTGCTCTCCTTTTATATGCCAGGGTATCCTGCCTTTGTTACCTATAACATTATTTTTCGAAACTGCTGCTATGAGTGAAATCATATTAACCTCTTTTCGGCTTAAGTTTTATGCAAAAAGTTTGTACCAAATTTATTTAGTAAATTACTAAAATTTTTTAATCACTTTTTTAAAGATACGGACACCTAATAAAATATTATACCCTATTTTAAAACACAATTCAATAAATAAGGCAGCTTCAGGCGCGCAAAAGGCAGTTTCAGGCACGCGAATGCATATAGAAATACCTTATTCTGGTCTAAGGTAATCATTAGAGGCGGGTGAACTATTCTTATATTTGGAAAGTTTCCATATGTCACTTAAATTCTGGGAAATGCACCTTTTGAGTTTCAATCAAAAGGGGAAAAGTTTAACTGCTTGAGCGTAAGCGAGTTTTGCACTTTTCCCACTGTTTTAAGCAATATGCAGAATTTTTAGTGGCATATGTTTTTTTCCCGACAAGAATATTACACCCGCCTCCGATATTACTGAAGCTTTTAAAATTGTTCCTTCCTGCGTTCGCCGTGTAACCGGACAAAGCCATTTTCTCTAAAGCGGTTTTGTCCGGTTACATAAGTTTTCCTGATTATTTCATTTATGGTTTTATATTTTCCTGCCATTGCGCAGGGTGCTTAATTTTTATAAATAGCTCTGCCTGTTCCGTAATAATATTTTCCTCCGGGTCTGTAAGGATTACAATATCGGCCTTTCCGTTTTCCATGACCGTAAAGGTTGTAGTAATTAATTCCCGGGCATTCCCACTGTAAACATTGATACTTTTCCCCGAAGTATGATCTTTGTAAATGACTTCAATTTCTTTTCCGGTGTATTCTTCCGGGAAGGTTATTTTAAGCCTTACAACATCACCTTCCCTATATTCATAGCTATTTTGAACAAATTTGCCATCCTGTATGTGAATAACGGCTTCTCCACTAAGGTCCAGGGTATCGGGAGCACTGTTATTCTTTATCAGCATGATCAAAAGGCAAAGGAGTACGAATATAAAATATTCCACCACAATACGAAACCGGTATTTTAGTTTATTTATCCGCTTACCAGGAAACGATATTTTACCCATTGAAAAATCCCTCCTTTTAAGCTCTTATAATAGAAAAAGACAAATCAATCCCATTTCATTTACCAGAAGTTGATTTGTCTTTTATCTTAATCCTTTCACTTCCGTCAAATTATATTACTATTATATAATAGTGATAAATTATCAGGTTGTTACAGTTTCTTTTTTATTTTTACATGGTAATAAAACTTATCGGAAACTGCCTTTCCATCAGGCAATCCAGAACCCCTGCCAGCCTCCCGCCAAAGCACCGATGAACAGGCTGCTATTATGACCGGCATAGGCAGTTTACCATAAATACGGCGGAACAGCTCCAAAAGCAGCCACCAAATCTACGGACAAATCCACGTTGCCGGTTAGCATTATATACCGCCGTGCCTCTGACTAGCGGAACACGGGTTTGTTTACTATGGTATAAATTAAGGAGCCTATGGCTGTAAACAGAAACAAAAGATACATTTTCTTTCTTCTCTTCATCTTACCGGCCCTGCCGTTACTTATTTTTATAATCATCCCGATACCTCCATGAATTCCTGTTGAATTCCAGAAAAGTTTTTTAATGTTATACACTTACCTTTCTCTCAAGCATCCATGCGGTGCCAATGTAGGTAACCACTGTGAAACATAAGATAATCAAGCTGTCCAGTATAAAATACATGCTCACATTATTTAAGAAGTTATCCGGGCTCCCAAGAACTAAATTGACGATTTTACTGAATATTACATTTAAGGCAATAAAGATAATAAAACTAACCACACCTTTAAATTTGTTATTGGCCAAAAATGTGGTACTTAAGGTTATGGAGAAAAAAGCAAGCGTTATCGTACTGATCCATCTCGATATTATTTCGATTACAACAGCTAAAATATCCGTGAATTGGATTCTTAAATTAAAAAACTGATCCAATAACTGCAATGCTGCTTCCTTGACCTGGGCAATTGCATCATACTTTGCAATCAATATACCTGCGTCTATGGCAAATACGGCAAAAAAAGCAAGACCGGCCAAAACAATCTGGATTCCGGCAGACAATACTTTGGCACCTACTATACTGTAACTGGTATTCGGTGTTAAAAACAGCATATAGCTGCATTTCTGCTTTAAATCATTGGAATAAGTAAGGATTGATTCAAAAGCCAGGAAAAATAATGCGCCAAAGCTAAAGGAAAATAATAACCCCATGGCCGTGCCTATTAAATTTTCCCTGCTGGTAACCACCCCAAAAAGGAATAAAACTTCGATTAATCCGACTAAAGCTAATATTACAAGCTTTGAAAAAGCCTGTTTCCTGAATTCATATTTCATTAATTTAAACATATTCCTATCCCCCTGTTATGCATAGATTTCTTTATATAATTCAACGATTGATTTACCGTGTGCTGCCCGAAGTTCTTCTGCTTCACCATTTAAAACCACCGAACCGTTTTTAATGAAAACCGCATTATCTATAATCTTTTCCAGTTCATCTACTAAATGGCTTGAAATCAATATGGTCGAATCTTCCCTGGCTACTTCCAGTATCGTGGTCAGAATCTTTTCCCTTGCGATAATATCGATTCCATTTAACGGTTCATCCAGCATATAGAGCTCTGCCTTCCTGGCCAGGGTTGCGGCTATTTTCAGTTTTGCAGCCAACCCGGAGGATAAGGTTTTTGATTTATCCTTCATTCCCAATTCCATTCTTCCAATCAATTCTTCATAACGCTTGCTGTCGAAATCTTCAAAAAAATCCTTATAATACTTACCTACATCCTCTACGGACATATAATTGTAGAAAAATGGTTCCGTAGACATATATGCTACTCTTTTCTTGGATTCCACCCCGATGGGATTTCCCTTATAAGTTACGGTTCCGCCGGTGGGCTTAACCAGGCCCGCAATGATTTTCATAAGGGTGGTTTTACCGCTGCCGTTTGGTCCAAGCAGGGCATAGATTTTACCCTGTTCCACTTCAAGGCTGATTCCGTTAACTGCTGTTTTGTTCATGTATTTCTTTACAAGATCACTGCATTGTAATATCATATTCCACACTCCTATTATATTTTTATAAATTTCCGCCGAGGCGGCTGTGTTAATTGTGAATCTGCAGGGCAGATATTTTACTATGTCCCGGATACTTTCCGGTGATCTACATCACTTACTGCTTATATCATATTTATGCTCCAATAAGTTAATTAACTCTTCTTTCGTAAATCCCAGCTGTTTCATTCCTTCTATAAAATTATCCAGAAGGGAACCGGCCATTTCTTCTCTTATATTTGTCAATTTCTCCATATCCTCCGTAACATAGGTGCCCAGACCTCTTTTGGTAAAACAGATTTCTTCTGCTTCCATTTCCTTGTAGATGCGGTTCGCGGTATTGGGATTGATTTTGTATTTGAAAGCCAGATCCCTTCCGGACGGGAGTTTCTCACCCATGGCAAGGACACCGTTAACCATATCTTTTTTTATATCGTTGATGACCTGCACATATATTGGAATATTGTTGTCAAATTCCATCCATTTCCTCCTTTCCTGTTTATTCCGGCTGTTATGCTGTATCTCACTTATATATTGTACTCCTGTTCAAAGCGTATATTTGCATTCCGCTTTGCTGCATGTACTTTATCACCAGTGAACTAGTCAGATAGTACACTATATTTATATTTATGTCAATACCTTTTTTAATTATTTTGAAATATTGTTTGAAATATTATTAATTACTTATAAGTATTTACTTATATGAAAACGGCATACACCCAGGGAACATGAAACTATGTTTCAGAATTTCATGTTACGATTTGGGGTTCAAAAGTCCAATCCTATTACAATATAAAGAATCCGACGCTGTCACTTCTGTGACATTATCCCTGGCGTGTCATGTGCATCTTCCCGCAGGGTTTGTTCTTGAATAGGATATAATCTCCAAGAATGCTGCAAAAGGGCAGCCATGTGGCTGCCCTTTTATGATTTATTCTATTATTCTGTTTATCAGTCCTGCTCCGCCTTAATCCAGGTATAAACTGCCGGTCCATAAATCCCTGCAGCCATCCGACAATATTAACACGAATTCTCCCGGTTCGGCAATGAACTGCATTTTATCATTCCATAGGGACAGTTTTTCCTCCGTTAAACTTAAAGTACACGGCTTTGTTTCCCCTTTGGGAACCCATATCTTTTGGAAGGCTTTTAATTCCCTGACCCTGCGGATGGTACTGGCCTGTATATCCTTTACATAAAGCATCGGAACGGAATAACCGTCGTAATCACCGTGGTTGGTAATATTAAACTTTATTAGAATTTCTCCATGCCGCAGTTCTTTCGAAGAAATTGTGCAGGAATTTCCTTTGGTTTCGCCATTTTCCCGTAACCCCTTTCTCTGATACCCTTGATCCGGTTCAAAGGGAACGTATTCCAGGGCAGTATCCGTAAGACCAAATTCCGTATAACTTAAACCGTAACCAAAAGAATACAGGGGTGTTTTTTCAATATCATAATAATTCATTCCGGCATATGAATTCTTATAATTATAATAAACCGGAACCTGTCCCGGGTGCCTTGGAAGGGAAACCGGAAGATGCCCGGAAGGGTTAACCTCGCCGAATAGAATTTCAGCTATGGCCTGCCCGCCTGACATGCCCGGATAAAAGGCACAAAGAACCGCATCGGCGTGTTTTACGGTATCCGTTACCGCATAAGGCCTTCCCTGAATAAGCACCGTGATGCACAGCCGGCCGGTTTTATATACTGCCTCCGCCAATTCCTTCTGCAGGCCGGGCAGCCTTAATTCCCCGCAGTCCACACCTTCGCCGCAGTCCATGGTAAGGGTTCCGGCGGTTTTGGCAGCTCCGTTGGTATCAAAGTCCGCCCCGCTAAAACGGCTGGAGGAACCGCCAAGTACCAAAACCGTGCAGTCACAGGAAGCTGCAAGGTCTGCGGCTTCCCAAATCTCTTCTTTGGTACCCTGGAATAATCCACAGCCTTTATGATACTTAATCTCAACGGAATCCCCGCTTTTTTGAAGAAAATCCTGAATACCTTTTAAAACCGTAATGCCATCTCCAGGGTTAACGGGAGGGGTATAATCTCCTAACTGATTGTAAATTTCATCCGCATTGGGTCCGATCACGGCCAGGGTTTTCAGCTTTTTGGCATTCAGGGGAAGAATCCGGTTTTCATTTTTCAGCAGCACGACGGATTCCCTGGCTAGTTTCAGTGCTTCCGGGTATTTCTCATAAGTATAGCCTGCCCAGGAATCCTTTTCTTCTATAAAAGGATTTTCAAACAGCCCCAGTTCAAACTTAAGGGTAAGTACCCGAATTACCGCGTCATCAAGGTCTTCCAAGGAAATCAGGCCCTGTCCGAGTGCTTCTTCCAGCCTTGTAAACCCCTTATCCCATAAGCTGATATTAATACCGGACTTTAAAGCCAGGGCAGCAGAGTTTACATTATCCCCGGTCATGACATCCAGCTGGTCGATTGCCACTCCGTCGGCCATAATTACACCTTTAAACTGCATTTCGTCCCGGAGGATGTCCGTTAAAAGCTTTTTATTCCCATGGCAGGGAATGCCGTCGATTTCATTGTAAGCCGCCATGATTCCCCTGACCCCTGCCTCACAGCAGGCCTTTGCAGCAGGAAGGTGAATTTCCCTCAGTTCCCTTTCGCCAATACGGGCAGCACTGGCATTGATTCCTCCCGTGCCTTCCCCCTGGGCGCAGAAATGCTTTGCAACGGCTACAATGCCGTTATTCTGTATCCCCTCTACGGCTGCCCGGGCAAGTACGGAACAAAGATAAGGGTCTTCCCCATAACACTCTTCACTCCGTCCCCATCTGGGATCCCTTAAGACATCCAGAACCGATACCAGGGCCATATGAACACCCATTTCTTTCAACTGCTGCCCGCATACCTGATAAGCACTTCCTAGCAGCTCGGGATGAAAAGCCGCGCCCGCACTTAAATTGACCGGCAGCAGGTATCCGGATAGGGCCTGGTGGCCATGGGGGCATTCCGAACTTAACAGCATGGGAATTCCAAACCTGGAATGTTTAAGGACATACCTCTGCACCATATTATAAGCTTTAGGCGCAAGAACTCCCGTAAGACCGGTTGTATAGTCCTTTCCCGACCAGGGATCCGCGCGGTAAAGGCCGTATAAGACACCCAGACCTCCGAATTTCTTCACTTCTTCTTTGAATTCATCGGTTAATTCGATCAGGCCGCCCTTACGTTTATAAATAGAAAAGCCATATAATCTTTGATTTAACTGTCCGACCTTTTCCCCTACCGACATAAGAGATAATAAATTCTCGGCACGCTTCGCTGCGGAAAGGGTTTTATCCTGATATAGATAAGACATATTCATGACCTCCGTTTTCCTGTTTGGTACGAAAGAAACCAGTTACTTAAAAATAATCCGGTAGGTTTTTATTTCGTAAGGTTTTATACTTACTTTAAATCCCTTTTCTGTTACCGGAATATCATCTGCATTTTCCTCCAACAGATTACATTCCTGTACGGAGGCAATGGAGGCGGCTGCTTCCAGTTTTACTTCTGCATTGGTCAGGGCATTTTCACATTCGTACATACGAAGGATGATACCGTTGCCGTCTTCGGCTAATTTCACGGTCTCCAGCATGATATTGGACTTATCGACGGCTGCAAAGGATTTTACCGTGCCCGGAATACCGCCCTTGACCGCATAAGCCTGCTGATTTAACTTATATGCTTCCTGAACCGTTCCGCCGTTTCTCCAGGTTTCGGCATGGGGATACAGGGCATAGGTAAAGTAATGTTCCTCCTGGTCCGTAACAGGATTTGGCTCTATGCCGGACTTAATCAGGGTAATTGCCATATTGCCGTCTTTTATGGAATGTCCGTACTTACAGTCATTTAGTAAGCTGACCCCATAATGTCCTTCGGATAGATCAATCCATTTCTGACCGCAGCTTTCAAATCTTGCTTTATCCCAGCTGGTATTGGTATGAACCTTCCTTGTTACATTGCCGAACTGGATATCAAAGGTTGCTTCATCGGAATGGATATTAACCGGAAAATGGACTTTTAACAAGTGCTGGTGTTCCTTCCAATCCACATAAGTATCAAATTCGATCCTTCTGCTGTTTGCATAGAAATAAATTCTTTGTCTGATGGTGGAATTACTGATTTTACGCTCGATCTCCAGGGCTGCCCTTACCGTACCGATTTCCGTCCATTCCATACGGGTCACCCCAGTGGCATCCCAGTATTTTTCCGTGTAAAAGACGTCAATATCCCAGTTATCATAATAAATAGGTTTATCTTCATACATACGCATCAGATTGCCGTATTCTCCGTCTTTTAACACTTCCCTGTCATTTTCCTTGTCATAAACGGAAGTAAACAGGCCCTGTTCATTGATGTTGATCCGATAGAACGGTGTTTCCAGCAGATTATCGTCAAGGGTAAAGGGAACTTCTGCTTCCCTGTCCGCCAATGCAAAGGTCTTACTGCCCTTAGACGGAAGACCGGTAACGTAAGCCACCGCTCCTGCTGCCGTCTGCTGAACGGGATAATAATTTCTGTACTGGTCCGTTAATGCGGATGCACTGCATTCTCCCAGATTTACGATATCGCCCCGTTCAAAGCCCAGGGTATTATATACCGTAATTCCTTCTCCCCGATCGGTCAAAGCATCAAGGCGTTCCTGTATCAATCCATTTATTTTTTCCGTAAGTTCGGCGTATTCTTTTTTCGTCACTTCATAAACTTCATGTATAGAGGAACCGGGCAGGATATCATGGAACTGGTTGATCAGTACGGTTTTCCATATGGAATCCAGTTCCCCGGCAGGATATGCTTTTTGTTCCAGAGCCAGCACGGATAATAATTCCAGATCCATAAGCATCAGCTCACTCTTTCGGTTGGAACGTTTATTCCTGGCCATGGAGGTGTACGTACCCCTGTGGTATTCAAAATAAAATTCACCTTCCCATACGGCAAGCCTTTTATTATCTTTTACCCGGTCATAGAGTTCTTTAAAATAAGTTCCCGCAAATTCCTGACGCACTTTCGGAATGCCCCGTACCCCCTTTTCCATCCGGCGGGAGGTCTCTAACATTTCCCTGGTAGGGCCGCCTCCTCCGTCCCCGTACCCATAGGAAATTAAAATGTCATTGTTGATTTCTTTATTCTGGTAACGGGTCCAGCCTCCCATAATGGAATCCGGATGGAGCATACCGTTATAGGTTGTAAAAAATTCCTCGGCATCCTGGCCAACTCCAAGAGTTGTGATTAAATGGGTCAGGATTTCCGTTCCGTCAATGCCTCTCCAAAGAAGAGTATCATTCGGCATCTTATTAAACTGGTTCCAGGCTAATTTCGTCGTCATAAAATAGTCGATTCCGCTTTTTTTCATAATCTGCGGCAATGCCCCCGAATAGCCGAATACATCCGGAAGCCATAATATTTTATTATCTATGCCAAACTCTTCCTGAAAGAATTTTTTGCCGTGCATAAACTGGCGCACTAAAGATTCCCCGGAGGTTAAATTGCAGTCGGCTTCCACCCACATGCCGCCTTCCGGCTCCCAGCGCCCTTCCTTAACACGTTCCTTCAAACGTACATAAAGTTCCGGATATCTTTTCTTTAAGAAATAATATAATTGGGGCTGGCTGGACATAAATTTGTAATTCGGATACTCTTCCATTAACTTCAATACAGTGGCAAAACTGCGCCCTACTTTTTCCCGGGTCTGTTCCACAGTCCACCACCAGGCCACATCAATATGGGTATGGCCGATACAGGTTGCTATTACATCTTCAAATCCGGCCATATCCGTATACAGTGCTTTATCTAAATATTCGTCCGCCTCTTCCAGTGTAGTGTAGAAAGCCTCCGAATAAGGTGTTCTCAAGTCCAGTTTGTTAATACAGTTATTTAATACGTTCTCTATATCCCTTCTTACTTTATCATCCTTTTCCATTCGGGAAAAAGCACTTAAAGGCACTTTTATATCATAATATAATTTTTCAATTTTGGGGTCTATCTCAAACATTTCCACAATCAGATTAAACTCCGTATGTAAAATGCCCGTATAAGACTGTAAATCCAGCCGGTAAGTCTGTCCGGCCACAGCCGATTCCGTCAATAATACCCGCCTGTGGTTCATATCAATACCCTGTGTTGCCACATTATCCACAAATAAGAGAAATTGCGGATTTTTACCGTCATCCCACTCTTCTATCTGGGTTTTTACGTTCATCCACATGGATTTTCCCTGAAGACTGTCCGGGACCGTAAAAGTTGTCCGGAACCAGTAATGCTCATCGGGACCATACCAGTGCATGGTTTTACTGTCAAATTCCTGCCAGGGCTCTTTAAAAGCCTCCGCTTCTTCAGGATGAATGTAATTTCCTTTTTTGTATGTCCAGTTTTCTACCGGAATTTTCTGAACAACGGACAGCTTATTTAATTCGTCGCAAATCACATTAATTCTTTTATCAATAAAATCCATGTGCAACTCCCTTCCGCGCAGCTGCGCCTTAAACGTTTCTTATTATATTGGTTTGATTCCAAACCTGCAGACAGGGCATAACCGAAACACTTCCTCAGTTACTGCCCGTTGTGCATATTATTATAAAGGATTTTTCTTCATATATTCCATTAAATCATTTACTGTCGTAAAAGCCAGGCCTGTCACCGTATCGGCACATCCGTAATACAGGGCAATACGGCCGGTATCCGCATCCGTTAATGCCGCGCAGGGGAATACAACATTGGGAACGTCGCCCACACATTCATAGTATTCATGAGGCGCCAGAATATAATACTTGGAACGGCACTTTACTTTCCAGGGTTCCTCAAGGTCCAGCAGTGCACAGCCCACGCGGTAGACAAAACCGTTACAGGTATTAATAACACCGTGATAGATCAAAAGCCATCCCTCATCCGTTTCAATTGGCACCGGCCCGGGTCCGATTTTCGTTGACTGCCATGCGGATGCATCGCCTTTTACAGGATCCATGACATGGCGGTGATGTCCCCAGTATTCCAGATCTTTGCTGCGGCTGTAAAAAATATCCCCGAAAGGTGTATGTCCCGTATCACTGGGGCGGCTTAAAAGACCGTAATATCCGTCGATTTTACGGGGGAACAATACCCCGTTGCGGTTATAGGGAAGGAACGCATTCTCCAACTGGTAAAAAGTTTTAAAATCAAAGGTATATCCCACACCGATCGTAGGCCCATGGTATCCGTTACACCAGGTTACGTAATACCGGTCTTCCACAAAGCATACCCTGGGATCGTAACGGTATTCCCTTTTTAGTATTTCCCCGTCTTCCCCTTCAAATGTAATAGGCTCTTCCTTAATTTCCCAATGGATACCGTCCTTGCTGAACCCGGGAAACAAATCCATGCTCACCGATTTACTGTCGCAGCGGAATACGCCTGCATACCCGTCTTTAAAAGGGACCACGGCGCTGTTAAATACACTGTTTGAGGATTCAATGGCATCCCTTCCGATAATCGGGTTCTCAGGGTACCGCCATACCGGCATTTTATAATTTTCCGGTTTCTCCATCCATGGAATACCAGGTAATGAATTACCAATAATCTTACTCATTATTAATAGCCTCCTATTAGCTTGTAATCAATTTTCTGCAAAGAAAAAGGACTGCTGCAAAATATCAGTTTATTACACCTGTGGAGGATTAATTTCCTATCCCAGGTAATATGTCTATGAATTTTGCAACAGCCCTATGGTATTATTATTTATTATACATAGCGTCAATCTGTGATTGAGCTTCTTTCACAATGGTCTGGAAACCGGCTGCATTAAGTTCGGAACTGATTTTCTTAACTAATTCTCTTGGTTCCCTTGCACCTGTCATCAACTCACTTCTGTATTTTTCATATATGGAACGGCAATTGGCAAGTTCTGTTTCAATTTTGCTGGTATCAAGGTTAAATCCTAATAAAACAGAAGGACTTGCATTCGCATTTAATTCTTTCACTTCATCCCATTGATTGAATTCATCACTGGCAAGTTTGGTTACGGTAAAGAATGTTCCCTGGGTATATCCTGCCATGTCCCACTCATTATTTAACTTCTCGATTTCACCGTTGTCGGTATACTTAAAGTTTTCACCTTCCACACCGTAATAGAATGCGTCCCTTACCTTGGAATCCAGGTTAAGTAACTGTAAAAACTGCAGGCATTTCTCAGGATATTGGGAACTGGAAGAAATACCGTTTAAGGAACCGCGAACTGTGTTATTGGATACAATGGTGTCAATGAATTTAGAAGTAACCGCTTCCGCACCCATATTAGGTCCCCAGGTGGTTTTTGCTGCACCCGACCATCCCTGGGCTGTATAAAACATTCTGTAACTCGGTGCTTCGCCGACTGCCGGAGCATCCGCATTAATGATACCTTCACCATACCACTGGTGAATCACATCCAACTGGCTTAAAATGTCTTCCTGTTCCAAAACATTAACTATCTTGCGTGACTGGTCGTCATATCTTACCCCCAAAGCAGGCAGGCCGACACCCATCTGATCATATACACTTGTTATAACTTCGAAACCGTTTTTATCAAGAATAACCGGAGTAGTCCCTTCCCCGTCTTTGACAGTTTTCAAAATATCCGTTAATCCGGCTAATGTATTAATGTTTTCATAATCGATGGAATATTTGTCAACAATGGCTTTATCCCATACAAAATACTGGGTAGAAGAACTGTCTTTGTAAGTAGGCACGGAATAAACCTTGCCGTTTACGGAAACTGCGTCCCAATAATCGGCAGGTATGTAGGAATACAAATCCAGTGCCGTATTCTTAACCATATCCGTAATATCAAGGAACGCGCCCAGTGCGACCTCGCTGTTATACTTATTCCCATCCGTAAATAATATATCAAAATTTTCACCCGAGTTAACTATTACACTTCTTCTTGTATCCCAGTCACCCCAGGGAACGACTTCAACATCAATATTAACCCCGATTTTTTCTGCTAAATACGGATTTACCTTAGTTAACCATGCGTCATAATTCGTCGGCATGCCGTTACCTACCATAATCCACTTTAAAGTTACAACTTCTCCATCTCCTGTTTCTGAAGATGTCTCCTTACCGCCTGTCGTATTATTCCCTGCTGAATTATTTTCCCCCTTCTTGGAACAGCCAACAATGGCAGCTGACATCATTGTAAATACCATGAATAATGCCAATATTTTTCTTAATTTCATAGCTCATCCTCCTTTAATTTTCGTTTTACTTCTACCAAAAATGTTACTGCATTTGGTATCTTAAACCTCTATATAAATCTCCTGCCGGTTAAGCCCTAAAAACCGCCCCTCAGGAAAAATTTATATCATCCTTTTACCGCTCCAATTGTAAGTCCCGATATAAAATACTTTTGAAAAAACGGGTAGGCACATGCAATTGGTATGATAATTATAATTGCGATTGCCATTCTGGCACCTTCCTGCGGCATTAAGTTCTTATACTGCTGAAGGGATAATCCTGCCGTAGGGTTATTGGCAAGAAACTGTACATTCCTCTGAATATTATTCAAAAGTGCCTGTAAAGACAGAAGATTTGTATTACTGATATACAAAGATGACTGAAACCAATCATTCCAATAACCAAAGCAGAGGAATAATCCTATTGTCGCAAAAACCGGTTTCGATATGGGGACTACGATTCTGGCAAATATATTGAGCTGGGAAGCCCCGTCTATTTTAGCCGATTCAATAATGGAATCCGGGACCGTTGTCTTAAAAAATGTCTTACAGATAATTACATTAAAAGAAGAAACCAATAAGGGCAGTATCAATGACCAGATCGAATCTTTAAAACCAAACAAATTGGTGTTAATTACATAGGAAGACAACATACCGCCATTAAAAATCATTGGTATAAATACCAGATAGGTTAAAAATCCATTTAGTTTATAGCTGCTTCTGGAAAGTACATATCCCATGGTAGTTGTCAGTAATACCCCCATTACGGTACCGGCCAATGTTACCAGTACCGATATGCCGAGTGCTTTTATGATGGTTTTAATTTCTCCCCACAGGAAAACATAAGATGCAGCTGAAAATTCCCTGGGTATGAACTGGTATCCGTACCTGGCCAGGGAGCTTTCCGACGTAATGGAAATCATGAACACAAAAATCACAGGCAAGATACACATCAGGGATAATATAACGAATATAATATTAAAAACAAAATTAGTTGTTTTGGATATACGGTTTAGTTTGGAAACGCTTTCTTCATTCTCTTTTTTCATTCTGTTACCTCCAGTCTTGTCAGTTCTATAAATTATATAATTGCACTGTCATTATCAATCTTCCTTACGATCCAGTTAGCCAGGAGTATGGTAAGGCAGCATGCTACGGATTGGAAGAAAGTTGCGGCTGCCGTCATACCGATGGGGGTTGAGGACTGCAGTGCTTTATAAACAAAAGTATCAATGGTGGAAGCCACATTGTATAAAGAGCTTGGTATTTCCTTCGTTACCTGGAAAAACAAACCGAAATCGGAATAAAATATCCTGCCCACATTCAGGATAAACATCATGATAACAACGGTTTTAATACTTGGAATCGTAATATATTTAACCTGCTGCCACTTATTTGCCCCGTCGATTACCGCAGCCTCATACAGAGTTCCGTCAATACCGGTAATGCTTGCCAGATAAACTACGGTACTGTAACCCATCGTTTTCCATAACTGCATGAATATCAGTATGAACGGCCAGTACTTCGGCTCCATATACCATTGGACGATATCTTTATCAAGCGTTCTTAAAATACTGTTAAGCATACCTTTGTCAATACTTAAAAAGGCATAAACGAAATAACTTACGACAACCCAGGACATAAAGTGGGGAAAAAACATCATGGTCTGATACACTTTGGACTTTCGTTTGCTGTAAATAAGACTGATCATAATCGCTAACGTTACAGGGATAAGAATACCTAAAATAATAAAAACGATATTATATACGATGGTATTCCTCAGCAGCATTACCAGCACATTGGATTTTATCAGGAACTGGAAATTATCCATGCCTGCCCACTGGCTGTGAAACAGATTATAAAAAAAACCATGCCCCGGAAATACCTTATAAGTTTTAAAAGCTATAATAATTCCAAACATGGGAAGAAAACTAAATAATATGTACCATATTGTAGTCGGTAATGCCAATAGGGTAAGTTCCGTGTCATCTTTTGTCCATTTCTTTTTCGTTTTTATCTTTTTACTATTATCATTTTTATCTTTATTTAACTTTTTCATTTTGTTAACCTCCGTTTGCGATTACTGCTTAACAATTAACTGTACTTATATTAACATGTTTTTAATGTTAATGCAACATTTATTTTATTTTGTTATCATGTTTTTTACATTTGCTTTTACTAATATCAATCGCAACCCTATGTTTATTTCATATATATTGACTAATTAATCGAATTATATTGTGTATTTTATACAACTATACTTGTACAAGGCATATTTTAACACAATTATGTGTTTTATCATTATTTATCACATTTAACTTTTATTAATTTTATCATTAGTTAATTTAATTGTTAAAAAATTATAAATTTTTCGTTGTGATTTTTAATATGTTATGCTATAATAATTCTGAAATCAGGGATTACAAGAAAAAAACCAAACAAAACTTAAATTTTGCTATAACTCGGCAATTACCGCAATAGAAAGCAATTCCTTTTCTATTGCTAAAAACATAAAAGGAGTACTATATGAAAAAGATAACCATGCAGGAAATTGCAGATGCCCTGGACATTTCAAGAGTTACTGTCTGGAAAGTGTTCAATAACTATCCCGGAGTGTCGGATGCCTTGAGTGAACTGGTCTTAAATAAAGCCCAGGAGATGGGATATTTTAAACAGAAACAATCCGTTCAGCAAAGTGCCCAGGATACTATTTCGGCCGATACTTCCTCTGCAAAAACTGAAATGACCGTATCTGTTGTAGTATCCCGCCCCGAATCTTCCATGTTCTGGATGAATATTATTCACCAGATCGCCAAGGAACTGGTAAACTCTAACATTAACCTGATGTACACCTACCTGCCTTCCAAAACTTCCGATGGTTACAGCCTGCCTTCCGTTTTAACCAACGGCACCTTACAGGGAATCATAGTTTTGAATGTATACGATCATGATTTACTGTGTATGTTGAATGAATTAAAGATTCAGAAAGTCTTTTTGGATATGGTTTCTTCCATACCGGAAGACAATCTGTCCGGAGATTTATTCTTATTAGAAGGCAAGTCCAGTGTAAACAAAATAACGGAATCCATGATTAAAAGAGGCCGTACTGAGATAGGTTTTATCGGGGATATTGAATATGCCAAGACGAATTATGACCGTTATGAAGGATATTTAACCGCCATGAACCAATATAAGCTTACTGTAAAGAAAGAATACAGCCTGGTTCACAGTATCGGAATTTATACTTATGCGGAAGAAATCAATGAATTTTTATCCGGTTTAAAACAGATGCCCCAGGCCTTTGTCTGTGCCAGTGATTATGTAGCCCACTTTGTGATAAAATACCTGAATGCCAACAATTATAATATACCCGAAGATATTGCCGTATCGGGATATGACGGTACCACGGAATATATTGATCAGGCCGATTACCTTACCACTGTACAGGTTCAGACCAGAGAACTGGGAAAGCGCCTGGTTATGCAGCTTTTATACCGGATATCAAATCCCGGTTCACCTTTGGAAGTCACTTATATCTATTCCAAAATCAGATATGGGGAATCCACCAATTTCTGATCTGAATCCTGCGGGACTTACCCGTAAGGGTCAAAGCGGATATTCCAGGTCCGCTACGCTAAGAAGCGGGGGACTTACTTGTAAGGTTAAATTGCAAAAAACCTGCCTCAAATACCACATAGGTATGAGGCAGGTTTTATTATGAAACAATGCGTTTTTTACAACTATACTTACAGCCCAAATTATCGCAGAGGCAGTTATTATATACCTGCTCCTCGCAGCTGTCTTCCTCTTCTTTATTCTTATTCTTAATTAAAATTGAAATATTATCTATATCGGTAAAGCCTTGTGCGATTAATACCCTCTGAAGTTCCGCAAACCAGGAGCCTTTCTTTATTGCAGTTACCTTATCCGATTTTTCATCTACGTACAAGACCTGATTTTCCTGTTCCAAGTCCAGATTTCCATAATCAATCTGGTATAAATTTTTTCTGTTAATCAGCCCTAAGTCTTCTAACGTTTTTACCATGCGGTAAACAGTTGCTATGCCTACTGTTGAATCTTTTTTTACTGTTTTATAATATATTTCCTTGCAGCTGGAGCACTCATCCTCCAGTATTACATCAATTAACAGCCTTCTCTGTTCCGTAATGCGGAATCCTTTTTTCCTCAGCTGTTCCAATATAATTTCTCTTTTATGAACCTTAGCCGGTACGGGTTCTTTATCCAGTATTCCATTCATAATTTCCTCCATTCCTGCGCAAGTTTTCTGCGCACCTGTAGTTTGTGCTTAAGGTTCACAGACACAAACGTTTCGAGTTCTTCCCGATTTGTTACCGCCCTGCGGTCTCTCAAATAATTTGGGAAGCAGCCGGGAATGTGCTACTCTGTGGCCTTTTCAGCCCTCAGTCTCCATCCGGTTACTTCCTGTTTTATTCCAAAAATGGCCTTTCACAACTTTTTTGTTGGTGAAAGGCCATCTGAATAATATTGTAAGAGTTTATATAACTATTCCGTCGTCCTATATTATTTCACGGCCCAAAACTTTTACCGTAAAGCTTAAACCTGTCCTTTATAGTAATCGGCAGATTTATCACAGCCAGAGCAGCCGCAGCTGCAGTTTCCTCCAGCCTTATGGGATTTATAAGTCTTATAGCCGGCAAATGCGATGCCGCCAAAAACAATGATTCCAACTATTAAAGTAGCCATATTATGCCACCTCCTTAACATTTACAGAGAGACCTGACTTACGTACAACCTTGCTTGGTTTTCTGAATAATCCGTAAAACAATACCGCAAGTAAAACAAATGCTGCTGCCGTACCCACGCCAAATCCAACGCCTGTAACCAATAAGCCCAACTGATACACAATTAAAGCTGCTATATAAGCAAATACCGTCTGATATCCGGCAGCGAATAACGTCCATTTTGCCGAACCCATTTCACTGCGGACTGCACCGATAGCGGCAAAGCAGGGTGCGCAAAGTAAATTAAACACAAGAAAAGAATATGCGGAAAGCTGTGTAAAGTCCGCCTGAAGATTTGCCCAAACTTCCGTGCCGTCTTCGGCTACCTCTGCAAAACCGTAGAGTATACCAAAAGTACCTACAACATTTTCTTTTGCAATTAATCCGGTTACGGATGCAACCGCCGGTTTCCAGTCACCCCAGCCTAAAGGTACAAACAGCGGTGCCAGCACCCTTCCTACGGAAGCCAGTATGGATTCCTCAATATCCACCATGCGCAGGTTCCATCCAAAGGAACTTAAAAACCAAACACCGACCGTAGCCAAAAGTATAACCGTAGTTGCTTTTTTCGCAAATGCTTTTACCCGTTCCCAAACATGGATCAGAACACCTTTCAAGCCCGGTACATGATAGGAAGGAAGTTCCATTATGAAAGGAGCCGGATCTCCTGCAAACAGACTTGATTTCTTAAGCATGATACCGGATACGATGATCGCTGCCATGCCCACAAAATAGGTGGATGGTGCAATCCATACGGATCCCGGGAATAAAGCTCCGGCGATCAGGGCGATAATGGGAAGTTTCGCGCCGCAGGGAATAAACGTTGTTGTAATAATGGTCATTCTGCGGTCATGGTCATTTTCAATGGTACGGGTAGCCATGATACCGGGAACACCGCAGCCTGTTCCGATAAGAATCGGTATAAAAGATTTGCCGGATAATCCAAATTTCCTGAATATACGGTCCATAATAAACGCAATACGTGCCATATAGCCGCAGTCTTCCAAAATCGCCAGGCATAAAAACAATACTGCCATCTGCGGTATAAATCCAAGAACCGCGCCGACACCTGCTACGATACCATCCATGATAAGGGAATTCAGCCAGCCGGCAGTACCGATCGTATCAAGGAAACCACTTACAGCATTCGGGACGATATCCGTAAACAAAACATCATTTACCCAGTCAGTTGCCATGGTACCGACGGTAGAAATAGATATATAATAAACAAGGAACATTACAACAGCAAAAATAGGAAGTGCAAGCCATCTGTTGGTTACAATCCTGTCTATTTTATCGGTCCCGGTCTGGCCGGTACGGTTTTTCTTATGTACAGCCTGTTTAACTACCTTGCTTATGTAATTATAACGTTCGTTTGTAATAATGCCTTCACCGTCATCATCAAATTCCTTTTCGCTCGCCGTAACAATACTCTCAATCCGGTCCTGGGTCACTTTATCAAAAGATATCTGTTCTTTAATTTTTTCATCCCGTTCAAATAGCTTAATGGCCAGCCAGCGGCTGTTCATGCCATTCAACTGACCGGTGATGGCATCTTCAATTTGGGACAAAGCTTCTTCAACCCCATCGGAAAATGTATGGCTGGATTTAAAAGAAGATTTGGAACGTGCCAATTCAATTGCCTTCTGGGCAACTTCCTTGGAACCGATGCCCTTTAGCGCGGAGGTTTCTATTACTTCGCAGCCAATTGCATCTTTCAATTTCTTTATATCAATGCTGTCTCCGTTTTTACGGACGGCGTCAATCATATTGACAGCCATTACAACAGGAATGCCGATTTCGGTAAGCTGTGTGGTAAGATATAAATTTCTTTCAATGTTGGTACCGTCAACAATATTGATAATCGCATCCGGCTTCTCGTTGATCAGGTAACTTCTTGCAACAACTTCTTCCAGTGTATAAGGTGAAAGAGAGTAAATGCCGGGCAAATCCTGGATTATTACATCCTTATGCCCTTTCAGTTTACCTTCCTTTTTTTCTACAGTTACACCCGGCCAGTTACCCACGTACTGAGAACTTCCGGTTAAATCGTTAAACATGGTTGTCTTACCGCTGTTTGGATTACCGGCAAGCGCAATTTTAATCGACATCTTTCTATCCCTCCTGCTTGGTATTGAGTATGGTTCTATGGCAAGCCATACCTCTATGATTAATATGAATTAATTCTTGGTGACTTCTATCTGAGCCGCTTCATCTTTCCTGAGACTCAGCTCATATCCCCTCAAATTAATCTCAATCGGATCACCTAACGGTGCCACCTTAATCACTTTAATAATAACCCCCGGAGTCACTCCCATATCCATAATCCTTCGTCTCATCGGCCCTTTATCACCAATCCGTGCGACTTTGCCTTCCTCGCCAGGTTTTAATTCTCTTAATGTCATGTCTTTCTCCTCCTAAGCTACCATTATTTTAGATGCCAAAGCCCTGTTGATTGCAATTCTGACACCCTTGACCATAATTATTAAACCACTGTCATTTTCAGACAACAGTTTTATGCTTTCCCCCTTAATAAAACCCAAATCCTGGAGATGCCGTTTCACATCTTCTTTTCCTTTAAAATCTACAATTACCTTTGTTTCGCCAATTTCTGCAAATGCAAGTGACATACTTATCCACTCTCCTTTTATTTTGGGAATGATTATCATTTGCAATTATTATATGTCTAATTTTTTTGCTTGTCAATATTGTAAATGAAAATTATTATCATTTATTTTATGAAAATTTAATAGAAATAAAAAAAGTATCCAATTGATTCTATATACGAATCAACAGATACTTTTAGGATGGAAAATATGCACAGTTCCCAGATACCCTATTACTTTTTTAGCTGGCCGGCAAGATAATTGATAAACTGCTGTGCGGTTCTTCCGGAACGCCCCCCATGGTGCATTTCCCAGATATTCGCCTGGGAGCATAATTCTTCTTCGGTCAGGGTAAGATTTTCGACCTGCTTGGACAAGCCCTTTACTATTTCAAAATATTCTTTCTGGCTTGGCGCCGAATAGTTAATGGTTATACCGAATCTTGCTACCAGAGACAGTTTCTCCTGCATGGTATCCGAGTGATGCAGTTCATCCCGGGTCATATCCGAACGGTCATTCCAGGTCTCCCTTATTAAATGCCTGCGGTTGGAAGTGGCATAGATTAATATATTATCCGGTTTTGTCTCCAGGCCTCCTTCAATGACAGCTTTTAAATATTTATATTCAATTTCAAATTCTTCAAAAGACAAGTCATCCATATAGATGATAAATTTATAATTGCGGTTTTTTACCTGAGCAATCACGGAAGACAGCTCCCCAAACTGGTGCTTGTAAATTTCGATCATCCGCAGCCCCCGGCCGTAATACTCATTCAGGATAGCTTTTACACTGGTCGATTTGCCGGTTCCGCTGTCACCGAATAGCAGGACATTATTCGCTTTTCTTCCTTCCACAAATGCTTCCGTATTATCGATCAGCTTTTTCTTCTGGATTTCATATCCCACCAGGTCACTTAAGAGGATATTATCCGTATTGGTAATAGGATATATCTGCACGTCCTTATCTGTCTGTTTTAGCCTGAAAGCCTTATTTAAACCGAATTTGCCCACACCATAGTCCCGGTAGAAATCCGTAACAATGGTCAATATTTCCTCTTCATCCTTTGCTTCTTCAATCCGGGCGCTGAGCAGACGTACCTTATCGCTTACACTTTTGTTATATCTTTTGCCGTTTTTGGCGACCGCCTGATAATTTAATATAATATGGAAGCAGTTTATTCCTAATTCCTTCTCGATTGCACCGAAATCATAATTGAATAATTCCTTGAATATTTTAAAATCACTTTTGGCAAACTGGTTCACCGTTCCTGCCCTGGCTCCGACCTTTTCACAGGTAATGCTGAAGGGATTCTCATTGGTGGCAAGAATATAGGCGAGATAATTATGCCATAAATTCCGGTCAAAACCATATTCGGTTGCCAGATCCAGGAGACGGTTTATCTGTGTATAGATTCCGGCAATCAATTCTTCCTTTAATATGGGATCGGAACCGCTTTGTCCCCTGTTCAGTTTATTCATCCCTTCAAGGGTTTGGGCCAGGGAAAAAAGTATGCTGTCATTTCCTAAGTTACGGTAGATTACTAATTTTGATATCTTGCTGTACATATTCTGCTCCTCTGAAATCACGTAATTGATTATTATAACAATAACTGCATTATAGCACTTATAAAGGAACGCTACAAGGTATAATGTCGACAGACATTATACCGGCGCTAAACCTAGTGAGTGCGCATCAACGGTACGAAGTACCTTATACCAAGGGAGCTTGTGATCATGGAATAATGTCGACAGACATTTACCAGCGCCGATCCTAGTGAATGCGCATTAACAGTACGAAGTACCGCATACCATAGGAGCTTGTGATCATGGAATAATGTCGACAGACATTTACCAGCGCCGATCCTAGTGAATGCGCATTAACGGTACGAAGTACCGTAACCATGGGAGCCCTGCGGGCACAGTATAATAAATTATTTGGGCAGAATAAACGCATGCAGGAAAATTATCCCGGTTGGAGCGGCTTCCAACTGAACTAATTTTCCTGCATGCGTCTGTCCTTATTATTTTAATTAACCGATACGGAAAAGATTAATTGCTTCATTTAATTCCTTTGCATTTTCACCCAATACGGAGGATGCATCTTCCAATGCCTTGACGGAAGTATTTTGGGTATTAACCGTATCCTCCACCATATCGGAAGCAGCTAAGGTTTCTTCCGCAATGGCGGAGATGCTTTCCACCGCATTTAAAGTTCCTGTTCTGGCACTGTCCATATTCTTCATATTCTGTCCGATTACGGTCAGGCTTGAAATTAATTTTTCCACTCCGGAATTCATATTATGGAAGGACAGGATGGTGTTTTCCACAATACTATTCTGCTTTTCCACTATATTCTCCGCTTCCCTGGCCGTACTGACGGTTTCAGAGGTCTGGTTTGTAATTTCCTCAATCACTTTCCTTATTTCGTTCGCAGCCTGTATGGACTGTTCTGCCAGCTTTCTTATCTCATCCGCCACAACGGAAAATCCTCTGCCGGCATCCCCTGCCCTGGCAGCTTCTATGGATGCATTTAAAGCCAAAAGGTTGGTCTGGTCCGCTATTTCATTAATAACCTGTATAATCCTGCCGATGGAATAGGATTTGGTTTCCAAGGCCGTAATATTATCCACCACATATTTGGTGATATGATTGGTTGCTTCGGATTGCCTGGACAATTCCTCCATGGTGGTAATTCCCTGGGATATCATATGTTTGGTATTGTCCGTTACTCTTTCAATTTCATCCAGGTTCTCATTTACAACCGTAATTTTCTGGGATAATTCATCCATCTGCAGTAAACAGTTCTGGGAATCCTGGGCCTGAACCGATATGCCGTTGCCGATTTCATTAATCGAGTTTGAAATGTTGCCGCTGGCAACTGCAATATCCTCCGACACCTGCATGACATTCGAGGCAGAATCCGACACAAGTCCGCTTACGTTGGTAACCTTTTGTATCAGGCCTCTCATGTTATTTAACATTTCCATTATATTTCCGGCCAATACGGTAAACTCATCCCTGTGCTTTGAGGACACCTGAACCGTTAAGTCCCCTTCCGAAATCTGTTTTAAATTTTTGTTGATGCTCTTTAGGCTGCTTCCTATACCGCCGGAAAGGTACATACCAATAAATGCCGCAATCAGGCAGGCGATTACTACCAGTAATATGGTAATATTTTTTATGTCATTTGCCTGCTGCATAAAACTTGACTTGGGCACCAGCCCGCAGATTGTAACTCCCGTACTTCCAATTTTACTGTAAAGGTAAAGATAATCCCTGGAATTGTATTTTACATATTCCGAACCGGCTGCTTCTTCCGATTTTATGCTCTCTTTAAAATAATTCTGGCTGCTGAAATTAAATTCTTTATTTTCTTCGGAAACCAGGACTGCGCTGTCCCCTTGCTGACCTTCCTCATCCTCTGCCTCACCGGTATCTTCCGTTAAAATCTCGGAACCATCCGGAGTAATAATCCCTACTATACTTCCCTGTCCAAGATCCAGCTTATTTAAAAAGTTTACGATCTCATCCTGGCTTACATCAATAACCACACATGCACTTTTAATTTGAAAACTTCGAAAAAGCGAGAATCCATATTTATCCGGATCCAGACCAAGTTTTGAGTCAGTTAACGGATGTTTGCCCCTCCAATAAAACTCCGTTTTAGAGTCGCTTAATAATTTACCTTCCTCTGACTGTGCCAATTCCGTATAAAATCCATCCACTCTCGTGACACCGCTTGTTAATATGGAAATATCGTTTGGTGTAATAATATGTATATCTTCAATCAGGTTTTCAAATTCCACCTTTTTCATAAGCTCACTGTCCGTATATTTAATAAAATTATCTCTGTCAGCTCCGCTTGTATTTGTAATACCCTGTGCATAATAATAAATATCCATATCCCTGCTGTATTGCAAAGAAATTGAATCCACGGTATTTAATCCGAAATTCATGTATTCCGTTGCCATATCGATGGTATTTTTCGTTGCCTGCTCATAATTGGATATCAACCCCTGGGATGCTTTTGTATAAGAAATAACTCCTAAAATAACAATAAATACTACGGGAATCAGAAATCCAAATATCAGTTTCAGCCGAATTCCAAACCTGTAAACACGTTTTTTACCGCCCTTTTCTTTTTTGATGCGTTTTTCCTCTTTTTTTAAATTCATTTTTTTCATACAACAGCATCTCCTTTGTACAGTATATTCCTGGAAATTTTTCCACCGCATGTCATGCGCTTCTTCCCAGAGGTTTTTATGTTATAGGACGTAATTTAACTATAACAATAAAAAAAGTCGAGGGAAATATCCAGACGGATATCTCCCTCGACCCTTACCATATAATACACTATTCAAATAGGAAAGACAAGTATTAAAGCATCAATATTTTACTAATTTTACAAGAATCAGTTAATTTTTTAGCTTTCTGACATTATAATAGCAAAACACTCCTGATTCGACAAATCGCTTATTGTATAATATAAGTATTATCCTTATCAAGCTTACCTTTTATTTTATTTTTGCGTCTCACTCAATATTCAGTTTTCCATTACATTCTTTCCGGTGCATCAAATCCAAGGAGGTCAATACAGGTTTCCAATATACCCTGCACCAGCATGATCAGAGAAATCCAGGACTGCTGCTTAACCTTATCTTCCTGGGCTATAATTTTGTTTTCATGATAAAAACTGTTAAAGGCATTGGCTATATCATAAATATATTGGCATATTTTATGGGGTGCATTCTCTTCAAAACTGTGTTCAATCACATCATTAAACTTTGCTGCCTCAAGCATTAAACTTATTTCACCGGATATATCAGTAGCTGTGATATTCCCATTATCAATCCGGCCACTTCCGGATATCTCCTTATATTTCGATAAAATTGATTTAATGCGGACAATGGTATATAAAATATACGGGCCCGTATTTCCCTCAAAAGATATAAAACGGTCTATGTCAAAGATATAATCCTTGGAGGCCTGATTAGATAAATCTCCGTATTTTAAAGCAGCCAGCCCTACCTTTTTTGAAATGTTTCTGGCTTCTTCTTCCGGCATTTCACGGTTTTCCATCATCTTCTCATATACGGCGTCGTTGATACCCTGGATCAGGTTCTCCAGGCGCATAACCCCGCCGTCTCTGGTTTTAAAGGGCTTGCCGTCCTTACCGTTCATGGTTCCGAATCCCAGAAAGGTCAGTTTCACTCTCTCATCCAACAGTTTGGTTTTCTTGGCACAGCGGAACACGGTTTCAAAATAAAGTTCCTGCCTTTTATCTACAATATAAGTAATGGCATCGGGATCAAACAATTTCTTACGTTCTACCATCGTTGCCAGGTCCGTGGTATTGTATAAGGTTGCCCCGTCGGATTTTAATATCATGCAGGGAGGAATCTCCTTGGTATCCGTGTCTTCTTTCACATCCACCACCAGAGCACCTTCACTGATCCTGGTATAATTATTTTCCTTCAGGTAGGAAATCATATCCGGAATGTAGGCCTGTGCATCGCTTTCCTTCTTCCATAAATCAAAACTTACATTCAGGTTATCATAATTCTTCTTTAAGTCCGTTACCGATACATTCAGTATGTGGTTCCATAAAGCCATGTAGCCCCGGTTACCGTTCTGTAAGAGGTAAGTGGCATTTTTAGCCTCCTCTTTGTATTCGGGATGGGTCTTGGAATATTCGTTGGCGGCGGGATAGATTTCTTCCAGTTCCGATATGGTAAAAGGTGCTTCTTCCGGGTATTCTCCGGTATAATTCTCATCAAAGTATACCAAATCAGGCTGCCTCTTCTTAAGCTCCGTTATAATCAAGCCCATCTGCAGGCCCCAGTCCCCCAGATGCACGTCCCCTATTACGTTATGTCCTAAAAACCTGCTGATACGCTTAACACTTTCACCGATTACGGCTGAACGCAGGTGCCCTACGTGCAATGGCTTTGCTACGTTTGGCCCGCCATAGTCAATGACTATGGTTTGGGGATTCCCGTTTTTCTCACAGCCGTATTGTTTGGCATTTCTCATTTCATTTAAATAATCGGCAATATAAGCCGTGTTTAATGTAATATTGATAAATCCCGGCATGACTGCTTCAATTTTATCAAAGGTGCTGCTGTCCTTAACCGCCTCCACTACTTCATTTGCAATCAGGATGGGTGCCTTTTTATATAATTTTGCCGCCACTAATGCTCCGTTGCACTGATACTGGCATAAATCCGGACGGTTGGATAAGGTAACCATTCCATACTTACCTTCATAGCCGTTCTTTTCAAATGCCTGCATTAATTCTTCAGCAATCATGTCAATTATTTTTTTCATAAATTCCTCCATTTGTATCTTTGGGCTTTCTTTAACCTAACAAGCCTTTCATAATCAATTTCCATGCTTATCAAGTACAAGTGAATTTGCCCAAATTATCTTTCCTTATACCATTTCTTTCATTAAAATACTGTACCATAATTATTTTCGGATGTAAATACATTAATGATTGATTTTGGGATTGCCGAGCCCTTTAAAACCTTGACACAACGGTCTGACAGAAGGATTATGCAGGAATCCTTAAGCTGGCGGATAACATAAAGGAAATGGAGCAAAACCATGAATACCGGGAAAGGAAGTAGAATAGAAATGGATGGAACCACCAGAACGGCGGAATGGTCCGCCGTCTGCAGCAATTACCGGGTTCTTGACGGGCTCCTGCGTCCAACAAAATTCCAGGCAGTTTGGCATTATCCGGAAGGTGATTTTGTATATTTTGACGGAAAAAATGCGGAAATTGAACTCATTTAAAACTATTGCTCCGTATCCCAGGCCTTATCAAGGTTTACGTCTATGGTTTCCCCTTTTTTCATTAAAATATGTCCTGATTCATAAGGTTTGCCTTCAACCGTGATAGAAACTTTATCAACCCCGTAATAGGTTCCTAAGGTATTGGCAATACACTGGAGTATCCTGGCCTCATAACCGGCCCCTGCGTTCATTTCACTGACCAGTTCTTTGGAGAAGTCGGCATAAACCACATTATCCTGATTCAGGTAAAGGCTGTTCAACCTGGTATTAACACTTAAGACCGGCTCATAATTTTCCCTGGTGATTTCCTTGATCGCAGCCTCCAGCCTGCTTCCGGTTACATCATTGGTATCAAAAGCAATTTCCTTCTTCTCGGAATAAATTACGTCCTTGTCCCCATCGGGGTAAAAGAACCGGACATTCTGTTTAAACGGAACGTTTTCTTCTATTTTACTTAAGGATGAAGTTATTTCGCTGCCGGATGAGGTAAAAACCGTTTTAACCAGTCCTACGTCACGGACATAATAATCCACAGTAGTGTTTCCATCCCCTTCCGTCGTTACTTCAAGTGCCTGGTAGCTGCCGGAAGGTGTTGTGATTTTTGCATCGGTATCGGAAATATATCTTTTGCTGTTATCTTTCAGTGTCCACTCTGTTCCCTGGATCAGTGGTTCCTTTAACAGAATTTCACTTTCCTCCTGGGGTTGTTCCATAAGATTTTCCCGGTAATAGCACTCCCCTCTTGATAATACTTTTATCAGCTCTCCGTCCTTTAATTCCAGTACCCGAACCGATTCACTCCCGCCGTTATTGCTTCTTAACTGTATCCGGTTTCCCTCGGTATAATCTGTGTAGGTGTCAAAAGAGGCAAATTCATTTCCCTCTCCCGCATACCGGTAAACGGTATTTTCCCGGAACGGATAATAATCCTGTATGGTAAGTGTTTCCCCGGAGTCTCCGGTATCCTGTGATTCCGGACCGCCCTCTTCGCCGGGCGTTGTCTGATTATCCGCAGTTTCCCCTATTCCTGTGTTTACCGGGGTGGGAGTGTTACTTACGTCATTGCCATTATTGTTCCTGCATCCGGTAATTCCTGCAATTATCAGAATCAAACCAATAATCCGGACTATTTTTTTTATTTCTTCCTGATATTTGTAGCTTCTGTTCCCTTTTAAGTAATGGATACATAACATCTTTTTCACATTATCACCTCTCGTAATAGAAATATTTCAAACAATCTTTTCCAAATATATATTACTATACCTTTCCGGATCATATAAAATAATCGGGCACCAATTCTTTCCTGTCAGACACCGGTGCTGACGCGCCGTCACTTCATTGACATTTTTCCATTGGAATGTCATATGCATCCCAAAGTGGTTATCCCCAATAGGATGTAATTTCCTATTCAAGACCAAAAAAGTCCTCATAAAGTTAAATGGGGACTTTCTCGGACGTACGGAATCATTACCTGAAAATAGCTTATTCGCATCAGCTTGGCATAATGATGGCCGCAATAATATATGCGATAACGCCCGCACCGCCCATTAGGCTGAATAAAACCCATAATAACCGTACTACAGTCGGGTCAAGATTAATATATTCCGCAATACCACCGCAAACCCCGGCAATCATTTTATTTGTATTTGATTTGTATAATCTTTTTTGATCCATAGTATTTCCTCCTTTAACGAATTTTAAGTCCTATCTTGCCAATCCCACAATTCAATGTAAAACTGTTTTCCGCATTATTATTTTTCTCGGTTTTGGAATTAATTCCGCTATAACTATTATTATTAATTATAACAGTTCCTATTTCACAGTCAACACTATAATTGTAATCTTCCTCCTTACCGGCTATATCCAGATCAACATTACCGATACCGCAGTTCACGTAACTGTCCCCTGTTATGCTTCCGGATGCGGTAAGATTTCCTACTCCGCAATCCATTTGGACATTACGGGCAGTTAAATCATCGATAATTAATTCACCGGTGTCAATGGAATAAGAGGATTCTTTCTCTGCAACCAATTCTTTAATTCTTAAGCTTCCTGCCCCTACTTCGATTTCCGCATTTTGCGATGTTAACCGGTCAGCCCTAATGGCACCTGCGCCAAGCTCAATAACCAGGTCTTCAAATACAAATCCTTCGGGTACGGTTACAATTAAGGCCGCCGGTTTAAACGGATGGGAATTTGTGCTTATTCTGATTCCGAATACGGTAATATCGCTGTAGTTGTCGGAATTGTTGAAATAATCGGAGTTATCCTTTATTTCCCATACTCCCTCGTTGATTGTGCTTTCAAACTCCTCTGACTGGCCGTTTTCCACTTCAATATTAAAACTTTCACCTTCCATTATGTTAACGGTTCCATAGGATATATCCATGGATAAGGATTTTACATCATTAAAATTACCGGAAACCAAATTACCGGAAACCAAGTCATCTTTATCCTTCCCGTCCGCACCGTTTGTGTTGCCGGAATTACCAGCGAAGTTACCGGCATCGTCATTCCCTGTACGGGAATCATTCCAGTCTGACCGGAAACCGGATCGTATATTATTATCTCCTATTGTGATATTAAAATTCTCCCAATTATTGAATATGGTATTATCCATGCCGAAACCGATAATTCCCAAAAGCAGTCCCAACAAAATGGAAACACCAGCTATTTTTAAACAATTTTTGATAAATACATTCATGCTGCCGCCCTCCTGTTTTGAAACGGCAGCCGGCAGAAATTAATAAAACCGCGGAATAAAACCGGAAGCACTTTCGTACTGAGTGCAATGGTAGCCATGGTAAATAATAAACCGACACCAAATAAAATCAGCCCTCCTCCTGCAAAGCAAATACCCAGCGCAGGAACCGTAACCAGTTTAATAAAGCCGACTATGATCACGGCAATACCGGTTAAAATAAACACTGCCGAAATAATAACAAATGCAAGCCAGATCGAAGCAACTACTGCAATCGCCGCAACGAATAATCCAAAAACAGTGGCAACCAGCGGTATTCCCACCGGTATGGCAAAAATGCACAGAAGCACAATCAATACGGTTTTAAGTCCGCTGTTCGTATTATTGGCCTGCTCATACCGGTTATTTTCCGAGCGGTAATCGTAATTTTTATTTTCCGAGCGGTAATCGTAATTTTTATTTTCCCGGCTTCCATCGGCGGAATTCTGTGAGTTTGTATATTGCCGGTTACCTGAATTTTGTGAATCCGAGTAATACTGTCCGGTATTCCAGCCATCTGATGTATCCGCGTTTTCTTCCTGATCCGTGTTTTTTTCCGTTGCCATACCGTCTATGATTTCATACTTCGGTTCGCGAAAAGTATGGTCTTCGTATCCTTTTTCCGTAAAATACCCGCGGCTGTTTAACTCCTGCTCATTGGCATTTAAGTCTGCTTTAATGCTTGCCGCCGCCTTTTGTGGAGACCCTAATTCGGATATTATGTCCTGCTCCCGCTCCGGACCTGCATCTTCAAAATAATTACCGTAATATTGAAGTGCTTCGTTTCTCTCATCTGCCGGGATGTCTGATAATAATTCTTCTAATTCTTTTATAAATTCAAATTTCGTCATTTAAAAATTCACCCCCACGAACATATTATTAATTTTGCCGCAATAGCTCTTCCATTCCTCATAATACAGCCTTAACTGTATTTTCCCCTTATCGGTTATCTTATAATACCTCCTGTTACGCCCGTCAAATGCCAGATCATATACTTCCAGGCAGCCGTCCTTTTGCAGTCGCCTCAATACCGGATACAGAGTGGATTCGGAAATATCTATAACATGCCGGACATCCTGCGTAATTTTATATCCATAGGTTCCTTCTTTCTCTTTCGATACAACTGCCAGTACGATAGCATCGAGTAATGCCGCACCCGTATTGAATACCATAGTACCTACTTCCTTTCAGATTCTACTTGTAATTCATCCTCTATTTTCATACAGCAGATAGCTTTCCAGCCATAATTGTATGCCAACCTTTATAATATTATTTTATATTATATATTATACGACATATAATATTGTTTGATGAATATAATATACAATAAGATAAAATCAGTGTCAACCACTTTTTAAATAATTTTATTTTTTTCAATTCATCTCTTTTTATAAACGTTAAACCAGTTCCAAAGCATCTTTCGGATCCACCCATATGTCCGGCTGAATACCTTTACCATCAATATTCTCATTGCTCATAAAATATCATCTCACTGCCGAAATACACCTGGATACCGGTATTGGGAAGATAACAAATGGTATTATTCAATACCAGGGAAGTTCCACAGGAATTCCTTCTGGCAAATATATGACAGATTCTCCGGATATAAAAAAGCTGTTATAAATCAGATATATTCTCCTGATTTCATAACAGCTTCCGCTCTTTCTTCTTATAACAACTCTTAGTACTTCCGTTATTTACACATCTGGCACCGGCGGCAGGCACTTGGGGCGGCGGCCAGGCCACCCAATGCGGTTTCCCGCAGTTCGTGAGGTATACTGCGTCCCACATTATACATAACTGCCACGGCTTCATCAAAAGGCACTATGTTTTTTATGCTGCTTAGTGCAATTTCAGAACTCACCAATGCATTGGATACCCCTATGGTATTTCTCTGCTGACAGGGTGCTTCCACCAGTCCGCCTATGGGGTCACAGATAAGCCCTAAAAGATTGGCAATGGCACTGGTAGCAGCGTGCAGACATTGTCTGGGAGTGCCTCCCATTAATTCCGTAATGGCAGAAGCCGCCATGGCGGAAGCAGAACCCACCTCGGCCTGACATCCGCCTTCCGCCCCGGCTATGGTTGCGTTATAGGCTATCAGGTAACCGACTGCCCCTGCATTAAATAAAGCATTTATCATTGCTTCATCGGGTAAATCCATCTCTTCCTGGATTGCCAGAAAGGCTCCGGGGATTACTCCGGAAGACCCTGCCGTAGGGGCGGCTACAATTAATCCCATGGAACTGTTCACTTCCAGTACTCCCATGGCATAAGCAATTGCTTTTGACATTAGAGTGCCGCATACGGAAAGGTTTCCTGCCAATCTCCGCCCGTTGATTTTAGCTGCTTCACCTCCGATTAAACCGCCCATGGATACGATATCGCCTTTCAAAGCGGCTTTTGCGGATTCCTTCATTATGGACCAGGCATGTGCCATTCTGCTTATAACCTCATCACGGTCATTCTCAAGGTCCTCTGTTTCCCGCAGTATCATTGCTTCTGAAATGGGTATATTTTTTTCATCACATATTTTTATCAGTTCCTGACCTAATTTAAAATTCATAATAAACTCCCATCTGTGCGCTTCAGCGCACATCTAATCAGGATGTTGAAAAAACTGCTTTTGTTTTTTTCAACCTAACTCCCATCTGTGCGCTCCTGTACACATACAATTCAGGATGAAACTTAATCACTTTTTTACAGGTATAATGGCATAAAACCTATAGTTTCTCAATTAAAAATGCATGGAAAACGCTGTTTAACTCTTCAATTTTACCAATCACATCCTCATCAATGGGCTGATCGGTTTCAATAATGGAGTAAGCAATTGTTCCTTTATTCTCCCTGTATAATTTCATAAAAGCAATGTTAATGTCAAACTGGCTTAATATATTGGTAACGGCTGCCACCACACCAGGCAGGTCTTTATGCCTTATAACTAAGGTATAATAATCGCCGGTTAAATCAATATCAACACCGTTGATTTTTTTAATGACTGCCCTGCCGCCTCCGATGGATATTCCGGTAACCGATGTTTCCTCGTTATCTTCATCAGTTATGATAATATCCACCGTGTTGGGATGGATATCCTGCTTAACCTGATTTGTTTCAAACATATAATAAAGGCCGGATTCCTTTGCATGGGCAAATGATTCCTTTATCCTGTAATCTTCCGTATCAAATCCGAGCATACCGGCAACTAACGCCCGGTCCGTACCATGTCCCTGATATGTCTGTGCAAATGATCCGTATAAGATAAACCTGACCTGCTTTATGGGTTTCTTGACCATATTCCTGGCCAGTCTGGCAATTCTTAAGGCGCCGGCTGTATGGGAGCTGGACGGACCGATCATATTCGGCCCGATAATGTCAAAAACACTCATTTCCTTTGATGCATACATAATTTCTTATGCCAAAACCTTATTTGCACGGATTTTGACATACTCCTTTCTCATTTCATACTATTTTCTCCAAATCTGTTTTCAATTAACCAGTTTCTTGCAATATTTACTCTTTCCTTGTTAACCGGTTTACAAACAGCATTCCTGCATTCCCGTTATTACTTTTACCTCCTTTGGAACCGGAGGCTCCAACTTTATTTAAGGGAATTATTTAAATACTGTACAAACTTAAGAAAGGCTTCCTGACCCTTTTCGTTTCGTTTGTATACACCGGCCTGTTCTAAAACTTTAGAAAACACCAGACCGATTTCATGTTCAATTATGTTATCTATATCCTCTTCCGTTATGTCCCGGTATTTGGGAATAAATTCGTCAACCCAGGCCTTATGTTTGGCTGTCATTTCATTGGAATCCATATCTTTGCCCTGTATCATATATTCTTTTAATACTTCCCTCTCTTCCTTTAACCTGGCCGGCAGGACAGCTAAGCCCATAACTTCAATAAGGCCGATATTTTCCTTCTTAATATGGTGAAGTTCCGCATGGGGATGATATACACCAAAGGGATGTTCTTTCGTGGTTACGTTATTTCGCAGCACCAGATCCAGCTCATAGAAACCACCGGACTTGCGGGCGATTGGCGTTATGGTATTGTGGGGTTCATATTTCTTTCTATCTGCTTCGGAACTTTCAGAAACCTTTCGGGACGATAAAAGTATTCCGTCAGGATCCGAATAAGCATAGATAAAAGCTTCTTCGTCCGTATAATTCCTCCAGCGGTTAAGTATAATATCTCCCAGTTCAATCAGGGGTTCCGGCGTTATGTCTTTCAGCCTGATAACCGACATGGGCCATTTTACAATACTGGCTCTGACTTTTTCAAAACCCTTTATGGTAAAGGATTTTTCTACCGGGGCTTTCGCCATGGCAAATTCATAATTTCCCCCCTGAAAATGGTCATGGGTTAATATGGATCCCCCTACAATGGGGAGGTCCGCATTGGAACCCACGAAGTAATGGGGGAACTGTTTAACAAAATCAAATAATTTTCGGAAAGCCGCCTTATCAATTTTCATGGGGGTATGTTCGTAATTAAATATGATACAGTGTTCATTATAATAAACATAAGGCGAGTACTGGAATCCCCAGTCCTGGCCGTTAATCCGAATGGGGATGACCCGGTGGTTCTGCCTGGCCGGATGATTTACCCTGCCGGCATACCCCTCATTTTCTCTGCACAAAAGGCATTTCGGATAACCGCTTTGCTTCATCAGCTTGGCAGCGGCAATCGCCTTAGGGTCCTTTTCCGGTTTCGATAAATTAATGGTAATGTCAATATCACCGTAATCCGTTTTTGTTACCCATTTAATATCCCTTTCAATACGGTAACGCCTTATATAATCCGTATCCTGGCTTAATTTATAGTAATAGTCCGTAGCTTTTTCAGGATTTTCCCCATAATAAGCCTGAAAGATACCGATTATTTCCGACGGTTTTGGAACCAGTATTCCCATTATCCTCGTATCAAATAAATCCCGGTAGACAACACTGTTTTCCTTTAATATTCCATGTTCATAACCATAATTAAGCATTCCGTCCAGTATTTCCTCCAGGGGCATACCGGTAAATGCTGTTTCTGCCTCTTCATATTCTTCCAGTTGAAATAACTCCAGTAACTGATTTGTAGTATATACTTTATCCTGTTCCGTAATCAGCCCTGTTGTTAACCCATATTGAACCAGTGCCTGTATATATTGATTGATCATATTCTACCTCCGGTCTTATAACCATCGCCCTCCTCCGGTTATTAAGACACAAACTTCCGTAACTTTAAGTGTCGACTTAGCTGTTTTTGTACCCGTTTGGATGGGACTGATGCCATTTCCAGGCGGAAGCTATGATTTCTTCAATGTCTTCAAATTGGGGTTTCCAGTTTAAGACGGTTTTGGCTTTTTCGCTGGAGGCAATAAGCTGTGCAGGATCTCCTGCCCTTCTTGGGGACAGCACGGCCGGTATGGGGGAACTGGTTACTTTTCTCGCTGCCTCGATCACTTCATTTACGGTAAAACCTACCCCGTTACCCAGGTTGAATATATTGCTTTCCTTTCCTTCCATCAGGTATTTCACCGCTAAAATATGGGCGGAAGCCAGGTCCGTTACATGGATATAATCCCGGATGCAGGTGCCGTCCTTGGTATCATAATCGTCGCCGTACACACTGATGGCATCCCGTTTTCCGTTTGGAACCTGGAGGATCAGAGGGATCAGATGAGATTCCGGATTGTGGGCTTCCCCGATATTACCGCTTTTGTGGGCACCGCAGGCATTAAAGTACCTTAAGGAAACATAACGCAGGCCGTGTGCCTTATCCACCCATTTAAACATTTTCTCCATAGATAATTTGGTTTCCCCGTAAGTATTGGTAGGTTCCGTCCGATCCGTCTCCACAATGGGCACCCGTTCCGGTTCTCCATAGGTTGCGGCCGTGGATGAAAATACAATTTTTTTGATATCATGTGCAACCATGGATTCTAACAATACTTTGGTACCGCATAAGTTATTGTCATAATACTTAAGGGGATCGGTCATACTCTCTCCCACTAAAGAATTGGCTGCAAAATGAATTACCGCATCAATTTTCTCCTGATCAAATACGCTGTCTATAAAAGCCCTGTTCCGGATATCTCCCTGATAAAAACGGGCTTTGGGATGCACGGCTTCCTTATAGCCGGTCTCCAGATTATCTATGATCACCACATCCTGTCCCTGATCGACCAACTCATATACGGTATGGGAACCGATATATCCGGCTCCGCCTAATACTAATACTGTCATAACTATCTCCTGCCTTTCTTTTTAAACCTGTCTTATTAACCTTTTTTTCAAACCAGTCTTATTATCTGCCTGCGTACGGACCCTGCCGCACTTATCGGTCAATTTGCCATTCCTACAATATGCCGGGGCCATTTCCTATATCGACTACATAAAAATCGGCTTTATATCCTATTTTTTCTTCATAGGTTCTTCCTACCGCATCAATAAATGCTTCCACCGAATCGTTTTCCACTATGCTTACGGTACATCCGCCGAAGCCTGCCCCCGTCATTCTGGAACCGATAACCCCTTTCTGTTCCCAGGCTGCTTCTACTAAAGTATCCAGTTCCTTACCGGTAACCTCATAATCATCCCGCAGGGATACATGGGAGGCGTTCATCAATTTACCGAATTCCGCTATATTATTTTCTTTAAGGGCTTTTACGGCTTTTATGGTTCTCTGGTTCTCATACACGGCATGCCTTGCCCTTTTGATACGTAATGGAGCTCCGATTGCCTTTTTATGCGTCTCAAATTCCTCTTCACTTAAGTCCCCGAGGGTTTCTATATTAACAACTGCCTGCAATTCCTTCAGTGCTTCTTCACATTCACTTCTTCTTTCGTTATACTTAGAATCCCCAAGGCCTCTTTTTTTATTGCTGGAGGCTATGACGATTCTGGCATTCTCTAATTTAACCGGAGCGTACTCGCAGGCTAAATTACTGGTATCCAAAAAGATGGCATGGTCTTTTTTACCCATGGCAACCGCAAACTGGTCCATAATGCCGCAATTTACCCCAATAAATTTATTCTCCGCATACTGGCTGATCAGGGCCAGCTCGATCATGTAAAGCTTCAGGCCAAACAATTCTTTCAAAATATAACCGGTCAGTACTTCAAGGGAAGCGGAAGAAGATAAACCGGAGGCATTGGGAATATTACCGTAGTAAAGCACATCCATGCCCCCCTCGATTACATAGCCTCGCTGCTTTAAAGCCCAGATCACGCCTTTGGGATAATTGGCCCAGTCATCTTCCTTTTTCTTTGTTAAGCCTTCTATGGAAGAAGTAATTACACCCAGGTGCTCAAAATTCATGGAATAAAAACGTAAGGTTTTATCTTCTCTTTTTCTTACTGCCGCATAGGTTCCAATTGTCAGTGCACAGGGAAATACATGGCCGCCGTTATAGTCCGTATGTTCGCCAATGAGATTAACGCGTCCTGGAGCAAAATAGACCTGAATGTCTCCGCCTGTCCCGAATATTTCATTAAATTTTTGTAATAACTGTTCTTTCATATAGTACTCCTTCTGCAATTTTAATAGGTTAAAATACAAATTTCATCCTGATATTCTGTGCATAATCGCCGAAACAATCCCCAAAGAGGTTTACTCCGCCAATATGCTCTGCATCTTCCTTTATACCAATGCGGACTGATATATAGGCATTTTCAGAAAGATGATACGCATCGACAGTCAGGGAATTGATCTTTGTATCATCCAGGTAGGTCCCCTGTTCCGTCAGCTTCCACGTCTTTAATATGCCATACTGGGTATTCTTATCCGGCCACCACCCGGGATTTAGTTTTCCCCTTCTGCCGCCGAAATCACCGGGACAATGAAAGGTTCCGGCTTCCATGCCATTGATCCATACCGTAATATCGGAGGGAAAGTCAAAATTATACTCATGGTCTTCCGAACACATTTCCATGGACAATTCCATACGCTTTTCCTTACGGTTGGTCAGTACTTTATTGGGGAAACGGTATTCTAAGTAGCCTTTGCCAAACCATAGAAGCTTTGCCTTGGTCCGGTCCGGATTATAAAAACACCTGGGTTCGTCTTCTTCATCAATAGGTCCCTTTTCACTGACAATTCCACAGGTTGGCTCCACATAATAATCTACGAAATTGCCGATGGGCATGTTAATGATTTCTGTTTCTTCTTCCATCCCGGTACTTATTTCCACACGAAAAGCATCCAATTGCCTGCTGCACACTTTCATGGAACCTCTGACGGCAGGTTTCAAGATGGTTTTTATCAGCCCTGCTTCCTCCAATACCTTTACATGTGCTGCAGCCGAGGACTGGGGCAGTTCCAGGCGCTCTGCGATTTCATTGATATTTAAATCCCTGCCGCACAAAAGCTTTAATATATCGATTCTTACCTCAGCCGAGAGTGCCCTTGCCAACAATGCAAGCTGTTCTTTATCATCTAAGTCCATCTGTATGGTTTTACTCAAATTTCCTGCTCCTTTGCATTGTATCATTCATTCATAACAAAAATCCTGTTATAAATCATTTTTTCTGTTTTGATTGTATCACGAAATTTATTAATTGAAAAGAACTTTCCGTTCAAAATAAAAAAATTAACAATTTGTTTAAATCTTATATTAAAAGCTAAAAATTTCTATCTCCGGGATTTATTAATAGTAAAATAATATGTATCTACTCTCCGTCAAAAAGCAGGACTGATCCGCCACATCCATAGAAGAAATCCGTCCTGCCTTTATTATTTATTATAGCATCACTTTATAAAATTATTTTACCGGATTTTCACAGCGGTTCTTACGGACCAGTATACCGTCAGGTTCATATTCAGATAAATTGCATCGAATGTTCTGTCCTTTTGCAAGGAAGCCAAACGCCTCGCAGCGGCGGTTTTTCATTTATTTCTTTTTACCCAGACGGATCACATTCCAGGAAGCTTTGCTTAAGTTTGCCGTTAAAATCCCGTTCTCAACTATGCTGTTGTTGACCCTTTTGGGTTCAACTGCCTGCTTTACGGCCGAATTAACAGCCAGGAGGTCGTCATCGGCTAAAACAATATGCTCAATTAATTCATATCCGTCAAAGCTTCTGACATCACAGGTAAATTCTATACTGTCCGCTAAATCGCGGTTTACAGCAAATACGGTCACTTCTTCTGCTTCTTCATTGTATACGGCAACAGAGTCCACATCATAAACATCCGTATAATCCCTGGTGTCATGTTTCGTGGAATATAGTACAGGCTGTAAGGCTATTCCCCTTCCATATTTGGATGCATGAAGATAAGGATAATATATGCTCTGTTTCCAGGCAGGCCCATTTGTTTCTGTCATAATGGGAGCAATTACATTCACAAGCTGTGCCAGGCAGGCCATCTTTACCCGGTCGGCATGTTTTATGAAAGTAATTAACATAAGTCCTACCAATAAGGCATCTTCAAAGGTATAGATATCCTCCAGCAGTGCCGGTGCTTTTTGCCAGGGTTTTCTTCGCATGGTATTGTCATCGGCCTGATGGGAATGATACCATACGTTCCATTCGTCAAAACTCAGGTTAATATTCTTTTTGTTCCGCTTTTTCGCTTTCACGTAATCACAGGTAGCGATTACGGTTTTAATAAAGTGTTCCGTTTCCATGGATTTTGCCAGAAAATTCGGTGTATCCTGATCCGCATTGCCAAAATACTGGTGTAAGGAAACATAATCCACATGATCGTATGTATGCTCCAGGGTAACAGCTTCCCATTCGGGAAAGGTCTTCATGCCGGTGCTGGAACTTCCGCAGGATACCAGTTCAATATCCGGATCAATCAATTTCATAGCCTTGGCAGTTTCATAAGCAATCCTGCCGTATTCGGCCGGGGTTTTGGAACCGATCTGCCAGGGTCCGTCCATTTCATTGCCCAGGCACCAGGTCTTAATGTTATGGGGAGTTTTCACACCGTGTTTGATCCGTAAATCACTGTATTTTGTCCCACCTTCATGATTACAGTATTCCAACAGATTACAGGCATCACTGACTCCCCTCGAGCCAAGGTTTACTGCCATCATTACTTCACTGCCCGCATACTTTGACCATTTGGCAAATTCATTTAATCCGACTTCATTGGTCTCAAGGCTTCTCCAGGCCAGTTCCAGCCTTTTCGGCCTGTCTTCTGCCGGTCCTACACCGTCTTCCCAAAAGTAATTGGAGACGAAATTCCCTCCCGGATAACGGATAATCGGTACATTCAGCTCCTTGACCAGTTCCAGGACATCCTGCCGGAAACCGTCCTTATCCGCACTTGGATGGCCGGGCTGGTAAATTCCCTCATAAACAGCCCTGCCCAAATGCTCGATAAAAGAGCCGTATATCCTTTTATCAATTTTAGCAATCTGAAACTCCTTATCAACTACCATTTTTGCATATTTTTTTGCCATGCTTGTAATCCTCCTGCCTTTTTCAATCCATTTCCTGAATTGATTATAGTATGTTTAAAAGTGACTATTCCATATGCCTTAGTTAAGCAGCACCAAAATATGTACCGGTCCGCCAGAGCCGCAGTGATTGAATAGTTACATTTAAAATAATTTAGATCGATGCTTAATATATGATTTTCACCAGAAATTATTCCGCCAAATAAATCTGACTCCCGACTGCAGATGGCGGGAGACTCTCCTGACCGGTTAAATTTCTGATAAAAATACGGTATTTTCCGTCTCGCATTCGATTATAAGAGCATAATCATGCTCCTATATCCTGATTATACTATTTTCGGTGGATTACATCAAGATATATTTTACATTTTTATAAAATATTATACTTTTTATATTATTGAATTTTTGTTTTTTTAAAATAAAACAAATATCGAGTTATAATTACAATTTCTGAATTCTGAATTTAGCAAAATCTAAATTAATATATCTGCTTAAGCCGAAGCAATTCCCCTTTACCGGACCTTATCTCTTATTCGGCATAAGGTGTATTGCCATTCCTTCCATCTCTTCCAGAGCTTCCGTAACGGCTTCTTCATAAGTTGGATGAGGCCTTATGACGGATGTCATTTCCTTTACCGTCAGCCCGTTGGCTATGGCGGCAGCAAATTCACCGATCATATCCGTTGCCCTGGCACAGATGATCTGTGCGCCAAGAATCTTACCGGTTTCAGAATCGCTGATAACCTTAACATAACTTCTTTCATCCAGGGATAATACGGCTTTTGCATTACCCGACAGGGGATATTTACCGGTTTTTATCTTTATTCCTTTCTCTTTGGCCTCCTCTTCACCAAGTCCCACCGCTGCAACTTCCGGTGAGGTATAGATACAGGAAGGAATGACATTCAGATTAACGGATGGAGTAAGATTACACATATGCCCGACTGCCGTAATTCCCTGGGCTGCCGCCGCATGTGCCAGCTGGGTCCCTTTAATTACATCCCCGATCGCGTAGATTCCTTTCACACTGGTCTCAAATTCCGGATTTACCTTAATTTTATCCCCGTCCATCTCCAGGGAAAAACCTTCCCAAAACAGGTGCTCCGTATTGGCTTTACGGCCGGCTGCCACCAGGATTCCATCGGCTTTTAGAATTTTATGGGCATGTAAAATTTTTCCCGCCTCCGTTTTCTCTATATTATCATTATCAGTTCCCGGCTGATGAGACAAACCGGCGCTTCTTTCTTCGTAAACACAGCATAAACCCTTGTTTTCCGTAATTTTCACTACCCTGGATCTGGTATGGATTTTAATCCCTCTTTTCTTAAGGTTCATTGCCACACTCTGTGAAACTTCCCTTTCCATGGACGGCAGTATCCGATCCATTCCTTCAAGGATTTCCACTTCACAGCCAAACTCCTGGTAAATGGTGGCAAATTCAATTCCGATAACTCCTCCGCCAAGGATTACCAGCTTTTTATATATTTTATCCGTCCCGTCCAGAAGTTCATCGCTGGTTACGACCCCCTTACAATGAATTCCTTCTATATCCGGAAGGAAAGGCTTGGAGCCGGTCGCGATCAGAATTTTACCGGTCCGGATTTCATCGGTCAACGGATGGCCTTTCTGAGTCAGGCGAACCGTCTGCTGATTGAGAATGGAGGCAGTTCCGGACAGTAACGTAACTTTATTGGCTTTTAACAGCCCGCTTATTCCATCCCGGATTTTATTTACTACTTCCTCTTTTCTGGCCTGTACTTTATTAAAATCAAAGCTTAATCCGGTAATTTCAATTCCGAATTTATCCAGGCCCCCGGCTTCATAGTACAAATGGGAACTGTGCATTAATGTTTTGGTAGGGATACACCCGCGGTTTAAGCAGGTCCCGCCCACTTCCCTGTTTTCTATAAGAGCTGTTTTCAGGCCTGATTTTGCCGCTTTGATTGCTGCCGTATATCCCCCGGGGCCTGCTCCGATTATCACAAGATCAAATTTTTCTTCCATCTTATCAGATCCCTTCTTCTTTGATAAGGCCGATAATATCCTCCCGGATGGTATCTGACACCGGATCCCCGGGATCCATTTCCCTTAACTGGCCAATCAGGCTTTCCGTTTTAAATACACAATCCTTAAAATATTCCGGGATCCGGCTGATAAACCAGATATCCATGGCATCGGAATAAGCCCTGCATTCCTTCACAACACCTGTCTCAACGTGAAACTGTATTTCGATATTTCCCCATTCCAGCCTTTTTTCCATGGAATAATTAAATTCCATTTTCCTGCCGAAGCTCCACTCCCAGGATGCATACTTTTTGCTTAAATTTTCAATTTCCTCATAAGCTTTCCGTGTTAATTCCATAGGCGCCGGTTCCTTTTCATATATTTCAGAAAAGGCATGGATCAATTCTGCTTTCATTGTTTCAATATTCAGACCGTCCTTGTATTCCGCCAGATTGATAACCCGGGACTTAACGGAATCCACCCCTTTTGAGACTAACTTATCCCGGGATACATTCAAATATTTTGACATGTCTTCCATATTCACATTGATTAATATGGTGCCGTGATGGTAGGAATGCCTGCCGTCGGAATAAAAGGCATTGCCGGAAAATTTTCTGCCGTCTACGGTAATATCATTGCGTCCTGTTTTTCTGGCAGGTATGGAGAAATTATTAACTGCTCTTAATATTACTTCCAGCTGTTTTTCTAAATCATAGTCCTCTTTATTTACCACAAAGGTAAAGTTAAGGTTGCCCAGATCATGGAATACGGCTCCCCCGCCGGATAATCTCCGCACTAATTTTCCGCCGTCTTCCTCCAGTTCTTTTATCCGGCATTCCTTCCAGGGATTCTGATTTTTCCCGATTACCACTGTTTTTTCATTCTGCCATAAATACAGGATACATTCGCCCTGTTCCACATTATTTAACAGGTATTCTTCCAGTGCCAGGTTATTATGGGGATTGCCGTCCATGCTGGTTATAAATTTAATGTGATCAATCACGCTTTACCTCTTTCTTTGTTAGGGCTGCCGCAATTTATTAAATCTGAATTAAAGAATTTTGCGGCAGCCGGTTTTTTAGAATTTATATCTCAGGATCGGTGTTCTGGCTGCGGTTACTTCGTCGGGGCGGTTAATAGGGGTGTTTTTTGGGGATTCTGTCAGTGACTGTGGGTTGGTCCTGGCTTCCTCATATAATTTTTTGAATACGGCAATTACCCGGTCCATGGTTTCCCTGGATTCGGTTTCCGTAGGCTCTAACATAAGAGCTTCGTGTACGATCAGGGGGAAATACATGGTCGGGGGATGAATGCCGTAATCCAGTAATGACTTGGCAAGATCCAGGGCCGATACCTTTGTTTCTTTTTTCAGTTCCTCCAGGCTCATGACAAATTCATGCATGCAGGGGCCTTCAAAGGGCATATAATAGGTATCCTTTAGCCGGTTCATCATATAATTGGCATTTAACACCGCATTTTCCGACGCATTTTTTAATCCGTCGCCTCCCAGAGTAAGGATATAGGTCAATGCTTTTACAACCACCAGGAAGTTGCCGTAGAATTCTTTTACTCTTCCGATGGATAAATTACCGCCCGGTGATAATTCATAGCCGTCTTTTACTCTTATACGGGGTGACGGCAGATATTTTTCCAGTATGGCTTTACAGCCTACGGGACCGCCGCCGGGTCCGCCGCCCCCATGGGGTGTGGAAAAGGTTTTATGAAGGTTTAAATGCACCACATCAAATCCCATATCCCCCGGTCTTGCAATTCCCATGATCGGATTTAAGTTTGCCCCGTCATAATAGGTAAGGCCGCCGGCCTCGTGTACGATGCGGGTAATTTCCAGAATGTTTTTATCAAACAGTCCTACGGTATTGGGATTGGTAAGCATGAAGCCTGCCGTATCCTCTCCCACTGCCTTTTTCAGTTCCTCCAGGTCAACATACCCTTCCTTCGTGGAAGAAATATTAATGACGGAATATCCCGCCATTGCCGCACTGGCAGGATTGGTACCGTGGGCCGAATCCGGCACGATGATCTTATCACGTTTCCCATCGTTTCTCTCCTGATGGTAGGCGCCAATCAGCTGCAGTCCCGTGAACTCACCGTGGGCACCTGCCGCCGGCTGGAAACTCATGTAATCCATGCCGGTTATTTCACACAGGTATTCTTCCGCCAGTTTAAGGACTTCCAAACATCCCTGCACGGTATACTCCGGCTGAAGGGGATGTACATTAAGGAATCCGGGCAGTTTCGCCGTCTCTTCATTCAGCTTTGGATTATATTTCATGGTACAGGAACCCAGAGGATAAAAACCGTTGTTAATTCCGTAGGTACGTTCTGCAAGCTCCGTATAATGCCTGCTGATATCCGTTTCCGCAATCTGGGGTAAATGAAGGTCTTTTTCCCGTTTATATTTATTCCGTACGGAAACTACGGGGACATCACAGGAAGGTAATATATCGCAGCCTCTTCCGTCCATACTTTTTTCAAAGATCAGTTCCATTACGCATTTACCTCCTGCAATATTTGAATTAATCCGTCCATTTCTTCCCGGGTATTCATCTCTGTGGCACACCAGAGGATATTGCCGGAATTGTGGCCCTGTAAAGGATATCCGCCTAAAATTCCATGCTGTTCCAACCGATTTATAACCTGTTCCGGGTTTCCCTTGCAGGTAGTTACGAATTCATTGAAGAATTCACCGGAATAAACGAGACTGTAACCTTCTAATTCGCATAAACGTTGCGTCAGGTAATGTGCCTTTGACATACTTAGGACTGCTGCCTGTTCCAGGCCTTTCCTGCCCATGGTACTTAAATAAACGGAAGCCGTTAAGGCACACAAAGCCTGATTGGAACAGATATTGCTGGAAGCTTTTTCCCTCCTGATATGCTGTTCCCTTGCCTGAAGGGTCAGGACGAAAGCCCTTCTGCCCTGTGTGTCCTTTGTTTCTCCCACAATCCTTCCCGGCAGTTTTCTCATCATTTTCTCCGTGGCGGACATAAATCCCAGATAGGGACCGCCGAAAGCTAAAGACATCCCCAGGGGCTGGCCTTCCCCTACCGCTATATCCGCACCGTATTCGCCCGGGGTTTTTAATACCCCTAAGGATATGGGATTGCAGCTTATAATATATTTGGCACCGCTTTTATCAGCCACTTTTTTTACTGCGTCACAGTCTTCCAACTGTCCGTAAAAATTCGGCTGCTGGATCAGTATGCAGGAAGTTTCCTCATCGGCATATTCGGTAAGCTTTTCCAGATCCGTTTTCCCCTGCTTCTCCGGCACAAGGACAATTTCTGCATCCGTTCCCCTTAAGTAGGTCTTTACGGTATCAATGATTTCCGCATTCACCGTAGCTGAAATAACCGCTTTCTTCCTTTTCTTTTCCCGGCACATAATCACCGCTTCGGCAGCCGCAGAAGCCCCGTCATATACGGAAGCATTGGCTACATCCAGTCCCGTCAGCTCACAGATCATGGTCTGGAACTCAAAAATTGCCTGGAGGGTTCCCTGGCTGATTTCTGCCTGGTAAGGTGTATATGCCGTCACAAACTCTTCTTTGGAGGTTATTTGCTTTACAAGGGAGGGAATATAGTGGTTATAAGCCCCGCAGCCCCTGAAAATACTCTTGAATACCTTGTTTTTCTCAGAAATCTCCGTTAATCTCCTGCGGACTTCCATTTCTGTTAAACCCGAAGGAATATTCAACGGCCGTTTCAGCTTCACTTCTTCCGGAATGGCAGCAAAAAGTTCCTCCACACTTAAATAACCCATGGATTTTAACATATCCTGCTGCTCTTTGGCGGTATTTGGCACAAAGGTCCCCATCCTTATTCCTCCTCATGAATGAATTGTTCATATTCTTCCTCGGATAAAAGTTCTTCCCTTTCACTGATTTCTTCTACTTCAATAAACCAGGCGTCATAAGGGTCGGAATTAATTAATTCCGGCTGATCCATCAAAGCTTCGTTAACGGCCCTTATTATGCCGGTTACCGGACTGTATACGTTGGAAACCGCCTTAACGGATTCCACATCGGCAAACCCTTCCTCTACCGTCACTTCCTCTCCGGCCTCCGGCAGATTTACAAAAACCAAGTCCCCCAGTTCCTTCTGGGCATAATCCGTAAGGCCGATTCTTGCAGTTGTTTTGTTTAAAAACTGTACCCATTCATGGGTTCTGGTAAATAATAAATCTCTCATAATCGAAATCCTCCATAAATTGTATTTACCCCATATATATCTCTTTCTTTAAGGGCGTTTTTTATAAAAAGGCAAATCCACAACCTCTGCGGTTATTTTTCTGCCCCTTACTTCTACCTCCAGTTTCGTACCGGTCTTAGTGTATTCCATATCCAGCAAAGCCATGGCTGCGGGGCGGCCCAGATACGGGCAGTGGGTTCCGGAGGTGGTCATACCCACCAATGTATCCTCATAATAAACCGGGCATTTCTCCCTGGCTATCCCTCTGCCGGTAATATGAAGCCCTACGCGTTTCCGCTTTGATTCCCCCCTGGCTTCAAGCCCACATTTACCGATAAAATCTTCTTTATTCAGCTTTACCGCAAAACCTAATCCGGTTTCAAGAGGTGAAATATCCTCATCCATTTCATGGCCGTATAAGGGCATGGCTGCCTCCAGCCTTAAGGTATCACGGGCTCCCAGGCCGCATGGAATCAGCCCGTCATCTTTACCTGCCTTAAGCAGGGCGTTCCATAAATTCTTCGCATCCTCCGGTTTACAGTACAGTTCATAACCGTCTTCCCCGGTATAGCCGGTTTTGGAAATAAGACAGGGTATGCCGCCTACCTTACCAGTTTCCGTAAAACTGTAATACTTAAGGGGAAGCTCCCCCTCTTCCGCCAGTTTGGACATGATCTCCTTTGCCTTTGGCCCCTGGAGGGCAAGCTGGGCAACCTCATCGGAAATATCCTTAAATTCTATACTTCCGAACAAATGGCCCTTTATCCATTCCACGTCCTTAAAACGGTTTGCAGCATTAATAACCAGCAGATACTTTTCTGCGTTCAGCTTATACACCAGTAAATCATCCACGACCCCGCCGGCTTCATTGCACATGGGGCTGTATTTCACCTGTCCGTCATACATCCGGCTGCAGTCATTTGTAACCAGCCTCTGGACATTGGAAAGGGCATCCTTTCCGTTTAGGATAACTTCACCCATATGAGATACGTCAAATAATCCCGCTGCATTTCTGACTGCCATATGTTCGGCAATCACTCCGGTTTCGTATTGAACCGGCAGAAGATACCCGGCAAAGGGTACCACTTTTCCTTTACATTGTACGTGACAATCGTAAAGAGGTGTTTTTAGCTCCATAAAATCCTCCTTTTCCTTCTTCCCTTTAATTTTATTAAAATATAAAGGAAGTCATTTCCTATAGCACAAAAAAAAAGACGTACTGAATAAATCAATACGCCTCTGTTGATTTACCTGAAAGATTCCTTTATATAGAAATATAAAGTTGCTTCGTCGGTGCCACATCGCTTTCCAGAGTATCGTCCAGAATTGGTCCTTTTGCCTGAGAGTTATTGCGAATCACCTTCGGCGCCGTAATAATTTTAGTCATTATTACAGTCTCTCCCAATCCCTTCAACCGATTTTTATTTAATTTTAATATGTTGCTGCAAAGAAGTCAATATATATTTGGCACTATTTATTCGATTAATCCAAAACCCCAATCCGGGTTAGGATAAATTAAATTAGGATTCCGGAAAGCCGTACTGGTTATGATATACCGGATTATAATTCCATCCATATTCGGAAAATTTCCATTCACCAGCCCCCATTCCATCAGACCTGCGGCTATTCCTGCGGCATATGCGGATGCTATACTGGTGCCGGTAAAAGGCAGAAACCTGTCTCTGATGGTAGGTGCAAGCATATTTACACCGGGTGCCGCAATGTCAGGTTTCGGTATATTGATGGAAGTAAAACCCCTGCTTGCTTCATTATTCAAAGTCCTGTCAACCGGATTATAGGAAGTGGCCGTTATGGTATTATAACCATTGCCGGGCAGGCAAATTGTGGTATAAGGGTTCGAATTATTAAAATAGGTTCGGTCCGATATAAAGTTACGTATCGGCAGCCACATATTAAACCGGTTGACTAAATCCCTGGTTCCGGATATACGAAACCTCCATATGCCATCCTGGGCATTTTTAAAACGCAGCAGGATCAATTGTTCTTCGGAATATACTTCACTGACAAAATTATCAATATATATAATGCTAGAACCATGGGAAACCATAAAATGACTTTGTCCAACAAGATTATCACTGATATTGAAAATCATCCCGCCATCAGGTGCAAAGATATCCATGGAAATAATATTTGGCTGATAACCCCATAGTTCCATGGAAAAATTTTTATCTTCCATTCCTACATTTAATTCCACCAGGTCATACTCAGCAGGGGGTATGATCTCCGCATAATAATGATGCCTCTGGCTCCCTTCATTGCCTGCCGCCAGAATAATTGCATTTCCCGAAAGATTACCGACCTCCGACAGATAGTTGCTCATAATATCTTCCCCTTTATGGGAACCCTGGGAAGAACCGATGCCTAAGCATATGATTATGGGCCGGCGCAGCCGGTTTGCCATAGTTAACAGATAACTGATCCCCATCATAATATCATTTTCCTGAAAACACACCGCATTATCTGGAATACCAAAAAAATCCTTTAAGTTAAATTTCGCCTGCTTTAATTTTACCACGACCAATTCCGCATCTGTGGCGACTCCGGCAAAATTATTTTCTTCATTATACAGTCCCGCAGCAATTCCTGCCATGGCTGTGCCTTCTCCTATGGTATCCGTACTGGGGACAATCTCCAGGGGATTTTCCGAATTTAAGGCTTCGTTGATCTGCTCCCTGGTAAATTCCGTTCCATAAAAATACTCTTCCGGATATTGGTTGTCACTGTCAATGGTCTGGTCCCAGATCGTCACTATTTTTGTAGTATTATCCGGATACCGAAATACCGGATTGGTGTAAACTATCCCGGTATCAATCAGGCCTATCAATACACCTTTTCCTGTAATCATTTCTTCCGGAAGCCTCCTGACCGTGTACCCGCTGTCTGTTTCATTCGGAAAAAAAGTCATTAACCCGTAACATTTCGGTATAGCAATATAACCGAACCGGTTCATGCTGTTTTCTGTCAATTCGCTGGCAGGAATATGCAGCACGGCATATTTATCATTTATTATATTATAAGAAATATCCTGAATATCCTGCAGATAATCCATATTTCTTCTATATTCCACCAATAAATCCGTATAATCATTACTGATTATTTTAAATTTTTCATTAACATTCATAATTTACCAATAAGATTCATTCTTATTGTAATCTATGTCATTTTACATGAAATGTGACTTACAATTTCACCCAATTCTTATTGCAGCAGTTCAAAATATTTTAAAAAAATTTATATTTGACAACTCGAAAAGAACCTGATATAATGACAAAAATATATAAAGCCATAAGCGTTGACAAGGAGTAGTACATACTCACCAAAAGCACAGAGAGAAGATGGTTGGTGCGAATCTTCCTGGAGGGAGTAAAGTGTGTCAGGGACACATTTAAGCGTAAGCTTTGGAAGTAGCCTTTGAGCTGTGAACCGAACAAGTTATCTTTAGTAGACTTCACCGGAGTTTCCGCCGTTAAAAGGAAAGCAGTATCAGATATAGGTAAGCGTACTACTTACACTGTATCCCGTACTGACTGAGCGCAAAGAGTAATCTTTGAATTTAGGTGGTAACACGGACTATAATTGTTCGCCCTAAGCTGAATAATCAGCTTAGGGCTTTTTTTTATGCATACCCAGAAAGGAGCTAATCTATGAAAGTAACTGGAACCCAATTATTCGTAAAGGCATTAAAAGAAGAAGGTGTAACCACATTATTCGGTTATCCCGGCGGATATGCAATTGATCTTTTTGATGAATTGTACAAACAGGATGATATTGAGTTGATTTTACCAAGACATGAACAGGGCTTAATCCATGCGGCTGACGGATACGCCCGTTCCACAGGGAAAGTAGGTGTATGCCTGGTTACCAGCGGTCCCGGTGCCACGAATCTGGTAACCGGTATCGCAACCGCAAATTATGACAGTGTACCCCTGGTATGTTTTACCGGCCAGGTACCGACCCACCTGATCGGAAACGATGCTTTCCAGGAGGTTGATATTATAGGTATCACCAGAAGTATCTGCAAGTATGGGGTAACGGTTCGTAACCGTGAGGATTTGGGCCGAATTATAAAGGAAGCCTTTTATATTGCCTCCACAGGTAAACCTGGCCCTGTTATCGTTGATTTTCCTAAGGACATCCAGTTAGAAACAGGCAGTGACCTTTACCCGAAGGAAGTAAACATACGAAGCTATAAGCCGAATTCAAAAGTACACTCCGGTCAGATAAAGAAAGCCCTGGAAATGCTTTCTGCTGCGGAGAAACCTGTCTTTTTAGCCGGGGGCGGCGTTAACTTATCCCGCGCGGGGAAAGAATTCACAAAGCTGGCAGAAAGAACCGGAATACCGGTTGTTACTACCATTATGGGAAAAGGTGCCATAGATACAACCCATCCCCTCTATGTGGGCAATATAGGTATGCACGGCAGCTATGGGGCAAACCAGGCTATCAGTGAATGTGACCTGCTTTTCTCCATCGGTACCAGGTTTAATGACAGGATTACCGGAATGCTGGTGGAATTTGCTCCCAAAGCAAAAATCGTGCACATTGATATTGATTCCGCCTCTATCAGCAAAAACGTGGTGGTTGACATCCCCATTGTGGCAGATGCCGGACAGGCAATTGAAAAAATGCTGGAGGAAACCACTTTATCAGAAGGTAAAAAAACTGCCCCTCAAAAAAAAGCTAACAGGGCTTTATGGCTTGGGCAGATCAATCTTTGGAAGCAGGAACATCCCCTGGGTATGGCTTTAGATGCCGGTATTACTCCTCAAAAGATTATTGGGAAAATAAACGGGCTATTTCCTGAAGCCATTGTAGTTACCGATGTGGGGCAGCACCAGATGTGGACCACACAATTCTTGGAAATAAAGGAAGGAAAACAGCTTTTAACCTCCGGAGGCCTTGGTACCATGGGTTACGGCTTCCCCGCCGCAATCGGCGCCAAACTTGGCAACCTGGAGAAACCCGTTATCTGCATCAGCGGAGACGGCGGTATGCAGATGAATATCCAGGAAATGGCAACAGCAGTCACCCAGGAATTACCGCTGATTCTCTGTATCTTCAATAACAGCCGGTTAGGTATGGTACGGCAGTGGCAGAAACTTTTCTACGGAAAACGCTACTCCTCTACCTGTTTAAGGTCTCGGAAGAACTGCAGCAGAGGCTGCGGCATTGCAAACAGCCAATGTCCCGCTTATTCCCCGGACTTTATTAAACTGGCGGAAAGCTACGGCGCTTATGGCATAAGGGTCGAATCGGAAGAAGAGATTGAAGCAGCCTTATTACAGGCCTTACGGAACAAAAAAGCCCCTACTGTCCTCGAATTCATGATTGACAGTGAAGAACTGGTTCTGCCCATGGTACAGGGAGGCAAGCCACTAAACAATATGATACTGGAATGTTAATACCCGGGGAAAGAGCTTCAAAAATACGCCCAGGCAGAATTCGGGATCAAAGCGGATATTCCGGGTCCCTTAAGAAGCGGGGGCCTTACTTGTAAGGTTAAACAGCAAAAAGTATTATAAAAACATGTATGTGGCAAAGACAGATATGAGACAGTTTATAAAAAAGGAATAAACCGGAAAATCAGCAAACAATTATAAATTAAGAAAGGAAATGCCGCATATGGCCGTTATGAATGCGGCAATATCACAGGGCAGCCTGTGATAGGATGGGTATTTATATGAAAAAAAGATGGATCTCTTTATTTGTTGAAAATAACATTGGTGTACTGGCTAAAATTTCAGGCCTGTTCTCCGGAAAATCTTATAACCTGGAAAGCCTGACTGTGGGTACCACACAAGACCCTGCCATATCCAGAATGACCATAGGCTTAAACAGTGACGATATTACCTTTGAACAGATAAAAAAACAATTAAACCGCATGGTAGAGGTAATCAAGGTTTTGGATTTTACCAATACTTCGACCCATATGAAAGAAATACTTTTTATAAAAATCAGAGACTGCAGCAAAGAAGATAAAACAGAATTATTTCAGATCGCAGAGATTTTTAAAGTATCCGTAACGGATTATGGTACTGACAGCATATTGCTGGAATGTGTCCAGACGGAAACCAGAAATGATGCATTGATAAAGCTCCTGACCGGTCAGTTCAAACAGCTTGAAGTAGTCCGGGGCGGCAGTGTTGCCATAGAATCCATCAGTATGACCGATCGCTAAGAAGCGAGGGACTTACTTGTAAGGTTAAAAAATGAGTTGTATTTCGTAAGATTTAAAGATCTGATTGGGATAGACGTATTTATGTCGATCTGTTTCAATCTTTAAGAATTACGGAATACAACCCATATTTGGCTCGTAATATCTGCATGGTCTTAATTATCACTGACAATAAAAGTACTGTAACCCAGCTGCCTCAATTCCTGTTCTAACTGGGCCGCATCTTCCATGGTCGGCAATGAACCAACCTGTACGGCAGTATACTCACCCTGGGGTACCAATAAAACTTCATATCCCTGGGCAATTAAGTTATTCTGAAGATTCTGGGCATTGGACAATAACCGGAATAATCCGACCTGTACCCGGTATACCGGCCCTTCATCCGTTTCCATATTAAGCCCCTCCAGGATACCGGATGCAATTGCATAGGCAATTTCGTTAAAATTATCATCAAATAATTCGTTATCCTCATCGGAATTGATAAAATCAACTTCTAATAACAGTGCGGGCATATTCGTTCTTCTGAGTACCGCTAATTCTGCCCGGACATCAACACCCAGATTGGCAAACCCGACTTCTTCCAGTTCCTGGTTAATATTCTCCGCAATCGCCTGCTTTATGCCGCCTTCATCATAAATCAGGGCCTGGACTCCACTGTAAGTATTGGGTTTCGGGCTTGAATTTCTATGAATGGATACAAACAAATCCGCATCTTCTTCATTCGCCATATAAGCCCTTTCAAGCGGTGAGATATAGGTATCGTCAACCCTGGTAAATATGACATCGATACCGCTGTATGCCAGGACCTCACCTACTGCCAAAGCAAGATCTAAATTATCTTCTTTTTCCACACGTTCATTATATACAGCACCATTATCATAGCCGCCATGTCCTGCATCTATAACTATTCTATATGCCATGTTATCCTCTATTACCAAAATAATGTTACATTATAGTATGCAATATTCGTAATAAGGGTTACTAAATGTCCTTCCTCATACCGCTTTCATAATAATCATATTGTGTCTGTATTTTAAACCCTACACTTGTATACAAGGAGTAAGCCCGGGCATTTTCACTGCCCACATGTAAGGTAATAACTTCCGTCCCTTTGTTGCGGAGCATATTCATCACCTGTTTTAAAAGCCTTCTGCCGTAACCTCTTCCCTGGCAGCCCGGCGCTATCCCAAATCCAAATATGGAGGCCTGGGTTGTTCCGTAACTTATGCTGCAGATCCCGATCAGCTTGTTTTCCAGATAGGCGCCATAACATTTCATAAATTCCGAATTCATGGCAATTTCGATAACATCCTGTGTTTCTTCCACATCGGTACAGAATATTTCACTGCCCAGTACTGCCGCTTCTTCCTGCCTTTCCCGGGTGATTTCAATTAATTCGAATAAGGGCTGAAAATCAGGGGCTGAAAAATACATTGTATTATTTATACTAGCCTCCGGAAAAGGGTAAGCTAACAGGTATTCCGATTTATAATAAACCGCATCAAGGGCTTTTAAGGCAGAAATGCCGCTCACACTTTTCGGCTCGGCCACAAATAAAATACGGCTGATCCCGAAACTTAATAATTCTTCTTCCGCCCTTTGAAACAAAGCCTTAAAATATCCTTTCTTTCTCTCGGCGGGCAGCGTGTAGGCAGTAATCTCCGCTTCCTCTTCCAAAGGCTGCAGTACGGTCAGTACACTGACTAATCTTCCCTTGTCATAAAGCAGGTAGAAACTGTTTAAGTCAACATAGAAGTTGATGTCATTATCAAGATATATGGTTCTTTCCAAACCTTCCAATTCAAGGCATTCCCGTACTAAATTCTCTATTTCGGCCTTCTGTTGCTTATTTAATTCATGAAGTTCCAGAATATTCATAACAGCTCCCTGATTTTTGATTTAAAATTTTTAATTTCTGCTTATGAATTGAAGTTTAGAATCTCAATATGAAGCCTGTCCGGAAGCATACAGGAATTAATATTGATTTCCGGCTATATGAACCTTTATCAGATTGGTGGTTCCCGATACCCTTAAGGGGACACCGGCAGTAATAACCGTTAATTCTCCCTTTTTTAAATAACCTTTATTCTCTACAGCTTCAACCGCATGTTCAAATAATTCAAAGGTATCCCTTTCTTCGTTAATCAGAATAGGTGTCACACCCCAGGATAAATTCAGCTGCCTGCATACATGTTCCTCCATGGTACATCCGATAATCATACAGGCCGGACGGTATCTGGAAATCATCCTGGCTGTTTTACCGGATTTGGTTACCGTTATGATCATTGCGGCATTTAAATCATGGGCGGTTGTACAGGTGGCATGGGATATGGCATCGGTAATATCCGGATTTTCTTTGGATTCCAACAGACGGAAACGTTTTTTAAAGTCAATATCCTGCTCCGTACGTAAAGCAATGCGGACCATGGTACGCAATGCCTCCACCGGATAAAGCCCGGCTGCGGTTTCACCGGATAGCATAATTGCACTGGTGCCGTCGTAAATGGCATTGGCAACATCCGTAGTTTCCGCCCTTGTCGGCCTTGGATTTTTGATCATGGAATCCAGCATCTGAGTTGCGGTGATAACCTGTTTACCGGCGTTATAAACCTTTTTGATAATCATCTTCTGGATTACCGGTACGTCTTCATTGGGTATTTCAACTCCCATATCACCGCGGGCTATCATAATTCCGTCAGATACCGCAATAATTTCATCTATATTTTCAACGCCTTCCAGGTTCTCGATTTTTGCAATAATATTCGTGGTTGTAATGTTGTAGTCATCCATAATTTTACGGATTTCCAGAATATCCTCAGCACATCTGGTAAAGGAAGCCGCAATAAAATCATATCCGTTCTGCAATCCGAAGATTATATCTTCCCGGTCCTTATCACTGATAAATGGCATGGACAGCTTGGTTCCGGGTACATTGACACCTTTGTTGTCCGATATATTTCCGTCATTATTAACGGTACAGATGATATCCGTATCCGTAAGGCTGTCAACGGTCAATTCGATTAATCCGTCATCAATTAATACGGTTGCACCGGGCTTAATATCATGAACCAGGTGTTCGTAATTTATATACACACCGGAGGTAGTTCCTTCTATTTGTTTTGTTGTTAAGGTAAATGTCTGGCCTTTGGTCAGCGCAATTTTTCCGTCACGGAATTTACCGATTCGGATTTCCGGCCCCCTTGTATCCAACAGTGCGGCAATTGGAAGATTCAGTTCCTCCCTGATTGCTATGAGCTTATTTAAACGGCCTAAATGTTCCGCATGGTTAGAATGGGAAAAGTTAAATCTGGCAACATCCATACCTGACATAGCTAATTCTTTTAAAACACCCTCACAATCCGTTGAGGGACCTAATGTACATATAATTTTTGTCTTCCTCATATTTCCTCCTAAGTTATTATTTATTTTCTATAAAAAAGTTCAGGAACCCTTAAGACTAATACGGCTTCCATACTTTGTAAGAAGCAGTTCAAAATACCGCCTCAATTTATGTGTTTCTTTCGGTTAAACCACGGGTTTAATCATACACCTTTTTATAGGATAAATCCATTATAAAAATAAATCTATACACTAAATTAACAATATTTTGATTGAAAATGTCTGAATTTACTTAAATTTTACATATATCAAAGCGTAAGATACGTTACAGATTGAATATTGGAAATATATGGAATTCAATATAGAGCATCACTTCTGCCGCCCGGCTAAGCGAAGTATATAATACTGTAGACACACACTGCAGCTTTTTATTATCTCAAGGAATATTATGTATCTGCTAATTGATAAGTTCTGTAAAAATTAACACCTAAAGGGTATATCAAATCCGTTTAATTGTCAACCATATTTTCAATCACAAAAACCTTATAATGTTAGTATCCAGCCTTACGGCTTTGGAGTGTGTTTGAAAAATGCCTGTGCCGGACTGCTCCACTTTGTGGGAGGCAAGAAACGATTTTGGGTGCGCCGTGGGCTGCGTTCCCAAAATTGTGGCGCAGCATGCCGCAAAGCGGAGCGTCAGGCAAACAACTAGTATGGATATCAGCTTGTCGGTACACTAACAGCATCTTATGGGTTATTAACATTCTTTATTGGATTTCGTTTTATTTTCCGTTGTATCCTTCGCGGCTTCATCTACTAAAGCTGTTGTTTTCAGCTGATGATCTTTCTTATTTATATTATTCCTGCCTTTGTTATCTTTTTTTGCCATAATCTTTGTTCCTTTCCATATCCTTTACTTTTGCCAGGAAGATCTGGATATTATTCTCCTCTTCCTGCCGGTCTGCATTCACCCGTCCCAGTCTGTCACACAAGCCCAGCAAAGCCAGTTCATGCAGGTCTGCCTTTTTTCTCATCAGGTCAATATTGCCATAATGCATGTCTTTGAGGACATACAGGATATGCATATGATATCTGACCAGATTCCCTACTCTATCAATAAAATCTTCTTTACAGGAGAAAAACTCCAGAAATTCTTTTGCTAAAGATTCCCCGACCCTATCATGGTCATATGCGGTAATTTTCCCTTTCCGGTATCTGGTCGTATCCGGCTTGCCGATATCATGCAAAAGGGCTGCCCACATCAATACTTCGGGATCTTTGCTGTTTTTCTTCCTGTCAGCCGCTTCATTGACGACCAGTAAAGTATGGTTCCAGGCATTCCCTTCGGGGTGGTGAACCGGTGACTGCATGGTTTCCTTTAATTTTATTAACATAGAAAAAGGAGCCTCCCTAAATATTTTTTATCAGATACAACATTCAAGTAATCAGATGGGTTTTCATCTTTTAATAGGTGATGATGAATTTCTACAAATAAATTTAATTTATCATAAAAATCCTGCCCATCTGTGGTCTGAATATTCTTCCATTTACTTAAATTTGTTATCTCCATTTATTCTGCTCCTTTTTCTACGAAATAGTATTCCCCAAAAACAAAAATATATGTATAATGAAGCCTGAATAAAAGGAAATACCTGGGACGGTTAAAAAAATATTTAAAAAAATCCGGATACCGATATCCGGTCAATCCCTAATAAGAACCGTTTAAATATTTTACTGTTAATCGGTTCAGGAATTTCTAATGGATAACGGCATCCGGTCAGATATTTAACCTTACAAGTAAGTCCCCCCCGCTTCTTAGCAGAGGCCACTGAAAAAGTTCCTGTTACAATTGAATGTACTATTTAGTATCTGATATAATTATTGTATCAAAATGTGGAGGTGATACGAATGATTAATAATCAAATTGAATTACAACTTAGTTCTCATTTGGAACTATATGATATCCTAATTCCTGGGGATCATATACTTAGAAGAATTAATAAACTTGTTGATTTTTCTTTTGTGTATGATGAACTGAAAGAGAAGTACTGTCTTAATAATGGCCGTAATGCAATCAACCCGATCAGAATGTTTAAATATCTTCTTTTAAAAAACTTATACAACCTTTCTGACAAAGGTGTTGTTGAGCGCTCAAGATATGACATGTCATTTAAATACTTT
>JAEWAK010000015.1 GCA_023391695.1 Bacillota bacterium
GTTCCACTTTGTGGGAGACAAGGAGCGATTTTGGGGGCGTAGCGGGTCTACGTTCCCAAAATTGCGACGCAGGATTCCGCAAAGTGGGGCGTTCAGAACGGTGCAATGAGTTTTCAGACACGCCCTAGGGGCGGCCGGAAGCTCCGGACCATAATTTCAGCTGTCTTTCCATCTCCTTTACAATATCCTCACTTCCCGCTTCTTTTAACTTCTGCAAAAATTCCGGATATTCTTTCCCCGTGTCTGCCGTTCCGGTATCCAGAAGGATCCTGTACTGGTCCAGAACGGCGGTCACTGCCGCTATCTGCCTGGTAACCCCGCCCGTATCAAAGGAAAATCCCAGGACCGGAGATCTCCTGGCCGCCCGGTTCTCCACCTGTGTCTTTTCCCAGATATCCTTCTCCTGCCCTTCTCTCGGCATTGCCAGGAACTGATTTCCGAATGCCCAGTCCGCCTGGGGATCATAACCTCCGTCTTCCAGCAGATGTACGGTCCCGTCTGTATTTTTCTCATAGTGCTTTCCCTCGATACCAAAACACAGGAGATTGTATAATACCGGGTCCGTATTAACAAGTTTCAGCAATTGGAACGCCGTTTCGGGATGATCTGAGTTCCGGTTAACGGCACTCAGGCTGGAGCTGATGCTTTCCGTAGTCATCCACGCGTCGGAAAGCATAGCAAACACTACTTCTTTTCCTCCGAAGTTGGAGCTTTCTGTAACATCCGTCCCGGGTTTAAAGGTAGAATTCACGCATGCAATATTTTCCCCCGACTTCATCCCCGCCAGGCCATTGTTGGGAACCAGGGCCGCATCCGGTCTGATAATACCGTCCTCTGCCCACCTATGCATCAGCTCGTAGTACTCCTTCACTTCCTTCATCTCATACTGGTTGACTACCGTAAGACTTTCATCGCCAAGGCGGATGGCTCCCGGCAGGTATTCCCCGATGAGATTCTCAAAGCCGAGGGAAAACTGAAGCTTTCCCATGGCACCGGCCTCGGAAAGTGCCAGGGGATAAACCTCCTGATGATCTGCTTTCACCCGTCGGAAGAAATCATCCAGGTCTTTTAATTGATGGACTTTATCCACATCCAGGCCATAGTCCTTCGCATATTCCTTTACAATCGCCACATAATTCTGTTTGGAGTAAATCTGATTGGACGGTATCCCGTAAACCTGGCCCTTTACCTCGATTCCTTCCCATACTTCCGGCAGAATACTGTTCTTTAATTCCTGTTCCCTCCCAAGCCACTCATTCAGCGGCAAAAATTCCCCTTTCCCCGCATAGTAAAAGTAATTATTGCTCCAGCTGGAAGTATAACAGATATCATAATCCGCATCCGAGGCAAGTATCATCCTCATCTTGTCCCCATATCCGGCAAAATTATACATCACCAGCTCCAATGCAATATTCATTCCGTAAGTGTCCTTTAAGTACTTCTGCACTGCCTTTTCCACTGACTTCCCATCTGCCTGTACCCCTGCGCTGCACAGATACCACTTAAGCGGTATGATTTCCTCTGCCGTATCGTTTTCTTTCCTTACCGCTTTCTGGCATGCCGTACAAGCCAGAAGCAGAATCCAGAAACCAAGCAGCATACCCAGACGTTTCCCTCTCCTAAATCCATTCTTTTTCATAATATCCTTCCCATCAGTCCCCAATACCCCTAAAAATCTCCTATAACGATCAGAGTACAAAAGTCCAATATATTCTATTCATAAAATATACTCTGAACTGACTCTTGATACCCAAATCCTATAAAAAAAACACCTGTTTTTCTTATTGTAATCGAAAACAGGTGTCGCGGCAATATGTGAAGTTTAGTAAATTTACACCTTACGATGTAAACTCCTATGCAGGACCGTGAAAATGGCTTTCCGTTAAACTATCTGCCCTTTTCCAGGCGCACATCATCCTTTTACTGCTCCCACAGTCAGTCCCTTTACGAAATATTTCTGGAAGAACGGGAAAATAATCAGCATAGGGCCTGCTGCCAGGATACACAGTGCCATTCTCGCCGTTTCGCTTGGAAGGCTGGCAAGGTCAATGGAAATATTTCCTGCCTGCATGGAAGTACTTAAGTACTGGATATTATTCATGATCCGGTACAAATAAAACTGGAGGGAATTAATACTCGCACTGTCAATATAGAGCATGGACTGATACCAGTCATTCCAGTAGGTAAATGCAATAAACAATCCCACCGTTGCCAGTGCCGGTTTGGAAATCGGGATAATAATCTTAAAAAAGCTCTTTATTTCCCCTGCTCCGTCTATTTTAGCCGCCTCAATCAAAGAGGTGGGAATATCCGCTAAGAACCCTCTCATCAGAAATACATGCCACGGCATGATCAGGTAGGGTAAAATCAATGCCCATATGGTATCTTTCAAATGATAATACTTGGTGAGCATGATATAGGTGGGTACCAGTCCCCCATTAAAGAGCATGGAGAAGAAAATCAGAAAGGAAAAGATCCTGCCCAGCCGAAAGTCCTTTCTTGCAATCACATAAGCTAACATGACTGTGAACAGAAGGCTCACTCCGGTTCCCACAAGAGTAACGAAGATGGTCACTCCATAGGCATCCAGAATGGGTTTGGGACTTTCCAGTATATATTGGTATGCCTTCAGGGAAAATCCTCTCGGCAAAAGGGAATACCCTTCCCTGGTAAGTTGAATCTCATCCGAAAATGAGGCCGACAGTATATAGAATATGGGTAATACACAGAACAGAGCCAGCAGAATAAAGAACAGGGTAATAATCTTATCCGCTGCTTTTTCTTTTTTACTTTGAATCATTCCTTCCATCTCCTTTAGAACAATGCATAATCTTCGTTGCGTTTTTTTACAATCAGGTTGGTAACCAGTACCAGAATAAAGCCGACTACAGATTGGTACAGGCCCACGGCGGAGGACATACCGATATTCCCCATAACTCTCAGCATACGGAATACATAAGTATCAATTACGTCCGTCACCGAATACAGTATCCCTGAATTTCTGGGCAGGAACCAGAACATACCAAAATCCGCATAGAAAATCTTGCCGATCATCAGCAGTCCCATCAGCACAATGATAGGCATCAGATGTGGCATGCAGATATAGCGGATCCGCTGGAACTTGTTCGCTCCGTCTATAGCCGCTGCCTCATGCTGGGTCGTATCCATTCCCATCAGGGTAGCATAGAAAATCAGAGCATTATATCCCACATGTTTCCAGAAATAAGAGGTGGTCAGGATAAAGGGCCAGTATTTCGGCTCCGTATAGAAATTCGGCACAGCCAACCCGAGCTTTTCCAGCAGATTCGGAATGACTCCCATATCCGGGCTTAACAGGGCATAAATTACATAACTTCCCACTACCCAGGATATGAAATACGGTACAAATAAGCAGGTCTGAAAAATCTTTACCTTTATTTTGGATAATTCAAACAGGCCAAGTGCCACAATGACCGATAAAATAAGGGTCAGGGAAATGAAAAGGGCGTTCAGCCCAATGGTATTTCTGGTAACTGTCCACACATCCGGTGAATTGAAAAAGAACTTAAAGTTATCAAACCCGCACCATTCACTGCCCAGAATCCCTTTTGCAACATCCATTTTCTTAAAGGGTATCACCAACCCGAAAAGCGGAAAATAATAATATGCAATCAGAAAGATAAGTCCCGGGGCTGCCAGCACCAAAAGCCCCCAGTTCATCTTTTTTTTACTTGTTGTCTTTGCTTTTTTCATGTGCGCAACTCCTCTCTATAGATGGTAAGGGCTTTTGTAAAATATCCTTAATAAATCCTCAGGAAAGGATTGGGTGTATCCGAAACAGCTAATGTATCAAGATACATCCAAACCTTCCAAGAACAAATTAATTATTTTAAAACTGCCCTCCGTACCAATTATCCGTTATCTGGATGCCTTCCACTCGTCGAGCTGTTTTTGCATTTCTTCAATGATCCGGTCAGCTCCTGCCGTTTTTAATTTATCGATAAATTCCGGAAGTACCGTTTCCGGATCGGCTCCGCCGGTCTCCAGTGTTTTTCCGTACTGGTCGTAAACCGCACTCACACTTGCAATCTCATTGGTTACCGTTGTGGAGTCGAAAGAAAAGCCCAGTGCTTTTGATTCTACGGCAGAAACATTCAGTTCCTTTGTCTTTTCCCAGACATCCGGTGCCTGGCCTTCCCTTAACAAGCCGTTGAACTGATTGCCAAGCATCCAGTCTACATTTGGATTATAGCCTTTGGCGTCGTCTGTTTTTACCGTACCGTCTCCATTGACCGTATAGTGTGTTCCCTCGATACCAAAGCAGAGCAGGTTATATAAGGTCTTGTCCGTATTGACCAGATTTAAAAATTTCATGGCCACGTCCGGATGCTTTGATGTCTGGCTGACTGCATTTAAGCTGGAAACCAGATTCTCCGTTGCCAGATACGGATCGGAAAGAGTTGCAAAAACTACTTCCTTATTTCCAAAGTTGGCAGTTTCGGTAGCCTCAACACCTGGCTTATAGGTAGCATTGATCGCTGCTATATGTTTTCCGGCCTTCATATCCGGTACCGCATTATCCGCAACGGTCACGGCATCTTTACGCACAAGGCCTTCTTCCATCCAGCGGTGCATCATTTCATAGAATCCTTTTAATTCGGTGGATTCGAACTGGTTATAGATCGTCACGCCGTCATCGCCGATTTTAATAGCACCGGGAATACTGACACCTGCGATGGATTCAAATCCCAGGGCTACATTGTGCTTTCCGAGCAAACCGTTACTGGACGCCGCAAAGGGGTATATATCCGGATTGTCCGCTTTAACCTGTTTAAAAAATTCTTCCAGATCGCTTAATTTGCTGACCTTGCTTACATCCAGGCCATATTTATCCGCATATTCCTTTAAGATAACCACATAATTCTGTTTCGGGAAGATTTGCTGGGAAGGAACCCCGTAAATACTTCCTTTTACCCTTACCGCATCCCAGATGGAAGTATCCATGGAAGCTAAAAGCTCCGGTGCGTTTTCTTTTAATAAGTCATCAAGGGGTATAAATGCGTTCTTATTTACATTATCATAGTAATTGTTATTCCAGCTGGAGGTCCAGCAGATATCATATTCTTCCCCGGAAGCGATAACCATCTGCATCTTCAGGGGGTAGTTTGCATAGTCCGTTGCGATCATCTGTAAATCAATGTTCATGTTGTAGGTATCCAGAAGATACGTATTAATTGCTTCCTGTACCGCCTCCACATCAGCCTGCGGGCCGGAACCGGCCAGATACCATTTTATCGGAATGGTTTCTCCGGGGTCCGTATTTTTTGAACCGGTTTCCTTAGAGGATGTATCCTTCGTAGATTCCTTAGACAGCGTTGTATCCTTGCTGCCGGTTTTTGTTTCCGACTTGCCGCAGCCTGCCAGAGTGCCGGCTGCCAATACACCTGCCAGGCCCAATACTGCCAATTTCTTTAAAAGCTTCATTTTGTAAACCTCACTTTCTCCTTCATAATTTGTGATAATACATCACTGCGGTTTTAACGAACCGCCGATTTTGTGCTATGCACATCCCAGCCTCCCCTGCTGATACCTGGATTCTATCAGGTTTTTGGGGTTCCTGGCTACTGAAGGATACGGACATTACTGCAGAAAAGCCAGTAATGTGCGTATTTTACAGTGAGGTTTCAAGATGCACTTACTGGTCCCTGTTACAGAAATTCCTTGGGGTACACCCATATACTTTTTTGAAAAGCCGGTAGAAGTAGTTCTCATTTTCGATTCCTATATTTTCAGCAACTTTATTGACCGGCATATCAGAATGAGTCAGAAGGTATACCGCCTGCTTCATGCGCACATCCAGAATATACTCATTGAGGGATATCCCGGTACACTGCTTGAATTTTTTCATAATATAGCGTCCGGACATATTCATGTAATCCGCAATGGACTGGGAGGACAGGTTTACATCCGTATAATTTTTATTCACAAACTCCAGAACGGTCTGTACGAACAGTTTCTCCCTGTCATTTTCCTTTTCCTTCTCCTGATAGGTGTCGGACAGGATAGAGCTGATATATTCGGATAATTCCTTGAAAATCTGGTCAATATAATCCACTTCGATCACTTTTTTATACATGTCGTTAAAGTTGATGGTCACGGGATTATTTTTTGCCATATTGATTTCATTCATGATCATATTGACTTCGGTTACCAGGGACATCATGCTGATAATAATATTTTCATAGGACAGGCCGCAGACAGCCTCCTGTATCCGAAACAGTGTCTCCTGTATCTGCTCAAGGTTGCCCAGTTTCAGTTTTTCTTCCAGGCGTTTCTTTAGCTCCCTGGAATAAGACGTTTCCCGGTTCGAAACATTATTCCGGCATTCCGCTTCACCCAGAAGGGAATTCCCTCCGTATACGATCCGGTACCTAGCAAATTTGCGGGTTTCCTCATATAATCCCTCCAGCTCTTTTGCCTCCCGGCTGATATGGCTGTAGGCCGCGGAAACCGTAATATCAAAATTCTCTTTGATAAACTCCTGCATTTTCCGTATTCTTATCTTTACCTGGTCTTGGTCTGCTTTTTTTTCCGGGCAGTTTATGATCACTACCAGTTCATTGGCCTCTTTTTTAACCGGTTCCGTAATATAGTCTTCCATAAGCTCACTGGTCACATTGGAAATACTGGCCAGCAGCAGATTACTGTCCTCCTCCACAAATCCGAAGCGGTTTACAAAAAAATGGTCCAAATGGAGGATCACTATCATCAGGTTATATTCATCAATACGGGACAGGGGGGCGTCCGGCATGCTCTTGTAATATTTCTCCCAGTTTTCTTCCGTACTGTCTTCCAACATATTCGAAAGCAGAAACTTCCTGAGGGTTCCCTCCGTAGACTGTTTTTCCTGAAGAAGCTCTTTATTCACATCATTTACTTTCTGGTAAATGACCCGCAGGTGTTCAAATTCATCCACGCCGTTTTCTTCCGCTTGGGCATTCTCTTCCCCATCCAGCCCCGATACATAGTCCACCAGGGTAGTTACCGGCCGGTAGATTTTACGGGAAAGCTCTACCAGTGCAAAGGTTCCGATCAGGCCGAATACTGCGGACAGGAGCAGGAAATCATTTTTCAGCTTAATGAGGTTGGCAAAGATCTTTTCGTATTCCTGTATCATAATAATGCAGTTGCCCCGGTCCTCCAAATCGATATAGGAGACCAGGTATTTCTTTCCTTTATAATGATCGATGTAATACCCCTGTCTGGGACTGCCTGTTTCTTTACTGGCGTAATTCCAAATACAGTTCCTCACCAGGGTTTCTTCCATTTTGGAGTTCCGCTCTATCTTATAACTGTAAATCTCCCCGGACTTCCCGGCCAGATAGACGGAGGCCGGTACTTTCTGGGATACGGCTCCCGTCAGATTATCTAAAAACCAGTTCGCACTCTGGTTGAGCACGATACAGCTGTTCTGGCCGTCCGCAGGATTGGAATATTCATACATAAAATAGGAAAATACATACTGGCTGCTTTCTACCTGCCCATTTTTCTCCTGTATTTTTCGGAGTACCGGGCTCAGTTTCGGAACCGTCCCCTGTTCCTTCCGGTACAGATTCAGATACAGATTCAGATCCTCCCCGGCAGAGGTATCCGCGTTATTCGTAGAATACCATGCTTTCCGTTTGGCATTGTAAATATCGATGGAAGTAAGAGAGGGCTGGGACTGCAGCACATTATCTTTCAGGGTTTTTAACGTCAGGTAAAGCTGGTTATAGTCAATATCCCCATTGTACATTAATGCATTGACATCATAGCGGAAATAGGTGGACAGGCAGAGTGCCGATATATTTTCAGCGAAATAGGTATAGTTGAACTTCATCTGATTTAAGACCTGTTCATTGGACTGGTTAATATTATCTATCATATTGGCCTGGGCATTCCGGTACAGCAGGGCAGCAAAGGGCAGCACCACTGCCAGAACAAACACAAGCATCAGCAATACAATCTTCCTGTAATAGGATTTATGCACTTTGGGAAATATCTTTTTCATCTCTTATCATTCCTTTTTGCAGAGCCTTTTTTTATATAGAATTCTTTCATAGCTCCTAACATAACAAGTGTAACAACGGAAAATAGCACTGTCAATAAACAGTGCTATTTTTACAGTATGTGGCTCAATCTTAAAGTCTATAATTCCTTATTATTTAATTCATTTTTTACTAGGGCGTGTCTGAAAACTCATTGCACCGTTCTGAACGCCCTAAGATTTTTTGTTTTCTTCCGCTTTTCGTGAAATCTCTTTTTTGCAGTCATTAATTTTTCGCTATCTTTTCTACCAGTCCGAGTGCCTGTTCATCCGTTTCATAGATTTTCAGACACGCTTCCTCTGCCTTAAATAAGTTCCCGTCTCTGACCGCTTCGAACATATCTCTGTGATAGGGTATTGTAGAGCACCAGATTCCTTCCACCCCATGCAGATCTTTTCCGTAATTATCCAAAGCTATTACCAGGTTGTCAATCATCTGCTCCATAGTCAGGTTTTTACCCAATTGACGAATTCTGCTATGAAACGTATAATCACATTTCTGCAAATAAATACCCGCAGCTGCTGCTTCTTCCATCTGAAGAAGAGGTTCCTCCAGATAATCCAGTTCCTTTTGCTCAATGGATTTACAGAGTTTCTGAACCAGGCTTTTCTCCAGCAGATATTTTATTTCCAGCAGTTCTTTATAATTCACTTTCCACAGCTTTACATATAAGGAATCCGCAATCCGGTCTGAACTTATGTATGCACCCATTCCGGTCTTAACTTTTATAATATTTTCATTTTCCAAAACCCGTAGGGCTTCCCGTACAGAATTCCGGCTTGTGATAAACTGTTCTGCAAGCATCCTTTCAGACGGAAGCTTATCGCCAGCCTTCAAATTATTCTCCTTTATATAATCTAAAATTGCATCTGCAATCTTCATATATAATAAGTCTTTTGATACTGGTTTTATCGGACTAAAATGCTCTTTCATCTGTACCTCCAAATATGAATTCGATTTTAGTCTAACCCTTTACCGCTCCGGATGTCAAGCCTTCCACAACATATTTCTGTACAAATATAAACATAACAGCCGTAGGAAGAAGCGCAAGCACGCCTCCTGCCATCAAAGCTCCCCATTGAACACTGTATTTGCCGATTAAGGATTTTAAGCCTACAGGGATCGTCCACATATCCGGCGTATTGATAAAAATCGTTCCGGCAATCAATTCATTCCACGCCCCGATAAATGCAAATACAAAGACGGCGACAATCCCCGGAAACATAACCGGTAAAATAACCTTCCTAAGCGACTTAAAGCGGCTGCAGCCATCCATATATGCGGCTTCCTCCAATACATAAGGTATTCTTTCAAAGAAGCTTCTCATTGTGATGACACAAAAAGGCAGGTTTGTGATCAAATAATACAGGTATAAAGTAAAATGTGTATTGATCAGTCCTACTTTACTGAAAACTACATAAAGAGGAATAATAACCAAGATTCCCGGAATCATCTGTGTAATCAGAAAAAACAAAAGAACCGCAGACTTTCCTTTAAATTTGAAACGCGCCAGCCCATAACCGCTTAAAATAGATAATAATACAATACATATTGACGTAGAAAGTGTTATTATAATGCTATTTTTTAAAAATGTTCCGTAATCCAGCATATTAAATAAGGAACGGTAATTTTCCAATGTAAAGGTTTCAGGGAAATAGGTTATTTTTTGAACATTGACTATTTCCGGATTCGTTTTAAAGGATGTAATCACCATCCAGTAGATAGGAAGTACTACCAGCAGGAAAAAAAAAGCCAGTACGAATATCCGGACAATATTTAAAATCTTCCTTTTTGTTGACCGCTTCATTAAAAATCACCTGCCTTATCGTAATTACTGATTTTTAAAAACACCATTGCATAAATACTTAAAATTACTATAAGCATTAAGCCTAAAGCTCCTGCCAGTCCAAAGTCATAACCTGAAAAAGCCTTCGTATACATGTAGGACGGAAGTGTCTGGGAATAATTTGCCGGTCCTCCGCCGGTTACGATTACCACTAAGTCAAAGGAATTAAATATCCAGATTGTACGAAGCAATATGGTAATAATAACGGTCGGCTTAATAAAAGGAAGCGTTATATTAAAAAACCTCTTAACCAGGCCGCAGCCATCCATGTCCGCAGCTTCATATACCTCTTCCGGTATAGACTGCAGGGCGGCCAGAATCATAATTCCAAAAAACGGGATCCCCAGCCATATCATTGCCAATATTATAACGAGCAATGATAAACCCGGAGTACCAAGCCATGCAATTCCCTTCCCCACTATTCCGGCCTTCACCAGCAGATCATTTACTACACCGTATTCTCCGTTAAAGGACCAGCGGAATAGTAGACCGACTACAAAGGTTGAAAATGCCCAGGGCAGGAATACGATAGCCTGATAAAGTCCTCGTCCTCTAAATTTTTGTTTCAGTGTAAGGGCTAATATCAGTCCCATTACAAATTGCCCCGTAACCGATAACACTACGTAAATGAAAGAGTTTTTTAACAAAAGTAAAAAGTCCGAATCCCCGAACATTTTTTTAAAGTTCGCAAAATTATTAAAATAGACATCGTTGATATTGGACAGCTTATAATTCTGAAAAGCCATAACGGCACTCTTTAACAACGGATATCCGAATGTCAGTATTAGTATAAGCGCAACCGGAAGTATATAGAAATAGGGCTCAATTTTTGATTTTTTTCCATGATGACCCGGCTTTCCTTTATCCCATTTCTTCTTCAAAATCCTTCCTCCTTCTTTATCCGGAAACCTTCAATTATTTCAGTTTTAAAGCTGTTTCAATTGCAGCATCCGGATTCTTTTTCATATAATCATTCATCCTGGACTGTAATTCATCGGTAATACCGGTAAGTGCTGTATTTGCATCTTCTTTTTCCAGCAGATATTTTTGAATCTCCTCATGAAACATTCCCTGATGTAAATCGGTATAATCAAACGGTCCATAGGTGGCAGGCACCGCAAGCTCAGGATCATTTAACTGCTGTACAAAAGTTGCATATGGGCCGTTAAGTCCATAAGTCTCATCGTTTTCCACATCTTTTTTAATCGGTATTTCACCTGTGAGCTTACAGTATTCAATGCTGTTTTCTGAACGGCTTAAGAATTCAACTAACTTCCAGGCATCATCCGGACTTTTGCTGTCTCCTGAAATGGAATAGGAATAAGGTGCATTTATTGTATTATAAATCTTGCCATCCGCAGTGCTCTTTGGCATAGGCATAACCATCCACTGGTCATCGGACATATTCTTCTGACAGGTAGCCGCAACCTCTGAGTCATTAATTAAGGTACCGGTAAGACCCCCTGTAAAATTGTCAACCATTTCTGTAAAACCCCAGTTAATTGAATCCTCCGGTGCATAACCGTTTTTATATACATCATTCCATTTAATAAAAGCGTTCTGGCAATCCTGGGAATTGATCAGGATTTTTCCCTGCTGGTCGTAAGTATTACCTCCCGTATATCCTTGCATATAGACTAACAGCGGATCAAGGGCTCCTCTGGCTCCCCGGTAGGATGCTCCGTAACGCTTCTTGCCCGCATCGGTTAGCTTTGCAACCAGATCAAAATAATCATCGTAGGTCCAGTCTTTGGCAGGATCAAGCTTAATTCCGGCTTCCTCACACCAGTCTTTTCTCACAAATACCCCTTTTACCATTAAGCCGTCAGGTATTGTATAAACATGCCCGTATCTTTCTTCTTCACTTTTCCATAATAGATTGTTAACTGCGTCGGTATAATCCTCCCTGCTATCCTTAATATAAGCATCCAATGGAATTACCCAGCCCGCTGAGGTATATTGGCCGAGCCATCCGGACCAGGTAGTCATGACATCCGGAAGCTGGCCGGAAGAACCAAGAACGGTAATCTTATTAGCCGCATCATCCCAGGGGACACTTTCATAAGTAATCGTAATTCCGGTTTCTTCCTTGAATTTTTCAAAGATTCCCTCATAATAGGTTTGCCTCGTTTCACTGGGTACTACATCCAGAAATCTCAGGCTCTTAACTTCCTCTTTACCGGAAGTATTCTCGGATTTGTTTGGCGGATTATCGGATGAAGCTCCTTTTTTTCCGCAGCCGGTAACGGCCATTGCCATCAGTGCCATTGCTAACAGTGTGATAATAAGTTTTCTTTTCATAAAATACCTTCCCTTCTTTATTATAAATTCCCTGCTAATTAATTATTAATCAGCTTACGGGATTTTATTTCTGCTTAAAGACTTTTGAACGCAGCTTCTAAATCCTCCAGAAGATTTTCCGTACCTTCCAGTCCGCAGTACAGGCGTATCAGCCCCCTGTCCACTTCCAAAAAATCCAGTTCTTCCTGCCCCGCCTTGTATAACGGACACAAAGCCAGACTTTCAAAACCGCCCCAGGAACAACCCTTTCCAAAAAGTTTAAGATTATTAATGAATACCACAGCTTTTTCCGGTGTCGTATCCAGTTGAAGGCTCATCAGGCTGGTATGGCCTTTTTGCTGCGTTTTAATGATATCAGCCTGAGGATGAGAGCTCAGTCCGGTATAATATACTTTTTTAACTTTTTCCTGGTTTTCCAGATAAGCTGCTATTTTCATGGCAGTATCCTGATGCTGCATAAGTCTTGCCTGCAATGTCCGAAGCCCGCGTATGGCAAGCCAGCCTTCCATAGGCCCCAAAATTCCTCCGAACCATTCCCTCATTTCAGACATAATTTTTTTCATAAGCCCTTCATCCTTTGAAATCAAAATTCCTCCGATAATATCACTGTGCCCGCCTATGTATTTTGAAATGGTATGCATTACGATATCAACCCCAAGCTCTAAAGGTTTTTGAAATAAAGGTGTCAGGCAGGTATTGTCAATATAAGTTTTTATTCCATACTTCTTCGCTATTGCGGTCACGGACGAAATATCAATAACACGAAATACAAAGGTTGCAGGACTTTCCAGAATCATCAGGGTTGTAGAAGGCCGCACTGCCTTTTCTATTTCTTCTAAATCCGTACCGGTCACATAGGTTACCTCCATCTGAAAACGCGGTATACAAACCTGGTTTAAAAATCTTTTCACCGGCTGATATACATCCTTCATACAGATAATGTGACTGCCGCTGCTGCATGTGCCCATGATTGCAGCCGAGCATGCCGCCATACCCGAAGAAAAGGCTGCCGCCCTGACTCCGTTTTCCAGCTGGGCTACTTTTCTCTCCAGGATATGTACCGTAGGATTGGAAGCCCTTCCATAAATAAACTGATCTTCTTCAAATACATCGACATTACAGTATTCCTCAAATGTTTTAAATAAATGAAGCGAGTTTAAAAATACCGGCGGAACCACCGCATTCAGGTATTTCTCATACTCGTCACCGGTATGTGTTAAAGCTAATAAATCTGAATCCATAACTTTTCCTCCTTTAATTAACTGGTTCATTGGTACTACCAGATAGGTTTATAAAAATAATTTAAAGGCTGTTCTTAAAAATTCCCTTAAATGTATAGTTTCAATGCATTTTTCCGATATTCAATTGGTATTTTTTATTGATGCTTGTGTATTACTGCTTAAATTGAATTATATGTTATGTATTACAAATTGTCAAGTTTTCATTTGAATCTTGTGCAACTTTATATTGATTATTTTTTATGTAACTGTTATAGTACTATTATTGTTTGAAATCACAGGAGGTATTTATGAGCCAAAAATACAAAGAAAGCAAGCGGTGCTATTTAATTGATCATCATTCACCCCAGCCGCCGACTGTGCACCTAAATCATCTCAACATTGAGGAGTATGAGAAATTTATCGATACCGCACAGATCGATTCCCTTATGGTGTACTGCAAAGACCACTGGGGTGTATCTTATTATGACTCTTTCGTAAAAGGTGCTGTAATGCACAAAGGATTAAGTAAGGATTGGATTCTTGAGATCAGTCAGATGCTCAAAAGAAAAAACATTGAGTTTATCGCTTATTACTGTATAGAGTATGATGAAGGGGCAGCCAGGAGCTTTCCGGAATGGAGAGTCCAAAAGCCTGACGGTTCCTATCTGATCCGGGATGACACCTACGCCAAGTGGGGTCTTTGCTGCTGTCAAACTCCCTATCGTCAGTATTGCCTGGATCAAATGAAGGAAATTGTTACGAATTATCACCCGGATGCTCTTTTCCTTGATATTTTCGGAAAATCTTTATGCTATTGTCCAAGCTGCCGTGAAAAATTTCAATCCATTTACGGCTACGGACTTCCTGAAGATAAAAATGAAATTCTGAATAAAAGAGCGGATATTACCGAGTTCCTTAACAATAACGCAAAAGAGTATCTGCTGGAAATAAACCGGGTTCTCAAAGGAATCGATAAAGACCTGGCTGTCACGGTTAATTTTTCCTGTCATTATCCCCGGGAGATCAGGAACCTTCTTGATTATCAATTTTCGGAACCGCTGTTAAAGGATAATTGGTTTTCTTCTGTTTATGCAAGGGATACGGCAAAGGACCAGTATCCGATTCTGGCTCCCGGTGAGGCATCACAGGTATACAATTACGATTCCGTCAGCCAGTATATCTGTGATTTATCGTCCATAGCCGCACAGGGCTGCCGTGTCGGCATGTACAGCGGCTCTCAGCATATAGACGGAACACTTGATTTTGAAGAAGCCAGACTTCTTGGCAGTGTTTACGGAGAATTAAAAAAACTGGAACCCTATTTCAGTGACCGGACTCCTGTAAAATGCGCAGGTATTCTTCAGAGTGACCTTTCCAGAAATATGAATCTCTCTGATTTTAACCCTGACTCCATTCTGAGGATGAAACATTCGGATCCCCATACGACGGCAGTATTGGGTGCCATGATGCTATGTGAAAATCAAAAGCTTCCCTATGGCATAATACCGCAGCAGCTTGCTACGGCGGAGCTGTTGTCTGCTCACGATTTGCTTCTGCTTCCGGAGCTTTATGTAATTGATGAAACGCTTTGTGGACTTCTTCACCAGTACCTGGAAAATGGCGGTAAAATTATAGCTTCTGCGTTATGCGGAATGTGGAACAAAGATGGTTCTAAGCGCAGTGATTCCTCAATTTCACAGCTTTTAGGCGCTGAAATTGTAAAGATTCACAGGGAGTATGAACAAAATGGGTGGTCAGCCTATCTTTCTCCCGGCAATACGGAACAATTTGAAGGATTATTATCCGTAACGACCCCTCCTATCAGCGGTTTCTTTACACAGCTTGGCATGCATACCTGTAAAGAGCATCTGCGATTGGTTCTGCCTTGCGTGGCCTGCTCTCAGACCGAATGGGTAAACTGGTGGAGTCCGCCGCCCGGAGAGATTTCGGATATGCCCGCCTTAATTTCCAATCAAATCGGAGCCGGGAAACTATTTTATACTGCCTTTGACTTCTTTACAATGGCTGCTTCGGATACATATCGTTATACAGACAGCCTGTTTGCACAGCTGCTCAGGCGTCTTAATGTAATTCCGGCAGTACAGAATATCTCCGGGCATCCGCTTATGCTTCGAACTGCTTTTTTTGAAACCTCAAAGACATATTTGATCCACCAGATTTCCATGCTTCCGAAGCTTTTTAAGGGGCAGCATACTCCCATTAGCGGAGGGAGTTTAGTAATAAAAGAACCGATCCTTTCCGCAAATATCGTATATCCGGAGGAACAAGTCCTTACAGTCAGACAAGCGGATGACACCTATATTATTGAGCTTCCCGAATTCACCCTTCAGCAGGTGATTCTATGTACAAAAAAAGGTTATAATTAGAAAGAAGGCTATATTGGAAAGCGGACTATATTTAGAAAACGAACTATATTAGAAAACGGACGGTCTGTAACACAATATATAAAATGGCAGGCACCGGTCAAGAATTTCTGGTGCCTGCCTCAATAACTGCTGAGTGGGGCTGTTGCAAAATAGTTTCAATGCCCCTAACTAAAGGATTGGGTGTATAATAATGCATTATAGCTAGAGCTGACCAATCACAAAATAAATTTTGAATTGCACATTTTGTGAAGCGGAGCGTTCTTAACTTGCGAGGGAATAGCACCTAAAATATTATACACCCAATCTTTTTTCTATAAATTCCAGATTGTCTTAATATCCTTTTCATAGAGTAAATTAAGCTATTTTGCAACAGTCCCACCCGTTGGCAGCTCTGTGTGAATTGGCCAAATACATTATCCGTTCCCTATACCACAGATTCTTCACAGGGAAGGGGATTTGGTTTTGGCTATGGTATTTCTGCTGTTGTCTCAGCTAATCACAATTGTCACTGATCAATCTCCGGAGTATCGGACAATGCCGTTAAGCCGATTCCTTCCAGCGTAAAGTTATCATTCCAATCTTCAATCCATACTGCACCATAGGCCGCCTCTGATTTAAGCGGTGTGGTGTCGCTGAATTTACCGGTATTCAGGTCAAGCCCCAGCTCATCCGCACCGGCTGCCAGAAAGTAATCCGCATTAAATTCCCCATCCTGGAAAGTCTCCGCATTATTTTTCGTTGCCAGTTCCTGTCCGGTTCCGGCCATAATAGTCCGTTTCAGTGTCTGGTATGCGGGTACAAATAAGGAATTTAAGTTCGTGCCCTGGTCTTCCTCTTCATATCCCGGAAGATATCTGTCTTCCAGGTATGGATAATTTTCCTGATAGTGCTCATACCAATGTGTGATATTTTCCTGCGTATTGGTATAATCGGTGCCGTCACCGGGACGAAGTACGGAATAATAACGGTATTCCAGAACTTTTTCATTGGCAATGGGGCGGCTTCCTACTGCCGGGGTATAGGCCCAGTATTCCACACCTATCTTATCGGACACAATTACATTGTCGGTTATGATATGCCCGTAACCGCAGTTTGAGAACAGCGCACTGCCTGAAATATTCTCGAAGATATTATTTTTAATAATCATCCCGGACATGCCGTCATCCATATATATTGCATGGTTATTACTGCTGCCCACATCTTTGATATAGTTATAGGAAATCTCGTTTCCAAGCCAGGTCCAGTTACGTCCCGCATAGATGGGTGCCTGGTCGGAGGCATTGGTACAGGTATTTTCAATGCGGTTATGGGTTACCAGCATGTCATTACCCATAATCTGGATCACCATATGGGGGGCATCGTGAATATAGTTATATGCCGCTGTATTTCCTACCCCTTCCAGGTAAACGGCAGGCGTATAGGTCTGCAGACGGGAGATATTATAGAATTCACAGTTCCTTACCAGGTTATTGCCTCTCTCAAGAGTCTTATTATCACCGCCGGTCAGATAGACACCGCCGCCTCCCATATCATAGAATTTACTGTTGACCACTTTATTATTGTGGCCGCCCCTGGATGTGGTATAGGACGGGTCCGTAGTAATTGTCTGGTTATGTTCTCCGATTTTGACCGCATCCAGACTGAAACCGGAAAACTCACTGTCTATAATCTCACAGGATTCACAATCCAGAAGGACAATTCCATAACCGGTCCCCCCGTTTGCTTTTATTCCCTGGATTGTAACGCCAACGGCTCCTTCCAGGTTAAAAAGCGGCTGGTTTAAGGAAGTCAGGGTAATTTCCTGTTCTTCAATGCTGTTTCCCTCCGGATAATAGTACAGGACATCATTCTGATTCCAGCGGTCGATATAATATTCCCCTGCCTGGTCCAGTTCACAGAGCATGTTGGCGGCGGAAAGCATAAGCCGCTTATCCTGCACACCCTGCAGGGAAGGATATTTACAGCGGATAAGCCGTTTCTGTGAATCGACGGAATATACCTTTACCATATCATTGGCATAGTTATTCTCAAAATATCCGCTCAGCCATCCGTCGGTTTCATATCTCGTATTATCAATATCCGTTTTATCCGGCTGGCTTTCCTGGTTTTCCCCTTCTTCCGAAGGAGGGGCCCACAGTTCTGCCTTTGCTGCCAGGTCATCTTCCGCAACGTAGAAGATCGGGCTTTTCATAGCCAGCATTTCTTCATAGGTCTTAGGCGTATCGGTCTTATCAAAATACCAGTTTCTCGGCCGGTCCCCTTCACCTGCTCCTGCTGCCACCGCATTGTCATAGTTTAATTTCTCCTGCTCATTCAGCTTATCCACTTCCGACTGGCTCTTCTCTTTGCCGGCCAGGAGGTTCCCGCGGTTCATCGTCCCCTCATTGGGATACCGGGCAAGGGTCTGTGTCTCCCCATTCACTACCAGTTCCGGCTGAAAGGTCTGCTGGGGCCAGTTAAATCCGTTCTTCTTAATTTCCCCTGCCGGAATGCCTTCCGCCTTTAAGTCATATACATAAATCCTGTCTTTTACACTGTCGGAAATTCTGCTGCCGGAGGAATACCTGCTGCCCTCTGCTTCCGTCAATTTTTTAAAGTTTCCGTTATCTAAGGTAACCGCTCCGGTAATTTCCACCTCTTCCTTCTGATAAGCCGCGTAGGTGATATAAGAATTGGCAGCGGTTATGTTTATACTTTCCTGCAGCCGGTAGCTGCCCTCTCTAATAAATACGATTCCCGGTTCCTCCGGCCCGGTTTTCCCGGCCAGACTGTCCGATGCTTCCTGAATACTGGAAAATGGGTCATCGATAGTACCATCCGCATGTTCCCTACCATCCGTGGCTACATACACAACATTTTCTGCTGACACATTTACCCCCGATATTTCTGATGCACCAAAAGCTGTTAAGGATGCCAGTGACGACAGCGTAAAGGCTGCCGCTATAAAACCAGTAATGATTCTCTTCTTCAACCTTATTTCTCCTTTCCTGTTCTTTTTTTCCTGTTTTTTCTTCCTGTTTTTTTCTTGTTCTTTTCGTTCCTCGTGTTAACACTTAACCTAAATTATATGGAATTTTTATACAGATACAATGCACAAAGAGGATATAGGAGAATTTTACAGTAAAAGGTGCATTTTTAGAGAGATTGGGGATTTGTATATTTTATTTTCTTCCGAACGCCCGTAGGCAATGGAGCCGGTACCGGAAATTAATAAAATAGAGGTTTTGAGTGATATGTGTAAAAAATCTCAGTAAAACCAGTAAATCCGCCGCCTCTAAGCGAAGGCGGCGGATTTACTATGTAACCTAAAATAAATTAACTAGCAGATTCGGAATAAGCATGGCCACGGCGGCTGCATAGACAGCATCAAGCCAAAATACAGATCCTATCGCTCCAATATAAGCCAATAATATGAACGGAGCAGATAATATTTTAGCGATAATGCTTACCTCCCTGTTTTTCAGTATCTGATTCACCATAACATTGGCATCTACAATACTTGGAAAAGCATGCATCAGTATGGAGAAACCCAGCCACCCAAGGTTAAGATTCAACGGATCTCCGTAATCTTTAAAAACAATAATTTCAATGGAAGCCGGCAGCATAATAAGCAGCCCAAGCAGGGTATTAATAAAGAACGGCCCCATGGACGTCAGAAAAACCTTTCCCGGATGATTAGTTGCCTCATGAACAACATATCCGATAGGATTCTTAACTTGAAAATATTTCACCTCGTATACTTGTAATCCGCATATATAACAAAAAATTTGATGAGCCAGTTCATGTATAATCACTCCGGGAAATGTGATAATCGAAATTAATATTCCAGGTATTATCATTTTTACACCAATACATATCACATTTGCAGGCAAATGTGATACTGCCACAATAATCAAGTTGAAAGAATTGATACATGGCTTTCCTTTCTTATACTTATTTTCTTCCAACCTTTACATTCTTTCGAAATGAATTATGTTTTATAATTCATTTTGTGAAAATGTTTTTTAATTCACTTTGTGTAGATGTCTTTTAATTCACTTTGTACAAATGTTTTTTCTTCACATTTATTCCTCTATATAATAATTTTCCAGTGTTATTTCACCGTTCAGCAACATTACTGTATCGTCATCCAGGGCACCGACCGCCCCTATAATTTCATTTTTCATTTTCTCGGCCTCTGCTTCCATACCATTCATATTGAGAGCGATCAGATAGGTTTCCCGGACATAAGTACCGTCCGGCTCGGAATGATAAGCATCTTCCGCAAGGTTAAGCCCGCTTTTTGGGTCCCCCTCCAACATTTTAAGGATCGCCATGGAACGCAGTGCTCCGGAATCCATCTTATCTTTTGCCAAAGCTTCTTTATTATACTTCTCAGCCGCCTCATAATCTCCCATTCTCCGGTACAAAACTCCCAGCTGCACACGTATGTCAAAGCATTCCGGATCGGTATCATAACATTTTTGCAGATAATTTTTAGTGGCCGCGGCATCGGATGTAATACGCCCTAAATAGTAGTAAATAAATGCATCATCCTGTCCGTCTTCTTCAAGCATAGACTCAAGCCTTGCCTTTAGCTCATCATATTTTTCCCCGCTCAATGTATTCGGATCGGAAACCGTACTGAAAAGCTGTTCAATTGCATCGTAGGTATGATAATAAGACTCCAAACGTGTATAATAACGGTCCATGCGTTCATATTCCGAATCCGACAGGCTCTTTCCCGCTAAATAGGTATCCATTAAATATCCTGCCATGTCATAATACCCATTTTCCATAGACAGTTCAATACTTTTTATCTGGATCGGAGTAGAATCCGGATACTGCTCTGCCAGATCATATAATTCACTTAATGTCAGCGAGGTTTCCCCGTTTGAAATCCTGCTTTCTGCCTTTTTGTATAACTTATAATCACTCAAAATACCTGGGAACCGTGTCATACTTACTACGTCAAGAATTACTATGAAAATCAGAAATAAGATAATCCAGACCGGAATCCGAAAATTATTCCGCCGGGTCGTTGAAGTTTCATCAAAACCTTCATATTGAAAGTCTTCATATTGGCTTTCACTTTTGTTATTGGTATCTTTCCATGTACTATCGTAGCCACCGGCACTGTCATCCGCCGGCCAGCCGTTCTTATCATAATCCCCGTTCATTACAACCCTCTCCTTTGTATAAGCAGAACTGATTTAAATTATTATTTTAAATCAGATTCTTTTAATAAAATTACTATGTTATATTTACTATATATGCAAAGTACAAATACTGTAAATGGGCCTTTTGACCGATGCATAGTATACCGACAAGTTGGTATAGATTTCAGCTTGTCGGTTCCAACTTTATCCCAATTGATTTTAATTTTCTTATTAATAAGTCATAAAGCACCCAGATATGTCAATGAGGGAATCTTGTAGACTTTTGGTTAAAATATCCCTATTCATTCACGCTCCAATATCCGCTCCTATTAGTTCCAATTCGTTTAATCTTTCCTTGTACAGCAAGTACTTTCACAGCATTTTGCACTTGTTTTCTTGATACCTCTACTTTGCCCATTATCTCTGCTTGTGTTATCTCTGGATTTTCTTTTATCACTTTAAATATTTTTTCAATACGCTCTTCTACTTCTCTTGCTTTTTGTGTTTTGGCTCCTTTTTCGGCTCCTTTTTCGGCTCCTTTTTCGGCTCCTTTTTTATAATTTAGATTCATCAAAGTTAAAACAAAAGAATCTCTATCCGAATAAAATAGGGGGGCCATAATATCTGTATACAAATATTGTACTCTATAATCCTCCTTAATTTTTTTGAATCCGCTGCCTCGCCGTTCCATATATTTCAATCGATTAAATATATCTGCAATAATTGGATTCCTTCGTTTTGACGGAATTTTATTTATATCCCGTTCCTGCACGAAAGAGCCATCATACATACCTCCGGGAGAATATATTTCTACTCTGTCATCAAACATATCGATATGGATTTCACTGCCTAATTCCAAATATTCACGGTGAATCAATGCATTCACCAGTCCCTCCAAAACACTGCGTTCCGGATAATCCGGCAAATCAATTCTTCCATCACCTGCTTTTTTCCATTTCATTTTAGAATTATTTCTTACAAACTCTGTTCCGTTCTGTAAGAGTGATACCAAACTTCCAGAAAACTCTTTATCATCTAAAGCATCCATTACTCCGGATGCTTTATCCAATCCATTCCATCTGGTACAAAATAATCTGGACTGCCTTATCGGTGACTCGTCTGCCAGCAACGCTCCCGCATTTGTTAATTTTCCTTCTTCATTTACGATCCCAAAGGATTCATAATCGCTTTCTTCAAATATATTTCCGGTTCTCTGGTTATAAACAGCTTTCAACTTTGTAAAGGAAAATGTTTCAAAATCATATTTTGAAACATTACTGTCATAAGTAGAATCACTTCCACGTAAAACCAATTCTTTCAATGTCCTTGCATCAACAGGAACACTTTGGTTGCCGATACGATGATATGCTATGCGATTGCCATCTCCAACGTAATAATAAGGTGTTTCATTCCCATAGAACACCTTTAGAATAATTAATTCTTTATCACCATCAACCCTCCGAAAACTTAAATCAAATTTTGGAATGGGATCCAGTTTCGTCTTTATTTGTTCACTAATAATCTCTGAATCGTGTTTAGGATCAGACAAACCAAGAATACTATCATCATCTGCTATTCCGAAAATCAAGGTTCCTCCTGCTCCATTAGCAAATGCACTTACACTTTTACACCAGCTCTTTGGTCTTTTTTCTTCAAGCATTTGCTTTTTATCATATTCCGTTGCTTCTCCGATTAAATCTTGTATGTGCATTTACTACCTCCCTTAAAATACTCCTTAAATATCTTCAATTTATGCATCAACGGATCTATTATATAAAAAATCCATGACTGACTGTTCGCTCCTCTACTCTAATATTCCCATTTCCAACAGACTATCAACTAATTTTGCAACGGTATTCAAAATTTTCAATAAGTCGGATGCCATTTGCCTTTCGGAAATTAAATAATCCTGTGATTTGCTTAAACCTTTCAGCTATTTAATGTACAGCCTTTTACATGCTTCGGTATATGAGGCACGCTTCACCTAAAGTTAAAAGTTATCTTATTTCATTATACTAGAAAGTATAAAATATAAAAAGTACTATTTCCAGAATGTATAACGGCAAAAAATTGCATGATCTATGCATGATCAAGCAAATTATTTAATATCAGTTCTTTATTATTCATAAATAATTTTGTCAGCTTATAACTTTCCGTTTCTTCGTAAGTAATTTCCTTAACAGTTCCATCATCAAAAGATAATATGGTGGCTCCAGGGGTGCCCAATAGTATTGGGGAATGGCTTGCAATAATAAATTGTGCCCCTTTTTCAGCCAGATTGTAGATAAACATTAATAAGGTCAGCTGCCTTTGGGGTGATAATGCCGCTTCGGGCTCGTCCAGGATATAGATACCCTGTGCTCTAAAACGGTTTTGTATTAAAGCAAGAAAGCTTTCTCCGTGTGACTGATCATGCAATGACTTACCGCCATAGCTTTTATAATAGTCACTATAAATATCTCCATCTCTGTAATCTTCGACTTTAGTAGCTACATTATAAAAACTTTCCGCACGTAAGAAGAAATTCGATTTTGGCATTTTTGTCCCTTTGACTACCGTAATTGCCTGGTGTAAATTAGAATGGGTATCCATCGTTGAAAAATTAAAATTCCGGTTGCCCCCTTCCGGGTTAAAACCGTAAGCAACCGCAAGACTTTCCAGCAGTGTAGATTTCCCTGTCCCGTTTTCACCTACAAAAAAGGTAATATTACTGGTAAAATCAATGGCTTTTATGGAATTGACAGAGGGAATATTTCTGACATAGTTATGTGGTTCAACTTTCTTCCAGTTAATTTTAATTCCTCTAATAAATAAATCGTTCATAAGGCACCTCAATACATGAAATAAGCTAAATATTTTTGTTTATTTACTACAATATTAAAATAATAAAAACGTCCCCTTTTTAGTGAACACCCCGTTGCAAAGGCATAACGGGGTGTTTGCTTATGGCTAAATGCCCTGATTTCAAGACTTTCCTAGGTATAATATACTTTTATCGAGTTGCATGCAACTCTTCATAATGAGTGCGTCTTCCGAAAATGGAGCTGTCTCCACTCTGGTTCCTAATCCGTGCCATGGCTTCTGTGTATGTAAAACATGGTTTCTACATTTGCTGACATAATATCATCCTCCTTGAAATAGATTAATTTGATTTCAAGATAATAATGTATAAGTTAATAGAATCTTAATGACAAATTAACAAAATCACCATTTACATCTTTTAACAATATGCTTCACGAATATAATTTTAGATTTTTTCTCCATCTAGTTTCATTTTTGAAATTTATGGATATATCATAATAATTTAATTGAATTTTATCCGCAAATATAAGGGAAACAATGACTCTTTTTTCTATCAAAAAACTCGTTTCATGATCAATAGACTGGAGACTATAAAACGATTAAAGCACCACAGATATCATATATCTGCGGTACTTTTTAATATACAATACTACTCAAACTCAATTTCCTCTTCTGCTTTACTAAATACATCGATTTGATTCTGTACATCAATTCTATTTACAATCCATCCTCTAACCATACAAAGTTTAATAAAATCATCAATACGATTTATGCCATTCATCTCTTTTAATGTAACAACAACACCAAATTGTAAACCTCTTCCTGCTTTTGGTGCAAGCCGCTCCTTAGTTTTTATACTCAGTCCCCACATGCCTGCTGAATATGCCTTTCTTGGCCTGCCTTTTTCTTTCAGTACTTCACTAATATGCTTAACATTATCCCATTTACGATACAATTTTCTAGCATCTTCTTCGTAAATAATATTCACACCTTCTTCAGCTTGTGTATTATAATCAATTGCTTTTATCATTGCCTTACCCTTGCTTTCAATAATACGCCCAAAATGAATATCCATTTCTGTACTAGTATAGTCAACTCCCTGATTTCTGTCACTACCAGGGAAATAAGTAAGCGTTGCTTTGGCAAAAAACGGATGCGCATTCTTATCTTGAGGAACTGGAATATTGTATGTATAAGTTTCATACTCATCTATTGTTCCATTCATTATAAACCTAATTTCATCATCTTTTGAATGTGTAATATCTTCAATTTTCTTAGGCACAATACCATACCCCATCGAATATGAAATATTATCTTGACGATTCCACCCTGCGGCAGAATCAATTATTAGTGCTTTAGCAATCTCTCGACTCAGTCCCACAATATGAATGAGATAAGCCATTTTTCTTGAAATCCATGGAGCCGCAAATGAAGTTCCTGCTACTGTAGCCTTTCCTAACGGTTCGCACACAACAATTTTTTCTGTTCCATCGCCACCATAATAACAAATGTCCGGTTTATAGAAAAAAGATAAGACTGGGCCTACTCTCTTATAAGATGCTGGCCGGCCTTGAAAATTAACCGCATTAACTACAAGAGAATTTATTGAATCTGCTGGTGCACCTATTTTTATGTTTCCTGTAACTCTTCCACTTTTATTTGTTCCTGCTACTATAAAAATAACATCATATTCACATTGAATTCTATCCAACTCAGCTGCTTCAGGAGATATGAAATTGGGATCTATTTCCATGGCTGATCCTAATGAAAGATTCCATACTTTTATATTTCTGTTACCTGCTACAATATCTCTTATTAATTTTAAAATGGTAAATGAGCTAAAGCTACCGGCTGTCGCGACTCCAAAATGTTTCACTCTAAAACGTCCACAGCCATCTTCTAAGCTAGGATTAAAGGAAGGACCATCTACAATTATCGAAGAAACTGCAGTTCCATGAAAACGATCCTCTGCTTTTATTTGTATATTAGGATCAACTTTATTTGTATATTCAACCCAATCATGAAAATAAACGCTTTCATCAAACTGAGTATCAATAACACCAATTATTGGTTCATTGTTTGGTGAAGGAATTGTCATCATTCCCTTTTCTTCTGCCTTCTCAAAATCATCTAGAACTATCTCTGCAAAGTCTTTAACATGCATCGCTATAAGATATGAAGCATTATTTTGTAAAATTTCAATTTCGCTACGATCTAAGCGTAATGTGGTCTCATCTATCATCTTTGCTTTAATCATATTAATTCCAAATTTACTTAGCAATTCTACAGTTCCAACACCTGTCTTATATATAGTTATGATTGACTGTTCTTTAATTTTATCGTCTGCTCGGTCAATTTGAAAGTTCTCAACATAATAAGCATCAACTACCGTTCTAAGAAAACTAGATTTTGCCATTATACTGCTATCATAATTTCCACTATTAATAGCTTCGGTATCTTTATCTGTTATTACACCTTGAAAGTCTTTTTTTATAACACGTTCACACTTTCCCAAAAATTCTATGGCCTTATGAAGTGCCTCCATAGATGTAAAATATGTGAATACATGTTTCTTTGTCTCTTTATTAAACTCAATACTATATTCATCTATAAACTTTGCACCACGAATTGATGTATTGGGATGTGAACCCTTCTCACCTAGAAGCAGCTGCAACCTATTACTTTTAGCAACTATAAACTTATAATGTGCACTAATTAGTGCTCCACCAATTGTTTTTTCATTCTTCCAATATTCTTCAATATTTTGTAATTGCAATTTAATTTTTTCCAAATGCTGTGCCGTTACTTTTGCGTTTTTAGGAAGATTTACTGGTCCAAAGCCACTATCGTTCTTTCTTTGTTGAAATTGCCCTTTTAATTGTAATATATTATTCATCTTCTTCTAACCCCTTTAATTCTCTTGCAACAGTACTTTTAGGTATTTTA
>JAEWAK010000018.1 GCA_023391695.1 Bacillota bacterium
GTCGCGCGAATAAACGGCTCCATTCTCTATCTTGGAGCCATTCGCACATACATTTCACAAAATATCAGCGAAATATAAATCATATTCTCCCACAAGTTTGTTATATTCTGAATTTTGCAACAGCCCCAATAAATTTCTATAAATTATTTTAGAAAATCAAAAGTTATTTCCTACTGGTTCATTTAACTCCGAAAGGTACTTGTCTTCCTGAAACCCTGGTAGTCCATTAAGTATGTTTATTCGATAACCGGATAAAGTGATTTTAACAGGAGTCCACCTATTCGAATTATCTAGAATCTTAGTTTATTCCGGCGCTCACTAACTTTTTGGACTACTGGAACGTGTTTGAAAAATCATCACACCGTTTTAAATCCCCGCTTTGCGGTATACTGCGCCGCAATTTGGGGAGAGTAGTAACCACTGCGCATCCAAGCTCACTCCTTGTCTCCCACAGATTGGAGCATCCAGTCCGGCACAAGCATTTTTCATATACGCTCTCGTTTCCACTTCTGCCATCTGGTGCAGAGCCACAGGCAATACGGTTTATTTTGGCCAATTCTCCGAATGCTCCATACTTCTGCACCGTTAAAATCCCGGACAATGCGTTGGCATTGCCCGGGATTTACGCCTTATACCGGCATGTGGATGCCGGAGGATTTTCCTAAAACACCGGTTATACATAGTACTGCTTTCTCTGACCGAAATCAGGAAGTTCCGATTACTGGGGCTGTTTTCCTATATAGGCTAAAATACCCCCGTCCACATACAGAATATGACCATTTACAAAATCAGAAGCATCGGAAGCCAGGAATACAGCAGGGCCCTGCAAGTCTTCTGCCTCTCCCCAGCGGGCCGCAGGAGTCTTGGAAATAATAAACTGGTCAAAGGGATGCTTTGACCCATCCGGCTGCAATTCTCTTAACGGGGCTGTCTGAGGCGTTGCAATATAACCGGGCCCGATACCGTTGCATTGGATATTGAATTCACCGTATTCGGAGGCTATGTTTTTTGTCAGCATTTTCAAACCGCCTTTTGCTGCAGCATAAGCAGATACGGTTTCCCTTCCCAATTCACTCATCATGGAGCAGATATTAATAATCTTACCATGTCCCTTTTTAATCATTCCGGGAATAACTGCTTTTGATACGATAAAAGGCGCATTTAAATCCACATCGATAACCTGCCTGAAATCTGCTGCCGACATATCGCACATGGGGATACGTTTGATAATTCCCGCATTGTTTACCAATATGTCAATTACTCCGACTTCCTTTTCCACTTTGGCTACCAGTGCATTTACCATTTCTTCATTGGTGACATCACATACATATCCGTGGGCTTTTATCCCCAATTCTGCATAGGCAGCCAGACCTTTATCCACCAATTCCTGTTTTATATCATTGAACACGATGGTAGCTCCGGCGGCGGCATATGCTCTTGCGATTGCAAAACCGATACCATAGGAAGCACCTGTAATTAACGCTACTTTACCTTCCAGTGAAAAACTGTTTAAAATACTCATATTTTTTCCTCCTTATCAATATAATGCCGCTTGCGCAGCAACGCAAATAATGGTGGTAGAAGCTTGGAATGAGCACCCTCCGTGCTCATTTCGGAGTTCTTCCCAAGTGAATTATGCTTTTTAATTCACTTTGTGAAGATGCTTTTTCTTCACACTCCTCCCATCCGCCGGTTCCTTTTAAGAAACAGAACGAATGAAAAACAGATTCCCGTTTGCCTTATCTTAAATCCTTCATACCCACTGCGTCCATGTCATCAAAATCCTGATTTTCTCCGGCCATACCCCAGATAAAGGTATATGCTTTTGTACCGCAGCCGGAATGTATGGACCAGCTTGGTGATATGACTGCTTCTTCATTTCTTATAACGATATGCCTGGTCTCGGCTGGTTCTCCCATATAATGCATGATAAGGGCATCTTCCGGTATATCAAAATACAGATACACTTCCATTCTTCTGTCATGGGTATGGCTTGGCATGGTGTTCCATACACTGCCCGGCTCCAGCTTTGTCATTCCCATTACCAACTGGCAGCTTTCCACCTGGCCCGGCAGAATATATTTGCAGATAGTTCTGTGGTTGGAGCTTTCCAAAGAACCAAGCTCAACTTTATTGCTGTCTTTCACGATAACCACACCGTCCTCTGCTTTTCCTTCCGGTTTGATTAAAACGGTGGGGTAAGTTTTATGGGCAGGCGTGCTGTTCAGATAGAATTTTGCAGGATTCTTTTCATCCTTACTTGAGAAAATAATATCTTTCGCTCCCATTCCAATGTAGATTCCATCTTTGTAAGCAAGGGTGTAAACTTTCCCGTCAATGGAAACGGTTCCGGTTCCGCCTATATTGATAACACCCATTTCCCTTCTCTGTAAGAAATATTCCGCCCTCAACTCATTTCCTGAAGTTAATGCAATCGGTGTTACAGGAACTACAGCTCCTGTGATAATACGGTCAATATGACTGTACACCATTTTAATCTTGCCCGGTACAAACAGGTCCTGGATCAAAAATTCTTCCCTGAGCCTGTCTGTTGTGTAATACTTTACATCCTTCGGTGATGCTGCTGTTCTAAGTTCCATTTCAAAAACCTCCAATCTGTTGAATCAAAGCGGACGATCTGTTTCACTTCATTTAAAACAGATACACACCTTCTGCTTTGAACAAAAATTAATAGTTATGCTTGCCTTCTTTTTGTCTTATATCATCTTGCCATGATACCTCGGACCTTAACCAGAAATCCTCTTTTCACCGGAACCTGATTTACCGCGGTATCTTTGATACTATAAGTATACCATTCTAAATTTTATATTTCTTATCATTTTTTCCATAAAATATTGCAAATCCTGAACAAATGTTATATACTTAACCTATAATTAAGGGGAAAACGTAAAAAGTATGAAGGGAGTTTAATTATGAAAGAACTGTCGTCCTGTAAAATGGCTATTGAAAATTCCATTAAACAAAAATATTTTGCCCTGGCTCATCTCTATAAAGAAGAAAAGGTCATGGACATGCATATCCATGACTGTTATGAAATTTATTATTCGGTTTTTGGGGGAAAACAGTTTCTGATCGACAATAAGGTGTATACCATTAATCCCGGCGATGTTTTTGTTATTAACCAGTATGAAAGCCATTATGTATCCCAGGTTGACCGGGAAGCCCACGAAAGGATTATTATTTCCATCCATCCTGACTTTTTAAAGTCCCTGTCAACCGAATCCACGGATTTAAATTACTGCTTTGCCCACCGGAAAGCTATTTTTTCTCATAAATTATCGTTTAATAAGGAACAGCAGCAGCGTTTTCTGTATTTTATCAATAAAATCACTTCCGCCAGAGATTACGGCAGTGATTTAATGGAACGTGCCGCTTTTATAGAATTAATGCTTATGTTAATTCACGCTTACCAGAAAAATACGGATACCCCCGCCGAAGATGCCGTCAGCTTTAAATACAATAAGCTGGTGGATGATATTTTGATGTATATTAACCAGAATATCAGTCAGGAAACTTCCCTTGAAGAGATTTCCTCCCATTTTTTCATCAGCGAATCCTATCTGTGCAGAATTTTTAAAACCGCAACCGGCATGACGATAAATAAGTATATTACAGCCAGAAGAATCAGTATCGCCAAATCCTTATTGGCGGATAATCTCAGCCTGAATGAGGTATGCGAACAATGCGGCTATAATAACTACAGTAATTTTGTAAAGGCTTTTACAAAAACAGTAGGCATATCTCCGAAGAAATATGCCAAGTATAGTGTAAGTTGATATTATGTCAGACAGACCGGCTGCAATAAGAATACAATGCCATTGCCAGGAATACCGGTATCTCAATTAGGGCTGTAATAAGCATGACATACGGTGACCAGATACTCCACCCTCCAATATTCAAAAAGTTAAAATCCGTCATGGAATATTAGGAAAGAGTTCTGCAATCCCACCCCGTCCGATGGAAGGATACATCGTATTCAGTCTGCCATATGTTTATAAGGGATTTAGTTGGACATATATAAACTTTATATACTAATTTACATAAATGGCCGCTAAATTTGATATTGATTGTTTAGCGCTATCAATAACTACTCTTTTTTCATACTTTCTAGAAATTGTATTGAAAGAACCACGCCGCACAGCTTGATACCGTGAAAGTTCATGGATTAACAGCTAATCTTCAATTGAGGATCAGCTCGCAAAATCCATGATGCAATTCAAGACTCACATTTTGGAGAAGCCACCCTTTATTGATATAAGCAACGAGGAAATTATCCGATGGAATCCGGAAACTAAGGAAAAGGCAGTTATTACACTAGAAGAGTTTGAGGATGAAACAGAACCAGACGAAAACATAGAAGCAAATCTGACCGTGACTGAAATCTTTCAAACCAGATATTTGCATATATGTGGTGTGGCTTATTGCCTTGCCGGCCGGGGGCTGCCAATAAAATACCTATAGCTCTTGAAATATTTTAATAATTGATATATAATGGCAATATAAAAGAGCAACCGCCCACAAGGTGGAAGCCCGAATTAGGTTTTAAATGTCCTTACGGACACCGCCTATCCTGTTGGCCGACAGGGTAGGCATTTTTACTTTCGCTTATTGTTCCTATCTATGTAGGTCAGGAATGCGATCAGGAATGACCCGCCTAAAAATAATATACTTAAGGCCTGGTATGTATCCATATGCACCACCTCCCCTCTTACGTAAGTTGGGAGGCTTTCACCCTGTACACGGTGCTCATGGATAATTTTAGCACGTTTGGGTAAATTACACAACTGGTTTCAGACATGAAAGACAACACACAAACCATATTACAATTTGATGAAGTAAAAATAATCCCGGAAACTCAACATATAGTGTTTCGAGGATTTATCCAATCATTCAAACTCCGGTGCGGATAAACTTAATCTGTATATTTTCCAGTAAACATTTGTGTTCCTTTATCGTTATACTATTCATATTTTACCCTCTGCTTGTCTCGTTTAAAATTATTTCTTCATCTATATAAACAACAACCGTCTCCGTTTTTGTATGGTAATAATAATCAATCTCCATACCGACAAATTCCATTCCTCTATTATATCATCCAATTTTACTTTCATGTCTCCTCTTTACCATTGATAAAAGTCATCTCCAACAGTTCCTGTGCTATTTCCATACTCTGTACCCGCATCAGGTTATCCTCTTCCTTTTCTGCAGATAACAAATTCACACTTCCATACCAGACGATTTCTTTATCAATAATAGCGAAATGCTCATGCATAGCAGGAAATGTTTTTATGATAATTCCTCCTTCTGACAGTTTTAAAATCAATTCCTGTGTCTTTTCGATACGGTTCTCCGGATAGCTTTCAGCACATAACGTCATTACTGTCACACGAACTCCTGATTCCTGCTTTTTCTGTAACAGTCGCTGCATTCTCTTTACCTTTCCCTCATTCTCAAATGCTTAACAATTGCATCTGACATTCTACCTCTTGAAGTAAGTCCAATCAAATCAATGTATCCGCAAATTGCATCATCTACGTCTTTTATTTTGTCATCAATGCTTTTCAATTCGTCACCTTCTTTACACAACATTATTTTGCTATTCACTATTTTTTACAACTTGTTATACCCAGCCGTTAGCCTTAAACTTCGCAATCATCTCCAACTGCTCTTTTGTTGGGTGTTCAATCTCATTGTCAACCACCAAATTGACATATGCATCATTCCACGATGCAATAATATTAATTATTTCATCTGATACACGAGTATCTCTTTCTCCAATATCGTCAAGATTCCATTCGTCACCCGTATGATTAATAAGGTCCTTCGTAATGACAATCTTTGATTGTGTATATTCCTTTTTCTTCTTTCCAAAGTAACCGTTGCTTGCAACAATATTAAGTTTCTTTTCAAATGGAACCTTATTTCCTATATGCTCAATTTTTTCTTTAATTACGTCTTCTCCAATATTAGGGAAATATGTATTCTGCCATTTTTGTGGAAGAATGTGTTCTATTTCCCATTTTTCCGGCAACAATTCATTTTGCTTACTATATGCCAAAAGTTTAAGCAACATCCTAACCGTATTTCTATGTGGACTCTTAATTCTAGTATTTAACGACACATCTGTTACTTCTTTAAAATCAAATACCGGTTTCGCAGTACTAATTATTGATGCATTTAATTTCAAAATATCTGCCTTTACAGCATTAATTGTTGGTGTCATTAAATATTTAGTTAAAAGTTCCACAGATAATTTTCTCAGAAATGTAAGAAAATTCACTTCAAATCCATCATCATCTCTATGTGCCAAATAATAAATCACAACAGGATACTTCCAAAATTCATTTGGATATGAAGTTAGTATATCAAGCATCTGTTTTATTTCTTTGTTTTTTGACCAACTTTCTTCTATCTCTTCTCCATTATTAACTACATTCCATATATTCAATATAGTTTTCAAATCTTCCATAAGAATTGGATTTCTAAGTTTTTCAAATTTTTTTTCCGCATAATATTTTCTTAAACCGGGGGTTGTTGTCTTTGTATCTCCCTCTTTTGCTCGGAGAAAGAACATATAGTAATAAAATAATTGCTGAATGCTCTCTGATACATTACTCGCACTTTCATCAAGTTCTTTCCATGAATCAATAAATGTTTTCTTTTCTTCCTCCGTTGACATATTATTATATATTTTTGCCTTAAAAATATCTGCATCCGATAATGGTAACCCTCTATCGTTCAATGTTGAAAAAATAGTTAACGCTGTGTCTTGTGTATCTGCCGTAATAGGTAATAATATTGCCTGGTTAAGAAGTGTATAAATAAATTCATATATTTTCAATGGATCAGCAGATGCTGCATTTTCAAATAATTCCAAAAATCTCTTATAATTCTTTGAATAATTATCTTTTGCATTAGCCTGGACAGTTCCACTCATTAGAATATTTCTTAAAATTTCATTTCCTTCATTATTCATGACTCTGGATTCTAATAAAATATTTGAATAATCTACCTCTCCAGTCAATTTATTTGTTCTCCATATAGCAGGTTCTATCTGCTTTATAAAATTAGTAGCTTCTTTGGTTGGAGAATCCGATTGTTTCAGTTTTGTATAAATAGCTCGTAATAAGAGAAATAATGATGTAATCCTTTGCTGTCCATCAATTATTTCTTGCTCTCCATCTGGATTTTCAAATGAAACTACACTTCCAAGAAAATAGGTAGATTTACTTTCAGTTCCTCCACCGTTAGATGTGAACTCCCATAAATCTTCAAATAATGTCTCGACCTGATCATATTCCCAAGCATACGGACGCTGATATTCAGGTATAACAAAAGGATTTGCTTTACCAGTTTCCAATAACTGCTTTACGCTTTGTTTATTTACCTCTATTGTTGTTGCCATAATATTCTTCCTTCCCAAAACGCTACTTATCAATTATATTTTTTCAATAATCTCTATCTATGTAGAATATCTTCTGATGACATCATATTTTTGTAACATATCTAAAATATTACTGATTGTTATTTCAGTTAATCCCACCTTCTCCTTCATCTACAAATTTGCATATGGATTTTTTTTATCATAGATTCTTGAATCTACTTTTACCTTATCAATTATGCTCTGAATTGAAACCTCTTTGTTTCTTTAAGGTAAAAAACATTTACTGCATTGTAGAAGGAAACCTTCTCTAAAAAAGTAGGAACATCACCATGCTGACCAACAAGCTCTGCACGACGCTTTTCAAACTTGTCTCCTGCAAATTTCAGAAAAACTAAACCAATAACTGCATCTCTGTTTTCCTCTGTACTTCCAATGCTACGAAGTGCCACTCAGCAATTCCATAACACAGTTTCCAACGAAACTTCTTCCTCTTTCTTAGCTGCTTTTGCCACTTTTATTCCTCCATTTATAATAGCCAATTACTATATATATTTTATTAAAATTATACTACTTTTGTTGTCCCAAACCCTGGACTTCTATAGAGCGCTTTTCCCACTCTTAACCCACTCATCCACTTCAGAAAACTTATATTTCAAAAGTCTTCCTATCTTATGAGCCAGTATATTGCCTTTCTTTATCCAGCTTCTTATTGCATCTTTGGTTACTCCTAGATATGTTGCTGTCTCCTCTAGACTAGACCTCTTTCAGTAACTTCTGACATTATTTTTTCCTTCGCTTTCTGAAACCGAGTATAGTTACCCTAATATTAAAAATTATACCGCAGAAGAGCTAAGATCACAACTTGTATTTTACTGGTTAAGTATGATTTAAAGTAAAACAAAAGTGACCATTTCTTGCTCATGAAATGAAACGAAGCTGTAAAGCTTCTGGTGTAAGAAAATACGAATCCATGACGTAAGGCACTCGCACGCTTCTCTTTTAATCAACGATGCTCTTGTTATCGCTGACAGACTTGGACATGAGAAAGTATCCACAACGCTGAACACTTACTCGCATATGTTTCCATACAAACAGCAGGAACTGGTTGATAATCTTCAAAATCTTGGTTGAAAGGCAATTCCAATACCACTTTCTCCAGATGATTTCTTTTCACTGGACATTTTTGAAGATACTACGGAAGACACAGCAACGTCTACTTTTGCACCAACACCAATTGGTCCTGTTCCAAAAGAAAAGGCACCTGGAAAAGCAATCCAAATGCCAATTCAAAACATCATTTAATATCAATTTTAATATCAGTCAGTGCAATAAAAAATGCGCTGTATTGTCACTAAATTCTGCTATAAGCCACATAAGAACTAAGAAAAAGGATAGTTGCGGTTAGTAGCAAAGACAAAAGAAAAGTCCAGGAACGCCCTATTTATAAGGCTTTCCAGACTCGTCGCTACTATTCAAACTCGCAAAGTTCTTTGTACTTTTTCATATATCTCGTTCTTTTTTCTATACATATTTGTATAGTATATTCCAGATGTTTTAACCATTCCATATCGTTTAATCACTTTTTAGTACCAATCCAGTACCAAGGCATTTTCGCTTCATTCTCATGGTATCCAATGGCTTACAATCCAATTATTTCTAATCATAAAATGATGTGAAAGTGGTTTGCAATTCCATTGGTATAATTATAAAATTGATTCACTGAAAAAGCAAATAAAAATTTGTAATGGTACCACTACTTAGTACCAAAAGGAAGATCATTACTCATTTTTGTTCTGAAGGTTGTGTTCATCCATATAGATTTAAATGTCCCCTTTTCCTTAAACAATTTATCACCCATTCCACAATCTACGCATGATGAACCGTGTAGTAGTGTTTTCCATCAAGAAAGACATAATTTGCTCCAATACAATAATTATTCATCTGCATCATAAGCCAGTGAGCAGGCAGACGGTATGATGCAAGTAAATCTCCAGGTCTACATATTTCTTCTTCAAGATCCTCCTCTGTCGGATCAGCATGTAATTTTATCTCTGATTGAAAGCCTATATCCCAATCGTCCAGATTAAACCCATTTTCCCATAACTCATCTTCAGAAAGCCCTGTTAATTCCATCAATTCCTCTTCTGTATCAAATGCTATTAATTTCACCATTAATTTAAACCTCCTCAAAGTATTCTTGTACCAGATAATCATATAGCGCTTCAGGTGAACTCAAATCAATATTACCCTCTGGGCCTGTTATCATACCTGACTTATACTGCTTTCCATATTTTAATTCGTAAATGTAATAAGAAATATTTTCGTATTGATCTCTCATTAATTTTTCCAGTAAATTTACAACCAGTGACTCATGGGAAATTTGTAGACCTGCACCGTTGCAAAAATCACAGTCCACATTATCTCGGCTATTCCTAAATAGTTCATTTACCTTATCAACCAGTTCGCTAGATTCCCTAAGCCTGTCTATGATTCTTACAAATTCACTTTTATCTAATGGTACTTCTTCGATGTTAATGCGTCTCACTACTATATCTTGCATGATATTAAAATGAAAAATAGCCATAGTCTCAATTGGTACAATTACCTTGCCATCTTTACCATGAATTTCTATATCTAAATCACTTACATTTATAATGTAAGCATAGTCTGCTAAACTGTTTTCAAAATTCAGTCCTTTAGCCCGGCAGTATTTTGTTAGTTTTAACATTTCAATCCCATCTTTTTTAACATACTGAAAATGCTTATTATCAAACCTTACCACAAATCGTTCAAATGCATAAACATCTTTAAATCCACCATATTGAAAATGATTCACAATTTCTCTCCCATAACCTTTATCATGGTCAGGATACAAGTCTCCGTTAAATTCGACTGTTGAATAAATCCTTCGATCGTTATCAATAAATACAATTTTTCCTCTAGTCATTTGAGCCCTCTCCTTTCGTCAGTTGTTAATATTATCAATATTTGACTCTCTGATATGCTTATACAGACAATTTTCTTCCTTCACCAGCACATCATACGATGGCTCTTCTGATTGAAAAAATGTTCCATATGCATCAATAATTTCAACTGTGCCAACTTTTATCTCATCTCCAATTGCGAATTTAACAACTTCTTGGTAAGCATATTTTGGTTTTCCTATCATCATAATTCTCCTTTGCATTTTGCCTCTCAAATTGCTGCTTTTCCATATTCTTTGTTATAATCTTCCTGTAATTTGTCATATAGTCTTTTTGCTTCTTTATATGATCCAAATCGGTGTGGGATTTTGGGATAAAGATCTTCTACAATTTGAGCTATGTCCCGAATAATTTTATTTGCTGTAACAAATTCAAAAACCTCACTAATTTTCCAATCATATACCAGCATTGCGATTGCAGCCGCATCCAATAGCACATCGTAATTTTTCTTTTCCAAATGAATCATCATGCATCTATTGTGGTGCAATTCCTTTCCACATTTACAAACAATAGGAGGATAATTACTTAATAACATACCTCCATTGATTACTTTCGTATCGGGTGCTACTTCTAAATTTCTGCATATTTTATTTCTCGCTTTTATTTCAGTATACATATCTCTAGAGGCTTTCCCTCTCTCATCCACCTCAGAGCGCTCTATCTCATATGCAGCATTTTCACCGCAACCAATTAGCCCAGGAAAAGCCAAATCTCTCATTACCCGTAAAAGCGTTCTTCTAAAACTCGAGTTCTCGATTACTTCCTTATAGCTGCTGCTATTACAGCTTTGATATGTATGCCACTCCAAACAATCATATCTGGCGCAGAAAATATCTGTATGCAATTCAAGACTAATCTCGCAAGCTGTCACCTCCGCTGGCTCTAACATTATATGCATCAAAAAAATCCTCCTATCTCTCCGGTTATTCCGGGTTTGATAAGAGGATAATATACTCACCGTTATTTTTCATTGGACAAATAGTCCAATGGACTATGCAACTTGATAAAGTTTGTAATAATATGATATACACCGTTTTGCAGTGGAATCTCTTGAAAGCTCCATAAAACGAACCAATATGTTCTGTTTCTGTGAAACAATCAGCTCATCCATATGAACACCAAGGAGTACACTTAATGCATACATATGATCAAGCGAAGGCAGAATCTTTCCCTTAAACCATCTGTAAATCGGTTGCGGACAAGATAAATGCAAATATTCCTGAATATACTTAACACTATATCCAGAGCTTCTTGTCATGGTTTCTAATAAAATTCCCGTTTGCTTTATATCGATATTCGGATATTGCATAAGTGGCTCCTTTCTTGTGTTTGTTATTCAATCCTGTTCAAATGAACAAGATACTTCATGACCTCTTGGAGAAGGATTTATCAAATGCTTATTTGTTCGGTCAAACTTCGGTCATTAATTTTGACCGAAGTTTTGTATCATTCTCCATATGCTTGAGTCGTTCGCGTTTTCGCTCATTAATTCGCTCATTTGAAGTGAGCGAATTACTTTCTTCTGGTTTGCCATAAGCTTATGATACGCAATATCATAAGCCTATTTATTATATAAGACCAAAATATTTTTCAAAGAAATCCTTTAACTTTTCAATAACTTTTGTCTTCTTTTCAGCTCTATTATCAACTTTAGAAAATCTTGAAACTGCGGGGAGAATTTTATCAATATCAATTCCTGTGGTTTTGATGTCGCCATCTCTAAAAGCATTCGACATAAATTTTTTAGTCTCCTCTGGTTTCAATTTTTCAAGCTCAATAATAACGTCTAAATCTAAGTTTTTTTGTTTTTCAACAAAATCATTCCAATCATTACTCACATCAGTTTTAACGGTCATTTGTTCAATAAAACCTTCGATAAGCTCCTTCTTGCTTCTGAGGGCAATACTTGAATCGATAGCTTTGTTTATGGTAACCAGAACTTCTTTATCCGCACAATTTTTCTCATGATATTCTATAACGAGTTTAAGAATATAATCAATGTTCACTTCAACTTGCTTTATGAGTTCCACTTCAAAGATGATGTCTTCATTGATGCGTTCCTTTTCTACCTCATCTTTTTTAGAGTAATCTTGGTACAAGTCAATATATTTGCTCTGGTAATCTTGGAAATCACGGCTGCTCAATATAGTATCATCAGTAAAATCATCAAAACAAGATAAAATATTTTTAGTCCGTAAAATAGCACTAAAAAGCCTAATAAAATTTTTATGGTTTTCTTCACCTTCAATGGCATTTCCAACAGGGTATAATTCAATTAACTTTCTAATAAACTCAGAATAACCTTGATGATACTTTCCTTTTTCGTCAGTATAACCGTTCAGATATTCATTGTATGTTTTCAAAATAACCATGCCAGTTGCCTGATTATTGCCAAATAGACTCAGAGCAGCTTTGGTGTTTTCTTCAAGTGGTCTAAAACAAACAATGTTACCAAATGTTTTTACAGAGTTTAATATTCTATTTGTTCTTGAAAAGGCCTGGATCAATCCGTGCTGTTGTAAGTTTTTATCAACCCATAAAGTATTAAGGGTAGTGGCATCAAATCCAGTTAAAAACATATTAACAACAATTAACAAATCAATTTCTCTATTTTTCATTCTTAAAGAAACATCTTTATAGTAATTTTGGAATTTATCAGCGGATGTATCATATTCAACTTTAAATGCTTTGTTGTAGTCTAGTATAGCCTTATCCAAAAAATCTTTAGATGTTGCATCAAGGTTTTCAGTATCAAAGCTTTCATCTTGTAAAACATCGTCAATACTTTCTCCGTCAGGCAATTCCTCATTAGGGCTAAAACTAAAAATAGTTGCTATTTTTAGCTTTGGATATCCAGTTTCCATTTGCTTTTTAAATTCGTTATAATATGCCATAGCCGCAGGAATTGATGCAACACAAAAAATAGAGTTAAAGCCATTAACTTTTGTAGATACTTTTTCTTCTTCGACTGTGTTGTTTTTTGACTTTGCCATTTTATCAACGTTAGTTATAATTTTATGGTCAAAATACGAGCGATTTTGATTGCGATATGTCTTTTGCTCAAAATGTTCTAAAATATATTTTGTAACCAGTGTAATTCTTTGACTGTCAAGTAATGCTTCTTCTCTATCGATAGCCCTAACTTGTTTATCAAATATAGAAGATTTTTTGTCAACGGTATCAATATAGTCAATTCTAAATGGTAGTACATTGTTATCATTAATTGCATCGACAATAGTATAGGTATGCAATGGCCGCACTTTATTTCCATCTTCATCCGGTTCACCACCAAAAGCTTGTGCAGTTGTTTTTAAATCAGGGTCTTTGGCGCTTAAACTTGCATTGATAGAAAATATAGGAGTACCTGTAAACCCAAATAAATTATATTTTTTAAATGCCTTAGTTATCGCTTTATGCATTTTACCAAACTGCGAACGATGACATTCATCAAAAATCATAACAACATGTTTCTGATATATTTCATGGTTTTTATTTTTGGAAACAAATTTACCAAGCTTTTGAATTGTAGTGATAATAATACTCACCGTTGGATCTTCAAGCTGTTTTTGAAGCACTTTAGTCGAAGTATTGCTGTTAGCAGCACCTTTTTCAAACCTGTCATATTCTTTCATTGTTTGGTAGTCAAGATCTTTTCTGTCTACAACAAATAGCACCTTATCAATATGTTTCTGCTTAGATATCATTTGTGCAGTTTTAAAACTGGTTAAGGTTTTGCCTGAGCCAGTTGTATGCCAAATATAACCGCCTGCATTTTTACCCAGTTTCTTTTGATTTGTAGAAATTTCGATTCTTTTTAGTATTCTTTCTGTGGCCACTATTTGATAAGGACGCATTACGAGCAATAGGTTTTCAGAAGTAAAAACACAATACTTTGTTAAAATATTTAGTAGAGTATGTTTTGCAAAGAACGTTTTTGTAAAATCCACAATGTCGGGAATTACAGAATTTTTTGCATCTGCCCAATAGCTTGTAAATTCAAAACTGTTGCTGGTTTTTTTCTTTTTTGAAGAGTTCTTTTCTTGATTATCTTTTATGTGCCTATCCCTTGTGGTATTTGAATAATACTTTGTATGTGTACCATTTGATATAACAAAAAGTTGCACATACTGGAACAAGCCGCTACCTGCCCAAAAACTTTCTCTTTGGTAACGGTTAATTTGGTTAAATGCTTCTCTAATAGCAACGCCTCTTTTTTTTAGTTCAATATGAACTAAAGGAAGTCCATTCACTAAAATAGTAACATCATAACGGGTTTTATGTGCTCCACCATCTTCACTGTATTGATTAATAACTTGCAAGTGATTGTTGTGAATATGATTTTTGTCTATCAGCTTAATATTTTTTGTGTAGCCGTTATCCATAGTAAGCAATTGGATTTCATCTTCTTGAATTTTGCGGGTTTTTTCTAAAATGCCATCATTGCCATTAGCAATAACAGAGCTGTAAAAATCATTCCACTCTTTACCAAAAAAAGTGAAGTTATTTAATTTTTCAAGTTGCGTCCGTAGGTTGTTGATTAAATCTTGCTCGCTACTTATGGTAACATACTCATAGCCTTGCTCTGCCAATCGATTAATAAAATCCTGCTCCAGCGCATTTTCGCTTTGAAAATCTGTGCTATTTCTTTCAAGGGGGGCATATTCAGAAACAACGGTTTCTTTATCCAATTCAGCAATAATATTGTAGTTTGACATCTATTGATCCTCCTTTTCCTTGAAAGTTAAAAGTTTATTTTGATAGTACTCGTATTGTTCCTCACGAGCCTTAATTTCAGCAGTCAAGCACTCGCTGATATCATTGCAGAGAGTTTCAAAACGGTCTAGCATTTCAACTATGTGTTGTTGTTCTGGGAGTGACGGCACAGGGATTTTTATTTTTTCAATTACTTCTCTTTTTTCAATGTTAGTAATCGCTCCACCCGTACTGGAAACAATCAAATTTGTAAAGCATTCAAGAAAATGCTTAATATATTTTACAACAACTTTTGATAAATCAAGTCGAAGTATTAATAATGCTTGATTTATTACCCCAATTCTATCTTCTGTCGCTATAATTGATATTCTACCTATAGTTCCTGAACAACTTATTATAATATCGTCCGGTTTCACTAAAAATCTTTTTAAAGCGTTTGCTCTATCAGTATCAATGTAGTATCTAAAATCTCGTTTATTGTATATTGCATGTTGTTGTTCATACACCGGAACGCCTTCTGGAATAAAGAATTCTTTTTTTAAGGCAGAACCAAATGGTCCTCTAATATAGCCCTTGGGTTGTAAAATTTCGCCAAGCGTGTTTTGCTCAATCTCATCTCCAAAAGTCAACAAACTCTTCATATAATGCTGATATTGTTCTTTTCTCGCTGTAAGCTCAGCTGTAAGCTCAGCTGTGAGCTCAGCTGTGAGCTTCGTGAAATTATCCAAAATTCGGACAATTTCAGCCTGTACTGGTACAGGGGGGAGCGGTATTATAACATTAGCCATAAGTTTCTTGGAAACATTATAACGAGTAACACCACTGGCTGTTTTACCTATTTGATATCGTAACTTATTTGAACGAAATAAGTGTTTCGAAAAATCTGGTAATATGATTGATTTATCATTAAATCTAAAGAAGAAACAAAAGCTATTAAGATACAGTTTTTCATCCGTTTGCACTGTCACAACTGAAGATATTCCGCATTCATCTGGTGTTTCCGAGGAACCAGTAAATACAATATCTCCATATGCCAATGTGCGTTGATTTTCATTTTCCTCTATTTTGACTCTATCTGATACGTCAATTTGTAATGACGGATTTGAGTAGACATTTTTATAAGTAATAAACTTTGCATTCCCATCGAAAAAATCATCCTTTGATTTCCCAGTAATTCCTCCGTAAAACTCACCTAATTCTCCTAAAGTTCTATACTCCACTCCATCAGGACAATATTCGTTTATTAAAGCATCTAATCTACTCATCTGTTTCACCGCCCTTACCAAGCCCAATCGCATTTATAGCGTTTTCAAATTCGCTTTTGTTTTTAATATTTATAATTATTCCTGTCACAAGTCTATAAAAAGCACTAAATTTTTCTAGAGCAACTTCCTCATCATATTCTCCATGCACAACATCACTTAGTTTACCAAATAAGTTATATCCATTTTCCGAGAATTCTGGAGGAACAATCTTAACTTTTGTATCTACTTCTTCAAATAGTTTGCTAAATTTTCTTCGCCGTTCTTCTCCTGTTTTTCCATCAATATAAGTGGTTTTTACATTTGCATCTTTTGCCACAAGAACTGTGATTTGTTCAAAGACTTTTCTTAAATAAACAATAGCTCCTGCCCCAAAACCGTCTCTGGAGGCTCTAAGAGCTTTTTCTAATAATTCAGTAAAATCACCAAACTCTCGGTTATTTAATTCGGTAACATTATCATTTAATTTATCTACACGTTTTAAAATCCTTACTTTAGGTTCTTCAGAAAACATTTCTTTTACTTCAAGCAATATCCACACTTGAATAAGTGTTCCACAAGAAGGGCAGCTTAGAAAAGTGTCAATACTAATTAATTCATTATGTATAATTAAGCAATGCATTTTTTCTGATGACATAAATGTTCGAGTGTCATCACAAGTTTTACAATAAAAATTTAGTGCAAGCTTACCTGCATCAATTTCTACAAAATCTCCTGATTTAACATAAGTAATGTCATCCTCTTCAGATGCGTTTTCTTCAACATCAGTATATTTTTTAATATCTATAAAAGGTAGTGTTGTTATATAATTTGCACTTTTAGGTTTATTTAAAACTTTAGTCGAAAGGTTCATGTTATGCCCCCTCTATCTCTGCAATGATTGTATCGATTTCTGCTCTGAGGGCATTTTCCTTTTCTACAATCTTTGCGATTTCAGTATTTAAAACCTTAATATCAACAATTTTTCTTGTATCCTCCTGTTCTACATAGCTTGATACAGAAAGGTTGTAGTCATTTTTTTCAATTTCTTCACTTGTAGCAAGGTAGGCGAAATACTCTTCCTTTTCTCTTTTGATATAAGCATCTAAAATTGTCTTGATATTATTATTTTCTTCGTTATCTTTAGAAGTGGTTAGCTTATTGTTGTTTGTAACCTTTAAAAATTCTTTTGATGCATCTATAAACAGAGTTTTATTGTCAATCTTTCCTTTTTTTAGCACCATAATGCAAGTTGCAATGTTTGTGCCATAAAACAGATTATCCGGAAGCTGAATAACACACTCTATAAAGTTATTATCTATTAAATATTTTCTAATTTTTTGTTCTGCCCCACCACGATACATTATACCTGGAAAGCATACAATAGCAGCCGTACCGCTTGTTGCAAGCCAATGCAAACAGTGCATAATAAAAGCAAAGTCAGCTTTTGATTTTGGTGCAAGCACTCCAGCAGGAGAGAAACGAGGGTCATTTATCAAAGTTCCGTTGTCAGAACCCTCCCAATTAATTGAGTATGGAGGATTAGAAACGATGGCTTCAAAAGGTTCATCATCCCAATGTTTTGGATCAATTAAAGTATCGCCGTGTTCAATATCAAACTTATCATAACCGATATCGTGCAAAAACATATTGATTCTACATAGATTATATGTTGTAATATTTATTTCTTGCCCAAAAAAACCTGTTCTAACATTCTCTTTACCAAGAATTTTGGCAAAATTAAGTAGTAATGAACCACTGCCAACAGCTGGGTCATATACCTTATTTACTTCTAATTTTTGTTTTCCGTCATTTCCAACAAGTGCAATTCTAGTTAAAAGTTCTGATACTTCCTGCGGTGTGAAAAATTCACCACCACTTTTACCCGCATCAGATGCATACATTCCCATCAAAAACTCATAAGCATCACCAAAAGCATCAATTGAGTTATTTTGATAATCTCCAAGTTTCATTCCTGCAATGGTTGTAATGATTTTTTTAAGTCTTTTGTTTCGTTTAATAACTGTAGGCCCAAGCTTATTACTGTTTACATCTATATCATCAAAAAGACCTTTAAAATTTTCTTCACTTTGACTACCGATGGCGGATTCTTCAATACGTTTGAATATTTTTTGTAAATCTTCATTTAAGGTCTTATCCAAATCATCATCTTCTACCTTTTCGCCTTTTGAAAGGTGCTCTTTTTCGTTTGATTCTGATTTTACAACTTTTGCTGCCAAGGTTTCAAACAAGTCTTCGGGCAAAATAAAAAAGCCTTTAACATTGACCATTTCATCACGAACCGTTTCAGCCTCTTCTCGAGATAATTTGGCATAATTAAAATCATTATTGCCAGCTTCTTTTTCACCCATATTAAGGTAATTTGTAATGTTTTCAGAAATATATCTGTAAAAAAGAAAGCCTAAAACATATTGTTTAAAATCCCATCCGTCAACACTTCCGCGTAATTCATTTGCCAATTTCCATATAGTGTTATGTAATTCACTTCTTTCTTGGTTTCTGTTATCAGCCATTGCTTTTTCCTCCAGTTATACTTTTTATGGTCTTCATATATTGTTCAGGGTTGGCGAGATACGCTTCAGCAGCTTCGTTAAAGAAATTAGCGAGCGAACTATCACACTCAGTTAGTTTCACCTTTAAATCCTTATGAATTTGTACCGGCAAACGAACTTGCACTTGTTTGTCTCGTTCCTGTGAAATATTCATTTTTTTAGGCACTCGCTCCACCTCCTAATGATATCATGATACATAGATATAATAATATCATGATATTATAAAAAATTCAATAAATTCTTTCTGTTTAGCAGGAAATAGTCGTAAAGACAAGGAACTTATCGTCCCCTGTCTTTATCCCTATCTTTCCTCTGCATATCCAGTCCTGTTTCGTAAACCTTCTGATAATCCTCATATCACTCATCAAAGTCCATATCAACTCCTAATTTCTTCAATACAGCAGTATGAAGTGCCAGATTATAATGATTATCATCCACTCGGAATTCAAATAGATTTACCTTCTCAGACACTGTCAAATACCAGTAAGATAAACCTTCTTCCTGTAACTCATTACAGATTCGTTCAGCATTCTTACTAATACTAACTTGCGGATGGCATCATTAGTGCCAATGATTATTTTGAATGGAAGATTACATGGCCACATGCCTAAGCTCTTCCGAGAGAATTTTATACAAAATCTGTGATTTTGCACAAAAAAGTGAGATTTTCTTATTCATAGAATAGATGTCCGCATAGTACCAAAATAGTACCAAACGACATAAAGAGAGCCCACAAATCCTTATTTTACAAGGCTTTGCGGGCTCAAAATTTTTATTCAAACTCAATCGTTGCCGGCGGCTTGCCCGTGCAGTCATAGAGGACTCTGTTAATATGCTTTACTTCATTTACAATTCTGGATGACACTTTGCCAAGTACTTCCCAGGGAAGTTCTGCTGCTTCCGCAGTCATAAAGTCTGTTGTGGTTACGGCACGCAGGGCCACTGCGTAATCATAGGTTCTCTCATCTCCCATGACACCTACGGAACGCATATTGGTAAGGGCTGCAAAGTACTGTCCGATACTTCTGTCAAGACCGGCGTTGGCAATCTCTTCACGGTAGATGGCATCCGCTTCCTGGAGGATTTTGATTTTTTCTTCCGTTACTTCACCGATTATACGGATGGCAAGGCCGGGGCCGGGGAAGGGCTGTCTGAATACCAGTTTTTCAGGAATTCCAAGTTCCAGGCCTGCTTTTCTTACCTCATCCTTAAACAGGTTGCGCAGAGGTTCGATAATCTCTTTAAAGTCCACATAATCCGGCAGTCCGCCAACATTGTGATGGCTCTTAATGACAGCGGATTTGCCAAGGCCGCTCTCAATTACGTCCGGATAAATGGTTCCCTGAACCAGGAAATCCACGGTTCCTATCTTCTTTGCTTCTTCTTCAAATACACGAATGAATTCTTCACCGATAATCTTTCTCTTCGCTTCCGGTTCAGAAACACCTGCCAATTTATCATAAAATCTCTGTTGGACATTTACACGGACAAAATTGACGTCAAATTGCTCCGTAAAGACTTTTTCAACTTCATCTCCTTCATTTTTACGCAACAGGCCATGGTCTACAAAAATACAGGTTAACTGTTTTCCCACTGCTTTACTGATCATGACTGCCGCAACAGAGGAATCTACACCGCCGGATAAGGCACATAAGATTTTTTTATCGCCGATCTTCTCTTTTAAAGCTTTAATGGACTGCTCTGTAAAGGAATCCATCTTCCAGTCCCCGGCACAGTTACATACCTTATAGAGGAAATTGTAAAGCATTTTGGTACCTTCCTGGGTGTGGACAACCTCCGGATGGAACTGTACGCCATATAAATTCCGGGAAGGTTTCTCCAAACCAGCTACCGGACAGGAATCGGAATGGGCGGATACGGTAAAACCCTCAGGTAATACTTCAACATAATCCGTATGGCTCATCCAACAGACGGAGCTTTCCGTTACACCTTCAAATAATTTGGAATCTCTGTTCACCGTCACTTCCGTTTTACCATATTCCCTGACAGGTGCCTTGGATACCTTGCCGCCTAATAAATAGGTCATTAACTGGCAGCCGTAGCAGATTCCCAGAATCGGAATGCCTAATTCAAATATCTCCTTGTCGCAGGTAGGCGAGTCTTCTGCATAAACACTGGCCGGGCCTCCGGTAAATATAATGCCCTTGGGATTAATTTCTTTTATTCTCTCAAGACATGTGTTATAAGGCAATACTTCACAATATACGTCACATTCCCTTACTCTTCTGGCAATCAGCTGGTTATACTGGCCGCCAAAATCCAACACAATTACAATTTCCTTATCCACTTGTTTTTCCTCCTAACAGATTCATCGTCACTTAGTAACTGATTCACTTAAAACATATAGCCTATTTTACAACATTTATTTCATGAACACCAGTACAAAATATTATATTATACTGTCAAAATCTGTGCAACTTATCTATACGCTGTGAACAAAATTCCTATCATAGGATGTATGGCAGTATATAAACAGCACCTTTTATCGGAAATTTAATGAACTCTCTCTGATAAGTTATCCCCTGGAGCTTGTTTGAAAAATCATTGCACCGTTCTGAACGCTCTACTTTGCGGCATGCTGCACAATTTCGAGATCACAGCCCCGCTACGCATCCAAAATCGTTTCTTGCCTCCTACAAAGTGGAGCATCCAGTCCGGTATAAGCATTTTTCAAGCACACTCCAGGAACAGATTCCTGTCCCTGGAGCCCAGCCTACGAAGTTATAAAACACTACCTTTGCCGGAAATTTAAGAATCATTCTCAAATAATCTATGCAATAGAAGCAGACTCCTATTCCTATTGTCCAATGTATGGCCATATATAACACCGCCTTAAATCAGAAAGTCGAGAAGCAGTTTCCAATAAATCACATTATGTATATAGTATATCCTTATCTCCAGATTTGAACAAATTAAAGGATAAACAACTCTGTTTTTCTATTATAACTCTTGCAAGATAATTGTATCATTTTGTAAGATAACTGTATTCATTTTATAAGAAAACTATATTCATTTTGTTGAATTTTTAAAATCGAACGAAAGCTGAATATTACATGATACACTCATGTAACCATAAGAGAACTGCTGCTAAAAACAGAAATGATTTCCGCCTTCTTTGCAGCAGTCCTATATACTAAAATATATTATTTTAATTCATCCAAATTTTTATTATAAGAAGGCAGGAATTCCTCCATGAAAATATCAATTTCTTTCAGCTGCATTTCTGCCAAAGTCTTAGTAAGACTTGTTTTAGCACTGGTAAATTCCTTGTTGCCTGCATTTTCTTCCTGGATACATTTAATTAAAGCTGAGAGCTTATCGGCAGCCTTAACCAGCCTCCATAGATACTCTTCCCCTTCCCCGGGAAAGAATACGGATTCGTAGGAATCCTTTAAATCCTCCGGCAGCATATTAAGTAAGCGCTTGGCAGCAACCTGTTCCAGCTCTTTAAAAGCAGCCTCAATCTCATTATTGTAATACTTAACCGGAGTAGGCATATCCCCAGTGATTATCTCCGTGGAATCATGATATAATCCGATCAAAGCCGCCTTTTCCGCATTCAGGCGGTTATTTAGGCGGTTATTGCTTATAACAGCCAGGGCATGTGCTAACATACTGACTTCCAGGGAATGCTCCGAGATATTCTCTGTCTGGGAGTTACGCATGAGGGCCCAGCGTTCTATATATTTCATTCTGGACATCATGGCAAAAAAGTGACTTTCCATATATACTCCATTCTATAAATCTCTGTTATTGTCTTCCGCTTTTTCCCGGGCACTGCATCTTAAAAAAACTCCGTATTCTATTAGTTTGTTTTTATTCTCAAATTACTATTCTCAAATTACCTTTAAATTGTCTTTTTGATAATCTTCCAACTGCCTTTTTACATAGATGCCGGTATAAGAATTCTTATTCTCGGCAATCTCTTCCGGCGTTCCCTGGGCTATTACTGTTCCGCCCTTATCCCCGCCTTCCGGGCCCATATCAATAATATAATCCGCTGTCTTAATAACATCCAGATTATGTTCAATTACCACAACGGAGTTGCCTCCCTCGGAAAGCCTTCTTAAAATTTCAATTAATTTATGGACATCTGCAAAATGAAGTCCGGTAGTCGGTTCATCCAGAATATAGATAGTCTTGCCGGTACTGCGTTTACTTAATTCGGTAGCCAGTTTGATTCTCTGTGCCTCACCGCCGGACAGGGTGGTAGAGGGTTGTCCAAGCCTAATGTAGGATAAGCCTACGTCATAAAGGGTTTCTATCTTCCTGCGGATGGAGGGCATATTCTCGAAGAACTTCATGGCTTCTTCCACGGTCATATCCAGTACATCATAGATATTCTTGCCTTTATACCTCACTTCCAGGGTTTCACGGTTATACCGTTTCCCGCCGCATACTTCACAGGGTACATATACATCGGGCAGGAAGTTCATCTCGATTTTAATGATGCCGTCGCCGCTGCAGGCTTCACAGCGTCCGCCTTTTACATTAAAGCTGAAACGTCCTTTGCTGTAGCCTTTCATCTTGGCATCGGGAGTAGCGGAAAATAAATCCCTTATCTGGTCAAATACACCGGTATAGGTAGCCGGATTGGACCTTGGGGTCCTTCCGATCGGTGACTGGTCAATATTGATTACCTTATCCAGTTTGTCAATGCCGATCATATCCTCATGTTTTCCCGGAATACAGCGTGCCCTGTTAAGGTCCCTGGCCAGACGTTTATATAAAATCTCGGTTATGAGGGAACTCTTACCGGAACCGGATACTCCGGTAATACAGGTCATAACACCAAGAGGCACATCTACCGTAACATTTCTAAGATTATTTTCCCTGGCACCTTTAATGGTTAAAAAGCCGGTTGGCTGCCTTCTTATCTCAGGAACGGGAATCCTGATTCTTCCGCTTAAATACGCTCCGGTTATGGATTCTTCCACCTTCATGATTTCCTCTGCCGTACCTGCGGCGATAACTTCACCGCCGTGCTCACCGGCACCCGGACCGATATCAATAATATAATCAGCCGCAAACATGGTATCCTCATCGTGTTCCACTACAATCAAGGTATTCCCTAAATCTTTTAAATTCTTTAAAGTTTTTAATAACTTGTCATTATCCCGCTGATGAAGTCCGATACTGGGTTCATCCAGGATATAAGCAACCCCTACCAGGCCGGAGCCAATCTGAGTTGCCAGACGGATTCTCTGTGCTTCCCCGCCGGACAAGGAACCGGTAGCCCTTGATAAGGACAGGTAATCCAGCCCCACATCCATTAAGAATCCGACTCTGGCCCTGATTTCTTTTAAAACCAGTTCACCGATCTTCATCTGGGTCGGTGTAAGCTCCATGTTTCTCATAAAATCATTCAGATCCCGGATGGAATACTCCGTAACCTCGGAAATATTTTTATCGTTAATGGTAACGGCCAGAGATTCTCTTTTTAGACGCCTTCCGCCGCATTCTTTACAGGGCGTGGTTCTCATGAAGCTTTCATATTCCTGTCTGGTCGTCTCCGAAGCGGTTTCCCGGTAACGCCTCTCCACATTACGGATCAGGCCTTCAAAAGCCACATCATAAACACCTTCCCCGCGCTGACCCCTGTAATGTACTTTAACAGAACGCCCGTCGGTGCCGTGCATGATCATGTGTTTGATCTTTTCGGGCAGATCCTTATACGGTGTATCCAGGCTGAATTTATATTCCTTTGCCAAAGCTTCCAGGGTACATCTTGTATAGCTGGATTTATCCACGGCAGACTGCCAGCCAAGCACCGCAATGGCACCTTCTGCCAGACTGAGGGAATGATCCGGGATTAAAAGTTCCTCGTCAAATTCCATCTTAAATCCAAGCCCATGGCACTCCGGGCAGGCACCAAAGGGATTGTTAAAGGAAAAGCTTCTCGGTTCGATCTCATCAATACTGATCCCGCAGTCCGGGCAGGCAAAATTCTGGCTGAAAGTAAGGGGGGCTTTGTCCTGTATGTCTACGATCAATAAACCTTCCGCAAGCTTTAAGGCACTTTCGACGGAATCGGAAAGCCTTTTCTCAATACCTTCCCTTACTACAAGACGGTCTATAATTATTTCTATATTGTGCTTAATATTCTTCTCTAATTTTATCTCTTCCGATAATTCATAAAGATGCCCGTCTACCATGACACGGACATAACCGCTTTTCTTGGCCTGTTCAAATAACTTAACGTGCTCCCCTTTTCTTCCCCTGACTACCGGGGCCAGTATCTGGATCCTGCTGCCGTTTTCAAGGCGCATAATTTCATCCACCATCTGGTCTACGGTCTGCTTTTTGATCTCTTTACCGCACTTAGGGCAGTGGGGAATACCGATCCTGGCATATAAAAGACGGAAATAATCATAGATTTCCGTTACCGTTCCTACGGTAGAACGCGGGTTGCGGTTGGTGGATTTCTGGTCAATGGAAATAGCCGGGGATAAGCCTTCAATACTTTCCACATTGGGCTTTTCCATCTGGCCTAAAAACTGTCTGGCATAGGAAGACAGGGATTCCATATATCTTCTCTGCCCCTCCGCATAAATCGTATCGAATGCCAAAGAGGATTTGCCGGAACCGCTTAAACCGGTTAGTACCACGAATTCGTCCCTTGGAATATTAACACTGATATTCTTCAGGTTATGTTCTTTTGCACCTCTTATTTTAATATAATGTTTCTTTTCAGCCATTTTACACCTGTACCTTTCAATTATCCATGGCCTGTTCTGTAAGGAATAAGCCTTTCATCCTTGTATTGTCAAATCGGATGATTTAACCTGTATGGCCAAACCATTTAACCGTTTACTCCAAATCATTCAGCTGTTTTTTTAACTCCAGCAGCCTGTCCCTCAATTCTGCCGCAAGTTCAAAGTTTAATTCGGCCGCAGCCGTATGCATATCCTTGGTTACCTTCTTAACCACTGCTTCAAGTTCATTCCGGCTCATGGATTCCGGATCCTTATCCATCTTATAGTAATCTTTATCTGCTTTTTTGGAGATACGGATTAACTCGCGCACCTTTTTCTGTATGGTTGTAGGGGTAATGCCATGTTCCTCATTGTATTGGCTTTGAATGGCCCTTCTCCGGTTAGTCTCGGATATGGCCCGGTTCATGGACTCCGTTATGTTGTCCGCATACATGATTACCCGCCCTTCGGAGTTACGCGCCGCACGGCCTATGGTCTGGATTAAGGAGGTCTCCGAACGCAAAAAGCCTTCCTTATCCGCATCCAGTATGGCTACCAGAGTGATTTCGGGTATATCAAGTCCCTCACGCAGTAAATTAATACCTACCAGAACATCAAAAACATCCATTCTCATATCCCGGATGATTTCAGACCGTTCCAGGGTATCGATATCGGAGTGGAGGTATTTAACCCGGACGCCGACTTCCCGCATATAAGCGGTCAGGTCTTCCGCCATCCTTTTGGTTAAGGTCGTTACCAGGATCTTATTCTTTCCGGCAACTTCTTTATTTATTTCTCCGATTAGATCGTCTATCTGTCCGTTAACCGGCCTTACGGATACTTCGGGATCCAAAAGTCCGGTTGGCCGGATAATCTGTTCCGTACGGAACAGTTCATGATCATTCTCGTAAACGGAAGGTGTTGCGGATACAAACATCATCTGATTGATTTTACTTTCAAACTCCCCAAAATTCAAAGGACGGTTGTCCTTAGCCGACGGCAGGCGGAAACCGTAGTCCACCAGTGTACTTTTTCTTGCCTGGTCCCCTGCATACATACCCCTTACCTGAGGTATCGTAATATGGGATTCGTCTACAATGATGAGAAAATCATCAGGAAAATAATCTATTAAAGTATGGGGCGTACTTCCCGGTTCCAAACCGGATAAATGCCTGGAATAATTCTCAATGCCGGAACAAAACCCGGTTTCCCGTATCATCTCTATGTCAAAATTCGTTCTCTCCGCGATTCTCTGTGCTTCCAGTAATTTATCTTCACTCTTAAAGTACCGGATCCGTTCTTCCAGTTCAACCTCGATCGTCTGAATGGCAGCTTCTAACTTGTCCTTGGATACTACATAATGGGAAGCGGGGAAAATTGCGATATGTTCCAGACTGTACTTTATTTCTCCCGTTAATACGTCGATTTCCGTGATACGGTCAATTTCGTCACCGAAAAATTCCACACGGATTGCCCTGTCATCGGAAGTGACCGGGAATATCTCCACCACATCGCCCCGGACCCGGAAGGTACCGCGTTTAAAATCCATATTATTCCTGGTATACTGCAGATCCACCAATTTTCTTAAAACATCATCCCGGTCTTTTGTCATACCGGGCCTCAGGGAAATCACCATCTCCTGATAATCAATGGGATCACCCAGACCATAGATGCAGGAAACACTGGCAATAATAATAACATCCTTCCGCTCGGATAAGGCAGCCGTTGCCGAGTGGCGCAGTTTATCTATCTCATCATTAATTGCCGAATCCTTCTCAATATAAGTGTCCGAAGAGGGTACGTAGGCTTCCGGCTGGTAATAATCATAGTAGCTTACAAAATATTCAACCGCATTCTCCGGGAAAAACTCCTTGAATTCTCCGTATAGCTGGGCTGCCAGGGTTTTGTTATGGGCAATTACTAAAGTAGGTTTATTTAAGGCCTGTATCACATTAGCCATGGTAAATGTCTTACCGGAACCTGTTACACCAAGCAAGGTTTCAAATTGGTTGCCCTCTTTAAATCCCTGAACCAGCTGCGCTATGGCTTCCGGCTGGTCGCCGGTCGGTGCGTATTCCGAAACAAGCTTGAAATTACTCATCTTTTCTTCCTTTCCAACATAATCATTCAGCAAATTAATACTACTGGTTTTATTATTTATATATAAAATGTTCCTCTATTTTTTATGAATCGTTTGTCATTATACCATGTCCGTAGGTTCCATGGTATGCGGTACTTCGTACCGTTGATGCGCACTCTCTACGTTCGGTGCCAGTATGATGTCTGTCGATATTATACCATGTCCGCAGGCTCCCATGATATACGGTACTTCGTACCGTTAATGCGCACTCATTATGTTCGGCACGGTATAATGTCTGTCGACATTATGCCCTGTCCTCAGGCTCCCATAGTATGCGGTACTTCGCACTCACTACGTTCGGCGCCAGTATAATGTCTGTCGACATTATAACATACCTTAATTTTAAAATCAACAAGTTTTCGAATGTCTGTTCTATTATTTATGTTATTTATTTCCACTCAACCGGGAAATGTTTACACCTTTAAAATGTGTAAATCCGGATGTCCGGGCAGCACATTTCCGGGGACCTCCGGCTGCCTTTTCAGTTATAATACTGCCTTTCTAATAACCGACTGTTTTCTGGGTATACAGCAGTTTTTTCGCTTGTCCGCCTGCTTTTTTGGTCACCGTCCCTATTACCTTTACTGCCGGCTAAGAAATGAGCGGATAAACTTTTATAAAAACAGACCTTACATTTGCATTATTTACCATAATATAAAGGAAACTGAAAATAAAAAAGATAAAACAGGCGTGTTATTCAGAAAAACCTGTACTGTCAATGAAACACAGCGGGGAGTAAAGCGGATATTCGTATTCCGCTCTGCTGTAGCTTTAACCTATTACGCAGCTATGCTGCCTGATAGTTAAACCCCGCCTATTCATTAACCGGTTCCGGCTTTCGCTAAATATCACACCTGTTAAACTTAAGGATAATTTGTAATTAAAAAGTCTGACCTGATTTTAATTCGAATCTATAGTTGATCTGACTTTCTATTTTATTTTACTTTTAATGACTTCAATGGCTTTCTGCAATTGATTATCATCTTTTTTATCAATCACAACCTGTGTTTTTAATTTATCATTCAAATCCACTTTCACATCCGGACTGATACCGATGCCATGAATGTTTTTGCCGTTAGGCGTATAATACTTGGAAACAGTTACCTTTATGGCAGTTCCGTCAAATAAAGGAATGATGGACTGTACAATACCTTTACCAAAGCTGGTAGTTCCCACGACGGTACCGCGTTTATAATCCTGGATCGCACCGGCAAATATTTCAGATGCGCTGGCACTGTTCCCATTGATCAGAACAGCCAGGGGTTTCTTAAATTCTTCCTTGCCGTCGGAGTATTTTTCTTCTCTGGAACCGTACTTATCCTCCGTATATACAATCAGACCTTTCGGAAGCATGCGGTCAAGCATATCCACGACGGTATCCAGTAACCCTCCGGGGTTATTGCGGATATCAATAACCAGACCTTTTTCACCCTGTTTTTCCAGGTCATCAACAGCTTTACGGAACTGTTCTGCCGTAACTTCATCAAACTCTGATACGGCAATATATCCTATTTTACCATCCAGCATCTCATATTCAATGGTTGGGACTTCTACGGTTTTTCTTGGAATGGTAAATTCCATGGGTTCCGTTTTTCCTTCGCGGATAATGGTAATCTTCGCACTGGTGCCTTCTTCTCCCTTAATCCTGCTGACTACCTCCGTTAAATCTTTTCCCGTTACCTCTTCGCCATTAACTTTATATACAATGTCTCCCGGCAAAAGCCCGGCTTCATGGGCAGGACTGTTTAAAAAAGGTTTTACGATGGATATAACCCCCGTCGTCACATTCTGGCTTACCGTGGCACCGATTCCGCAATAAACACCGCTGGAAGATTCCATCAAGGCTTTATACTCATCTGCCGTATAGTAGCAGGAATAGGGATCTCCAAGACTTGCAAGAAGACCTTTATAGATACCATCCGCCATTTTATCCCGATCCACATCTTCCATATAAAAACGGTCGATTAAAGTCTCCAGTTTATTAATCTTTTGCAAGACCGCATCACTTGAACTTGTACTTCCTTCCGCAGCAGCCGCACTATTATCTTGTTCCCTGTTTTCACTGGCCGTATTGGTTCCCAGGTTGCCGGAGTCATTGCCTTCTACCTGGGTAACATAGATCGTCAGTAAAATAGTAAAAATAAATAATGCGCCTGCTAATCCTGATAAAAACCCAGACATAAATTTATTTTTCATAATTTATACCCATTGCATATTGCAGACCTGTCTGCAATATTGCCACAACATAAAAATGTGAAACAAGTTTCACAGAGTGAAAGAATCACAATGTGGCATCCTTTCTGATCTTTATTTTCTTTCACTCTTCCCGTCATGATGCCGCCCGGAGTATGCAGTAAAGCGGAATGCGAATATCCGTTTTAATAACTCACATAATTCAGAGGATTTACATATGTACCATTAACCGATACTCCAAAGTGTAAATGGGATCCGGTCGAAACTCCCGTATTACCTACTAAAGCAATGGTCTGGCCCTGGCTGACTTCTTCTCCTGCCGAAACTAATAATTTGGAACAATGCATGTATACGGTATAAATTCCATTACCATGATATAGCATGATATAATTCCCGGCAGATACACTATAGGCCGCTGTGACAACGGAACCTCCCGCCGCCGCTACTATATCACTTCCGGTACTGGCACCTACGTCAATTCCTTTATGATAGGTACTTGCACCCTCCGTAGGCTGCTCCCGGTTTCCGAAAGTTGAAGTGATACGGGTACTGGACGGGCAGGGCCATATAAAGCCATCCATCTTGACTTCACTTCCCGTATTGCCATTCCCAGAGGGATTGTTATCCGATGAGGAATTGTTATTCGCCCTTGCTGCTTCTTCCTGTCTCTTTCTTTCCTCTTCTTCTTTTCGCCTACGTTCCTCTTCTTCTACCCGTTTTCTTTCCGCCTCCAACAAATCTTCAATCAGATTTTCCTGTTCTTCCAGTTTAGAACCATATTCCGCCGAAAGAGCCTGTGTTTCATCAATACTGGCCTCATATTTGGCCAGTTCCTCATTTTTATCTGACACTAATTGTTTCACGGTATCCTGTTCATAAGTCAATTCTTCTTTCAAGCTGTTTAATTCCGCAACTTTTTCTTCCAGATTCTCTTCTTTGTCCGTTACATCCTGTTTCAGCTTTTTATACTTATCCAAAAGGCTATTGTCATATTCCGTTATTTTGGACATGTATTCAACTTGGTTTAGTACATCGGATAAATTATCCGATTTCAAAATGATTTCAATATAATCCGTATCTCCGTTTTCGTACATATATTGAATCCGTTTTTTCATAATGTTGTATTGTTCTTCCTCAACGGCTTTTGCCGCTTCCAGTTCGACCTTGGCTTTCTCCAATGCTTCCCCGGTCTCTTTTATATCCACATTTAACAAATCAATTTCATCATTTAAGCGGGTCAGTTCCTTATCTAATTTCTCTATATATTTAAGTATATCGTCTTTTTCCTTTTCTAATTCCGATAATCTTAATTCTGTTTCCTGTTTCTTTTTTTCCAAATCAGATTTCACGTCCTTAGCCCGGTCGATTTCATTGGCAAAGGAAGGTAAACTTAAAGAACCTACTAACATTATAACCGCCAAAAGTATAAGTATACTTTGCGACTTCTTTTTTCCGTCCAGTTTTTTTACTTTCAAAATGAGGTCTTTTTTTGCAGCCATTGAATATTCCAGGTGCTTTTTATCCATTTTGTTCATCTCCCATTTGCGTAATTTCTCTTAGGTTAATCTCTTCCAAATTACACTGCATCACTGTGTCTTAAATGTCTTCTTACGGTCATAAAACTTCCGATAAATCCGATCCCGATACCGATACATAAGGATATGGGAATTAATTTAGAAAAAATGTCACCGGCATCCAAAAACCGGAAGGCATGAAATATATTTATGTACTTCTCAGTAATATATGATATTACTTTATGATAAATGAAATATAATACGATAAGGGGCAGGATTGCTCCGGCAATTCCGATTATGATGCCCTCTACGATAAACGGTGCCCTGATAAAGATATCGGTAGCTCCGATTAATTTCATTATAGAAATTTCTTCTCTGCGGATTGCAATACCCATGGTAACCGTGGTACTTATTAAAAATATGGCTACAGCCAGTAAAATTATGATAATTGCCGCCGACACATAACCCACCAGGGCGTTAAAGGTCTTAAATGTATTTGCAACTGAATCGGAATGATTTACCTGCCTTACTCCGTCCAGTCCTTCAATGTAATTTACCAGGGTTTTCTGCATGGACACATCATTTAAGTATACCGAATAGGAAGCAGAATCGGCCAGGGGGTTATCCTCCCCAAAAGTCTCCGCCAATTCCGGGTTTAAATATTTCTCCTTATAATTCTTCCAGGTATCTTCGGCTGAAATATATTCAACGGAAGCAACCTCCGCCCTGGCTTTAATTTCTTCCCCTATTTTTTGTATCTGTTCCTCACTGACCCCCGTATCAAAAAAAACCGTTACCCCAACAGAAGTCTCGGCTGTTTTTACCATATATTGAAAATTAGCTACAACAAAATAAAAAATGCCAAATAAAAATAAACATGCTGTTATTGTACCGATAGAGGCAAGGGAAAACATACGGTTCCTCCGTATATTTTTTATGCCCTGCTTTAAACAGTAAAAAAATGTACTAATACGCATGGGTATACCCGCCTTTTTGCTCATCACTGATTAGGATGCCTTTACTCATCGTAATCACTCTCTTCTGCATCTTATCAACTATGTCGCTGTTATGGGTAACCACTACAACCGTGGTTCCCCTTTTGTTTATTTCATCAAGAAGGCGCATGATTTCCCAGGAATTCTTCGGATCCAGATTACCGGTCGGTTCATCGGCAAGCAGAATAACCGGGTTATTAACCAAAGCCCTAGCAAGGGCCACTCTTTGCTGCTCGCCGCCCGATAGCTGGCTTGGCAGGGATTTTTGCTTATCCGCCAGTCCCACGACAGATAGCATGGCAGGAACCTGCCTGCGTATGGTGCTTCCTGACACTTCAATAACTCTTTGGGCAAATGCTACATTTTCATAAACATTACGGTCCTTTAACAATCTGAAATTCTGAAATACGACTCCGATACTTCTGCGGTACTGTGCAATCTGTTTGTGTTTCAATCTGGATAAATCCTGATAATTAACATAAATTTTACCACTGCTCGGTTCGATCTCCCTTAACATCAGCTTTATCATAGTAGACTTGCCGGAACCGCTGTTTCCGACAATGAATACAAATTCGCCTTTGCGAATTTGTAAACTAATATTGCTGATCGCAGTGGTTCCTGTCTGATAGGTTTTAGTCACTTGTTCAAGGGTAATGACCGGTGATTCCATTTTCTTTAATATTTTTTTTAATTTATCCTCATACTCATAACGCATTTTAATACTCCAAAGTCTCCATGTATTTCATGTATTTAACAACCATCAGCGCAATCTTAAAGGTGATTGCATCTTCAAATACCCTGAGGTCAAGATTGGTACTCTTCTGCAGCTTATCCAGACGGTAAACCAGAGTATTGCGGTGAATGTAGAGCTGTCTTGAAGTTTCCGATACATTTAAGCTGTTCTCAAAGAATTTATTAATCGTGGATAACGTCTCCTCATCAAATTCATCCGGAGATTTACCGTCAAAGATTTCTTTGATGAACATCTTGCATAAAGGCATAGGTAATTGATAAATCAGACGGCCGATTCCCAAATTGCTGTAAGCTACCACATTACGGCTGCTGTAGAAGATCTTTCCGACATCCAGAGCCATCTTCGCTTCCTTATAGGATCTGGACACGTCTTTTATTTCGTTGACAATGGTTCCAAAGGATACATGTACCTTAGTCATTGCTTCCGTATTCAGCATGTCCAGGATTACCCTTGCGGTCTTATGCATATCCTCATAGGATTCATTCTGTTTCAGTTCCTTGACTAATATAATGTTCTTTTCATCAACGGCGGTTATAAAGTCCTTTGTCTTGCCGGAGAATAAACCTCTTACCGTTTCAAGGGCATTCACGTCTTTCTCATTTTTGGTTTCAATAATAAAGACAACTCTTCTTACATCGGTTTCAATGTGAAGCTTCTTCGCACGGTTATAAATATCTACCAGTAATAAATTATCCAACAATAAATTCTTGATAAAATTGTCCTTGTCATATCTTTCCTTGTATGCCACCAGTAAATTCTGTATCTGGAAAGAGGCTATCTTTCCGACCATATATACATCGTCACTGTCACCCTTGGCTAATATAACATACTCCAGCTGGTGTTCATCAAATACCTTAAAAAACTGGTATCCCTGCAGCACCTGGCTGTCAGCCGGGGATTCCACGAAAGCCAGTACCGCACTTTCATATTCATCCGCATTATTTATGGTGGTTGCCAAAGCCTTACCTTCCGTATCCATAACACAAAGGTCTACTCTGGTAATTGCCTTCAGTCCTTCGATTGTATTCTGTAGTATTTGATTCGAAATCATATAGTCCGCTCCTTCTGTAAACTTTTTAATTATTTTTCAAAACAAAATTTGTATACGCTAATTTTAACATTGAATTCGTCGAAAGTAAACTAATTTTATATAAATTTTAAGATAAATTTAGTACAATACTGTCAAAATCATTAATTTCTTAATTAGTTTAGCAGTTAAACTATATGAAAATTATAATAAAAACCTTGTAATAATCTGGCTTTCCGGACTCTGACACCTCCGACGCACTGACACCTGTCTTATTTTGCCGTACAATTCCTTATAAATGTCATGCACATCCCTGCAATCCTCCATGGGTTTTATACTATAGTCAGATGCACGGCGGTAAAGAGCACCGCCTTTTATCAGAAGTTTGGAAAGCAACTTCTGATAAGTTATATTATAGGAAGTATTTCCTATAATGTAAAAAGGCAGGAAATACGTATGCCGTATTCCCTGCCCAATTTATATTTAGATTATATAGAAGGTTAATTAATGGGTAATAACCTGTTCTGTTTCTTTATCGAAAAGATGAATTTTTGCCAAGTCTAATGCAACTTTGATTGTATCACCAGGTCTTGCAGTAGTACGGGGATTAACACGTGCAGTAACGTCAAATTGATCCACTGAGAAGTATAAGTTAACTTCAGCACCTAATAATTCGTATACTTTGATAGTAGCCTCAATAACACTTTCAGGAGAACTGCTGATGAACATTTCTTCGTCTTTCACATCTTCCGGACGGATTCCAAGAACAACGGTTTTGTTTTCATATCCGCCGTCGATTAATTTCTTAGCTTTTGCTTCCGGTGCTTTAATGGAATTTGAACCAAAAGTTAATAAAACGTCGGAACCGGATTTTACAACCTTTGCTTCAATCATGTTCATCTGGGGAGAGCCGATGAAACCGGCAACAAATAAGTTGTTAGGTGCATTGTAAAGGTTTTGTGGAGAATCTACCTGCTGGATCAAACCGTCCTTCATTACTACGATTCTTGTACCAAGTGTCATAGCTTCTGTCTGGTCATGTGTTACATAGACGAATGTAGTCTGTAAGTTCTGATGTAACTTAGAGATCTCAATACGCATCTGCACCCTTAACTTGGCATCCAGGTTTGATAAAGGTTCATCCATGAGGAATACCTTAGGACTACGTACAATTGCACGGCCCATGGCAACACGCTGTCTCTGACCACCGGATAAAGCCTTTGGCTTACGGTCTAAGAGATGTTCAATATCAAGGATTCTTGCTGCTTCATGCACCAATTTATCTATCTGATCCTTCGGAGTCTTTCTTAACTTAAGACCAAATGCCATATTATCATAAACCGACATGTGAGGATACAAAGCGTAGTTCTGGAATACCATCGCAATATCTCTGTCCTTGGGTTCCACGTCATTTACTAATTTTTCTCCGATCCATAATTCACCTGCTGTAATTTCTTCCAGACCTGCTATCATACGAAGAGTTGTTGATTTACCGCAGCCGGATGGTCCTACAAAGATGATGAACTCCTTATCAGCTATTTCAAGATTAAAATCTTTAACAGCTACAAAACCATTAGGATATGTTTTGTTAATATTTTTTAAAGATAAACTTGCCATTTCTTATTTCCTCCCTAAATTTTATGTCTTACTGAGTACACTACCTTGTACTATTACTATATGACTAATAATACACCATTAGCACTGCTAAAGCCATATCTCAATTCAACAAATTAATTTTTGCCTATTTGTATAATTTGTATATTCAATCTCAAAATAAGTACTTTTACCGATTTTTATTATATTTTTAGCCAAATTTACTGTCTATATTCTCTAAAGCCCTCTCCCATGACCTCCCTCGCATCGCTAACGATGACGAAGGCTTTGGGGTCAATACCCGCTACAATCTCGGTTAATTCTACAATTTCTTTTTTTGAAACTACACAAAACAGCATCTTTTTGTCCTTATTGGAATACATGCCGGTAGCGGATATCCCTGTTACTCCCCTGTCCAGCTCCTTCATGATCTGCTGCGCTATTTCATCATAATAGTCTGAAATTACATATGCCATTTTGGCAAATTTCAGGCCTTCCAGTATACTGTCGGAGATTTTGGCGGTGATATAAACGGAAATGATTGCATACAGGGCTTTGGTCAGGCCAAAACTGATGACACCGGCTAACACAATCAAACCGTCGATTACGGTTAGTATCTGAGGCACCGTATAATATGGCTTAAATTTATGGATTACCATGGCAAGCAGATCGGTGCCGCCTGTGGAGGATAAAGTGATAAAAACCAGTCCCAAACCGGCTCCGCCAAGTACGCCGCCAAAGACAGCGGCCAGCAGGTAATCCTGGTAGACGATATCAAAGTTTGGTACAATATATAAAGCAATGGTCAAACTAACCGTTGCAAAAAAAGTGTTTTTTAAAAATGTTTTGCCACGGACAAGCCAGGCTGCCACAAATAACGGGATATTAAGCAGAAGGTTGGTCAGCCAGATCGGCACGCCTCCTTCTATCCACACACCGGTTACTTTTTTAATGACAATTGCCAGCCCGGTAACCCCTCCTGTAACCATATCCAGGGGATCATATACCAGATTGACGGAAGCCGCCATTAACAACGTACCGACTATTATCAGTATATAGTGGCCTGTTTTTGTTTTTTTAATGAGTTTTTCCATTTTCATTTCGCCCTTTTCTTATAAATTTGGCACCCGTTCAGTAACAGGCACAAACGGTACCATTCCTGGTAAATTCCTGTATTTACATGGCAACTACAGCTGATTTTCCAATATGTAGTATATCAAAAAATCCACGGAAAGACAAGCCGTCCAAAGGCCGCGTCCGCTTATAAGACAGCATAAAACTTTCCATCCACGGACTGTTCCCTTTGATATTATTACCAGGCTGGGCTAAAAGCATAACTAATTTATCCGGTATTTATCAGAAAATGTCCGTATATCACTGTTGGTCCGGTATTTTTTTATAACATCGGAAAATAAACGGCCGATTTCCTCACCGGTCATATTGTTAAAATGTCCGTTGGGATATATAGCATCACAGATTAACTGAAAATCCCTGCGCAGATTCGTCAGATAATTTATCTCTTCCTCCGATAAAGCACTATCTGCATCAAAAGCCTGGTATTGATAGGATTCCTGCCCATACTTTAAGTTCTGGTATATTTGTTCAATTGTCATATCAAAGGAAGAAAACCCGGCAACTGCTAATTCCATACTGCTTCTGTTATCATTCAGTTTCATTATGTCATTCAATGAATCTACAAACAGGTCATAATGCCCCACGCCTTGTTTAACCAATTCTATACCGTCCAGGGAATTTGTGCCCTGTACGCATTGAACATACAGCAATTGGAGGTATTCCTGTTTATCGGCTTCTAAAACATCTCTTTTTTTCTTTTCCTTTAAACCGGATACGATTAATATTACAGCTGCTGTAACAAATAATATAATTACAGCCGCAAAAACCTTCCTCTTTCTTCTATTCCTCAGGCTCCTCTGCTTTTTTCCATAATTAATTTCCCAGTTTTTATCTGATTTGCTCTCTTCATCCAGCCGTCCGAAATCCGGCTTTAAATAAGAAGAAACCGGTACATCGCCATTAGTTTTTTTATTTCCTGACATCTCTGTTTTTACTTCTTTCCTTGCCATATTCAGCACCATCCTGTACTGTTATCCTTAATTCCCATATCTGAATTATAACATTTTATGTAAGGTCTGTGTCAACCCTTATTAATAGTATAATACTTATAACAGATATACCCCGCCCGGCACTGACTTTTAATATCCAAAAACCAAAAAGCCGCACAGCTTTTATCCTTTTTTACTTGTTTTATCAAGGATTGTATAATTATCATTTTTTAGATTTACAATTTACGATGATCAATTATTAGAATTTCAGTAAATTGGTTAACTGCTGATCATATGTGAATACTTTAAACTTAAATTACTGATGATAATAAAGTTATATAAGATTAGAAACGGCTGATTATGTTATTGCGCGGAGTTATTAAAGAGCTGCATTTGTTATATATGGTGCTTTCTGTTTTCTTCCGCGTATAATTATGCTATAATTACTTTGTAAATTACGTAGTTAATGAATTGGATGTCAAAACCAATATTTTCCCTTCGAACATTCTATTTGGGGCCACAATCTTAACACAAAATGCCCCGTGTCCTCGACCGGTAAACGCAAAAATAAATATATACACTGTATTTATAAATTTACTCTTAGGGACCTTGACATCCAGATCGTTTAATTATACTATAATTGTTCTTTTACTACCCACAGGGAATTTAAGATTATTTATAAGAATTTAAATTGAAGCTGGAATGGAGTTACTATGAAAAATACCGTATTCGTTACCGGTTCTTCCAGAGGAATCGGTAAAGCCATAGCAATAAAATTTGCCAAAGAAGGTTATAACGTAATTATAAACTGTTCCCACCAGGAAAAAGAACTGCTCCTTGTAAGGGAAGAAATTGAAAGTTACCAGGTGCCCTGCATGGCTTTTATCGGTAATGTGGGTAATTATGAGGAAGCTGCAAGTATGTTTACCCAGGCAAAGCAGCAATTCGGTACGATTGACGTACTGGTGAACAATGCCGGGATTTCCTGTGTGGGTTTATTTACCGATCTGGATATCCATAAATGGAACGAAATAATAAATACGAATCTGACTTCGGTTTTTAATTGCTCCCGTCTGGCTGTACCTGATATGATATCCAGAAAAAGGGGAAAGATAATTAATATATCCTCGGTCTGGGGGAGCGCGGGTGCTTCCTGTGAAGTGGCATATTCCGCATCAAAAGGGGGGATCAATGCCTTGACCAAAGCTTTGGCCAAGGAACTTGCCCCAAGTAATATCCAGGTTAATGCAGTAGCCTGCGGAGCCATTGATACCCGGATGAACCTGTTTTTAAGCGAAGCTGAATCATCTGCACTGATAGAAGAAATCCCGGCAAACCGTTTGGGGCAGCCGGGGGAAGTTGCTGATTTCGTGTACCAGCTGGCAGCGGGAAACGACTATTTAAACGGCCAGGTCATTCACCTGGATGGTGCCTGGATCTAATTATACGGAAAAAGAAGGAGGGACCCTAAACATCCCTCCTTCTTTTTCCGCTTTATCCATTACTATGGCATCTTCATCCCCTTTTGCATTCAGGTCAGCCTGTTCCCATAACCGCTCCTCCTGTTCTTTCGGATCTACCAGTTCGAAGTAAGCATTAATTACTTCTACCCCATTGATAACCAGCTGAAAACGGTCGGTTATTTCCCTGTTATTGTCATTTACCCGGGCCAGGGCTCCGGAGGGCTTATTGATCATCACGGGAGTTTCAATTTCATATAGCCGTTATCTTACAGGAACCGTCTTATTTCTTTCATGAAATTAAACTTAAGAAGTTGACTGTCAATTGCTTACAGGTGATTTTCACGGCGGACTCCAAAAGTGAAATTGTTCCGGAAGGGAAATAGCTTCCGGATGTAATGGGTAATTAATCAAAGCGGTATCTCATTCCGCTTTGCTGCATACTCATAGCCTATTACCAAGCTATGCTGCTGTTTCAATGGAGGCCGCCTCCACTGAAAAGTTAGGTTTAGGAAACTTTTGTAAATTGATATATTTGTATTTTGCCGCAGACCTACTTCCCTGACAGGCTAAAACACTACTTCCTTCGCTTCACTTAACCGCTCGTTAAACTGGGTATAGAAATCCAAACCCGGATCATATTTCTTTACGTAAAAGTAGTTTAGTATGTACATATTTATATTTTTTACCAAATTTTCATCGTGAGCGTTTTTAATCCGGATTTCCACATCATTCAAAAAATAATGCCAATCAATTAAAAATTGCTCGTTTTTCTTTATGTCCGGTGTATCAATCCATTTACTGACTTTTCTCTTCATTATGGTGTTATTCCGGCATTCATTAACCTGCAAGAAATATTTAAAACCATGATTCTCATAATATCTGCCAAGGGGAAATATCCTGCAGATTCCCGGACGGAAAGTGTGGACACTGCACCTGCCCTGATGGTTAAGAAATACACATCCTTCATATAAACCCGCCATTTTAAGATTCGGCAAAATAATGCCGTCTACGACATTCAGTTCAATTTTATCCGTCAGCAATTGCTCAAATGAAAGCTTTAAATTGGATAATAAACGCTGTATATCACAGGGATCTAAAATAATGGAATTTCCCATGCCGTGACAGCAGGACGCACTGCCCTTACAGCCATTGCAATTTGCTTCTACCAGGTCATCCGGTTCATATAATTTTCCGTCCGATATTTCATCAAGACTACAATTTCTTTTCATATGTTTTCCTCTCTAAAATTAATTTCTATTTGGTGGTGTTCCCTTATATGGAAGCCGAATACTCACGGGTGGTGTTCCGATATGCGGTAGGTGGCATTCCTCTTTTTGCCGTAAATTGTTTTATGAAGTAAGTATCATACTCAAATCCGGTAGCACGTGCAATTTCATTCATACTCATATCCGTATGAGTCAGAAGATCCCCCGCAACTTTCAATCGATACAGCAGTAAGTAACCCATTGCGGTGCATCCGCAGCGTTCCTGAAACATCTTATTGAGAGACACACGGTTTAAGTGCGCGCATTTCGTCAAATCTTCCAGGATGATTTTATTGGGATAGTTTGTATATATATATTCTAAAACTAAATCAACCGGCGATTGTTCGTTTTGACGGTTCAAATCCTCAAGCAATCCCAATATTTGTATGAGATATTTTTTTATTCTGCATACCCAGAGTGCGTCACTTTGGGCATATACTTCCGTTCCAAGCACAAAAAACCACTCGAATAACTGCGGATATGCTTTACCGGTCACAAGAGGCACCCCGGTGTGTGTATGATCTCTCTGAAAAAGGGAAAGACCTGTTTGTATTCTCAAATTGATCGGAATGAGGTCCTGTGTTTCCGAAATCCGGACCGTGTTAAAAAAATCCGGATGAAAGCAAAATGCCTGTGCAGAAGCGTTATTCTTCTCAAAAACCTGTATCGTATCAGCTTTGGATAAACAAAGAACACCCGGGGCGGAAATTTTGATCGGGCGGTCATTCAGGACACCTTTTATGCTTCCGGCCGTAACAAATATGAGAGTAAACCGCTCCGGATAAGGAAGATTATTAAAATCCTCGGCGGCAATAAATTCAATATTTACAATTCTGTTTTTATGGCGGTCAATTTGCGGCATGGTTCCCTCCTGACAGATAGTATAGTAAAATGCTTCACTTATAACATTGTACCACAAAAATTCCGGGAATATAATATTAATGTATTAACAAGGTATAATATAAAGGAAGAAGGCGGTTTTTAATGGAATTATCATAGCAATAAATATTTTGTCAGGCCTGGGAGTCTTATCTTCCGACCGCTTTTAAATTGCATGGTATATCTTATCCATAACCGCAGGAATATTCCGTTCCCTTTTTATCGTGTTATATTGCCTTACGGCAATTCACAATATTTTAAAAAATGTTAGGAGGAATTCAAACATGGCAGTAAAAGTAGCAATTAACGGTTTTGGACGTATCGGACGTCTTGCCTTCAGACAGATGTTTTCCGCAGAAGGATATGAAGTAGTTGCAATTAATGACTTAACCAATCCCAAAATGCTGGCACATTTATTAAAATACGATTCCGCACAGGGACGATATGCTTTAGCCGATAAAGTGGAAGCCAAAGAGAACTCCATCGTAGTTGACGGAAAAGAAATCAGAATCTATGCACAGAGAGATCCGAAAGATCTACCCTGGGGTGAATTAGATGTAGATGTCGTTTTAGAATGTACCGGTTTCTTTACATCAAAAGACAAAGCAGCCGCTCACATTACAGCAGGAGCAAAAAAAGTTGTTATCTCTGCTCCGGCGGGTAATGACTTGCCTACCATTGTATACGGTGTTAATGAAAATACATTATCAAAAGATGATACGATTATTTCAGCTGCTTCCTGTACAACAAACTGCCTGGCTCCCATGGCAGCTGCTCTTAATAAATTAGCTCCGATCGAAAAAGGGTTCATGACTACCATTCATGCCTACACCGGAGATCAGATGACCCTTGACGGGCCTCATCCAAAGGGAGATTTAAGAAGAGCCCGTGCAGCAGCTGTTAATATCGTTCCTACTTCTTCCGGTGCCGCAAAAGCAATCGGGTTGGCTGTTCCTGAGTTAAACGGTAAATTAGACGGTGTTTCTCAACGTGTTCCTGTAAAAACCGGTTCCGTTACCGAATTAGTAGCTGTTGTTAACAAAACCGTAACCAGAGAGGAAGTGAATGCAGCCATGAATGCAGCCGCTTCCGAATCCTTCGGATACACGGAAGAAGAATTGGTCTCTTCTGATATTATCGGTATTACTTTTGGAGCCTTATTTGACGCAACCCAAACAAAGGTTACTTCTCTTCCTGATGGAAAAATGCTGGTAAAAGTTGTTTCCTGGTATGATAACGAAAATTCCTATACCAGCCAGATGGTCAGAACGATCAAATATTTTGCTGAATTAGATTAAGATTGACAGCTGCCCCAAAATAGAATAAAAAGGGGCTGTTGCAAAATTCAGAATATAACAAACTTGTGGGAGAATATAATTTATATTTCGCTGATATTTTGTGAAATGTATGTGCGAATGGCTCCAAGATAGAGAATGGAGCCGTTTATTCGCGCGACATGGAACAAAATTCAAGAAATATAAATTATATTCTCCCACAAGTTCAGTATATTGAATATTTTGCGACAGCCCCTTTTTATATCTTCGGTTCTCATTCTGTTAATATCTCGCTTCATTACTTCCTATACCTTCCATATCTATTTTTTCTGCCGGATGGGAAGTTCCGAGACGGTGTATTACAGAGCTTATCCATATCCTGGAATGGAAAGCCAGGGGTTTTCAGAAACTATGGTACAATTATTTATAGCAGAGTGATATGTTATTTTTCAAACTTACTGTTCATAATTTTATGAAAATCCGGGTCTTTCGGGACATTTAAATCAATTCCTTTTTCTCTGGAAAGCCTTACAAAGAGTATTTGGATCACCAGTATATATTCCAGTATGGAGAATTCCTCACTGTTGTTAAAACAGCCCTTCAGGTTTTCCCGTTTCTCCTCTTTCATATTCATTCCATATTGTTTCATTCCCAGCTGAGCATAATAGTTATAAAGCTTCAGCATACGTTCTCTGTATTTTCCCGGTGCCGCAATATATAGAAAATATACCTGTCCATCTATTGCATTGTACATTCCGTGCATGAACTCTTCCAGTTCATATCCCCGTACAGGAAAGCGGCAGGTTTCCGAAAACTTTAATACACCTTCCAGCATAGTCGCCCTCTGCTTGCCATAGGCCAGTATCACAAGATTCCTGCAAAGCAGTAAATCATCCTTGATATTTTCATACCAGTTTTCCGATGCCTCAATTATTCCCGGCATATTAGCAATGCATTCCAAAACAGCAGTTGCGCATTTCCGGTAATCTTTTTGGGATAAATAATTCCTGTTTAAAGCAAGTTCCAATCCCAATACCATCAGGGTAAAGGTGGTCGCCGTATACCCTTTCGTTGTAGCACCGGCATCTTCATAACCGCACTCCACATATAGATTGGCCAAGGCATGTCTGGTGATTTCCGTATCATATTCTCCTGTAACGGAAATGGTGACAAATCCTCTTTTATTCGCTTCATCAAGCACCCGGATACTGGCTGCACTGGTTCCCTGTTGGGATATACCGATTATGACAGAATTCTGATCGATATATCCCATATCCTCCATAAAGGGAACCGGGTAAACTGCATGAACTCTTATTCCAAGGTGTTTCTGCAAAAACTCCCGTGCGGCTGCGGCACTATGGTAGGAAGACCCGGAACCCGTTATATATATATCTTTAAAATCCTTATCCTTTAACAGATTTATACTCTCCTGCAGAATAGCTTCCCGGTTATTCCAAATATATTCCAAAACAACCGGTGTTTCATAAATATATGCAATCGCATTTCCCTGATAGATCATGATACCTGCCTTTCTGCACTCTTTCCCGTCAATTTTGCTGTGCCGGGTTTATTCATAATGGGTGCCGTAACCAAAGGCTCCTTCCATACCGCATATTTTAGCGGCAAATTCAGCTGCTTCTGAAAGGCTTTCACGAATCGCTTCGGAAGGCTGTGTATTCTTTTTTATCCTGTCCGTGTAGCCAATTAAGAAGGAGGTAATTAAGGAGTCCCCCGCACCCATGGTATCCACTACTTTATCCAGGTGTGCTGCCGGCTGTTTATAAAATGCGGTTCCGTCATATAATATACAGCCTCTCTCGCCTCTGGAGGCAATGGCAAGCGTTGCACCATAGGCAATTATTTTCTTTAAGTGTTCTTCCGCTTCTTCCTCACTGCTGTCAAAGGAACAGAAGGCATAATCGATCTGGGGTACTATTTTCCTGTAATATTCATCTGTAGAGTCATCGGAGAAATCAAAGGATAATCTGACACCTGCTTCATGGATTTTATGAAGTTCTGTTTCGGTAAAACAATAATTTCCGGTGTGGACCAGATCAAACTGTCTCATATATTCTAAATCAAAACGATCCAGTACATAGGGGTTTTCTCCTCGGATACCGCCATCATTACAACCCAGAAAGGTACGGTCTCCATTTACAAGAGTTACCTTTGCCCAGCCGTTTTCACCTTCTAACTGCTTACACTTTACGGTTTCTATTCCGATCTTATTTAAAACACCGATAACATATTCCGCATTATTATCCTTCCCGAAATAACCCATATAGGCTGATTTCTCAGCACCGAACATGGTAGCGTAAGCGCAGAAATTCACACAGTTACCGCCGGGATACATTGTTTTTAGATGCTCATACTGATCCACCACATTATCACCAAATCCCAATACTTTTACATTATGTTTGTCCATTATCCGATTCCTCCTATTAATATTCTACAACACCCATATATCTTCTCATATCCAAGGGATGTTGACGTTTGTTCTGCAGTGCCGTACGGTAAGCCACACTCATGGCGTAGAAAAGCATGGGACAGAAATACTCGGAACAGGAAGCGTCAATTTCATTGATTCCTAATTCTGCAGCATCAATAACTTCATATTTTTTACCGTACTCTTTAAGGAAAGTTAATGCTCTCTCATCCATCTCTCTGGCTGCTCCGGTACCCATCATTAAGATATAAAGGCGGTTTTCGTCCGTACATTCAAAGGGTCCGTGGAAATACTCTCCGGAATGCAAATAACAGCAATCCATCCACTGCATTTCCTGTAAAGAGCAGATAGCAAAGCCATAAGCCTGGGAATAGGATGCACCGGAACCCATGATATATAAAAACGGTTCCTCTGCATAAGCCTCCGCAAACAGCCAGGTACGGTTCTGAACCTTTTTCACGGCTTTCCTTACAATTCCATCTGCCTTATCAAGTCCAGCCTTTACCGCTTCATATTTCTGATAGGAGGCTTCCTGCTCATGCATTAATTCATTCAGGATACGCATTACAATCCCCTGGGGTTTGTCTTTTTCATTCACATTATCGGCCCAGCTGTACACAACGGGATTCAGACTTTCCTCGGCACAAATAGAATCCGGATTATGTGTCATAGTAATGGTAGCGGCTCCTTTTTCCTTGGCAAACTTAGCGGCAGCAACCGTTTCCTTTGTATTTCCGCCATGGGAACAAAGAATTACCAATGCATTTTCATTTAAAAATTTAGATGGTGTTACGATCATTTCCTTTGCAGTCATCCAGTGTGCATGGATCGTTTCCGATTCCGCATTTAAGAAATAATATCCCGGATAAAGATCCACCAGGGATCCGCCGCAGGCCGTAAAAAATACGTCATTTATTTTACCTTTTTCTTTTATAATATTTTTAATCAAATCTTCTGGTCTGTTCATTTTTGTCTCCTTTAAAAAAACTTTTCAAATTCCTTCATGTTTCGTTTATCCTGTTCTGCCGGATTCCTGAAATAACGGAAATCCGTTATCTCCTGCCCAAGGCATCCTTTGTAATTATATTTATCCAGAACTTCTAAGAATTCACGCATATTCCGGTTCCCATCCCCCCAGATCAAATGTCCGTAGGGGTTGCAATCAATAAAATGAGTATGGATAATGTTGCTGCCAAAGGTTTCAAACCACTGGTCAAGGGTTTCACCGGCTATACTCATAGGGACCGTATCTATCATAACCTTAAAATTGGGATGGTGAATTTCGTCATACATTCTTTTTGCATCCTCTAAAGTCACAACAAGCTGTGATTCATCGGGTCTTAATGTCTCCATTGCCAAATTTAAGTCAAACTTCTCCGCTTCATCCGCAAGTCTTGAAAGCATTTCCCTGGACCGGTTCCAGGCTTCCCCCCGGTCTTCATTCCAATAACCCCAGCCGGAATTGGTTTGAACGATTTTACAGCCCAATTCTGCCGCTGCCTGTATTCCGTTCCTGAAATACTGAAAACTCTTTTCCCTTAACTCCTTTGTCTGTGCCCCTATCTGGTATTGATAGGTACAATTCTCCGCAGTAAACACTTTTACCTGCAAACCATTACTTTTTATTTTTCTGCTGATTTCTTTACAATCCGGATAGCCAATACTGTCTAAATAAAAATGCGGTGCTCCCGCCCATAGTTCAATTGTTTCAAAACCTGCAGCTTTTTGTGCTTCAAGGAAATAATCCAAGGAATAGAATAAATAATGTATATTCATACCTGCTACCTGTTCCCGTCTGATAAGTCCCATAACATCCTCCCGAATTCTTTTATTTCAGTAACAATTTATAATATCAAACTATAGCCCGATCATTTCTTACCGCTAAGAAGAACTTTATCCTCACTATAAACCGGCGGAAATGGTACAGAATACCAGGGCCAGAACCGTTAAAACAATAAACATTTTCCAGATTGTTTTCCACCACTGTCCGAAGGAAATTTTACAAATTGCAAGGCCTGCTACCGTGGTACCGGCTACGGGACTCATAAGATTGGTCAGCTGGTTAGCGTACTGTAGTACCGTTACGGAAGCTTCCGCATTCACCCCATGTAAATCACACAAGGAAGACATTACCGGTGTGGTTAGAGCTGCAAGCCCGGAGGAAGATGGTACCAGGAAAGTTAAAATTGACTGTACAGCATACATTACACCAACAAATAGCGCGTTATTTGTTCCTGCAACCGCATTGGATAAAGCATTTAAAACAGTATCAATAATCTTGCCGTCCTGTGCTATAACCAGAATTCCGCTGCAGAATCCGATCAGAACGGCTGCAAATACAATATCTTTTACTCCCAGAACAAACTCTTCCGCAATTTCTTTTTCCTTCAAACCTCCTGCAATGCCCATTAAAATACCCATTGCAAAGAAACACATGGAAAGTTCATTCATATACCATCCGTATTTAATTAGACCAAACACTACCGCGATCATTCCGATAATAAAAACGGAAAGAACCAGCTTATGCCTGAAGTTGAAGTTATCGATTTCATTACTCTGATTTTCAAATTCTTTTCGTTTTGAAATATCATCCTTATAAGTAATGGAGTATTCCGGATTCTTTTTAATTTTTAACGCCCTTAAGGTTACAAACAGAATGGTAACCGCCATCATAATAACCCACTGGATCATACGGAACTCCAGCTGCGGATTTCCTTTAATACCGGCAATTCCCTGGGCAATCAGAACATTAAAGGGATTAATGGTGGAAGCTGCATACCCCATGGAGGCTCCCATACATACCACCATAAAGGTGGTCATGGAATCATACCCCATGGCCAATATTACCGGCATTAACAGCAGGTAAAAGGGAACCAGCTCGTCCGACATACCAAAGGTGCTTCCACCAAGCCCAAATAACAACATGAGAATGGGTATGATCATAATTTCTTTTTTCCCCAGTCTTTTTACTATCCTTCTTATCCCTAAATTAAGCGCATTGGTCTTTGCCATGATCTGGAACACACCGCCGATAATCAACACAAAAGCAATCACCTCGATTGCCGATTGGATTCCCTTACCCGGAGCCATCAGTACCTGGGCGATACCCTGCCTTAAACTGTTCCCATCCGCATCTATTTTACCGACGGTCTGATAAGTACCTGCAACTGCAACACTGCGGTCGCCGGCCGCCGTACTTACGATCTGACGTTCAAATTCACCACTTGGTAAAATCCATGTTAAAACAGCTACAAAAACAATCAGCATTAATATTAATGTATAGGTATGCGGCATATGCAAACCTCTGGCCTTGGTTTTCTTTTCTTCCATAATCTCTTCTCCTTTTTCTGTCAGCAATTCATCTGTAATCTATTTTGTAAACCCCGTTTTATTATTTTCTTCCTGATAAACAATTTTTCCATCTGAGAGTGTCATGATGACTTTGGCAGCTCTGGCTTCTGACAGCGGAATATCCAGCAGGTTTTTATCAAAAACCGCTATGTCTGCCAGCTTGCCGGCTTCCAGTGTTCCCAGCTTGTCTTCCATTCCCAGATTTCTCTGGCCTCCGATCGTCCAAGCTTTTAAAAGCTCCGGTACGGTAATGGTATTCTCTTTCTGGAAGGCTTCCCCTCCTTCCGGAAAATATCCCCCGCAGGAATAATAAATGGATTCCGGTACACTAGTTAGAAGCAAAGGCAAATCCGTTGCACCGCTTAAGGTAATTCCTTCCTCTGCCATAGTACGCCGGTTCCAATAGTATTTCCCTCTTTCCTCACCAATGGTGCTTTCAATGTTATTCTTAACCGCTTCTCCCGAATCCAGGGACATAATCTGAAAATAAAGCTCTGCTGTTACCCCAATCTCACCCATCTTTTTTAAATCCGCCGGATGTGTAAATTCCAAATCGGTGATAGTATGGCGGTTTATCAGTTTTCCATGGACTTTCTTGCACTTATCATAGATTTCAACAACTTTGTGTACGGCTCCATCCCCTTGAGCATGAAGTGAAAACCGGAAGCCTTTTGCATCTGCCAAAAGCACATCCTGCTCAATTTGGGAATAATCAATATCCATTCCGCAGCAAAAGTGTTTCCCTTCATAAGGTTTTAACAAATCACCTCTGTAATTTGCGATGGTTCCATCCGTCATACAATTAAATCCGGAGAAACGTACCTTATCACCCGTGAAGATATCCTTCATCTTTCTTGCATAATCCAGATTCATTTCCTGTCCCACCGGCTGTGACATGAAAAAGATCCTTAAGGTCAATTGCTCCGAATGATCCATTTTTTCTAAATAGTCCGTAAAACCGTAGAAATCATCAAATCCCATTTCCTTGACGGTAGTAACCCCTCTTGCATTCATCATTTTCATGTAAGCCTTAAATTCCTGCCCAATGAATACCTCATCCGTCAGATATTCTTTCATAATCCGGTAGTAGGCTTCCGGATAACATTCCTCGGGAGTAAATTGATAACGCTCTTTTGCAATGGAATTCATAATACAGGTGCTGCGGTCTGCTGAAAACAAAACCACCGGTCTTTCCTTAAATAGTTCTTCCGCCACCTCTTCTGCTTCTAACCGGTCCCATTGCTTCGGATTCCAGCCATGTCCAAAGATTGGCTGCCCTATTTCTTTTCTTTTGGCATAACCGCTAAAATCCCGGATCGCTTCTTTTTTGGTACTTATCTTTGATACATCCAGACCCAAATGGTAAATTGCATAACCGGTAAAAAAAGTATGCGTATCCGTTATTCCGGGCATTACCAGTTCCTTATCAAAAGTAAAGACTGTTTTTGCACTTTTTATAACCGGCTCTTCCGGTTTTCCCCATCCGATTTCCCGTATCCGTTTCCGGTTAATCCTGATATATCCTTCTCTCGCTTCACTGGCGATTCCATCGAATATATTCCTGGCAATAATTAATAGGTCTGTTTTTGGTTCTAGGTCTGTTCTTGGTTCTAGGTCTGTTTTTGGTTCTAAGTCTGTTCTTGGTTCTAAGTCTGTTCTTGGTTCTAAGTCTGGTTTTGGTTCCATAGCAGCCGTCGAGCAGAAATCTCGACACTCCTTTCATAGTTTCGTTAGAGACGGGATTGCTTATTACCCACCAAAGAACCTTACGTGTACTCCTGTAACATGAATCACCGTACTGTTGTATTCTTTGTAATTCGTATTATATCATCTTATAACGTTATATTCAATATAAAAACTGTAGCAAATCATTTTTTATAAGAACCGCTTAATTTTAATGGAGTATTTATATGAAAATTGCACAAAAAAAAGCCCCTAACACGTTGCGTGTTATAGGCCCTCCTCAGCACTTATATTTTTTACTTAGTACATTTTAACTCTTTTTTAAAATTATTTTATTTATTTTTTTATACCTGGCTATATGGAGATCATATAACGGCTGCCAACTATTATCTCCCGGCTCATATATAAAGGATTTTTATTCTCATCTTCCATATAATTATTTAAGATCATAACCGGCTCACCAACGGTTATGTTAAGCAATAAAGCGACTTTCTGGCTTGCTGTTCCGATTTCAATGGTACTCCGGCTCTTTTCCGAACTATTTACATTATATTGCTGTTTTAACAGTTGAAACAGGGAACCATTCTCCAATTTATCCGCTGCAAATCCCTCAAATTTTCCGGAAGGCAGAAAAATATGTTCATGAATAATGGGTACGTCATCGGCAGATAAAATTCTCTGAATATAAATTAAATATTCTCCTTCATCCAAACGAAGAAAAGTCCGGTGCCACTCTTCCGGAAAAATGGTTTCACAGGATAAAACATGGGATGAGGGCGCTCGTCCATTTATTTTACAGGTTTCCGTAAAACTCATATTGCTATGCTGCTCTACCTTGCGATAAATCTTCGGCGTCTCAACAAAAGTCCCTTTCCCCTGCTGTTTCACCAGATATCCTTGGGAACACAATTCTTCAATGGTTCTCCGGACCGTTATCCTGCTGACCTCATACTTCTGTGCCAGTTCCGGCTCAGTCGGTATTTTTTCCCCATATTTATATACTCCTGTATGTATCAGCATCTTTAACTCATCCATTAGCTGCTGATATAATGGCTGATGGGATGTTTTTTCTAATTTCATGATTTACTTCTCCATATTAATTATTTATCTGTACTTAGTATATCATTGAAAAACATATTCTTCAATACCATATCCTTACAATATGTTTGGATTGGATTGAGAAGTAGCCCGCAAATGGGTATGGCTCCATGAAAACTACGGGGCAGAACTTAAACATCGAAAAGACTCCACACCTGTTGCAGACATACTTGTATTTCTCTACTTGCAGAAGCAAGTGTTTACGCCCTTTTGCAGCTATTAAGTCGATCGGTTCCCTTGGTCTTGCCATCGTTCTATAACCCTCCTTTCCAAAAAAGTTTATTTAGGGAGTTTTTGCGTGATTTTAGGGGGACTGCGGTCTTGAGTCTTTTGTATAAAAACTTTTTTGCTACCCTAACCGCCGCTTGTATTCCTCTATGCACTCCCTTAGTATGTCTTGCATTTGCGCTTTCTTTGTCTTGTCCTTGTATGCCTATGCCTTGTCTATGACTGTCTTATGAGTCTTATCTGATACACTGATAAGATTATCTAAATTGCATCGCTTAGAATAATCTTCTGTTAATTCGATAATATGATGTACCATGTCAGCAGATACAGCCTTATCTTCTGTGATATATAAATATATATCTATTCCGGTATCTCTTACTAACGCCCTTGCCCTTGCTGCTCTCCATTCATTGCTATTGTAAAATGCTTTAGATGCTTTGTTACGGCAATGAGTATCATATTCTTTTTGTCTCTCAGCTTTTGTATACGAATGTGCTACGCAATACAGTACCCCCTGCGGTACCAACTTACTACAACCGTTTCTATTGCAATACTTCATTAACGCCAATTAATCACCACCTAATAAAAAGAAAAGTGTCGTAAACCTTATTGGCTATACGACACTCTAATTTACATATTTTTGAATTATAATTATTCTAACATAGTTAAACGGATATGTACAGGGTGGTGAATCGGGCGAAATACATTTATACGGCTATACAGTAGAATATTAATTATTGTTTAGAAATCTCTAAACAATAATTAATAAACTCGTCCATATTTGTATTCTGATTTAAATGGAGATTTTTTGAAAATTCATCAATTTGGATGCAATCTTTAGTTTGATATTTCTTATCGGTAGGAAAGATTTTTATGTATTCTTTTTTACATTTTTCACCTTCTTTCACAAATTTAATTTTGGAGTTTTTTAATACACATTCCAAATCTGGAGTATTATAAATAGGATATATATAAGAATAAGCCCAATGCTTTCTAAACATTTCTTTATTAATGAATGCCTTTTTTTCTTGTTCAGAACAATCATCAGTATCCATGATAATAAATATTCTAAAATCTTCTGATAATTTACCTTTTAAATTATTTTCATATATTACCGCATCTTCAAACTCTCTGAAAAAATTTGCTTGTAATCTAAATTTCCTACCGTTAAGTGTATTCATAACACTATTAATTTGAATTGATTTTTCACCTTTTTTGTCACTCTCAACTATAAGCCTAATTCTTAATTTTGATTTAATAAAGTCACACATTTGTTTCTCTGACTTTCCATGAACAATTACGATCGCTCGTAAATATGATAAAGGTCTAACCATATTTTCACCACCTATTCCATATTTTCAAGCAAATCGTTAAAATCGATATCCATTACCATCGGAATACCTCCATACATACCTTTTAGATATCTCTTTCTAATATTTAAATTTGGATGTATTCGCTCTTCATAAGATGTAAGAGGAACAAGTTCCTTATTAGCGTCTTTATCTAATTTAAAAACGTAAACACAGTCCTTTGCTAAATCTGATTCTAAAAACATGGTATTATGTGTAGTAATGATTATTTGACCTTTAACAGAATTATACATATTTTCAAGTATTGTCTCTATCAATAAATCATGTATACCTGTATCTAATTCATCAATTATAACTGTATTACCCTCTACAGCGTCAATTAAGTATGGTAAAATTTCTAACAAGCATTGCGTTCCAGTCGATTCGAGACTAAAATCTACTTCAATTAATTGATCATATACTTGTTTTTTAAGAAATAAATTATAATTCAATTTATCATCTTTGAACTCTTTTTTATAATATACTTGTTTTATATCAGAATACAGGTGTGTAAAAAATTCATTCAATAAATTTTCTGTTTTATCAAGTTCAACTTCTTCAGAAAGCGGAATTTCACCATTATCTAGATTTTTGAATATCTGATGAGAATTTCGTATTTTACTTCTTTCTACACGATTTCCCTCTTTTACTCGTAAAGAAAGCATATTAAAAAATAAAATTATGTCATATAAATTTTTGGTTATGCGCTTTTTCACATATCCATCTGCCTTGTCTTCAATTTCATACGTTAATATTGATAATAATGAATGTTTTCCCCAATACTTTTCTATTAAGTCTAAAATTTCATCTTCATAACGTGGAATCTTAAAAATATTACTGTTTATTTTTGGTGTCTGATTGTCACTAATATCAAAAAGTGTTGTTAAATTTTTATTTAAAACATATTCTAAGCGTTCAGCAACAATTCTTGTATTATTTGTTTCTAAATAATAAACACCATTATATCCTTTATAATTAAAACCAAACTCTAAAATCATGTTATCTTTCGAATTAATAGTTTTGCACTTTTTAATAATTGCTTCAGTATCGCAAAAATTATCTCTTAAAAATTTTTGAATGAATGCATCGTCTTTATCTTTATCTTCTTTTTCTCGAATATGATCCCATATATCCTTAACCGATTTGGTTTTTAAAAATTCACTAAGAGTATAAAAAGCCGTAGCAAAATTTGATTTTCCAACTCCATTTTCTCCATATATTAAAATCATTTTTTTGGGTTTTTTTCGTGTACTCATTAAATCAACGTTAAAATCAATTAATGATTTATAGTTGTGTAGATTAATATATTTAAACATTTATTTTACCTCCTATATTTACCTATGAATATATTATATCACCAAAATACAATTTGTATACCAATATTTTTAATATTTTTTCAAATTCTGTTATATTTTATAACATTTTTTTGCTTTTAAAATCGTTCCATTTTATTACATTATTGAATTTTATTTATGACATACCTTCAACCAAAATATTACAGATAATCATTATTTAAAGCGTGAAGTATTCTTTTATCGTTGGAATTACAAGAAATAAAAGTTTCAATTTCATCTGAACTAAATAAACACTGAAATATTACATGTTTTTCTTTTGCTATTTATTTATTTGTGGTATAATAATTCATTATCTGTTTTGGAGAGAGGCTAAACCTCTCTGTGAAAAGGTTTGGTTAGCTGTCATTAAATTTCTTGCAACTTTTCTAACTTGTATTTGCACATTTAGTTTTAGTGCAGAAAGAGAGGTCTATATGACAAATATCAATGAAGTGACAACCCAATCAATTGTTACAACGGTTAGTGTGGCAGCTAACCACCCTTTCTCCAAAGCAGATAATACGTTGTATCATCTCATTTAGCATATATAATACTTAAATCTTTAATTCTTAAATTGCATCTGATCCAAATAAAAATACCGACATTTCCCGAACTAATGAATTTTGTCCTTGTGGGCGGCTATTTTTTTATATTATTTTGTTCCCTGTGTGTTCCCTACGCTTAATTTTTTATATTTTTTCACATTACTTTAAAATTTAAAAAACCCCGAAAAAATAAGGATTTTCGGGGTTTTGCTATTTTTTGAAATAGTCTTATTATTATCTCTTTGAGAACTGAGGAGCACGACGGGCTGCCTTTAAGCCGTACTTCTTTCTTTCCTTCATTCTTGGATCTCTGGTTAAGAAACCAGCTTTCTTTAATGATGGACGATAGTCCTGATCAGCATGTAATAATGCTCTGGAAATTCCGTGTCTGATCGCACCTGCCTGACCGGTGAAACCACCTCCGCGAACATTTACAAGAACGTCAAATTTATCAACTGTATCTGTAATAACCAATGGTTGGCGAACGATTAATTTTAATGTTTCAAGACCGAAGTAGTCATCCATGTTTCTTTTATTTATTATAACTTTACCAGTACCAGGTACTAAGTAAACTCTGGCAATACTGCTTTTTCTTCTTCCGGTTCCGTAATATTTTGCTTTAGCCACTGTAATTTCCTCCTTTCAACCTTTTTGATTAATATTTAATCTCTAATACTTCTGGTTTCTGAGCAGCATTATCATGCTCCGGTCCAGCGTATACGTGTAATTTTGTGATCATCAGTCTTCCTAAAGGCCCTTTGGGAAGCATACCCTTAACAGCGAGGTTGATAGCTTCGCCGGGTTTCTTAGCCATTAATTCTCTTAATGTAGTTTCTCTCATACCGCCTACATAATCAGAGTGGTTGTAATAAATCTTTTGATCCAATTTCTTTCCAGTTACTTTTATCTTATCAGCATTTACGATGATTACATAGTCACCGGTATCAACGTGTGGTGTGTAAGTCGGTTTATTTTTGCCTCTTAATATCTTCGCAATTTCGGATGAAAGACGTCCTAAAGTATGACCGTTTGCATCTATAACATACCATTTTCTTTCTATCGTTGCTGGACTAGCCATAAAGCTTTTCATTGGTTACCCTCCTTAGATTAATCTAAATATCAATTATTTTCATATTTATATGTTAAAATACTCTACCGGGGCTTGGCTCAAGTATTCTCACGTCACATCTTAATATTATAATACATTCCGCCTGGTGTGTCAATAGATTTTCCGCTATTTACTCAAGTGTTTCCAAAATTTTATATCTTATTTTATAATATATTTTGTATGATAAATATTAGCGGTTTTATATCATAAATAAAATTTTTTCTCTGTATATGATTTGGTTGTCAAAAGCCCAATATAGTAAAGTCCCTGTGGTTCTTCCCTGGGTTCAAACAAACAACGCTTGATGATGCATTTGTGTGCACAAAACACGCCTGAAAGTCCACATTTTGGTATCAGCTGACTCGAGATCCCGGCAAATATACCAAGGTGCTCGAATAGATATAATTATTCTACAATTATAGGATTTTCATACCCGTATCCATAATACATCAATAACATGTCAGATATCTCCTCAAAACTATGGCAGTAAATCCGGATACTCAATATGAAGCAGGGTCAATCCCCGGGCAGGTGCTTTGGGCCCTGCTGCAAGGCGGTCCTTCTTATCCAGTATTTCTTTTACATGGCCGGGGGGATATACGCCAAGGCCGACTTTAATCAAAGTGCCTACGATAATACGTACCATATTGTATAAGAAACCGTTGCCGGATATGGTTATGGAAATCATTTCTCCGGTTCTTTCCACTTTTAAATCATAAATCCTTCGGACCGTATCCGTAACCTTGGTCCTGGTAGAACAGAAACTCTTAAAGTCATGTTCACCGGTAAGATATCCGGCCGCTTCCGACATGGCTATTGTATCCAGGGGATAATATACAAAATGGGAATACAGCCTTTGTGTCGGTAAGGGAAACCGGCTGTTAAGGATCCGGTACTGATAGGTTTTTGTACTATTGCAATAACGGGGATGAAAATCCGGGGGAACTTCCCTGGAATTCTGTATTACGATGTCTTTTGGCAGTCTTTGATTTAATGCATAGGATATCTTTTCTCCCGGAATCCGGGTGTCCGTATCGAAAACGGCTACATTTCCCAGGGCATGCACACCGGAATCCGTCCTGCTTGCACCTGTTACTGCTATGGGTTCGTTTAGCAGGTCACTCAGATGAGTGTTCAGGATTTCTTCAACTGTAATTCCATTGGGCTGTATCTGCCATCCGCAGTAATATGTTCCGTCATAGGCAACGATTAACATAACTCTTTTCATAATATACTCCATACCGGATTCCGCCGGTATTTACAAATCCTTTCCGCAGCCAAATTAGATTGAAATTTACCCAATAAATAGGTTTAATACGAATATGGCCGCCACATACAGGATTAACACCAGGTATGCCATCCCATCCCTTGGGACATATTTAAGGGGCTTCATCTTGGTTCGTCCTTCTCCCCCCCGGTAGCATCTGGCTTCCATGGCCATGGCCAAATCGTTTGCACGACGGAAAGCGGAAACGAACAAAGGAACTAAAAGCGGGATAAGGCTTTTTGCTCTTTTTAAAATACCGCCTGTTTCAAAATCGGCGCCTCTTGCCATTTGTGCTTTCATGATCTTATCCGTTTCTTCCATTAGGATGGGGATAAAACGCAGGGCTATGGACATCATCATGGATATTTCATGTACCGGAACCTTAATTTTGCGAAGTGGCCACATTACCCGTTCCAATCCGTCTGTCAAATGGTTCGGCGTTGTGGTAAAAGTCATAAGAGAAGACCCTAAGATTAAAAACACCAGCCGTATTGCCATAAGGATAGATGTTTTTATACCCTGTGCGGTAATTCTTAAAAAACCCAACCGGAAAACTTCCGTCCCAGGTGTTAAAAACAGGTTAAAAACAACGGTAAACAGCAAAAGCACCACAATGGGCTTTAATCCCTTCACTATAAATTTAAAGGGTACTTTCGAAATACGTATGATACAATATAAAAAGAAAGCAGCAAGTATATATCCATAATAATTCTGAAATGTAAATAATGAAATTATATATACAATTGTCCCGATTAATTTTACTCTCGGATCCAGTCTGTGAAGAATGGAATCTGCCGGATAATATTGTCCTATGGTGATATCTCTGATCATATTTTATCTTCCTTCTTCATTAAAGCGATTGTCTTAAAGCACGAAGGATTTCTTCTTTTGCTTCTTCTACGGTTGTAGCTGAAGTATTGACGGAAAATCCTTTATTTTTTAATTCATTCATGACATAAGTTACCTGGGGGGCTGCCAGTCCTATTTTCTCCAGCTCTTTATAATGGGTAAAAACATTATGGGGTGTATCGTTGTAGGCAATTTCACCTTTATTCATGACAATAAGTCGATTTGCATATTTGGCTACATCCTCCATACTGTGGGAAACCAAAATAATTGTAATATTACTCTCCCTGTGCAGTTTGGCAATCTGCTCTAATATTTCATCCCTGCCTTTAGGATCAAGCCCCGCAGTAGGTTCATCCAATATCAGAACCTCCGGCTTCATTGCCAATACGCCTGCAATTGCCACCCTTCGCTTTTGTCCCCCGGACAATTCAAAAGGGGAAGCATCCAGGATATCATCCCCTAAACCTACCATCTTGATCGCTTCATAGGTCCTTAAATCGATTTCAAGATTTTCAAGGCCCAGATTTCTGGGGCCAAAACTCACATCCTTGTAAACCGTGGTTTCAAACAGCTGATGTTCCGGATATTGAAACACCAGCCCGACTTTGCTCCTTAAGGCTTTCATATTATAGTTCTTTTCATAAATATCCTGGCCTTTATAAAAAATGGTTCCGCCGGTCGCTTTCATTAATCCGTTTAAATGCTGCGTCAGAGTGGATTTACCGGAACCGGTGTGGCCGATTAATCCGATAAAATCGCCTTCCTCTATTACCAGATTGATATCTTTTAAAGCATGCTTTTCATAAGCATTGCCCGGACTATATACATAATTCAGTTTATCAACAATAATTAACATAGTAACCTCCCTGGAAAATGCCGAAACTGCACCTTCCCAACACCAAAGCTATGCAATGCCGCCGATTGCCTCAACTAATTCTTCAACTGTAAGTATACCTTTCGGAATGGCTAAGCCTTTATTGCTCAGTTCATAGGCCAGTTCCGTAACCTGGGGCACTGCCAGCCGGTATTGTTTTAATTCATCTACCCTGGAGAAGATTTCCCGGGGAGTGCCTTGCATAACAACCTTTCCCTGGTCCATAACAATCACTTTATCCGCATGGATAACTTCCTCCATATAATGGGTAATTAACAGAACTGTTACTTTCTCTCTTTGGTTTAATTCCCGTACGGTTTGTATTACTTCTTTACGGCCGATTGGGTCTAACATTGCGGTGGGTTCATCCAAAACAATGCATTGGGGTTTCATGGCCATGATCCCGGCTATGGCTACTCTTTGCTTCTGCCCGCCGGATAACTTATTCGGGGAATGTGTGCGGTACTCATACATTCCTACCGCTTTTAAGCTCTCTTCCACACGCTTCCAGATTTCCTCCGTCGGAACGCCTAAATTTTCCGCGCCGAAACCCACATCCTCTTCTACAACGGTAGCAATAATTTGGTTATCCGGATTCTGAAACACCATCCCGGCTGTCTGCCTGATATCCCATACCTTGTCTTCTTCTCTTGTATCCATACCGTTCACCCATACGGTTCCTTCCGTTGGGGATAAAATTGCATTTATGTGCTTCGCCATAGTAGATTTACCGGAGCCATTATGGCCTAAAATAGCGACAAAATCCCCTTTTAAAACCTCCAGATCCACATTGTCGATAGCACGGTTAATAGACTCTACATTACCTTCTTCGTCTCTTCTTATATATTCAAATATTAAATTCTGCGCTTTAATCATTCCCATGCATAAACCTTCTTTAATCTGATAAGTTACAGAACAATAACCTCTGTCCTGTCTAATTTCTACCTTGAATCATTCATTTTTATTTGACTTACTTCCTTAACTTTCTACATTGTAAAGTAAAATATGAAGATTTGCAACGTATTTTTATTTAATCCGGATTTTTAATTTTTCTTCCAGTGCCTGGAAACATTGTCCGCCGAAACCGCAGTGACACAATGGTTATGAAATTATTAAGATTTCTGATTTTAGAATCCGGTATTTGAAATTTATTTTTAAGATTTTTAAGTTTGACATTTTATGAATTAAGTAATATAGTAACTTTAGTGTTTACATTTATGGACATATCTATCTTAAGCCAAATTCCAATAAGCATTTCCTCCACAGCTTAAAATTTAATTATTTTTGATTGAATTGTTACCAATAATTTATTCTTTTATTTTTCATTACATAGACTTGGTTCTTACCCACCAAGTCAAATATATTGGCTGAATATTTAAATCGTTGTTTGTATATGGTTCAATGACTATTTTGGTTTTATTAAATGTGTACCGGTTACAGCAGCAAAATACAAAAGTAGAAAGGATTAAATATTAGTATGAATGATAAAAAGGAAGAAATTCTGGATTGGGTCAAGGTTGTCCTGGCTGCACTTGCTATCGCGTTTATTTTAAATAATTTTATTATTGTAAATGCACAGGTCCCTACAGGCTCCATGGAAAATACTGTTATGACTAAGGACCGGGTATTTGCTTTCCGGTTAGCTTACGTTCTTGAAGAACCAAAACGCGGGGATATTGTCATATTTCCCTTTCCCGATGATGAGAGTGAAAATTATCTGAAAAGAATTATCGGGCTTCCCGGTGACACTATAGAAATTACGGATGGCAAAGTATACATAAACGGCAGTGAGGAACCATTAAAAGAAGATTATCTGAAAGAAAAACCAACCGGTTCCTATGGTCCTTATCAGGTTCCTGAGGGATCCTATTTTATGCTGGGAGATAACCGTAATATATCACTGGACTCCCGTTTTTGGAAGAATCCCTATGTAAAACGTGATAAAATTATGGGGAAAGTAATCCTTCGTTATTATCCCTCTGTTAAATTATTAAAATAATAGTTACTCCAGTTTTTGCGGCACCGGTTAATAATCGGCGCCAGCCGGATTGATTGATTTTTAAAGTTGTCGGAAGCTGGAGCGTGATTGAAAAATAATTGCACCGGTAAAATATAATATCCGGGAGAAAGACAAATAAGATATCTAAAAGGAGCTGCTTCAATTCTAAGTTTGAAACAGCTCCCTTTTATTTATTTTTTGACTTAGAATACGAATATCACCGATTACACTAACTCGATTAATACTTCCATAGCTGCATCGCCTTTACGGGGTCCGATCTTTACGATTCTTGTATAACCGCCGTTACGGCTTACATACTTAGGTGCGATTTCTTCAAATAACTTATCGGTGACATCAACGGTCTTTGTATTTCTCTTCTTTCCAGCAGCTTCTGCCGGAACTTCCGTTACGGAATAAAGGAATTTTAACATTTGTCTTCTTGCATGAAGACGGGTTGCATTATCTTTTTTGATTGTTTTTTCAACATCATCATATACTGTAACCTTTTTACCGTCAACAACTTCTTTAACTTTATTCCCGTCTTTATCTTTACGGGCTACTTTTGCTTTTACTGTTACTGTTTCGAAATTATCTTTCTCTTTCACAGCTAAAGCTATCATGCCTTCAGCGATTCTGCGGATTTCCTTTGCTTTCGCTTCGGTTGTTATGATTTTACCATTGTATAATAAATTTGTTACTTGGTTTCTAAGCAACGCTTTTCTCTGGTTGGATGTTCTTCCAAGTTTTCTATAGCCTGCCATTTTTTTCCCTCCTTTAACTTCTGTTTTTAGTCATCGCTTACATTCAGTGATAAGCCGAGCTCTTTCAGCTTCGCAAGTACTTCTTCCAATGACTTGCGACCAAGGTTTCTAACCTTCATCATATCTTCAGAAGTTTTATTCGTTAATTCTTCAACCGTATTAATTCCGGCTCTTTTCAGACAATTATAAGAACGAACTGATAATTCTAATTCGTCAATATTCATTTCCAGAACTTTTTCTTTCTCATTATCTTCTTTTTCAACCATAATCTCTGCGGTTTTAGCATTTTCGGATAAATCTATAAAAGAATTCAGATGCTCACTTAAAACTTTCGCAGCTAAGCTGACAGCTTCATCGGGAGCCAAAGTTCCGTTGGTATATACGTCTAATGTAAGTTTATCAAAATCTGTTATCTGACCAACACGGGTATTCTCAACAGTTAAATTAACGCGTTCAACAGGAGTATAGATGGAATCAATGGGAATTACTCCGATTGGTAGATCATCATTCTTGTTTTTATCCGCACTGATGTATCCTCTTCCCTTTGTAATGGTTATTTCCATATACAATTTGCTGTCGTTGCCGCCATTTAGTGTTGCAATCGGTAATTCGGGGTTAAGAATCTCAATATCAGGGTCAGCCTGGATATCCCCTGCAGTCACAACTCCTTCACCTTCGAATTCAATATAAGCTGTCTTCGGTTCATTTGTCTCACTGGTATTTTTGATTGCTAAACTCTTTAGATTCATGATAATTTCAGTTACATCCTCTTTAACGCCAGGGATTGCACTGAATTCATGAACAACGCCATCAATCTTAACTTGACTGACTGCAGCACCGGGTAAGGATGAAAGCATAATTCTTCTTAAAGAATTACCCAAGGTTGTACCGTATCCTCGTTCCAAAGGTT
>JAEWAK010000071.1 GCA_023391695.1 Bacillota bacterium
TTCCACTTTGTGGGAGACAAGGAGCGATTTTGGGGGCGTAGCGGGTCTACGTTCCCAAAATTGCGACGCAGGATTCCGCAAAGTGGGGCGTTCAGAACGGTGCAATGAGTTTTCAGACACGCCCTAATAGTAAGTTTTATAATACTCACTAATATGCTTAATATAAAAACCGAAACTTAAAATTAAAGCGAAACGCGAAACATCCTGACCTGGAGGTGAATGAAAAATGAAAAAAAGAATTCTGCTGATACAGCCGGAAAATAAGGAGATCAACCGGTTCCGCAGAAAACAGTTTAATAATTTCTCTCAGATTACCATGCCATACCTGGCAGCATTTATAGATGAAAGCCAATATAAGATTACCCTGGTGGATGAATATAATCAGAAAATACCTTATAATGCTCCCTTTGATCTGGTAGCAGTTACTGTTAATACCCCTAATGCATACCATTGTTATGGGATCAGCAAAATTTTCCGGGGTAAAGGTGCCAGGGTCGTGTTTGGAGGTCCCCACGCGACCTTACTTCCGGAGGAAGCAGGTAAGTACTGCGATTATCTGTTAATTGGTGAAGGGGAAGAAATCTGGCCCCGGTTTCTGCAGGATTTTTATGACGGGAAAGCCAAAGCCAGATACCAATCCCAAAATCCCCCGGTATTAAAAGAACTTCCAAACCCCAGATGGGATTTGCTGAAACAAAGGACCTCACTGATGAAAGGTGCCGTCTTTGCAACCAGAGGCTGCCCGTACCATTGCAGATACTGCAACTTAAAGCAGATCTACCATGACTGTTTCCGCATCCGCCCGAAAGAAGAAGTGCTTAAGGAGATCCAAAAACTGAAATCAAAACACTTTGTCTTCTGGGACGATAACTTTTTTGCGGATAAAGCCTATGCCATGGAGCTCATGAAAACCTTGGTTCCCTTAAAAAAGAAGTGGGCGGCACAGGTGACCATGGCAGACTGTGCCGACGAAAAATTATTAAAAGCGGCAAAAGCCGCAGGCTGCCTGTATTTATTTGTGGGGCTGGAATCTTTTAGTGAAGCTTCCTTAAATGAAGCGGGGAAGCAGATTAACCGGGTCAAGGATTATGAAAAGATTATTAAAAACATACATAAATACGGGATTATGATCCAGGCAGGCATCGTTTTCGGGTTTGACGGCGATACCCCCGACGTATTCCATAATACCCTGTCAGCCTGTGAACGCTTAGGCATAGACGGGGTCACCGTAAGCATACTTACCCCCTTGCCCCGGACTCCGGTTTATATCCGGATGAAAGAAGAAGGGCGCCTGATTACCCGGAACTGGAGCCATTATAACGGAAAAACCCACGTTGCCTTCATACCAAAGAATATGACTTCGGAACAGTTATATAAGGGTTATATGGGGTTTCGAAAAAAGTTTTATTCAATCCCGTCCTTCTTAAAGCGTATGCGCGTTTCAAGAACACATCTTTTTTACAATTTTGCCATGAATCTTGGTTACCGGCTATCCATCCGCCGGTAACGTGACTGCCGGTAACCTGCGGTTTTATAATTTATCAATATAGTTTACCTCCATTTTATTTTTATTAATATAGTATCATATCTCATAAAAAAAACAGACCATTTTGAACTATACACTTAGTATCAAAAGAGCCTGCCTGATTTTTCATTCCTGCAGATATTTTTTTACTCCACTCCTGAGATAACCTTTGGCTGTTTTTTCAATGTTTACCGGTTCCGTCAGGGGAACTTTTTTCTCCAAAAGCATGACCGCTAAAGGTTCTTTTGTAGCCGATACCCAGTTGGAGGGCATAACCAGCATTCTTTCATAGATGACCTGGTAACCTTTTTTCTCAAGCCTTCTGATGCTGCTCTGCCTGCAAGCCGTATTGGGAATAACTTCTCCCCCGCCGGACACGGATATAACTGCCGCAGGTATGCCGTTAGCCCTTGGAACAGAGGCAATCCATTTATAAACTGCCTCCGGTGCATTAAAGGCGTGAACCGGAAAAATCAGGATCAGTAAATCATGGGGCGTATTATCGCTTACCTCTCCGGAAGTGATCCTCTCCGTATTTCCGGTACAGTCATTTTTTTTTAGTATGTCATTGAAACAATCCGCAACCCTCGCCGTACTGCCGGTTCCGGTATAATATGCAATTTTATATTTCAGATTATCTGCTTTCATTTAAACTCCCATCTGTGCGCCCTGCGCACATTCAAATCAGGATGTTAAAAATACTGCTTTTATTTTTTTCAACCTACAATTCTTATCTTATTATTCGCATTTTTTAATCCATGGAAAATTCTTTTCGGCCTATTATCTTCTCATATAACCGGAACTTATTTAAACCGTATTCCTCAAGTCCCAGACTGACCGTATCAATATATTGATAGCCGCATTTTTCATACAAATGAATGGCAGGTGAATTCTTTTCATAAACATCCAGCCGGATTGCTTTCATATTCTGTTTTTTTCCCTGATTAAGGGCAAAATCCATTAATTTTTTCCCGATTCCGCATTTTATATATTCCGGATGAACGGCAAAGGTGTGGATAACGAAAATATGGGAATAATCGGTTTCCAATCCCCACTTTACTTCCTCATATGCCGGTTCCGGATGATGGCTTAATATTATGGTTCCCACAATCCTACCGTTACTTTTTGCCGCATAAAGATGCCTGCCCTTAATTCCTTCAATGGCATTTTGCCGGACCGGATATACCCCTTTTTTCCAACCTGGATAATTTATATTTATTTCCAAATAATCATTTAAGTCGTTATAAAGCTGCTCCAGTTCGTCAACATCCTTTAACGCAGCTAATTCTATCGTTATGTCCATTTTGTAACCTCATTCTCTAATAGGCCCTCTTTAAGGCCCCTCTTTAGCTCAGTACAGGAAAAGACCGGAAAGCAACCCGGTTGCCGTCCGGATCCTCAAATATTAAATTTCTTGCTCCCCAGGGCCTGGTAGTCGGCGGCTCAAGGATTTTAACGCCAATTCCTTTCAGCCGTTTATATTCTTCCTCGACATCATCAACCGTAAATGCAAGGAATAAATTTTCGTTTTTATTATCCGAAACTTCTCCGTTATTATAAATCGTAAGCAAAGCACCGTCCGTCTTTATGGCCTGGTGGACATCATCCTCACAATCGGATGCCGTCTTTAAGATCTTCTTATAAAATGCAGCCAATCCCGGTACATCTTTTGTTAATAAACATACTTCTGCTAAATTCATAATCATCCTCCTATTATTGCTCTGGTTTCATATAAGCCTGCCGAATAACCGTAACTTACGATCCTTTATCTATCCCGGATACTTCAGTAATTTTCCGGTTTAAATAATTACGGTTATTTCGGATATTACTATAATAATACATATTTTCCCATGCATCAATAAGGAGTTTATATTTCTGGTCTGCAGGAAAGAATCCGGCCCATCTGCCCTGAGTTTTTTCTTTTATAAGATATTCCGGAAAATATTTTCCTCTAAAATCCCAAATCCCCAGTCCGGATTGGGATAATCCAGGGAACTATCCCTCCCGGCACTGCTGGTTAATATATACCGTACAAAAGTACAATCCATATTGGTTAAATTCCCCTTTACCACTCCCCACTCCATTAATCTGGCAGCCACACCTGCAGTATAAGCCGCCGCCAGGCTGGTACCGGTAAAATAGGCTGACTGGCTGTCTCCAGTCGGTGCCGCAATATTAACCCCGGGTGCCGTAATATCCGGTTTCGGCTCACCGGTTTTGGTAAAACCCCTGCTGGCATAATAATACAGTTCCCGGTCCACCGGATTGTAAGCCGTTACAGTTATTAGATTAACGGTATTTCCCGGGACCGATATGGTGGTATTGGGGTCCGGATTCAGGAAATATGTATTTTCCGAGATAAACTGATATATGGGGAGCCAGATGTGAAAACGGTTTTGCAGGTCATAGGACCCGGATATCCGGAAATTCCATATCCCTTCTACCGTATTTTTAAACCGGAATAAAATAAGCTGTGAACCTGCGAAAGGCTCCTGCACACGGTTATCAATATAAATGGTCGTATCCCGATATACGACCTGTGTGGTATTCTGCTCCGTATAAACTCGGGGTATATGATAAACCAGCTCCCCGCTTGGTGCATATATGTCAACTGCCAGTATAATTGGCGGATAGCCCCATAATTCCATGGAGAAATTCTCACGCTCCATACCCACATTCAATTCAACGGTATGAAAATGATTCGGTGAACTGATCTCCCCATAATAATGCCCCCTACGGTTTCCCTCATCTCCGGCTCCGATAATTACGGCTACACCGGGCAATTCTCCAATATAGGATATATACCGGCTGATAAAATCCTCCCCCGTGTGGGAACCCTGACTGGAACCAAGCCCTAAACAGATCACAATGGGACGTTTGAGACTGCCTGCAACCTGCAGTAAATATTTGATACCCAGCATGATATCATTTTCCTGATAACATAATTCTTCTTGCCCTATGCCAAAGAATTCCTTCAAATATGGCTTAGCCTGCTTTAATTTTACAACTACAAGTTCCGTATCCGGTGCCGTACCGGTAAAACCGTACTCATCGCCATAATTCCCCGCAGCGATTCCTGCCAGGGCAGTCCCCTGGCCTGTGGTTTCTACACTTGGTACAATGGACAGAGGCTCTGCCGATTGCAGGGCAAGATTGATCCGCTCCCTGCTGTATTCCGTTCCGTAATAAAAGCCGGCAGGGTACCCATCCGTACTTTCTATGGATTGATCCCAAATTGCTACGATTCTGGTCGTATTATCGGGATAAGTAAACGCCTTGTTACGGTAATCGATTCCATTATCCACAAACCCGATCAATACACCTTCGCCCGTATAGTCATATACAGGCAAACTATGTATATAATAATTATTAACCGGTTCCGTTGTGGATGAATACATCAACCCGTAGCATTTCGGAATTGCAGCATATCCGTATTTATAGACAGCATTATAAGTCATTTCGCTGGCTGGAATATACAATACCGCATATTGCCGGTTTATGATATTATAAGAAGCATTTGGATAATTTTCCAAAAGTTCCGTATTGTAATTATAATCAATGATTAAGTCAGCATAATCATTGCTGGCTATTTTAAAACTTTCCTGTGCAGTCATAAAGTTCTGATTTCCTAAATACTCGGTTTATTTCATTTTATGAAATTTATAATGCATTGATGCCTAATTTAAAAAGCCGTAGAAAATCCTCAGTAATTCAGATTTTCTACGGCTTTACTGCATTTTTTCAAGTTATATCTGCAGGATTAGCTGTAAAACCTATCGTCATGACTCCGGACAGAGGGTTTCAAGATGTTATATCTGCTTTTCATAGCATGCCTCAGTTATTAAAATGTATTTCTACACTGACCGGATAATGATCCGATAAATATACTCCGTCAAAGGATTCCGTCCAGACCTCTGCGCGGCTGCAGGTAATTGTATCCTGTACAAGGATATAATCGATTTTTTCTGCTGGGTTCGTTCTTCCGAAATCGTGAAAAGTGCCGCAGGTTCCGGCGGTCAGATCCACAAGCCAGGGATATTCATTTAACAGTTCCATTTCAGGCGAATCCGGAAGCGCATTAAAATCCCCGGTTAATATGGCCGGAGCCTGAACGAAAGTTTCTTCCCTTTCCATTCTGTCCAAAATCTGGCCAAGTCCTGATTTTCTTGCTTCACTGCCGATATGGTCCAAATGAGTGTTATAGATGCGGAATACCTCATCAGTCTGAACATTTTGAAACAAAGCCATGGTACAGATCCTGGGGCAGTCACTTTGATTCTCATAACGAGACCCCGGAACCTTAGGGGTTTTTGACAGCCAGAATACTTCCAGCTGCAACAGATTATAGATGGATTTCTTATACGCTATACTGGTCTGTTCATTCCCAAGTTTTTCATCCCTTCCACATCCTATTACGTAATAATCCTCCAAATTTTCCTTAAGCCATGCCGCCACATGGGGAAGCACCTCCTGGAAACAGATTATATCAGGATTTTCTTTCCCGATTTTCTCCAATACAAACGGCTTTCTGAACTGAAAACTGTTGACTCCATCCTGACCGTAATCACACCGGATGTTAAATGTAACTAAATTCATGATATACCCCATACCGCAGTTCTGCCTGCGATACTGCCACCGGCACCGGAAGCTGTAATTCTATCGGCTTCCGGCACCGCAAAAATTAAGTTGAAAGAATCCTGATGCGGCATCCTCTTTCCTTATATTTTCTTTCAACCGGTTTCACAGTTTAGCTTATCCGCTGTGTAATAGGTTCTGAACATGCGGCAAAACGGAATGCCAAGCTCCGCTTTGACTCCCCTGTGATTATTTATTTAACGCTATGCAGGAGCCCCTTTTAATCCATTGGATGCAGATTTATCCTTCCCCTTATACCCGGCTCATCATCTCATTCCACTGTAATCTGGTAATCCCATAATGAACCACATCCTGGAATATCCCTTTAATTTTGACCTCCTGTAAGGAGATGCCTTCAAACTGCATCCCGCACTTTTGCATAACCCTGCCGGAACCTTCATTGCCTACATAATGGGTAGCTTCCACCCGGTTTAATTCCAGTTTTTCAAAACATAATTTTAATATTGCTTTTAAAGCCTCCGTCATATATCCGTGGCTCCAGAAATTCCGGTTAAGTACATAGCCAAAACCGGCCTTTTCATGCTGGGGTTCAATCCGGATGTCTATACAGCCGATGCACTGGCTGGTCTCTTTTAGTTCCAGGGCATAAACTCCCGGTCTGGAATAATAAACCGTTACGACTTTTTCTGCCTCGGCTAAGTCTGTAATTCCAGGCCAGACCAGGTACTTTAATGTCTGCTCATCACTTCCGTATGCCAGAACTGACTCTTTATCATTTATATGGAATTTTCTAAGCAGTAAGCGGTCTGTTTCCAGGACCGGGTTTTTTCGAATTATATCATTATAATTATTTTTCATATCATTACCTTAACTCCCCTCCGTGTCCCGGCATCTTATTCATACCTCGTTAATACCGGATCCCTAATATATTGCCGACACTGTTTGCTTTCTGTATTTAATAATAAAACATTTTCTCCCAATTGGCAATCTTATCTGAGAATTCCCTATACGCTTAACCAACTGAATAAATTAGCCCTTGAATTTATCATAATCAATCTCTCCTTAAAAAAGTAATAGATTTACGGGTAAAAAATTTGCAAAAAAAGCACCCTTAAGCGCAGTTTTGTTTTCACTGTCCTAAGGGTGCATCATATCAAATGCACGGTTTCACCTTAATTTTTTACTTTCAGGTTCTATCAAACCCTATCCTTTAACGCAGAAATACGGTAATGTTTATTTCACAATACAGCTCAGGAGTGGTTTTCACTAAAATTCACCATAAAGAACTCTCAGCATATGTTCTTCTCTCTGTCTGAATAGTTTCAGTTACTCTTTCCGTCATTGCTTTTGATATATTGTAAAGATTATAGTACTCTGATAATATTTGTCAATCCATTCTTCTTAATAAATTAAAAAACTACCTAATCGTTTTCCGCAGGTAGTTCTAATTGACTTATGTTTTAAACTATACATTTAAAATACTATTACTGTTTATGTACGGTCTAAGAATCGCATCCGGCCGGGATCGGTATTCTTTGGTTTTTCTCCGACCTGAAAATCATCTATCTGCATTTCACGTTTTAATTCGGAACTGAGAGTATCTGCACATTCACGGCATAGCCTGCCGAATTTAATATTGGCGCCGCAGATCTCACAGTTGAGAAAAATTGCGGATCCATCGGGGATAATCAGCCTTCCGTCCCTCAGATAGCTTTTAATTCTGGCAATTTTAACTCCTGTTTCCTTGGATACCTCCATTATTGTGGCGGAATGGTTATCATAAATATACTCTTTTACAATTTCAAAATCTGCTTCATCCTCGGCTTTGCACTCGGCACAAATACATTTTCCGACACCTGAGAAACAGAACATCTTTCCGCATCTTCTGCATTCCTGGATTTCTCCGTTACTATTCTTTTCCATATAATCCACCAACTCTCTTTAGCCATTCCCTCATCATGTATTCTTGGTAAATAATAAATTATGTTCCAAATATGCTGCAATTACACATCTATTATATATGTTAAATGAAATAAAAGTCAAACAATTTATTATGAACATTTAAAAACATTTATATTCCATCTGGAAATCATAGGGTTCCATTTCCGCATGATGTTTATTGATTTCCTCCGCATCGGTACATCCCAATGAATTATAAAAGGCCTGTGATTCCACAGAAGAATGAGCGGAAATATACAATTTATGGGCGCCATAGGATTTTGCCTCTTCCGCACACATATGAAACAGTTTCCGTCCCAGCCCCAAATGCCGGTATTCCTTAGAAACATAAAGATGTATTAAATCCGCATACTGCTTCAGGCTGCCGAAAAGATTACCCGATATGCAAGCAAATGCTATTATTTTTCCCTTATGTAAAGCAGTTATAACACTGCCTTTTTTATGGATGCAATCTTTAAATTCCTCAACGATTTCATCTTTTTCTTTCTTATCCCAATCATCAACAAAAGGGTTATGGATGATTTTTTTCTCACTGTCTATGATTCTCCATACGTCGGAGACTTTCTGGTAACGGTTGAATTCATCCAGTAATCCGGATTTTAAGTCTTCCTCAGATAAAAATTTATATACGATTTCATCCTTATTAACATCTCTATCAGTTCCATACTTATTGTATCCGTCTATATCGCCCATCTTTATTTTTCTCCTGTATATAACAATGAAAACAGGACTGCCAAAAATAGCTAACCCAAACTTTTCATGGATAATCAGCTATTTTATACAGCACCTGTTTTTGAATCAGATCATCGAAAGCTTATTACAATAAAAAACTTATCTTAAATTATAATACAATGCCGGTCCCTGCTTCCACAATGCTGCGGCTGCCCGGTGTAAATTGCTCCGCACAGAGCCGGTCAAATAGCTGCCCCGGTTTCATGTGTATGGGGATTGTATGTTTTGCACCGATAATTTCCGCACATTTCGTTGCTTCCCTGGGATTCATGTTATAAATTCCGTCAATGGGCAGCACTGCATAATCTAAATGATACGCCGGTATTTTATCCGCCATAAAATCCGTAAGGGATGTATCCCCGGAAGCATAAAAGGAAATGGAATCAAACCTTAACACATATCCCACACATTCGGATCTGCTGTGATTCCGGTTATAAGCAGGTACTGTTTCAATCTCAACACCTTTAACGGAAAAGTTTTGATACACTCCGCCTTCTAAAGCTTCCCGGTCCGTTATGATTAAACAGTCCTCTTTCTTCGTAACAAGCCCGATCTGGTTATGGTCACCGTGTTCATGGGTTACCAATATGATATCGGCCGGTACGTCATAACCCCCTCCGGCATAGGGATCCACATATATTACGGTGCCATTATCCGTTTTCAGGCGAAAACTGCCATGACCCTGGAAAAAAAATTCAGCCATAATTGTCCTTTCTTATGCGTTATAAACGTGGTTTAATAGTTGTTCAACACTTAATCAAAGCGGATATTTCCGCCGCTTTGCCACATGCTCATAACATAGGTTTAACAAACAGTGTCTTTTAAAATTCATACAGTTTTAAAAGACACCTATATTTTAGCATAAATGTAATTTTCCGTAAACCCGTAGTTTATAACGCTCAGGTACTGTTAACTTCTACGGATAAATTCCGCACGGCACTTCGGACAGGTAATACATATCTTGCCTTTCCCCTTGGGTACACGGATTTTCTGCTTGCAGGTAGGACACACGTAAATATGATAATTTTTATTCTGCATCCGTCTTGTGTTAGCTTTCTGGAAATACCCCAAAAAACGGTTCTTCAGCTGTAAAAATTTTTGGTTTTCATTGTATCTCTGGTTAATATTTCTAGAGAATATCCGAAAATAACATACGACCAGTATTATAAAAGGTAATATTTCAATTATCCCGTTCCGGAAAAATAATGATATGAGCATAATGATTACGGCGACCCATAACATAAACTTTCCTAACTGGTCCACCCCATATCTGCCCATCATAAATCTTCTGATTTTATCCTGCATAATGAAACCTGCCTCCAATTTATTAAAACTAGTGCGGCTATAAAACCGCGACGGTTCTTACGAACTAATTTCCTATAATCCAACATACAGCCATAATCGGCTCTTGTCAATGGGTTGAGGCAAATGTTTATTTACTTTTAATATATGGCATTTTTTCTTTGGAAATAATTTATAATTCGGGGCAAATTTTATCGGCAGGTTTTATAAACAATGGAAATTTCGCAGGTACAGCATGTTTTTAATTATCAGGTTACTTTTCCACCAGATTTCCGATACGGCAAATTCTTTCCCGTATTGTCCGGCCCAGTCCCAGGTAATGTCCCATACCCCATCCCCGTTTCTGGTTTCGTAAAGAAGTATGCACTCGTATTCTGCCAGTTCCTTATTATCATTGTAAAAAATACCTTCCGGCGCATCAAAATAATCAGATGGTTTACAGGTATAGGTAACCGCCCATTCCTTCGTATTGGGGTTTATGGTTTTTGATACGGCTTGTTTTAATTTTTCTTCCAGGACATCCGTACCCGGTATGGACAGCCCTGCCTTTTTGACATAATCCAAATAGTTAATCAAACAACTGATTTCATGCTTATCACTTAATTCCTTTACCAGGATCTTTTCCGTCATATCGGCGGCTGATTTTAAGGCTTTCTGATAAATTACCGCTTCCTTGTTCCCAAAATACAGAATAAATCCCAGCAATGGAGCCGTCGGATTATAACCCCATCCCTCCAGATCACTCTCATTATAAGTCCACCAGGGAGCATGGGGATAGTCATTATTGGATGGAATTTCTGCCAGCCAGAGTCCGCCCTTATAATCCCTGCAGTTTTCAAGATAGTTTAATATCTGTTGTATGATTTTATGCTGCCTGTCACTGAAATCTATTTCTTTCAGTATTTCAGTTGCGGTCCAAGTCTGGATGGGAGAAGAATCTGTATTCCAGGAATCCGCCTCCAAAGCATGTCCAAAGCCTCCGTCCTCATTCTGGTAGGCCAAAAGAGCAGAGAGAACTTTTTCTTTTCCTCCGTTTTCAAAATGATACTGCCATCGTGCCAGATCAACAGGTCTTGCATTACGGTAAATCCAATTCCTAATTCTTTCATAATCAGTTTTTGTCATCTTCATAACCATACCCTTATAATACCGCAGACCGTCTGCGGTACTGCCGCCAATAAATAATCGAAAGATTTATTGCGGCTTTCCTTTCTTTAATAATTTTCTTAAGCCTTCCGGACCTGCTGCAAAACGGTATCTGAAATAAGCTAACCGCCTGCTTACTCCGGTTGGAACTTCCTAGTACAGCGATCAATAAATAACTGGCTATCAGGCTGAATTAAGCGATATTTATGCAATGCTGTACTAGTACAGCGTTCTCAAAATATCTGTACAAAGTTCTGAGAATGATTTTTCTTAGACGGTGCCGGACAAACACAGGCGTAGTGGGGCTACGCCGAGGCTTGGCCGGTACCGTCTAAGGAAAATCAAGCCAGAAATATGCATAGGTATTTTGAGAACACTGTACTAGTATCATAAAACAAAAAACACGACAGCAGAGTGTCATGTTTTCTGATATTTTTTCAAAATATTTTCTGCATAATGCTTCATTTCTTTTCTGAGTTCTTCCGGTTCCACAACTTCCACTTTATCGGTGAAGCCAAACAGCCAGCTAAACATATATTCCTTATCCGTAAAATAATTATCAAATAACAGCCTGCCGTCTTCCAATACCCGGAAGGATTCGGCTCCGTACTCCTCAACCAGGCGGTATTTGACGCTTGGATGAAAGACTGCCTTAACCGGATAATTTACGGTAAAATAATCATTGAGTTCCGCCCGCTCATCAGGCAGTTCCCTTGGCAGAAAGCTTTGATCGCTTATGGTCAAACCATTCATGCGGTTTAATTTAAACAGCCTGAAATCCTTCCGGTCCGTACAATAACCAAAAACATACCAGTCCGACCACTTAAAGGTGATATAATACGGCTCAATGAAGCGTCTGCTTTCCCCCCGGCTGCTAAAATACTGAAAGGAAACGGATTTCCGTTCTTCCATTGCTTTTTTCAGTCCTGTAATTTTTTCAGACAGACTGCTTTTATAATGGGAAGCCAGATCAATGATCATATTCTCTTTCGGGGAATCCATGCTGTTTTTATGGGCAGAAAGTTTATGATACAGCTGCTCCGTACCGGTGATACCCGATACGCTTTCCAGACTTTTTAAACCTATTAATATGGATTCCAGTTCTTCCCGTTTTAAAATGCTTTTATCGAACTTAAAGCCATCCGCTATGGAAATACCGCCGTTCACTCCCTGGATCGTGACGATAGGAAATCCGGCTTTACAGATGTCTTCTATATCCCGGTTAATGGTCCTTCTTGATACCTCAAACTTTTCGGCCAGATAAGGTGCCGTTACCTTATCCTGCCTTAACAGTAGGCTTATGATTCCCAGATGGCGGTCTATTTTCATGGCGTTTAATTCCTCCGTTATTTTATGATTGGAAGCTTTCCCATCTATCATAAGCCAGATTCAATTGTTTTTCCACCTTTTCTTTTTTGGAAAACAATTCCTTCAGATATTCCACCTCCGTGTTATGGGTATTCATCTCTTCTTCCAGGAATTTTAACTGTATTTCCATTTCCTCGATTTCTTTTTCCAGAATCTCCAGTTTCCGGCCCGGTTCATTTTTCGCCATTGACCGCTGTTTTTCCGGCTTTTTGGGGTGATTTTCCATTCTTTTAGGGCATTCTTTTTTCCGAAGTTCATTATCCTCTTTTTTGGTAAATTCACCATCCTTCCGAATAATTTTCTGATATTCTTCCAGATAATAATCGTAATCCCCCGGGTAGGTTTTCAGGGTATTATTTTCTATCGTCAGAATTTTATCCGCTACTTTATTAATAAAATAACGGTCGTGGGATACGAACAGGAGCGTTCCCTCATATTCTGCCAAAGTCTCTTCCAGTACCTCCCTGGAGTCAATGTCCAGATGGTTGGTAGGTTCATCCAGGATCATGAAATTTACTTTTTCAAAGGTTAAAGAACACAGCCTGAGCCTGCTTTTTTCTCCGCCGGATAAAAACCGGATTTTTTTATGGACATCATCCCGGAAGAATAACACTCCCGCTAACTGGGCTCTTGCCGTCTCATAGGTAATATTATGCAGGCGGGCAAAATATTCTAAAATTGTCTGGTCCTCATCCTCAAATATAACCTGCTGGGGCAAATACCCGATTTTAACCTGGGCTCCGATCTTTATGATACCGGAATCCGGCTGGATTTCACCTAAGATCATTTTAAGCAGGGTGGATTTACCACATCCGTTCCTGCCGATGATACAGGCACTGTCCTGGTAATATATATGCATATTGATATCCCAAAGTAAGGACATTTCACCAAAACTCTTATTGATATGCTCCGTTTCCAGGACTATTTTTCCGGTCCTGCTGCCGCTTTCCTGGTTAAATCGTACTTTCCTGCCGTTTCGGACAGGTTTGTCAAGTACTTCGATTTTCTCCAGCCGCTTCTCCAGTTCCTTGGCCCTGCGATACATCTTATCACTATCCCGCATTTCTCCCCAGATCCGGTAACGTTCAATTTGTTTTTCCATCTGTTCGATTTTCTTCTGCTGGTTTAAATAGTTCTTATAATCGATTAAAAATCTTCTCTCTTTTTCCAGTACATAATAACTGTAGTTTCCGGGATAAATATTGGCCCGGTTAAATTCCAGTTCCACTATCTTGCCTACTACACTGTCTAAAAAATACCGGTCATGGGAGATGATCAGCACCGAGCCTTTATAATTTTTCAGAAAACCTTCCAGCCATTCCACCGTTTCTAAATCCAGATGGTTGGTAGGCTCATCCAGAAGCAGGATATCCGGTTCTTCCAACAGTATTTTAGCCAGTATAATCCTGGTTTTTTCTCCTCCGCTTAGCTGTTCAAAAGGCATCTGTTTCATGGCATCGCTTATTTTAAGCCCTTCGGTTATTTTGTTTATTTTCGTCTCCAGGCCGTAGCCGTCTGCCAGTTCATACCGTTCCGTAAGCTTTCCGTAACTATGGACGGCTTTCTCCAAAGCCTCTCCGGTCAGGCTCTCCAGCCGGTTTTCAAACTCCTTCATCTGATTTTTCAATTCAAATATTTTTCCAAAGGCCATGCGGACTACATCAAGGGCTTTCGTATCCTCCCTGTAAACCGGGATCTGGTTTAAATAACCTGTTTTAACATCTTTTTTCAGGTTTACTTCCCCTCCCTGAAAATCTTCCGTAATCTCCTGGATATCAGCCGTATTCATAATATAATCCTGTCTTGTATCTGTTCCCGTACTCAAGTTTAGAGGGAGATTCTCCAAGTATTTCCCCATAATTATTTTCATAATGGTCGTTTTCCCGCAGCCATTTCTCCCGATCAGTCCGATTCGTTCACTGGTTTTGACCTCAAAAGTTATATTTTCGAATATCTTATTTGCACCGTAACATTTTGTTAAATTATTAATACTTAATTCTATCATGTTTACCTCTCATTCCGCTCAGACGCAAAAAAACCCAAAGCCAATTAAGCTTTGGGTTTTCATTAATAAGGCTTCCCCTTGTTCAGGCAGCCCTTACATTTTTATTATACTTTAAAAAGTTTAATAACGTTACAATGAATTCACCAAAATTCTTATATGGTTTCCTAGGAATCTATTAAATTTGGACGCACTTATAGCCTTAGCCTGAAATAATGCTGTCATAATAGATTCTAATTTTACCCATTTAAGTATCTGGTTCATTTCTGTTATTACCTTTCATAAGAATATGTATATTATAGTATGCGAAAAACGGAGCTTCGTCAAGTTGTTTTTTTACGTAAAACACAATAACAGCACGATAACAACAGGAAAGGGAATTATTCCGGAAGTCATTTGGCCAATTCACGCCGGGCTGCCACGGGTGGCATGGCAGGGGACCCATACCATTACTCCGATATTTTCCTTTCCTGCACTTGGCTAGATGTATCTTTTAATCCAGTATACCGTGGATCGGATTATTTGCCATTGGCAATTCCCTGTTATAGGATGTTTCGAGAGATACAGATTTTCTTTCCCTGCTGCTCTTCTCGAAACTGGTCAATATCTCAAGGACATGGAAGGTCTGTTTATAGCCCGCCCGGTAATCCCTTCCTGTCTGTAACGCCTTTGCCATATCCGCCAGACCTAAACCACGGGAATTTTCCTTATAATCAAAAAGCAGCGGCATTTCCTTAAACTCCCCGTCTTCCGGGCATAAAAGCTTAACCGGGCCCCCGAAACCATTGGGATCCGGTACCAGCAGTGTCCCTTTTGAACCATATATCTCCAGCCTGGCCTGTCGTTTATAATATACGTCAAAGGTTGTAAATATAGTGCCTATGGCGCCGTTATCAAAATTTAAAATCCCGGTTACGTAGGTAGGGACATCTACGTCTATCACCGTACCGGATTTGGGATTACTGGTTATGAGCCTCTTGGGGAAGCTGGTTTTTGTCACACCGGTTACACCCTGTACCCCTCCCAGGAGATTGACCAGGGCCGTAACATAATACGGACCCATGTCCATCATAGGACCTCCGCCTGTTTTATAGTAAAAATCAGGATCCGGATGCCAGGTCTCATGGCCCCGGCATATCATAAACGCAGCCGCGCCAATTGGCTCGCCGATAAAGCCGTCATCGATCAGTTTACGGCAGGTCTGTATGCCGGAACCCAGAAATGTATCCGGAGCACCGCCTAATAAAAGATTATTTTCTTCTGCCAGCGCAACCAGTGCTTTCCCCTCTTTAAACGTTGCACCCAAAGGTTTTTCACTATAAACATGCTTGCCCGTCTTCAGAGCTTCCCTTGTGACTTCAAAATGCTCATACGGCCTGGTCAGGTTCAATATAATATCTACTTCCGGATCTGCAAAAGCTTCAAACATAGTTTCATAAATTTTTTGTATCCCGTATTTCTCCTTCGCATTTTCAGCCCGTTCCCTTATAAGGTCGCAGACGCCGATTAATTCCAATTCTTTAAATACACCGGTGATGTTCTCAAGATAAATGCCGCTGATGGCGCCGACACCAATCATTGCAATTTTTACTTTTCCCATAGTCATCCTCCCTATTAATACATTTTGGCCGTATTCTCAAATTTATCCGTAGTCAGTTTATGTTCCAGGGCGTAAGCTTTCCCTTCGGCTGCCCATAGAAGTCCCCGTTCCATTATGGTTTCCGCTGATTTAGACTTATCAAAGACATCGTCGTGGTGTCCCAGGGAAGTATAAAATACTCTGCCGTTTCCCCAGAATTTCGTCCAGGCCACCGGCATGTCTACCGGTTTGTTGGATATATGATAATAATTGACCACAGGGAATCTGGTCGTAGCCAGTACTTCAATTGCGGGATCAATATGTAAGTAATAATGCTCACTGCAGACCGGGAAATCCTCCAGGCCTTCCACAATGGGACTGGAGCCCTTATTGATATTGACCATATAATCGATGCCGTCTCCGCCCGGATGGCTGACCCACTGGCCTCCGGTCATAAATTGCCATTCCGTATTCTCCCTGAAGGAATCACACATTCCTCCGTGGCAGCCGGCTAATCCGACTCCGCTTCCAACTGCTTTTGACAGGTTCTTTACATATTCATTATCGATATGCCCCATGGTCCAGCAGGCTACAATCAGATCCAAGCCGCATAAATATTCCGGCTCCATAAGTACCTCCAGGGTATCGGATATCTGGCACCCATAACCGTGTTTCGTGAGCAGTCCAGCAAAACGCTTTGAGGTAAGTACCGGTTCATGCCCGTCCCATCCGCCCTGCAATATTAAAACTTTTTTGTCCGTAACCATAATTCTCCTCCTTTATTCCTTACTATAATCTGTAAACCGTTCTAATTGGAAAGTCTCCTGTTTTACTTTTTTATCTGATTGTATTATACTAGGATTTATGATAAGATGTAGGACAGAATGTATCTGATATTAGACAAATATTGCTGATTTGAGGATAATTATATGATACCTTTTTATGAGACTTCGGAAAATTCACTGCGTATTTTTTATAACAATGATTTCAGCTTTCCTTCCCATCTCCACAGTAATTTAGAGTTGCTTTATGTGATGAGCGGGACCATAAGTGTAACCATCCACGGCCGGACAAAACGATTGGCGGAAGGGGATTTTGCCGTTATTTTTCCTAACACTATCCATAGTTATGATTCTTCCACACCTTTGGACAGTTCCTCCTGCCGTACCCTTATTGCCATCTGCGGCTTGAATCTTACGGGAGAATTTTTAAAAAAAGTGACCAGGTATTCTCCTTCCACCCCTTTTATCCCTTCCTCCAGACTGCATGAAAATATCGTTTATGCCATGGAACAATTGGAAATAGAAAGACGCAGCGGACAGAACCTGTCGGCCTGTGCTGCGTTATTACAGCTTATTCTGGCCCGTGCTATTCCGGAAATCGGCCTGGTCAAGAATAATGATATGCAAAGTTATGACCTGACTAACAAGATCGTAACCTTTGTATCGGAGTATTTTCAGGAATCCCTGACCCTGACAAGCCTGGCTGAACATCTGAATGTAAGCAAATATCATCTTTCCAGGGTGTTTTCCGGCAAACTCAATACCAGCTTTAACAAATACTTAAATTATATCCGGCTGAATTATGCGGTTACTTTAATTCAGTCGACGGATTACTCCTTTACCCAGATCAGCATTGATTCCGGTTCTGACAGCCAGCGGACCTTTAACCGGGCTTTTCGGGAAGTATTCCACATGTCCCCCAGTGAATACCGCCTGAAAGCTGATCCTGCCAAATTCTGACCCACGGCAGACATTACGTTACTATTCACAGCCCTGCTAAAACATGCAGTTCTGTGAACAGTAACACGCTATGCGATGCACACAAAACGCAAAACACGCGTTTGGGCGCTTCAATACTCCGGTTTTCTGTGACTTTCGCTTCACTCACAAAAACACGTCGAGTTCAGCGGCTGTGAATAGTAACAACATTACCACAATAACAGGAGGATAATTTATGGAATGCCGAATCGGATGTGCTGCCTGCTGTATCGCACCTTCCATCTCTTCCGCCATACCGGGTATGCCTGATGGCAAGCCTGCCGGTATAAGATGTATACAGCTTTCAAGTGACAATAAATGTAAGATATTTGGTACCAAAGAAAGGCCTGCCGTATGCGGCAGCTTAAAACCTTCCGAAGAGATGTGCAAGGCAAATGCACAGGAAGCCCTCTTATATCTTAAAGATTTAGAAGAACTTACTTCCGGTGGCAGCAAATAACTGACCGGTTTTATTGCATGTAATTATTTCCATGACAGCCGCCGGTACACATTAAAGATTGGCAGCGTATTCCTTCAATGCCTTCTGCCAGTCTTTTTCATCCTCATTATCCAAATAATTAAACAGGGCGGTAATCTCAGATTTATTTAATAATTGGAACACTTCCGTTAATTCATCGCCGAAAAAACAGATGTCCAATACTTCGGCCAAATCCCCCAAACTGTGTATATGCCTTTTAACCATGGCAATTTTATCGGTAGTATATCTGCAGTCCTGCATTTCTTCGATTAATTGCCTTAATTTTTCATCTTCCATCATCTGTCCGTCCTGATAATAGGAAGCCTCCTTCTTTTCTTCCCTTTTAAAGGATAGAAACAGCATTTCCAGTTTCTCCATAGCAAGCACATGAAAAAGCCTCTGGGACAGGGTAACCGCAGTCCTTTTCATATAAGCCAGAAGGTCCGCATCGTCAAATTCCATTTTGGAATGCAGCTTTTCTGCCGCATCGCTTAAGATTCCCTGCAAGCGGGATGCATCCTTGCCGGACAGCATTTTTTTTAAGGTGTTTTGGTCCCCTTCATTGATATCCAGCCGGTAAAAATCTTCATCCAGCAGGCCAAGCCCTAATGCATTGGTTAAGATAATTTCATAAATATTTATCAAATAATCCGAATAATCCTCATGATAGCCAGCCAGTAACTGACTGATGTACTTTTCCGGAAATCTCCTGCAAAAATCATTCTCCAGGGTAAAACGCGCCAGGTATTCCTTCATATATTCAATTCCGGCCAGATCCACGATATCCATGGACAACGGATAATCAATGCTTCCTCCGCCTTCCTGTGCCCCGTACTTTAAATCATAATCCCGGAAAAACTCCGGAATACCCTGTGACAGAGTGTTAATATACGCAAGATTGTTAATTTTCAGAGCTTTCTCCTGAAGGTTTTTTAACTGCTCCCCTCCGTCCGCAATATATTCCTTAACCTTCTCCGTTCCTTTTATAAATAAGCTTTCCGTACTTTCTGTTTTCAGAAGTTCAATCTGGCGGTCCACCTCCGGAATGGTTTTTAAATATACCCCGATACAATAACAGATGGATTCAAATATCCGCTGTGCCGTCTCCGTCCTGACCGAACTGCTTTCATTGCTGGTATACCGGCTTACCTGTTTTGTCAGTATACTTAATAAAGACATCTGGATCTTTTCGACCTGGTCATCCTCAAAAGCATTTACCTCATACCCCTCCTTCAGCAGGGATTTTAAATAATAGGTGTTATTCAGGTTATTCTTAATAATCTCATATCTGCCTGATATTTCATTCATAATAAACTCCCATCTGTGCGCTAAGGCGCACATATAAATCAGGATATTGAAAAAACTGCCTTCGTTTTTTCAATTTACTCCCATCTGTGCGCTAAGGCGCACGTATAAATCAGGATATTGAAAAAACTGCCTTTATTTTTCAATTTACTCCCATCTGCGCGCTAAGGCGCACGTACAAATCCGATAGGGTAACTCCAAATTTTACTGAGTATTCATTGCACTCTTTCATTTCTTCCAGTTGCTACTGTTGCATTACTATAGGTAATCCCCTAAAATCTCCGTGCATAATAAACCTCCCTTAAATCAAACTTAACTTTTCAGTGGAGATCGGTGCCCGGCCGGAGCCTCCACCGAAACAGCCATATAGCTGTGTAATAAGTCAGAGCCGCAGAAAAGCGAAATACGAATATCCGCTTTAACCAAAATAATATTTTTCAAGTATTTTTCAAAAACCCATTGACATTCCTTCGAAAATATGCTATAATTTAAATAATTATAATCTTTTACCAAATATTCCATTTAATTATTATATCATTGCGTTTCATCTGCGTCAATGTTTTTTCTTATAAAAAGGTATGGATTAACAAAAATTACTTTTGTTATCCATACCTTTATTTTTATCTGGCAATTGTCTAAATAAATCGTGCATTAATTTGCAAATCCCGGATTCCGCTGTTATCTTTTTTAAACTAAATGCATATATAGAAATAAATATATAGTAATAAAGCTGATATTTATGAGAAGAACATACTACTCTGATTCTATGCGCCGTCGCAGATGGGAGCAAAATATGTGTATGCAGAATTGTGGAATTTATCCTGGCTATGCAGGGGATCAATATTTTGGGATATTACAGGTATATGTTGTGTGTGAATTAGGATCCAGGCCTATTGAAGATGCAGAGGTACAAATATATCAAAAGAATGATCCGGATAAGCTTTTAGTAATTTTAACTACGGATATTTCCGGAAAAACCATTGAAATTAAATTGCCGGCACCTCCAATTGAATACAGCATGGAACCTACCGAATATCAGCCCTACTCGGAATACCGATTAATAATTACTGCCCCGGGACTTAGGACCATACAGATTGACGGAGTTCAGCTGTTGCCTTATATCACAACAATACAGCCCGTAAGAATGCCGCGCAGGACGGATGACTATGACGACACTGAAAATATTATCGTCATAAGGCCCCATTACCTGTTCGGTAACTATCCCCCAAAAATATATGAGGACGAAATAAAAGAGCATTTGGAAACCGAAAGCCCGGGGACGATCATCATTCCGGACAGCATCGTTGTGCATGACGGACTACCCTCCGATATCACTGCGGTGAACTATAATATAGCCTATAGGGATTACATAAAGAATGTAGTATCCTGTCAAATATATGCTACCTGGCCCCAGGAAACAATTTATGCTAATATTTTAAGCTGCCTGTCCTTTTCTTTAAACCGCATTTATACCGATTGGTATACCAGCAAAGGCTGTAATTTTAACATTACCTCGTCCACTGCCTTCGACCAGTTATGGATTTATGGCAGAAATATTGACAGTAACATCAGCATAACCGTAGATTATATTTTTAATCATTTCCTTTCCCTGCCGGATATAATACAACCCATCTTAACCCAGTCCTGTTTAGGGAAGATAGGGAGCTGTGAATATATGATGTCTTTATGGGGCTCAAAAAAACTTGGAGACCAGGCTTATACTGCAATTGATATATTACAGCATTATTATGGTGATAAATTATATATCAACTTAACAGATAATATAGCCGGAATTCCCTTAATCTGGCCAAATAAGAATTTAGAAGAAGGTATAACATCAGAAGAAGTAAAATTTATGCAGGATAAACTGAGTATCCTCTCCCATGCCTACTCAGAAATACCAAAAACAGATACGGATGGGATTTATGATCAGGAAATGAGGGCTGCTGTCAGCGCATTTCAGAGAATCTTCCATCTCCCGGTTACGGGAATTATTGATGCGGCTACCTGGTACAAAATATCCCACATACATTCCGGTATCACACATCCTTCCAATTTATGTTTGTAAACTCATTTGACCAAACACGGGTTTGTATTTTTATTGATACCCACGTTTTTTCAGAACGCCGGTCATAGAAGGAACAAGCCCCTATAGCTTAATATAGTAAATTCTATACCAGGCTATTTGCAATGTTTTTTAATACAGTTATATATATTTCTCCTAAATTACTTAAAGTAATATTTTTATGGACAATATAACCCACATGGATTTCTTCGTCAATGTCTAAAGGCACCGCGATGATATCACTCCCGTTCAGCTCCGCACTGATAATGCCGGTTGAGATGGTATAGCCGTTTAATCCGATTAACAGATTAAACAGTGTAGCCCGGTCACTTACCCGGATACTTTTCTTGTGTATCAGGGTACTTAAAATTTCCTCGGAAAAGTAAAAGGAATTGTATTCCCCCTGTTCAAAGGAAAGACAGGGATATTCTTTTAAATCTTCCAGGGTTACCAGCTGCCTTTTTGCCAGAGGATTTTTCACACTGATGAATACATGGGGTTTTGCCGTAAATAATTTCTGGAAAACCAGGTCGTTCTCTTTTAAAAACCGGTGTATAATCTTGGTGTTAAATTCATTGAGGTAAAGAATTCCGATTTCACTTCTTAAATTCCTTACATCGTCAATAATATCATAGGTTTTGGTTTCCCGGAGGGTGAATTCATATTGCTCCATCCCGTTTTCTTTAATCAAATCCACAAAGGCGTTCACTGCAAAAGCATAATGCTGGGTAGACACCGCAAAATGCTGCTTGGCCGGCTTTGCATTCATATACCGTTTTTCCAGCAGTTCTGCCTGTTCCACCACCTGCCTGGCATAGCCTAAGAACTCGGTACCTTCCGCCGATATGCTGACCCCTTTATTTGTGCGGGTGAAAATCGTGATGTTACTTTCATTCTCCAGCTCCTTTATGGAACCCGAAAGGCTGGGCTGGGTTATGAATAAGCTTTTGGCCGCTTCGCTGAAGGAACCTTTATCTGCTATTTCGATCGCATATTTTAATTGCTGTAAGGTCATGAAATGAAATACCTCCTGTATCACTTTATCATTTTTTGTAACTATTCAGTCTTATTGGCTTACCTTAACCTTTTATGCCCAGAAATTATGCATTCATAATTTCACGCGTGTTAAAGCAGGAATTCTGTGACTGGCGCAGAGTGAGTGTCAAAAACACCTCACGGTATTTAGTAAACCGGCTGCCGTTTTATGATATGGAAACTGCAAATATAAGCCGGTTACAATAAATGAAGTTTCTCCCCGAGCCTGCCCAGCTTTTTACCCATTGGCAGCTCATTTAATTCTTCTTTGGAAAAACATCTGAATATCAGTATAAATATCAGGTAAATGATCACGGCAACGAGTATTGAAAGAACAACCCCAAAAGCATTGCTGCCTGCCCCGTAATACACAAGCCTGTAGCTTCCCCCTGCAAAAACACCCATTATAACAGCTGCCAGGCCCGGAAACACAAAGGTTTTTCTTAACTCCTGCTTATATTGGAGGGATTTGGCTATGGATCTCCAATTTAAAATACAGACCAGCAGAGGGAAAGTAATATTCCCTATGATGAGTACATATATTCCTAAGTCTGTACAATAAAGCAGCAAAGAAACCAGTATTATGTGAAATCCAAGGGAAACAGCGGAATGGATAACCGGAAGCCGCATTTTATTCATTCCCTGCAGCATTGCCCCGGTTATGGTAGAGTAGGAATAAAATACGACCGCGGCAGAGCCCGTTATTAAAAGTCCGGCACTTATATCCGCATAGGAACCCAAACTCGGGAAAAGCAAGGTAACAATCGGCTTTGCCAAAACAGCCAGGCCAACCGCAGCAGGAAAAGCTATTACCATGTTAAACTTGATCAAAGCACCTGCCTTCTCCTTTAATTCACGGTATGCCCCTTTGGCAAAGGAAGCTGTCATACTCGGAATCGCGGAAGATGCCAGGGCTGAGGAGACCGCCACCGGAACATTAATAAGTAAATTATACTGTGTATTAAATACGCCCAGTACATTATCGCTCTCTAAGGTAAAACCTTTCCAATGCATTATGTTTTTATAAATAAGATTATCCAAAAAATATCCAAGCTGATAGACAGTCTGACTGAGCGCTATGGGTAAAATCGTAAACATAAGCATTTTAAAAATAGTACCATTTGACAATATGTAAGATTGCCTGTCTCTTTTCATCTTATTTTTAAGGACCGGCCTGTAGATACTGAAAATAAACCCTAAGAACAAAAGCGCAGACGCTGCCCCCAGCAGAGTCCCTAAAACTCCTCCTGCCGCTCCGTAGGCAAATATCTGTTCCGACGCGCTGTGGCTGTTCATAAATACATAGACAGCCCATATACTTACAATGGCATTTATGATTTGTTCCAGCACCTGGGAGATGGCGGTCGGCAGCATGGTATTTTGCCCCTGGAATAAACCGCGCAATACGCCTAATATTGCCATAACGAGAATTGCCGGTGCCAGTACCTTAAGGGGTTTCGACAAGCCCATACTGTCTGGAAAGATACTTTCCAGAAATCCGGCCCCGAAATATAAAAATGCACTTCCTGCCCCTCCGAGCATTACCCCGTAAAAAAGTACTGTCTGAAAGATTCTATATGTATTTTTATACTCCCATCTAGCCGAATATAGGGATATTAATTTGGACACAGCCAGCGGAAGGCTGTAGGAGGATAAGGTTAAGATAACACTGTAGATGCTGAAAGCAATGGAATATAAGGTATTCCCTTCCGTCCCCAGCATGTTGGTCATGGGGATGCGGTATACCATTCCGATGATTCTTGATATAATACCAGCGGCGGCTAAAATGCTGCCCTGCACCATAATACTGCTCTTGTTCTTTTTCATCTGTTTATTCCCTATAAAATCTTTAAGTTTTACCAAATTAAAATTGGGGACTGGCTGGATATGGGCCCCTGTATTCCTGGTTAAGCAAAAAACCGGATCTTCACTGAGACAACCTAAGGTCAAGTATAAACGTTACTATCGTGGCAAAAATCCAATCTTTAATTATATCTTTCGTTGTTTTTCTATGTCGCTTTTATATTATAAAAAAATAGCAAATAATTCATTAATATTTTAAATTTTAACATACTTACAAAATAATACAAGTAAATTCAGCTCCTAATTTATAAATTCAAAACTTTATAAAACCAGTTTGAGAAGTGTTCAATCAGATATTTTTTATTTACGATAAGAAATTAAATGACAGTTTGAATAATACAGGAGATTTAATTTATATTACCAATAATTATTGTATATGTTAGAAAATATGATAAATTATTGAAATTTGGAAATAATTGCGTTATAATTTTTATGTACTAGTACAAATTTATGAAATTTCTCAGAATATTTTATAATGGGGGTGAATTTGTTAAATTTTTTTATTCTGTAAACTGACAGCTATTGTACTTTATATCCTATAGCGTTCATAAAAAGATTTAACAAAGAATATGCGTAAACGAGCAGTAGGAATTATTACAATTATTTTACTAATAATTTCTTTACCGGTAGGTTCTTTATTAGGAAATATCTTTTTAAACTTTGTTGATTTAATGCCAATAATGCAGGATGTATTTATTCTATTATCTATAATAATATGTGTAATTGGTTCATTAATATTTTATAATGCATTTTCAAATGATGATTAATTAGTACTTTTGAAAGGATGCTTACAAAATTATACTACTAAAATAAGCGATTAATATCTTGTATACTAAGGTATTAACCGCTTATTTAATATATAAAATTATTAGTATAATGCCTCTTTTCACTGTAAGCATGTCAAAGGCAATTTCCAGAAACCGAAAGAACCTTGAATAAGTCCCCTAATTATAAGTTCAGGACGGGGACTATATCCTGTATACTTTCAACTGCGGTTTTATTGTGTTTTGTAAATTCTTCATGATCATTATAATCCGTTTTGATCCCGATGAATTGTGCCTTTGCATTTTCTGCAAATTCCATATCCGTAACGCTGTCCCCCACAATTAATAATTCACCGGAGGTAAGATTCATCTGCCTGCAGAAAGCATGCGCCATGTCCGGAAAGGGCTTTGGCCTGACGCCTTCTTCATTGTATCCGATAAAATCGAAATAACCAATGATTTCAGATTTATTCAGTCCGTTACAGGTAGAAAGCCCGGTATCTGCGGTAGCAACCCCCAGGGCATAACCTTTTGTTTTTAAATAAGCCAGTAATTCCTTTACCCCTTCCAGTGGTTTTATTTCCAGATTATCGGCCAATGCATTTTCTTCAAATAAATACATCAATTCCTTATAGGTGATCCGGTCCGATTCCCGCCTGACAATTTCATACCATAGATCTGCGATCTGCGAAGTTGCCAGGTATTGAATTCTGCTTTCTTTTTCAAAATTATCCTTTTTAAATCCGGATACCCGCTTTAATTCCTCTATGGTTTCACCGGATATGGAATGGTGCACCTCCAGATCCGTAAGTACATTACCGATAATACCGTGCCAAAGTGTCAGAAATTCCAATAATGTCCCATCCTTATCAAACAGTATTCCTTTGATCATATATCTCTCCAAACTCATCCCGTAATATTTTAAAACTATTTTTAACCCCTTTGGCCTGCTTATTATAAATCGGATTGACATAGGCAATCACGTGGCCCTCCGTATCATAGACGCCAAAACGCAGCCACCAGGCTTCCTCCGTATTTTTTAAAGAATACACTATCTGCTCCTGATTATTTTTAAGCAGAATTTCTTTTTCCACTTTACCGTTTCGTATAAAACAGGCCTTAAGGGGTTTATTTATATTATCGATCCCGATCCGATAAGTAATTTCTTCTTCCCCGCTTTGGATCTGATCTCCCGGTAAATATTTTCCCTCCTGGATGGATATCTCCAGGGTAATATAGCGGGCGGTATAACAGTGGCCCTGCTGTATTCCGTCCAGTACATTCTGTACAGACAGGCCCCTGCAGTACACATAAGTGGCCGGATCCCCGTATATGGACGGTTCGGCTGAACCCTCATAGAATTCATCTATTTTATTATGGCTGTCACTGCCGCCAATTCCATAAATCCGATAGCCCTTGTTCCACAAAAAATCCAGGAACGCCGCTGCCTTATCATTCGCTTTGGTAGCTTCCCCATAGGTAGGGTCGCAGATTACTTCAATGGTGTTTAATTTGGATAAATCAAACTCATCATAAATAAAGTTCCAGGGCTCCATAAACATATGGTTTAAAGACAGATTACTGCCAAATGAAAAGAGATCCAGGGCTAATTCCAGTATTTCCTCATAGTTACGGGCCTGGGGCAGATGTTCGTATAATAAAGCCAGATTCCGGACTCCGTGTATGTTAACATGGCCGACAGGCAGGGTTAATTCAAAGGAAGGTACGGACAGGCAGGGCAAATCGGTAAAACCAAAAGGCATACAATTATGTTCCGTAAAGGCCATAAAATCCATTCCTTGGTTTTTTAATATTTGTGCCGCCTCCTGTATGGAATTATGGCCGTCCGAGAAAATGGTATGGCCGTGGAAATCCCCTTTATAATACCGGTGGGCCTTTTCTGTTATGGCAGTAAAGGAAAACCCGGGCTCCGTAAAATCAGACTGGCAGTATTTCGCATCATAGGTTTTGGTTACATTGGTTTCCAGCTCAAGGCGGATTTCCGCCTTTTGCTGTAATACCCCATAAAAAGGAATAATCATAAAGGTATAGGCGCCGCTTTGCAATTCATGGCGGTACCCGTTCCTGGTACATACCGTACCGGAAATGTAAATCTCTTTTATAAAATTGTTGAACCCCAGCGTAATTCCTCCGCATAACTGTTTTGCAGGATTATAAAGAAGCACCATAACCCCAAGGTTTTCTTTCAAATCTGCTTTTACCCATATACTATTTACCGGTTTGCAAATATCAAATTGGATTAGTTCAATTTTATTCTGGATTTGTACGTCTTTAACCATTTTACCTCCGTTCCGCACTTCTCTTTGCACATAGGTACCGGCCGGTTATCTATTTGTTTATCTTGTCCAATTCAATCTGTGCCTTCTTCGCAGCAGCATCCAGAGCTTCTTTTGCCGGAATGTTTTCAATCTGAATCTGGTCCACTGCTTCTGATAAGGCTTTTGTGATTGCTCCGCCGGTAGGGTCGAGAAATTCCGGGACTGCATATTCATCAATTTGTTTTAAGGCAACGTCCGCATCCGGATTGGATTTTAAGTATTCCTGATATTCCGGTAGATCCAGCACGGATTTGCGGACTGCCACATAGCCGGTTCCGATTGAAAATTTAGCCGTATTTGCCGTGTTAGTGGCATAATTTACGAAATCTGCCGCACCCTTCTTCTGGTCGTCCGAAAGATTTTCTCCCTTGGGGATATAATACATCAGACTGCTGAAATAAGGTGCCGGCGGATTATCTTTCCAGCCCGGCTGTACTGCAACCGCAAATTCATTTTTATGCCCTTCACCGACCGCTTTCTTTACTGCCTCCAAAGCAATGGCATAATCCCCCGGCGAGCCGGTATATCCAAGTGCCTTGCCGTAAACCCAGTCATCCATGGTTTTATACCAATACTCCCAACCCTGTCCGCCGGAATATATCTTCATGGATTTATCGTCATGGATCCAGCTTCTGAACTGGTCTAAAACTTCAACCCAGGCAGGATCGTTAATCAATACGGTTTTGCCGTCATCGGAAATAAACTTGCCTCCCGCACTTGATACGGCATCCGCCATATTGCCGGAACCCCACATGGGTTCCCAGACATACCCAATACTGTCTTTATTGGTGTTGATGCCTGTTACTTTATCTTTCATGGCCTCAAGAGACTGCCAGGAACTTAGGTTTTCTTCCCCGTAACCTGCTTCTTTTAACACTGCTGCATTATAATATAATACCTGTGAAGTTCCATAAGCAGGTGCAAATACCATTTTGCCGTCCCTGGTGGCCGCATCCATAAAACCGCCGACAATATCTGCTTTGTTATAATCTGCCGGCATATAATCTTCAAAGGTTTCAACCAGACCCTTTTTATAAAAGGTATCCGCGGAACCGCCCGCTACAAGGGCCGGGGTCGTTTTGGCGGCAAAAGCGGCCTGGAGTTTCTGGTCAATTTCCGAATAACTGCCGATCGTAACAGGTTTGATCACATATTTGCTCTGGGCTGCATTATACTCATCTATAATGCCGAGTAAAGTATCTCCAAGGGTTCCGCCTAAAGCATGCCAGAATTCAATTTCAACCGGGGCTGCCGTGGTGTCCGTACCGCTGCCACCTTCACTGTCTGTTGCTGCTTCCGCCGAAGGTTCTCCGGCTGTTTCCGTTGTCTTCTGGCCTGCAATATTACCCGTATTACTTCCTGCCGCCGTATCCTGCTTTGCACTGCATCCGGCAAGGGCAGATATCATCAGCATTCCGGCAATTAAAAGGCTAATTCCTCTTTTCTTCATTACATGTCCTCCTTTTTTTGTACCAGGCGGATATTTATCACTCCGCTGTTTTTCCTTGTAAAAAATTCCTTGTAAAGAATTTTTTGTAAAAATAGTAAGCAGTAACTCTTCCAACCATTATTATTTATGGCAGTTTCGTGTTGCATATCGAACCGGTATACATTTGAAGTTAATTAGAATTTAACTCCGCTGTCTTGTGAAATGGCAGCCATAAGCCATTTCTGGGCAACCACCAGGATTATGATAACCGGCAGGATCGTAACGGTACTTGCAAGCATAATCTGGGACCAGTTCATCCCATATGCCCCTTCCTGTATAAAAAATTGTCTTAAGCCTTGGGAAATAAGATATTTCTCCTGGCTTTTCAGCATAATGCTTGGCCACATATAACTGTTGTACAGCTGTATAAATGTCAATAAGCCTACGGAACAGAATGCTGTTTTATTCAAAGGCAGTATTACGTGGCGCAATACCGACCAATGATTCGCTCCGTCAATTTTTGCAGCCTCTACGAAATCCGTACTTGTTTTCATAAAGGACTGTCTGAAATAAAATACCGCAAATACATTGGCAAGATAAGAAAGTATAAGACCGGATAATTTATCCAGCATATGGATCTTTGCCAGGATCACATAGGCCGGCACATAGGTTACCGCTCCCGGCAGCATATAGGTGATTAAAACAATAACGAAAATCCGGTCCATGTTTTTGCTTTTTAAAAATACCACGGCATAGGCAAACATACCGCTTACCAGCAATATAAAAAAGGTACCGGCAATCCCTACAAAAAAGCTGTTTCCAAGGTAACCGTACAGATTGATAGCTTTTAAGCCGTCCGCCAGCTCCGATAAATTTATCTGTTTGGGAAACAGCCGGTAGGGGGTCTGCCATATTTCATTGTTTGATTTAAAGGCACCAAAAACCATCCAGAGAAACGGAAATACAAACAGAAAGGATATAATACACAAAAACAGGTATTTAATTCCCAATAATAATTTTTTTTTCATGCTATTTCGGCTCCCATCTGCCTGCTTTAGCAGGCATTCTAATCAGGGGGTGTGAAATGCTTCTCTTTCACATTGCTCCCGTCCGCCTGCTTTAGCAGGCATTTTAATCATAATGAACCCACTTGCTGCTTATTTTGTTGCTTAATAAAGACAAAACAATAATTAAGACCAGAATGATCATTGCAACTGCATTGGCCGGGCCCATCTGAAAATTCTCAAAGGATTTTTCATAATATAAATATAACAGAGTGGTGGTACTGCCGCCCGGCCCTCCCTGGGTCATAATCTGAATCTGGTCATATACCTGTATTGCCTGGATCAGGTTAACAACAAATAAGAAAAACGTAGTGGGTGATATAAAAGGCAGGGTAATATGAAGTAATTTCCTGCCGTATGCCGCACCGTCAATATCTGCCGCCTCATAGATACTTTTCGGAACCTGGGACAGGGCACCTATATAAAAAAGAAAAGTCCATCCCACCGATTTCCAGATAGTAAATATAATGACGGAAAGCATGGCTGTATCCCGGCTTTGCAGCCATTGCAGGGAACCCATCCCCAGGAGATCCAGAAAATGATTGGCAAACCCCCTCTCCGGTTCATAGATCCAGGACCACACCATGGAAACGGCTACCGCAGGAGTAATCCAGGGGCTGAATATAATACTGCGGAAAAATTTACTGCCAGGGAACTCTTTCTCAAAAAGAAGCGCCAGTAAAAAACCAAAAACAATGGTAGGTATAATAGTTCCAATGGCAAAGGTAAATGTATTGAAAAGTGCTTTCTGAAAATCCGGATCAATAAATATACTTTGATAATTCGTAACGCCTACGAAATTAATTTCCGGTGATATGTAGTCCCAATCCGTAAAACTGATAGCAAAAGCAATCAGCAGCGGTAAAATCCAAAAAAGCAGCAGGGGTATAAGAAATGGCAGACTGAAACCAATTCTGGCAGCAGTGTTCTTTTTCATTTATCTGACTCCTTTCATCCTTATGTTTTTATATTAACATAGAAAACAAAAAAATAGCATAAAATCAATGTAAAGAATTAGTTAACCTTTCTTTAAATTTGTTTTTATGCTATCTTTTCTTTGTTTATAATTATATAGCCAAATTTTATACGGTATAAAACGGTATGTGTTTTTGTTTCAATAAATTTAACCAGTTCTCCTTTACCGGCTGATTGGTTATGAAACAGTCGATATCCTCCAGCCCCATGACTTTATAGGTAGCCCTGAGGTCAAATTTACTGTCATCTGCCAGCAGAATTTTATTCCTGGCATTTTTTAAAACGGTTTTTATGGTAGAATAGGCCTGATAATCCACATTGGTCCCTCCCAGTTCCATATCCAGGGCATCCACGGAGAAAATCAGATGATCATAGGAAAGTTCCGGTACGGTCTGCTCTAAGAATGCACCGTAGGTCATCCTGATATTTGCTTCCACTTCCCCGCCGATAAAGATAAACCGGTGCCCCTGTTCCTTGAACATTTTCTCATACCCGTCCAAAATATAACAGATTAAAAACCCGACGGAATTCGTAACGACGGTAAGTCCCCGCTTCTGGTTCAGATAATTCAACAGGTAAATCACCGTGGACCCGGAGTCAATATAGATACAATCCCCGTCGGAAATAAAATCCATGGCCCGATAGCACAGTTTCTTTTTTTCTTCCATATTGATAACCTGACGTTCATGGAAAAAATAATGTTTATTGTACTTTTTATCCTCTTTCTTCTGCAGCCCTCCGTGAGTCCGGATAAATCCCTGCTGCTTCGCCAGAAAATCAAAATCCCCCCGAATCGTCTCCATGGTAACGCCGAACAGCCTGGCCATATCGGTTACCGTTACTTCCTCTTCGCTTTGCACTAATCTTAAGATTTCAAGCCTGCGTTTATCAACTTTTGTACTCATATACTTTCCTCAATTTATTTTTTTGGTTTAATGTAAAAAATAAAAAATTATTATTCACACATATTTTTGGGCAGTACCGCATTTACAAGCAGAAGCGGCATGCAACGGGAGTTTAACATCCTGATTACCTGTTGGTCCTAGTGTGGAAATAAATTTATATATATATGGATTACTTAAGCTTACCTTCTCATATGCCATGGCATTTGTCAATATACTGCAGAATTTTTTACAATTGTGCAGCATAAACTCAAGAGGGATTGTTACCCCAAAAATCCAATTTGGACTATTGAATGAATATCAATATATATTCATAATTTAGGCTTTTATGGACTATCTGGGTGACAATCATGAAGGAATTATCCCTAAGTTGCCACTGGCCTTGAATACTTTTCTTCCATACGTTTATCCTGACAATTATGCTGAATAAGTGGCAGATAACTCCATATTATGTTATAGTAACTTTATATTTACGGATAATTCAGCCACAGGCTGATATCGGAAAAGAGGTAAAATGAACTTTCAGGGATTCATTATTGGAATTATTACTTTTCTTATTATAGGAGCCTTTCATCCTATCGTAATAAAATGTGAATATTACTTTGGCAAAAAAATCTGGCCTGTGTTTCTGGTGGCCGGAATCTTGGGAATTTTATTATCCCTTTTTTTAAATTCCCTGCTCTTATCCTGTGTCGCAGGAGTTTTCGGTTTTTCATCCCTTTGGGCTATTCATGAAATCATAGAACAGGAGGAACGGGTCAAAAAAGGCTGGTTTCCCAAAAAACCGGACAAAAAGGACAGTAAGGAAAAAACTTCCCTAAATAACTAAATTATAAATTAAAGAGGGCTATTGCAAATAGCCTCAGCAAATCCTGACGAAAGGATGTCAAAGCGGATATTCGTATTCCGCTTTGCTACATGCTTATAACCTATTTGCAATGCCCCAGTTAATAAAATCCGGCAGCTCTTTTTCTGCCTCAATCACCTTTTACCGGAGGAATAGATACCCGTCAGGTAGGTTTCTTATATTCCAGGTATTCCTCACCAAATACGCTGGGAGAAAACTTTCCTCCCGTAAAATCTGTAAATGAAGTATTATTTATCCTGCAATGACTGTGCATTATCCGGCAGGTTGTGAATACGGCGTATGTATTCCGATACGTTTAAGTCATCCTGCAACGGGTATACATATCCCAATTTACCGGACAGATCCTGTCCCAGTTTTCTGATAAAACTTCCGGCCTTCAGCAGTTTCTCCCATTGCTCCTTATAATCCGCACGGGAATATAAGGATATAAATTCTTCATATAATTCTTCCGGCAGGAACCGCCGGAACCATTTGCCGGCCTTACCCACATTTAATTTCCAGTCTTTTTCTATGGCCGCATGCCAGCTCAGCAGCTTTCTTAAGCTATTCATAAAATACACATCATACAACTGTTTCACCAGGGGCATTTCCTTCCGCCAAAGTTCTTTGGCAATATAGCCCTGCAGCCACCAGAGTTCATTTAAGGTCTTATTCCATTCCGTTTCAGTCGGGCACTGGGTATAATAAGCACGTTCTCCCGGTACCGGTAAATCCCTGACCAAATTATGCTTATCCAGTAAAACCAAACTTAAGGAATCTTCCGCCAATTCCTTCCCTATCTCCTTTTTATCCTGGAAACTTAAATCAATCCGTACAGTGTCCTTATATTGCAGCAGGAAGATAAAAGAACCGTCCTCGAAATTATTCTGCTGATACATTATAATGTCCCCAAACCGTAAAGTCCAGGACCGGTCCGCTTTATACCGGTAAGCATCGGATAAATCCTTTACATAAACCCTGACATCATAGTCCTGCATAAAGTCCTTCGGAGCATTGGGATTTACCCTGGAACCGTTTAAAACGGCAATTTCGATATTGTGGTCCTCTTTTACTAATTGCAGTATTTTTTCCAGAACTTTTTCTTCATTTCTCATAATATTACCTCCATATGATTAACTTCGTCTGTTTTTTCAAATCGGTCAGGAGGTGCCCTTGCTTTCGGGTAAAGATAATAATAAGGTTACAATTTATTTAATTCTTTTTTCATGATAATTCTCCTTTCTAACCAAAGCGTTTTTTCGCATTCCGCATACCTCTTTATCACGAATGGCCTGACTTATACTTTTTACAGTATTGTACCACAAACAGGGAAAACAATAAAGTGCCCTCTGCCTGCAAAAATTAAATCTGCAAACTAATAAGCACCTGCTGCAATCCTCCTAAGCGCAGCAGGGACCGGCCGCTTTCAGAACAGGTAATTTATATTGTCTGTAAAAGAGGTTGTTTCATCCGGTACCTCAATTAATGTGAAAATGTGCAAGCATATCCTGAAGCTTTTTTACCGGAAAAATATTGCCATGAGCCGGCGCGATTATTTTTGCACCCGCAGAAATCAGTTTTTGAATGCTTTCATAGGTTTGTTTTAGATTGTTGTAATAAATGGGGCGGTAGTGTGTACCTGTGAATTTTAGATAATTCATGGCTGCATCGCCAACAAAAGCCGTACCGTCATCACATAAAATGCTCATGGAATCAACGGAATGTCCGGGTGTATACAGAATATCGGCGTTTATGCCAAGACTGCGTAAAACCTGACTATCATCACCGTTTATAATTCTATCAGCATCATTAATCAGCACCGGAGGATACTTGAAGCTTTTATGAACTAGTTCAAAAATAGAAAACAAATGACGCATGCGTTGGGTTATAAAATATCCTTCTTCCTCGCCGCTGTCCCCTTGTGCAAGAAGCGGAACAGAATTTTTCTGCACAATCAGCGGGATATTGAATTCATATTTCAGCTTATTAGCAAAACCGGAATGATCGTCGTGATAATGTGTAAGGAGCAAATACTTGATCTGATCGAATGATACTCCTTCCTTATTCAGTATTTTTCTAAATTTTTCATAATCCGTTTTATAACCGGTGTCAATCAGCAGATAACCGTTTGAGCACGGAAGCAGATAGACCTTGGTAATACCAAGGTTTAAGCGAATATAATTCTTCATAAGAAATCCTCCATTCTAAATGCGAGTCATAGCTCTTGTTTCAAGAATAATACAACCAAATCATTTTGTCAACAAATATGAGCTACAGCTTTTGTTTGTTGACAAAAGCTGCTGATTATTGTAGTATGAAAAAAACGAAACGATGGTAAATATCAGAATGAATAAGGATAAAGTAAGGATTCCCAAGCAAAAACGCAGTATTGAAATAAAGAAGAAAATAAAAGCAACAGCCCAGGAGTTATTCTCTGAAAAGGGATATTATAATACATCTTCCAATGAGATTGTAAAGATAGCGGGAGTATCCATCGGCGCTTTTTATTCATATTTCAACGACAAAAAGGCGTTATTTATCGAAATCCTTCATGAATACAATCAAAACGTAGTTGCCCAGGTTCCAATAAAATCTTTTCAGTATGGCGACATTAAGGAGATGATTGAGCAGTATATCCTGGCTGTGCTTCAGGCGCATAGTTATTCTCCCGAATTTCACCGGGAAATTCTTGCCATGGCATATGCGGATGATGAGATTAGGGGGATTATCGATCATTATGAGGCAGCGATGATCGCACAGCTCACACAGCTCTTGAACGAAAACCGAAGCCTTATAAGAATCACCGACATCGAACAAGGCGCCTATCTGATTTTCAAAAGTGTGGAAGAGGTTATTCACAATATAAGAGTATTTGCTCATCCTTGCGATGAGACTGCTCTGATTCATGAATTGACCGATATGATCAGTTTATATGTAATAAAGCAGTAAGCTTTATAAGCTTCGAGTGTCGCCGATTCTATGCCTTTAATCACGTAGATATATGAGGCAACCGGCAGGAAAAGATATATACGGAGGTAACCTTGCGCGCAGGTTTCAGACTCGAATGATAAGAATTTTGAAAAAAAGAACAGGCAGTAATAGATCAAATAAATATAAAAAGCCTGGGTACCAAAAGTCCACCCAGTGTATTGAATGAATATAGTGAATATAAATATTCATAAAATACACTTCTATCGTACTTTCGACACCCAAGCCATAACTCAAAGCAGATATTCACAATCTGCTCTGCTGCGGCTCTAACCGATTACACAGCTGAGTTTTATACAAAATCAAAAATTTCATAATACTTAAATAATTTTCTTTACCTCTTTCACAGCCATATCTGTCAATTTCGTGATATCTTTCTCTTTTAACCGGTAAGCAGACGTATCTTTACGGGCCGGTTTGGGATTTGACGGCAGCAGGTCCGCAATATGCAAATCCAGGATGACTGCCGGATCTGTTCCGGTCCGTTTATTTAATTCTTCCCTCAGTTTTGAATTGGCACCGTCCGCACCGCCGCTGATGGAAATGAAGCCATACTTCCCCGGGTGTTCTTTCAGATATTGGAAGTAGGGGCGAAGCGGTGAAGCGATATGTCCCATCCAGACAGGAGCAAAAAAGAGAATCAGGTCATATTCCTTCATCTTGTCCGGAGCCGGATGTACCTGCGGTGTCCGGCTAAAAACCATATCCAGGATAATTGCCCCCATGGACCGGGATTTATCTTCTGAAACCTGAATATGCCCTGCTGACAGCTCTTTAGCGACGTTTCCTGCCAGTGCCTTATTGTTGCCTGTATACGAGTAAGAAATAATTCCTATGTTCATACGTACCTCCTGTTTAATCCGTCTCTGCCTGTTTCAGTGCATTTTCCAGTGCCTTTAAATGTGCCTTGGAGGTGAGGGTCGCACCGCTGATGACGTCTACCTGAAGACTCTGGGATTCCACCACAGTGTCAAATAGATCCTCCACACTTTTACCGTTCCTGACTTCTATCGCTTTGCCTTCCTTATCCAAGGCACCCTTTAATATTTTGATATCCGCAATCTTGCCTCCGGATATTGTCACCTCTACCTTAGCATCCCGTAAATGATCCTTCGTTCCGACATATTCCCCAACATAAGTACCGTCCTTCAGTTTATTAAAGTTTACGTCCGCTATGGTAAGTTCCTGGATTTCACGTCTTGCCGGTGAACTGATGAGTATACCTCCTATCAAACCCGCTCCAATCACTCCAATTACAATAAGAATTATAATCCACACTTTATTTTTCCCCTTTCTTCCTGAAATTTTGCTCATTCCTCTGCTCCTTTCCTATAATTATTGTCTTGATACCTTCAGCACTATGAAAGCATTCTTCCAATCCCCCGGTAATATAAACCTGCTGGTCCCTGTCCACCAGAACCGCTTCCGCCCTGTGCGAATGTGCCAGGTAATCAAGCCCCTTGCTTATACCGGCTGCAAATATGGAAGTTGAGAGTGCATCGGCTTCCATTGCACTGTCTGCGACTACGGTGACACTGGTCAGCTCAGTTTCGGCCGGATATCCGGTAACCGGATTCAGGATATGGTGCCGCCGCTTACCCTCACGGTCTATAAAATACCGTTCATAATCCCCGGAGGTAACCACCGCTTTGCCGGTTACCTCTACCGAACCCAGCAGGCTGCCAAAGTTTCTCGGATGCCTTATACCCACACGCCAGGGAGAGCCGTCGGGTTTGTTCCCCAGTACGGACACACCCCCTCCGATATTGATATAAGCTGAGACAATACCTTTCTTTTGTAATATTTCCATACAGCGGTCACCGGCATAGCCTTTCCCGATACCGCCCAGGTCAATGGACTGCCCCTGCTTACTAAGCCCTGCTTTTCGCTTTCGGGCATCCAGAATCAAATCATGATAATCGACCAGGGAAAGCACCCTTTCAATGTCATCTTCCTCTGGTACATCCGTGGCATGCTTGTAATTCCACAGATCAGTCAGGGGGCCGGTTAAAATGTTAAACATTCCCTGTGTGAGTTCAGAATACCGGATCCCACAGGACAGAACCTTATAAGTCTCTGTACTGATCCTTAATGTGCCTTTCCCCCCGGACTGATTCAGTCTGCTGACTTCACTGTCCGGAATAAAGCGGCTGAGTTTGTTTTCCAGCCGGTTAATTTCCGCCAGGGCACAGCCGACCGCTTTCTGCGCATTAGTACCAAAAACCTTGTATATGATTTCCGTATTTATGCCAAAGCCTCTGTATTCTGCGGCTGTGTTTTTGGCTGTGTTTTCCCGAAAGTGTGATTTTTTCTCCTGGTTTAAGGTTTTATATGGTTTTTTAAACCTTATTCCGTTCCAGCATAATTTTAATGTACTCATCTTTATTTATTGCCCTCTGCATCACAAAATTCAATATTGAATGAACGTATATCAGTTCATTCATTTCTGCTTTTAAGAAAACTGCCCTGCTGCTCTATTCGGGACAGTTTGTCAGACTCTGCATAATCAATTCCGTCATATGCTCCAAAAGCTCTGGAAAATATGCAAGCCCTATTTCCTCTTTGTGGGTATCCACATTGATAATTGCTGCAAAAATAAGCATAATCATTTTATTGTCGATGTCTTTTCTCATTTTCCCCTGGTTTTGCCACCGGGTCACAATTTCCAGGAAGGTATCATATAAAAAGTCGACAGTTAAAAGCCCGTTTTCCTCCCGGTACATCTGCTCGATTTTTTCAAATACGCTTTTATTGTACCATTCCTTAAGGATAGGATTCTCTTTTATACCTTTGATATTCAGTGCAATCATTTGTCTTACAACTATCACCGGTTCCTGGTTCAGGTCAAGGGAATCCAGAAGTTTCTTTTTTAATTTTGCATTCTCTTCCAGAAAGATCTCCATAAACAGCTTTTCTTTGGAAGGATAATAGTTATAAAAGGTTCCTACTGCCATTCCTGCCATTTTTGTGATTTCAGAAATATTGGTATCCTTAAACCCCTTATCGCTGAACAATATTTTTGCACAGTCATATATTAGTGTTTTTTTATCTTCCACTGTAAACATCTCCGCGAATGAATATTTTTTATTTCATTCATATTCTAGCAGGGTAAAAACATTTTGTCAATATCCTTTCGGCCATTTTTCCCCAAGGCAGACGCAAAAAGAAAAATTACTCCTTTACACCGCCAATGGTAAGCCCTGTAACAAAATACCGCTGTAAGAAAGGATAAAGCGCCACGATAGGCAGACTGGTCAAAATTGTTGCCGCGGCCCTTACTGATTTAGTCGTAACCTGTGCACTTGTACCGGAAAGACCTGCCGTATTGGGATCGCCGCTTAACTGACTTACGGAGGATAACAGCTTCATAAGCTCATACTGCAGGGTTGTCAAATCGTCTGCCATTCGGTTATACAGCATGGTGTCGAACCAGGAATTCCACTGGCCCACGGCAATAAACAGGGCAACGGTGGCAAAAACCGGCTTGCACAAGGGCACAATGATCTTAGTAAAGACTTTAAAATAACCGGCACCGTCCATCATGGCCGATTCCTCCAGACTGTCCGGCAAGCCGTTCATGTAGGTCCTGATTACCAGCATATTAAAGGCGCTTACCATTCCGGGTATAATATAAACCCAGAAGCTGTTCATAAAGCCCAATTCCTTAAAAAGCAAAAAGGTGGGAATTAAACCGCCGTTCACATACATGGTTAATACATACAGAATGGATATGGGCTTTGCAAAGATGAACTTCTTCCGGCTTAACACAAAGGCAATCAGAGCAGTGGTAAAGAGCTGCAGCACCGTTCCCGCTGCCGTTCTGAGCACGGAGATATAAAGCCCGGTCATCATGGATTCCTTATGCAGTACCGTGCTGTAATTGGTCAGTGACCATTTGCGTGGCCACAAATAAATACCGCCGCGCAGCGCATCCAACGCATCGTTGAAAGATATGGCAAGGGTATTTAAAATCGGGTATACGGTTACAATTACAAAGGCCGTCAAAATCAAGCCTATGGTAAATGAATATATAACATTCTTCAGAATAAATTTTTTATGTCCTTTTTTATAAATCGTTTTTGTTGCTTCCATTCTCTGCCCCCCTTAGAAAAGCCTTTCTTCCCCGGCTTTTTTAGCCGAATAATTTGCCAGTAAAATCAAAACAATACTTACCAGGCTCTTAAATATACCGGCTGCCGTACCAAGTGAATAATCCATCTGGCTGATACCAAATTTCAACACATAGATATCAATTGTCTGGGACACGCTTTGTACCAAACCATTTGTTAATAAATACTGTATTTCAAAACCGGAGTTCAGTACATTCCCAATATTTATCAACAGCAAAATGAATATGGTGGGCTTAATGCCCGGCAGGGTAATATTCCATATTTTACGAAGTCTTCCGGCTCCGTCAATGGAGGCCGCCTCGTACAAATCGGGATTAATTGCCGTAATAGCCGCAAGATAAATAATACTGTTCCAGCCTGTTTCTTTCCATACATGGGCAAATCCTACAATCCACCAGAAAAGTCCTTTATAGGTAAAGAAATTAACCGGTGCGTTAAGAATATGCAGTTTAACAAGAATCTCATTCATAATTCCGCCGTCAACGGATAAAACATCCTGAAGAATACCGCATACGATAATCCAGGATAAAAAGTGAGGCAGATAGGACACGGTCTGAACAAACTTCTTCGGTCCCTTGCGCATCACTTCATTTAATACCAAAGCAAAGCCTATGGCAAAAACAAAGCTCAATACCAGATTGATGACTCCCATTGCAAGGGTATTGCGTATAACTCTGATAAAATCCGAATTATCTACAAAAAGAAATTTAAATTTATCCAGGCCGACAAACTTAGAACCAATGAAACCGTCCTTGGGCTTATATTTCTGAAAGGCCATAATCCAGCCTGTAAGCGGAATATAATTAAATATAAGCACATAGATTATGAAAGGAATTGATAATAAAATCAGTTCCTTCTGCTTTTTTACTTCTTTCCAGGTAAGTTTAACTTTTTCTTCCTTAACTCTTACTGCTTTGCTTCTTTTTATTCCCGTCATTGCTATTACCATACTTTCCTTTATGATAAAGCAGGCGGTTATGGCAACCTTACCGCCTGCTCTTGGTCAACCTATTTTGCTGTAACTGAATCGTTTTATTCTGCCGGTCTTACATCCCTGCCCTGAATTAATTCGATTCTTTGGTAAACCGCTTCCTGCACCTCCGCAAAGAAATTCTCCGGCTTGCACTCCTTGTAGGCATCCAGATAGGTTGCCCATACAGAGTCGAAATCATCTGCAATTACCACCTGGGGAAGATGCTCGTGCTTGGTCTCCTCCATCATGGTCCAGGCCAGTCCGCCGGGAGTTTCCGTAGTCATTTCACCAACGAAAGAATAGATCGGGTACCAGGGTTGTTCATTACCGTCAATTTCATTGTAATCCAGCATATCGACGTAAGTTTCCGCACCGTATGCCTTTAAGCATTCCTGTACCTCCGGCTTTAAGCTTACAAAAAACTCGGAAGGCTGTGTCTCCGGAGTCATGGCATTCTTTCCGTCCGGATTCATACCGGAATAGTTAGGAAAATAACCGTAAGAGCAAATATGGGATGCCTTATACTCAGATTTAACGGCATTGTCACGCATTTCCTGTTCCCTGTAAAATAGTCCCTCCTCGTCAACTAAATAATCCTCACCTTCCACACCCCAGCTGCGCAGAGTGATGATTTCCGGGTCTAATAAATCATTGACAAACTTAAGGGCACCCTCCACATCCTCACAGCTTTTTGTAATACTTAAGCCGCCGCTTAAAACAGCCGCTTCATTTGCCGCAAAATACATTTCTTTCATACCCGGCTCAATGGTAATTCCAAGAGGAACATAGGTACAGCCCTCCAGGTTCTGGGATTCAACAGAATCTTCCGCCGTAGCAAAATCCCAATGTTGTTCTACCATACAGAGTACGCGCCCGGAAGATATTTTCTCCAGGAACTGATCATGATTCATTGTCATAAATTCCGGATCAATAATACCCTTTTTATATTCTTCATTTAACTTTCTAAAATACCGCTCCGCCGTAGGCGTGGTATTATAATCAATTACCTCAAAGGTCTCAGGATCTACAATGCAACGGCCATTATTGGGATATCCGTCCAGGAACTGGGGCGGATTCTCAAGGCAGAAGTAATACCAGTCATAGGCCAGAATTTCAAATGGAATAACGGAAGAACCATCCGGCATGGCAGGATTTGCTTCGTAATACTTCCCCAAAAGCTCAAACAGCTGATCCAGGGATTCAACCTCCGGATAACCGGCCCATTCCAATACTCTGGTCTGGATCCAGAACGCCTCTCCGTTCTGCTGGGTATCCATCAGCCTCTCGTTGATATTGCCGAACTGGGGAATGGAATAGATATGTCCATCCTCCTGCTTTAAGGAATTCCATTGGGACTCACTCCACAATTTCTTAATATTGGGATATTGGTCCAAATATTCATCAATTGGTACCAATGCCCCGGCATCCTGCAATTCCGGAGTCCAGTTTATAAAATCCGGAAATTCATCGCTGGCAATCAGCATACCAACGGCTTCCTCGGCTGTCTGGCCGGTTAACCAGGTTTCCTTACACTTTGCGCCTATTTTTTCGGCAATTATTTGCTGAATGTCATTATTATCGTTCAATTCAATACCCTGCCGGTCAAAAAATGCTGTAAATTCCTTAATTCCCTTTGATTCCGAGCTGCTGCCGGAAGCCGATTCCCCTGTCGATTTTGCCCCCTTACTGTCCGCCTCTTTATCCTTTGTGCAGCCTGTGAAAGAGACAAGCAACATTGCCATACACATCATAATTGCAAGTATTCTCTTTTTCATTGAAATCCTCCCTTTATTTTTTTCACCTTTTAAGCGATGCTTTATTTTAGCACATTTGCACAAATAGATACTTCATACAAATTATATAAAAAACCACCACAAAGTATATATATATAAATTGCGGCGGTTATTTTGATTTTCTTTATTGATTTTTTATTTAATCCAGATTTGTTTTACGTTTTTTTGAGCATTTTGCTGTCTATTCTTTTTTAATGGCTTCCACCGGTATCCTTACCGTGATACAGGTACCTGTCCCCTCTTCGCTTTCAATCCGTATTCTGGTCCGGCTTCCGCAGTATTTTTTCACACGGATACATGCATTTAACATTCCAAGGGAACAGGATTTCATTAAATCATCTATTTTCGCTTCATTCAGTAATTTTTCCAATTTTTCCACCTGTTCTTCACTCATGCCGATACCGGTATCTTCAATTTCAATATACAGACAGGAATTTTCTGTATAGGCAGTGACGAAAACCGTGCCGGAATGCCCCTCCCGGTTTAACCCATGAACACAGGAATTTTCTACAAAGGTTACTATCATCAGGCTCGGTATCCTATAGGAGCCGCAGCCGTCTTCAATTCGCAGCTTATAATGAAAACCCTCTCCGTACCGGTACTTCTGCAGGCTTAAGTAATCCCTTACAAAACCGATTTCCTGATCCAGGGTAATCAGGTCGGAGCCCCACTCGGCACTTTTTCTCATTAAGGCTGCCAGACTTTCAATCATACGGGAGGTTTCCTCCTCCCCTTTTATGACACACCGCATACGAATGCTTTCCAGCACATTAAACAAAAAGTGGGGATTAATCTGGCTGTATAAGGCAAGCAGCTCCGCCTGCTGCCTGGCAAGATGAAGCTCCTGCTGTTCCAATTTGCTTTTGTATTCGTATTCAATTAAATTCTGCATTCTGGCGGTCATAAGGTTATAATTACCCAGCAGTTCCCCGATTTCATCCCCGCCCTCACATTCCGGAATCAGGTGAAATTCCTCATCCTTCATCTTCTTCATGTATTTGCCAAGTAATAGGATTCTTTTCGTAATAGAATTGCTGAATAATGTAAGCATAAAAGCCGGTATTAATGCATCAGCCAGAAACAAAACCGTAAGCAGCCACAAATTGTCTTTTAACATAGAAGCATAATTGGATTTATATCCTTTTAGATAGACATCAAAATCAAAGCCATAAGCAGTGAATGACTTATGAATTTGGATTTCATCCACAGGAATTTTTGATATATTATCAAAATCCTCTTTTCGTTCACTGTCACTTTCATCGTTACCGAATATTATTTTATCCCTATGGCATACATAGACAGTCGTGTCAAACGCGGAGCTTTTAATCGCTTCATCCAGCTTGTCATAATTCAGATCCAGCTTTACAATTTTCTCAATATCGCTCATTTCAATGTAGCTTAATTTTCGGATGACGGAAATCATACGGTTTTTTTGATTGATATCAATTGATTCATTATAATACGGATAAATAAATAAATCTTTCTCAGACCGGATAAATCTCCTGTACCATTCTTCCGACTGAATCGTATCTATACGGTAATATCTTCCGCCGTTTAACATCGTGGGATTATCGGAATACAGGGTTATACCGCTGATTAAATGCTTGGAGCTTGCATAAAAAACATAATTTTCAAAAACCCTGTTATAGGCCTGCAGGAATTTTCCATTATTATTATAATAAGTATCCAGGAATTTATATATAGAATTACTGGCGTATATATCTACTGTTAAATAAGCCGCACTCTCTAAGGAAGAAGATATATCATGTGCTACCGAATCGGCGATATTATTAATATTTTCAACCCCTTCGTCATGGGAAGCTTTCACAGCATTTCCTATGATAAAGATATTTGTTACCAGTACAGGAACCATTACGCAAAATACATATAAGTAGATTGTTTTTGCTCTTATTTTACGGTTATTGATATTAAGCAGAACTCTTTCGTATACTGTACGGATATACTTTTTGATTTTCTTAAAAATAGGATATCTTGATTTCTCACAGCCCATGGAACATCTTCCTTTTTCTCATTATCCGGGATATTATGCATAGATTCAATTCTATAAGACCTGAAGCATTACGTCCCGAAATAATATTCTTCCCGTATAAAAAAGACTATAATATTAATAAATTCGATATCTTCCGCCTAACATAAGCAGGGAGAAAAAATACAGGCAATTATCATAGTACCTGCGGTTTCCCTTACGAAGAGGAGTATTCCAGAAATCCTTTACCCACTGCAGACGATATTTCCCTTTTGCGGCCAACGAGCCTGCCGCATTGGTTGCTAATATGGCAAGCGGGTGAAGTGCGGGCTGGTCAAGGGCCATACCGTCCAGCAGATAATTGTGATATTCCAGTAGCTTTGTATTTTCGCTGAAAAATGTCTGTAACCGGTCTATGATCTCACCCAGTTCGTCATCCTCCTTAAACCAGGCTGCTTCCAGTCCGATATTCATAGCTACGCGGTATGCATCCGAATAAAACTGCCCTTCATGGTGCAATTGCTTTGGTGTACCGTCATATTCGGCATACTCCGGTGCCATTCCGGTCACCGGATGACAGGATAACTTAATATAATTACGGCTGGCCTCAGCGGATTTTTTCCAGAAGTCCCTGTCTTCTTCCTCTGCCTTTAAAGAAAATAGTTCATAAAAGTGGGGCAGATGATAGGACGGATCTGAAAATGCTGCATCCGGTACGAACTTTATGTAATAATTATGAGGTTCCCACATAGGGCTTCCTTCTTCCGCATATTCCGCCTGATGTAAGGTGTGTTTCAATATATCTCTGGCCTGCCTGCCGTAATCAAAAGGTGCTTCTTTGTCCCCCCAGCGCTCGCTTGCAAAAAATAGTGCCATTGCATAATATTCTTCCCCATCCGGTGCCGGACCTTCGGAATTTTTCTTTCCGTCCGTAGTGACCGACCAGGCAAAATACCCCTGGAATCTGCCGGTACTCTGGTACATATAGGTTTTGGAAAACAGCCAGAGGCGGTCAAATATATCTTTTCTGTCCATCTGGGCAGCCATCATCATACCGTAGCTCATTCCTTCCGTTCTTGCATCGTTGTTGCCGGTATCCAGCATATATCCCATATTGTCTCCCTTTTCAAAATATATCCTTTCTTCCGGGTCAAAAAACATAGTTTCAAAGGTCTTATCTATCCTGTTGTCAACTTCTTTCTGTGTTAATCCTATCTCTTCAAACAAATTCGGGTAATTTCCCGTATAAAATGCGCCGTTATGCATAATCTCTCTCCTTAACATTAAGATTTCTTTTCCGGAACCTGGAGGGTGTCATGCCATAGATATCTTCAAATTTATTAATAAAATACTCCAGATTCTTATATCCTACATCCCCCGCTATTTCGTATATCTTCTTATCCGTTCTAAGCATCGTTTCGGCAGCTTTCCGTATTCGTACATTATTCAGGTAATCTTTAAAATTGCAGCCGTAATTCTTTTTAAACATCTGCCCCAGATAGGCGCTGTTAATATAATATTTTTCCCCCAGCGACTTAAGGCTTAAATTATCCGCATAATTATATTCAATTTCTGCTTCTATCCGGTTCATGGTTCCTTTTGCGGTATTATGTCTGAGCTGTACCAGATAATCGGCATATTCCCAGGCAAACTGCAGAAACTTTAGTTCATTTCCCTGAATCTTATCCGATGAAAAGACTGCATCCTTCATGTATTGCATAATTTCTTCCTGATTTATATTTGAATCCAGTTCATAAGCCAGTCCCAGAAGACGGTATAAAAGATATTGAATATTTAATCCGATGGCTTCGGAATCTGTTTGCGGATCTATCATACGTCCATATATAATTTTTACATTTTTCCGGATTTTTAAATTATCACCAATTTCTATGGAATGGATTAAATCATCCAGCTCCTTTCGTAAATAATCCTGCTGGGGACTCTTAGAGGTTTCCTTTTTGCCGTCAGTCATTGCCGTGCTGTTCCCATTCTTCTGTGAGAAACGAAAAAACCGCATCATACTTGCTTCCCGGTAGGAATCGGAGATGGCACCGATACCGTCTACTTTACTTCCGGAACAGGCTGCTACGGTAAACCCGATACGCTCCGTTAATTCCATCACCAGCCAGACAGTCCAGTCTTTCCGGGACAGGTTTCTGGCCTCGGCAAATGAATCACAGTATATTATTCCGATATCATAACATTCCGCGTCTTTTGTAACGTCAAAAATGATGTGATCCGCCTGTTCCTTTAATAAGAGACCTGCGTAATGATACAGCTTTCTCTGCTGTTCCCTTCTTTTATCATCCGGCAGGACCCGGAACCTTTCATCTCCTAAAGATAATTCCAAGTGCAGATAGGATACTTTATCCGTAAGCTGTAATTTCTTCTGTACATAATCCAAGTTAACGGCATCGTACTTCCCCCATATCAATGCCATCAGATTACGGTCCAGATAAGCCTTTTCATAAACCTTTTTATCCTTCTCGCTGCCCGCTTCCCTGCGGTATTCATCCATGATTCTGCGAAGTGTCATAAGCAGCTCATCCTTTTGGACCGGTTTTAAAATATAGTCACAGCAGCCATATTGCATCCCAGTCTTAGCATACTGGAAATCATAAAACCCACTTAAAAATACAAATTTTGCATTGCTGATTCTATTACTCTTAACATAGGAAATAAATTCGATTCCATTCATCTCCGGCATCCTGATATCTGACAGAATTAAATCATACTCATTCTCGTGAAGCATCTGTATCGCATTTCTTCCATTGGAAGCTTCTCCTGCAATACGGTACCCTTCCGTTTCCCAATCAATCAGTGCGGCAAGGCCTTTTCTGATAAAAGGTTCATCATCTAATAATAAAATATTTAATAACGAATCATTAATTGCCATATGAAATACTACTCCTTTCTTTAAAGCTTATAAGGTTTTATTTCCGTTTTATATTTTCGATGATAATACCGGTGCTGTTTCTTCTTGTAAGGCAAAGCAGATATTCGCACTCCGCTTTGCTTCATGCTTATAGCTTAAATTATATAAACTTGTGAAGTCCCAAACAATGTTATATAATTGTAAATAATTGATATATAATTTAATTAAAATCTATTGAAAAATAGTAAAAGGAGGTAAATGCGGATGTATATCCATTATATAGCGTTAGAGAGCATACATGACAGCGGTTTCCTGATGGACAGGCCAACCGGAAGGATCGATTTTTTATTTCTTTATCTTAAAACCCCCTGCACATTTGTTGTTGAAGACCACGTCTACTCTGTCACCGTTCCTTCTGCTATACTGCTTAACAGTAATACCCCCCACAGATATTTTCCTTCCGGTTCCAGGTATGTGGATGATTATCTGCACTTTGCGCCGGATGACCGGGAAATTTTCCTGAAGAAATTGACCTTTCCTTTGAATATACCGCTCCAGATATCGAATGATAGTTTTATTCAGGATTTATTAAGACTAATTGAGAAAGAATTCAATCCGGAAAATAAAAATTCCAGCAAAGTATTTACCTTATTAATCGAACTCCTGATGATTAAAATCGGCGAGGAATGGGACCTGTATCAGAAACGGACGGTCAGTATCCCCCATTATGATGACTTACTGATGGTCAGGAACCGGATACTTAATTCACCCGAAAAAAACTGGAAGATTGAAGAACTGGCACAGCAGGCCCATCTTTCCCATGCATATTTCCAGGTGATGTACAAAAAAGCCTTCCGTGTAACCTGTATTACCGATGTAATCAATGTCAAGATTGCCCAGGCTAAAATTCTTCTTACTTCAACCGAACTTCCGGTGAAACAAATCGCCCAGGAACTTGGTTATAATGAGGTGTACCATTTTATCAGACAGTTTAAGAAAGGCACGGGTCTGACTCCGGGGGCTTTTCGCAGAAAAACAATATAATCTCCCTCTGCCATTCAAACTACTGAAATAGTACCCAAAGCTATCCTTAGGTGCGGACTTTCCCTGAATTTCTAATCCAGCTTTAATCAATTAATTAATATTTTATAAAATCTCCTTTATACCTCTTGACAATACATCAAAGTTTATTCTATATTGGTACTACAAAAACCATTTAAGTACCATAAGGTGCCACACGTGTAAAGGAGAGGATAATAATGGAAGTAGCAATTGTAAAAGGAAGCCCGATATCAAAATACGGAGCCAGACTTAACCATATAGCACTTGATTATATGGCTCAGATTCTTACCGGTTCAAAAGATCCAAAAGTCATAGGAAGAACTTTAGAGGAATTATGGAAACAGAAAGCGAACCGCTTCAGCCACGAATTTGCCTATGAGGCACAGCTGGGCAAAGAGACCGTAGGGCTGATTACCTGCTACCCGGTATCTGTGATGAACAGGCTGGCATGGCCAACGTTCGTAAAGTTATTGATGTTTAGAAAATGGGATATAGTTAAATATTCCACCCGTCATTTAAGAGAATTTTTATCAATGATAACCCTGCATGAAGGCAGGGAAGGAGAATATCATATCGGCTCCCTGGCTGCCTTTCCTGAAAGCAGGGGGTACGGCATTGGTACAAAATTAATAACATTTGCGGAAGAACAGGCAAAGCAAAAGGATTATCGATGGACTTCCTTAACCGTTAGAAAGGAAAATGTGAAAGCACTTAAATTATATGAACGGTTAGGTTATATCATAGCGGATTCCATTGATAAGAAGCCCTACTCCCTATACCGTATGGTAAAAAAAATATACTGAAAACTTATTTAGCCATCCGGAGGATTGACAAAGACAAACAGCTTCTTCATAATGGTACTTAAAGAATATTAATAGTACCAAGGTTAGAGAGGCAGATGAAGGCTTATGGATGAGAAAATATATTTGAAAGTTTTGAAACTATTAGGAAATAAAGGTACCCGTTTTACTACCGATGATCTTGCCCGAGAACTGGGTACGAGTAAGCGTACTATTTATACGTATTTTTCCAGTAAGGATGAAATGATAGAAAAAACCATAGAGTTCGTGTTTCGGGATATCTGTAAATCCGATGCACAGATTCTTTCTAATGACACCTATAGCCTTCCCCAGAAGCTGAAACTGTATTTTGACAATATTCCCGATGCCTATAACCTTGGTGCGATTATCCGGCACAAAGATGATTTGCAGCGGTTTTATCCCGATTTATGGGAGAAAGCCAGCAGCCGGTTGAATACGATCTGGGATGAGGTCATACAATTAATTGAAACCGGTATCCGGAAAAAGGAGCTTAGAGATATTAATACTGCCATATTGCGTTTAATGTTAAATGAATCCTTAAAAAAGCTTCTGGATTATGATTTTACAGCGCAGAATCAAGTCAGCTTTGAATCTGGTATGAAAGCCATATATGATATCCTGTTATATGGGATTTTAAAAGAGGTGCAGTAAAGAAACCGAAAACACAATATTTTAAGGAGAAGAATATGACTATGAACATATTGGTAACTTTGGATTCCAATTACATCCGGCCGCTTAAGACTATGCTCAAATCTATGTTTCTCAACAACCCTCATGACATATTTACGGTATATCTGATGCACTCCAGCTTAAGCACTGCAGAATTATGTGAAATAAAAATGTTTATTAAAGATAATAACAGCCGGCTTGAAATCATAACAGTTAATGATAAAACTTTCGAGGAAGCTCCCGTTTTGCTGCATTATACAAAAGAAATGTACTTCAGGCTGCTGGCCTATAAAGTCCTTCCAAAGGAAATTGACCGGATTTTGTACTTAGACCCCGATATTCTGGTAATTAACCCCATTCGGAACCTGTATGAAACAGACCTGACCGGCTATATGTATGCGGCTGCCTATCACAATAAACTCTCTATCAGGGAAATCAACCGGCTGAGGTTATACCCATATGAAATCGATTCTTATTATAACTCGGGAGTTTTGCTGATGAATCTTAAGCTTCTTAGACTTGAAGACGGTGAAGAGAATATTTACAGATTCATTGAGGAAAACCGCCTAAAACTGATTATGCCGGATCAGGATATTTTAAATGCCTTATATGCCAAACACATTAAAAGCCTTGATGAAAAACTCTATAATTACGATGCCCGGTATTACAATTATTACAAAATTGCGAATAATAACTCCTTCGATATGGATGAAATTATAAACAATACCGTGATCCTTCATTTTTGCGGGAAAAAGAAACCCTGGCAGAAGCGGTATTCCGGCAGATTCCACGCATTATATAAGCATTATGAAAGGCTTGTGAAAATCCAGTCGGATTCTTTACAGAGAGCGGACATACCGTAATATTTTGTTACAGTTCAGCCTTACGGCTGAACTGTAACATTTTTTTATGGTACTCTGCCTCTGAGCCGGCCGCCGTATAGAATACAAGTCTATTTTCTGCACTACAGCTGTAGACTCCTCTGCCGGTTTTAACCTGGCGAAAACCAAATGGACCGTTTCATCTATTGGGCGGTTACAGTTATATTATCTATATTCGGTCCTTCCGTACCGGTAGTTACCATCTTTAAAGTGTTGGTCCCGCTGTTTAGGGATACCTGGATCGTTTTTTCACTCCAGTTTGTCCAGCCGCCCGTTGATGAAAAGGAACTATTGCCAATTACTTTCGCCCCATTAACATAAACATCCAGATTTCTTGTCCCTGATTCCAGCGCATAACGGATCTTAACATTTTTAGTTCCTGCAACGGCACAGTAAATGCTATTCCACTGAACGGCCGCATCGGAAGAAGCATTAAAGTTGACATACCCGGTACCGGTATAGCCTGTATTGACAGTCTCTGCAACCGTATTTGTCAGGGTCGTACCTGTCTCTGCTTCATAGGTAGTGCCGCTGCCTGTGCTGCTTCCCAGTGTACCAACAAAAGTTGTAACACTTTGGGCAGGCAGCTGGACTGTAAAAGAACCGTTCGAAACATTTATGGCCGAGCCGGCCGCAAGATTTCTGCTGCTGTCCGTTATCCAGGAAGATAGAGAGGAGGCAGTTCCATTCTGCAGGACAAAGTTCTGGTTTACGGCTGAAGTGCCTTTGTTTATTGCCACAATAACCACCTTGCCGTCTCCTTTATATGCAGATGTATAAACATTGGTATTGGGGTTCTTCGTTGCATCGACCCTTACATATCCGGGACGGATAAATTTGGAGAATTGGGCCATATTATATCCCCGCTTGCTTATGGTACCGTCCTCTTTCATAGGGCCGTAACTTCTCCTTATATACCACCATACATAGGCCTGGAAATTCCCCTCTGCCAGCGCATTGTGCATATGGTAGGAAACCTCCAGTGCTTCCGGCCAGAGATCTGCCGAACTGCTGCTGTTCGGATAATATACTTCCGTCATCCAGAGTTCTTTCCCTGCTCCTTTTTGCTCGAAAAGAGGATAAGGGAAATTGCTGACCTGGGTACCATATAAATGGGCGCCTAATATATCCATATTGGCAAGAGCCTGGGAATCATTCAAAATAGGGTCTGACATGTTTTTCAGGTATTGAAATGACTCCGGAGCGATTACCCTGCAATTAATGGATCCGGCATTATTTTTCATAAAATTAAGCATTTCCTGGGGTGTCCACCAGGTCCAGTCATGAGCATAATCCGGCTCATTCTGGACAGAAATCGCATACAGATCCACACCGTTATTCTTCATATAGGTAACGAAGTTATTCAGATGCTGTGCATAGGCAGCATACTTATCGTATCGAAGCCGTTTTGCCGATGTATCCCCATTGCGGTTGAAGGTTTCCGTCATATCACTCGGAGGATTCCAGGGCGAAGCAAAAACGATTGCCCCCTGTGCAATTGCACTTTTTGCGGTATCCAATTCTTTGTACCAGTTATTCGAGTTTTCATCTACAAAGATTCTTAAGACAGAAAAGCCTAACTGGTTATTTCCGTTACCAAAAGCGGTCTGTCTTTGGGCGGCCGTCAGATCTCCAATCCAGGCCGGATGGTTTATCCCCCCAAAACCTCGGATCACTTGTTTTTCCGCCGTTAAATTAACGGTTACATCGCTTGCCGCAAACACACCTGCAGGTTCCGGCACCATTAAGACAAGAGATAGTATAATTACACCTGCTAATATTGAACTAATTAATCTTTTAATTTTTAAATTCATATTCTTTATCTCCTTATTTTTTTTAACTCGATATTTCCGCCAGCCGGACTCCGGACTGGGCATTGTAATCTTCGGCTTCGGTCCGGCCATATGCTGATTTGGCACCAGAGCTGTTTTTAGCTCTGGATTATCTCTGACAACCGCAATGAAGCTTGCCCTTTCCCACTATTTTTTTGAAATTGTTATGTTGAGTCATTCAGGTGAACACCAAGAAAGTCCATATTGGCAAGAGTCTTTGAATAGTCATAATTTAGCCTGACATATACTTTAGGTACGTAAACACATAGGTGTAATTGTTTATACTTCGAATATTTGATCCGTCATCCAAGTTAATTCATTTTTATCATCCCCTAATTAAAAATTAAAATCCCCAATATCTGTAACTGCGTAAATGTCATTTCCTCATTACAGCTTTTATTTAATCTGCTCCCCTCCTTCCTTCCGTTTACAGGCTAAAGGTTTCTCATTCTATAGACCTCCTCTGCCCTATGTAATACTTAATTTAATCCATGTTTATTTCTCCTTGTCCGGTAAAACTAGCTAATACCAGAAAAGTATTGTCCTATTATTGAGATGCATTACCGCAAAACACCACGCTTATTCTATGAAAACGATCTCATTAAAACTACACGCTCAGTTAATGCCGTTTCTATTTACAGTAAAAGCTTTCCGCAGGGAGATAAGACCCCGGCAGTTTTACCTCCTCCGAATGCAACACAATTGCTTCCTTTCTGATTTGGATAGTGAACATGTACTATTCCATACAATGGTATATAAAATTCTCAAAGCCGGCCATTCCGCCGGTTTCTTTAACAGAATACAGGAACAGTCCGCCGCGGCAGCCGGTAAAATGATCCAGTCGGTAATATAACTTATGTTTTATGCCAAGCCTGTTCCACTGCTCTTTATCCCGGTAATAAAATTCTGCCGTGTCAATATTATCATCAAAATCATAGGATGCATAACTTATAATTCCTTTTCTTAAGATAATTATAATAATTTATGATGTATACTTCAATGATACATACTTGCATATAATTGATCAATAATACGTTTTTACCTATCAGAGCAATATCCCATTCCTATGTATTTTTAAGTTATATACATTGTAATCATAACGATTAATTGACCTATTCTTTTATCTGTTTTACTAAGTAATCGAATTATAATAGCATCTTTTACATAAAAAGAAAACCATGCAGCCGGCTACTTATGATTCCGCTACATGGTTTTAACAAATATGTCTGATCCATTTTTATTATTATTTTGTGAATTCCGAAGCGCCGGTACCTGCGATACGTCCGAATACCACCGTATCTGTCAGCGCATTTCCGCCAAGACGGTTAGTTCCGTGAATACCTCCTGTTACTTCACCGGCAGCAAAAAGACCTGGTATCACATTACCGTTTGTATCGATTACATGCGCGTTCTCATCAATCTGCACACCGCCCATGGTATGATGCACGGTAGGAACACGAAGTGCCGCATAAAAAGGACCATCATTAATACCATTATTTACTTTGTCCGTATCTGTGAATAAGGTTCGTCCAAATTCGTCAGTCTGTCCTTCCAAATCACCGCCCTTACAGTAACGGTTATAATTCTCTATCGTTTTTACCAGATTTTCTGCCGGAACATTCATAAGTTCTGCAAGTTCCTTTAATGTATCTGCCTTTAAAGCACGTCCGGCTGCTACCAGATCCGCTATACTTTCGCCAAAGTTATTTAATTCATTGCCTTCCGGATAGGTATCACTGTCCATTACAATATACATTTTGGTCTCGGTTTGTTCAAATAAAGCCAAAGTCATTTCATCCCGGCGTCCGCCCTCATTAACAAATCGTTCCCCTTGCAAATTGACAAATATACGGCTTTCTACCGCATGTTCAATATTACCGGAAAGACTTCCCGTATTGGGATCTCCTAAAGGTAACAATTGAATATTACCCATCTGGACAAGATTTGCTCCGATAGCTTCTGCCATTATAATACCATCGCCGGTGATACCGCTGGTATTAGTACTTGGAATGGATTCATCAAGAGTTGGCCATTTCTTTGTAATTTCATTATATTTCACACGCATTTCCACATTCTGTCCAAAACCGCCTGTTGCAAGTACCAGACCGTTAACCGCTTTTACCGTAACAGTATTTCCGCTTTTACCGGTACAGCTGACACCTGTAACTATTCCGTCTTCCACAATAAGTTCGTTAGCGGTTGTATTGTACAGCATAGTAATACCGGTATTGGCATCAAGATATTCCTGATAGGTCTTAAAAAATCCTGTACCTTCCGGCTCCACAGGCTTATGGGCACGGGGCCACATACCACCGGTTACGGTAAACACACCGTCATGGAATTCCATGCCAAGACTCTTCAGCCATTCTACCCCTGACCAGGCATTATCCACAAGAGTATGTACTAATACAGGGTTCCCTTCTTTATCTCCGCCTTCATAGGTCTGGTTATAATGATTTTCCACGCTGTCTTTGTTGGCAATTGCTGTTTCACTGCCATCATCAACGGCATTTAATGCACCACCGGAAAGTATTGTGTTACCACCCATCTTACCTGACTTTTCTATTACAATTACTTCCTTGCCAGCCTGATGTGCCGTAACAGCTGCCGCCATACCGGCTCCGCCGGCTCCTATAACCACTACGTCAGCTGTAAGTTCCTTGTCTGCTTCTTCATCAACAGCTTTTTTTACAGTCATCAAATTAGCAATAGCCTCATCACTGAGACCCGCTTGCTTTAAGCAATCCTTTACGCCCTCAAGGACCGCATTGCTTGAAAGTGTGGCTCCTGAAACAACATCCACACCAAGTCCCTGTGTTTCAAGTATTTCTGCGGGTATGGATTTTACCGCCGGTTCTCCCACACCGGACGTCTCCTTGTGGTCAATTTGAATATCCAGTATTTCTGTTTCAGAAACAGTAACACTAACCGTCATCTCATGCATACCTGTGGCAATTGCTGAATAAGTCCCTGCTTTATAAAGCCCCTCCTCCGTGGCTGCTGCACTCTCTGTCGGTGTAACACCCGCATTGGAAGTGTTTTCCGTATTGTTTTTTGAGCAGCCTGTCAAAGCCGATAAACTTAGAATTGTTACAAGTCCCAAAGCAGCCAGTTTCTTAACTGTCTTTGTAAAAAAATTTTTTTTCATAACTTCCTCCCTATTAAAATAGAATATGTTTTTGGAATATTCATGTTAATTTTATAACATATTTGCACAAAAAAAACAATCCTTTTTCTTAAATATTACCAATATTAAGGTGGATCTCTTTTATGATACTCTCAGTTGCATTTTATCTTTGTTTAGATTTTAACAAATCTTTTCCGATTCCGAAACAAACAGCATCAAAAAAATGGGATGGCTGTACCTGATTCCAAGAAGAAGTCATAATGTGCCAAATGCTTATCTTTTTTAATAGGCAGCCATATTTCAAATTTGAAATCAGATGCCCTTTGTAGTAGTAGTCTAGCATAAATTTTTCCGGATTTCAATTTATTTAGAAGCAGCTCTGTATCAAAGCTTTTGCACCAGTCCTTTATTTCGGCTTTATCAACTATTTATAGTACCCGGGGTTTTAGGATTGATACTTCTGTAATTTTAATTCAAGGGACTGGATAATATCTTCCTTACTGCATATTCTCATCCGATGGAAAAAGCAGTCATTAAATAAGTCGTATTCGTATAAGTCATTTAAGTCGTCATAATTTCCACGTACACTTAAAAATCGGTCCATAAGTTCCTCCGTATCCATAATGTCCGACGGAATAAAGCAAAATAAATTATAATTCTTTACCAGTCCGGTTACTTTTCCGATCTGATCCGGTGTTACAGCCAATCCAAGCTTGTAACTGTTTACCTTTTTTGAACTTTGTAATTTTACACCGAATATTTTATTATCGTCATCTTTTTTTATGATTACTTCCTCATAGGGGATTTCCTGGCTTTCCAGTTCTTTTTTCAGTTCGTTTATACTATTTTCTATCTGAACCTGTTTTTTTACATAAAAATTATCGGTATCTATAACGAAAAGACTGTTTTTATTTTCAATAAAATTCTGCATGAAACCGAATAAAAAACCATCAGGCTCTTTCAGTTTATCGTAATCAATAAAATATTGGTTACCACCCTCTTTATTAACTTTATCCAGCTTTATTTTTTTCCCCTGAAATATTCCCATAATGGCCATCCTTTCCGATGCTGTATTCCTTTTCGCTTTTCAATCAAATAATATACGAAGTTGATAAAAGCAGGCAAACCTTGAATTAAATTAGAAAATGCAATCAATAATGCTATATGTAGCCCGCAAGTCCAACTCCCGCCGATTAGGCGGGAGATTTCCCTGATAGAATAAATTGTATCTTAAGCGGATATTAATTTCAACCTGTTTTTATAACGGTTTGTGGATACATAATTAACCGTGGCGGTGTCTTTCCCGTCATATCCGACTATAGGAACACGGTTTTGGTTCCTATAGTATAACTTATCAGAAGTTGCCTTTCAAACTTCTGATAAAAGACGGTGCTTTTTAGCGCCGTGCATCCGATTATGGGAACATGGTTTTGGTTCCTATAGTATGGTTTTTCTGACGAAAAATATACTATGCCAAAAATCTTAATTTTACTTATTTGTGAATTACCCACCACTTAATCTTCGATTTGAAGTGGGGGCTTCTGTGAAGTAGCTGTATTTAAGTTTCCACCTGGCTGCTGAGCCAGGCACCCCTTAACTTCACTGGGTTGTCCATCTCCCACCTCAGAGGAGTCTTCTTGCTGCCAAATGATAAAAGTGATCCGTTGTGCTATGCAGAGGGTAATGGAAACAGCCGGTAATGGAATCAGCCACCCGTTAATTAAATTAAGAGTATCCGCATTGTACATTATAATTTAAAACTGCTGACAGCACTCTGTAATTCTTTTGAGTCCTCCTTAAGCCTGCCTGCGGCATGATTCAGATGTTTTGTTGCCGCCAGCTGGCTGTCTGCGGCGGATCGTACCTCAACGGAGGAAGAGGCTGTCTCTTCCAATACGGATGATATGTTGGTGATGGCATTCAAGGTTTCTTTTTTCGTTTCTCCGATATCTTTTACACGCATGGAAATTTCATCAATAATGACCGATAAACCTTCCACATGTCTGGTAATGTTATCAAACACCTGCGACGTATTATGAAGTGCCGACTCCTGGGAATTTACAATTTCTTCTGCCTCGCTTGCAGTCCTTACGGTTGTCCTGGTTCTTTCTTCTATGCTGCCGATAATTGTATTAATTCTTTCCGAGGCATGTAAGGTCGCCTCAGCAAGTTTTCTGATCTCACCCGCGACAACGGCAAAGCCTTTCCCGGCCTCTCCCGCCCTGGCTGCTTCTATGGATGCATTTAAAGCAAGCAGATTTGTCTGTTCCGCAATCTCATTGATTGTGAAGGTAATACCGCCTATGGCTGCGGACTCTGTTCCCAGCTGCTCAATATTTTCAATAACCGCTTTGGATATCCGGAAAGTATCCCTTGCTTTACTTCCTAACTCATCCATGGTAATAATACCGTCTTTTGCTATATTTTTTGTACTGCTGGCAAATTCCGTAATCTGTTCCACACTTATATTTACCCGGTTGATTTTTTCATCCAGGTCTCCCATTATTTTTAAACAGTTCTGTGCATCTTCCGCCTGCTGTTCTATACCTGCTTCTATGTTTTCAACCACCTGGGTTATGCTTCTGGCGGATTCCACTAACTGGGAGGATGCAGCGGCTACCGATTCCGCCGATTCCGATATGGAATAGGTCGCATTTGCCGTTCGATTAACCAAAGACTTCATACCGCTTAACATTCCGGTTATATGCTTTGTCAGCAGCATAAACTCATCTTTGCGTCTAGTCCTGGCTGTCACCGTCAGGTCTCCTTCTTCCGCCTTTTTGACAACCGCATTGATATTGCGTATTGTACTTCCGATTCCGCCGGCCAGTACGACCCCTGCCAGTATTGCTATCATAATAGCTATTATTACTACGATGAGGGTAACCGTTTTTATACCGTCTGCCTGTTTTATTATGACACTTTTGGGAATCAGGGTACACAGCATACTTTTGCCGTCACCTGCTTTCGAGTAAATGAAGAGATTGGTTTCTTCCCGGTAACCGGTATATAGTAAACCGGTATTCTCCGAAGATTTTACGGCATTTTCATAAAAATCCTGTCCATAAAAGGCAGCTTCCGTATTTTCACCTTCCGCCGTAATTTCTCTTCCGTCCGGTGTTATAAATGCACACTGGCTTCCTTTTGGCAGGTCAATGGTCTTCATCGGACCTTGGATGGAGGGCAGCGCTATGTCCATGACCAGGATTCCTATGGTTTCCATCTTATTATTTATAATCTGCCTGGATAAAGATATGCCGTAAGTACTTTTAGAACTGTTTAAATAATCATCCAGGAAAGTATGATACCCTGTCCATACTGCATCCGTATTGGAGGCGTTTACAATCTGTTTTCCTTCTTCTGTTTCGACGAATTTGCCATATGTATCCTGCCCGATCACACCATTTGTCGTTAAACACTTACCATAAGGTGCCAATACGGAAATTAAATTTATATTGGAATCTGATGTTTTTTCAGAAAGGACATTTCGATTGATTGTGCCGTAACTGTCGGCTTCTTTACCGGATGAAGCTTTATAGTCGCCGTTATAATAACTTCTTACTATATTGTCACCGGCCAGTTTCTGGGATTTCGTATCAATTCCCTGCATCATCAGTGTATAATATTCTGCGGTTTTTTCAACCGTATTTCTGGTTGCCGATTCATAATTGGAAATAATCGCATCCGATGCCCTGGAATAGGATAGTATTCCAAGTAACACAATTAAGGCGACCGGGATCAGAAACGCACCAATCAGCTTTACGCGTATTCCCCCGAATCTGGAATTTTCTTCAACTAATATCTTTTTGTTCTTATTCATATTACACCACCTCTTTATTAAGTGTAAATCTTTATCTCCGCCGTAAAATAAAAACCGTAATAACAAATCAAGTCAATTAAGTCTGGATCCCGCCTGAAGAGGACTTTTTTGGCAGCCTTCCTGCAGAGAACTTTTTGGCAGCCTCCCTGTGGGGGGACTTTTTTGGCAGCCTTCCTGCAGAGATGGAGACTTACTTGTAAGCTAAAAAAAGAAAGAGCAGCCTCTAACAAAGCAGCTCCTTCTTTCAGCAAGTTTATTTTATTTCAAAATACATTATTAGTCATATAAGTTCTGAGCTATCTCTTCACTTGTGATATTATCTTTATTGTACCACTGGCAGCCTGTATCAACATTGGATACTGTCTCACCGTTAGCAACCTGTACTAATAAGTCAACCATTTTCTCACCGATGGATACCGGAGCCTGGGTAACTGCGCCGTATAAGGTGCCGCTTGATATTGCAGCTTTCAGAACGGAACCGGAGTCAAATCCAACACCGATAATCTGGCCTTCCCCTGTTCCTAAAACACCTAAGTTATCATTTGCCGTAACAACACCTTCTGCTGCTGTCTGGTTGGAACCAAAGATAGCGATCGTATCTTTTTGATTTAAGATGGTGGATGCTTCGATTGCAGTTAATTCAGTCGTTGTCTGGGATGGAACACGAACTTCGATGATAACATTGGCACTCTTTTCATCTACAACCGTACCCTTTACATTTTGTACATAGTAATCATTACCGACAACTGCTGCTGTTTTGCCGTCAGCGGTAAGTTTGGTGATCATTTCATCGATAAAACCTAAACCACGGTTGCAGATCGATTCAGATGTAGCATCCTGGTTAACAACACCGATTCTGACAGGGCCGGATGCACTTGCGATTTTGTCTTTGATGCCTTCATACATACCGTCCGCTGCTACCGCACCGGCTTTATAGTTATCGGTGGATGCATTTGCATATACGGCGCCTTCCGGAGCATCCGGAACACCGGAGTCAAAACCGATAATAGGTATATTGGCGCTCTGTGCTGCAGTAATAGCATCTAAAGCTGCTTTTGTATCAAGTGATGCCAAACCGATTGCCGCAGGTTTTGCATTCACCGCACTGTTTAACATCTGTACCTGGTCAGCGATATCGGATTCGGAGTTAGGGCCTACCATGTTGATGGTTACGCCTAATTTTTCTGCTTCTGCAGAAGCTCCCTTATAAACTGCCTGCCAGTAAGTTGACTGGAAGCCTTTTGATACTATTTCGAAATGATAAGCTGATTTTGCAACGATCTCACCGGTTGATGTATCAGGTGCTGCCGCATCATCGGTTGTTGCTTCCGGTGTCTGATTCTCGGATGTCTGAGCTTCCTGTGTGGGAGCTGTCGTTGGAGCCGGACTGTTATCTGTTTTTTGTCCGCAGCCGGTCAACATACTTGCTGCCATTGCTACGCTTAGTAAACCTACCAAAAATTTCTTTTTCATTTTTGAAACCCTCCATTTTTTTCATTTATTTATGAACCGCATATGCGTTTACATAACTTGTTTGTGTGGTGTACCAAATAGTTACACTTATTTATCTTTTCTCTTTAATACGTCGATCAAAACGGCGCTCATTAATATAACACCTGTGATGATCTGCTGCCAGTTTGCCTGCAGGCCGATATAGGGAAGTCCTGTCTTTAGCATTGACATTACAAATACACCCAGCAATGCGCCGACGATCGAACCGGATCCGCCGGTTGTAGATACGCCGCCGATAATTGCCCCGCCGATGGCATCCAGTTCCAGACCTGCTCCGGTACCGGGATTAATACTGGTAAAAGTAGCTGCGTAGGCGATACCGGCTAAGCCTGCAAATAAGCCGGATATAGCATAGGCAATGATAAGATATTTTTTTACGTTAACACCGGAAAGCCTTGCTGCTTCTTTATTGCTTCCGATTGCTATAATATAACGTCCGATCTTTGATTTATTCAGGACAATGGACATGATTATAATTAAGATGATAATCAGTAAAAAACCTACCGGATATTTCATAGTACCAATCTTCAGTTTAAAAATACTTCGAAACCATGCTCCGTCCGTTCCGGCCTGGGGCCAGGGAATACCAAAACCGCCTGAACAAAGGGAACCTAAACCTCTGGTTATCATCATGGTACACAAGGTTGCGATAAATGGCGGCAGATTCATGACTGCTACTAAAATACCGTTTAACAATCCAATTAAAAGTCCAAACAGAATGGCTACCAGCATACCAAGGGCAACCGGCCAGTGTTTGTAAACGACCAGATAACCGCCGGCAATTGCATAACATACGAGACCGGTACCGATTGATAAGTCAACACCGCCTGTAATCAGTGTAAAGGTTACACCAATTGCCATTAAGGTAATGTAGTAGGAATAATCCATTATACTAAGAACGGTAGAATACTGTCTGAAGGATGGACTCGCTATACAGAAAAATGCAAAAAGTACAATAATGATTACCAGTACAATTGTTCTCTGCGTACCCATCTTTTTAACAACCGGATTACTCGTTAAAATATTTCCTTTATTGTTTGACATCACTTTCTCCTCCTAACTTCTGAGCGTTGCCGCATTCATTATCTTTTCCTGTGTTGCTTCCGATATGTCAATTTCACCGGTTTTCTTTCCTTCACACATGACTACGATACGGTCGCTCATTCTCAATATTTCCGTCATTTCAGAAGAAATCATGATGATTGACTTTCCTTCTGCAATCAGCTCATTCATCAGATGGTAGATCTCGTTTTTGGCCCCTACGTCAATTCCCCTGGTAGGTTCATCAAAAATGAGGATGTCACAGTTTCTTACCAGCCACTTTGCAATTACCACTTTCTGCTGGTTTCCTCCCGACAGGTTTACTACCAGCTGGTCCGTTCCCGGGGTCTTTGTCTTTAACTGCTCTATATATTTCC
>JAEWAK010000008.1 GCA_023391695.1 Bacillota bacterium
ATGTATGTGCGAATGGCTCCAAGATAGAGAATGGAGCCGTTTATTCGCGCGACATGGAACAAAATTCAAGAAATATAAATCATATTCTCCCACAAGTTCAGTATATTGAATATTTTGCGACAGCCCCCTTCTTCTTTATCCTGATTACTTCATACTTATAACCTTTCGCTTGCCTATTTATCCAGATTGAGTACTTACATACTTTTTGTATTCAAACACTTCACATGGGTGCCATGGCCGGAAAGATCCGTACTTGGTATCATATTCTGGCGCTGGACCGGATCCGTTACGGCCAATGCTTCATTGATCTGTTCCCTGGAATATACCGTTCCTATTGCATAGCCTTCCGGCGGGTTGCCCGGAATGGTCTGGTCCCATAAATCAATGATCCGCGTTGTCCCGTTTTCATTCCTGAAATCCGGGTGGGAATAATCAATCCCGGAATCAATGACGGCTACGATGACTCCCCTGCCAAACAGGTTATACTGGGCCGTCTGGAGGGGATTGATACAGGAAGCGGCCCGTCCCTGCGCTACTTCATAAAACAGCCTCTTGGGTTTTTCTATAAATTCTATTTCTTGAAATTCAGATAGCCTGTCGATTAAATCTTCACGGATGGTTATAATTGCATATTCATTTTGCAGGGGTACCACGATCAAGTCCAGTTCCTCCGCAATTCTACTGATATCACCGCTATATTTCACTATCAATTCCCACATATTTACTTCCGGTAAATAACCTACGTTTAAGTCCAGAGTTCTCTCCCTGACCTGTTCCGAAACATCCAGTGCCAGATTTAATTGGTTTTCCGCTTTTCCATCAGGCATAAGTTGAACCTTCCTTATTTATACTTACTTTAATATATGCAGAAAACAGGATAATCTATAATACAAAATTGGAAACCATAGATTTTTTCTCTTCTTACCTATAGTTTAACCCCCTGTCCATTAAAAGTTTTATAAATAATCCGCCCTGGACACTCCGGTGCTGGAAACCGATTTGCTTTGCAGTCAGAGTATCATACCAGTCCGTCATCGGCACTCTTGATTCAGATTCATGATAAGCCTTCCACAACGGTTCAATCATTTGTTCAAAGTCTTCCCTGTCCCGCATGAGTGCTCCGCTCCAGACAAGCCAGTCGGATTTCGTATAGGTTGCCCTGTTATCCAAAGGCATACCATATGGATTCATACGTTTGATATAGCCTTTCAGTTCTGATTCCAGAATCTCACCTGCAAAGAAATCCGTTTTAAATATCCGGTCCCAAACCAGATTATATTTCATACTAAATGTACCTGGCTGGTCAAAGGTCAACCTGTATGTACCGTCCTCATTGGATGCCCTCTCCACCCAGCTTTTTGCCATTTTATCCGCAGTTTTAAAATATGTGGCGCTTTCCTCCCTTCCTGCCAGGCTTTCCATGATAATACCAAAGCTTGCAATACCCATGACAGCTTTTACCGCCAGATTACAGTTATGGGCAAGATGTCCGGCAAAATCATCCGTACACAGCTGGTTTTCAGGATCTGCACCGTACTTGACAAGATATTCGGCCCACTGCTTCAATTGGGGCAGATACTGTGAAGCGAAGTCAAAATTGCCGGAGGCCAGTGAAAGTGCTGCCACAGTAATCAGCATATTCCCGCATTCCTCAATGGGCATCTGGTCGGCAAGGTTTGTCCCGCCGCCATACACCTGTCCGTTCAGCAGCGGATAGGTACCTGCATCATGGGGCGCAAAATCATAACACCATTCCTCTGTTGCTGCGTACCGGAAAACAGGTCTTAACATACCTTTTATCAATTCCGGATTGTACAGAAGGAACAGCGGTATGGAAGGATAGGTAACGTCAACGGTGGCTGCACATCCGTTACTGAAGCATTCTTTTGATATAAACAAAAGTTCCCCCTTGTTATCCTCACAAAGTTTGTGGGCCGCAATGACCTGACGGTAGGCCAGCAGCAACAGCTCCGCATATTTTTCACCGCCGGCGGCAGCCGCAGACCGGTATAATTCGTCCGAGAACAAGTTGCAGCGTTCTATAATATTATCATATTCGTTAAATGACCTAAGTATAATCTCCCGGATATCTTCCGATTCTTTCGACCAGTACCCTTTGAGGTTTTCACCAAAATATTGGAGGCTGCAAATATCATCATAAGCAAAGGTAAAAACGGCTTGGTTCTGCACAGCAGTGTCCAGCCAGACTCTTGATTCCAGTTCGGTAGCCTCTCCATGCTTATGGATATGTACTTCAGGAGATCCATATTTTGCAGCCAGATAAAAATACCCCCAGTCGATGCGGACATCATCACCTGCCTGACTTAATATCTGCTGACGGGCACTGCCCATTTTTACACAAACGGCCTCCTGATCCATGGGAATGATTTCACCTATGGTCGGATGCTCCTGACGTGTATTCAGACAGACATCATCCGTTACAAACAGGCTTACCCTGACCTGGTGCTGATAATTGTCCAATCCTCGTACCTCCGCTTTCAAATAAGAAACGGGGCGGGACATGACCTTCAAATCGTCAAGCAGCAGCGGGGATGTAAAAGTAAGAGTCAATTCCACCTGCCCGGCTGTAAATGTATAAATGGTGGACATGGCATTGATACTGCAGTTTGTTTGAACCATTTTTGCCATATTTTTTCTGTATCCCATAAAAAGATACTCATCATTGCCAATCTGAAGGATACCGGTAATGGCAATGGACTTACCGGTCCAGTGGACTGTTTCTCCGGCATTCAGCATATCATCCGACGACCAGATACTGAAATAGGGATCAATCGTTATAAGGGGTGTTGCAGGTGCTCTAAGTTTCATTGTCTTCATTATCTCCTTTTTGCTTTTAAATTTTTCTTATATTATATTGCTATTGAAGCAGAGTTTACATAGGTTTTATATGCAAAAAAGTGAGGATTATAATCATCTTAGAAAAAATCAACTTTTTTCCTTAAATTGCACCGATATCCTTTGGATTGATTTGGCCGGAGAGTCACTGACTCCAAATATGACTGTTGAAAAAGTTCTTTTTCGTTTTCAATATACGTTAATATTATCAAAATTCGCACGGACATTATACGCTCTTACTCCTATCGCCCCTGCTGTATGTGTCGAATCCGTAATGTCGATCCTGGGAGTATTCATGTCGTTTACATATACCTTTATGGATATTCCCGATACCTCTACCTTCATATGATATGTGACGCCGGCATCTATTGTCATAGAGGTCTTTTTAAGCTCCGTCCAGTTATTGGCAGCCTTGCCCAACTGTATAAAGTCACCGTCGGCACTTAAGCCTGCGTAATAACCGTAATAATTGTCTGCCCCTGTACCGGGATTGGTTACCCTGAATATCAGCCCGGCATTGTTATTGCCGGAACCGGAACTGACCTTCACATCCGCTTCATATGTAAAATCTGTAAATTTAGTTCCCTTTGCAACGGATTTAACACCATCTCCAGCTCCCGCACTGTATTCTCCGCTTTCTACCGCCCAGGTTCCTCCATAAGCAGTCCAGCCGTTTGCATTACCGTCGTTGAAATCCTCCGTGTAAGGAAGGGTTGGCTCAGGCGTTATGGATGTGTTATACTCCCGGATCAGCTGGAAGTAATTGTCGGTCCTTACCACAATAACATCCGAGTTAAGTGTATTAGCCACATTTTTTATCATGGTGGGAGTAACATCCCATGGTTGACTTTGTATTGCCACAAACCTCGGTGAAGTCCCGTCCCAGCCTGCAATCGCATTATTTACTTCCATTTGCAGGGAAGCCTGGTTATAGCAATAGGTTGCATTCAGTCTCTGGGCCGGCAGCTTATTATTGTATATGTCTATTTGACCGCCCGGGCCGTTCATGGCAGTCAGGCCGAAAAGGGAAGGTGCATGATCTGCAAAGCTGTTGCCCACATTCGTATTGATTCCGCCGGTAATTGTATTCCATATGGTGATTACCTTGAGTCCTGCACGGCTGCAGTAATCATCGCTCATCTTTACGAAATTGTCCAGGGCGGACTGATTTGGCCAGTAATTGGGATAGGTATAACCTATTCCCGATGGTCCGCTGATCAGGCAGTCATTTGGCGTAGCGGTATCGTAATAGTAATCCAGTATGGAAGGCGCCGCATCCAGCACAGCCGGGGAAACGGTCCATCCTATGGGCACGCTGCCACGGTCAGGATTATCCCAGTGTTCTTTCATCTTATGCTCCATATATTGCAGGTTATCTCCGTCACTCATAATAAAAGTCAAATATATCTTATTCTGCAGCTCCGGCTTTGCAGGCACCGGCTTAACATCCACCGTCCTGGACATTCCGGCAAAGACAGACAAATTCGTCGACCAGTCGCTTGCTATTGTAGAGATGCCATATTCTGAAGACAGCATAACGCCTGCCTGCTCTTCCGTCCACCATCCCATATAAGCGGAGCCTGCGGGCATGGAGGACAGGAAACTGCGCAGCAGCGTTTTTTCATTCGAAACGTTTGGATCCAGCCATATTACCGCAGCACCCATAGCCATGGCATAATCCCGTATTGTTCCTTTATGGGCATCCGGATTCAGGCCGACTAAAACCCTATGCGTGCAGGATTTCCAGTAATTGTCATAGAGGTATTGATATATTTGAAGCTTACTGCTAAATTGCCCTCGCAGGTCTTTTATTACCGGAAGGTTATACGGTGACGAAGTAAGTGCCGATACCTGTGACGGCGCAGCTGCAATGCCGTTTGAAATTCCCGCGATCGTAGTAGCCAGGTTAATTGTATCAGGATATTCATCATCATATACTACGATACCGCTTATTTCATTCCTATATTTGGCAATCATCTTCATATTATCGGATACTTCGGAATAGTCGAGCTTAAGATCCTTTAACCAGGTATACTTACCTTCCCCATGAATGGTATTGTTGTCATAGGAATAAATACGGGGCTGGGTTTTATTAACAAGTCCTTTCAGGGTTGTGAAGAGGACTGCGTCTTCACTTAATCTCTTGGAACTGTAGGTTATCCGGTCTACTTTTATATAGGCCCGCCCGTACCAGTAGACCCTGAATTCCAATGAATGACCCGATGTCTGGTTGTTAAAAGTCAGATTAAAATCCTGATAGATACTGGCGGTTGTGAATTGCTGTCTTGTAATATCCTGGGCAGCCAATACACTGCCTGAGGTGGAATCATATACATCGATACGGACTTGTTCTAAATTGTCAGCGGTATTATTGTCGATCTTCATCCTGTAAACAACTGTTCCAATGCCTGTGGGAATACTGGAATCATACGGTCCGTAGATCATATGGCGGTTTGGTTCGTCAATTCCGCATTGACACAGCCATCCGTCTCCATCATTACGTCCTGTTCCATGTGACACCCCGTCACCTTCTCCCTCGTAAGTTTTACTGGTAGCAGTATTGATCAGATCAAGTGTTGGCGCCGGTTCCGGAAGAGACGGCAGTAACTGGTTTGCCGGCCAGGTCACCGCCGAATTAAACGGTGCTGCATAAACGATAAGCGAAATAAGTGTACTTAGCATGAGAATCCAACTGAGCTTTTTAACTGGTTTCATTAAACAATCCCCCTATCTTAAAATATAAAATTTGTTAATATATCTCCCGATATATCTTTAATATTTATATTAATACCATTAAGGTATTAATCGTTAATATTGTTCCTGCCTATTTCTCCATACACTTACCCTTCCGTCTCGTTTGGATCTATGTACTTGATTCCTTTATTCTGTTTTACGGTGAAAGGCACAGGTGGATTTCCTTTTATGTTATACTAATACAGGTCTCTTGTGTTTTTTTATATCTGTTGATATATATTATATATTAGTTGATATTTAAATCCTATTACATATCAATAAGATTGTCAATATATTCCAGTAAATATTTTAAAAAACTGACAATACTTTAATTCTTAAAGTATCGTATGTACTTTCTCCACAAGAAATAAGAGTCTGGTTTGCCAGGACTCTGGCGCTGACGAGCTGTCACTTCAGTGACAATATGCCTTAGCACGTCATGTACATCCTGCCCGGAGGGCTTTTTTATGTAATAGGACGTAATCTTTCCATTGCATAAAAAATAGGTTCCAATGGAACCTATTTTTTTGCTTGAATATGATTACATATTATATCAGTAAAAAAACGTTACGATTCAGTCTAACAGCCGAATGTAATAAAAAAATTCTTTCTCTTCTTTATATCTCCTGCACACTGTCCCGTTCTATGATTTCCGTCTTAATCCGGATTGTTCTGGTAGGCGTCTTGCTGTCACCAATTTTATCCATCAACACTTCTACCGCCAGAACACCTAATTCCCCGACCGGCTGCTTTACCGTTGTCATTTTTATAGGGACACAGCTTAGTATTTCATTATCTGTAAAACCGATAATGGATACATCCTGCGGTATTCTTTTTCCAAGCTCCTGTGCTGCGTAATATAGATACACCGCAATATAGTCGTCGGCGCAAAATACTGCTGTCAAACTTTCGTTGTTAGTCAAATAGTCCTTGAGAACATCGACAGAAATCATGTTGTCGCTTGTTTGGACACTTTCATTACGGATGCGTTTGCTGGCTTCCATCATCCCCGCCATATACCCTTGATAACGTTCTTCCCTGCTGGTTACATTGGAGATACTTTTCGAGATAAATCCGATTTTTGAATGTCCCTTCCGGACCAGGTAGCTCACTGCATCTTTGGCTCCCTGATAATGGTCATGACAAATGCTGTCAAATTCAATTTCCTTGAAAACTCTGTCAACGATTACAATGGGGTAATTACGCACTTTATAATTCAGTAACTCAATACCGCAGGTGTTGTTATCACCCGGAAAAAGAATAACCCCCTTGATTTCAGGTATCTTTGATACTTCCGATAGTATCTGTTCTTCTTTTTCACTTGCCCCGTCGGAATACTTAACAATAACATGATAATTATAATTCGCAGCAGCTTTTAATATTTCTCTTACAATACTCCCGCAATAGGAATCCAGCTTGGGAATGATAAGAGCTATGTAATTGGTCCTGACGGCCGAATAATTGGATATGCCATTGACATCGACCATACTCCGGATCTTGTTCAGGTCCACATCGGCTAAAAAACTCCCCCTCCTGGGGATCCGGTAAATGATATGTTCCTCAGCCAGGGTGTTGAGTGCGAGCTTGCTTGTCATTTTACTGACACCGCACTGTTTTGCAATTTCACCTTCCGAAGGCAGCAGCTCATTGGAACTGATCTGCTTTTCAATAATCATTTTCAGAATTTCGTTGCGGACTCTATTGTACAGTGTATCAGAAGCATTCCCTTTGCCTGCCCTTTTCTCATCCGTGTATCTGTTCTTTTCTTCCATCATTCCACCCACATCTACCGTATTTATTTGTTATAAAACATATCATTGATATAGATTATACCAAATGATAAATAAACAATAAATACTTTTCAAAAAAATTTGATGATTCATTTACAGTTTCCACGAAGGAACAATCAAACCTTAAACCGTGAAACCAACTTAAGAAGGGATTCCGAATACTGTTCCGACCTGTTTGCCTGTATCAGAAGTTCACCGGTTTTCTCCGTTACCAGCTCGATGCTGTGTGCTATACTGCCTGCGCCTTCCGCACCTTCAAAATTTGCTGAAGCGATTTCATTCATGGCTTTTGTCATGTACTGAATGGAATTACGCAGGTTATTTGCGGTTTCCCGAAAATCAGATATAATTGTTTCCAGGTATTTTGCATCCCTGTTATATTCATCCGAAGCCTGAAGCATCTGATCGTAATCATTTTTAACATTCTTAGTCAGATACTCTACCAGGTCACTGGAATTATGGTAAAGGCTGTCTACGGAATCGGTAACTGATTTTATCATATTCTGGATCTCATTTACCGTATTTTTGGAATTGTCCGCAAGCTGCCTGATTTCTTCCGCAACCACCGCAAATCCTTTTCCCGATTCTCCCGCACGGGCTGCTTCAATGGCTGCATTTAATGCCAATAAATTAGTCTGATTTGTTATCTGTACAATTACATCTGCCAGATTACTTATCTGGGCCACAGCTTTTGAGTCATCTAAGGCCTGGCTTAATTTTTGCTGTGCTTCATTTATTATCAGGCTGCCGCTTTCTACGGCACTGTTTAAATTGATTTTGAGTACGGCAGCTCTTTCTCTGATTTCACCGACTGCTCCGGCTGCCTCCTCCGCTTTCCCGGCAATAGCACCCGCAGAATCCGATATTTCCAATGCCTTATTATTCATGTCTTCGGATATTGCCGTTGTCTCTTCCATTCCGGCCGCTATTTCTTCCGTGGCAGAAGATATCTCTTCAACCTGCTCGCTTAACACTACCATGTCATTTTTAACGTTATTCGCCGAGGCTGCAACGTTTTCAGATTCTTTCACAACCCCATGTATAAATTCCTTCACCTGTATGGACATTTCATTCAGTGTTCTGGCCAGTAAACCGATCTCATCCTTCGACCTGATATTGATTTCCTGTATGGTAATCCTTCCGTTTTCATCCTTTGCAAAGGCTTTGACAAGGCTGACAATGGGCTTTGAGATAACACTGCTCAAAATGATCCCCAAAATCCCCATACCAAGCAGGGACAATACGGTAATGCCCAGGATCCTGATGATGTTTTCCCGGAATTTATCGTTTAGCTCCATTTCTTTTTCTGCCACAGACCGGTCAATATCGTCAATATAATTACCCGTGCTTATGACCCAGTTCCAGGGTTCAAATAGCTTCGAGTAGGCCCGCTTTGGGCTTAATTTACCGCTTTGTACATCTTCGGGCTTTACCCACATAAAATCCGTATAGCCGGAATTTTTATTATCCTTCGCCCCGTTTATGATTTCTTTAATTAATGCAACTCCATTCGGATCCTCTATATCAATTCGATTGGTACCTTCCTCCTCCGGCTGGATGGGATGAGCTATCAGATTACCCTCGGTATCGTCAATCCAAAAATAACCGTCTTCATTATACCGTAAGGTCTTAACTGCGTCTTTTGCCATTTCCTTTGCTTCCGCTTCCGTCATTTTACCTTCACTATAAGCATCGTAGTAAAAGCTGACGATGGAAACGGCAGTTTCTACCTCATTCTTAATCCGATTGTCATAATCGTCCGATAAGGTACCCTTTATCGCTGCTGTTTGCTTATTATTCATATTTGCCATGCTAAACAGGCTGTATGCCCCGATTAAAATAATGAAAAAAGACGAAGCGGTGAGTAATGTCAATAGTATCTTTTGTCTGATTTTCTTCATGTCTGCCTCCAAGTATGTTTTATCTTTTGAAAAGTTAATTGAAATACATAACTGGCTGGCCGGTTGCACAATAAACTCCAAATTCCATATGTGCCCAGATACAGGAATTCTTCATCGTTTCCAACAGTTAATTTTGATTTTTTTAAACCAGTTTCTATTATACTATATCTGCTATTTTCTTTCAATCTTCACATCAGTCCAATCAGCCATTTCCGCCTGCAAAGTGGACATTCCATACTAAACAGGAGTCAGGGTAACTGCCCGTCCTTTTGTTAGGCTATAAAATACCCTGCCGGCTCCGTAAACATACATTACATACCGGATTGGAACAGCTGTTTTATCAGTACTCTAAAAATTTATTACTCTAAAAATTCACATTTATACCGGTCACAATATTTTCTATGGTACTCTCATTCAGAATTCCAAAACCCCATTCCCGGTTGGGATAACTGATCGAATTACTTCTCATGGCACTATAGGTCAATAAATACCTTACAAGAATATTATTGATAACCGGTAAATTACCGTCTACAATTGCCCACTCCAATAATCTTGCAATAACACCGGCCGTGTAGCCGGCAGCAATACTTGACCCTGTAAAGGGTAAAAAACTGTTTTCACCGGCAGGTACCAAAATATTTACTCCGGGGGCGGCAATATCCGGCTTACGTACATTTACCCTTGTATAACCCCGGCTTGCATAATAAAAAAGCTCATCCCCCCTTGGATTATAGGAAGTAACCGTAATTAAATTAGGTGTATTGCCAGGCTCGGAAATGGTTGTGTAAGTATCGGCATTCAGGATATAAGTATCCTCGTTAACAAACTGATGCATGGGAAACCAGATATGAAACCCATTTTGCAGGTTTGTTCCCGAAACGGCCAGTCTCCACATTCCTTCCTCAATATTCATAAACCGGATTAATATCAGCTGGTCTCCGGCATGGGGTTCCTGTGTACGGTTATCCACATAAATTATGGTATCGTTATAAGTAACCACTGCCGTATCCGGCGGTATTAAGGTATAAGATGTCTGATAAATAAATTCCCCGCTGGGGGCAATAATACCTACGACCAGGATGTTGGGAGCATACCCCCATAATTCCATTGTAATATTCTGCTGATTCACTCCGGCATGAAATTCAACCAACTGATAATAATCCGGATCCGTAACTTCTCCGTAATAATGCAGATTCCGATTCCCTTCTTCCCCTGCCCCTGCGGTAACTGCAACACCGTTAATTTCGCCCACATTCGTTATATACTGGCTTATATAATTTTCCCCATTATGTGACCCCTGCCAGGAACCAACCGATATACATATAACGATCGGCCTTTGTAACCGGCCGGCTACATTAAGTAAATATTTTATCCCCATCATTATATCATTTTCCTGGAAACACAAATCCGCAGCCGTAAGTCCGAAAAAGTCTTTTAAATATGGTTTTGCTTTTTTTAATTTCACCGATACAATCTCCGCATTCGGCGCAGTTCCGGAAAAGAAAATATTCTGGCCGCTGTAAAACCCGGCAGCCATTCCCGCTACGGAAGTCCCTTGTCCCCCTTCTTCCACACTCGGTACCACGGATAGGGGGTTTTCCGAATTAAGCGCAGCATTAATCTGTTCACGGCTGTATTCCGTACCGTAGTATAATTCCTCCGGATAACTGCCGCTTTCGATCGACTGGTCCCAAATCGAAATAATTTTAGTCGTATTATTCGGATAACGGAAAACCGGATTCCGGTAATCCATACCTCCGTCTATAATTCCAATAATTACACCGGAACCGGTATTATTATAATTAGCCAGCCTGTGGATATAATAATTGCTGTCCGTATTTTCCGAAGACATCAGGCCATAACACTTGGGTATGGATAAATAGCCGAATTTATAGACGGCATTATATGTCATATTGCTTACGGGTAAATGGACGACAGCAAATTGTTCATCAATGATATTATAGGATACGTCCCGGTAATTATTAAAAAAATCTTCGTTTCGGATATAATCAATTATAAAATCAGCATAATCGTTACTGGTTATTTTAAAACTTTCTGACGGAGTCATAACTTATCTCCATATGGAATTTCTTTATAATATGAGATGTAACTGATAAAATGCTAGTATATGTTAATTTTTTGCCAAAATATTAGGTCGTGTCTGAAAACTGACTGTACCGGTCTGAATGTTCTGCTTTGCGGGAGGCAGGGAACATAAAAAAGGAGTATTGCTCCAAGAATAATCCTGGAGAAATACTCCTTTCCATTCAGATTTTAATTAAAATCCTTTCGATTTTAACCATTCATCCGCTTCCTTTTCATTTAAAAATGCCTGCTGAGGGATTTTTGAACCTACAGCCCTGTTAGTCTGCATTTTAACAATTGCACTGTCTACGATTAAAGCACTATATTTTACATTATTATCTGCCAGCCATTGTACATGCTGCGCCATTACATCAGCAAGATCTGAAATTTTATATTTCCTGAGGTCAGTGCAAACAGCCCAGGGTTGATTTCCGACTGCCGGCTGAATTTTATTTACGTACTGGTTATGATATTCCGAATAATCTTCTTTTGTCCAAAGACCTACCGGTACATCGTATGCAACCTTTCTTGCGGGATCATAATTAATGGTATAAAGTCCATTTGGATGAGTAATTAACATAAAATAGCCTCCTAATTATTTTATATTTTGAAATGGAGTAATACTCCAGACCAATCGATTCCTTGTGTTGATGTGTCCCTAAATGTGGAAATTATCTATGTTCTCTTTTAAACCTTCCGCTATGGTATACAGCTCAGTGGAACACTCCGTAATTATTTGGATTAATCCATTTTGTTCCTCTACGGAAGAAGATACCTCCTGGGTGCCGGCTGCCGTTTCTTCCGATATGCTTGCAATGGTTGCAACCATATCCCCTGCCTGTTTTGCATCTTCCGTCAGTGATTCGGTGGTTCCGGAAACTGCTTTTACTTTGGCAGTAATGGATTCAACCTTATCGGCTATATCCCCGATTGCCTGAACGGTCTGGGATAAGGCATTTTCCTGTTCTGAGGAAAGCATGTCGGCCTTTTTGATCTGCATAACGGTATTTTCGATTCCGTACTGCACATCATCGATGATCTCGGTAATCTGCTTGCTGGATTCTCCGGACTGTTCCGCTAACTTACGGATCTCTTCGGATACAACCGCAAAGCCTCTTCCGTGCTCTCCTGCCCTGGCTGCTTCTATGGCTGCATTTAATGCCAGCAGGTTGGTCTGCTGTGCCACACCCTGGATGACCTGCAGTATCTTACCGATTTCCTTGGACTTTTCCATCAGGTCGGATATGGCAACCCCCATCTGTGCAGATATTTCCTTATTTTCTTCCATTTTTTCTTCCTGATAACGAATGGAATCTTTCACGGTGGCCATGGCATCAATAGCTGCTTCGGCCAGCTGCTCGGAGGAATTCATATCCTGGGCGATGCATTCTATCATTTCCACGATATTGTTAATCCTTAAGCTTCCGTTTTCCGTAGATTCCGCCTGCTGGGTGGCTCCCTGGGCCAATTGGGAAACGGACTGGGTAACCCGGTCGGAGATACTATTCATATCTTCGGACGAATGCTTCATTTCACCGGAAGCCACAGTAACCATGGATACCGAATCTTTAACCGTATTTATGAATTCCCTCATCCTATGCCGTATCTGGTTTAAATGCTCCGCATAAGTATTTAATTCACCCTCTGCTTTTACAGCAACCTCATCTGCAAAATTACCTTCTGCGATTTCTTTAATGGATGACAGCAGCTGGCCAAACGGCTTGATTGTTCGCTGCAGGACCAGCAGAAAGAGAACCGTAAAGATTATAAATACGGCTAAACACAGCAACAGCAGGAAAACTCCAAACCCTTCCGGCTGATAAGAAGGATTCCCGGCTGCTTCTTTTACTATTGACCTGACTTTGTAATTTACCCCTGCATAAATTGCCAAAAATCCAAGAACCATAATAATGCACATTGGTACCAGAATTCTGGCTTTTATACTTCTTGCCTTATTGAACTTCAATTACAGCACCTCCTAATAAAAAAATATTGTGCAACAGGAAGCAATTTCCTGTTGCAAAAAAAATAGCCATAGCGTAGTAATCACCACACTTGGCTAAATTAACTACGGTAACCCGACTATCATAGTATGAAACCTTAGACTCGTGGCTTTGCGTCCCCACCTTTCGATAGGTTTGCTATTATCAAGTTAAATTTGCTCACATCCGCACAGGAAAACCAGTATGATTTCACTCACTACCTTCTTTCCGGTCAATGATAAAGTCATTATCCCGGTTGTTTCCTGTCTGGAGAATATCGAATAAAGTCAGATTATAGGAAATAATGTCTATTTTTGTTTGATAAAATTATACATCAAATTTAAAAAAAGTCAATTTAAATTACCCTTTTATTCCATTTTTGTAAATATTTAATAATTTTTTTAAATTTACAGCTGATTTTTTGTACTGCTAAAGAGACAAGCCTCCGTCAATCACAATGGTCTGTCCCACAATATATCTGGAAATATCCTGGCTTAAAAAGTATGCCAGTTCTGCAACTTCTTCGGGATCACAAAATCTTTTAGCCGGTATCTGCGCCTTATAAAATTCAGCTGCATCGCCTAAACTGTCAAGCATATCCGTGATAATAATCCCGGGTGCAATTGCATTCACATTAATATTTTTATCTATTAATTCCGCACTCAAAACACGGGTAAAAGCCGCTACTCCTGCCTTTGTGGCCGTATAACCGTAGGACGCAGGTAAATTCATAACTGCCGCAAGGGAACTGAGATTAATGATTTTGCCGTAATTCTGTTTAATCATGTGAGGGGCTGCTAACTGGCATAAATGAAACATTCCGGAAAGGTTCGTATTAACCACATCGTTCCAATCCTTCTGGGTCATGTCGGTAATGGTTCCAAAACGTACGATACCGGCATTGTTGACCAGAATATCGATCTTTCCGAAATTCTTGACCGTAAAATCCATCATATATTCCAAAGCACTGCGGTCCGACACATCTGCCTGGTAAGTCAGGGCCTTGCTGCCCATGCCGGTTATTTTATCTTTAACCTCTTCGGCTGCCTGGACACTGTTTACATAGTTTACCACAACATCAGCCCCATGCTCTGCAAGCTTTAATGCAACTGCCTTTCCAATTCCTCTTGATGCTCCTGTTACTAATGCAACTTTCCCTTTCAGCATAGATTATCCTCCTTCGTTAAAATCAAAATAATGTCACTGTAACTATGAAATTTAATGATTCTGCAAAGCTTTCAGGCGGTCACCGTTCGGCGCGGGTTCCCTGCCGTCCGTAATCAGCTCGATCACAAGAGGTCCGTCCGCGTTTTTTACGAAGTCCTGGATCCGGTCCATTTCTTCAATACTTTTTATCTGCATGGATCTGACTCCCCAGGTTTTCATCATTTCGGATATGTTGATTCTTTGCTGTTTAAACCCTTCTACTACTCTTCCAAAAAGAAACTGGTGCCCATGTTCCACAAACCCAAGCATGGCATTGTTAATGATAATGAAGACAATTGGAAGATTATATTCTTTTGCAGTCAGTATTTCCATACCGTTCATGAAGAAATCCCCGTCTCCGGCAAATACGACAACGGGCCTGTCCGGATAGGCTGCCTGTACCCCAACGGCACCTGCTAAACCCGATCCCATGGCGGCATAGTTTAAGTTAATTTCAAAATCTCCTCCCTCAGGAATGGGCAGATATTTAAAAACAAAATTCATAAACTCACCCAGATCCGACACATAGCAGGTATTCCCCGGCATGAATTCAGGCAGTTTTTCCATAAATTCTTTCAGGCTCAGGGAAGTCTCGGCTGTATGGACCGGTTTATTAAAATCAGGCCTTAAAAAGACGCTGTCCTGTCTTTTGGCCGTGTTTTTAAGGATATGAGGAATGACCTTTCGTATATCTCCGCAGATTTTTACATTGGTTTCATATACCTTGCCCAGTTCTCTCTTATCCCGGTCAATATGGATACTCTTCTTTCCTTTAAATAAGGCCGGGCTGAAATTGCAGGTAGCATTTTCACCAAGGCTTGAACCCAGCACCAGCAGGCAGGTGACAGCCTCCTGATTTACATACTCATTTGCGGCGTCCGTGCTTGCAAATCCGTAATTCCCTAAATTCAGCGGAAAATCAGAAGATACAACCCCTTTCCCTTCCGGAGTTGTGACAACAGGCCACTGCAAGTGATTACTTAATTCCATGACCAGCTCAGACATTCCCCGACAGCCTTTTCCTATAAGGATGACTCCTTTTTCGGACTCGGAAATAATGCTGAAAGTCTGTGCAAGGAGTGATTCATCTAAGGGCAGCTCATATATGGAATCGCTTATGGCAGCCGGCACCTCTTCCTGGCATTCTGCCAGCTGGATATCAATGGGAATGGAAAGATGCACCGGTCCCATAGGATGTGAATGCGCAATTTCTACCGCATGGGCAATTTCCTTCAATACCTGACTTTCATCCAGAACAGTTTTACTGTATTTGGTAATGGGCTTTAAGATCTCCTGGGTATCCAGTTCCTGTATGGCCCCTTTCCCAATCTGCCACCTGTGTACATACCCGGTCAGGAATAATACGGGGGCTTTTGCACGCATGGCATCGGCCACACCATTTATCATGTTGTTGGCTCCCACTCCGCCTGCACCCATGCAGACACCCAGCCTGCCGGTAACACTTGCATACCTGGCCGCCATATAAGCTGCTCCGCCTTCATTTTTGGCAACAATGGGCTTAATGTCCACATCGTTCATGGAATCATAAAGCGGGCTTACCGTTCCTGCCGGAATCCCAAATATGTAATCTACGGAATTCGCTTTTAAATACTTTAAAACCGCTTCGGCAATTCTCATTTGTATTTACCCCCCCCCCCTTAGTCTCAATAAGTATTTAATAAATACTCTTCTGATAACTGTCTGCATTTTTCAATTTCTTCCGTCGTAAAATCATGCAGAAATCCGATTGAAACAATACAGATAATTGCTTTTACTTCTTCCTGCCTGACTACGGGCACAATTAAAATACTGTCTACTCCAAAAAGAAAAAAAGCATCTGCCGATCTGCTGTCATTATTTGTATCATAAATATGGACCGGATGCTTTTTATTTATTACTTCCTGCAATATGTAAGTATCCTTGATATATACCGGGTTCTGGCCATGAACGGTTTTCCATTTTTCAATTCCCAGGGCATCTGTCTGGGTTTTATAAACCGGCTTTAAACGGCCTTCTTCTATTCTGTGGTATCCGATATCATCAAGTTTTGTGACTTCTTTTATCTTTTGAAATAGCTCTTCCAGAATTCTCTGCTCCATCCTCTCATCTCCTTCCCCTTAAAGATTTTTGTATCAGATACTGCTGTTTTTAATGCCATCCCACCTCCAGTACTCTATGACAGTAAAATAAACGACATTTTATTCCATAATATACCTTTTTTGGATAAATTTGTACATTTATTTTAATCCTACTTTATCATAGGTTTGAGCTAATGTAAATATCAATTTCATATACTTCTGGTTATGTTAATGTAAATTTTTCGTTAATTTATTTGTTTTTCCTACATAAATAGTCATATTAAGACAAATATCCACAAGGATTAAAAGCATGTTAAGCAGACATTTTCATCATTTTTATATCGATATAGTATGAATATTATTAACTTTTATGCCACTTCTGTTTTACACTGCCCCAGGACTAAAGTCCTATATATAAAATTCATAATTTTTTCGTCAAAAATAAACATTTTTATACAATTTTGCACATATAATCCTGAATTGCTAACTATTCCATATTTACCCTTCCAGAAAATTGGTATAAAATAGACTACAGGAATAATTGCCAGTTCTGACAGCCAACCATAAGGAGGTTCCTATGATGAAATTCAGAAAAACAGGAACTTTTGTAATCGGTATCCTATTATCCCTTACAATCAGTTCCACATCTGCTTTCGCAGCGGACTATACGATCCTTAAAAACGATACTCTTTATAAGATCGGTAAATTATTTAAGACGCCAGTAAGTACCATCAAGGCGAATAACGATCTGAAATCCAATAAGATTCATCCGGGTAAAAAATTGAGTATTAAGGCAAAAACCTATAAGGTCAAGAAAGGCGATACCCTTTTTGGTGTGGCTAAGAAAAATAAGGTTACACTCGCCTCCCTAAGAAGGGCAAATAATAAGTGGAATAACAAGGTTAAACCCGGCCAGAAACTTCTTCTGCCCGCCGTAAATTTAACTTCAAAAGCCCAAAAAGCAACCACTGCCGAAACTACCGCAAAAGCAGCTGCCGTTTCTACGTTGGCATTAAAGACTTCCGAAAGCTCAAAAGCTGTTATTCCTTACACTAAAAATGAACTGGATTTACTGGCAAGACTTATTACAGCAGAAGCTACCGGCCAACCCTATGATGCCATGGTAGGGGTAGGTGCCGTCGTGGTCAACCGGGTACAAAGCCCGGAATGGCCCTCAACCATAGCAAAGGTAATTAACCATGTAGCCGGAGATTATTACCAGTTTACACCGGTAAAAAACGGTTACATTAAAAAGCCTGCTTCCGATACCGCAGTGAAAGCAGCAAAAGCAGCACTGAATGGCAGTGATCCGACTTACGGTGCCATGTTTTATTTTGACGACACTTCCACCAATAAGTGGCTGTGGTCGAAGCCAATCACCGCAAGATACGGTAAAATGGTATTTGTAGAATAATAGCAAATAATGAAAACAAGCGCATGGATAATGCGGCTGCTGCATAATAGTGTAAATAGCTGTTATGCGGCAGCCGCATTATTGGCCTTAAAACGGAAAGTCTTCTTTTTCCTCCGGGATACCGGCCATTTTCTTATAATGTGTTACAGGAATCAATATCACCGCCTGGGCGGCAATGATAAAGACTGCACCGCAGAAAGCCAGAACAGCCAGCAAAGTCACGGAGAAAAAGAATACATACAGGACTATGCCGGCAAAAACCGAAAGAAAATACTGCGGTTTTAAAAATATAATTAGTATGACTTCCATACTATTTACCTTTTCATTAAGAAAGGTAAAGCAACCTGCAAGATACATCAGAAATGCCAGCAGGATGGAGAGGACACTCAGGCATAGAACAGAATATGCCGGGTGATTGTTTGCTGCCGAAATAACCATTCCGACGGCATTTAAAATCATTATCAACTGAACCGGCAGAAACTTCATTAGTTTTATGGCTTGCCTCAGATATTTAAAATATGTCTTTACAATGCTGTCATAAATATTGATCCTTTTGTAAATAACTTCTTTTCCAACCAGGAAAACCGCTCCCAGTGCCGGTAACAGTAATACGGTACCGGATAATACGGTGGTCAGAAAACTTAATATACTGATAAAAAATACAATATGTACTGCCGCCGATATTTTATAAATCCTGGATTCCCTCATCATGACTTGATCGCCCCCGCCAAACCGTAGTAAATATACTTCTGCAGGAAAATATAAACGATGCCGATTGGTATGATGCCTAATAATATTGCTGCTGAAACGATCTCAAAGGGAGTTGCCATATTACCGAAAAATTTATACAGCGCAACCGTAAAAGTCTGTACATCTTTTCTCAGATAGAGATTCGGAATATAAAAATCATTATAATACCCGATCCCGTTTAAGATCAGAAGTGTGGTACAGGCAGGTTTTAACAGTGGCAGTATGATACGGCGGTAAATGGTGAAATAACCGGCTCCGTCAATCAGGGCGGACTGGTCCAGTTCTTTTGATATGGAATCCAATAAGTTAAACATAATATAGATGCCGATGATACCCACTCCGGAATACAAAAGGATGACACTGGCCATGGTATTGACCAGACGGAGTTTATATATAATCTGAAACACCACCGTCTGGGTAGTAACGACCGGGATAAACATGGTTAAAGTAAACAGGGCCAAAATAATTTTTCTTCCCTTAAAAGTAAACCGGTGCAGGATATAGGAAACCATAGTTGTAAAGAGGATTTGAAGGCTTAGGGATATGGTTAGTATGATAACCGTATTTAACAGGGCTTTTCCCAATCCGCCGATCCTGACCGCATAGATAAAGTTATACATATTGAACCAGTTTACCGGTGGTGTAAGTACATCTGTCGAAGAATATTCCGCCCCTGTCTTAAACGCCATAAAAATGAGCGGAATGATCGGTATGATAACAAAAACGCAGGCAGCTGTCAGAAAAATATAACGCAGTGCTTTATAGAGTTTACTTTCTTTAATCACCTTTAATTCTCTCCTTTCTTATTGCAAAGGCTCTGTAACCCGACTGCCATCACTACGATAATAAATACCAGAATGGACAGGGCCGCACCAAATCCCACTCTGTTTTCCGAAAAGGCACTCTGCTGGATCTGAATGACCGGTGTTACGGTACCGTTAGCGCCGTTCATCATGATATATGGTATTTCAAATACCTGAATCGAACCGGATACGCTCAGTAAAATGTTTATAAATAACACATTTTTTATGGACGGAATGGATATGTACCTGATTTCCTGGAGTTTTGTGCACCCGTCCACCGCAGCCGCTTCAAAGAGATCCGCCGGAATTGTCTGCAGTGCACCGAAGAACATAATAAAATTCATGCCATAGTATCGCCAGATACTGATGGAGGCTATGGAAGGGTTCACCAGTTTTAAGTTCTGCAACCACTGCTGCTGCAACTGATTAAGCCCCATAAAATCCAGGATGGAATTTAATGTACCGGAAGTATTAAAAAATATAATGAATATGGTTGAAACAATAACACCGTTAAGTAAATAAGGTATAACCAGGACCCCTTTAAAAATATTTAAACCGCGGAATTTACCGTTTACAAAAACCGCCAATACAAATGCAAAGACTAACTGGGGTATTGCCACTAACATATACCACAGGCAGTTTTTAAATACCATGATGTACTGCGGATCCGTGAACAGCCTTTCATAATTTTTAAGGCCGATCCATTTTGGTATGCCGACTCCTTTATAATTCGTAAAACTCAAATAAACATTACTGATAATGGGAATATACGAAAATACCAGCAAGTGAATGACCGGTATCAGTAAAAATGCAAAGATAATGATTCTGCTGCTTTTCGTTCTTTTCATGTTTTTACTCCTGCCCGAGGTTAATATAAGGGGCTGCTGCATCCCGCAACAGCCCGATTGCCTTATTACAGTATCAATTTATCCAGTCAATTCCAAGCTCATCCTTATACTCTGCATATGCCTTATTTTGTACCTCGACCTGTTTTTCATAGGCTGACCATTCGTCAGGCTTTGTCATATCAAGGGCATCGAACAACAAACCTACATATTTATAATCGGCATATAAACCTGCCTCTGTTAAAACCTCCTGGTTTGCAAGAGTGTTGTCATCTGTCGGGGGGGATAATAATACCTTGCATTCCCCGGATTCCACCATACTGTCAATAATGGAGTATAATTCCGGAACGATTGGCTCTACTCCTTTTTTATTGGCTATAAACCCACTGTCTGCTATGAACTGCGCATCTTCGGATACATATTCGATAAATGCCCTTGCCGCCTCTTTGTTTTTTGAGAATTTGCTGATTGCCCAGTTATCCGCAGGCGCAGCCAGCACATACCTGCCCGCACCAAAATCCGGAGCGGGGGCAAATTTAATAATGGAGGAATCCTTTCCTTCCGGAACACGGCCCTGAATCTGAGGAACTACCCAGGAACCAAACAGCATCATGGCAGCTTTGCCGTAAGCCACACTATCCATGGCAACGCCAAAGTCGGTGTAAACTTCCTGTTCAAAATAACCGTCCGCTTTCCACCGGGTATACATCTTAATTGTCCTGCCAAAGGGAGCATCCTCACTGAACGGATTCTCTGTCTTTAAACATTCCGTAAACACATTGGCATTTCCCGACACATAGGCTGCAAAGTCCTGAACCGTTGCCAGGGGCCAGTTTTCGACCCGGTGGAGTGAAATCGGAGTTACACCGTTTTCCTTGATCGCTTCGCACATTTTATTGAATTCGTCTAAATTTCCGGGTATTTCCTCGTATCCCGCTGTCTTTATTACTTCCTCATTATATACAACCGCCTGGTTATAAGCCCTTCCCGGCATAATACTGAATATATCGGTGCCGTCATTCGGCATGGCCAGGGCATAATCCCCGTATAATTCCCGGGCCTCGTCTACCGTACAGTAGACTTGCGTATATTGCTCCCATTCCTCAAGACTCCAGTTGGGAGCGGTAAATATGTCCACGGAATCATCTTCCACCTGGAACAGGGGCCTTAATTCAGTTTCATTGGTTACCACATTCAGTTCCACATTGATTCCTGTTTCCTGCGTAAATTTTTCTGCCAGATGTTTTAAATATGCGGAAGATTCATCCCGGTAGGTATTACCGTCTTTATCTTTCTTTTCTTCTCCAAGGACGCGGTTCCCGCCATGGGTGTATACGCTGATAGTTGTGCCCTTCAGTGCGGATAAATCACCATTTCCCGTCTCTTTTGTACCTGCTGTCTCCTCCGTCTTCGTACCGGTTCCCGCAGTCGGTGCATCCGTTTCTTTTCCGCCGGAGGCGCATCCTGCCAAAGAAAGTGCCATGACTGCCGTCAGTCCGATTGCTATAACCTTTTTTAGTATCATATGCTTACTTCCTCCCTTAAATAAGATTAGCTAAAAATACCTTAATTGAATTATATATTTAATGTTTAGTTTAGTCATCTACAATTCTTGCTTTTAATATCCTAATCTTGCAGCCTTTATGCATTTTCTACTTATCGAATAAATTTAGTAACATTTTTTATGCATTTTTTCCTTTTATATCCTTTTATCGCTATTATTCTCTTAAATTTTTAGCATCTATTTAAGTATTGATTTTAACATTTTACTCATTTTTTAACTTTTATATTGCCAAAAAAATCCCAATATAATACTATTAAAATATAACCAGAATAAAAGGAGTTAATGTATTATGGGTTTTCAAGAGAATTTTACCAAAGCCCTGCAATCGAACCAGTCATTGCTCAAAACGGATCCCATACATAAATTTCTGTTCTTCCCGTCACCTGCACCGGATGTAATCGAAGATAATATTCCTGTTATCCAGGCCTATGGCATCGTGAAAGCTTTTTTTCCGTATTACTGTGAATTGTCCGGCTTATGTTCTTACTGTCTGCTATATACGGACAGCGGAGCGGGCATTTTGACAGCAGAAGATTCAAGCTATACACTGAATCCCGGAACCTTAGCCTTCCTCGACTGCAGGGAATGCCACCGCATTGATATCCGGCAGTCCCCCTGGTACTGCAAAGTCTTTTTTATGACCGGAAAACCCCTGTCCTTTCTTCACCTGAATTACAGCAGCAAAGAAAGAAAAGTCCATACCTTTCCCGCAGGTTCTCAGGTTCCGGATACACTTGGGAAATTTTACGGCTCCCTCTCCCAAAACAGTGAAAATTTTCTACTCCATGCCAGGTTCATACTTGATATTATTATAGGCATTATCCTGGAGGAAGAAAAAGCAGGAGGTCAAAACCACCTCCTGCCGGATTATATTGCGGAAATCAAACAAAATTTCGATAAAAACTATGGAGATAAATTTACCTTAGAAAGCCTGGAACAGAAATACCAGATCAGCAAATACCGGATTTGCCGGGAATTTTCTTCCCATTACGGCTCTTCACCGATCCGGTACTTAAACAATATAAGAATTGCTGCAGCCAGGGAAGAATTAGTTCATTCCGATAAAAGAATTAATGAAATAGGGAGAATGGTAAGCTTTGAAAATACCAACCATTTCATCCGCTTATTTAAGCAAAATACAGGGGTTACCCCCTCAGCTTACAGAAAAACGGCTGGGAAAAACATTATTTAAAGATCCTGGTGACACTTTCCCTGTAAACAATGTTCCCGTCCACTATCTTGATACCAGGTTTGTGTGATACGCTGTTTATTCTGTCAATCAGGATAGTTATGCCTGCATTTGCCATTTCTTTCACATTAACATCATAGGTGGTAATTCCAATGTCGCATAACCCCGGATAAAGGTAATTATCAAATCCTACTATGGAAACATCTCCCGGGACACGGTATCCTCTTTTTCTTAATGCTTTTATTAAAGTACAGGCTGTCAGATCACAGTTACACACGAACGCGGTAGGCATTTTCTCAGGGAATTCCATATTATAACCTGTAACATCTCCTGTCTCCCAGTCCCGGTCTTTCAGTATATAATCCTCCGTTACTTTCTTACCATGCTCCATCATGGACTTGTAATACCCTAAATACCGGTCGGTTATACTGCCTGTATACAGTAAAGTACCAACATATGCAATATCCGTATGGCCCTCGTCAAACAAATGGTTTGTGAGCATATAAGTACCGTAAAAACCGTCCGATATAACAGCATCACAATTTGCCTTATTATCAAAAAAATCCAGGCAGACAACGGGGATCGTCCCTTCTGCCGTTAACTTCCTGATGTATCCGTCATTTGGCTGACCCATAAAAATGATACCGTCTGCTTTTTTTTCCTTTATCAACATGGGGATCTGAAGATTTTTCTCATCTTCAGGGCTGATTACCTCCAGCATGGTAATACCTTGTGATTGCACGGCCTTTGTGGCAACCTCCTGATAAAGCTGCCAGTAAAACGATACGTACTTTCCAAAATACCTGCCCGGAACAATAATACCGATATTATAGCATCTGTTTAACCGGCCGCTTTCCGCCCCGCCGGCCTGCTTATAGCCTAACTGCTCCGCAAGAACTTTAATTTTCCCGCGTACCTCTTCACTTACGCCTTTTTGACCTGACAATGCTTTGGATACGGTAACGATACTTACATTCAAAGCCGCCGCAATATCCGCCATCTTCACTTTTTTTTCCATTTTACCCTCTGTTAGCACTTTTTAGTTAAATTTACTCTGATTTAGTTAACTGTATTGTAATGGATTGATTTTCTTTTGTCAACAAACCGTATCGTAAAATAAGTGCCGGTATTCAAAAAAGGAGTATTATCCATTATCCTCATTATTATGCATTTCTGTCTATTTCTTCCTTTCCTTCCAGTAAAATGGCATAGATAAGGCAAAAGCTTATCGTTTAAAATAGAATGGTACGTACACTCCATGTAAACCTGCCAGCCAAAAGGAGGTATCAATGAAAGGATTTACGAAGGCGAAGGTGTTTACCGCAGGTATATTATTATCCTGCATCCTTAGTTCAACTACAACTTTCGCTGCAGATTATAAGGTCGTACCGGATGACTCGCTGTACAAATTAAGCGTTTTGTTTAACACATCCATAAGCAGTATCAAGTCGGACAATCAACTTAGTTCTGACGCTATTTATCCCGGACAGGTATTAAATGTTCCGGCTGTATTACATACGGTAAAGAGTGGGGATACCCTTTACCTGACTGCCAAAAAATACGGAATTTCCCTGGCTTCCTTACAGAAAGCAAATAACAAATGGGACGAAATGTTAATTCCCGGGCAGAAGCTTATTATACCGGGGGTAAAACCTTCCGGCACCGCAAAAGTAACCTCTTCCAGTTCGAAAACGGTTATTCCTTATACTTCGGAGGAAGTCGATCTTTTAGCAAGGCTCATTACGGCAGAAGCCACCGATGAACCCTACGATGCAATGGTTGCCGTAGGAGCGGTTGTCGTAAACAGGGTACAGAGTACGGAATGGCCTTCCAGTATCACAGATGTAATTTATCACGTCGCAGGGGGTTATTACCAGTTTACTCCGGTAAAAAACGGGTACATAAACAAGGCTCCGTCCGATGTTGCCTTAAAGGCAGCCTGGGCAGCACTATATGGCAGTGATCCCAGCAAAGGAGCCATGTTCTATTTTGACGACAGTTCCACCAACCAGTGGTTATGGTCCAAAGCCGTATCTGCCAAAATAGGTTCCATGGTATTTGTTTATTAATGCAAAAGGACCTGCCGCAAAATAGTATAAGTTAAAGGTGCTGTTGCAAAATAGCTTAATTACCCTATGAAAAGGATTGGGGCGTTGAAACTATTTTGTAACAGCCCTTTGCAAATGCTTATAAGGAATGGGTGAAGGAGGAAGGACATGTCCAAAGCGTAGTGTGTTCCTCATCCTTCACCCATTCCTGCTTTTTGGATCTCTTGAGAAATACGTTTCTGAATATTTTGTATTGCATAATACATAAATGCGTTAGTTTGATAATACCCCTGTGACTGAACCGGTCACAATCACAGAAATACTTCGTCTGACAGTTTTCTTAATGCTATCTCATCCGTTACCTCATATTGATCCTTATTCTTAACTAATATGCCCTCCAAACACAGGGTATTTAAGGTTCTTAACAGATGGCGGTAACTGGTGCCCAAAAGCTCCGCTATATGAGTCAGATTCTCCCTGAAAATAATTTTATTTTTTCCTCCGGGTACCTCTTTTCTCTCTCCGGCCGTATAAATATAACTGGCCAGCCTGTTTTCCAAAGAATACAGTAAGTTGATGGAGCTGTTCTGAGCGCACCGGTATAACTTATCCCCTAAAGAGCCGCAGATAAACCGCAGGAATTTCGCATCCTCCAGCAGGCAATCCCTGACTTTATCAAGGGACATGGCTATGCAATAGGTATCCTCTATCACCTGGACATTGGTCACCGCACTTTGTGAGCCGAAGATTTCTAAGTCCCCCAGAACTTTAAAATCCTGGTAAAAACAAAGCAGGAGGGATTTTCCGTTGCTCAGGGTAGTAAAAACCTTGGCCTTGCCCTTTACCAGAAAAAAAAGATACTGCATTTTTTCACTGTCTTTAATAATATATTCGCTCTTTTTGTAGAAAAATAATTCAAAATACGGTCTCATATCCCGGGTAAACAGATTATCCATGGCATATTCGGAAATAAACTGATCCAGCTCCCCGGCATCCTTTATTTTTAACATGGTTTATATTCCATCCTTTTTACAATATGTATTTAGTATGACATATGTCATAACTCTTTACAACGTATTTATGCTAATTTATTTATTACAAAGGATGTGCGATATTTCCTTCATCAGATTTTATGCCGCCGCTGGCGGCGGAATGAGAGGTAATTATGAATTATATTATTTCCCTTATAATCGGTGCGGTCACTTCCGTAATGATCCTGCTCAACGGTACTTTATCCGACGCCTACGGAAACTATGCATCCACTATTATCGTCCATGTGGTGGGGCTTTTGTCCGTTATACTGGTACTCATTATCAGCAAATCGAAATTCAGGATACGGGAAAGGATTCCCTTCTACTTATACTGTGCCGGCTTTATCGGCGTAGCAACGGTTATTTTTACAAATACGAGTTTTGCAAACCTTGGGGTTTCCTTAACCCAGGCTCTGGGACTCCTTGGTCAGACTGTAATCTCCCTCATCCTGGATCATTTCGGGTTAATGGGTGTAAAACCGTCCAAATTCAATGCAAAAAAACTGGTTGGTTTATGTTTCATCTCCTGCGGGATACTGGTTATGACAATTTATTAATGAAAGAAGGCGTTTTGATATGCTTATCGTATACTTATTAATCTCATTTTCAGCCGGCGTATCGGTCGTATTAGGAAGAATTGTAAATGCTAAACTTGCAGAAAAAATAGGTACTATGCAAAGTACCCTGATTAATTATATCACAGGATTAAGTTTATCCTATATCGTATATCTTATCAGCAAGGATGAACCTTTATTTTCCTCACTGAATAAGGTTTCTGTTCCGCTATGGGCTTATCTGGGCGGCTTGGCCGGAGTCGTCATAATTATAGCCTCAAATTACATTACACCAAAGCTTTCCGCCTTTTATGTCACCCTGCTTGTTTTTGTGGGACAGTTGTTAATAGGCATTATCATCGACTATTTTATATTACATGAATTATCGGCGGGCAAATGTATAGGAGGGCTGCTGGTATTAATAGGCCTGGCCTATAACCTTTGGATCGACAAAAAGGCTGATCAAGGTTAATGACGGCTATGGGGCTGTTGCACTGCACATTTTGTGAAGCGGAGCGTTCTGAACGTGCGAAGGAAAAGCAGTTAAAATGTATTATTATACACCCAATCCTTTTCGTAGAGTAAATTAAGCTATTTTGCAACAGCCTCTGGCTGTATTTGTCATATTCCGGGATCGGATCAATACCCTTCTTTAAAATCTATGATATTTTCCAAGGGTTTATTTTGAAGGAACAATTTCAGGTTTCTGTTAAACAGTTCAAATCTTCTGTTTATATTACTGGGAGAACTTCCGGAGGTATGGGGGGTCAGAATCAGATTAGGAAGTTCCCATAAAGGGCTCTCCTCCGGCAACGGCTCCGGTGTCGTTACGTCAAGCCCTGCTCCCCCGATCCAGTTTTCCTTTAATGCCTTGATTAACGCATCCTGGTCAATGAGGGCACCCCTTCCTATATTGATTAAAAAGGCCCCGGGCTTCATCTTCCTTAATCTTTCCTCCGATATAATGCCTTTTGTTTTCTGTGTATCAGGCAAAGCTAAAACGATATAATCGGACTGTTCCAGTACTTCATCAATCTCCTCTATTCTGTAAAGCTTATCCACATATTCCGGTACTTCCGTTATGGTCCTCTTCACTGCCAGGACATTGGCTCCCCATGCCTTGGCCCTTTTGGCTACTTCGGTACCGATATCCCCAAGACCGATTATGCCCATGGTAGAACCGTAAAAATCTTTCACGTCAAAGGAATAACCCAGCCATTTTTTCTCCCGTTTACTGTAGGCATAGTTCTGCAGGTTGCGGTTATAGGATAAAATCATTGCAAAGACATGTTCTGCAATGGGAAGGCCGAATACGCCACTGGAATTGGTTAACAGGATATCTTTATTATAATAGATTTCTTTATTGGTATAATTTTCAACACCGGCACTGGGAAGATGAAGCCACTTCAGGTTCTTTGCTTCTTTCAGCAGTGCTGCTTTCGGCCATCCGAGTATAATATCCGACCTCCGGATTAATTCCGGTGTGGTTTCATCGTCATCTGCAACGGTCAGTTCGGCATCCGGTGCAATTTCCATAATCTGTTTTTTAAAATATTCATCTACGCCGAGTATGGTATTGTCCATTATTAAAATATGCAGTTTAACACTCATTTTAAAAAACCTCCTGTTGGTGAAATTCTGGTTGCATGGTTAATTACTTCATTATAGAAGGTTTGAAAATATAAGTAAATAGATTATATTATATAACCCAGGACAAACACATGATTTCATCGGTGCTTTACGCAAGGTAATATGGCAGGCTCAGATAAACTTAAACATCAGCCAGGTCAGGAAGTTCTGTTTATGAAACCGCATGGCAAGGCGTAAAAGTTTATCCTGAAATACGTTTCCCTTTACCTGTACGTCAATAAAAGAACGGATTTGCATCCCCCGCTCTACCGCTTCCGCATCCATGGAATCCGGCACCTGAAAAGCGATACCGTAGGATTTACCGCCTTCAATATCAAAGTAATTGTCCGTAAGCGGTGCAGTAATTCCATCTATCTCCACCAGAACATAACGGGCAAATACATTGGTCTTAAGGGTAAGTTCCGCCAGGTCCCTTCTGACTTTTAAACTGGTCGTTATATCCGGTTTTATTAAAGCAGCCTTTTTATCCGAAACCAGCAGACAGGTCTGTTTTGACAGGACTTCCCTGTCATCCTCCAGGTAAAGAACAAGAACCACATTCTTCTTTTTGTGCCTGTCAAGTATGGTTTTATAGCGAAGAGAAATAATTTTACGTGCTTCACCGGCACCGGCCGCCGCCGCTTCTTCTCCGGAAGATACCACATTGCCGTAAAAATCGGTTAATTCCCATTTTAAACTACCTTTAAATTCATAAGGATATTCATTAATGACATAAATATCCGCCCGGCGGGAATAAACGTCCGCAGATACACAGCACATCCTGTTAAAATGCTTTGCCCGGTACTGTACGGCTTTGTATTGTTTCCCATAGTCGATCCCCGCCCAGGAGGCAACCGGCCAGCAGTCATTATACTGCCAGTAAAGGGCGCCGTTACACCGTCCCATATTCCTGCGCCATTGCTCCGTTGCATAACGGACGGTTTCTGCCTGAATCAGCTGGGACAGATAGATAAAGTCCTTAAAAGTAGCGGGATTCCGGTATTTTGCAAGAATGTAGAAAAGCATTTTCTGGTTCCCGCCGCCGGATTTCTGGTGTGCCAGCATGACCGGACTGAATATGCCAATATCCGAGTCATCCGTAAAACTGCCTACGGTCCGCAAGGAAGGCAAGGATTCCATACCGAACTCGGAACAAAAACGGGTCGGATATTTACGGAAGGCTTCGATCGGCATCATCCCGTGCCATACCTGCCATAAATGGGTATCTCCCCTGTTCAGGTCATTTGGTTTACAGGAAAGGGAACCGGAACTTGGAGAACCCGGCCAGTAAGGTGTAACCTCATCCTCTTTTGCCACCCACTCCGGAAGTATTTTATAAAAGAAATCCTGACCCGACCGGTACAGTTCCTTCTTTTTCTTCCAAAGTCCGGAGATTAATTCAATTTCATTGTTGCCGCTCCATAGGGCAAGGCTCGGATGATGGCGGAGCCTGCGGACATTATCGGTAACCTCCTGCCGTATATTGTTCAGGAATTCTTCATCATAAAAGGGATAGGGCATACAGGCAAATCCAAAATCCTGCCAGACCAATATGCCGTATTTGTCACATAGGTCATAAAAGATATCCGATTCATAATAACCGCCGCCCCAGACACGTAACATATTCATATTGGCTTCACAGGCACTGTTGATGTAAAATTCCAGGTCCTCCGCACTCGTACGGGTTACAAATGAATCTGTGGGTATCCAGTCCGCTCCTTTTGCGAATATGGGTACATCATTGACCAGAAACCTGAAATTACTGCCCCATTCATCCGGTGAAGTATCCAGCTTAAGGGTTCTAAGGCCGATGTTTTTTTCCCATTGGTCCAGTACGTCTTCCCCCTGATATAAGAATATGGCCAAATGATACAGCGGCTGGCCGCCAAGGCCGTTGCTCCACCATAACCGGGGTTCAATAACCGGAATGGTAAAGTCCGAGAAAAGGCCTTCTGCCGGCAGACAGCTTTCCCAGACAGTCCCGTCCGGCTTCGTAAGCCGGTACAGGATGGACAGTTTTTCATTTTCCTGCATTGATATATCTTCCAAATCGATATGTATATTTAATTCTGCTTTTTGAGGAGAATGCTTCTGATTTACCTTCACCTCTTTAAACCTTGCAATGCTTACGCTTTCCAGCCCAATATATCCGGATATGCCGGCCGGCGGCAGTATTGGCCCCCAGTCCCAGCCAAAGTGGCATTGGGGTTTCCGAATATGTGATACACCTTTTACATTCAGCATAATGGACGGCAGGGGATTCTGTTCCTGCATTTCCCGAAGATACGGCATAGTTGCTTTAAAATAAATCCGAATCAGGTTGTCCTCTTCTTTTAAATACTCTTTCACGGAGAAACGGTAAATCCGGTGGGCATTATCCGTACCGGCAATCTTATTTTCATTCAGCCAGATTTCAGCAAGGGTATCCAGCCCCGAAACTACCAGTTCCGCCCTATCCTCCTGAAGTAAGTCCGGGGGCACAAAAAATTTTTTTGAATATTCAAAATCTTTTTCCGCAACTTCCTTCGCCTCTTCCTCATTCATTCCCCAGAAAGGGTCCGGTATCTTTCCGTTTGCCATTAAGTCCAGGTAATTACAGCCCGGCAGGACTCCCCCCATAAGTTCGTCATTTCCGGTTTCACGAAGCAGCCATGCTCCTGCAAGATCTAGTTTTTTCATAACATCCTCCCTTAATAAATTTCCTTTTATCCCATCTTTCGTGATTGTATTATAGCAAATACCGTGATAAAATATTTGTATAATTGTAATAAAATTTGTGTTTATATCAGGTGATTTTTGAACACAATAACGGTTGCAGTACCCCAACTAAGAACCGGAAGGGAGTCGGATATGAGCAGGAGCAATGCGGACAAAGCGGTGAAACAGGCCAGAATAAGCGGTTATCATCATCATCCTTATGAATTTGAAAAAGTTTTCCTCCGTGCATTCCTAAATGGTGACAGGGAAATCCTGACGCAGGGTATGCTGCTGACCAGTTATGCGGATGTCCTGGCACCTCAGCCCTTTAGGGCCATGAAGAATTCAGCAATCTGTATGGTTGCCATTATATGCAGGGCTGTAATTGATTACGGCGTGGATGCTGAGTTAAGTTTCTCCCTCAGTGACTATTATATTAACGAAATTGAAAAACAGACCAGCCAGGGCGGCCTTCAGATACTTTATACGGATATTTTGTCCCATTTTATGGATACCGTACGGAAAGTACGGGAAAGCTCTTATTCCCGGCCCGTCGTCCGGAGTATCCGCTATATACATAAAAACCTGTACAAACCCTGCCGGGTAAAAGAAGTTGCGGAGTACACAGGCCTCCATCCGGCCTATCTTTCATCCCTGTTTAAATCTGAGGTGGGCATGGATATGTCCCGCTATATACGGGACAAAAAATTGGAAGAGGCAAAGGACCTGCTGGTCCAATCCACATATACGGTTACGGAAATTGCCGAGATGCTTGGCTTTTGTGATGTCGCTTATTTTTCCAACCAATATAAGAAGATGTTTGGTATAAGCCCCAAAAATTTCATCCGTCCAATTATAAAATAATTTATTATAATTTTTGGGAAGAACCTATATCGGTAATTCCCGAAGATTTAATCTTCTTATAGACAAAATCAGCAAATACCAGATAAATAAAATTATAGACGAATGAAAAAAGAAGTAAAAGCACTAACTGGACAGGAAGGATTCCTGGAATCGAAACTCCCAGAAACGGATAACCGAGTCCGTAATTCAAGATACCTGAAGTGACTGCCAAAGCAGCGGAGCTGCCTCCTAAGGTAGTTAGCTTTTTTAGTTTACGGTTACAGCAGATTCCCAGTGAAAACCCAACCACACCATTTGTAAATAAAAAAGACAGTGCTTCATGGGGGTCTACAAATAAGACGAGTAACACGGTTGCCAGATACGCTACCACTCCTGCGTAAGGATTCGTCCGGGCTGCCGTATAGATGGGAAGTGCACTGAATATTGTCAGTAATGCAAAGGCTTGCGACAAAAAAGCCGGTATCGATTGAACTACCGTTGCTATCATAGCCATTATAACTCCTATAACTATTATTTTTGTACGGTTCATAATTCCACAGACTCCGTTTTATTTATGGTTTTATTATATGTTTTTAACCGCTTTTTGTTCAAACCACACTTTGCATATTTTTTTAACAAGCCTTATTATCACAGCCATTTAAAACAACAGATTTATAAGTCCCAATATGAAACCGATAACCGCCCCCAGGTTAACTACTGCCCCCAATTCTTTTTTCATAATGGATAGTACAAGCTCTTCCACCTCTTTCGTTTCCATTGCATTTACTTTTTCTTCTGCTATTTTGGACAGGTTCATAGCAGATAATAAATTTTCCGAATAATTTATGACCAGTGTCCGGTAAGCTTTCAGCAATGTCTGTTTCAGTTCATGGGTATTGATCCGGCTAAATAAGGAAGACACGGTCTGACTGTTTAATTTCGTATATTCTTCCTGAAGGAGGCTGTTAATCTTCTCTTCACCGTGTTCTTCAATATATTGATTTATGCGGTCCCTTATGGCTTCCTCAATGGGTTCCAGAACGGCAGGTTTTATAAAAACAGCCAGCATGGTACCCTGTATTTTATCCTGTACGGCGGTTTTGACTTCACCGGCAATGATTTTTCCAAAATCCATGGAAACCAGTTTACTGCTTATTTTCTTCGTAAGTCCATCCACAATTTCCGTTTCCAGCCGTGCTTGGGCCGTACCGCCCAACAAAGTATTTACCCTGAATTCCAGGGCGGTATTGTCCTTAGCCAGATTCTGAAAAACTGCATCCAGCTGTTTTTCTATTTCCTTTTCCTTATGGGGAGATAGTAAGGTATCCTTAATATTCTCCGGGTTTAAAAGATTATTGCCCACCACATTTCCGATTGCCTTTGCGAATCTTGCTTTACCTTTCGGTATGATTCCCGGTGTAAAGGGAACACGGAATTTACCGATATAAATCGGCTTTAACGGATGAAACAACATTTCCACCGCGATTAAATTTGTAACATAGCCAATAACTGCTCCAAGAACCGGCCCTATTATAATATTCCATTGCATAATAAAATCCTTCTTTCGTAATTTAAAGCTATTTTACCATTTATATTTTAATATTGCAAAAAATTACAGGATTATTGATGACCGTCAATTTTATTATGAATCTTCCCCGGATGAATAAATAAGATCCTTTTATTCAAAAGCAAAACCAGCAGAGAGTTTAAAGTATTCAGGGATTTAGCCGCAAAAATATTCAAACCGCCGCAAAAAGCAATAATGCTGAAAAAAATATTATATATGTTTGAAAAAAGCATGGTTCTTTTAATCGTACCGTAACTCTTTCGGGATAATAAAATCAAATCCACAAGTTTCAATAATTCATTCTCGTATATGATACAATCGGAATTCAGTTTCACTTTATCAGAAGAATTACCGGAAAAGCTTATACTGATCTGTGCGGCTCTCATTGCCGGAATATCATTGATTCCGTCTCCAACCATCATAACAATACCATCCCTTGCTTCTTTTTCCACAATCTGTGCTTTGTCCAGGCAGCTCTTTTCACTATAAACCTTACCGATACCGATCCTGGAAGCAATATTTCGTGCCTTCCGGTCCGAGTCACCGGTTAATAAGGATATATCAAGGATATTGTAATATTGCAGAATATTAACCAGTTCTTTTGCGTCTTCCCTTAGTACATCATTAACTGCCACAATACCGGCCAGCTTTTTATTAACAGCCACAAAAATCGGAATTATTAAATCCTTATTATAAGAATCGTATTTTTCCAGGCCTTTTGTAATATCAATATTATTCTCCCGCATAAATTCTTCATTGCCAATAATAATATCATTGTCATTATAAGTTGTTGCTTTTACCCCTTTATAGGGTATATGCTCTGAAGATTCAACACAAGGTTCCTCCGTACCGCTCCAATCAGAAAAAATATCCCTTATATCTTTCCTGGAGGCAGCATCATCAAAGGAGTTTACGGGTAAAAATCTCATTTTGCCATAAGTTAAGGTTCCCGTTTTATCCAGGATAATTTTGTCCACATTCCGTATATACTCCACCCTATTTGGATTCTGTAAATATAGGCTGTTTTTTCGTAATAAATATACATAATTGTTTATACCGGATTTAAACGCCACGGAAGTTGCCTTAGGGCTTAATACCAGCATTACCGAGAATGCGCTCAGAATATTTCCTGTATAAATATAACTTAAGGCAGCTGTTCCTAAGGCAATATAGGTCATTTTATCCTGGTATTGATTGGATTTTTTATAGATTGAGAGATTTTCTTTGGGAATATCCTCCTTTTCCGTTATATCCGGTAAACTGGTAATCTTAATCTTTAAATATCCGGATATCAGAGCTATCCCTTCCTCAATCTCCGTCCCCCTACCAATGTGGGTAACCAGGGTCTGACCGGTGTTGTAGAGATTGTTAACCAGTGCATTTCCTTCCTCAATAATACCTGCAGCCGGTACGGTTTCTCCGGCGTTGACATAGATATAATCCCCCATTTTCAAAGAATCCACAGAAACTAATACGTCTCCTTCTAAAGATTTTATCCAGGCCATTTTAAAGTTCTTTTCATAACTGTCCAAAAGGGCTTTACGGTTCTCAGCTTCAGCATACAATTTAATATAATCATCCAGTGCTTTTAAAACCAAAACCAGAATTCCCTTCGAACTTTCCCTCACAATGGTAAATGCTAAAGCAGAAAGTTCCAGCAGCAGGTCCGTATCGGCCGGAACCTTCTTTGTTAACTTTTTATATAGTTTTTTAATCAACGGATAGCCTCCGATAATCGTAACGATAGAAGCCACTTTTAGGACATTTAAATTTCTGCTTACCGGGAATTTTCCGAAATGGGCTTCTTTTATTTTAAGCAGTAGGTAAAATAAACCCCATAATAACAATTTTCTGCCTGCCCGTTTTTTCTTCTCAATTATCTCAAAATAATTATCAAAGACATTCAAATTATTCCCTTCCGTTATTTTAACTGCCAGGAGTGCATTTTCAATATTTTCTTTTATTATGTCCAGACTGGTTTTCCGATCATTATATACGACCAGGATGGATCCCGTATTAACAGTAACTTTCCCGGATTTTACACCATTAAGGCTGTGTATATATTTTTCGATGGTTTTGGCAAGTTTTGTATTATAGTAAATTTCCTGTGATTTAAATCTTACCCTTCCGGGCAATACACTTATATTTTCCAAGTTAAACCACTCCCCTTATTCCTTTTTAGAACTTTTTAAACATGGCATATTTAACTACACTTTTGCCGACATTTTCTGTACCTGTCCGCTCCGTTTCTCTCATGAAGTGGTCCACTATTACCATAGTTGGTACCGTAAACATATTTAATACATTCTTTTCCTGGGACGGATCCGCTTTTATTATTTCCAGGCCTTCTGTTACAACTTCCTTCAGGCTGTTTTCAAGCTCTGAAAGTTTTGTTTCAAGCATTGATAAATTGTCTTTGTTCTCCATGGTGTAACTCCTTATTCAATCGTAGTATTTTGTGTTTCAGATAATATATATTCCCAAGCAGGTTCAGAAAATAGAAAATAATCGAAGTTCCCAGATTCAAATAGCCCATAAAAATGAGCATAGTACCAAATATATTTATGCTGACGGCAGCGGCCTGGGATCTGGTTAAAAATTCACTGCTTCTTAAGCAGGTATTGATTAACCATGGAATCTTATTAAGTTCATAACATTTTATATGAATATTTTTGATATCCGCAGTTTCATCCCCGGAAAAGCTCAGAATGATTCTGTTGCGCCTCCTCATGGAATCCGTAAATTGATCTTTTATTATTATTATCTCAGGATATTGATGTTTTTCCTTATAATTTAACCCAAGGGTTTTAACCGCGTAAATAAATAAACCTGTTTTATTGCTCCCGCATAAAACAGATAATTTATGAATCCCTATCTTTCTTAAATCTTTAACAAGACTTCTTACATCCGGATGAACCGGATCCTCCATAACATCATTGGCAACCATATTTTCAATCTCCATATATGATTTCGAATTATTCAGTTTTTTTGCAGCCTTTTCATCAATTATTATATCGCAATGGAAAATGATACCCTTTACTTTTTGAATTTCCCTGATTACCCTGATATTCCTGACAAGAACCTCATTATGTTCTGCAAACAATAAGGTATATTTTAAAGACAGATAAGAGGTAATATAAATTATTCCGGGAAAGCCAAGAAGGAATGCCGTAATCGGATTTGCAGACGATGAAGTAATGAATAAGACGGATGCAGCCACTGCCGACATAATGGTAAGTCTTTTCGATAAGAGCTTCTCTTCCCGAAATATATCAGGGCAGGCGCCTCTTTGTATATCCTTTTTTTTCATCTCATGATCTTTATTAACCAAAATACCGGTTTCTTCAATTTGCTTAATTAACTTAGCTTCTTCAATCGATAATTGATCATACTTAACGAGTATGTTTCCCGTCCTTACATTCACTGTTACCCCATTAACACTGCTAACTTGTATCAAGGCAATTTCTATACCGGAAGCATAATTTAAATCACACTTAAGTTCTTCTACTTTGAGCCTTATTCTCCCGGGTATTGAAAATATTTTACTTATTTTCATTTTTTTAAAATTCAGCATTGTTCGGGTTCCATATCCGACATCATGTTTGATTTTCGTTTCTTGCTGTTATATTGAGCCTCTGCTATCATATCTTCTACCCCCTCCCTGGCATAGGAAAATTTTTCCGAAGTATAATCAGCTAAGGTAAACATGGTACTTATGGTACCTACGGCTAATTTCCGCATGGGTTTGGTAATCATTTTCTTCAAAGAAAAACCGCTTCTTTTCGTATTATCAAACATTTTATCCGATTCCCTGTCTTCCACCACGGAATCCAGTTTTTTCATGAGCTCCTCAAAATTATTGTTCATAGTGCCGACACTATTCTCAATCCGGTTAATACTTTTTGCAGTTTCCCTGCTCTCTTTTTCAATTGCTTCGACTTTTTTCATAACTGTTTCATATTTCTTTTTCAGGTCATTAATTTCCTGGGTTAATTTTTCTTCATTTTCCATTTTTATAATTCTCCTTGACTAGTTGGTTGTATTAAGATAAATATATTTTTACCTGATTTATTAGAATTATAAGTAAATGCAAAAAAAATTTACACAGGTATTACAAATCATACCTCATGTAAATTTTCTATTACAAATATCCCCTGTTTTTAAGCAACGATGGATTCCTCAGAATAATCATCGAAGGCTGCTGCAAACGATAATACGGATTTAACCAGCTTATTTCTTAAATCCGATTTTAGATTCAGTAAATTACCATGTACTTGCTGCAATATAATTTCTCCGTGTTTTCTCTTCTGTTTTCTCTGGCTGAGGCAGCCAAGTATATTTGCGCTTATATTGGCCGGTTTAAGTAAATAGTTTATTAATTTACCTGCCGTGTAAGTATCAATTATTATGGCTACGGATTCATGGAGTACTTTTTCATAAAAACCCGTAATCCGCTCTGTTTTTAACATCTCGTCTAAATTTCCGTCAAGGCTTTTTTCCATATCGCCAATAAGGCCTTCCCCATTGATTTTTGTATTAAACAGGGAATCATTTTGTATAATTTCCCGGTTAATTGTATATTCTATAGTTTCAACCAGTCCTTTAATATCCGCCTCTGTAATGCTTATAAGTTTAAGAATATCTCCCGAAGATTTTAAATTGCCCTTTATATATAAATCAATTATGGATTGGATGGATTGAAAGCGAACACTGAAAAAGTTATCCAGTTTTTCTTCAATTGTACCGATACATGCTTCCTGTAAAAATAACTGTTCCTCTATTAAAATTTTTTTATATGCCAGCATAGATAAACACCTGCCTTTACAATAATTTTATTCATTTTATATAATATATTATTTTTGTAAATTTGTCTCGAAGATTTTGTTAATTCCTTTTAAATATCCTATGTAATTTCTGGGTTCCGACCCTTTTATTACCAGAATTAACATTCATATGTCAGGAAATAATCCAAAATACACAAAATTTAGAAATAACTGATTAATTTTCAGGGAGGGAGCGATAATACAGATGGCCTATGCATACAAAGAATATTTAAATACTCCTGGCAGTGAAGTACTGCATAAAAGAATTAGGATATATATACAATCTATCTATAATAATAAAAAGGAAGCTTCTGAATTTGAAAAAATATCCGGAAGTATAGCCGGCGTCAAATATACCAAGTCAAACCCCTTAACAGGGAGTTTACTTATTTTATATGATGATACCCTAACGGATGAAAGTTCAATAAAAAGACAGATTTACAGATATGTGTCAAAACGTGTTTTTACAAATAAGATTACGGATTTTGAAGAAATAAAAACTTTTTCCGATCACAAATCAGCCTTTGTGAAAAAGATTGAAGAAAAGAAAATAGCTGTTTTACCTGAGAATAAAAACGAAAAGGATGGGGAAACACAGAATTTAAAGTCCTATCATTCCTATAAAATAAATGAACTGGCAAAAAGCCTTGGAAGCAGTGTCGCAACCGGCTTAACCGAAGAACAGGCCGGAGATAAATTAAAGGATTTGGGTTTAAATATCATCTCGGAAGTAAAAAGAAAATCCATATTACAAAAAGTATTTGAAAATCTGAACGAATTTTCAACCAGATTATTAGTCGGGGTAGGCCTTTTATCCTCTGCATTAGGACACCTGGCAGACGGGATTGCCATATTAGGTATCGCGCTTTTGGAAACCCTCTTAAGTACCCTGCAGCAGCACCGGGCGGAAAAATCTTTATATTCCCTGAAAAAAATGATTGTGCCGGAAGCAAAGGTTATACGGGACGGCAAACAGCAGATCATAGATGCCAAATACCTTGTACCGGGAGATATTATTCTTGTGGAAGCCGGTGAAAAGGTTCCCGCAGATGCAAGATTAATAGAGTGCTGTGATTTAAAAACATCTGAAGCAATGCTTACCGGTGAAAGCGCACCCGTATGTAAGAGTTTAAATATCTGCAGCAGCAAGACGGAACTGGCGGACCGGAATAATATGATTTATATGGGCACAAACGTTCTTTCAGGAAGGGGAAAAGCACTCGTGGTTGCCACCGGCCGGAATACGGAAATAGGGAATATAGCCTTTATGCTCCAGAATATAAAAAATGAATGCGCTCCCATCCAGAATAAAATCAAAAAATTTACAACCAAAATTACCAAAGTTTCAATCGGTGTCTGCTTGGGCTTAAGCGCAATGGGCCTGTTCCGGGGAGCTTCCCTGGTTTCAGTCATAGTTCTGGGAATCAGTTTTGCCATTGGATCTATTCCGGAAAGCCTGCCTGCCGTAGTAACTGCGGCAATGGCACTTTCCGTTCAAAAAATGGCATCCAAAAATACAATTGTAAGGAAACTGCCCGCAGTTGAAACCTTAGGTTCCGCCAATGTCATATGCTGTGATAAAACCGGTACACTCACCATGAATGAAATGACCGTAAAAAAAATATTCGTAGATAATAATACTTATGAACTTACTGGTACCGGATATAATCCGAAAGGTGAAATACTGTTAAAGTCAGGAGATCCGAATAAAACTGACGCATTAAATAAGATTCTCACTGCAGGTATTTTATGTAACAATTCCAATATATCCGAATGCGAAGGCAGATGGTCCGTCCATGGTGACCCTACGGAAGGTGCCCTAATAACCGCAGCTTATAAAAACAGCCTTCCCTGCGGGGAACTTTTTGAAAAGCAGAAAAGAATCCGGGAAATTCCCTTTGACAGCTCAAGAAGATATATGACGGTCCTGGTACAGGATAAGGAAAGTAAATATGCTTACTGCAAAGGCTCCCTTAGCAAAATATTGAATAAATGCACAAGTATCTACGACAATGGAAAGGAACGGTTATTTACTTCAACCGATAGGGAAAAAATACAGGATGTAGCAGACCGGATGGGCTTAAAAGCCTTAAGGGTTCTGGCTTTTTGTTATAAAAAAGTATCCGGTATAAACAGTAATATAAATAATAATTTTATTTTCCTTGGTTTGGCCGGTATGGAAGATCCTCCAAGAGAAGATGCAAAAGAATGTATAGAAAAATGCCATATGGCAGGTATTAAGGTAGTAATGATAACCGGTGACAATAAAAATACCGCTGTGGCAATCGGTAAAAATATCGGTTTATTAACGAACGGCATTGTACTGACCGGTCCTGAACTCGAAATTATGACCGATGATGAGTTATTGCCCCTCATAAATAAAGTACAGATTTTCGCAAGAACGTCGCCGGAACAAAAATATAAAATAGTCAAGGCTTTTAAAAGAGCCGGAAATATTGTTGCCATGACCGGCGATGGTGTAAACGACGCACTTGCAATGAAAGAGGCCGACATAGGGATAGCCATGGGGATAAACGGAAGTGATGTTGCCAGGGATACTGCCGATATTATACTAACGGATGATAATTTTGCAGCCATCGTTACCGCCATTGAGGAAGGAAGAACGGTTAACCGGAATATTAAGAACTCTATGAAATATCTCTTATCCGGCTGCCTGAGTGAAATGATTGCCATAGGTATTGCCACTTTACTTACGGGGATATCTCCCTTTATCTCCATGCAGATTTTATGGATAAACGTGATTGCGGAAACAATACTCGGTTCTTCCCTGACCTTAGAGGTACCCTCCGATAACACCATGAACTGTCCGCCCTGCTCCAAAAATGACGAAATCATTAACGGTGATTTCAAAAAGCAGATTATAAGCAGAGGCCTTGTAATAGGCTTAACCACTTACGCTATATTCCAAGGTTCCATGCTCTTTGGTGCCGGCCTGAAAAAAGCAAGGACTCTTGCATTTACGAATATAATACTCTCACAGATAATCAACGTATATGACTGCAAGGCAAATAAGCAAAAAAAGAATAAATATATGAATATTGCCTCGGCAGCATGTTTAATTATTCTGGGCATAATTCTGTATATCCCGGCAATTGGAGCATATTTTTCAACAACCCCATTAGTAATGAAAGATATTTTATTACTGACCGGGACAACTACACTGGCTGCATTTTAACTATATTTTTTCTCAGGCTTATACCTGGAACTGATATAATTCTTTAAACAGAATCGTTAACTATTCGCTGCTGTTATGCTGCTATTTCAGCGGAGGCACTAACCTCCGCTGAAAATCAGACTAACTTCCTCGATTTGTCGGCACACCGGTACAATATTAGCTAAATAACCAGGTAAATTTCTGAGAATGATTTTTCTTAGACAGTGATGGGCAAACACTGGCGCAGTGGGCCTGCGCCAAGGCTTGGCCGTTGCTGCATAAGAAAAATCAGGCCAGATTATTTACTCAGTTATTTACAGAACAATGTACCAGGAGTTAGCCTTCCTACATAGGTTATATTAAGTCTTTAACCAAAAATACATAGATTTCCCTAAAAATCTACTGGAAAGTAATGTTGAATCCATTCATGATCAAATATTTTTCCGGTGCTTCAATATTACTTGTGGTAAGGTTAATAAAGGTTGCCGAGCCATTGCCGGTATAAGTAAATATGGCTTCGCCCAGGTGGGGTGAGGAGAACCTGGAGCTGGTAATGGCATCCCTGCCGGTTCCGTTTATGTTAATATTCCGGAACAGGATGCCGGTAAAACCTCCGCCGTATCCCATCTGTATTGCATCCCTCTGGGAATTGATAATGTCAATGTTCTCAAAAGTGATATTCCTTATGCTGGTATTGGAGGCTTCCAGGTCAATGGCGCCCCGTTCCCCGTTATAACAGTCCTTACTGGTGCCGGAATTGATTATGGTAGTGTCGGAGAAAATAATTCCCGTATTGTTTTCAAAATGATAACCCGGGAATACGGTATTCAGACGGATACCGGAACCCATAAAGCAGTCCTTGATGTAATTGAACTGTGCCTTATGGCCGGAACCTCCGAATATTGCGATGGCAGCGGCACGCCAGTTGTTTTCAATGGTGTTGTAGAGAAAGGAATTATTTACTTCCATAGGTGCTCCCATGGTACTGTCCGGCCACATGGCCAGGCCGTCATCACCGTTATTTCTGACGCTGCAGTTACGTACCGTAGAATTCTTCGTACCCTGGCAGAAGTTAACGCCGTCGGCCAGATTATTGCGGATACGGCCGTTTTCAATCAGCAGGTTATCTGCCGCCACAGCCGGTGTATGGGCATAATCCCCTACCCAGAAACCGCATTCGAAATGTTCTTCCCAGAAATCATGGATTCTGGAATTGGTTCCGAAATTATCCATAAAGCATTTATAAATTGCCTGCTGGCCATAACGTGACCGGAGCATGGAATTGATATAGACATTGCCAAAATCCACGGTACCGGTGATCCGGAAAGATATGCCTCCACTGGCTGCATTAGGTGAGGTAAACTGCAGATTGGTATACCACATTCCCGCACCGGTAATCGTGATATTATTGGCGTTTATGGTCCACATATTGCCTAAATTGAATTTACCTTCCGGTATATAAACCGTTTTTCCGGAAGCTGCGGCTGCATTGACACAGGCATTAAAGGCTGCCAGGTCGTCACTGTCATCATCCGGAGTGGCACCGTAGGCGGTTACGGAAAGGGAATTAGACGGCTGTAGAATTGCTGCCGGCACCGGTTCCACTTCCACGAAGTCAACACCGTACTCCAGGCTGTCCCCGTTGGTTTTCTGGATTCTTAACTTATCGCCTGCTTTCAGGGCAGCCGGGAGTTTCCAATGAACCTCGTCAAACCGGAAAGCAGCCTGTCCGCCATTTGGTGCATCCTGGGGCTGGTCGCCGGTGAAATACTGCCAGGACCAATAAGAAGATAAGTCTATGGTAGATACTTTATTGCCATTTACATAACAATCCAGGGATCCGCTAAGCCCCATGCCATTACTGGAATCCGGCATGGTAAACCGCATATTGACACCTGCGCCGCCCTGTCCAATAGTCCATTCCACAAAGGAACCGTTCGTGGGAAGTGCCACGTATTTCTGGTTGGAAGCTTCGGAAGCCGTCAGGGCATAATTGAAATCCGGTGCTTCCCTTAATACGGCTCCGCCGCCGATGGATGCTTCTTCCGATTCATATCTGGCATAAGGCATGGTCGCACCTCTGCCGCCGCTGCCTACCGTAATGGTCGTACTGTAGGAATTATTAGATTCATCCGTTTCAGCGGTTGCATTGCTGCTGTCTGCCGTGGCACTTACGGTATGGGTCCCGCCTGCCGCGGTCCAGGTACCGCCCGCAGTGATGGTAAGGGAGGCACCCGGTGCTATGGCCGTGGTACTGCCAGCCGATACGGCAGCCTGGGCTCCGTCCACCTTAAAAGAAACGATTCCGGCAGCACCGGCTACGGTTCCCTGGTTTTTGACCACCGCACTGAAAGTAACCTTATCCCCTGCAATAACATAAGAAGGTGTATAACTGATGCCGATTACGGTAAAATCGATGCCCGGAACAGGATCAACCGTCAGGTCGGCACTGTAAGTATTATTGGTCTCGTTGCTTTCCGCAGTAGTACCCGCACTGTCAACGGTGGCCGTTACGGAATGGCTTCCTGCCAAAGTACTGCTCCAGGTTCCGGTAACAGTCGTGGAAGCTCCACTTGCTAAAGCTTCGGTATTATTTACGGTTTCCGAAACTTTGGTCCCATCAACGGCAAAGGCAACAATTCCCGGTGCGCCTGCTGCCGTCCCCTGATTTTTAACGGTGGCGGTAAAGTTTACGGTGTCCCCCGCCTGAGGCGCGGACGGTGTACAGGTCAGGTTTGTCACTACCAGATCCGGCATAGGACCAGTAGTAACCACCAGGTCTTTCGTATACTGGTTGTTGCTTTCATTTAATTCTGTCATACGGTTTACATCATCCACCCAGGCCATTACGGTATGGCTGCCGGTAACCGCATTCCAGACGGCTGTCCCGCCCGGACCTCCGCTCGCAGTTACAGTTACCGACGCCCCTGCTGCCAGGGAAGAAGTCGTATTGTCCGACCAGCTCACCTGGGTACCGTCAATAAAGAAACTCACACCGATAATGGTTCCGGCCGGTGTAGCCCCCGTACCCTGGTTCTTAACAACCGCACTGAAGGTCACCGGATTCCCGGTTAACGGTGATGCAGGGGATGAGGTAATATCTGTTACAATAAGATCCGGTGTTCCGCCGCCGCTGCCTCCTATGGTGATATTTTCGCTGTACCTGTTATTGGATTCGTCCGATTCCGCTATCCGGTTTACGTCGTCCACCCAAGCTGTTACTGTATGACTGCCGGAGGCCGCCGTCCAGGCGGAGCTGCTTGGCCCTCCATTGGCTGTCACGGTTATGGAACTTCCCGGGGCTATGGAACTGGTATCATTATCCGACCAGCTGATTTGGGTGCCGTCTACCAGGAAACTGACGCCGTTTATGACTCCGGCCGCAGTAGCCCCCGTACCCTGGTTTTTAATGATGGCACTGAAGGTTACCGGGTCACCTGTCTGGGGATTTGCCGGCTCCCAGGATATATCCGTTACGATAAGATCAGGAGTGCCGGTTGAGGACATGGTACCGTAAACCTCGAATTCGGCAGCCTGTCCGCCGGCAGCACCGCTGTTTGCCGTGAAATTAAGTCTGACATATCTGGCATTGGTTTCCGGAAAAGTAATGGTTACCGTATTACTGCCCGACGGGTTAAATGTATAGGCAGCCGATGCCTTGCCGGTATTATAAGTCTCATTGTCCGTACTGGTAAGAACCGATAAGGTCTGAGTTCTTGCCTCCCAGGCCGGGTTTAACTTGATTACTGTCTTATAAACGGACTGCACGCTTCCAAGATCGGCAGTTAAGGTATTGGGATAGGAGTTAGCCCCGCCTTCCCAATAAGTGTCTATATTCCCGTCTGCTGCATTACCGGCTGCGTAATCCTGTGTGTGATTATTGGCCGAGATTGTCTTTCCAAGAGTCAGGTTAGAAGTATCTGCCGCATATGCTGTAGCAGGCATTGCTGTAAAGATCTGAGTTAAAATAACGGCTAATACTAAAAATGCATGTAGAAACCTCTTTAAACTGTTTTTCATGAATTACCCCTCCATTGTTACTTTCTCAATTTGTAAGTTGACATGGTACAAATTCTTTTATACTCCTGGATTAGCTTTTTCTTAATCCCCCTCTCTCCTTTTATTAAATTAAGATTTATTACTCCCCAATAAATGTCTTGTAACGAAATTTCTATAAATTCCAGATTGTCTCACTATAATATAAAAAATTAAGCCGACATACTGGGATTTGGGCTGTAAATAAATCAGAATTCCAGTTTAACCTGCATATTGCCCGGTAGTTTAACGTTAAACTAATCAAAAACCAGCAAAATATGCTATTTACATGTCATGAAGTACAATACAGCTTCAATAAGTAGACCCTCCCAAGAATTGTATTCTATACTGGATCATATTATCTAAATTGTCCCCAAATTTGTCCTGTTCTGTAATATTGTACCACTTATTCCGGGACAAATCAACAATTATTTACATTAAACCCCGAATAGTAAACACAACACAGACAAAAAAATCCATAATAACCCTTCAACTTAAACCGTTCCGCTGACATACTCCCGCACTTACGAGAGGCTGCTGGAAAAGACATCTTTTCGTTTATGGAATGAATAAAGGTATTTATATTCATACCAAGTTTTGAAGGGGACTTTTCAGCAGCTTCCTTGTAACAGTGAGGACTTTCTGCTATAATTTATTCCTGTTTCTGTTTTCTATAGTGTTTCATATGCTACGAGAGAGAGAGTCAAGGGAGTGTCTTTGCAGACAGCAATTCATCACCCACCTCAGAGGAAGGAGTCTTCTTGCTGCCAAATGATAAAAGTTAATTATTTATTTTTTTCCCTTTTCGAAACTACGTCAAAAATTACTGCTGCCAGTAATACCAATCCTTTCACGACTTTCTGGTAGTTTGCATCCACACCCATGATGCTCATGCCAAGGTTAATTACACCCATCAGGATGGCACCAACCACAACACCCGGTATGGTACCGATTCCGCCGTAAGCGGAGGCACCGCCGATAAAGCAGGAACCGATTGCATCCATTTCATAATTGGTACCTGCGGTGGGATTGGAGGAATTTAAGCGGGCAATGGTTACCATACCTGCAACGGCTGCCAGGAAAGCCATATTCAGATAGGCTATGAAGTATACCTTATTGGTATTGATACCGGAAAGTCTCGTTGCTTTTTCATTGCCGCCCACTGCATAAAAGTAACGGCCGGTGGTGGTTTTTGATGTAATATAGGCATAGATGGCTATAATGGCTCCGACCCAGATCAATACTGTCGGTATGCCTTTATACTGGGCAAGGCGGAAAGTAAATGCCAGGATTGCGATACAGATAATGGCACTCCGTAGGATTACCCCTGCCGGTTTCTCCATTTCGTAGCCGTTTTTTGCCTTATTCCTCCGGCTTTTTACGGTTATGAACAGATAAACAAGGCAGCCTGCAATTCCTAAAACCATACAGGTTAAATTAAAGTTTTTGCCGCCTCCCAATATATCCGGTATGTAACTGTTAAATAAGTTCAGGTATTTATCCGGCATCGGCGCTACCGTCATTCCCTGCAGCACCACATTGGACAAGCCGCGGAACACAAACATACCGGCTAAAGTTACAATAAAGGGAGGGATCCGTACATATGCAATCCAGAATCCCTGCCAGGCTCCGATCAGGGCGCCTGTCACAAGCATAATCATAATACATACAAATATATTCCATCCGCTTTTTACCATCAGGGTACCGCCTACGGCACCAACGAAACACACTACGGACCCTACGGAAAGATCAATATTGCCCCCGGTCAAAATACATAACAGCATACCTGCCGCTAAAATAAATACATAGGCGTTTTGCGCGATTAAGTTATTTACATTTTGCGGCAACAGCATTTTTCCGTCGGTTACCGAAGCAAAAAAGATCGTTACAAGCAGCAAAACCAGGACCATCGTATATTTTCTCATTATATTTTTTGCATTCTCCATTGCCTACTCTCCTTTACCTGATTTTAAAATATAGGTCATGATCAATTCCTGGGACGCCTCCTCACTGCTTAATTCCCCTGCTATTTTACCTTCATTCATGACATAGATACGGTCGCACATGCCTAAAACTTCAGGCAATTCGGAAGATATCATAATAACTGACTTGCCTTCCGCCACCAGGTTATTGATGATACAATAAATCTCATATTTCGCACCCACATCAATACCACGGGTCGGTTCATCAAGTATTAAAATGTCCGGATCTGCAAACATCCATTTGCTCAGTAAAACTTTCTGCTGGTTTCCACCGCTTAAATTTCCTACATTTTGTTCCACTGTCGTACATTTGGTATTCAGTTTCTGTTTATACCTGAGGGCTACAGCAAACTCCTTATCTTTATCAATAATGGAATGCCTGCTCACTGCCTGGAGATTCGCCAGGGTCGTATTTATTTTAATGGGATTGCTTAAAATCAATCCGTTTCCTTTCCTGTCCTCCGTCACATATGCAAGTTTTTTATGGATGGCATCTCTTACGGTGTTCAGCTTAACAGTTTCACCGTTTATTTTTAAAGTACCCGAGATATTGGTGCCATAGCTTTTTCCAAAAATACTCATAACCAGTTCCGTTCTCCCGGAACCCATAAGCCCCGATATTCCAACTACTTCTCCCCTGCGGACATGAATCGAAACATTATCCACAACCTTACGGTCCGTATATAAAGGGTGATACACCGTCCAGCCGGACACTTCCATTTTTATATCACCGATATTTTTTTCCTGCCGTTTCGGGAAACGGTCCGAGAGTTCACGGCCGACCATCCCTTTTATAATTCTTACTTCACTGATATCATCCTGCTTTTTATCCAGGGTTTCTATGGTGGATCCGTCACGTATTACCGTAATTTTATCTGCAACGTAAGAAATTTCATTTAATTTATGGGATATAATAATTGAAGTCATACCGTTCTTCTTGAATTCCAGGAGCAAATCCAGCAGTGCTTTAGAATCGGACTCGTTTAAGGAAGCGGTAGGCTCATCCAGAATTAAGAGCTTTGCCTGTTTGGCAAGGGCTTTTGCTATTTCCACCAACTGTTGTTTGCCTACGGCAATATCTTTGATCAGGGTCCGGGAGGTTTCTTTTAATCCCACGGTACGCAGGAGGGAATCCGCTTTTCCATAGGTCTCGTTCCAGTTAATTGCTGCCTTTCTTCCCCTTTCGTTGCCGAGAAACAGGTTTTCGCCGATGGTCATATAAGGTATCAGGGCCAGTTCCTGATGAATAATGACGATTCCCTTTTCTTCACTGCTTTTAATATTTAAGAACTTACAGAGTTCTCCGTCAAAAATAACCTCACCCTCATAGGAGCCATAAGGATAGATTCCGCTTAAAACATTCATCAGTGTGGATTTGCCGGCGCCGTTTTCACCTACCAGGGCATGGATTTCCCCCTCTTCCACTTTTAAATTTACATTGTCCAATACTTTTACACCGGGAAAGGTTTTCGTTATATTTTTCATTTCCAGCAGTATTCGATTCAATTCATTCCCTCCCAATCTGTATTGCAGGGGCTGCTTGCAACAGCCCCTGCATACTTATTTTACTGTAAATCGGATTCTTTATAATATCCGGAATCAATCAACAGTTCTTTATAATTGTTTGCATCTGCGAATACCGGTTCGCACAAATAGGTGGGAATAATACCGGTTCCGTTATCATAGGACTTTGTATCATTGATCGGTGCTTCCCCGCCCTGCATGATGGCGTCCACCATTTTAACGGTCTGGGCTGCAAGATCACGGGTATCTTTAAAGATTGACATGGCCTGCTTTCCTGAAATCATATTTTTCACATTGGCCATATCACAATCCTGGCCGGTAATTATGGGATATTCACCCGTATAGGAGGAGGTCAGTGCATTGGTTACCCCCAGTGCGGTAGAGTCATTGGAGCAAAGTACGGCATCCAGCTTCGTTCCGTCACCGTAGTTGGAAGCAAGGATCGCATCCATTCTGTTCTGAGCATTTTCCGAAGACCAGTTAGCGGTTGCAACGGTTTCAAAATCTTTTTGTCCGGATTTTACTACTAATTTACCGGAATCAATATAAGGGTTTAATACGTCCATGGCACCGCCATAGAAGAATTTGGCATTGTTATCACCAGGGTCGCCGGTGAAAATTTCAATATTAAAGGGGCCTGCTGCATTGTCCAGCTCCAGGGCATCCCTGATGTATTCACCCTGTTTTGTACCGACCATATAGTTATCAAAAGTCGCATAGTAGGTAACGGCATCGGAATTCATGATCAGACGGTCATAGGCAATCACCGGAATTTCTGCATCCTTCGCCTGTACCAATACGGTTCCCAGGGAATCACCGTCGATGGAAGCGATAACCAATAGTTTACAGCCATTTGCAATCATATTTTCGATCTGGGAAACCTGGGTCGCAATATCATTGCTGGCATACTGTAAATCCACCTGATATCCGGCATCGGTCAGCTGCTTTTGCATATTATCGCCGTCCTGGTTCCAGCGCTGTAAATCTTTCGTTGGCATAGATACGCCGACCAGTCCCTTTTCCGATGATGCCGCAGGTGCTTCAGCTGCTTCCTGGGTTCCTTCGGGGGATGTTTCCGTGGATTCTTCCGCGGAAGATTCTGTTTTTACATCCGTTTCACCGGAACCTGCCGGTGCGGTTGTCGATTTGGAGCCGCAGCCGGCCAGTAAAGACGCAGCCATTGCTATAACCAGCAAAACACCGAGTAATTTCTTTTTCATAAAAATACCTCCTGTTTTTCATGTTCACAGACATGTTTTTTATTTACAAGCTGACTATAACACAGATAGAATAGCATTATTTTTCTATTATCTGTATATTTTTTACTGGACATATTCCTGTCTTTATGCTAACAGGAAAGCTTCCGGTTCGTCAGAATCTGATGCTGACGCGCTGTTACTTCAGTGACAATTTTCAAAGGATATTGTTTTTTTGTCTTACTCAATATTCCGTTTTCGTTCGATAAAAGATCATTTTTATAATCATCATCTGGAAATTGTAATTTTCTTTTAAGGATATTTTCCTTTTGCTGGAGTGTGTCTGAAAACTGCTTGTGCTGGGCTGAATGTTCCACTTTGTGGGAGACAAGGAGCGATTTTGGGGCGTAGCGGGCGTTCCCAAAATCACAACGCAGTATACCGCAAAGTGGGACATTCAGAAGGTGCAATGAGTTTTCAGACACACCCTGGGTTCATATGCATCTTCCCGAAGGGTTTTTTCTCGAATAGGACACAATTTCCTATTGCACAAAAAATTACCCCGGTTCCTAGCATTATTTTGCTAAAGAACCAGGGTCCGGTAACTACTGCCTGTCTTTTTTCGTCCTTATGTTTTACTTTTTTGTCCTTACTTTTCATTCTCTTTCGGCATGTTCAGATAGACATCCTCCTCCAGGTGATAGTCTCCTACGATTACGTCGTCCATGTTATCTTTGGTCACCGCAATGGGTTCCAGTTTCTCATAAGGTACATCCTGCACGCCGTCAAAAAAGGTTTCCTTTATTTCCACCCTTTCCCCCTTAGCCATGGCAACCGCATATTCCGCTGCCAGGCTGGCCAGTTTTTCGACGGGTTTATAGACAGTCATACTCTGGGTGCCTTCCACGATTCTCTGGCAGGCATCCAGATCGGCATCCTGTCCCACCACAAAAATCTGCCCGGCCATTCTTCTCTCTGCCAGGGCTTTGACAGCCTGCCCGGCCAGGTTATCGTTCCCGCACATAATTCCGTCAAACTTGTTCTGTATCATCAGATACTGATTGGTAACGATAAATGCCGTTTCCGGGTGCCAGCCCGGCGCATGTTCAATCCCCGTTACGGATAATTTCGTATCTTTGATTTCTTTTTTGAAACCCTCCATTACCAGCGGTACGTTATTATCCGTCAACGGACCGCATATCATCAGGATTTTACCATCCTCCGGCAGTTTTTCCTTTAAGTACTCCGCCATCAGGGCTCCGACTTTTTCATTGTCAAAAGATATGTAAAGGTCTACTCCGGCATTTAATACCAGCCGGTCATAGGCAATTACTTTAATACCTGCCTTTTTTGCCTTGGTCACGGCACCTGAAATTCCTTCTGAGTCAATGGCAATTACAACGATTACATCCATTTTCTTTTGAATAAAATATTCAATTTGTGAAATCTGCTCTTCCAAGTCCCCATTGGCATTCTGTACATTGACCTCTGCTCCCAGCTCCTTGGATTTTGATACAAATACATCCCTGTCCCTCTGCCATCTCTCCAGGATAAAGGAGTCAAAGGTCATGCCGATTTTTATGGTGTCAGTCTCTTCTTTTTGATTTACTGCCACTTCCTGGTCCTTTTTGCTGCAGCCGGTTATGATCACGCTCAACAACAGAAAAAAGGATAAAAATACCATGAAGTTTTTACTTCCTGCTGCAGGACGGAGACGGAGAATTCTGACCCGCTGCGTTCCGGAAACTGAACAAAACCTTTTATACAAGACCGTTCTGTTCTTCATTTCGATACCCCCTTGCCTGTACCAGGCCTGTCCGGGATACTGTTCTCCCTGTATTCCGTAGGCGTTTTGCCGGTATATTTTTTAAAAATGCGGCTGAAATAATTAGGGTCGCCATAACCAACCTCCGTACCTATTTCTTTCATGCTTCTTTCGTTATCCAGAAGCAGCATTTTGGCTCTGTCAATGCGGGTATTCGTTAGGTATTCAATAAAATTCGTACCGGTCAGATCCTTGAATAATTTGCTGAAGTAATAAGGGCTGATATCCAATTCCCTGGATATGTCATCCAGCGAAATATCTTTTTTATAATGCTGTAATATATAATCCTGGGCTTTTTTTATCATACTGTTGGAGTTGTCTGCTTTTTTCACAACAATATTTTGGCAGGCTTCCGTTAATTTAGAAAGGAACCAGTATTTTAATCCGGAATTATCCTGCAGGCCCGTTATGTCTGCCAGATAGCCGCTCCGGCCGGAAAAGTGATATGTCTTCCCGCCGCTTAAATAGACTTCATGTTCCGCAAAGAGTACCAGTTCCAGTACCTTTAATTTCACGTTGACATCCCCTTCCGGGCAGCCTGCACCCATCCAGTCAAAAAACAGATTTGCCTGCCTGATACAGTCTGCCGTATTTCCTTCTTTTAAACTGTCCAGTATGGATCTCTCGACCTCAATGGGATAGCCTTCTTCATAATTAGAACGAACTGTCAGATCATCCGCATGGGCCACACTTCCGGTGGTGTTGACCAAAGACTTTAAGGCTTCATTATAGGAGTCCATGGATTCCTTCAAAGGCCGTATGGAACCGAGCCCGATACGGAAAGATATGCCCAGGGCCTTCTTTAATTTCCGGGCCAGGTTTCTGGATTTTTCAATTAAGTCAATCCGTTCATTGTAATCCAGCTTTTTATTTTCACAGGGGACAAATACGGCAATTTTATTGGACATGATGGACCCGATAATGCAGGGATATTCTTCTTTTACCATTTCCCTGATTTTCTGGTAATTCATCTGTGCCTTTATACTGGTTCCCACCGCATTGGTCATGTAATTGCCCATTTGGGTTTCCCCGGATACCAGGGCCAGCATATAGCCGTAATCCTGAGTAATTCCCAGCATGTTTCGGTAATTATCAATATCTTCCGTAAAATGCTCCTGAAACATAATGGAATAAATAAAACCGTTTTCGATGATCGGTATCACGATTTCCAGCTTTTCTTTAATCATTAAGTCATTGCTTCTTTTTTCCCGCTTTTCGTCTACCTGTTTCATGGCCCTGCCAAGAACCTCTACGATTACTTTTTGGCTGACGGGTTTATTCAGGTATTCGATTACTCCTAAATTAATTGCTTTTTGTGCATAGTCAAACTTATCATAAGCGGACAAAACGATGAATAAAATACCCGGATTGCTTTTCCTGATTTCTTTCATGGCATCGATTCCGTTAATCCCCGGCATCTGGATATCCATGAAGGCAATATCCGGCCTGAAATGCTCCGCCAGTTCGATGACGTTGCGACCGGTTTTCGCAAATTCCACCTGGCATTTTCCCTTAAAATTCTTCTCGATGATAAACTGAAGGGATTCGATCACAATACCTTCATCATCAGCTAACATGATTTTGTACATCTGCTGCCTCCCCAGGTTTAAAGAGGAATGTGGACGATAACTTCCGTTCCCCTGTCCTTACCTTCACTTTTTATTTCTATCACATCTTCCCGGTTAAAATAAAGTTTTAACCGGTTGATTACATTCACAAGCCCGACCCCATTGGAATTAAATGTAATATCCTTATCAAACCTCTCTCCTGTAAGTACCTGCGTAATTTTATCCTTTTCCATTCCGATTCCGTTGTCTTTTACGCTCAGGCAGATATCTGAATCCCCCCGGAACACGGACAGTTTGATCACCCCATCCCAGTTAATGCCCCGGATCCCGTAATTTACGGCATTTTCAACAATGGGCTGGAGCACCATGGCGGGAATCCGGGTCTCTAAAAGAGGTTCGTCGATTTCCCGTTCAAAATGAATATCACCGGAAAACCGCACATTTAATATGTAAATAAAACTGTCTGCCAGACGGACTTCATCCGCTATGGTTACCACCTGGTCCATTTTGTTCATGTTGTACCGGAAGAATTCCGCCATATGCTCAATGAAGAGACAGGTTTTGTCCGCTCCTTCCATCATGGCAAGCTGTGCACCGGCATTTAAGGTATTAAAGAGAAAATGCGGATTGATCTGGGCCTGGAGGTATTTCAGCCTTGCATCCTTTAAGTGTCCCTCCATCTTCAGTTCGTTTTCCTTTAAGATTCTCTCCTTCTCCAGATTTTCGCGGATCTGTTCAATATAAACCCGGATATTTAAAACCATTTTATTAAACGCATTGGACACTACCCCTACTTCATCTTCCGATTCCACGGCTACGGGTTCGATATACAGCTTGCCCTTGGATACATCATTGGCGACCTTGGCTAAATTATTTAAAGGTTTCGTAATGGATCTGGTCAGAAGAATAATCAGGCCGATATTAATAACAGCTATGATGATCAGGATAGAAGTGCTAATAATCTCCATATATTTAAGAGTATTTAACAAAAGTTTATAACTGCCGGAATTATATTTAAACTGCTCGTTATTGAGGCTGTATATAAAAGCATTGATATTCTGGAAAGAGGTTTTGGCAACTTCATAATTGTCTTTATATTTTTCCACATTCCGGCCCCGCTTTGCCTGTACGGTTTCAAAAGCGGTTTCCAGGTAGTTTTCCGACATGTTCTTTATATTCTTCTCCATTAGCAGCATTTCATTATCCGTTATGGTTACATTCAGTTTGTCCAGCAGTTTCCGGTACTTTTGCTCACTCCGGTAATAGGCGTCAATGGCATCGGAACTTTTGGTGTTTAAGTATTCTGTCATGCTGTTCTGCAGATTGTTTAAGGAATCCGACAATTCATACAAGTTGGTATTACTCACATATACCTCATCAATTTTTCCCATCATCTGGTTGATGTTAAAATACATGATAAAATTGACAATCAGCATGATAAAGGAAGTGAATACGAAAGCCGTTGTTAATTTCCATTGCAGGGAAAGTTTGTTCCATTTTTTTAAGAGTATTTTTTTCCTGTTCTTCACGTATCCTGCTCCTCCCGATTTATTCGGCTTCCTCTTCACTATGGTAATAATCCGAAACATTGTCTGCCGTAATCAGTTTTGTATCCACCGGGAGGTATTCGCTTACATGTCCCGTAAGGGAGTATTCCTCCAGGGCCTGTATGCACAAACTGCCCATCTGCTCCGTATCTACGGAAATGGAGGAATAGATGATGCCTTTTTCTATTGCACTTAGAATATTTTCCGAATCATAATAACCGATAATATTAATTTTACCCACCTTATTATGATCCACCACCGCCTGGTATGCACACCGGGTATAGGTGGAATTTAAGCAGATCATAATATCCGGTACATTATTCGAATCCATAATAATATCCCGGATAGTCTCTTCCGGGCTGAAATCACCTTCATTATTCACTACCACAGCCTTTATTTCCAGGCCATGGTTTTTGCCCAGTGCTTTTTCTATGGTATCCCTTATTCCAAGAAGAATTATATTCTGGCTGCTGTCCGCACTGTTTTCATCCACCAATACAAAAATACGTTTTGTTGCCTCATTGCGAAGCTTAAATACCTGTTTTCCGTATTCCTGCCCCAGGTTGTAACTGTTAATTCCCACAAAACACTGGCGGATGCTGTTATTGGAATCCTTTAATACGGTAATAACGGGAATTCCCTTATTTACGGCTTCCTTCACAAACTCCCCGGTTTCTCCTTCCCCGTCGCCTTCCAGAATAATCCCGTCTACCGCTGCGTCAATTGCCATACGCATAAGTTCATTCTTGCCATAATCGGCAAAAAGTTTATTGCCAAAACGTTCCACATATACTTTTTGTGCTTTTCCTGCTTTTAATGCCCCTTCATAAACTTCATTCCAAAAATCCTGTTCTTTGTTATTCGAAATAAATGCATAGTGCTTTTCATATAATCCATATCCGTTCTTTTGTGCAAGTCCCGTATCGATTAATTTATTATTGAAATAAATAAAACTCAAAAATATCACCAGCAGCATTAGTATACTATTGCCTAAAATAACCAGTGGCGAAAGTTTAATTTTAATCTTACGGTTATTTTTGTTTTTTTCTTCCATGGCATCCTTCCTTTTAAAAGAGCCTTTTCTTTTCCCTGGGAGTATTTTTTTCCGGCCTCTTCCATTAGAGTATTTTGTAATAATTATAGCAAAATTATAATACAAGTCAACAAACAGGTATGTATTTTCAACAATTCTGCCAAATAAAGTACCCTTTTACAGATTGAAATCCAATCCTGGGGAGGATTTTACATATCCTATAAATGTTTTATTATAAACCAATATAATTCAAATACGGGGCAGTTTTAAAATATGCTATTGTTCAATAGATATTTTAAAGCTGCCCCGTATTCGGATTTATACACTTTTCTGATACATTTTATACCCGTTACCACTGATGTCCGTAACAATTGCCTGCCTGAATTTACATCTGGCATACCTTATGAGGATTTAAGATGTTTTTCGGATCAAAAGCCTTCTTGATTCCCAGCATGATTTCCACGGTAGCCGGATCCATGGCTTCCATTAAATAAGACTTCTTGGCATAACCGATACCGTGTTCACCGGAAACCTGGCCGTTTAATTCCCTGGCTTTGCCGTAAATTTTATCCATGGCAGCTTTCATCCTCTTCTCCCATTCTTCTTCACTTAAATCATCTTTCAGTATATAAGCATGAAGATTACCGTCACCGGCATGGCCGAAGCTCTTAATACGGATGTTTACTTCCTTATATAAACCGTGGATATATTCCACCATTTCATTGACGGAACTTCTGGGAACCACTACGTCCACCTCATCCATATAGGTGGTGGAACCCTTGATGGCTTCTAAGAATGCGCCTCGTGCCTTCCAGATGGATTCCTCTCTCTCATTGGTGTCGGATATGAGGATATCCAGAGCTCCCTGTTCCAGGCAGATTTTAGCCACGCTGTCATAGGCTTTTTCTATTTCTTCCGTAGAATTACCGTCAAATTTCAATAACAGGTAGGCATCGGCACTGTTGTCCGGAAACTTTTTCCCTAAATATTTTTCCGCATCGATAATAACTTCCCGCTGCATGAATTCAATGGCCGTAGGTATGGATTTGGACTTGATGATCAAGGGAACCGTGCGGATTGCCGTTTCCAGGGTAGGAAAAGGAATCAGCAAACTGATGGCTTTTTTCGGAAGAGGAAGGAGTTTTAAGATGGCTTTTGTAATGATTCCAAGGGTTCCTTCCGAACCTACCATCAGATCCTTCATAGCATATCCCGTACTGTTTTTAACTACTTTGCCGCCGAATTCCACCACTTTACCGTCCGGCAGTACTACTTCAAGTCCACGGACATAATCCCTGGTAACACCGTATTTCACCGCCCTCATGCCTCCGGCATTGGTACTGATGTTTCCGCCGATGGTAGCCGACTTTTCACCCGGATCCGGAGGATAGAACAAATCCCTGTCCTGTACGTAGGCGGCCAATTCCATTAATAAAACACCCGGTTCCACCGTAATGGTCAAATTGTCTTCATCCAGCTCCAGAAAACGGTTCATCAAGCTGGTATCCAGCATAATACCATGTTCCATTGCAACGGAGGAACCTACAAGTCCCGTACCGGAACCTCTTGGGGTAACCGGAATGTTGTTCCCGTAAGCATACTTCATTATTTTAGAAATTTCCTCCGTAGAGGTAACTTTTACGACTACGTCCGGATAACTGACCGTATCGCTTAATTCATCATGGCTGTATTCTTCATTGATATCTTCTCCGTATAGAACCCGTTCCGTATCATTTATGATATTTTTTATAAAATATAAATCTTCCTGGTCTAATTTTTTGTAATTCATTTTTCCTCCATTTCTACACATTGGTTGAAAACGATTTTTTTTCAACCTTCCCGACATGATGCCGCAGAAGCGACATCTCAAATATATAGGAAGAAGTTCAAAATGAAATCCCTCTGATTTCATTTTGGCGTTCTTTCTAAGTGAATTATGTTTTTACAATTCACTTTGTGAAGACGCTTTTACTTCACAATTACCGCCATGCCATTTCCAGCGCACCTCATGTTTGGGCCGAGGATTTCGCAGGCACAAACATGTGTGTGAATTATGCCTTTCAATAATTCACACTGCCCCCTTGGTTAATTTTATCTGATTAATTAAGTCCGGAATGATTTCATATAAATCTCCTACCAGACCATAGTGAGCGGTTTTAAAAATGGGTGCGTTCTCATCCTTATTAATGGCAATGATCTGTTCCGAATTGTTCATACCGGCCGTAAACTGCACCGATCCGGATACTCCGCAGGTTATGATAAGTTTCGGCCTTACGGTCCTGCCGCTTAAGCCTACCTGGCGTTTTGCTTCCAACCAGCCGGTTTCCATAACAGGCCTTGTACAGGCAAGCTGGCCGTCCAGTAAATCCGCCAATTCCTGCAACATCCCTAAATCTTCCTCTTTTTTTACACCGCGCCCCGCTACGACTAATACTTCGGAGGCTTCGATAAACTGTTCTTTTTCTTTGGCAATAATATCAAGTACATCCACTTTACTGTTTAATTTCTCAGTATCAATGCTGCATTCCACGATTTCACCGGATTCTTCCGCGTTTCGTTTCGGTGCGTCCATTACTTTGTAACGGACGGTTGCCATCTGTGGCCTGTGATTGGGGGTCAAAATCTGGGCCATGATATTTCCGCCGAAAGCCGGTCTTATCTGTACCAGATCCGTATCTTCCGTGATGTCGAGTATAGTACAGTCCGCCGTCAGCCCGGTTTTTAATCTGGCGGCCAGCCTGGGTGCCAGCTGACGTCCCACAGGAGTTGCTCCCATCAGAATGGCGGTCGGTTTTACCTGATTCACAAAATCTTCAAATACGGCGGTATAAGGTTCCATTATAAAACGGGCTAATTTTTCCTGATCATATACAAATACCTTATCCACGTTATAATGAAGGAGTTCATGACATTCTTTTGTAATATTACTTCCCATCATAACGGCATATACCGGATGACCTATCTTGGCTGCCAGTTCTTTCGCTTTACCGATTAATTCATAAGTTACCGGATGGATAACCCCGTCAATGTGGTCCACATAAACTGCGATCCCTCTCCATTTTTCTTTATCAACGGTTTCCATAACCTCTTCCACATATTCAATGGCCCCTGCCGGACCTTTTTTCACACACAATTTACACATTTTACAGGCTGCATTAATAAGCAGTTCCCCGTTCTTTTCTTCCATTGCTCCAAAGGGGCAAATACTGATTACTTCCTGTATATTTCCGACTTTACTTTGATTTATGACTAACTTTGCCATTTTGATTTCCCCCTATACGAATTTTAATTCCTGCAATTTATGAAATAACTGACCGGTAAGTTCTTCACCTGTTCCGTGAAACATCTCCCTGTGAGCATTGACTTCCGGTGGAAAAATACGCTGTACCTGTGTGGGTGACCCGTTCAGGCCGTAGTGAAGTTCGTCTCTGTCCTCTAATTCCGCCAGGCTTATTACCGTAATTTCACGGTCCTTTGTTTCCTGCTTCTTCACATAGGATGGAAGCCTTGGCATGAAAATGTCCTTATCCACCGTAAGGAGGCAGGGGAATTGGATTTTTGTAATTTCAATATCATGGGTCATGTCCATTTCCACTACAATGGATTCTTCATTCATTTCTACTATTTTAGATACGTTGGATACACTGGGGATATTCAGCCATTCGGATACTTCCGGCCCAACCTGTGCCGTATCTCCGTCGGTGGTCTGCTTTCCGCAGAGGATCAAATCAAAATCGCCGATGGATTTTATGCCTTGGGAAATCGTATAGCTGGTTGCCAGAACATCGGCACCACCGAATTTCCGGTCGGAAATTAAAACTCCTTTATCAACACCCATGGCGAAAGCTTCGCGGATGACCACGGCAGCCTGCCCGGGACCCATGGTAAGTGCATAGATGGTTCCTCCCATTTCTTCCCTTACCTTAAGTGCCGTTTCAATGGCATACAGGTCATAGGGATTCATTTTGGATTCCACACCGTTTCTTTTTAAGACTCCTGTAACCGGATCTACTTCTACCTTGTTGCTGTCAGGAACCTGTTTAATACATACTAAGATATTCATACTTGTCACCTTTCCCTTTTTTAATTCCTTTTAAATGACGTTTATGCTTTGTCATTCTACATATATGCTTTTTATAAACTCATACTTTTATAAATGGATATATAATAAATGGATATATATAAACATTCTTAATCATAAATCACTTACTTATAATTCCAGTAATTACTCACTTATTACTAAATCTTCGGCGACATTATCAATATATTCATCCCAGAAGCTGTGCACCCACGTAAGTGAAGATGCCTACGATTACTAAAAACAAGATATAATATTTAAACGTGCCTTTTAAAAGTACACTTTCTTTTCCCTGTAACTGTACGGCTGCCACGGCAACTGCAATACTCTGGGGGGAAATCATTTTGGCCGTAATTGCCCCGGCCGTATTGGAAGCCGAAATCCAGGCCTGATTTAAATTAAGTGCCGTAGAGGTCTCTGCCTGCAAACCGCCGAATAAAACACTGGAGGAAGTACCGCTGCCCGTTACAAAGGTTCCGATGGAACCAAGGAGAGGTGCAAACAAGGGATAAAAGGACCCCGTAACCGTAACAAACATAAGGGATATGGAAGCGATCATGCCGCTGTAACCCATTAATTTGGCCGTAGCCATAATGGAGATGATGGTTACAACCGTCTTAAACATCTGGATCATGGTCTTTTTAAATATGTTCAGCATTTCACCGAAGCGGGCTCCCTGAATTTTCCCTCCAACAAATGCAGCAAGGATAATCCATAATCCCGGAGTAGTCAGCCAGGAAAAGGTATATGCCGCGGCGTCCTTGCCGGTATAAATATTTACGGAAGTTTTTACGGCACCCAGCAGTTCATTTAACGGTGCAATCAATTTGGAGGTTCCAAGTAAAAACAAAAAGATCAATAGAAACGGGCTCCAGGCCACCACTGCTTCTTTTCCGGTTACTTTGTCATGATTTTTTTCTTCCAGGCGGTATTCGGGATCAATGTCTTTTCTACCGAAAAACCTGGCTGCCCCTGCCGTACATAACATGGAACATACGGAACCGATTACTACGGGGAGTTCGGCACCAAGGAATTTTGCCACCAGATATTCCGGTATTAAAAATGATACGCCGGAGATCAAGGTAATGAGGATAATCCCTTTTAATGAGTTTTTTGACCTGCCTTTTTCCGACTTACCGGTCAAATATACCAGGATAAAAGGAGTCAGAATAATAAGGGGAGCCAGTAAAATAACCGTATTGGTGGATAAGCCGAATACATCCAGGCCGGTTATTTTCGCCAGAGTAGTAGTGGGAATTCCAATGGAACCAAAAGCCGTCGGGGTCGCATTGGCAATCAGACATACGATTGCGGCAAATACGGGATTAAATCCCAACCCCCATAGCATACTGGCCGGTATGGCAACTGCTGTTCCAAAGCCTGCCATTCCTTCCATGAAACCGCCGAACCCCCAGGCAATGATTAAAATCAACACCCGTTTATCATTCGTAACGCTTGCTAACATTTTCTTGATTATTTCCATCTTGCCGGTTGCCACACAGACATTGTAAGTAAAGATTGCGGCTATAATTACAATTATAATGGGCCACAGGGCAAGGGCAATTCCTTCCCCGACTGCCGTTATGCTGTCAAGCAAGGGCATTTTCCAAACGAATACTGCCAATACATATGCTATAACCAGTGCAATGGTACAGGCTTTAAATCCCGGTATTTTTAATGCAGTTAAGGCTACGATCAGCCATATTATCGGCAGTAAAGCTAAAATAAAAGCGAAAGTCATGTTCATATCTGGCTCCCATCTGCCCGTCTCCAGGCGTAGATTTAAGGGCTGCGGAAAGTCTTTATTCTTACCGCTCCCGATACCGCACTTAACAGGCGGTATTTCGGATATTGGAATCAGTAGATATTTTTCCTTATCCTTGGTTTCATATTCTGTTTTGATATTCTGTTTTGATATTCTGTTTTGATTTTAAATCACGTGATTTTGTAAGATAAGTCGAACTCCCGCCTGCAAAGTCGGGGGGCTTTACCTACCAAGATTGAATTGGTAGGACCAATTTTGGCGTAAAAAATAAGGGGTTTCCACAAAACATTTCGTTTTATCCACTTGCTAAGAAAGGTACCATGATTATCTGCAGTATATGAACCTATTTTCCAACAAGCAGTTAAGACAGAGAGTTTTGTAACACCCCTGCTCTACCAATCAAGCTTAAATTGGTAGGACCACTTTTGTAACTTTATTATACTTATGTTTTCTTTCCATGTCAACAAACGTCATTTTTTTCACAAATGATTTGTATGATATTACTTTAATCCATTCAATTTTATTAATTTTGCTTCATTCAAACGTAGTTTTTCGTCAATTATACCAAAATGTTTGTTAATTGCTTCATAAGCTAAATTCTTATCCCTTAAAACCAGGCTTTGGACCATCTGGGTGTGGGCTTCCTGGAGAATCTGCTTGCTGTCGGCGGAACTCAGTATTTCCCTTCTTAAATCAACAATGAACTGGTCGATTAGTTCGGAAAGTGCCTGTAAAATGTCAATGATCAGCGTATTGTTCGAAGCTTTCGCTATATTATAGTGCAGTTTCTTGTCCAGTATAACATTGTTTTCTTCCGTTTCACTTTCAAGTATATTATTGATCTCAGTCAGTTTTTTCACATCATGGTCGGATATATTATCAATTGCCAGAAGTAAGGCCTGCATTTCCAGCCCCCTTCTTAATTGTGAAATCTGCCGGTAATTAATCTGATTTAAAAGAAACATCATTGACATGGATTCTACCAGGTTATTTTCAAAGTTACCGGTCAAATAATTACCTGCGCCCTGCTGACTGGAAATAATACCCATGATATCCAGGGTACGAATCGCTTCCCGCACGGAATTACGGCTGACCCCTAAAGTTATGGAGAGTTCCCTTTCCGCAGGCAGTTTCGAACCGGTAATTAATTTCCCCTCCCGGATCTGTTTTTTTATAAAATCGATAACCTTAATATAAGACTTTTTATGCAGCTCTTTATCTTCCATCGGTTTCACTCCTTGTCTTTTCTATACAATCATTGTAATCGCTGGTACTTTAAAATGCAATTACTATTATAACAACCGTTTCAAAGAATTAACACTTTGTTCCGATACATAAATTCCTTTGCCTGCTACTATACAGGACAAATGTTCAAGGAATATTATACCGGAAGGGAACCGGCTGTCGGATGCGGCCATCTCCCTTCCTAAGTATTTTTCCTATTTGTGTTTATCGTGGCTGGTCCCGACGGCTTCTGGACATTCACATAATTATATATTAAAATAAAGATAATAATATGAAACCAGGTATAGGAGGTACTAAGTTATGAGACAAATCAAATGGGGTGTATTAGGTACGGCAAATATAGCAAAAGGTTATGTAATCCCTGCTATTTTAAAGGCAGAAAATGCAATATTATATGGAATTGCCGGAAGAAGCAAGGAAAAGGCTGACAGTTACAAAACAGCCTACGGTTTTGAAAAGGCTTATTACAGCTACGAGGCCCTGCTGGAAGATGAGGAAATTGAAGCGGTTTACATACCCCTGCCAAATACCCTGCATAAAGAATGGGTGATAAAGGCAGCCGCCAGGAAAAAACATATTTTATGCGAAAAGCCCTTATCCGGCTCCGAAAAAGATGTGAAAGAGATGATTAAGGTCTGTGATGAGGCGGGTGTATATTTTATGGAGGCATTTGCATATTTACACAGCCCTGTTATTAAATCTATTAAGGAAGCACTGGACGCGGGAGCGATCGGGAAACCAAAATTTATTGAAACCACTTTCCTGACACCAACTCCGAAAGACGGAAACATAAGGTTGAGAAAGGATACCCTGGGCGGCAGTATTTATGACCTGGGCTGTTATAATGTCAGCCTGATTTTAGCCCTGCTTGGGGAAGAACCAAGTGAAGTGAAAGCTCTGGCAGAATTCACGGAAGATAAAATCGATCTTTTTACAGCTGCCTTTTTTAAATTTCCCGGCGGCTGCAGAGCCTCCATCGTAACGGGAATGTGTGCGGCACAAAGAGGCGACCGCTACTTTATATACGGTACCGACGGCACCATTGAAGCACCGGTTCCGTTTAATGCAAAAGGCTCCTTAAAGTATTACATCCATGCGGGCGGAGAAACAAAAGAAGTTACCTTAGAAGTACCTGATAATTATATGCTGGAAGTTGAACAGCTTGGCAGGTGTATAACCGATCGGGAAGCTCCCTTTGTGAGCCATGAATTTTCCATTAAAAATGCGCGTGCCATGGACAAAATACTGGCTTGTATCGGTTATTAAAATTTTTATCTTAGTCAAAGCTGCTATTCGATTTCCGCTTTGCTGCGGCTCTAACCAATTAAGCAGCTATGCTTCTATTTCAGCAAAAGCCCTCTCGCCAATGATAAACTAAGTTGGATTCCTGCCTGCAGAAAGCATAGACTTTCTTGGCAGGTTAAACAATATCGAAGCTTATCATAACATTAACCTTAAGTTATCAATTTAAAAGGATGTTCCGGAGACAGTTACTGCCTGTCCCGGAACATCCCTTTCTGGTTTTCACTTTTTGGCTCTTCCGTTATATAGTTCCTAGCGTTTTGAGCCTCACTCAGTACTGGTTAACCTTTATAAAAAATCTTTATTTACTCTTACCGGATGTACCGCTTCCTGACATAAATTTGATAATATATGATAAATAGTACGGAAGTGATTGACCAAGCAAGGGGATAACTGAAAATTACGGTCCGGATATCCGGCCAGATAGGTACTGCGACAGAAATCCAGAGAATACGCATGACACATACACCCAGGCAGGTAAGGATCATGGGAATTAACGCACTGCCCATTCCCCTTAAGGAACCGGAAAATATTTCGATGGAAACATAGGTAAAATAAACCGGTACCAGAAAGTGTAAAATTTCCATTCCTTTTTCTATTACCTGCCGGTCATCGGTAAACAGCCGGTATACATAAGAACCTCCGAAAGACAAAAGTATGCTTAAACCGACTGCCGTAGACAATGCCATGATTAAACATACCCTGACGCCTTTCCGGACCCTGTCATTTTTACCGGCACCAAAATTCTGCCCAACAAAGGTGGTAACCGATATGCCAAAAGACCCCATTATCATCCAAAACACACCGTCTATCTTGCCATAGGCTGCCCAGGCAGCTATGGTATCCGTCCCAAACTGGTTCATATTGGACTGGATCAGCACATTGGATAAAGAATACATAAGGGACTGGAAACCTGCCGGGATTCCGATATGTATGATTTTATTTAACATTTCTTTATGGAAACGTATCTTTCTTAAGTACAGCCGGTAACAGTCTTCCGACCTCATCAGGGTCAGGCATACAAGGACCGCACTGAAAAATTGTGAAATAACCGTAGCTATGCCCACTCCGGCTACGCCCCATTTAAAACCCACGACAAATAATATATCCAGAATAATGTTTAGGAAACAGCTGAGGATCAAAAAATATAAAGGCCGTCTGGAATCGCCGATTGCACGCAGGATACCTGCCCCTATGTTATAAACCAGATTGGCTGTCATTCCACAAAAATAGATTCTTATAAAAATCAGGGAATAAGGCATGATAACCTTCGGTGTACTCATGAATCTTAACGCCGCCGGTGCTCCGATGATGCCCGCAACCATGATAAGGGCACCCCCGGTTAAAGCCAGCATAATGGCCGAATGTACGGTTTTGCTGACTTCCTCTTCCCGCCTGGCACCGTAATATTGAGAAATCGTCACGGTTGCACCGGTTGAAATACCTACAAAGCAGCCTACAAATACATTGATGATTGCCCCTGTTGTCCCACCTACTGCAGATAAAGCTTCCTTGCCGACATATTTGCCAACTACGATAGCATCTGCTGTAGTATATAACTGCTGAAAAAAAGTACCGAACAGCAATGGAAAGAAAAAAGTGAGAAGTTGTTTCCAAATGACCCCTTCCGTAATACCATTGCCGACAGCCTGATTCTGTTTCATAATTTGCTCCTTTGCATTCGATGAATTATAACATCCGAAATTAAATTATACTAAATTACGACAACAGATTCAATTTGTAATTTTGTTATTTGACAAATTATTTTTTAATTTTACAAATATTTATTTTATCGCTTTCATTAATACAGGTTGTCCGATTCATTTCACCTCTGCCTGACCATGGACTTAAAACCCGCTATAAACATTTAAAATTTTGTTTGCCATCTCCCGGCAGTAATAAGCCTTATAAAAGGATAAATTCTGTTATTATGGAAATACTGTTCCTACTACATGAAACGAAAGGAATTCAATCATGGATAACAATAAAAACAGAATGAAGGACAGAGAGAAAAGCAATTCCGAATTAAGAAAAATGAAACCGAAAGAAAATGCCGGCGCTGGAATTAAAAACGGGCAGATTACAGGTGTACATGAAGGAAAACACGAAAGAAGCAGAACAGAAAAATAGACCTGGCTTTTATTCCGTAAGCCAGGTCCCTGACCGGCAGGCCTCCTCCAGTACCTCAGGCTGTCTGAGAATATCCTCTGGCTTTAAGCTTCCGCCGGCAATCAAAATTTTATACTCACCAAAACCCAGGAAAACAAGATTATTTCCGGCATGTTCGAAGTAATGGCGAAACATTCCGGTATCCTCCCTTGCCTGGGTAGCTGCCAGGAGAACCTTTTTGCCAGGAGCCAGGCTGCTGGTATAATTGAGATATTCCGGATTGGAACCTTAATCTTTCATTTATCCTTCTCCTGTTACCACATAAAATAGTCATTTCCTTTTAATTTCAGCAATGCTTCCAGTAAGAAATAATCCGCATAAACCAGATTCAAATGATGTTCTGCCGCATGATATGCTCCTGAACAATGGGTCAGTACACCGTCATTTGCCGAAGTAAAATCACTGTGTTTGTCGGTTAATGCCTTTAACATCCTGACTGCGGCATTAAAATAAATCTTCCGGTCCCATTCTTCCACTTCCTTAGAAAGTTCGATTAAACCGCCGGCTGCAATCGCTGCCGCAGTATCATCCATCCAATAAGGTTCCTCAGGCTGGCGGAAATCGACCGGGATCAGTCCGTCCTCCGGAATATTGGCAATAAAATAATTAGCCACTTTTTTTGCAGTATCCAGATACTCCTTTTTGCGGGTATGCTTATAGCTGATCACAAACCCGTAAAGTGCCCAGGACTGCCCTCTTGTCCAGGAGGAACCGTCCCCATACCCCTGCCCGCCGTAGGTTTTTACAACCTCACCGCTTTCCGGATCGAACTCCACAATATGACCTGAGGAACCATCGGGCCGGATAAATACGTCCATGGCCGTATCCGCATGGAGCATTGCAATCTGACGGTATCTTGGGTCATTGGTTTCCTCCGTAGCCCAATAAAGGAGCGGTATGTTAAACAGACAGTCGATAATTGCCCAGCCTCTAGTATCCTTATCCGCTCCGTCATTCCAGGCACGGATAAACTTCCCCGCCGGATTAAAACGCCCGGCCAATAAACCTGCCGCATGAAGAGCTCTCTTTCTGGACTCTTCATTACCTGTCAGCTTATAATCCGCCACCGCCGTCGGCAGCCACATAAATCCCACATCATGATGCAGTCCGTAATAATCCGTAAAACACTGATCCAGCTTTTTCTCCGATATTGCAGCAATTTCCGCATACCGCTCCTTACCTGTCTGATAATACATCTGCCACAGTATGCCGCCCCAGAACCCATTGGTCCACCAATTAAGCCCATTGTCCGCTGTCCAGGAAACACTTCCGTCAGACCGGTCATCATGCTCCCCGTTTATGGTAGTTGCAGGTATCTTATCTTTGGATTTTTCACTTACCCGTTCCATTTTTGCCATAAACTTTTCTAAAGTTTCCTCTAACCATACCCTGTCTTTGTCCTTTAAATTCATAACTAATTCTCCTTTCACATGACAGTACACCTGAATCTTAGAGCATATTACAGGAATACTCCGTTCATTTTTACTTTATCATACCCCTATGTGACAGGATTGAAAATGAATAATACTCCGATTTATTTGACTTTTTCTCCGGTAATGTTAAAATAGAGACAAAGTCAAATACGTCTGATTCCCGCCGACTGGCGTGAGACTTCCCTTGATGGATCAAAAAAGAGAGGACATAATTATGTATCAATTCAACTACGGCAGCTATAATATTTACAGCGATGATTCCTTTGTCATTTACCGTCCGAAGGGCAGTACGGACTATCTGCTTTTACTGTTTTTATCACCGATGAAGGTCCATTTTGCCGACGGAAGCAGTACGGTTACTTTACCTGGAGCCTGTATGCTCTATCCCCCGGGTATTTACCAGCATTATCACGCGGTTTCCAAATTTTACAACAGTTATATGCATTTTTCGGTCGATGAAGATTTTTTAAACAAATTTCCGGTTCCGGTAAACCAGGTATTTTATCCCGACAACCATCAGGAAATAAATTTAATGTTCAAGAAAATTGCAGAAGAATTCTATCTGCAGAATCTGTACCGGGAATATAAACTGGATATTTTAATCAGGAATCTGCTGATTGAGCTGTCCAGATCCGTACATACGAAAGACCTGCAGACACTCTCAGGAAATAAAGCATTACAGGAAGTTTTTGACCGTGCCCGGCTTACCATACTGCAAAACTGCCAAAAAGACTGGACTACGGAAGAAATGTGCAGGTTGGTTAATCTCGGAAAAAGCCAATTCTTTTTTTATTATAATCTGTTTTACAAGTGCAGTCCGAAAACGGATTTACTGGCAGCACGCTTAGATAAGGCAAAGAACATGCTGACCAGCGAGGCCATGCAGGTTTCCGCCGTAGCAGAAGCCTGCGGCTTCCACAATATTCATTACTTCAGCAGGTGCTTTACCAAAAATTGCGGCTGCCCGCCCAGCCAGTATTATAAGAAATTGAAACGAGTGTAAACTGTTACCCGGAAAGTATTCGCTTGCGGTAATTGCTGGGAGTTTCCCCATACTTACGCTGGAACATCTCCGAGAATGTTCTTGCATCGCGGTATCCTGCCTCCAAAGCTATTTCATATGCCATTTTATCCGTAGTGAGCAGTAGCTTAACCGCATGTTCCATACGGATCTCATTGAGGTAATCCTTGAAATTCCTGCCGGCCTGTTTTTTAAAGAAAGCACTGAAATAATAGGGATTCATGTGGATTTCCTGAGCCAGGACATCCAAGGTCAGATTTTCCTGATAATGCCGTCCGATATATTCCTTGGCGCGGATAATGTCTTTCTTATCACTTTCCAAAAGCGAGTGTCGTACCAGTGACCCGTATTTTTCATATAAGTCTCTGAAATACCGGGTTAGCTCTTCATAATCATAAAAGCTCCGGCTCTTATCCAACATCTCTTTCATCTGGACCCCGGTTCCCTCCAACCCCATGGACCAAACCCGCAGTTCCATATCCCAGATACAGTTACAAAAATGGAAACAGGCGTCTTCCTTTCTTCCATCCGATATCATACATACTGCTTTCAGAAGTTTTTCAAACCATTGCCCGCATTCTTCCGCCGACTGTTTAAAAATTGCCTGCTGCATGCCTACACTATACTCCCTTACCTTGGAATGCTCTCCCTGACGGGCAAAGACTCTCTCTTCCACATCCAACAGCATGCGCGGTAAATATCCTGCAAAATAAAAGTATCCCTGCATATCCTTACAGGCAGCATACTGGCCCGGTATTTCGCTCATGGAATGTACCTCTTTTCCAACGATGATTCCAACGGAGTGATGTTTTTCCTCTTCCGCCAGACTCCTTAGCTGGTGCAGGAGAGCCTTTCCTTCCGGCTTATTCATTCCTTTCAAAACCACTATAATGCTGTTATTTTTCTCAAAAACAATTCCTCTGTTTTCCACTTCTAATGCCTGTTCCCAAAAAGACAGTACTGAAAATGCAATCAGGCGCCTCTCCCTGGACGTCTCTTCCCTGTCATACAATACTACAATCTGTGCGGGCAGGTAAATCGTATCCTCCAGGGCATCCAGTTTTTCATAGGGCATGTCATTTTCACCGGCCTGGTCTTCTCCGGGGGTGCTTTTCCAACTCAGTCTTTCCTGAATTGTCAGCAGACATTTTTCCAAAGCATGCATTAACTCCTCCTGATTGACCGGCTTGAGCAGGTAGTCTGCGGCACCGTACTTTACTGCATCCTGGGCATAGGAAAAATTCTGGTAACCGCTGATAAAAATCACCTGTGTCTCGCTTTTGAACTCCTTTAGTTTACTCAGTATCTGTATCCCGTCTATTTTTGGCATCGCTATATCCAATAAGGCAATATCCGGCCGCAGGGACAAGATCCCGTCCAGTGCCGACTGCCCGTCTTCATAGACTTCCGCCACTTCAATCCCCATTATTTCCCAATCAATTAATTTCCTAAGTCCGCGGATGATAACAGGTTCATCATCCGCAATAATCATCTTTATCATCCTTAAGCTTTCTCCTCTTTTACATACGGCATTACAATACGGATCATGGTTCCTACCCCAACCTGGCTGGTCACCTTAATACCATAAGGTTCACCATACAAATACCGTACACGGTCATGGACATTTTTCAGTCCGATACTCTGCCAGTCATCTTCCCGTTTGATACCGATGGCCTCACTTTCGATTAAATCATATAAACTTTGCATGATATCCTTGCTCATACCAACACCGTCATCCATAACTGCAATTTCCATTTTACCGTCCTTTGCCGTTACATCGATCATGACCGTACCGTTTCCGCCCCGAGCCTTGAATCCATGAACATAAGCATTCTCCACAATGGGCTGTAAAATCAGCTTGGGAACTCTGGCATCCGAATAACCGTTTAATTCCACAGCCAGGTGGATTTTCCCATTAATACGGCAATTCAGCAGGTATACATACTTTTCCGCAATTTCTACTTCTCTTACCAACGGGACGACATCCTGCACCGTTCCTATCATATACCGGATCTGGGCAGATAATGCCTCTATCATTTTAGAAACCTTGTTTCCGTCCTTTTCTTCCAAGGCTGTCATACGGATTACCTCCAGTGTATTAAAAAGAAAATGGGGGTATATCTGGGATTTGAGAGCTGTCATTTCCGCTTCATTCTGTTTAATCTGTGCGACAAAGGACTGGTTGATATATTTTTCCAGCTCCCGGGACATCTCATTAAACCGTTTTGATAAAACACCGATTTCATCATTGCTTTCCACCAGCAGCAGGACATTAAAATCACCGATCTCCAGTTTGCCCATCTGTCTCATCATATCCCGGATAGGGCGGGTAAGTTTTCTGGAAAACAGAATGGATACCCCAAAAAGTGCAAGGATCGAGACCAGAATTATGGTATACATCAGGTTTCTGGTAGCCCAAAGCTTACCGAAAGCGGCCTTTTTATCCATCTGCACCGTAATGGAAATACCATAATCATTCGCCGGAACATGAATAATAAAATCTTTGGAACTACCCTCCAGTTTTATTTTCGCTTCTCCTAAATTCTTACCGATCAGTTCCTTCTGTGTGCTGTAGAAACATCTGTTTTCACTGTCATAAACATAAATTTTACTATTGTCCCCAAAATCCGCCGACATAAACAGCGAATAAATCAGCTTCATATCTATATCAATAAAAATTGTCCCCACATAGGGCTGCTCCGTTAATCCTCCGGATAAATTAAAATAATTCCGGGCCACCGTAAATACCTCATCGTTCTGGTAATGAAAATAAGAGTTACGGTGGGTTGGAATCAAAATCATATCTTTCGACTTTTTATCCAGGTGTCCAAAATCCATCACCCGGTAAAAAATATCCCAATCCTTAAAATAGGTATTCCTTCCGCTGTAAGGAAATCTCAAATCTTCCTCTGTCCCAAGAAAAAAAGTTCCGACTATGGAACTGTCCACGGCATAGACATTCTGCAAAAAACCGGTCATGTTCTGCCTGCGTACAAGTTCCTGCTTCTCCGGCTCGATTCCGACCGCCTCCAGGATTTTCCTGAGATTATCAAACGACATATAATTATACTGAAACTTTCCTTCGCTGGAATAATTATAATAATAGGGCATCTTGGAAATATCGTTAAAGGACTCCAGCTCCTTATCCAGGGAAACACTTATGTATCTTGCCGCCTGTTCGTAGCCGGAGGTGATTGACATCTGATAATCGTACAACATCCGGTTGGTAACTACCGTAACAAGAATCAGCATAGGAAACAGCCCTACCAGTATAATAACCAGCGCGAATTTATGATACAGACTGAGGTTATTTAGGGATTTTTTCATATTCACTGCCCTCCGATCCTTAAAAATAAGGAAAGAGAAGGCATGTATACACACACCTTCCTGTTTTTTAAGTTATTTTAACATATGTCAAGCCTTTCAACAATCAGCCTTTTGCTGCCCCTGCCGTAATTCCTTTTACAAAATACTTCTGCAGGCAGATAAAAATTAACAAGGCCGGAATGATAGAAATAACCGTTCCTGCAAATACAATATCCCACCGTGCGGAATACTGCCCTACAAAGGAATAAACTTCTGCCGTAATTGTCTTGGCTTTTCCGGAAGGGAGCACCAGATAGGGCATTAAAAAGTCATTCCAGATTCCCAGCCCGTTTAACACCACCATGGATGCGGTACAGGGTGACAGTAAGGGAAATGTTACTTTAAAAAACACCTGAAAAGGATTACATCCGTCGATTCTGGCCGCCTCTTCGATTTCAAGGGGAATTCCTTTTAAAAAACTGCAGTACATTAAACTGCCGAAAGCCACGGAACCGGCAATATAACTTAGTATGGGCCCCATCAAATTTCCGTAAACACCCAGGATTTTCATTTCCTTAAACAGGGGAAACATATAAAGCTGGAACGGAATCATCATGCCGGCCAGAAAATAAATATAAATAACGGCCGTCACCCTGTTTTTACACCGCTCGATCCCATATGCAGCCATTGGGACAATACATACAATCAGAAGCTCGGAAACAACGGTCAGTATGACACTGTTCTTAATTGCCCCCAGAAAGTCGGACTGTGCAAACAGATCCTTAAAATTCTGCAAAAACAGGGAAGAAGGGAAAGCCATAGGGTTTTTCAGAATCTCACCATTGCTTTTAAAGGCGGAAATAAAGGCAAAAAAGATGGGAACCAGAAATAGAACTGCCAGTAATACGGTAATAATAAACAGGATAACGGATGGTATCCTTGATCGTTTATACATGTTCTTCCGTTTATCCATGCTTTTCCGTTTATCCATGCTTTTCCGTTTATCCTTGTTTTTCTCCTTTTGCACGTTTTCCCACTTATGCATGTTTTTCTCTTTTTGCATCTGATATACCGGCTCTGCCATTACATCTGCACCTCCCTGCTTCTTAAGAATTTCTGCTGCACCGTATTCAGGAGCATAATAAGGAACAGTAAAACAATACCGACTGCCGTACCAAATCCCTGTCTTCCTTCACCAAAGCCGACTTTATACAAAAGGTAAACAACTGTCTCTGAAGTAAATCCCGGTCCTCCGTCGGTCATAACGGAAATCTGATCGAACACTTTTAAACCATTGATCAGGGACAAGGTAAAATTAATGGTAAAAGCTCCTGAAATCAGCGGAAGTGTAATATGCTTAAGACGCTGTACAGAAGATGCCCCGTCTATTTTCGCTGCCTCCACCACGTCCATGGAAACACTCTGCAGGGAGGCCAGATATATGATCATGTAATAGCCGGCACCCTTCCATATCAGGACCACCCCAACCATGACCAATGTCATTGATACCTTTCCCAACCAATCCTGTGTAAGGTTTTCAAGTCCAATATTTCTTAATACGGAGTTAATGGCACCAAAATTATAATTATACATGATCTTCCAAATAAAACCCGATACAATTCCGCTGATCAGTACCGGTATATAAAAAGCGCTGCGGAAGAAGTTCTTCCACCACTTGATATTATCAACAATCAATGCAAGAATTAATGCAATCAGATTTTCAAATATGGATATAAACACAGTCAATACCACGGTATTCTTTAAGGCATTGCCAAAGCGTGCACTGGTAAATATTTCAATATAATTCCGAAGTCCGATAAAATTCACTTTGGGACTGATACCGTCCCACGATGTAAAACTATAATATACACTGGCTATGGTCGGCACTATAATAAATAATGTAAATAAAATAAACGATGGTGCGATGAATCCGCAAGTTATCCAGTCAAATCGTTTCTTCTTTGTCATATCGCTTCCATCTCCTTTCCGGTCACTGAGAAGACTTGATAGGTAAGGGATGGCCCCTTTGGATACAGCTTGCCATCCCAATTTTTATTATCCTAATTGATACCTGTTCCCGTTAAAGGATTGAAGTTTGCCATACTGGTTTTCCAGGTGTTGTTTAACTCTGCTGCACAGGAAGCCATCTCACGCTCTCCGGTCAGATACTCAATCACAGTCTTGTACATAAAATTACGGAAATCCGGTGGAAGCTCATTGTCGCCTGCAAATCCGTTCCACATAGGACTTAATTTGTCTGCCGTACCCTGTGCATCGATAACTTTCCGGAACACATCATTTATTTCAAGCTGGGGCTCATTTACCGTTACGGGAATTGCGCTCAGCCTTTCACAGTAAATTTTATATTCCTCCGGAGCAAAGAAAAACTTAATAAATTCTTCGGCTGCCGCTTTCTTATTCGGATCGGCTGCCGCTTCTTCGGATACAGCCAGCCCGCCAATACCGGAACCGCCTACGAGGCTTACTTTTCCGGCCGGACTGGGTACCGGAAACCACCCATATTCAAAATCCGGGTCTGCCTGTTCTATCTGGGAAAACATATGGGTTCCGGAGTACATCATCGCAGACATATTGCTTACCAGGAAAGTGGTGATCTGGGCATCCGGTGTTGAAATCCAGCCATCCTGGGCATACTTAAAAATATCCTTTAATTCATTGAAGGCCGCTGCAATAGCCGGGTCCGAGAAGTCTTTGGTGCCTGCGTAACAGTTCTTAATAAAATCTGGATCCTGGGACAATACCTGGTCATTATATGCCTTGAAAAACCAGAAGCCCATATGAAAGAGATCCTGCCCCCCAACTACCAGGGGAGACATATCTCCCTTATCTTTAATTGTCTGGCACAGCTTTATAAATTCATCATAGTCAGCCGGTTCTTTCAAACCGTTGTCGTCAAAATATTTCTTATTATAAATAATACCCTGGGTATTTTCCCCGCTCAAAGGTGCCGTATAAACTTTTCCGTCAAACTCGGTCGTACTGGTAAAAAGAGAAGTAATCTCCTGAGACAGCACGGCAAGCTTTCCTGCCCTTACATACATTGCGGTATCCCGCATTTCCATTACATCCGGAAATTCCCCTACGCTGTCCTTGGTTTTAAGGAATTCACTGTAGGTTCCTCCATTGCCCGGAACGATATTGACCTTAATGTTATCGTGGGAATCGTTAAAATCCTGTACGATCTGGTTCATGGATGCTTTTGCACCTTCGTCACCGTCTGCAAAAATAAAATCAAGTTCAACCGGGTCCGAGCCTTCGCCTGCGGATACCGTGCTGTCGGTACTCCCTCCTGTTTTAACATTTCCGGAATCGCTGCTCCCAGTGGATTTGCCGCATCCCGCAAGCATTGTCCCCGTTACGGCAATACCAAGTAAAAGTGCCATAAGTTTCTTTGCTTTCATAATACCTCCCATCTGTGCGCCCTGGCACACGTATAAATCATGATGTTGAAAAAACTGCTTTTGTTTTTTCAACCTACCTTCCTCCTTGCCTCGTGGCTTTTTGAAATCTTGTGACTTCGTTTGCTATTTCACTATACCAGGTTTTTAAAGAGGCAGAAACTCACTTTTTTAAGGCCTGAATACAAATTTTTTAGATATTTTACCTTATAAATAATGATCCACAAAATCATAACAGCCGCCGTACCATTCGTGGATTCCTTCAAAAACCTGATGCACCGCCCTCTCTTTACTGCCCAAGAGCCGGTACACCCCCTGTATTTTCTCTGCCTGTTCTTTCGGATCGGCAATCCCCCTTGGACCGTTCAGTACGTCGCGGTTTCCATTTTCCATATATAAATATCTGGGGGCAATCAGGGCAGTAATATCACAGATGTCGGCATACTGCCAGAGTTTCGGAAGATAATTGCAGGGGCAAAGATGGGTCCCTAAAATGCTGTCATAATAACCGTGGATATATCCGCTTATGACAGCCAATTTAATTCTCTCATCCATTGCCGCCAACCATAAGGTATTAAGCCCTCCTCCGGAAAAACCGGCACACCCGATTCTTTCCGCATCAATGCAGGACTGCTTTGCCGCAAAATCGACCAGACACATCATATCCCATAAAATCAGACCCTGGAAACTAAGGCCCAGTGCTTCCGCGGTCTGAGCCAGATTTCTACAGGAAGAACCCAGTACGCTTTTTTGTCCGCTGTGGGCAAATGCCCGCTCTTCTAAAACAGTTTCTTCGATACGTTCGCCGAATCCCGGCGGATCGGGGCACAGTACCACATATCCTCTTTTTACAAATTCCTTACCATAACTTTCTTTCGGTGATCTTTCCAATTTTTCTCTTACTTCATCATTGCTTATGACTCCCGCTACCGTATCCTTGTTTGCTCCATGTGCCGGAATTGCAATCATAGCCCTATGCTTTTTTCCTTCCCGGGCAGTATCCGGAACCAGCATATAAAAAGGCATATAGACCTGGGGAAGGGTTTCCATCCGAAACTTTTTACGTACATACCCGTCCTCCTTTACCTCATTAAGTTCCTCCGGCCTTATATTCCTGTCCCGATAATCCACTCCCATATTTTTTAACTGCTCCATACCAAGGATTTCATTCAGCTTGTCCGTTAGTTTCCTTTTCCATAAAGGCAGGTCTTCGGGCCGGTTTATTTCCGATGCCGTCAGTCTGTTCTGATTCTGATACAGATTTTGAAAAAACTTAAAATAAGAATACTTATTTTCCATATGTATTAATACCTTCTTTCTAATAAAAATCTATAAGCCGCATAATATCATTATAACTTAAAATAGAAAGCTGTATAGTCTTTATAACAATAAAAAGGCCTGCTGTCCGGTCGCAATCCAGACAAGCAGCCCTTTATAAGAAGGTTTTCCATTTTATGCTTGGTACTTAATATCAATGAATTCAACTTAGTACCAGTATACCGCAAAGCGGGGCGTTCGAAACGGTGCAATGATTTTTCAAACACGCTCTACATGCTCTACACGCTCTACACGCTCTAAGCCTGCTATAACTTTACCGGTCCCAAACCGGCAATTTAACCGATACCTGATATACGGTTCCCGGTTTTAATTCTTTCAGAATACCGTCTTTCATCAGCTTACCGTCCGAATATACTTCCATATCCTGAATACCGGCTTCCCTCCTGATATTTATATGAAGCTCGGCCCCCCTGAAATGACGGACTGCGGAGGCTTCCTGCCAGTGGGAAGGAAGTTTTGGACTGATACGGATTCCCTCCTGCATCCCTTTTACCCCGAACAGCCCGTCAATCAGGCAGCGGTAATACCAGGAAATTGTCCCTGTATTAAATAAATGACTGGAACGTCCGGCGGTACGGGGAAACTGCCTGTAGGCACCGCGGTAATAATTGGGTATAAAGACCGGTAACTGGCCCCTTCTTATTATATCTTCCTTATCCGGCCCGGGAAGCATCTTCCTGAGAAGACGGAAAGCACTGTCATGTTCACCTGCATTATAAAGTGCATAGATATAGAAGGCGGCGGCATGATTATAAACAGCCCCGTTTTCCGCCGTTCCCGGATGCTTCTGGGTTACCCTGCCCACATCCTCACGCATGGCGGTATAAGAGGGCGCCAGCTTTTCCACGCCATAAGGGGACTCAAGCAGTTCTGTTACGGATTTCATTAATTTTTCCTGTTTTTCTCCGTCCGCGGCACCGCAAAGCAATGCCCAGCCCTGGGGATTGATAAAGATCCGGCCTTCCTGATCCGTACTGATGCCAAAAACCACATTGTCATCGGTTATTCCGCGGGCATACCACTGCCCGTCCCATAAATACTTATTGATCACTTCATTGGACTTTTTTGCTTCCAGAAAAAATTCCCTGCTTTCCTCGCTCCGTCCGCTCTGTTCACATATACCGGCCCAGATAAGGAATGCATAGGCGGAAGCCATGGTAAGCCAGCCGGAAACACCTTTTCCTTTATATCCAACCATATTCATGGGATCACACCAATCACCCTGGTTGATATAATTAAGGCCTCTTTCATCCCTTTCACTGATTAACCAGCGCATGGCCCGGCCGATATGCTCTGCTGCGGTTGCTTTTTCCGTATTATCCGCAAAGGGTACCGATTCGTCCAATATGGTATAATCATTTGTTTCCTCCAGATAGGCACCGATACAGATGGGCAGCCATACACAGTGGTCCGTGTGGGGCACCTGGTTGATATACTTTAACTCTGCATCCTTATGGAGAAGGATACCGTCCGGCATGGCACCGTTTTCATTCTGCTGGCTTAAGGCGTGAAGGAATGCAGCCCTTGCAATTTGGGGATTGATATAGCCCATACCCATATTATCCTGCAGGTAATTCCTGGTCTGGGGGTCCGTAGTCAGACGGTTGGTGATGCCGTGGTAATACATCTGCCTTGGCAGCCAGTGATTTACAAAGTTATCCAGATCCTTATCCGGTGTTGCTATCCGGATGCAGCCTTTGCCTTCTCCTATGTATTCTGCGTATTCAGCCTGTGCTGCCCGGAAACCGTCCCTGCCCTTTGCGCCTCTTTCAAGAAAGTATTTCTTACGGATTGAGGCTACTTCCTCCTCGTCTTTAGCCGGTCCGAAAATAAAACGGAAATCTTTTTCTTCCTCCGGGTTCAACTCCAGTTTATATTGGAGTACACATACCGGCATTTCATATCTGGAATCCCCATTAGACAGTTCTTCCGCCTGTACTGCGGAAGGTAAGATAATGCCCCCTTCCCCTTCAAAGGCTTCTTCACTTACTTCCCAGTAATCGGGTTTCTCTTCCGCCAACAGATAGGTTTTATCGCTGAATTCTTTCATTTTGTAATAATCCTGGTATTTCTGGTAGGGTGATACGGAAGAACATACAATGGCCTGTAAATCTTCCCTATATTCTCCGGACTGATTCATCCAGGACATATAACCAACCGTAAAATAGGGATATATACTGATTTTCCTGTTATTGCCCGAATGGTTCACTACTTTAACCTGCCAGAGTTCCATGGCATCCTCTTTCGGCAGGCTCAGCCGCATTTCTATTTCTATCTCCTTGTATTTTACCGTCCACCTGATCTCGCTTTTCCCAACGGAAAATTTATAATTGTCCGGAAGCTTTCGTACCGGTTCATAGGGTGCCGAGAAAACTTCACCGCTTAATTCATCCTTTACATAAACAAACCGCCCGGGATGGTGAGCATAATACGGCTGTTCCGGCTGCATAAAGGTCCTGGCCTCCAGATTTGGCCCATGGGAGTATTTTGCAGGTTCCGGCTGCATAAACTGGGCTGTCGCATACCCGCGGCAGCTGGCCTGTATCATCATCTTTTCATTCCATAGGAACCCGGTGGCTTTTGGCAGGCTGGTCGGACTGGTCAGTTCATAATATTCATTATCTTCCGTTGCACCTATCATAATTCTACCTCTTTTCTTTCCTTCTTTATAAAATTGTATATGAAATATTCTACTATAATTAAATATTGCAAACAAGAAAGAAACAAGGCCGGATGTTTTTCGTATTTTCGAAAACAGCATCCGGCCGGGCTTTTTTATTCCATACGTGGACAGACAAATTCATATCCCATGTCATAGGCTTTTTTACAATCCTCAGGAAATATCTCTTTGCGTCTTTTGGCTTTCTCTTCCGCCTGAAAGGCTGAGGTCTCATACTTGGAATAATCGTCGAACTGATAGGTATCCGTTACAAAGAGAGTTTTTGTTTCTCCGAATATCCGCTTTAAGGGCCCTTCAACCGTTGTTAAAAACATTTGTTTATATCCGACCTGCTCTAAATAAGCTTCCGGAACATTCATGGTATAAATAAGACCTACGGGCATTTTTTTCTTATACAGGCTTGAGTGATTGCTGTCATAAACCAGATATTGAAATAATAACCGCTCAAGGAAAGACCTCATTTCCCCCGTTACCATTCCGAAATAAACAGGAGACCCGATCACAAGGGCATCTGCTTCTTCGATTTTCTCTAAAACGGGCTTTAACTCATCGTTTACGGCGCATTTTCCATAGCTTTTTCCGCCCTGCCTCTTACAGGCAAAACAGCTGATACAACCTTTATAGTTAAGTTCATAAAGATTGATAAGTTCCGTCTTCGCTCCTGCTAAAGCGGCGCCTTCCAAGGCCTGCTTTACTAATATCCCCGTATTCCAGTTATTTCTCGGGCTGCCGTTAACAGCTATTACATTCATATTGTATCCTCCTTTATTTGATATGTTTATTTTATACTTTGGGTATCCAAAGCTCAAATCATAGTATTAAGGTATTATATTATCATATAGCTAATAAGATATATAGTCAATTACCTCCCTGTTTATGCCACAGAAAGAAAACCGTTACTGTTCGCATCCCTGCCAAAAGCAGCAGTGTTGTGAACAGTAACGCGCTTCGCGATGCACACAAAACGCAAAGACAGCGTTTTGGCGCGGCAATTCTCCGGTTTTCTGTGACTTTCGCTCCGCTTCACTCACAAAAAACACGTCGCGTGTACAGGCAGTGAATAGTAACGCTGTTATTTCTTATAGTCTAATTATAAGAAATAACTATTGATAGTTCTATCCAAAATGTAGTATACTTTAGGACAATATTCGTGTTTTGATATTGGAGGTAATCATGGTATTTTTTGAAAAACATGGAGTGGAAGGAAAAGAAGTTTTTCGGTTTTTTCCATTGAGAAATCATCATTTTCCCATTCATTTTCACCGGGCGTATGAACTGATCTATATCAACGACGGGCAGTTATCCGTAACTATTGACCAAAAAGAATATCTGCTACAGAAAAATGATCTGGCCTTTGTCTTTACGAACCAGATGCATGAATTCAAGACCATTGCTTATTCTAAGATCACGATTTTCCTTTTCTCACCGGAATTGATCGGTGATTTTTACATGAATTATAAAGGCTTTATTCCGGTTGATAATGTGCTGCATCCGGATAGGGAACCTGATTTTAAGAAACTGGATACAATCTACAGCCAGAAAAGCTTTCTGTATGCTGTTTGCGATCACCTGGTAAATCAGACATCATTTGTTCCGGTAAGGCAGTCACCCCAAACCAGAGTACTCTATAAAATACTGCTTTATGTAGAACAGAATTATTCGGATGATTGCACTTTAAAGGCCGTAGCAAAACATCTGCAGTACGATTATCCTTACCTATCCAAACTGTTTGTCCGGCTGATGAATATGACCTTTACGGATTACTTAAATCATTACCGGATTTCCCAGGCCTGTTATTTATTAAAAAACAGCAGTCAGACGGTTGGGGAAGTCGCTGTCATATGCGGATATAACAACTTGAGGACCTTTCACCGTAATTTCAGGGAAATAACCGGCAGGTCTCCGAAACAATATCAGGCGGAAGCCCTTACTTAGGCTATGTCTGAAAACTCATTGCACCGATCTGAACCCTCCGCTTCGCGGTATGCTGCGCCGCAATTTTAGGAATGTAGTCCAGCGACACACCCAAAATCGTTACCTGCCTCCCACAAAGCGGAACATTCAGTCCGGTACAAGCAGTTTTCAGACACACCCTGGAAATATTTTGTTGTTAATAAAACGAGATTTAACGCCGTTGCCTTTTTTGTAAAAGGTTATCCCTATAAAAATAACGCGGGGGGAATCCAAGACCATGGTAAATTACAAAGGAGTATATGAAAATATATATCCATTCAATAATATAATATTTCGGACTGGGTTTTGTAATAAACAAGGCTCAGTCCGTTTATTTGGGCTTATATCGGCTTTAAGTGAAATACTGCCATAAAAAAGTTTTTAAAGTTTTATGCATAAAAAAATAATTCCTGAATATACATGTATTTAAATAATTTAAAATAGCATAACTCTAAAGCGTTACATAAATAAAGTGTCATTCTAACTTGAGGGAATTAAAGATAGCTGGCCAATCTATGGGAAAGGGGGTCAAAAAAACTTAAGGTCAAATATCTTTAAAAATATAATGAGATTAGGAGTGAATGAAAAAATGAATAAGGGAAAGCTAAGAAAGATAATTAGTCTTTTATTATTTCTACTGATGATTTTTAACCCGGCAGTTACTTTTGCGGAAAGTAATTATTCGCTTCCGTTTTCTTCCGTCAAGGGAGAGCTTCATACGGAATCAATGGACAAGATAGAGTCCGGTTTTATGGATTCCCTTCCGGATGATAATTACGCGGAAGCGATCGTTTATCTGAAGAGCCAGGTAGACAGCATGGAGGTTGCAAGGGAAGCGGAAAGTGAACTTTCGTCGGCCTTAACTCCGTATAAAACGAAACTTGAAGTAAGAAAAGAGGTAATCGAAGCACTTAAAGATAATGCGGAGGATACCCAGCAAAAGTTATTAAAATACATAAGCCAGGAAGAAGAAAAGAGTAATGTAGCGGAATATAAACCATATTACATAATCAATGCAGTATATGTAAAGGCAACAAAAGATGTAATTGAAAATATTTCTTACATGGATGAAGTAGAGAAAATATATGAAAACAAAATTGTAAAGTTGGACGAGCCTCAAATTACCACAGGAGAAATCCAGGCAAATGCTGAGGGCGTGGAATGGAATGTAGAGAAAATCAAAGCAGATGAAGTGTGGGATCTTGGCGTGGATGGAACAGGTGTTGTGGTTGGAACCATAGATACGGGAGCAACCTGGACCCATCCGGCACTCAAGGCAAAGTGGAGGGGATATGACCCCGGTGATCCGGGCAATCCCGACCCATCCGGAAACTGGTTTGATCCGATTGACGGAAGTACGCTGCCTGCCGATGAACCGAGTATTCCCCACGGAACCCATGTTTTAGGGACCATATTGGGACAGGAACCGGACGGAAGCAATAAAGTCGGCGCAGCACCGGGAGCAACCTGGATCGCAGCAAAAGCTTTCACGCCGGACGGAGGCTATGACGACGACATATTGTCTGCAGCAGAGTGGATGCTTGCACCGGGCGGTGATCCGGCCGCGGCACCGGATGTAATAAACAACTCCTGGGGCGGCGATTCGGGACTGGATGAGTGGTTCCTTCCTATGGTAACCGCCTGGAGGGCAGCTGAAATACTACCGGTATTTTCGGCCGGCAATGAAGATTATGGTGCAGCACCCCGGGCTTCCGTAAGTTCTCCGGCAAATTATACGGAAAGCTTTGCCGTAGGAGCAACGGATATCAATGATATCCGGGGGGATTTTTCAAGAAGAGGCCCGGGACCCTATGATAATCTGAAACCGGATGTTTCGGCTCCCGGAGTAAATATCCGTTCCTCCGTACCTGGGGGATATGAAAGCGGATGGAGCGGTACAAGTATGGCAGCACCGTCGGTTACCGGAGCGGTTGCCTTAATTTTGTCCGCCAACAATTCCCTGTCGTTAGAAGAAGTGGAGGAATTGCTGAAAGAGACGGCAGTGCACCTGGAAGATTCGGATGACATAGGCTATCCGAACAACGGTTACGGCTACGGGCTTATTGATACCTTTGAAGCGGTATCGAGGGTAGCAGGCGGTACCGGAACCATAGAAGGCAAAGTATTAAAAGAAGGAGAAGATCTGGAAAATCCCGTAATCCTCCACAATCAGGAAGTATTTGAAACATATCCGGGTTCCAATGTACAGATCAATGCGGAAATTTCTGATGATGTTTCCATCGTCGATGCACAGCTGCTGGTAAAGGTAACCGGCAAATCCTATTGGATCACTCTGCCCCTTACGAAAACGTCCGGGGATTATAAATCCGGGGTATATTCCGGAACCATAACCGGCGATATTATAGATCAGTCCGGATTTACCTATGTGATAAAAGCACGGGACTATGACGGAAATGAAGCAGCTTCGGATGAGTACAAAGTAACGGTTAAATTCGGTGCCGTACCGGATGATTATTCCATTGATTTTGAAACCGATCCGGCCGGCTGGATACCGGATGGAGAATGGCAGTGGGGAGAACCGGTGAAAGGGGTAGGGCCGGCACCCCTTAGCGGCACGAAACTGATCGGAACGAATCTTGCCGGAAAATATGCCAACAACGGAGATAATGTTCTGGTATCCGTACCCTTGGATTTAAGAAATTCTGATCTGGATTTTGCACAGTTCAGAGTCAGCCATTGGTATGAACTGGAAAATAACCGTGATAAAGGGACCGTGTATGTAAGCAATGATTACGGGAAAACCTGGAATCAGGCAGGTCCTGTCTACACAGGCACACAGACCCAGTGGAAGGAAATTATAATTAATCTGAATGAATATATTGGCTCACCGGATCCCGTATATATCGCATTCCGTATGACTACGGACGGTTCCGTGCAAAAAACGGGCTGGTATCTGGAGGATGCAAAACTGATCGCAACCGATACGGTACCTCCGTCGGCCCCGGCCAATTTAAACGGCAGGGTTATATTTGGTACCGCAGCCCTGACATGGGATGCGGCACCGGACAGTGACTTACAGGGCTATAAAATTTACCGTTCCGATTTAATCGATGGGGAATACAGGCTTTTAGGAGAGACTTCCGGCACTTCCTACGGAGACAGCAGTATTTTACCGGAACGCTCCTACTATTATAAAGTTTCCTCCTATGACTATGCGGGAAATGAAAGTGATTTCACACTTCCGCTGACCGTAGAGACAGGAGCCCTGGGAGATTACGTATACCTGGCTGACTTTGAAAAGGATAACGGAAACTTTACAACGGGAGGCACCAATAACTCTTGGGCGTGGGGCGTACCCACCTCAGGTCCGGGAGCAGGATTGTACGGCGAGAAAGTTTGGGCGACCAACCTTTCGGGAAATTATCTAAGCAGCAGTAATGCCTTCATAGAATCACCCGAAATTCAGTTACCTGCGGAGAAAAACAGCGTATTAACGGTTGGACAATGGTATGAAATAGAGAATAAGTATGACAAGGGATATATCCAGATCTCACAGAAAAACGGAGAAAGCTGGTCAACCTGGACAGATATTGCTCCGGGAGGATATTTCACAGGAGACGGAAAGACCTGGACGGATCTGGATATTCCGCTTGCTTCCTCCTATGCGGGGCAGACAGTAAAATTCAGGTTCCTGTTAACCAGTGACAGTTCGGTTGTAAAAACAGGCTGGTATATTGATTATGTTTTAATTGATACAACGGAGGGAGTTACAAAGGCAATCATACCGAAGGAAAATAAAAAAGCGGAGAATGGGATTGACCTGACTGTTAAGAAGAAGGAAACAGAGGTAAAACCCTTCGAACTTGATCTGAAAGCTGCACAGTCAAAGGATACTGCAAAATATGAAACCGTCAGTGATGCTGTGTTACAGGCAATTTCTTCCGTAACGACCGGACTGCCGGTAGATGCAGCGGTGACAGTACTTGAAACCGGAAGAAGTGCAAGGACGAATCCCGCAGACGGAAGATATACCTTGAAGCATGCTGCCAATGATGGAACCGGAACCTGGACCTTAAGGGCGGAAGCTTATGGATATTATCCGGCTGAGGCACAGGTTCGGTTGGGTGAAAATAAGACCGTTAAAAAGAATTTTGTGCTGGAAGAGATGCCAAAAGGCACAATCACGGGAAGAGTCTCAGACCGGTATTCCGGCGATCCGGCAGCCTATGCCGCCATAAGGGTGAAAGAGGATTCCAGGATACCGGTTGTCACTGCGGATGAAAACGGAGAATTTGTAATACCGGAGGTATATGAAGGCGAATATACCCTTAAAGTAATAGCAGACGGATTCGAGCCGGGAGAAGTGAGTGTAACGGTAACCGGTAATGAAACCACGGAGATCGAGATACCCCTTAAGAGATTTGTAGGCTATGAAGAAGAAATCGTCTATGATGACGGAACCGGGGAAAATGCCCTTGTACTGAATTCGGCAGGCAACGGACTGGCCATAAGGGTGACGCCGTCCGGGTACGGAAAAGTAAAAGGTGCCAATATATTCTTCTGGGGAGAGGACTGGCCGACTCCGGGAGGGACCCAGATAGGAATTACTCTGTACGACACCGATGAAAACGGTGATCCGGTAAAGCTCAGTGTTCAGCCTAAGACCGTTAATGTGGTAAGAGGGGAATGGAATTATATAGACTTATCCGAGTATGGATTTTCTACGGACCGGGATTTCTTTATAGCAACCTATCAGACGGCGGCCGGAACTGCTTCTCCCGGAACCGGCATCGATGAAGCAAGCCCCTATGGTGACAGGTCCTATCTGTATACAGGAGATACCTTCAGTCCTCTGGAGGAGGAAGATGTGACCGGCGGATTAATGATAAGAGCGAGAATGGAATATTCGGTGGATACTCCGGTAATCACCAATCTGGAAGAGATTACCTATATCAACCGGGATACCATATTGGTAGAAGGAAAAGTAACGGCTGACGGAAAGGTAAATCTATATGCCAACGGTGTGAAAGCCGGTGAAACGAATGCGGTAAACAAAACCTTCAGCAAGGAAATAACCTTGACGGAGGATGAAAGTATAATTACGGCAGCTTCCGAATTGAACGGAAAAGAAACGGAACCCTCCGCCGGTAAGACGGTAATAAAAGATAAAACCGCACCGGAACTCATCATTACCGAACCGGCTGACGGGTCCGTTACCAAAGAAAGGGTTGTAGATATCGCAGGAACCGTTGCGGATGAGCATTTGGACCGGCTGGAAATTAATGAAGAAGCTGCTGAAATTGTGGATGGATCCTTCCATATCGAAAAAATTGTGCATAGCGGTGAGAATACCTTTCATTTAAAAGCATATGATCTGGCAGGTAATACCACAGAAGAATCCGTCACCGTAACGGTTAAAAATGAACTGCCGGTTATAACCGGTCTGGAGCCTTCAAAAGACGTTACCCTGACACCGGGAGAAGAGCTGACCGTAAGTTTTCATAGTGAGCCTGGCGGAAGCGGAGCTTTCCGTGTGATCCTTCCAAGCGGAATTTCGACCCAGGGGAACAGTGCGGTTACCATGGAAGAAGCAGAGGAAGGCTATTATGTCGGCACCTGGACCGCTCCGGAAGCAGAGATAAACGGGCTTATTGTTGAAGCGGAATTTACCGACAACGCAGGGAATACCGTAACTGCTTTGGCGGAAGGAAAAGTCAGTATAACGGCGGAACCGGCCATAAGTAACTTGGAACCCTCGGAGGATGTAACCTTAGAAGGCGGAGATGAACTGAATATAAGTTTTCACAGCAAAGAAGGCGGGTCAGCCTCTTTCCGGATACTTTTTTCGGATATCAGTGTTACAAAAACTACGGTAACTAATATGGAAGAAGTTTCCCCGGGATATTATGAGGGCACCTGGACAGCTCCGTATGATACGAAAATAAACGGTCTCGTGGTGGAAGTAAGCTATACGGACGTCGATGGAAAAACTATTACCGCTGCGGCAGAAGGCAGAATCAATATAATTGAAGCCGAGGACGGAGGAGAAAATACAATGGTGCCGGTGATCCCGGAGAAACAGGAAATCCCGGAGATACCAAGTATTCCAGATAATCCTGTGATTCCCGTAGACCCTAAAGAAACAATCTAAAGTAAAAAATTAAAATTTATAATGACTGAAAAAGTGAACCGCTCCCTGTCTGCACGGCAGGGGGCGATTCACCTTCTATGTAAGAAACCGGATAAATTTAAACAATATACAAAAAGAACAGGATAATGAGAAATAATCGTCGCCCGATTGAAAAATCAAGCGATAAATTTTTATTATGAGAGCGATAATAAATCTAAAAGATAGTAATACATTTCCTTTCGTTTAATATTATAAGGATAAAAGGTATAGCGACCCAAATTAACCCCACCTTGATCTGTAAGAGGAAATAGCACGTCAAAATTATTAGTTTTATTTTTTAGGTGAATGTCGATATGATCCTTGTCTTGCTCTGCAATAAAAGTTTTTCGGAAAAATGGTTTAAAAATTTTATAAGAGCCGAATTGCTTAAGAAAATTATCTATTTCTTCTTTTGAGAGTTCTTTACTTTTTAATATTTTCCCTTCATCATTAGTTAAAAATATTTTCATATAGGATATATTATATTTAGAAAAATAATGGTTTAATGTTATTGGTTTTCCAATAAAAATATTATATCCCAAACCTAATATCAGAAATCCTGAGATACCCGCTAATAAGCCAATAGTTAGTCTTTTGAAGTACTTCAATTTTAACTCCTTCATATTTTAAATTAATTACTTATTACACAGTTGAAAATAAACACAAATTACATTCTAAGATTAATACTACATCAAATTACATAATTTTACCATAATAAATAATTCATTGCTTGTTAAAATAACAACAAAAAATAAAAATTCGTGATAAATGTCACATATTTTTTTCTGGTTTCCATATATAATGATTGTTATAAAAATATCAAATGGAGGATAAATACATGTTTAAGGAAGAAATTCAAATACTAAGCAACACAGCTAAGGCAAAGGCGCTTATTTTAGAAAAGAAGCCCTTTGCCTATTTTTTTCTTTCTATGCTTGCCGGTATGTATATCGGAGTGGGGATACTTCTGATTTTTACTATCGGCGGATATCTGTCAGCGGCAGGTTCTCCCGCAACCAAGATAGTGATGGGTGCAAGCTTTGGGATTGCCTTAAGTTTGGTGGTAATGGCAGGAGCGGAACTATTTACCGGAAATAATCTGGTTATGAGCGTGGGCCTTATGACAAAGTCGGTAACTCCCAGAGAAACAATTAAATTATGGATCGTCTGTTGGCTGGGAAATCTGGCAGGTTCCGTATTACTTGCCTTTTTATTCAGTAAAAGCGGCCTGGCGGCAGGCGATGTGGGAAATTTTATGGCAAAAACGACAGAGACCAAAATGACGGTTCCGGGGCTGCCGCTTTTTATACGGGGTATCCTGTGTAACTTTTTAGTCTGTCTGGGCGTATGGTGCGGTGTAAAATTAAAATCAGAATCCGGAAAACTGATAATGATTTTCTGGTGCTTATTTGCATTTATTACAACAGGCTTTGAACATAGTGTGGCAAATATGACTCTATTAGCAGTCGGACTTTTGAATCCTATGGATTATGCCATAAGCGCCGGGGGTTATTTTTATAACCTTGGTATTGTAACACTGGGAAATATGGTGGGAGGAATTGTATTTGTGGCATTTCCATATGTTCTTGCCGCAAAAGAATAATAAAGTAAGGAGTGGTTTCATGCCTGGTATTACAGTTGAGGAACTAAAGGAACTGGAATTTTTCCGGGAGCTGCAAAGCTCGACAATACAAATGGTATTGGAGGCAGGGCGGGTAGAGACATATAAGAAAAAGGAAATGCTTTTCCACGCTAAAACCGTGGTTGATGAAGTTATTATCGTCCTTCAGGGTGAAGTAATGCTATATAATATTACAAAGCATGGAAACCGCAAAATTATATTTATTCTGGGACCCGGCAAGCTGTTGAACCAGAGCATTGTCAGTGATAAGCCGGTTCCGGTATTTTGCGAGGCGGCCTGTAATGTCCGCGTGTTAAAAGTTCCCCGGATTACTTTTACGGAATTGATGGTAAGGCAGCCGGAGCTGATGTGTTCCGTTATGAAAGAATATGAACGGTATCTCTGGAGATTAAGCCATCAATTAAAGAACACGACGGGCAATATGCAGATGGAACGAAAGACTGCGGCAAAGTTATGGAAACTGGGCCGTGATTTCGGTGTGCAGGAAGAAGATGGAGTTAAAATTAACATTGAGCTTACGATTACACTGATGGCAGATTTGCTGGGGGCTCCCAGAGAAAATGTTTCAAGAGCCTGTAAAGTATTAAGTGACAGGAAACTGATCTGTTATAAAAATAAACATTTTACTCTTCTGGATCCGGATGGATTGGCAGAATTTTATAAAAGGTAAGAAGGGAAAGAAATATGGGAAAGTTTTTTAAAAAAGAAGAAACCGAAAAGCTGTTTCGGGAACTAAAAAAGTCGTATGATCTCTACGCTCCCAAATTATTTAAGGGGGAAGGCTGTTATTCCGATACGGATGTGGTACGGTATGGCCTTATTGATAAATGGGAAGAGATCGTATGGGATAAAAAATCGGATTACAGTTTTAAAGAAATATTGTTTCCGGTTTCGGAAACGTTGTTCTATTTTACGGAAGAAGAAATGAAAGTGCCGGAAGGGAAAGAGAAAGCCAGTCTTATATTCTTAAGAAGCTGTGATATGCATGCGTTAAAAAGATTGGATGAAATTTATCTGAAAAATGGCAGGGAGGATTTTTATTACAGACGGCTGCGGGAGCGTACGGATTTTGCCCTGATGGGATGCAGCGAATCTTTTGAATCCTGTTTCTGTGCCGGTATGGGAACAAACCGGTGTGATTTTTACGATATGTATATCAATCCCAAAGAGGACGGCTGTTATGTACAGGCCGTAAAAGAAAACCTTGGGCGGCTGATAGAAGATATGGGAGAAAAAAAGGAGGAACCGGTTGCCTGGGTAACAGAAAATAAAGTGTCGGTAAAAATACCGGAACAGCTGCCGGCAGGGATCCAAAATGACGGACTCTGGGAAACCTACGGCGGACGCTGTATCGGCTGCGGGCGATGTAATTTTGTCTGTCCTGCCTGTACCTGCTTTACCATGCAGGACATTTTTTACAAGGAGAATCCAAAGACCGGTGAACGAAGGAGAGTCTGGGCTTCCTGCCAGGTGGACGGCTATACGGATGGAGCAGGCGGCTTAAGCTTTCGAAAAAACCAGGGAGAGCGGCTGCGGTTTAAAGTTTTACACAAAATCCATGACTATAAGAAACGCTTCGGTTACCATATGTGTATTGGCTGCGGACGGTGTGAGGATATTTGTCCGGAATACATCTCCTATATCGGCTGCCTGCAGAAATTAAAAGAAATGGAGGAGGCATAATATGCTCAATGAATATGTTCCTTTCTTATCAAAAATCCAGAAAATAATACGACATACCGAACTGGAATATACCTTCCGGATGACTTTTGCAGGAAAGGTAAAGCCGGGACAGTTTTTTGAGGTGTCCATCCCTAAATTCGGAGAAGCACCTATTTCCGTCAGCGGAGTTGGAAAAGACTTTGTGGAGCTGACGATCCGCAGGGTAGGGAAAGTAACCAATGAAATATTTGAAAATCGGGAAGGCGGCAGCCTGTTTATGAGGGGGCCTTACGGAAACGGCTTTCAGCTTGAGGACTACAAGGGAAAAGAACTGATCATAGTAGCGGGAGGAACAGGGGTATCCCCGGTCAGGGGTGTCATTGATTATTTCGGTACCCATAAAAATGAAGTGGTAAGCTTAAGTGTTATTGCAGGCTTTAAATCCCCGAAAGATATATTGTTTCAGGAGGATATTGCACGCTGGAAAAAACAGATGAACCTGACCGTAACGGTAGATGCCTCAGAGGATCCGGCTTATTCCACAGGGCTGGTTACGGCGTATATCCCGGAGCTGCCCATAGCAGATGTCAGTAATGCGGCGGCTATTGCAGTAGGACCTCCCGCCATGATGAAATTTACGGTAGCGGAACTCTTAAAACGCGGAATGAAGGATGAACAGATATGGATATCACAGGAAAGAAAGATGTGCTGCGGACTGGGTAAATGCGGCCATTGCAAAATGGATGATACCTACATCTGCCTGGACGGTCCGGTATTTCCTTATGTTAAGGGCAAATTACTGTTTGATTAGGAGGACGTAGTAATGGATATTAATACGAAAAAATTAAAGAAAAATGCCTTTCGTGTAACCAAAGAACGGGGAGTCACGGCATCCCGTATCCGCGTGCCCGGAGGAAAGTGCAATGCAGAAGTTATGCAGCAGGTGGTCAGGATCGCCAATACCTACGGCAATGGGAGCATTCACCTGACCAGCCGCCAGGGTTTTGAAATCGAAGGAATTTCTTTTAAGGACATGGATAAGGTGAATGAAATGCTCCAGCCAATTATTGAGAACCTGGGTACTGCCCAGACTGTTTGGGGTACCGGATATCCTGCCTCCGGAACACGGAATGTGAGTGCCTGCATCGGAAACCGTGTCTGTCCCTTTGCCAACTATAGTACGGATGTTTTTGCAAAGAGAATTGAAGCCGCTATTTTTCCCAATGACCTGCACTTTAAGATTGCCCTTACCGGATGCCCCAATGACTGTGAGAAAGCCCGGATGCATGATTTTGGAATTATAGGGATGACCATGCCCCGGTATGACCCAAACCGCTGTGTAAGCTGTAAAGCCTGCGTGAAGGGGTGTGATAAATTATCCGTGGATGCATTAAGAATGGAAAATTACAGAGTGGCCAGAAATGAGGAGAAATGTATCGGCTGCGGCGTATGTGTCATAAAATGCCCTACCCGTGCCTGGACGAGAAGCCTGAAAAAATATTACCGACTGACTATTATGGGCAGGACCGGGAAACGTAATCCAAGGCTTGGCGAAGATTTCCTGGTATGGGCCGATGAGGATACGATTATCAAAGTGATTTTAAATACCTATAAATTTGTGGAGAAATATATTGACCGGTCTGCTCCGGGGGGAAAGGAGCACGTTGGCTATATTGTGGACCGTGTCGGTTTCCCGGAATATAAAAAATGGGCCCTTGACGGGATAGAGCTGCCTCCTGAAACACTGGTAAAAGATAATGTTTATTGGAGTGGTGTCCATTACCGTTAGGAGGCGTCTTCCGGTGTGAATAACCACTGCAATTTTCAGTCGTACTGAAAGAGATAATTTAAACTGAGATTAAAATATAAATGAATTATGGGCGTATTGCAAGCTGATATATTATACTAAGTTTGCAGTACGCCTTTTGTTTGGATGTTCCTGAAAATTAAACATCTGGGACTAATATGGGAAAAAACGAATAAATTGGTTGAAAATATTAACGAAAAAAGCTTGAATGTTAATGAAAAAAATATACAAAATAACATATATGATTCCGGCGGATCGAATTGATGGAATAACATTGACGAATATACCGCTGCCATATATGATTGATATAGATGTTATATATAAAAAATATATACATTGACTGGACATTTTCTATATTCAAATTTGAAAGAGGAAAAATATGCGTCTGAATTATCAAATGGGAATTATTCTTGAGGCCTCAATGAATAGTGACACACCCATTGGTGTACACGAGGTGATGCAATACTTAGACATATCAAAAAGTGCAGCATATCTTTTGATACAAAATTGTGAGACTTGGCTTATTGAAAATAAAATTCAGGTGAATTCTTCACAACAGCGAAGGGAACTTTTTATCGGGAAGCAGGTTTTGAAAGATAATCTTCGAAATAAACTTTCAGAAGCAAGTTTTAATGATTTTGAGTTTTCTGCAAGGGAAAGAAGAATTTTTGTTGTCTTAATGTTATTACGTAAAAAGCATGTGAGCACACGTGAAATAACAGAACGTTTTAATATAAGCAGAAATACCTGTATTTTGGATCTGGCTAAAGTAAACGAGCTGTTACTGCCCTTTCAGGCAGAATTTACATCCGGAAACCATGGTTATACCCTTTTGGGGCGGGAATATGACATTTACCGGCTGTGTCTCTGGGTGGTATCCGATATTTTATCTGAACTTTATCCAGGTAATTATGACATGGCACTGTCTTTATTCGATTTTCCAAAAGATAAAATAATGGGTATTTATCAGATGCTATACGGAGCCGCAAAACAGTATGATTTATCGTTTAACCGCGAAGCTGTCTATATATTCTGTGCTGCCTGTACTTTAGTTTCCAAAAGAATCAGTTCAGGTAATGGAATCTCCGTAAACAGAGTACCTCATTATCACGAGATGAATCAGTACAATAACCGTATTCGTAAAATTCTCTTTAAAATTGGGGTCATCGATGCGGTTTTGGGCAATCAGATCCAGGCGGCGGAAAATAAAACGGATGGGGAGCCCGATAGGGCTGCAGCGGCAGAATGCTTATCCCGGATGTTTATATGTGCCTGTGAAGAAACGGGAGATGATATAGTAACAATTCATATAAAAGAAGAAGATTTGGGAAATTATGCTTTTCAGATTATTCAAAAGTATGAAAGCTATATAGGAATGCTGTTTGAGAATAGGGAAGAATTAAAAAGGGCGGTAGCTCTAAGCTTAAAATGTATTTTGCTTAGAAAAAAATATGGTTTTTTTATTTATCATACGTTGATTAAAGAGCTTAAAAAACATTACAGCCATATTATTAAACTGACCCAAAAGGCAGTAGAAGGAATTTCCTATATTGAAAACCTGATCACGGAGGAGGATTCCGTACTTTTTGGCATTAATTTTTTAGGTTGGATGTACCGGAGTAAGCGGGTGACTTCCCAGACACCCCATATTCTGGTTGTGTGCGCCGGTAATGTGGGGACCAGTGTACTGCTTCAGGGGCAGATCGAAAAGCTGCTTCCGGGTGCACAGGTGCTGACAGCCTCTTTATTTCAGGATTTATCCAAACTTGTTGAATATATGGATTTTATTGTATCCACGATCCCGATTGAAGTAAACGGTATTCCGATCGTAGTGGTCAATACGTTTTTAACAGATCATGACAAAATCAGGATCAGAAAATTGACAGAACATAAAGTTACTGAGGACGAGGACTTATTAAGGTTCTTGAAGGATTTTGCGGTTATGTCAAAAGATTTTATTACCTCCGGTGAAAGGAGCCATTTACGGCATAGACTGGAGGAATATTTTAAGATAAACAGAGCTAAAATTATTTACGGTACAGGAGGTCGTCCGTTGTTAAGAGACTTAGTAACAGAAAACAGAGTCTGTATTGTGGATTCTGTGAAAGACTGGAAGGAAGCAATTCGTCTGGCTGCCAGACCTTTGGAAGAAGATAAAAGCATTGAACCGGCTTATACGGAAGCAATGATCCATTCGGTAGAAACTCTGGGGCCGTATATTGTACTCGCTCCTGGAATTGCTCTTCCCCATGCCAGACCGGAATCCGGTGTGCGTACAATGTCTATGGCTTTACTTAAAGTGAAAGATAAAGTATATTTCACGGAAGAAAAGTATGCAAATTTATTCTTTGTGCTGGCAAGTGCGGACGGGAACAGTCATTTGGATGCTTTGAGGGAGCTATCGATAATTTTTGCAGATGAAGCTGCGATTAATAAATTTATGAAAGCGGATACAGTAAAAGAGCTTTATCAATTAATACGGTAGGGGGATCAGCATACCGAATTATAATTACAACGAAAGGAGGGCTTAAATTATTATGAAAATTTTATGTGTATGCGGCTTAGGCCAGGGTTCCAGTTTAATTTTGCGTATGAATGTGGAAGATTTACTAAAGGCCAGGGGAATGTTTGCAGATGTGGATAATACGGATGCATCTTCCGCATCTTTCGAAAGATGTGATTATATTATTACTTCCAATGAAATCGCAGAAAATATTAAGAACCCCACTGCTAAAATTATAACTGTCAGCAATTATTTTAACAAGACGATCATAGAGAAAGAAATTGGGGAGATCTTTGAGAGCTGAATTTTAAAAGTGCAGCAATCGTTTACATGTTTTAATCGGATATTATCCTTAATAAATAAGATCACGGAGGGATATTTATGGAAATCATTTCAAGCCTGGCAACCTGGCTGGCAAACAACATATTCGGCGTACCAACTTTTCTTTTAATGCTAATCGTTTTAGCAGGGCACTTATTACAAAAATCACCTGTGGAGAAAATTATCTCCGGTACAATTAAGGCAGGTGTGGGTTTTCTGGTTATTAATGCCGGTTCCGGTGTAATTTCAGGCAGCCTGACATCCTTTACCAATGTTTGGTCGGAAGTATTCGGATTACATGCCGCTTCCTATGCGGATAAAGAAAATTTTACTTCGGATTTTGGCAGTACGGTAGCATTGATTATGCTGTTTGGGTTTTTGATCAATGTGTTATTTGCCAGAATTACAAAATTTAAATACATCTATTTGACCGGACATATGATGTGGTGGGTCTCTTTAATCTTTACCGGCGTTATCGTAAATGCGTTTCCGGATATAAGTAAACCGCTTTTGATTTGTATCATCTCTCCTGTTATGGGTCTTTATTGGACGTTCCAGCCAGCCCTGACACAAAAATATGTCCGCAGGGTTACAGGGGGGGATGACGTAGCTTTGGGACATACGGCCGGTATTGGTGCGTGGCTGGCAGGACTTTGCGGAAATCTGTTTGCGAAAAACAAGAAAGATGCCGAGTCAATTAATTTTCCCAAAAGCTTGTCCTTTTTAAGGGATAATAACGTTGTTACCGGACTGGTTATGATAATATTTTTCATTATCGGCTCCGCAGTCGTAATGATTAAGAATACGGAATCCGGTGCGGAATTGATGGCTGCCTCCGGAACGCAAAGTTTCATGATTTATGGCATGGTACAATCCTTAACCTTTGTGGCCGGTATCGCAGTAGTACTTACGGGTGTCAAGATGTTTGTCGGAGAAATGGTTCCTGCATTCCGGGGCATTTCCTCAAAAATCGTTCCGAATGCGGTACCTGCCCTTGACTGTCCGATTCTTTTTACATATGCGCCCAATGCTACGGTAATCGGTTTCTTCGGTGCTTTCCTGGGTGCAATTATCTGGATGGCAATTTTAGGTGTATCGGCAGATTATGTATTTGTTCCCTCCATGATAGTCCTGTTCTTCCACGGTGCTACGGCGGGTATTCTCGGCAATTCCACAGGTGGAATAAAAGGCGCATTTTTGGGCGGAATTATTATAGGTACCATCGTTGCTATCGGCCAATGGGCATGTATTACCTTCTTTATAGACGGCACAATTCCTGCAACTGCAGCCTGGGCCGGTGACACGGATCAATTTGTCATTGCACCGTTAATTTCAATGATCGGTAAATTATTATCAAGTATCTTCTGATGTACCGGCCACTCGGTACTTAACCGGTTATTCGGATGATTACAGGTACCTCAGAACGTTATGCCAGATGAATGATCGGATGTATTTATTACACAGCGCGTCAGTACCTGAGTTTGGCAAGTCGGGAGCTTCCATGTCATAGAAAACAGGAAATAAAGAGGTAATATGCTAAAATATTTTTAGAATAAGGATATTGGGTGATGAAGTATGAGTTATGTCAGAACTTTTAAAGGAGATATCAAACCTGAGGAGATGGGATTTACACTGGCACATGAACATTTGGTATGCAGGCCTCCTCATTGGATATGGAAGAACGAAGAAGATCTGATACTGGATGATCCGGAAAAAACCAGGTCAGACGTAGAGGATTATAAAAATGCAGGCGGTAAGACGATTGTCGATGCAACTGCCATTGACTATGGCCGTGATGTCACAGCAGTAGCGGATATTGCAAAAAAAACCGGGATAACTATTATCGGAACGGCAGGATTTAATAAAAGCTTTTTATGGGATGCACCTTTAGATGAGCGCCTCTCTTCACTTCTTGGCGGTTATTCTGATTTCAGGTCCTGGATTCAGGATACACCGGTGGAAAAATTAACGGACTTTGTTGCGGATGAGATCGAAAACGGACTGGAAGGAACCTCTTTTAAAGCCGGACAGGTGAAATTTGGAACCGGCTATAATATGATATCACCGCTGGAGGCCAAAACAATAGAAGTGGCATGCGCAGTCCATTTAAAAACGGGTGCTCCGATCCATGCACATACGGAAGCCGGTACTATGGCTTTAAGGCAGATTGAAATACTCAGGTCCTGCGGCGCGGACCCTGAAAATGTAAGTCTGGGACATATGGACCGCAATCTGGATCTGTGGTATCATCGGAAAATTGCAGAAACAGGTGCATTTCTATCCTTTGACGGAATCGGCAAGATAAAATACCATCCGGAAAGTGTTTTAATAGAACATATTATTACGCTGGTAAAAGACGGTTTCCGGAAACAAATTTTAATATCCGGGGATACGGCAAGAAAATCTTACTATAAGCATTACAAATGCGGGCTTGGATTAGATTATTCCATTACCGGATGGATACCGCAGTTTAAGGATATGGCAGCCAGTGCGGGACTGGATGCGGAAGCTGTGTTAAAGGATTTCTTTGTTCATAATCCTGCCAGGTGCATGACTTTTAAGATAAAGACCTAAGGTTTATAAAGGAGTGGTTGGTATGGAGAAAAATAGGAAATATCAATGGGAAGAAAACTCTTCCGAGGGAATAACAAATTGGTTAACCGATTTGAAAACTGCAATTTTACCATTAGGAGCCATTGAGGATCATGGTCCTCATCTTCCGGTAGGTACCGATAATTATATCTGTGAAAAAGTATGCAAAATGTTGGCGGAAGAGACTGGTGATTTTGTATTGCCCACTATAAAATATACTTACGTATGGAGCCTGGGAGACAAAACCGGGACAATATCCTTAAGTTTTGATACCCTTCGTAAAGTGATTGAAGAAATCGCATTAGAGTTATACCGGCAGGGCTTTCGGACACTCGTATGTGTGGATGCCCATATCGGAAATACACCTGTAATAAAGGCTGCGTTCCGGGATATCCTAGAGATTCATTCTGATATGAAGTGTATGTATTTTGCCTATTTGGATACGGCCTCGGAAGTGGACATCTTTGATACCCCCAGAGCTTCGGGAAAATATATTCACGCTTGTGAGATCGAAACATCCGCAATGCTGTATGCAAAACCGGAGACGGTAGATATGGGAAAAGCGGAAGTCAATTATCCGGTTTTTCCTCCAAGAAGCAATTATCTGAATTTAAGATGGAGTGAATTTACCCAAGTTGCCGTACTTGGTGACCCAACCTGTGCCACCGCCGGGAAAGGTAAAGCTTTACTGGAAACAGCAGTGAAAAAAATAGCTGAGTTTATTCAGGCAGAAAGGGAAAGATAAATATGGAACAAATAAACCGATATTTTAATGACATTAACAGGTTATTAGAAAGAGTAAGAACTACCCAGCAGGAAGAGCTAAAGAAAGCGGCGGCAATTATCGCAGACTGTATAAAAAAAGACGGGCTTATCTATGTATATGGAAGCGGACATGCACATATGTCGGCGGAGGAATTATTCTACCGTGCAGGCGGCCTTGGGAATATTTATCCAATATTTATTGAAGCTTTAATGCTTCATGAGGCAGCAGCCCTGTCTTCCCAGTTAGAAAAAAGAGAAGGATATCTGACTGATACGGTGAATAACCTGCCAATTAACGATAAGGACGTTGTTATCGTGGTCTCCACGTCCGGAAGAAATGCAACACCGATTGATACGGCACTTATTGCACAGGAAAAAGGTGCAAAACTAATTACCATTTTCAGTAGGGAATATTCCATGTCCGCCCAGAGCGGTCATAGCAGTAGGAAAAGATTGCTGGATCTGGGAGATGCCAGGATCGATAACGGTGCGCCGATAGGAGATGCAGCTTTAAGCATGGAAGGTGTGGATGCAAATTTTTCTCCCGTGTCATCTGTGGTTAATCTTACGATCTTACAGTCCGTTGTTGCTGAGGCCATTGCTGTCTGTGTGAAAGATGGGGTTAAGTATATTCCTGTTTTCAAGAGCGGCAATATGGCCGGCGGAGCAGAATATAACCAAGCTATCCTCGAAAAATACAGGAATAGGGTACCTTCCTTAAAATAATCCGGTCCGCATGATAGCAGAGTTATTTCTTATTAACATAATAAGCTAAATTTTTTTATGTAATACCGAAAGGGATAATTTAAACTGTGATTAAAATCTAAATGAATTATGGGCGTATTGCAAGCTGATCTTTTTCAGTCAGCCTTTGCAGTGCGCCCCTTCTGTTTGATTGCCAGTACGGTCTACATAAAAAAAGAGTATATAGATGAAATAATAGGAAGTAAATACATCTTATTTCAGATAAGAACTTGATATGAGGAGAGTTTCGGACTGTCTGAACCAGTAAATAATGGTTGACTCAGTCAGATAAATTAATTATAATAAACTAAATTATAATTATAGGAGGTATTCACATGACTTCGATACATACACCTTTAGTCCGCACCATTCGGAAATTCAACCGGTATTATACAAATATTCTTGGACTTTTAGAGCAGCATATGCTGCACAGTAAATATTCTCTGTCAGAAGCCCGGGTAATGTACGAAATTGGGAATATGGAAGAGTGTACATCTAAAAAATTAATTCATGAACTGAGCATTGACTCCGGATATCTGAGCCGGATCATCAAACGCTTTGAGAAGCAGGGTTTAACTTATAGGGAACAATCCGCGGAGGATGGCCGCCTGTACTATCTCTTTTTGACGAACCGGGGGAAAGAAACACTTTCAAAACTGAATGAATTGTCTGATAAGCATATTTCCGATATGATTGCCGAATTACAGGAAGAAGACCAGGAAAGGCTTGCGGAAGGTATGCAGGCAATTGAAAGTGCGTTATCCGGAAAAACTGCTTTTGAAAAAGAAAAGATCAGCTTACGTAATGAATTAAGACCTGGAGATGTTGGCCGGCTTATTTGTCTGCATGGATGGATATATGCAGAGGAATGCGGGTATAACCATATGTTTGAAGGATATGTTTGCAAGACTTTTTATGACTTTTTTCAAAGCTACGATCCAGGTAAGGACAGATTTTGGCTTGCCGAGGCAAACGGAAACATAATAGGCGCCATTGCAATTGCCGGACATTCGGAAATAAGAGCACAGTTGAGATGGTTCATCCTGCATCCAGCGTTTCGTGGAATGGGTTTAGGAAACCGGCTGTTAAAGGAAGCCATACAATACTGCAGGGAAAAAGGATATAAAAATGTATTTCTGGAGACTACGCAAGACCAGAAAACAGCAGTCAATATGTATACGAAAGCCGGATTTAGAAAAGTGAAAGAATTTGAAAACCATGCCTGGGGAAAGAGTTTGATTGAACAGAACTATGAATTGGATTTATGATAATTATGCCAGATATGAGAGCTTTTTATCTAATTACGGGAAGTGCCGGTCAGTGACTGGCAAATTGTGCAATATTAGGATAGTATCCACTTTGTATGTTATACAAGTGATATTGATAATTCAGCGAGGATAATTTACATGAGCTATACATTTTGCTAACAAAAATTTGATACGAATAACGGAAAGAATTTTACAAATTTATACTATGAAATTGTCATATTTTGTGATATATTTAAATTAGACAAAAAACAAATGGCAAATTAACAATAAGAGAACAGTGTTGTATAAATATGTACAAAATTGGAAGTGAAGGAAATCATCATATGTAAACAGATTTATTAGGGGTGTATAGCTGAATGTATAATATTGCAATTTGTGATGACGATCAGGTCTTTATAAGCTATATGAAGAAAATGATTATAGCCAGTGGATTAGACGAAAGAATGGTAGTGTTTTATGAATACTGTTCGGGTGAAGAATTGATTCTCAGTATGAATAAAAATATTGAGTATGATTTATTAATATTAGATATGCAAATGGGTAATATGGACGGAATTGAAACAGCTAAATTATACAGAGGAAAGTATATAAATACGATTTTGGTTTTTTGTTCGGGAAGAGTAAAACCTACAGTCAAATCATTTGAAGTAACTCCTTTCCGCTATTTGTTAAAGCAATACAGTGACAGCCGCATGCTGCGTGAAATGTATCCGATTATTGAAAAGATCAAAAGTTTGAAAATTGAGCCCTTTATTATTGGCAGTTATCTTTATAATACTGTAAAATTGACACCGGATGAAATTCTTTATATTGCCGTATCGAAACATGGAAGTGATATTTACATATGTTCACATATCATCCGATATGAATTTGAAAGAAAAATTAAAAGTAAAGAAAAAGTCAAAGAATTATATTTAATGCTAAAAAACCATGGTTTTGTGTATGCACATAATAGCTATATTGTAAACCTGAAATATATAAAAAGGAAAACAATGATTGAATTAGAACTGGTTGACGGAACCGTTTTATCAATTGCCCGCTCGAAAGAGAAAGAATTACGGAAAGCTCTGGCTGAACATTTAGCTCGAAAGTACGAATAATGAGGACGAATAATGACTTGGTTGAATCGAATTATATTATTGTTTACTTGTATATTCGAAATATATATTCTATATGATTTTTTTAAAAGTTTTTTTCATTTGAGGACAGCTTTTAAAAACGTATTAATACGCAGATCGATTGTTATTACCGCAATTTTTACTTTATTTATAATTAATAGTCTGAATAATGCTAATATAAATTTAATTTTAGTACCTATCATTTATTTAATGTTTGTCTATTACTGTTTTGAAGGAAACAGGTGGGTAAAACTCGGTTATTTTATTATCGCTTACAGTATAATACTGGGATGTGAATTTTTATTCGTGATATTATTGAAGATCCCATCACACTTTGTGGAAGAAAGCAGTATCACGGATTTATCCTCCATGCCCTGGCAGTTGCTGGCTCTGAAATTATTGACCTATATCTTGTTTATGGCTGCAAAACAGATACCAAAAGGTACAAAACGACGTATGGACATAAAGACATTTTTTATGTATTTGTTTGTACCTATTTCCAGTTTGGGTATCATGTTAATGACTTATTATTCGGGAATGAATTTAACGGGACACATATTTTTACAAAGCATCATGGTAGCCTGCTTTGCATTTCTGTTATTAGGTAATATTCTGATGTTTTATGCCTTCAATCGATATTCGGAACAAATGGAAATAGGAATGCAGCAGGAACTGATTATTTCCAAACAAAATATGGATTTAAAATATTATGACCAGGTCGAAGTATTGAATGAGAAATATAAGGAATTTATTCATAATACCAATCATTATTTAAAGGCGATAGGACAGTTGGCAATCGGCGAAAATGGCAATAAAATTTTAGATATATTAAACGAGTTACATATAGAACTTGAAAATAATGAAACAATTGTCTATTGCAAGGACCATACTATGAATGCAATACTAAGTGAAAGAAAAATACAGGCGGAAAAGAACAGGGTCATTTATGATGCATATGTGGAACCGGGTTTTGATTTGGATAGTGTTATGGCTTTGGATCTGATAATTATGTTGGGGAACCTCCTTGATAATGCAATTACGGCCGCAAAACAATGCGAATCCGCAGGCAAAGTAATAATACGCATATTCGCGGATAATCAGAGAAATTTCAATGTTATTAAAATAGTGAATGATTTTGGCGGAGAGATAAAGATTGATAACGGTAAATTAATATCGACCAAAAAAGATAAGGAATTACATGGTATTGGTATGGTAAGTGTGAAAAATACAGCTAAAAAATACGGAGGATATTTAGAATACTTTATTGAAGACAGGAAGTTTACGGTCATGTTGGTAATACCCGCAAAATAGAAAAATTTTAAAGTTTTTATGAAGCATATTATAAAGTGAAAAAATTAACCTGATTTAACCTAACAAGGAAGTCTCCCTCCGACAGCGGGAGACTTCCTTGTTTCAATAGAGGCGGGAGCCAATAAATTGCAGCATAGCTGCGTTATAGGAATGAGCAGGCAACAAAACGGAATGTGAATATCCGCTTTAAAAATTTCCAGTAGTGTAATTGTTGTATATGTTATATACATAGCATTTACACTTTTTTTATTTCATACAAGGAAAATCCGTAGAAATTTCTTATAAAACAAAAAAGCCTTCCGGGCAGGATATACATGGCGCATCAGTGGAAAATTATCACTGAAGTAATAGTACGTCAGTGCTGGAGTCTGCAAGCCAGACTCTTTGTACTGCAAAAAACGCCTTTCAGATGGCAAATAATCCCATATACATTGTCGGATATCATCTTAAGATGTAAAATTAAGAAAATATTAGGGAGGTATTCATATGAAACTAAAAAATAGCTTTTTCACAAAACTGTTGGGAAAATTTAATTGTATTGCGCTTGTATTGGTTGCACTGAGTGCCAATATAACATGTGCGTGGGTTTTTCATCAACCGGAATTTCCAGAAGCTGCGGATCGATTTAAAAAAATAAAGTAAGGAAATTGTGAGGAAAAAATGTTTGAGGCCCTTATTCGAAAACAATTAGAAGCAGGAATCATGAAAGAAGAAGATATCAGTGTGTACCGCTATGGATACACGCTGATATCGGAGATGTTGGTTAATTTTGTAATAGCAATTATGATTGGAATACTTATGGATGAAGTCATGATGATTTCCGTATTTCTTATGGCTTTTATTCCACTGAGGAGTTTTGCAGGGGGATACCATGCGGACAAGGCGTGGAAATGTGTTATTTTATCCAACTCGGTTATAATAACTGCAATTTTGGCTGCACGGTTTATGTGTACGATGGACCTCTTACCCTGGCTTTTCTTAATGGAAGCTGTTTTAGGATTTATCATAATTAGAACGGCACCGGTGCAAAGTTTAAATAAGAAGCTTAGTGGACCGGAAGCCGCCTGTTATAAAAAGATCGTGCTCATACTGTATATTACCGAAGTCTTAATAGAAATACTGATCTTCTTATCTGACTATAAAAATATTGCGTATGTAATATTAATTACTCATATTATAGTATCTATTTCTCTTATGATTGGTAAGCACCATAAGAAAAATCAAAAAACAGAGGTATATGCTCAAAAATGAATAATGGTAAAAGGGGCAGCAACAAATGGTTCAATACTTATTTGCAAAATGTAAAGTATGCGGAAGCATATCCGAGGGAAAGAAGTTACTTGAAAATAATAATGTATGTGGTGTATGCGGATATTATGAAACGCTTGATTATGAACAAAGACTCTCATTAGTTATTGATAAAGACTCATTTATAGAGACGAATACTCACACGGAATTCTGCGATCCCATAAACTTTCCGGGTTATCGTGAAAAGCATGAAAGTATAAAAAGCAAAACGGACCTGAGTGAAACGATTATTACCGGCAGGGCAGAAATTCACAGACATTCCGTAATGCTTGGAATTATGGATACCAGATATATGATGGGAAGTATGGGGATTGTTGTCGGTGAGAAAGTTACCAGATTATTTGAGGAGGCCTCAATAAGTAAAACTCCTGTAATAATGTTCATTGCATCCGGAGGTGCAAGAATGCAGGAGGGAATCTTCTCATTGATGCAGATGGCCAAAACAGCGGCGGCGGTATCCGCTTTCAGTGATTTGGGAGGACTTTTTATCAGCGTATTGACAAATCCGACAACCGGCGGGGTGAGTGCCAGCTTTGCTTTTTTGGGAGATATCATTCTATCTGAACCGGGTGCTTTAATCGGATTTGCCGGCAAACGGGTTATTGAGCAGACTGTAAAAGAAAAATTACCAAAAGATTTTCAGACCGCTGAGTTTTTGTTCGAACACGGGTTTATCGATCTTATCGTTGAAAGGAATCAGTTAAGGGATACACTGGGCAGGATTTTGAAGCTGCATGAGCACAAAAAAGCAGATGAATGCCGGCCGGATTAAATGGGGGGGAATTGGAATGGATATAGAAACCAGGGTTCATGATGCTGCCTGGGAAAGGGTACTCATGGCCAGAAAACTGTCTCGCATTCGTTCGCTGGATATTATCGGCAATATATTTGAATCTTTTGTTGAATTACATGGAGACCGCGGGATCGGCGATGATAAGTCTTTAGTCTGCGGGATAGCCTTATTGGAGGATCAGCCTGTTACGGTGATTGGCCAGCAAAAAGGGAATAACCGGCAAGAGATGGAATACCGCCGGTATGGTATGACAAAACCGGAAGGTTACCGAAAAGCTTTGCGAATGATGAGACAGGCAGAAAAGTTCCGGCGTCCCATTCTATGTTTTATAGATACACCGGGAGCATATCCTGGCGTTTTGGCCGAGGAACACGGACAAGCAGAAGCAATCGCGCGTAATCTTTATGAAATGGGGAGTTTTACCGTTCCGATCCTGGCTATTATTATAGGTGAAGGAGGGAGCGGGGGAGCCCTGGCTTTGGCAGTAGCCAATACGGTAATCATGCTTGAAAATGCCATCTATTCCGTAGTTTCACCGGAAGGGTGCGCCAGTATATTATGTAAGGATGCAACGAAAGCGCCGGAAATGGCTGAGGATTTAAAGCTTACGGCTTATGAGCTTAAGAGTTACGGTATCATTGACCGGATTATAAGTGAGGAAGGAGAAACCGAAGACTTATTTTGCAGAATAAAAGAAAATATAATTGCCGAATTATCCAAATATAAGCAATTAAACGGCGAAGAAATAAGAAATCATCGTAATGTTAAGTTCAGAAGTATCGGACAAAATATGGAGTTTTATTAATTTTGAAAATTGACTTCCGGTTTCAGAGTTACCCGGAGCGTTCTATATAAATGGGGGATAATGTATGTACGAGATTAAGAGTGCATTTGCCGATATATCTAAAATCATTAAGCAATGTGAACAATCAGAGTTAGCTTCATTTGTTTATAAAGATTCAATGTTATCAATACAATTCAGCAAAGTTGTTCAGGAGGAAGTTCTCCATATAAGTAAAAAGAGAGGGATGGATGATTTTTCCTGCGATATCAAGTTTGATAATCTCAGAATGGATATTGAGAAAACGGAAGAACTGGATTTCCTGAAAGAAAAAATAATACCGGATGAGAATACCGTTGATGTTGTATCCCCATTTGTGGGAACCGTTATATTCAGTAATCAAATTAAGACGGCTGCCGGAGATATAGCTATCAAAAAAGGAGATGTGATTTGTTCCATCGAAGCCATGAAGATTTACAATGATATAAAAGCTCCGGCCGCAGGCAGAATTATTCAGATATTCGTTGAAGATAGCAGTTTGGTAGAGTTTGAGCAGCCTATTTTCAAAATCAGGGTAGATAAAGATGAAGAAACAATATAAGCGTATTTTGGTAGCAAACCGGGGGGATAGTGCCATACGTGTTATTCGCGCCTGCAAGGAAATGGGAATAGAGACAGTCGGTATTTATTCAAAGGCGGATAAAGGTCTGTTACATAGCAGAATTGCAGATTATTCTGTCTGCATAGGAGATGTCCGGAGCAAGGATTCTTATTTAAATTCTTACAATATTCTGGCGGTTGCAACCTACTATAAAGTGGATGCCATACATCCGGGGATAGGTTATTTTGCAGAAAACGCTGATTTTGCCGAGTTATGCGAGAAGTGCGGAATAGACTTTATCGGTCCAAACAGCAGGGCGATCAGCCTGATGGGAAATAAAGTTGAGGCTAAGAAGGTAGCGAAAGAATGTGGGGTACCGGTTATTGGCGATAACAGCATTGAAGTGCTCAATTATGAAGATTGCGCCAAATACGCCGGCGAGATAGGCTGTCCGGTCATCCTTAAAGCTTCGAACGGAGGCGGAGGCAAAGGGATCCGAGTAGCGGAGTACGAATCCGATATACCGCATTTATTTGAGGTTTGCCAAAGAGAAGCGGAACAGGTATTTGGTAAAAGCAGCATATTACTTGAAAAATATATAGAAAAAGCTAAACATATTGAAGTTCAGGTATTGGCAGATAAGCATGGAAATGTCATACACTTAGGAGACAGGGAGTGTACGATCCAGAGAAAAAATCAAAAGCTTATAGAAGAGGCGAGATGCAATACCCTGTCCACTAAAGTCAGAAACAGTATGTATCAGGGTGCGGTTGATATATGTAAACATATTGGGTATGTAGGTTTAGGTACAGTAGAATATATTCTGGAACCGGATAATTCTTATTATTTTATGGAGATGAATACAAGGCTGCAGGTAGAACATACCATTTCCGAGATGATTACAGGTATCGACCTGGTAAAAGAACAGATCCGGGCAGCACAGGGAGAAGCCCTTGCGTATAAGCAGGAAGAGGTTAATTTTAATGGCTATGCCATTCAATGCAGAATTCTGTCCGAATACTTTAACGGTGAGTTTATGCCTGACCATGGCAGAATTACAAGATTCGATCTGCCGGGCGGACCCGGCGTAAGAGTGGATACATCCTATGAAATGGACAATATTGTTACAACTTATTATGATTCCTTACTGTGTAAGATTTGCTGTCATGGCAGAGATAAATTGGAAGCGGTAAATAAAATGATAAGATGCCTGGAGGAAATGCGGATAGAAGGAGTAGGAAATAACCGGGAGATATTAATGAATATACTAAAAGATAACAGATTCTTACCGGGCGAATATACAACCACATTTCTTGATTCGGAAATAAACGGATGATTATGGGGAAATACGGTGATTAATAACAGCAACAGCCACAAAAGTTATTCGAGTTAACAGTAATTGCAGGAATCGGCAGCATAAGGAGCCTGTATAAACCAGGGGGGATTTATTATGAAATTAGGAATAATCGGTGCAGGAGTGATGGGTAAAGGCGTAGCCCAGAGATTTGCACAGTACGGTCAGGAAGTTGTTTTATACGACATTGACCCACAGGTGATTGGTACTGCACAAAACGAAATTAAAAAAAGCCTGAAGATAGCCGGCATGCTTAACAAAGCCATAGATGCGGAGAAAATTGTTTCGAATATAAAAATTACTTCGGGCTATGATGAATTGGAAGACATGGACTTTATTATCGAAAATGTAACGGAGGATGTAAAGACGAAAGAAACCGTGTACCGGAATTTAGAGAAGGTTTGTAAAGAAGGATGTATTTACCTGGTAAATACATCCTGCATCCCTGTTACGCTTATTGGTTCCTATACGGGCCGGGCCGATAAAGTGATCGGGGTCCATTTTATGAATCCGGTCCCGATGAAAAATTTCGCAGAAGTGATTAAGGGATGGAAGACTTCAGAGGAAACAGTTGAGATTATTCGACAATTACTGGACCGTATCGGAATAGAGATTGAAGTTGTTAATGACAGTGCGGGATTTGTATCGAACCGTTTGTCCCATCTGTTTATGAATGAAGCAGCTGCATTAGTATATGAAGGAGTTGCCACCTCGGAACAGATTGATAATATTTTTAAAAAAGCATTTGGGCATAAGATGGGGCCCCTTGAAACCGCTGATTTAATTGGAGTGGATACCGTACTGGATTCTTTAAAAGTACTGTATGAGCATTATGAGGATTCAAAATACAGAGCATGTCCGCTTTTGAAACAGATGGTATACGCAGGAGCAACCGGAAGAAAAGCGGGAAAAGGTTTTTATAATTATTAATGAAAGAAAATACCATGAGGACTGGTGTGAATACTGGTCGGTACGTGTACAAGGTGCACAGATGGGAGTTAGGTTGAAAAAACAAAAGCAGTTTTTCAACATCTTGATTTGTACGTGCGCCGTAGCGCACAGATGGGAGTTTAAAATGGACGTAAAAGAAAAAATTAAAGTGTTTTTATCAAAGTTTGTTAATGTAAATGAAATTGGGAATACGGATAATTTTTTTGAAAAAGGGCTGGTAAATTCATTATTTGCAATGCATCTGGTCAATTTTGTTGAAAGTGAATTTGACATTTCCATTGATAATACGGAATTGGATATGGACAATTTTAAAGATATCAATTCGATTTCTGCCTTAATCGAAAAGAAACTGGCGTGAAAATCAATTGCTTGGAGGAAGCAGTATGGCTGGGCAAAAAATAAAATGCGTTATATGGGATCTAGACAATACCCTATGGGACGGAGTTCTGCTGGAAACCGAAAAGGTACATTTAAAAGCAAATGTTGTTGCGGTAATAAAAGAACTGGATGAAAGAGGAATATTACAGTCCGTAAGCAGCAAAAATGAATATGCCATAGCGAAAGAAAAATTGGAGGAGTTTGGTTTGTGGGAGTATTTTATCTATCCGCAGATTAACTGGAACGGCAAATCAGAAGCAGTTGCCCAGATCGCGAAAAGCATAAATATTGGTATGGATACTTTGAGTTTTGTGGATGATCAGGTGTTTGAAAGAGAAGAGGTCTTATTCAGTCATCCCGAGGTCTTGTGTATCGATGCCGCAGATATTGATAAAATTCCTTATATGGAGAGAATGAACCCGAAATACATAACAAGTGATTCCAAAAACAGAAGAAAAATGTACCAGAATGATTACAGAAGAAATCAGGAAGAGCAGGAGTATACCGGTACAAAAGAAGAGTTTCTGTCAACCCTTGCTATGCTTTTTAAAATAGACAAAGCAATGGAAGAAGATCTTCAGAGGGCAGAGGAACTTACGGTAAGAACACATCAGCTGAATTCCACCGGTTACCTATATTCCTATGAGGAACTTAAAGATTTTATCGATTCAGAGGATTACGAGGTTTTTGTGGCTCAGCTCGATGATAAATTTGGAGCATACGGTAAAATCGGACTGGCACTTATGGAGAAAAAGGATGACATATGGGAATTAAAACTTCTCCTTATGTCCTGCAGAGTGATGACAAAAGGCGTTGGCAATGTTTTCATGAATTATCTGATTAATGAAGCCAGGAAAAACAATAAGATTTTAAGAGCCCAGTTCGTTCCCACCGATAAAAACAGAATTATGTATATTACATATAAACTCAACGGTTTCAAAGAAGCTTCCCAAGACGGAGAGGTAGTTATTTTTGAGGCGGATATGTCCTATGAAAGAACGATTCCGGATTATGTAAAGCTGGTTTGTGAAGGGAGGGAATATTAATGGATTTTTCCGTAACAAAAGAACAGAAAGAGTTCAGACAGGAAATCATTGATTTCTCAAGAAAAAATCTCAATGACAGCAATTATTACGAAAAATTTTCCATGGATATGTGGAAAAAAGTCTGTGATTTTGGTTTGCTGGGAATCACCGTAGGGGAGGAATACGGAGGGCTGGAAGAAAGTTATGAGACCGCGGCGATTGCCTTTGAAAGTCTTGGCTACGCTTGTAAAAATAACGGTTTTATTTTCGTGATCAATAACCATATATGGGTATCCCAAAATATTATCTATTTATATGGTTCAAAGGAACTGAAAGAGAAATATCTTCCGGATATGGTTGAAGGGAAAAAAATCGGCGCTATTGCCATTACGGAGGCGGAAGCAGGCTCGGACGCCTTTGCCATGACTGCGAATGCGGTTGAGGACGGAGACTATTATGTGCTGAACGGAACAAAGATGTTTATTTCAAATGGTCCCATTGCGGATGTTTTTATTGTTTTTGCTGTTACCAGGGAAGCTTCGGATAAGAAGATAACCGCATTTGTGGTCGAGCGGAATTTTGAAGGGGTAAGCACAGGAAAAGATATTGAAAAGATGGGACTGAACGCATGCCCTACCAGTGAACTTTTATTAAACCAGGTAAGAGTGCCCAAAGAAAATATTCTGGGCAAATTAAACAGCGGAAGCAATATTATGACGGGTGCTCTTGAATGGGAAAGATGCTATGAATTTGCTCCCCATGTCGGCGTTATGCAAAGAGTCCTGGAAGAATGTATCAAACAGGCAAACGGCCGAAAACAGTTCGGAAAACCAATCGGTTCGAATCAGTCAATATCCCATAAAATTGCGGAAATGGAAGCAGCAATTGAAATGGCAAGACTGATGTTATATAAGATTGCCTGGTTAAAAGACCATAAAAAATCTGCTTATCTGGAAACTTCTATTTTTAAGCTTTTCGTAAGTGAACATTATATAAAAACGTGCAGGGATGCGATACAGATTTTTGGGGCCTATGGGTATACCAGGGAATACGATCTGGAGAGAGAACTAAGGGATGCTTTGGCATGCAGCATATACTCCGGTTCCAATGAAATGCAGAAGAATACGATTTATGATATGGCAAATGCAAAATGTATCTATTAAGGAGAGCTTATGAAGATCGTAATATGTATAAAACCTGTAAAGCCGGAATTGATTTATGCAGGTGAATCCCGTATCGAAGAATATTTGATGAACCCTTATGATTTATATGCATTGGAAAAAACCGTAGCATTAAAGAATTTCATTGACTGCAGGATTATCTGCCTGTGTATGGGGCCAATGAGTTCTAAAGGACTGTTACAAAAGGCGATTGCAGTGGGGGCAGATGAGTCCGTTCTTCTAAATGATGATAGGTTCCGGGGCTCGGATACCTTTTCCACTTCCTATATATTAGCAAAAGCAATTCAGAAAATCGGAAATGTCGACCTGGTAGCCTGCGGACAGCAAACTATTGACGGTGAAACCGGACAGGTGGTATATGGAATCGGAGAACGGCTGAATTATTATTGCCTGCCGCATATCGCTGAAATTACAGGTGCGCAGGATTCGGTAATTCAGGTGAAACAGGTAAAAGAATCTGAAATTATTATAGGAAAGCTGAAAACCCCTGCGGTTGTCTCGTTTCATGATTTTATAGTTTCACAGCCCCAAATAAGTCTTATGGCATTAAAAAGAGCCAGAAAGAAGGAGATTCTTGTATGGAATGCCGCAGATCTGGAAACGGATACAGGTAAATGCGGACTGGAGGGTTCCAAAACGAAAGTGCTTTATATTCAAAAAGAAATAATGAAAAAACCAAAAGCTTATGTTGAAGGAAATGCCGTAGAAAAAGCGGAATTAATGTATAACATAATTTCCGGTAAAGCACAGGATTTTGCAGTATAAAGACCGCAGGAAGGGGGAGTGTTACATGGACAGGGATATTGCGGTTAACAGGGATATCGCGGTTATATGCGATTCACAGGAATATAATAGCGAGCATGTATTACAGACTGTAACCAAAGCAAGAAGTCTTGGTGATAAATGCGGCAGCAGGGTATCGGTCCTATGTGTCGGACACTGGGAGGACCGGAGGGCGGACATCTTATTTCGATATGGAGCCGATCATTTGGTCATCTGCAGGCAGGAAGAGCATTTTGACATACCGTATTTTACGGATGTTGTGACAGATATGGTCAAGCAGAGCCTGCCAGGCGTTATACTTGTGCCGGCGACGGTAAACGGAAAAATTACGGCGGCTGTCTTATCTACCAGATTAGAAGCAGGACTCACAGCGGATTGTATCGATATCGGTTTCGATGAGCAGGGGGAACTGTATTTTTCAAGAGCGGCCATCAACGATTCCGTTATTGCAAAGATTAAATGTATCAATTGCAGCATTAGTATGGGAACGGTAAAAAAGGACGTATTTATAAAAAAAGAATGCGGCAGGCCCGGCAAAGGAACGGTAGAGGAATTTTACTATAAGGGAAGAAAAGAAAAACTTTCAGACTCCTGGGAAGTATTGGAATACATAAAAAAAGAAGTAAAAAAAGATGTTAATATTAATCATTATAAAAAAGTTTTCTGCATCGGAAGAGGTGTTAAAAACCAGGAAACATTTAAAAGAATATGCTGTCTTGCGGAAAAATGCGGTGCCGGAGTAGTTGGAACCAGAGCGGTCGTTGAAGAAGGACTGATTGGGAAAGAAAGACAGGTCGGCCAGTCAGGAAAAAGTATATCCCCTCATATTTACATAGGATTTGGTGTCTCGGGTGCAAGCCAGCATATGGTCGGAATTAAGAACGCGGAAATAATAATTGCCGTAAATGCTGATAAAAATGCAGCAATATTCGACTATTCCGATTATTCTATCGTGGATAATATCGAAGCCGTACTTGATGAACTGGAGAATATGGCAGAAGTTTAGCATGAGAGACAGTACGGTCAGCTGAGAACAGGAAAAATATCAACCTATGAAACATTTTGTTTGAATTTGTAACTATTCAGTACTCCTGAGAAATTCGCAGAATTACGAGTAAATCAGCGCCAAAATATATATATTTTGTGTGCATAAGCGCATATTAGAACTGCTGTGACCTGAATAGACACAAAAATTTTATTGTGAGGTAGCGTATATGGAAAGCACAGAAAAAATACAATCAATTACCGGAAAGTCAAATGGTGATGAGAAATATTCCAAGCGAATGATTTTAACGAAGATATTGAATTGCATTGAGGATTTGTTCGACATAGAAGTATTGGACTATGATGTTACTTTTTCCGAATATGGCATCGAATCTGTCAGTATACCATTGTTTGTTGAAAAACTGAAGCGTGAATTTAACGTGAATGTCCGTGCCGCGGATATGTTCACCTATTTTACCGTTTCTTTGCTGTCCGAATACATAGATTCTCTGATTAATACGGTAGAAACTGAAAAAAGTTCCGGAGATATGAATACCGAACAGGCAAAAGAGAAAATCGCCATTGTCGGCATAAGCTGCCGTTTTCCGGGAGGTGCAAACAGCATTGATGAATATTGGAACCTGCTGATGAACGGGGCAGACGGCGTAAGCGATATTCCGGAAAGCAGATGGGAAGCCTTAAAATATTATGATGAAGATAAGACGGTTCCCGGAAAAATGTATTGTAAAAAGGGCGGGTTTTTAAATGTTGATATCGACGAATTCGATGCAAGATTTTTTAATATTTCGCCGAAAGAAGCGGCAGCCCTTGATCCCCAGCAGAGAATGCTTTTGGAACTTACCTGGGAGGCGTTTGAAAATGCCAATATGGATATTACCAAATATAATGGGACCAATACGGGAGTATATTTGGGAATAGCCAATAATGAATATAATTTGTCACAATTATATTCCGGAGATTTGTCAAGAATCGGAGCATATTCACTTACAGGGAGCTGTATTAGTACCGCATGCGGAAGATTATCCTATACCTTCGGATTTGAGGGACCCTGTATTGCGGTAGATACCGCATGCTCTTCTACCCTTACGGCGCTGCATCTGGCATGTACGGCGATACAGGCAGGAGAAGCGGATATGCAGGTTGTAGCCGGGATAAATTTAATGGAATCCCCTACTACCAACGTTGGCTTCTCAAAATTACAGGCAACTTCCGCAGACGGGCTTAGTAAAGCATTTGATGCGTCTGCCAACGGATATGGAAGAGGCGAAGGCGGTGGAGTCATCCTTCTTAAACGGTTATCGGATGCCATCAAAGATAAAAATGAAATTCTTGGTATCGTCAGAGGCTCCGGAATAAATCAGGACGGAAAAAGCAACGGTCTTACCGCGCCAAATGGAGAAGCGCAGTCAAAACTGATTCGTAAAACATTGATGAATGCAAATCTGGATCCTTTCGAGGTGGATTATGTAGAAATGCATGGAACCGGAACAAAACTGGGGGATCCCATCGAAGTAAGTGCGGTAGCTGAAACTTACGGAAAGGGGAGAACAAAGGATAACCGGTTAAAGATCGGATCGGTCAAATCCAATATCGGACATCTGGAAGCCTCGGCAGGTATTGCGTCAATCATTAAAGTCTTATTATCTATGAAATATCATATCATTCCTGCAAACCTGCATTTTAATATACCAAACCCGTTTATCAACTGGGAAGATGCCAATGTGGAAGTTATCAGCAAACATGCGGCCTGGGAGAAAGAAGACGGGGTAAGAACCGCGGCCATTAACGGATTTGGATTCGGCGGTTCCAATGCGCATGTAATTATTGAAGAATACAAAGCAGATTTAAGTACCGGCGGAACCAACATACGGGACGGTATCGATTTTGTACTTAAAATTTCGGCAAAAAGTGAGAAATCCCTGAAAGCACTGGTTGAAAAATACCAGGTATTGCTCAGGAAATGCACAGAAGGTGAATTAGAAGATATCATTTATACGGCCAATAACGGGAGGGCAGATTTGGATTACCGGTTTACCGTTTGCGGTAGTAACCGGGCTATGATTGCGGATAGAATCGGAAGTTATTTAAAGGATGGTTATGCAGAAGGTGTAGTTGTAAATACGGATGCGGCACCTATGCTGCAAAAGGACAGAAAAGTGGTATTTATGTTTACCGGACAGGGCTCACAGTATGCCAATATGGGGAGATTACTCTATGAAACAAGTGACGTATTTAAACAGGCGTTTGATGCCTGTGACAAATTGTTTCAGCCGTATCTGCTGACATCCGTCTCCGATTTGATTTACAGAGAAAATACAGATGAACAGCTGATCGAAAAAACTGCCTATGCACAGCCCTTGATCTTTACGGTTGAGTATGCCTTATACAAACTGTGGGAGAGCTATGGCGTGAAACCGGAGATGGTTATGGGACACAGCATTGGCGAATATGCAGCCGCGGTTGCGGCAGGTATTATAAGTCTTTATGATGCTGCAAAACTGGTTTCCATCCGGGGAAGGCTTATGGATACGGCACCGGGAAAAGGTATGATGGTGACCATTTTTGCAGAGGAAGAGAAAGTACAGAAGCTTCTGAAAGAATATGAGGATACGGTAGGTATTGCGGCACATAATGCGAAAGATAACTGTGTAATTTCAGGACAGGCGGATGCGGTGGAAAAAGTGGAAGCGAAGGCGGTCAGTGAAGGTATCCGTACAAAAAGATTAAAAGTATCCCACGGATTCCATTCCATGCTCATGGAACCGGTACTGAAAGAGTTTGGTAACATAGCAAAAGAAGTGAATTATAATCCGGCACAGGTAAGATTTATTTCTTCCCTTTATGGGAGGGAACTTGAAGAAGGCCAGGTACTTGGGAGTGAATACTGGACCCGGCATATCAGAGAAAAAATTGATTTCTATGGGGCGGTTACCAGTATTGATAAGAAAGAAAACTATTTGTTACTGGAAGTAGGAGCCAACAGAGTATTGGCAGCTCTCTGCAAACTGATTTTTGAAGAAGAAAGAGCCGTTGCATCGTCACTCAACCTTAAGAAAGCAGATAACATACAATTGGCAGAAGAGATAGGATATCTCTACGCAGCCGGTGTAAATGTGGACTGGAGTAAAATTACATTTGCGGGAAAAACGGATTGGAACCTTGCAAAACTTCCGGGCTATCCCTATGAAAAGAATAAATACTGGATGGAACTGAAATATGACAGAGAATCGGAAAGTATAAATGTTCAGGATTATCACAGTATTCTTGGACAGAGAATTGACCTTCCCCATATGAATGGCGCCGTAGTATTCCAAAGTACCTTTACCGCATCGGAACCTTATTTTATGAGAGAACATGTTATTTTCGGCACGGCTATTTCACCGGCAGCAGCCCATATGGCCATGATGCTTTCTGCCGTTAAGGAAATCGGAAATGCCAGGAGCTGCATATTAAGTAAAATAGAGTTCAGAGCTCCGCTGGCAGCGAAGGAAGAGGAGCAGCGCCAGGTTCAGATCTGTATTGAAAAAAGGGAAGACGATTCAAAATTCAGTATTGTCAGCAGAGATTCTGATTCCAGAAATGAGAAATGGCTGCTGCATGCAAAAGGCAATGTATCCATGCAGGAGGAATATGCCTATAAGGAAATGCAGGCAGATATTGAAGGATATAAACGTCTTGCTTTCGATGAGGAGATCGAAGACAGCATCTATTATTTCATGGACAAATCGGGCTTTGACCTGGGGAAGGGCTTCCGAAGGATCAAGCGTATCAGTTATGGGGAGAATGACTGTATCTGTGTGGTAGAACCTTTAAAAACAGTTCCTCATTTTAAAGATTATGTTCTTTATCCGGGAACGGTGGATTCTATTTTACAGACAGGAATTGCACTGGTTTTAGAAAAATTAAAAGAACGTACCAATGTCAATGAGGAAGGGAATAAGACGGTTATTCCATATTATCTTGAAAAGCTGACTTTTAATTATAGGGAATCGGATCAATTATGGTGTTATTCAAAATCAAGTTTGAAAAACGACATCACTTATGCAGATGTGATCGTTTATAACGAAAAAGGTGAAGTTTTATTAAAGATTGATAATCTTATGGCAAAAATTACGGACAGCAGCAGTTTGTTACGTGAAATGAAAAACCTGAATAAACTGTATTATCACGCAGACTGGATAAAGACAGAAGACATCAAGAAAATAGAGGAACTTCCGGAGAATAGGAAATACATACTTTTTGCCGATGAGGAGACAGCGGTTGATACCTTAATTGAAAAAATGAAAGATTTCGGCCTTGCGGCAGTATCCGCAACGGCAGGATGGGAATACCGGAAAGAAAATGAGAATGCCTATATTATTAACCCGGAAAAGAAAGAAGACTGGTCGGAACTCTTGGGTGAAATATCCAAGGACAGCGGAACGAAAGCTTTCAATATTATTTACTGTACGACGAAAGACAGCGTACCATTGGAAGCCGGAAAACAGATGAATTATACGGCTGTGAAAGCATTGCTCTATCTGGTTCAGGTAATGAGCGAAGAAGGATATACACGGGGCAGCAAAATCAAAATAGTAACGAAAGAGGTCCAAAAACTGGGAGATGTGAAGAAACTGAATCTGTCAGGTTCCATGGTATGGGGATTGGCAAAAGTAATAAGCATCGAATATCTGGAAATCTTTGGCGGAATCCTTGACGGGGATGAGGCAGCTTTTCGTGAGAATACAGATTTTATTCATGAAGTATTAGGAGATAACGTACAGGAAATATGCATAAGAGGAAGGTCGCGTTATGCGGGAAGATTAATTTCCCATGCAGATTATTTGAAAAAAGGATTGGATAAGAAAAAGAAAATCCTGTTAAAAGAAGATGCTTCTTACCTGATTACCGGCGGAACCGGTGCATTAGGCCTTGCCTATGCGGAGCAGTTGGTTAAAGCAGGCGCTAAGAATCTGGCCTTGCTGTGCAGACATGAACCGGGACATAAAGCGGAGGAAGCGATCCGGAAATTTTCAGACAGTGGTGTTCAGGTTAAGGTTGTCTATGCAGACGTATGTGATTATGAAAGCCTGAAGGAAGCAGTGGTTGAAATCAATGCTGCCCTGCCGCCGGTCAGGGGTGTTGTACATGCGGCAGGTGTTTTAAATGATAAAATGCTGATTCACCTTGATTGGAATGATTTTGAAAAAGTCCTGGATCCCAAAGCGGCAGGCACCATAAATATTTATCTTGCAGTCGGGGCGGAAGAACTGGATTTCTTTATGATGCTTTCCTCCATTACAAGTGTAGTGGGAAATATGGGACAGGGCAATTATGCGTCTGGGAATTATTTTATGAATTCTTTTGCAGCACATATGGGCATGAACCGTCTTCCGGGCTATACCTTCTGCTGGGGACCCTGGAACGAGGGCGGAATGGCAGCAGATAAAGACTCGGTATCAAATACCATGGAAAGAATGGGTATGAAAACCTTCACAAAAGAACAAGGTCAGAAGATTATTGAAGATTTTATGGATCAGCCCTATGAAAATCTGCTGATTGCCGATGTTGAGTGGAATACGTTGGGAACTTCCCTGCAAAATGCCGCAGGCAAAAAAGAATTTTTATCAAAGCTCGTGTCCGAAGAGAAAATGAAAGTGGATACGGAACAGGAAGGTCAGGACAATACCGTCTTAGAAATACTGAAAAGTTTACAGGGAGAAGAAAGGGAAGAATTCCTGATAGAAAAGCTTCAAGGCATCTGCGGAAAAATTATGGGATACGAAAAAGGCCAATTATTATCCGTGGAGGAAGCCTTTCAGGAACAGGGAGCAGATTCTTTGATGATATTTTCCATGCGTACCGCGGTTAATAAGCTGCTTGGTATCGATATTAACGTATCCGTATTTTTCAATTATCCTTCCATCGTTAAACTGGCGGATTACCTGTTAAATGAAATTCTGGTCATGCAGGAGGAAAACATGGAAGAAATAGCGGAAGAAGAAAAAATGAAAAGTATAGAAGACATATTATCTGAAATAGCCGTGTTAACGTCATAGTAAGTGGTACTTCCTACGGTTTTCATGTGCCGTGTTTACGGCAGTCCGACGGCAGCCCTGCCAAAGTGTGAAAGTGTCTGTGATGCCGCCGCGGGCGGCGGAATGAGAGGTTAGAGTGAGAAATTTAGTGAATAAAAAACTTGCATTTATTTTTCAAGGTGTTGGTTCCGATTACAAAAGCTTTTTGGACAGGCTGGAACCAAAACAGCTGGAGCTGTTAAAGGAATACTGTCTCATTGTAAATAAGGAAATCGGTATGGAGCTTTCCAATTACCTTTTTCACTCGAAAGCTACAATATATGACAATATGTTTAATGACTGGATTGCCATTTATACCTGCGATTATATTGTTTATAAAACTTATGCTGATTTGGGAGTAAAACCTTATATCATGCTGGGATACAGTATGGGTTTGATTACAGCCTTGACCTGCGGCAGGTCGATTTCATTTGAAACCGGATTGCATATGCTGCTTACAATATATGAGTACCCCAGAAGTTTTGATATCAGGGATGAGGGTATGGGAGTCATAATTGGCAAGACCTGTGATGAGGTGAAGGAAATTATCTCCCGTAATTCAATGGAAAACGAGGTTTTTATTACAAGTATAAATAATGATACCTGTATTGTCATATCAGGAAAGAACCAAAGCATTCAAAAAGTTTTGGAAATTGCCGGAGCCGAAGGAGCAATCAAGGCTTCCTCTATTAATTCTCCCTATGCCTTTCATTCCAGCTATGCGGCCAGGGGGATTGAGAAATTTATAGACAATGTAAAGAGCAGCTCTGTTGATGCGAGTGAAGTTCCTATTATCTCAGCGCTTAATCAGAGAATCATTCAAAATGTATCGGATTTAAAGGACGAACTTGTGAAAAATATGACAAGTCCAATGAACTGGAAAGATTCCATATTGAAATTATGTGATATGGCAGATAGTTTTGTGGAGGTCAGCCTGGATGACTCACTTACCAAAATGTCCAGAATCATAAATATCGATTATGAATTTTTAAACTATAAAAAAATTATGAAATTAGCTAAAGTATAAGGAATGCTGAAATGCTGCCGCGTATCAGCGGCAGCCGGTTATGTCAGAAACAGCTATGTCAACCTTAAAGTCAGGGGTGCGAGGGATGAGTACGAACGATGCAAATAAATATAAGGAAGCGTTAATCAAGGCGGCCGAAAAAATCAGGGAACTGGATTTGGAACTGAAAAAATCAAAAGAGCAAAAGGAAATTGCGATCATAGGATATAATTGCAGATTTCCCGGCGGTGCTAATAATTCCCGGCTATTCTGGGAGAAGTTATCCCGGGGCTATGATGCTGTCACGGAAATAAAACCCGACCGGTTTGAGGCCGATGCCTTCTTTAGTGAGGACACACAGGAAAAAGGGAAAATGTATACCCGTTATGCCGCTTTTCTGGATGAAGATATTAAGAAATTTGATAACGTACACTTTGAAATCTCAACGGTGGAAGCTGTATCGGTGGATCCGCAGCAAAAACTTTTACTGGAAGTAAGTTGGGAGGCGCTGGAGAATTCCGGCTTGGATATCGAGGCGTTAAAGGGAAGCAAAACAGGAGTATTCATAGGAATCGATGCAGTTGACTACGTTAACAGGGAAATGATTACAGGCAATGTGAAGGAGATTGAACCCTATTCACTGGTCGGGGTATCCTCCCATTCGGCAGCCGGCAGGCTTTCTTATTTTTATGATTTTAAAGGGCCGGCAGCCTGTTTAAGCACGGCTTGTTCCTCCTCCTTAATGGCCATGAACCTGGCAGTGGACAGTCTCAGAAACGGACAGTGTGACCTGGCGGTTGTCGGAGGTGTAAATCTCATGCTGGGTCCGGAAGCATATGTGGGATTATCCCAGTTTCATGCATTGTCACCCGACGGACGCTGTAAAACCTTTGATGCATCCGCGGATGGCTTCGGAAGAGGAGAAGGCTGCGGAGTACTTATATTAAAAAGATTGAGTGATGCCCAAAGAGATAAGAACCATATTGAGGCATTGGTAAGAGGAATCTATACGGGACAGGATGGAAAATCCAACGGATTCTATGCACCAAACGGACTGGCGGAACAAAGAGTCCTTGCAGAAACTTTAAAAAATGCGAAACTGGACACAGAGGATATTGATTACATCGAAGCACACGGAACGGGAACCTCTCTGGGTGACTTTATCGAAGCGCAGGCCGTAGGTGAGGTATTTAAAAACAGAAAAGAGCCCATCCGGATCGGTACGGTAAAATCCAATATCGGGCATCTTGAGGCTGCGGCCGGAATGGCAGGTGTTATAAAAGTACTGCTTTCCTTAAAGAATAAACAGCTTCCCCCAAGTATTCATTTTAAAAATCCTAACCCCAATATTGACTGGGAGAGAATTCAGGTAGTAGACAAGCTTTGTCCCTGGGAAAGCAAAGGGAAAAAAAGGCGGGCCGGTATCAGCGCATTCGGAATCAGCGGAACGCTGGTTCATGTAATACTGGAAGAAGCAGAGCCTGCGGCAGGTGAATTGCAGGAAGAAAAGGCAGTTATGCCGGAAAATATCATAACCATATCTGCGAAGCACAAAAATGCACTATGGAATTCAGTTTCCCAATTCAGGGATTACCTTCGTTTATCGGAGGAAAATCTAAGTGATATTGCATACTCCACAAACATTACAAGGGATAAAAACGAATACCGGTTTGCAGTGGTCGGAAACAGGAAAGAACAAATAATAAAGGAAATAGAGAACGCGCTGGAGCAGGAAGACGCGGGAAAATTCTACATGGGAAAAAAGGAGAGCAAAAAGAAAAAAACAGCATTTTTGTTCACAGGGCAGGGCTCCATCTATAAAGATGCGGCTATAGAGTTTTATGAAAAGTCCAGAGAGTTCCGGGAAACCTTTGACCGGTGCAATGCCAGATTCCGGGAACTATTGGGGATTTCCGTGAAAGATACCCTGTTTGGGGAAGAGGATGAACGGCTGACCAATGGGTTTTATTCTCAGGCAGCAATCTTTTCCCTGGAGTACTCCTTGACCAAAGTCTGGGATACCTTAAAGATAAAGCCGGATTATGTGATCGGTCACAGCGTCGGAGAGTATGCGGCCCTGTGTTACAGCCAAATTTTGAGCTTTGAGGATGCGACGAATATGATCGCAATGAGAAGCAGGCTGATGGCAAGTGTAAAACCAAATGGAAAAATGGTGGGTGTTCTGGCCGATGAAACAACGATGTTTCAAGCTGTTCTGGAAAGCGGATGTAAAAATGTATCCATTGCGGCGGTGAATGCACCCAAAAATGTTACCGTTTCCGGACTAAGGGAAGAAGTGGATGCGGTAATCCGTGAATTACATAAAAAGGCCAGAGTATTTGTCAATGATCTTGGAATTTTATATCCTTATCATTCTGCTGCAATGAAAGAATACAAAGAGATATATGGCAACAGTCTGGACCATATTGTTTGCAATAAGGCGGCAGTGGGAGTGATTTCAAGTGTTACGGGAAGGCTGGAAGAAAACGCCGTATTTGAAAATAAAGTTTACTGGGCGGAACATCTTGAGAAAACGGTTCATTTTATGAAAGCAATGCAGGAAGCGGAGAAACTGGGGGTTACAACATTTATTGAGATTGGCGGAAATGCGACTCTGTGCGGGTTGGCCGGCCAATGCGTGCAAAATGAAAATGCAGTTTTTGTGCCTTCACTCAGAAAAGGGGTAGGAGATTATAAACAGATTCTAGAATCCTTAAAACAGCTGTATCTGAAAGGCATAAAGATAGATTGGGAGGGATTCCATGAAAATTACGGTAAAGAAAAAATTGTTTTACCGAATTACCCTTTTGAGCGCAAGACATTATGGAAAGAAAAAGCAGCGGACAGAAAGCTGCTATGGGAAGAAAAAGCAGCAAATACAGAAAGGTTATGGGAAGAAAAAGCTGAGGTCAGCCTGTCTTATATGGAACAGTTATTAAAAAAGCAAAATGAGCAGCTGCTGAAACAGAAACAGGTTCTTGAGGGCATGCTCAGATAAAGATAAAGTGACTATTCATTCACTGCGGTTTTGACGAAGTGCGCAAGTATGCGCTTATGTATACAGAATGCAAGATACATAAATGGCGCTTTATTACTCGGAATTCTACGAATTTCTTGAGGGTTGTGAATCGTTACAAAATAAGGACAATTGATATAAGGAGGAAGATTTCCTATGAAAACAGAGGTAGATGAAACAAGGGTTTTAAAAGTTACGGAAGAATTAAAAGAAATGATCCATATGATATCGGGCATGGAAAAAGAGGAAATGGATGCGGACAGAAAACTTATTTCCTTCGGACTGGATTCCATCCTGCTTCTGACACTGTCGAAACAGCTTACTTCCAAGTATCGGATACAGATCCCGTTGGATGTATTTTTTACAACCTTGAACACGTTGCATTTAATTGCGGAATACATTGCGGATAATGTTGCTGCACAGTCCGTGGCAGAAGAACTACAGGAAGAAGAACTACAGGAAGAAGAAATTCAGGAAGAAGAAATACGGGAAAAAGAAATACGGGAAAAAGAAATATGGAAAGAAGCGGACAGCGGGCTCTATAAAACCGGTTTACTGCCGGAAGAAATGAACGCGGCAAAGGACATTACATTAAACAGCGACGGCAAAGTGGATATTGGTATGCTGATCAAGGTATTTGATAACCAGTATGAAATTATCACGACACAAAATGAAATCTTGAAAGTAATAGCGGGTGCGTCTGCAGCAAAGAATAAATCGGTAAAACCCAAGGAACCGGATCAAAAAGGACCGGAAGCAGGAAAGAAGACAGCCCCAATAGCCGGCGATTACTACATTCCGTACCGTAAATTGGAGCTGGGAAAAGAAAATGGTGTAAACGAACTTCAATTAAAATACATTAAAAATATTGAGAAGCGTTTAAATGTATTAACACGGAATTCGAAGGACACCACACAAAAAAACAGGGGCGTCTATGCAAGCAACAGAAATTCCGCCGGATTCCGGCCTTTGTATAAAGAAATGCTCTACCAGATTATCGCGGAAGAAGGAAGGGGTTCCAAGCTTATCGATATTGATGGAAATGAAATGCTCGACCTTACAATGGGATTTGGTGTTCTCCTGTTCGGACACTGCCCGGAAATTGTCAGGGAGGCACTAAGGAATGAAATTGAAAAAGGAATGCCGGTGGGACCGATGGGAAGACTTACCGGTCAGGTAGCACAGCATATTTCCGATTTGACAGGGGCCTCTAGAGTATTCTTCTGTAACTCGGGAACAGAAGCAGATATGTTTGCGGTCCGGATAGCAAGAGCCGTTACAAAGAAAAATAAAGTCGTATGTTTTAAAGGTGCTTTCCATGGAACCTATGACGGCTTATTGGGAATTCCGACTTATTCAGGGGATCCGGATAATACGACGATTTCCGTTGCACCGGGGATTACGGACAATGCGGTAAGAGATTTGATCCTGTTGGATTATAACCGGGAAGATTCTTTAAAATACATCGAAGAACACAGTGATATTATTGCAGCCGTTATAACGGAGCCTGTCCAGAGCAGAAGACCGGATATCCAGCCGAAAGAATTTCTTAAAAAATTGAGAAAGGTTACGCAGGAAAATGACATTGCATTGATTTTTGATGAAATTATAACCGGTTTTCGGATTGCCGCCGGCGGGGCGCAGGAATACTTTGATGTGGAAGCAGATATTGTTACCTATGGAAAAGTGATCGGCGGCGGTATGCCGATCGGTGTGCTGGCCGGTAAGAGAAAGTATTTGGACAGTATCGACGGCGGAATGTGGAACTTCGGGGATGATTCCGTACCCCCCTGTGAAGACAGCAGGACTTTTGTGGCAGGAACTTTCTGCCATCATCCCATGGCAATGGCAGCCTGTAACGCAGTGCTGGAATTTATCAAGGAAAATAAGGCCAATATATATGATTCCCTGAATCAGAAAACTTCGGAATTTGTCAATGAATTAAATCAATTCTTTGACAGGGAGAAGGTGGCGATCCATATCCATCATTTTGGTTCCCTGTTCCGGTTTAATATCAATTTGGAAAAAGAAATTTTCTATTACGGTTTACTGGAAAAAGGTATCTATATCTGGGAGGGGCGTAACTGTTTCTTATCAACAGAGCATTCCCAAAAAGATCTCGATTATATTACAGATGCTGTGAAGAAGACGGTTTATGAGATGAAAGAAGCGGGTTTCTTAGAATAAAACAGATTTCTGTATAAATGTATAAAGGTGTTGGTTCATAAGAACCGCTGAGATTGAATGGTCACGGAAGAAGATGTATATCATCTTGGGATGAGGAGGAAAAAATATGTTTTTCATGGTTTTATGGGTATTAGGTATTATTACTGCATTGGTGGAGTTATATCTGAAGGGCTTTCCTTCGGACCTGTCACAGATCTGCACCGTACTTTTACTGCACCAGTTTGTTGTAACCTTTGGTTCTTTGGGCATTACCGGATTGATCAGTAACATGATTCTGGCAAAGAAAAATGCAGAGAGTCTGGGATGGCCGGGCGGCCCTTTCCAGATCAAGTATGGTTTTTCACAGCTTGGTCTTGGCATCATGGGCGTTATGTGTATCTGGTTCAGAGGCGGGTTCTGGCTGGGAACTATCGTAAGTATGTATATCTACGGGATCAGCGGCCTCTGGTCACACTGGAATGTTATGAAAATGAATCACAAAGCAGATGGAAGCAGCATTGCCAATATCATTATGGATATTGCATATCAGACATTTATAACCGTATTATCATTACAAATCAGCGGAGTATGGGTAATCGGGTAACCGTCGGAAAATTCTTAATAGGAGTGATGGAGTAATATGCCGGAAAAAAAAGTAGAGCTGTCAGAGATCCAGAAAGGAATCTATTTTGAATGCCAGACAGGCGGAAAAAATGTTTATAATATCTCGGCAGCAATAAAAATTAAAAATTATTTGGATAATAAGAAACTGGAACAGGCTTTAAAAAGGCTGACAGAAGAACAGGCAGCACTGCGCACCTATATTGAATTGACAGATGACAGTCTGGCAATGGTTGTCAGGGAACATGCGGATACTGCCGTTCATTATTATGATGTTTTAAAGGAAAACGATAAAATTGAGAAAACAGATGAGATTGTGAAAGCAGAAATGCTGTTTGAATTCGATTTATTTAAGGGACCGTTATTTCGGGTGTCTCTGATTGCAACGGACAGAGAAGAAGCTGTACTTGTGATAAATCTTCATCATATTATTTCAGACGGCGTTTCCCTTGATATTTTCATTGATAAATTATTTACCTATTATACAGAAGAACTTAAGGGTGAAACAACAGAAGGAAAAGCAGATTACGGATTTTTCGATTTCGTCGAAACGGAAAATAAAAAGCTGGCTGACGGAAATTATGAAAAACAGAAACAATATTGGAAAGAAAAGGTGAAAGATGCGAAAGCACTGGATTTTCCCAAGGACTTCTCCGCTGCACATGATAATTACGGTGTGGGGAAAGAAAAAGCTTTTCCTATTTCCAAAGAGCTTATGTTAAAAATTGAAAAAACATCCTGTAAGGAAGAAGTGACACCGTTTATCTTCTGTTTATCCGCTTTCAGTATGCTTATGGGCAGATGCTGCCATGAAGAGAAGGTAGCAGTTTCGAGTCCTTTCACCCACAGACCGGGGTTTGACTATGACGGGACCATTGGCTGCTTTATTTATACACTTCCGTTAATGTGCAGAATTGACGGGGACAAGACATTTAAAGAAGTGATAAACGAAATGTATGAGGAAATGATCGGTGCCTATAAAAATATCGGATACCCGAATAATTTAATTGTCCGTGAATGTACCTCCGGTACCTATATAGGAATGCCGTCCATCTTTGACCTATCTTTTGTATATGACAGGTACGGCGGCCATGGATGGGAAGGCATACGGTGTGAGGCATATGAAAGCGAAACTATTACGTTTCCGGGTAATCTGATGGTAATCCTCAGTAAGATGCCGGAGGGGGACCGGATTAAGATCCAGTATAAGCCGGATCTCTATGCGGAGGAAATGATTGATCTTCTCGGCAGGCGTTTTATTAAATTGCTGGAGGCCGTAACAGAGAATACCGAAGTGCCGGTAAAGGATATCGAGCTGCTTCTGGAAAAGGAAAAAGAAAAGATCCTGTATGATTTCAATCAAAGCTCCTTTTTCGAATACCGGCCCATGCATATTATGGATGTCTTCCAGGAGAGAGTCTGCGCTTATAAGGAACATACGGCACTTATTTACGACGGCGGCACCATGACCTATGAGGAAGTCAATAAAAAGGCAAACCAGTTCGCCCGAAAAATTCTGCAATATAAGAAAAAAGAGAATGAAATAATCGGAGTACAGCTAAAACGTTCCAAAGAAATGGTAATTGCCATATTAGGAGTTTTGAAAGCAGGATGTGCTTATGTACCCATAGAAAGTTATTATCCGGTCACAAGAAAACAATATATATTTAAAGATGCCGGTATTTCCATTTTTATTACGGAAAAAGACCTGGAATATGATTTCTGTGTAGAGGAGCATATTATTTTTGCAGATGACAGGGAGGTATATACCGGTGATGACAGCAATCCTGAAATTTCCCGGAATCCCTATGACCTGGCGTACATTGAATATACTTCCGGCTCTACGGGGGAACCCAAAGGGGTAATGATCGAAAACCACAGTGTTGTGAATACCATTATGGATATGGAGAGACGTTTCCCTGTAAAAGAAGCGGATGTATACCTGTATAAAACCCCGTTTTCCTTTGATATTTCAGGAACGGAACTGTACGGCTGGTTTGCGGGAAAAGGTGCTTTGTGCATTCTGGAGCACGAAGGCGAGAAGGATACGGAACTTATCCTTTCTTATATTGAAAAATATAAGGTTACACATATTAATTTTGTACCGTCCATGTTCCGTTTGTTCTTAGAGCTGTTTGGTGAGAACAAGAATGTGGATAAATTAAAAACGTTAAAATGGATTTTTGTCGGAGGTGAAGCGGTAACGCCGGATATTATTGAGAAGTTCTTCTGCCTTGGTTTGGATGTGAAGCTGGAAAATGTATACGGTCCGACAGAATGCACCATGTGGGCATCAAACTATTCGATCAAAGGCTGTGAAGATGTTTCGAATGTGTCAATCGGCCATCCGTTAAACGAAATCAGATGGTTTGTTGTAGATGAAAACCGGCAGCTGCAGATGATCGGAGTACCGGGGGAGCTATGTTTAAGCGGAGTCGGACTGGCCAGAGGGTATCTCAACAAAGAAGAGCTTACCGGGGAAAAATTCTGTGATAATCCGTTCTATGACGAAGAAAAAGATCCGGCCTGGTTTAAAAAAATGTATAAAACGGGGGATCTGGCCAGATGGCTTCCGGACGGCAGTATTGAATTTATCGGAAGGATCGATTTTCAGGTTAAAATCGGCGGAGTACGTATTGAACTTGGCGAGATCGAAAATGCGCTGGCACAGTATGAGGGCATTGTAAAAGCCGTAGTGGTCATAAAGCAGCCGGACAGTAAACTGCCGGTGCTGTGTGCCTATTATCTTTCTCCGAATGAAATACCGGCGGCAGATTTAAGAGAATATTTAACAAGTCAGATACCTGCTTATATGATACCTTCTTTCTTTGTACGTATAGAAGAACTGCCCCTTAACAGCAGCGGAAAAATAGACAGAAAAGTACTGAATGAAGATATAACCTATAAATATCATTCCCATAAGATGTATCAGGCACCGGAATCGGAACTGGAGAACATTATTGCCCGGATCTGGAAAGAAGTATTAGGGACCCGGCAGGTGGGAATCGACGATAATTTCTTTGAAATCGGCGGACATTCCCTGGCTGCAATTCAAGTGCATAACAAATTAAAGCAGGCGTTTGATATGGATTTTTCAGTTACCGTTTTATTCCGGTTTCCTACGATACGGCTTTTGTCCGAATACCTGCTGAAAAATGAAAAAGTAACGATCCAGGACAGGAAGAAATATTTTAAGAATAAGAAAAAAGCGGTATACACGGATATTGCCATCATCGGTATGGCAATTGATGTTCCGGGTGCGGACAGTATGAAAGAGTTTTGGAACAACTTAAAGAATGAGAAAGAAAGCATTTACTTTTACGGGGATGAAGAACTGCGTGACCTTGGCGTCAGCGAAGAAACCATAGGAAACAGCCATTATGTAAAAGCAAAAGGACGGGTGGAGGATATTGAATATTTTGATCCGGAATTCTTTGATTATACTCCGGGCGAAGTAAACCGGATGTCCCCCCAGTTACGGCTTTTGTATAAAGGTACCTGGGAGGCTTTAGAGGATGCGGGATATTATCCGGATTCAACAGAGGATAAAATAGGTGTCTTTATCGGAGGCTCGGATGATTTCCAGTGGTATAACGAAGCGCTGGGCCACAATGCAAATTACAGCGATATGTACCAGGCATTTACCATGAGTACAAACCATTTCCTTGCAGCAAGACTTGCCTACAAGTTTAATATGAAAGGACCCGTATTCTCTGCTCTTACCGGATGCTCTACCACACTTGTTACTTCCCATCTTGCCTGCCAGTCCCTTATGTTTGGAGAGTGTGATATTGCCGTTGCGGGAGGTGTTACGGTAGAGCTTCCCAATGACGGCGGTTATATGTATCAGGAGGGAATGATGTTTTCAGCGGACGGTCACTGCCGTCCCTTTGATGCAGAAGCAAACGGTACGGTATTTTCCAACGGCCTGGGAATCGTTGTGTTAAAGAGGCTGGACGAAGCTCTGGAAGCGGGAGACCATATCTATGCCGTGATCAAAGGTTCCGCCATAAATAATGACGGAAGCCAGAAGGCCGGCTTTGCCGCACCCAGTGTGGAAGGACAGGCGGAGGTGATCGGAGAAGCCTATAAAAGAGCGGAAATAGATCCGGAGACAGTGGGTTATATTGAAGCTCACGGAACCGGAACCATATTGGGGGATCCGATTGAGGTCGAATCGCTGACCAAAGCATTTGCAACTGATAAGAAAGGCTATTGTGTCCTGGGTTCTTTAAAAGGAAACATCGGACATACGGATACGGCAGCAGGGGTAACCGGACTGATTAAAGTCGCACTGAGCTTAAAGAATAAATTTATCCCCGGCACTATAAATTATAAGAATCCAAATCCCAAGATACGGTTTGAGGAAACTCCCTTTGTGGTACAAGGATACGGGAAAGAGTGGAAAAATGAAAATAATATTCCCCTTCGGGCAGGTATCAATTCCTTTGGTGTCGGCGGAACCAATGCACATATGGTACTGGAAGAAGCACCGGCTGCAAGAAAGAGCAGTGCTGCACAAAAGACGAATCTTTTCCTTTTCTCCGGGAAAACGGAAGGAGCTCTGATTAAAAACCTCAGATCGACCCTTAAGTATATAGCGTCAGGGGATACGATCAACCGTTCCGATGCTGCCTGGACACTGATGGCAGGAAGAAAGCATTTCAAATATAGAAAAGCGGTTGCATTGAATGAAGACTTCGGAAGAAATATTGATGTGGATGAGTTCCTTGAAGAGGTTCTGGAGAGCGGAAATAAGAAAGCCAGGGAGAAAAATAAAGTCTATTTTATGTTTTCCGGACAGGGAAGCCAGTACCAGGGAATGGGAAGGGATCTGTATGAAGATGCAGACAGCTATATCGGAAAGCGGTACCGCGAGTATGCGGATAAGATATTCGGCTGTCTGGGTGAAGAGGAACAAAAGGAATTCTTCGAAGTTATCTATGGAAGTGCGGATCCGTCTTTGATCAATCAGACCAGATACAGTCAGTTTGCGTTATTTCTTACGGAATATGCTCTTGCGAACATTCTTATGGAACTTGGAATAAAGCCGGCGGCCTTTATCGGACACAGTATCGGCGAAGTAACGGCGGCAGCCGTTGCCGGCGTATGGAGCCTTGAGGATGCGGTGAAGATTATCAGAGTCCGGGGAGATATTATGCAGAAGCAGAAACCGGGTGTGATGCTTGCCGTTATGACAGGCGCCGGCGAAGTGGAGAAGCTGCTGACCGATGGAGTATCCATGGCGCTGAACAATACATCGGACCGCTGTGTGGTCGGCGGAACGAAAGAAAAGATAGAAGAATTTGAAAAAATCGTAACGGAAAAGGGGATCAAAGCCACCGTACTTAAGACTTCCCATGCATTTCATACCTATATGATGGAGGAGGCGGCAGCGGAATTCGGAGAGTTCCTGAAAGGCTTTGCCATGCATGGTCCGTCTGTTCCCATTGTTTCCAATGTGACCGGCCGCTGGGTGGAAGAGAACGAAATGAATACCGAGGAATACTGGGCGGAACATATTATTAACCCGGTAAAATTCGATAAGAATCTGGAAGTAATACTGGAAGATGAAAATGCGGTATTTATCGAGACCGGTGCGGGAAGATCCTTATGTACCTTTGCAATCCAGCATAAAGACAGAAAAGAAGGACAGACCTTCCTTAATATCCTGCGTCATCCCAGGGAAAAAGAGAACGATTTGGAATATATCTATGCAAAGCTCGGACTTGCCTGGTGTGCGGGCCTCGAACCGGACTGGAAGAAATTTATGGGAGATACGGTAAGAAACAGAATTCCACTTCCGGTATATCATTTCGAGAAAAAACCGTATCCGATCAGGAGCTCCCCGGAAGGCGGTAACACCGGAAACCGCCGGGAACCCGGGGAAGTATCCGAAGTCCCGGGACAGGGAACGGTCAGGCTTAAGGGTACGGAATCCGTGGAGGAATGCATCATAAATGTATATAAGTCCGTACTGGGATTTGAAGAGGTTGCGAACGACCAGGATTTCTTCGAGCTGGGCGGAGATTCCTTAAAAGCGGTAAGCCTGTCCAATGAAATTGAAAGAAGTACCGGAGTAAAGGTAGCCGTATCGGAGATATTCAAATATACGACACCGAAGAAAATGGCTGCCTATATGAATACTTTGAGCGGCGGTTCCGGAACGAAGAATAAAATCGTACCGGCGGCAAAAGCACCTTACTATAGAACTTCCTCCGCGCAGAGGCGTATGTACGGCTTATACCAGCTGGATAAGACAAGTACGGCTTACAATCTTCCTTCGGCAACGATCATTGAAGGAAAACTTAAAGAGGATAAGGTACGGGAAGTTGCCAAAAAGCTTCTGATGCGCCATGAAATACTTAGAACTTCTTTTGCTATGAAAGATTACAAGGTAGTACAGGTGGTTGCGGACCAGGTCGATATGGAATTGAGTTTTACGGAACAGCCGGTTGAAAATGAAGAACAAATGACAGAACTGATCGAGGATTTTGTGAGGCCCTTTAATTTATCCAAAGCTCCTTTATGCAGATTGAAGCTGGTAACGGTTTCCGATGATAAATCCGTATTATTATTCGATGTACATCATATTATCGCAGACGGAACCTCTGTGGAAATCCTGACAAGGGATTTTAATGACTTATATGTTTCCTCTCCGGAACCGCCGGCACTGCAGTATAAAGATTTTGCCGAATGGCAGAATGAGTATCTCGCCTCCGGGGAAGTGAAAGAATTAAAAGAATACTGGACCGGTAGGTTTAAGGATACCATTCCGGTGCTGGAACTTCCGCTTGATAAGGAAAGGCCGGCGGTCAAGAGTTTCGCAGGAAACAGAATTTATTTTACCATTGACAGGGGACTGGAAGACAGATTGGAACAGTTTGCACATAAAAACGGCGCAACCATGTATATGACCTTGTTAAGTGCCTGGTATGTACTCCTTGGAAGATATTCCGGACAGGAAGATATCGTGGTCGGTTCCCCGGTAGCAGGAAGAATGACGGAAGAAATCGCAGAGACAATGGGTATGTTTGTCAATATGCTTGCCATAAGAAATAAGCCGGAAACTGGGAAGAAATTTACGGATTTCTTCCGGGAAGTGAAGGAAAATACGATCCAGGCATTAAAGCATCAAAATTATCAGTTTGACGATTTGGTGGAGCAGCTGGATATAAGGCGTGAACTTAACCGCAATGCCCTGTTTGATGTGTGTTTCGACTATCAGAATATGGATACCTATGACCTTGATATCGAAGGTATGAAGATCCGGCCGTTCCGGTTTAATACCCATACCTCTGCCTATGACCTGGTATTAACGTGCCAGCAGGGTAAAACAAAAGAGATGGAATGCTTTATTGATTATGCTTCTGATTTATTTCATGAAGATACCATAGGGAGACTCATAAGCAATTACATTACAATCCTTGAGAGTATCCTTAAGGACAGCGAAACGGCCATCGGCAAAATCAATATGCTTTCCCAGACGGAAAAAGAGCTTATCCTGGGACAATTTGAAACTACAAAGCTTGAAATAAAGAAGGGGGTCCTGCTTCATGAGATGTTTGAGGCAAATGTGGAAAAACATCCGGAGAATACGGCCCTGATTACTTCGGAAGGAAGTGTACTTACCTACGGCGAACTGAATCAGAAGGCGAACAGGATCGCCCATAAATTAATTTCATTCGGTGCCGGACAGGACGATCTGATTGGTATCATGACAAAGAGAAATGAATACCTGCTGGCCGGAATGCTTGGAATTTTAAAAGCAGGAGCGGCATATGTACCCATTGATCCGGAATTTCCGAAAGAACGGATTGATTACATGATTCAGGCAAGCAAACCCAAAGCGATACTTATAGATAAGGATTATGAAGAAAAACTGGAATATGATGGGGTTTGCATCAACTGTGCGGCATTGGAGAAAGAGGAACAAAGTGCCGGAAATCCTGAAATTCCCTGCCGGAGAGATTTCCAGAGAGACTTCCAGGGAGATTTCCAGGGAAATTCCAAAGAAAATTCCCTTGCGTATGTTATATTTACCTCCGGTTCCACCGGAAAACCGAAAGGGGTAATGATAAATCATGGGTCTGTCATTAATTTTGTAAATGATATAATCAACCGGAAAATCTTTGAAAGTAAAGAAGACAGAGTAATTTGCATCACGACCTTATCCTTTGATATATTTGCTTTTGAATCCATTGTGCCCATGTGTACCGGACATTCCATATACCTGGCAGCTGAAACGGAACAGCTGGACCCCGCCTTGGCTGCAAATAAGATAATAAAATACGGTGTCACACATATTTTAAGCACGGTATCAAGAATTAAGGCATTTGTGGATAACCCTGCATTTGCACCGGCATTAAAGCAATTGAAATGCGTTTTAAGCGGAGGGGAAAATTATCCGGTTCAGATGCTTGAGGATATCAGGGCGAAGTCCGGGGCACGAATTTACAACATGTACGGACCTACGGAAACAACCATTTGGTCCACTTCAAAAGACCTTACCGCATCGGATTATGTAAATATCGGAAACCCGATTGCCAATACCCAGGTTTTTATCCTGAATAATGAGGATAAACTGCAGCCTTACGGTGTATACGGAGAAATCTGTATTGCCGGAGAAGGGCTTGCAAGGGGGTATTACAATGACAGGACGGAAACGGATAAGAAGTTTATATTTATAAAGGATTTACCGGAGGTCAGACTTTATAAAACCGGAGACAGAGGCAGAATGAATGCAAACGGCGAGGTCGAAATTTCAGGAAGGCTGGATGACCAGGTGAAAATCAGGGGCTACCGTATTGAACCCGGTGAAATTGAAAAAGCTGCCCTGGAGCATCCGGAGGTGGCTGCGGCAGCGGTAAAAGTCTGCGAAGACGGAGAACAGAACAAAAACCTGGGATTATTTTACTGCCTGAAAGATAATACCTCCCCAGCTGCGGCCCAGGACAGTCAGTGGCTCAAAGAATGGTTAGATTCAAGAATACCGCACTATATGATACCGGGCGAATACGTCCGTCTGGATAAGATGCCGGCCCTTCCAAACGGTAAAATCAACAAGAATGCACTGGCCCTTCCGGAAGCAGAGAAAACCGCCAGGGTCATGGTGCCGCCGAAATCAGTCCTGGAAAGAGAAATACTCCATATCTGGAGAGAAGTATTACAAAAAGAAAATATCGGAGTAAGGGACAATTTCTTTGACGCAGGCGGCAACTCTTTTGCGCTGATGATGGTAAATAACCGGATAAGCAGTGAACTGGGACTTACGGTCCCGGTGATGAAACTCTTTGAATATCCGACCATCGAAGGTTTTGTGCGGGTATATACGCAGGAAAACGGTGTCGGCAGCATAAGTCTGGCGGAAACGGAGGGCGGTGAGGATGCATTTGACCGGGATGATTTTGATGATGACGGCTTTGGGGATGCGTTCCAGGAAACAGCCATAGCGGATACGGCAGAAGCAGAAGAATATTCGAAGGACGATGTAGCCGTAATCGGAATGGCATGCCGGTTCCCGGATGCGCAAAACATTGAGGAATTCTGGCAGAATATCATGGCCGGAAAGGAAAGCATCCGCTTCTTTGAGGATGAGGAACTTTTAAACAGCGGAATTCCAAAAGAATTATTTGAGAAAGAAAACTATATAAGAGCAAAAGGTTATTTGGAGGGGGTAGAATATTTTGATTCCAAATTATTTGATTATTCGGATAAAGAAGCCTGGATGATGGACCCTCAGATCCGTATGCTGCACCAGTGTACCTATGAAGTATTGGAAAATGCAGGCTATAATTCTTTTGACTATAACGGAAAAATTGCATTATATGCCGGCAGCGGTTCCAATCTCCTGTGGATGACGAAGTTTGGCAGCAGCCAGAATGATATCATAGATGCCTTTGAAGCAATGACTTATAATGAGAAGGATTTTCTTACCACCCGGATTGCATATAAGTTAAATCTGAAAGGACCGATCGTGAATATTCAGACGGCTTGCTCCACTTCTCTTGTGGCAATACATCAGGCGGCAAAAATCTTAATTAACAAAGAAGCGGATATGGCTGTTGCCGGCGGGGTTTGTATTTCCTATCCCAGAAAAGAAGGATATTTATGGCATGAGGGAATGATATTCTCCAAAGACGGGCACTGCCGTCCGTTTTCCAACGACTCGGCCGGAACGGTTCCGGGTAACGGATGCGGGGTTGTGCTTCTGAAATCCTTAAAGAGGGCCTTGGAAGATAACGACCATATCTATGCGGTAATAAAAGGTTCCGCGGTAAACAATGACGGTATCGATAAAATAGGCTATACCGCACCAAGTATTAAAGGACAATGTGACGTAATTAAATCTGCATTGGAGAAATCCAAAACCTCGCCGGAGGAAATCTGTTTTATTGAAACCCACGGTACGGCCACGTCCCTTGGGGATCCCATCGAAGTCGAAGCATTGAAACAGGCATGGGATACGGATAAAAAAGGATACTGTGCGCTGGGGGCGGTAAAGGCCAATATCGGTCACCTGGATGCCGCGGCGGGAGTGGCAGGTTTTATCAAAACGGTTATGGTACTGGATAAAAAAGAAGTGCCGCCGTTGATTAATTTCAATCAGCCGAATGAAATGCTGGACATTGCCGGCAGTCCGTTTTATATCAATACGGAGCCGGAGAGACTGGACGGGAAGCCCGGAAAACTGAAAGCGGCAGTAAGTTCCTTTGGTATCGGCGGAACCAATGCACACATTATTTTAGAGGAAGCACCACAATAAGGAGGTATATAAAATCATGGGTAAAGAAAATCTGGCATATATTTTACCTTTCTCCGCAAAGAGCAGGGAGGCACTTGATAATACTTCCGCTCAGGTTATGGACTATCTTAAGAAACATGACCGGATTGATATGGCGGATGCCTCCTGGACCCTTCAAAAAGGCAGAAGAGCTTTCGAATACAGGAAAACTTTTGTTGCAAGCAGAAAGGACATGGAAAGGGATACTTTCCATGTGTGCGGCAGTACCGCCGGAACCGGAGAGGCAAAACAGAACCTGGTCCTTGTACTTCCGGGTGCAGGGGAGGTTTCTCAGGTCTGGAAGAAAAAAGAGACCGAAGGCAGCGACTATCCCATATTCAAAAGTTATGAACGCGTGGCGGAGCAGATACTTAAAATGCTGCCGGCCCAAACGGCTGAAAAGGTAAGGGAAGGGGCAGGAACAGAGGAAGAAGTGAACTGTTTCAGGGCATTGATCAGCGGCTGTGCCGGTGTAAAGCTGCTTATGGAGCTGGGTGTAAAACCTTCCGCCCTGGCAGGCGAAGGGATCGGGGAACTTGGAGCCATGGTCTGCGCAGGTGCGGTAAGTATGAAAGATGCCATCGATATCATCCGGAAAAACGGCGATCTATCCACTTATGAAACGGTGTATGATAACTACGGTATCGGAAAAAAACAGATCCCGGTAATGAGAAAAGCCGGTAATAAAGTAAAACAGCATATGGAGGATGCGGTAGTTATTAAGCTCGGAAGTGACGGCCTGGAAAATGATATTACCAGACGCTGCATGACAGAGGTCAGCCCAGAGAATGTAATTTGCCTGATTGAAAACCCGGAGGATGAATATATACACAATGTATATAATCTGATCGGTAAATTATGGTGCAAAGGAATCGGGATCGACTGGGGCAGAATCAGTGCCGGTGATGTCTTAAAAAGAATCGTATTGCCGACTTATGTATTTGACAAAAGGGTATTTGAAAGCGACGTATTATTCGGAGGCCAGAATTTTGCCGGCAATAACAAACCGGCAGATTCCTCACCGGAGAAGGAGGAAGGAGGGCCGGACCCTTTAGAGGTTTTAAAAAATCTCTGGAAGGAGGCACTTGGAGTTACGGAGATTAAAAAAGAGGATGATTTCTTTGAAATGGGAGGCTGTTCCCTCACTGCTATTATGTTATCCTCTAAAATCAAGGAGATCCTGAAAGTCGACTTTCCCTTATCTGAAGTTTTTTATCATTCCACCTTCGGAAAAATGGAAAAATATATCGCTGCCCATTCAAAACAAAAATCAGAAGATATCATCGGGAAGCTTGGTGTACAGGAATATTATGAAGCCTCCTCCGCCCAAAGCAGAATGTATGCGGTGAATGAAATGATTGAGGATGCAATTCCCTATAATTTCGCAGCCGTATATAACGTAACAGGGAGAATGGATAAGGAAAAAATCCAAAATTGTTTTTCTGAAATCGTACGAAGGCATGAGGCCTTCCGGACCAGATTTGATCTGGTGGACGGCGAAGTGGTTCAGATAATCGAAGACAGCGTGGATTTTAAAGTGAAGTTTGTGACTGCCGAAAAAGAGGAACTTAAGGAAGCCGTCAGGGAACATATCAAGCCATTTGACCTGGGTAAAGCACCGTTGCTGCGAGTGGTATTCATCAGCTTACATGAGGAAGAACATGTAATGGTACTGGACATGCATCATATTATTTCGGACCAGAGTTCCCTGGACGTACTGCTCAAAGAGATCGGGCTGATTTACCGGGGAGAAGAACTTCCCGAATTGGAGATCCAGTATAAAGATTTTGCAAAATGGCAGAATGACTTTTTTAAAAGCGGAAAAGTGAAAAAGCAGCTGGATTACTGGAAAAAGGAATTTGAAGACGGCATTCCTGTTCTGGATCTGTATACCGATTATGACAGGCCGGAGATCATGGGATATGAGGGCGGAAGGGTTAACTTTGCCTTTGCAGATAAACTAAACGACGGCATACTTGTTTTTGCAAAGGAACAGGGGATAACTCCTTATATGTTTATTATGGCGGCCCTTAATATCATGCTTTGGAAATATACAAACCAGAAGGATATTGTCATCGGTACGGCAATCGCAGGAAGAAGACATGCTAAATTGGAATCCATCATAGGAATGTTTGTCAATACCCTGGCGATTAAAACTAAAATCGATGAGGACGCATCCATAAAAGATTATCTGCAATATACAAAAGAAAAAATGGTGCATGCCTATGAGAACCAGGACTGCCAGTTTGATATGCTGGTGGAAGAACTGGGCGTTCCAAAGAATCTGTCCAGAAATCCGTTATTTGATGTTCTGTTTAATTATATCAATATCGGAACGGACGAGGCGGAAATTGAAGGGTTGTCCTTTGCGCCTTATGACAATGGGAAAATCGATGCAAAATTTGATATCAGCTTTACCCTGGAAGAAAAGGATCAGAAATTTGATCTGGACATTGAGTATTCGAAAGCATTATACAAGGAAGAAACCTTGCGGTTAATGGGAAACCGGCTGATTTATATCATTTCGGAAATGCTTGGGGATGAAAACCGGAGTCTGAAAGAAATCGATATGATGACGGAAAAAGAGCGCCGGTGGCTGGTTGAAACGGTAAATCAGACGGAAACCGATTATCCGGCGGATAAAACCGCACTAAGTATTTTTGAACAGTGTGTCAGAGATGATCCGGATGCCGCCGCAATTGAATGGATGGAGGAAAAGCTTTCCTACAGGCAGTTAAACAACATGGCAAACCAGCTGGCGCAGAAGCTGTCGGAGAGAAACATCGGATATCAGGACATAGTGCCCATACTTTTGGAGCGGGGCTATATGCAGATGGTAAGTATGCTGGGTATTATGAAGCTTGGCGCGGTATATCTTCCGGTAGATCCCAAATATCCGCAGGACAGGATTGATTTTATTCTAAAGGACTGCCAGAGCAGAGTGATTGTAACGGATCGTTCCCTGGAAGAAAAGGCCGGTCAGGCAAATGAAAAATTCCTGATTGATGCAAAAGAAAATTTCCTCGACAGAGATTATGATACCGGGATTGAATCGGAATATACACCGGAAGCTTTTCACAGTGAAGACCTGATCTATATTATTTATACCTCCGGGTCCACAGGAAAACCGAAAGGAACTCTGTTACAGCATAAAAATGTAGTACGAGTAGTGAAGAATACAAACTATATTGAGATACATAAAAATGACAGGATCATGCAGATATCCAACTATGTATTTGACTGTTCGGTATTTGATATTTATTCCGCTTTGCTGAATGGAGCCTGCCTTGTCATCATTCCCAGGGAAACGGCCCTTGAGATACCGTTGCTTGCAGATTTTATCAAAGAGAAAAAAATCAGTGCCTTTTGTATTTCCACAGCCCTTTTCCATATGCTGGTGGACTGGAAGCCGGAGTCGTTAACGGAGGTACGTAAAGTCATTGTGGCCGGGGAACAGATTTCCCTGCCCCATGCAAGGAAGTCTGTTAATACGATCGGAAAAGGTAAGCTTATCAACTGTTATGGCCCCACGGAATCCGCTGTCTTTGCAACCTATTATCCGGTGGATGACATAAGGGATATTTCCATTGTTCCTATCGGTTATCCCCTGTCCAATACAACGGTTTATGTTGTGGATGAAAAGAAACATCCGGTGCCGGTTAACGTGGCGGGAGAACTCTGCTTGGGCGGGGACGGAATCGGCATAGGCTATCTGAACAGAGAGGATCTGACGGAAGAAAAATTTATTACCCTGGAGGCGGCAGGCGGTAAAAGGGTATACTGTACCGGTGACAGGGTCATGTGGAACAGCAATAAGGAACTGGTATTTCTGGGCCGTATGGATTTTCAGATAAAACTGAGAGGCTTCCGGGTAGAGCTTGGGGAAGTGGAGCGGCATATTACCGGCCTGGAAGGAATAAAAAATGCCGTTGTTGTTGCGGATAAGGATAATCTCGGTACGTTATATATGACGGCGTACTATACGGTAAAGGATTACACACAGAAGGATAAGTATGATGAAACCTGTCTGCGGGATGCTTTGGGAAGTAAACTGCCGGAATATATGATTCCATCCCAATATATGCTTTTGAAAGAATTACCGCTGAATTTCAGCGGCAAAGTAGACCGGAAAGCACTTCCGAAAGTGAAAGAGAACGGCAGGAAAGCTCCGGTCAAAGACGAGCCCAGAACCCCGCTGGAACGGACAGTCCTGAAGGCGATGCAAAAGGTACTGGATGTTTCGGATCTTGGGATCAAACAGGATTTTTTCAGCTGCGGCGGGCAGTCGATCAAAGCCATTGCCTTGGTAAAGGAATTATCCGGACTGGGAGTGGAAATCAAAGTGAATGAGATCTTCCTGTATCAGACGGCAGAAAAAATCGCAGCGGCCCTGGAACCTATGGGGGCAGCAGCTCTTTCCTTGGAAGGATCCCTTTCTTCGGAAGAACCCTTTCTTTCGAAAGGGGCGATTCGCGTGGAAGAACCCTTTTCTTTGGAAGGATCGATTCTCTTGGAAGAAACTTTTCCTTCGAAAGGATCGATTCTCTTGGAAGAAACCTTTCCTTCGAAAGGATCCCTTCTCTTGGAGGAATCCTTTCCTTTGAAAAGATCCTTTTCCTTTGAAAAATCCTCTCCTTCGGAAAGGAGGGAGAATTCAGTAGCAGATGTTGCTTTGAATGAAAAGCAAATCAATGGTCTGATAAGGTGTATCACTGCAAGTACCGGGAGTGTATCTGACATGATTACGGCAGCCGGAATAAGAGCAGAATTTCCTTTTTCCGCGATTCAGAAAGGACATAGGGCAAGAGGATCGGATCACAGCGGATTTACAACCTATATCGATGGCCGAATTCCTGAAAGCAGGATAAAGACTGCCATAGTAACAGTAATCTGCAGGAATCAGCTGCTTCATTGTACCAGGGGGGAAGCCCAAGGAGAACCGAAGTGGTGTGAATATGAAACAGACGGAATTGAAGCGGTACTCGGCAATTATCTTGCTTTTGCGGATCTGTCCGTGTATGAAGCAAGTGTGAGAGCTGATATCAAAAGCGGACTCTTTGATGAAATCATGTTAAGAGACTATTCGGAGGATGAACTGCTTTGGCGCCTGTGTGTGCTGAAAGAGGACGCCGGAAAGTATCTGGTTATCTGGGGTGCGGATCATTTGATCTTCGACGGAATGAGTGCGGAAATTATCAAACACCAGATAGAAAAGGAACTGGGAAAAGGCACGAAGGAGGAGACGCTGCCGGTCCGCAGCTATAAAGAGTATGTAGAAGTGTTGGAGAAAGGGCCGTCCGGTATTACGGAAGAGGAGCTGATCGATAAATTCCATTTAGAGATATGGAGTAATAATAGCAGTAAGATAATGAATGAACTAAATAAGGATTCCGGCAGGTTAAAAAGAAATGTCAGGCTGGCAATACCTTTATCAGACGGGGAACAAGACGATATCTGGTGGTATGCTTTCGATTATGTCTCAGATATGTTAAGGGAATACACCAAAACAGACACGATTCCTTTTGCAATTCTGGATTATGGAAGAAGCTACCGGGGACAGGAGTTCTATAACTGCGTGGGAGAATTTCTGGATATTATACCGGTTATTGGCGGAAAGCAGGAAAAAACACCGGTTGAAGCAGTAACGTGGCTGTGCAGGGAGCATTCCGTTAATTTTCTGACTTTGCTGTTAGAAGAGAGGTTTCGGAAAGAGTACCCCAAACTTACGGAGCTGATCGGAAAGTACTATTACAATCAGAAAGAGTACTGTGACTTTATATTGTATAATTTCCAGGGATTTGTGACGGAGGAAGAGAAGGAGGCATTTTCCCATAACGGAGAGGCAAACAGTCTGGCCCGGATGTCGGTAACCGTAAATTATGACAGGAATAATCTCTATATTGAAATGGAAGATGTTGCAGGACTTGATGAAGAACAACTAAGAAAATATAAGGAAAATAAGGAGGGATAAAAACTATGAAAACAGCGAAAAACAAGTATCTTATTATTTATTTAGGTTTAACATTCGGTTTATGTTGGGGACTCGCATCCTTTTATATGATTTTTTTAACGGAAATATTCGGTGAAGTATCCTTTACCCATCCGGGGGTTATCATTTCCCTGTATTCCCCCACCATTGCGGGACTTGTCGTATATGGAATAATGGGCGGAATCAAAGCCATAAGAAATGTTTTAGTAAAATTAATTCCAAGAAAACAGGATTGGTACTGGTTTCCAATTGTTATCGGAACGGCAGCCCTATATGCAGCTTTTATACATTTTGGTTCCATTGCGTTTGGTTTTGGTGTGCCGGAAATGACCCTGTCTCCGAACCAGATGGTGACAGAAGTATTAAAAAATCTCTATGAAGAAGCCGGTATTCTCGGCGGCGTATTTGGCTGGTATGGTTTTTTGCTGCCATTCCTGCAGAAAAAATTTGACAATAATATAAAAGCAGGACTCCTTACCGGACTTATTTTTGGTATCTATTGCCTGCCGGGCTATTTGATTTCCTCCTTTGAACTTGCGGCGGCTTTTCCGTTATACGTTATCCAGATGATGTGTTTCTCCGTATTTGTCAGCTATATGTTCAATGCGACAAACGGGAACCTGCTCTTTTACGTCATTATATTCTGGCTGGTCGCTTCCGGAAGCAGACTTCAGTTATATTACTTTAATGCTCAGGTCCAGCTGTTACAGACTGCATTTTTTGCCCTGTCCGACGTTGCAATATATTTCTTTGTGAAGAAAAGTAAAATCGAGCAGAAACTGCAGGTATTACCGGAATACGCCGGAATTGAAGCGTAAGGATACGCCCTTTAGGCGGCTGAGGATAAAGAAGTGGAGACATCAGGATGAAATTAAAAACATTTTACAAAGTAAAAGACGGCAGTAAGGGACAGCTGATTTGTTTCCCGTATTTAGGCGGATATGTGAACTCCTTCCATGAGATTGTTCAAGCAATGACAGAGGATATCGAGATCTGGGTTGCCAACCCACCGGGACATTTGGGGTCCGAACTTGGATTGATCAGTGATATTCATAAACTTATCTCAGTATATTATAAGGATATTTCAAAAATAATACGATTGGGAAGTGTATTTTTCGGACATAGTATGGGGGGCATTGTGGCCTATTTCCTGTTGGAAAGAATGAATCGCAATCAGGATGAGATACTGCCGAAAACCTTGATTTTGTCCGCATGTGCTGCACCGTCCAGTTTTTTAGAAAAGGAGTACAGCAAATTAAGTGATGAAGATTTGATCAGGCAGATACAGGTATACGGCGGTATGCCGGATGCGGTATTGAACGATCATCAGTTCATGGAAGTCATGCTGCCCATATTCCGTGCCGATTATGGGATACTGGAATCTTCCGCAAAAGCCTCCTATCACAAAATTGATATTGAAACACAACTGCTGTGGGGAGAAAACGATAAAGCTGAGACCATCAGTTCGGCCAGGCTGTGGAAAGATTTCCTGGTTCAGGATTTTGAAATTACACCGGTTCGAAATGCGGAGCACATGTATATACATAATAAAGCAGGGGAAGTCGTAACCTACATCAATCAGTTTATGGAGCTGGATAAGCTGAAAGTATAAGCCATGTAAAAGGCATTTTTCCCAGGGCTGTGCTATGGCACCAGACCTGGGACTATTAAAACGAAAGATATTATTTACATTTAGAACCAATAAATGTAAAATGTATATAAATTAAAATATATATAAATTTATACAGGCATAAAACAGGAGACACTTTAATAGTAAATCAATATGTAATGATACAGACGCAGGTGCTGTGAGGTGTTTTGCAGAGCAAAACCCGGGACTGCAGCACGGAATCACGCGCTTCAGGTGATGTCTGCGTATGAACGTAACTTTCAGGGGGTACAATTGAATCGTTACAACAATTTTAAAGCAGAAAGGAATTCCATAAGGTGAATGAATTAAAAAAACAAAACGGATTTAAAAAATTTCTGATTATCTGGCTGGGGGAACTGGTATCCAATATCGGTTCCGGAATGACAGCCTTTGGCCTTGGAGTGTATGTATGGCAGCTGACACATTCGGCTGTGGACGTTTCCATGGTGGAAATGGCGGCACTTCTGCCCATGATTTTATTATGTCCCGCTGCGGGGGTCCTTGCAGACCGGTTTGACAGAAGACTTCTTATGATACTGGGAGATCTTGTATCGGCATTCTGGCTGATCATTATGCTGGTGCTGATGAAAACAGGAGAGATCCAGGTGTGGCAGATCTGCCTTTGCGTGGGATTCGGCTCCGCCTTTGTAGCTTTACTGGATCCCGCATATAAAGCAACAATTACGGATTTACTGACAGAAGATGAATATGCCAAAGCAAGCGGACTGGTTTCGATCGCTTCTTCTTCCAAGTTTTTGATATCACCGATTATCGGTGGTTTGATTCTGGCAGCTTTCGGAATAGAATGGATCATTATCATTGATATTCTGACTCTTGTCGTAACGATTATTGCAATTCTTTCCGTAAGAAAATCTCTTGCAGTAAAATCACAGGTCAAAAAGGAATTGAATTTTATGAAGGACTTAAAAGAAGGATGGCAGATCATTCTCGAATCCAAGGGAGTTATGCTGCTAATTGTACTTGTTTCCCTTTTAATGTTTTATATGGGATTTATCCAGGTACTGTCAAAACCCATGGTCTTATCCTTCGCCAGCGAGAAGACAACAGGAATTCTGCAGACAGTTGTTGCCTGCGGCATGATGGTGTCCAGTATCATGATCGGCAGCGGTATTTTAAAGCGCAAATATGTAAATGTTATGGTGGCAAGCTTTATAGTGTCCGGTCTTACCATGATCGGATTTGGTGCAACTACAAGCATTCCGGTCATTACGGTTTTTGGATTTTTATTCTTTGCTTCGCTGCCGTATGCGACTACAAGCATCGATGTTCTTATAAGAAAATCCATAGATAATGAAAAACAGGGAAGAGCCTGGGGAATGATCTCTTTGATTTCCCAACTGGGATATGTAATTGCTTATGTTTTGGCAGGTGTTCTTTCCGATTATGTATTTAATCCGGCACTGGCCGAAGGCGGTGTGCTGGCGGATACGGTGGGAAAAATCATAGGAACCGGTGAAACAAGGGGAATCGGTTTCTTAATAATTCTTGCCGGGCTGGGACTGGTGTTAACAGCACCGATCGTAGCCAGGTCAAAGACGATCCGTGAAATGGATGTACAAAGAGAAGCAGACGTCAGTCTGGAGAAAAACGATCCTATCCACGAATGAGGGTATTAAGAGGGAAGGTTATGTAGCAGGAAGGAGAAAAAATATTGTTTATAAAAATATTTAAGAATGATTGCAGCAGGAAAAAAATCATAACAGGGACAATGCTCGTATTTATAACCATGGCAGTTATTCTGGGAGCCAGCGCGACCAATATCATTGCCAATCTGATCCAGTCCATGGCGCAGCTGAGGGAATATGCGGTCCCGGCTGACATAACCCAGATGCATGCAGGAGAATATGACCAAACGGAAATCGATAAATTTACGGAAGAACAGCAGGAGCACATAGCCATGCAGGAGACAATGGTGCTTCTGAATTTTGAAGGAATGAATATCCATTATGGCGAGAATGAAACCATGACCGGAACGGTACAGGATATTTCCTTTGTTGTACAGAATAAGAAATTCGACTTCTTATTGGATCTGGATAATAAAAAGCTGGAGGTAAAGGAAGGCGAAGTGGCGGTCCCCATCTATTTTATGGAAGAGTGTGACTTAAAAATAGGTGATACCCTTACGGTGGAATCGGAAGGGTACCAAAAAGAGTTTGTCATTTCAGAATATGTAAGAGATTATGAGATGAACTCTTCCCTTACTTCTTCGAAACGGTTTGTTATCAATCAGGCGGATTATAACGAAATGTATGAAAAGCGCACAGGGGAACTGGAATATCTGATCGAATTTAAACTGAAGGAAAACGGGGATCCCAAGGCTGTGCAGACGGCATACATCGAAGCAGGTCTTCCCGCAAACGGTCCTACCGTTGTATCCATGATATTTCTGGTGTTTAATACCATGTCGGACGCGACAGTTGCCATGGTAATTATAATAATCAGTATCCTGCTGATCATTATATCTGCGTTTTGTATAAGACTTACGTTTCTGGCCACGATCGATGAAGATTTAAAAGAAATCGGTGTTATGAAAGCAATGGGAATATCCAAAAAGGATATTAAGAAGGTATATCTTACAAAATACAGGATCATGTCGGTGGCAGCCGGTATAATCGGCTATCTGCTATCCTTTGCGGTAGTAAATGTGTTCAGCGGTAATATGAGACTTTATTTATCTTCGGATCTGTCAGGAAACTTAAAATACGGGCTGTCGCTTATCGCGCCGTTATTTGTATATGCCATGATCGTGGCGTACTGCAAGAAAGTACTAAAAAGAATTGATAAGATCTCTGCGGTGGAAGCTTTGCGTGCGGATATCATGGACCGCAAAAGGAGCCGGAGATACAGTTTCCCGCTGCTTAAGAACAGGTTTTTAAGCACCAATATTTACATGGGAATCCGGGATGTAGGGAAGCGTTCCAGATTATACGGGATACTGCTTGTTATTTTTACCGTAAGTACGTTTATTATAATTCTTCCGTTAAATTTGTACAATACCATGAATTCACCGGAATTTTCCACCTACATGGGAATAGGAAAAAGCGACATGAGAATCGATCTTAGAAAAACGGATACGATCACGGAAGATTTTAAAAAGCTTCAGGAAGACCTAAAGAACGATCCGGATATTGAAAAGTCGGCGGCCTATATCACCTGTTCCTACCAGGTCAAAAATGCGGAAGGTTCCTGGGACTATGTCAATATTGAAACCGGAGATTTTTCCGTATTTCCGTTAAATTACCTGAAAGGAAGAGCACCGGGGGGGGACGGGGAAATCTCGCTTTCCCATGCAAATGCGTCGGAAAACGGTTTAAAAGTGGGAGATGCTGTAGTTGTAAAGACTGCAGGGACAGAAAAGACCATGAAAGTCAGCGGCATTTATCAGGATATTACAAATGGCGGTAAGACTGCCAAGGCAGATACCGATTTTGGTATAAATGAAGACACCGTGCTTTGGTATATTGTGAGCATGGATGTGGCTCCGGGCGTGGATATCAGTGAGAAAATGGATTACTACCGGAATACATATACTTCCGCACAGGTAAATGATATCGAAGAATATACAAGGCAGACCCTTGGCAATATCATTGACCAGATGGGCCCGATCGTGATAGGCGGGATCGTCATTGCATTGATCATTGCTGCATTGATCACCGCATTATTTCTCAAGATGTTATTATCAAAAGATATGTCCCAGATTGCGATCATGCGGAGTGTGGGATTGTCTTCTGAAAACATTAAACACCAATATATGGCAGGGACCCTGACGGTACTGGTATCAGGAATCCTGCTCGGAGTACTGACTTCTCATTACCTGGGAGAATTTATCGTAAGTATGGCAATGTCCTCTATGGGAGCCGCAAAAATTGAATTTGTCAATATTGCATGGCAGACCTGGCTTCTGTGTCCGTTAGCGCTGATTGCGGTAGTTGGATATACCATATCTGTGTGCTGCAAGGTAACGGTGGAAGAAGATATATCTGTGGTTTTAAGAAGTTAGTGCAGCTAGGGCGTGTCTGAAAACTCATTGCACCGTTCTGAACGCCCCACTTTGCGGAATCCTGCGTCGCAATTTTGGGAACGTAGACCCGCTACGCCCCCAAAATCGCTCCTTGTCTCCCACAAAATGGAACAATTCAGCCCGGCACAAGCAGTTTTCAGACACACCCTAGCGTTCTGTCTTATTCATAATATGTTAAAAGGAACTGTCTGTTTTACCACCTGCGGTGTCAGTCGCACGCTGCACAGCATACTTACTGCCGACACTGCTGCGAGTCGTTCGACTTCCTTGTTAAGAGGCAGAAACATCCAATACCATTTAGCTAAAGGTGAACCTGACAGCATTAGAACTGTTAGGAAAGTCCGGGCAGGAGGCAGATCTTCGGAGGCGGGAAGCTTCCTTTATGAAGGAAGGTACGGTACAAAAAAGAATGCAGATTACTGAAAAATAAGCTATATAAAAAAATAAGCTATACAGAAAAATATTATACAGGGATGCCGCTGCGATATAGGCTGTAATTAAAATAATTGACGATGGAGGAGTATATATGAGCTGTATTTTAGAAGCAAAAAATCTGAACAAAAAAGTAGAATTAGGAAAAGATAATGAGCTGCATATCTTAAAGGATGTAAACCTGGCTATAGAAGAGGGTGAATTTGTATCGGTCATGGGGCCGTCCGGAAGCGGGAAGTCAACGCTGCTCTATAATGTAAGCGGTATGGACAGACTTACTTCCGGCAATGTGCAATTCAGGGGCCGTGAAATCGGCACACTGAAAGAAGAAGAACTAGCGAAGCTCCGGCTGAAGAATATGGGATTTATCTTTCAGGATATTAACCTTTTAAAAAATCTGTCACTGATCGACAATATTATGTTTCCTGCTCTTGTGTCAATGAAGACGGATAAAAATGCGGTAAATCAAAAAGCAAAAAAACTGCTGGAGATGACAGGAATTGAAGAGCTTGCAGACAATAATATCACCCAGGCCTCCGGTGGGCAGCTGCAGAGAGTTGGCATCTGCAGAGCATTGATCAACGATCCGGATATTATATTTGGGGACGAACCGACGGGTGCATTGAATTCAAAAGCAACGACAGAGATCATGACGATCCTGGCAGAGATCAATAAAAAAGGGACAACCATAATGCTTGTTACCCATGATGCCAAAGTGGCTGCAAAAACCGAAAGAGTATTGTATATGGTAGACGGAAATATCGTTGCACAGAAGAAAATGCGTAAATACGATGCAAAGCATGACAATATAAAGGAAAGAGAAGAAACCATTCTGAAATGGCTGGTGGAAAACGGATTCTAATCTTTGGCCGGCATTCGCTTAAGATAATATGGGAAATTTATCAGGAGGGAGTGTGAAAGGAAGCGGGCCATATTCGGAGGATCAAAGCGGATATTGCATACCGCTTTGTTGTATTTCCATCTGATGTCTTTTTTTTGCAGAGCCTCATAGATATGAAAAACATTTTCACTCTGAAAGGACCAGCGATACGGCTGTTTTTATCCGGTTTTATACCGCCGTCTGCGGTCGAATACTAGGGCGTGTCTGAAAACTCATGCACCGTTCTGAACGCCACACTTTCTGGTATACTGCGTCGCAATTTTGGGAACGTAGACCCTCTACGCCCCCAAAATCGCTCCTTGTCTCCCACAAAGTGGAACATTCAGCCCGGTACAAGCAGTTTTCAGACACACCCTAGTTAAATAAGACGGGAAGAAACATATACACAAACGGTAAGTATGATTTTATTTAGAAGCACGGGGGTAGCTTTATGAAATTTGCTATTTTTCAAATGGAAATTAAGCTGGAAGATATGGAACATAACGTGTCCAAGGCAGAAAAGGCAATACAGTCTGCCGCAGATAAAAAGGCGGATATTATATTGTTTTCCGAAATGAGTTTTACCGGGTTTTCAATGAACGTAAACAATACCCGGGATACCGATGGCAAAGTTATGTCCCAAATCCGGAACTGTGCAGTACAGAACGGTATCAGCATCGGTTTCGGGTGGGTAAATAAAAATAAGGAGTTAGCGGAAAATCACTATTCCATAATCGATCCGTCGGGTAACGTTGTATTGGATTATATCAAAATACATCCGTTTTCTTTTGCCGGTGAAAGCAAATATTTTATGCCCGGAAATGAAATTAAGTACTGCAAAATGAATGATATAAAAATGAGTACTTTTATTTGCTATGATTTAAGATTTCCCGAAATATTTCAAACAGCGTCACAGGAGGCATCCGTCATTATTGTTGGCGCTAATTGGCCTGCCAACCGGGCAGAACACTGGAAATGCCTGCTTAAGGCGCGGGCAATTGAAAATCAGGTCTATATGATCGGAATCAACTGCACCGGTAGCCAGGGAGAAATCTACTATTCAGGAAGCAGCTGTGTCATAAACCCAAACGGTGACATGGTTCATGAAATTAATTCTGGAGAAGAACTTTTCATTTGTGACATAAAGGATGATGTATCCAGGTATCGAGAGGATTTTCCTACTAAAAAGGATCGAAGACCAAATCTGTATAAAGAATTACTGTAATTCTAAAATAGAGGCTGTTAAGTAAAGAACGGCAGTCAGGACAAAATGAAACCAGCCTTTTGGTACATTGCGTTTTACAGGCAATAAAGACAGGGTATTCTATCGCTTCCGGTGCATATAAAAAAGCTGGAAATAGTGTGAAATTAAAAAACAATTTCACACTTCTTATTTGGGCAGTATCGCAAGCCAGCTTGCGATATGTGTGGGTGTTAGGTTGAAAAACAAAAGCAATTTTTTTCAACATCTTAATTTGTACGTGCGCCAGGGTGTACAGATGGGTGTTAGTGTGAATAGTCTCGCGAAAGACATGCGAGCCATTGGAAGAATAGTAAAAGACGCTATTCATCACGATTTATGCCCAAAGGGCATGGGCATTAGTGTGAATTATAGAAAAGCATAATTCACACCCTGATTAAACAATGACATTCAAAGAACGAATGTCTTATGTTAGGCAGTATCCGAAACTCCGGTTTCGGATATGCAATGGGAGTCAGTTTGATTATGATATATATGATAAATACGGATAAATTAAATGATGATATGTTATTTGAGGATTACTATAAGGTAATGTCTGCATACCGGCAGAATAAAATCATGAAATATAAATTCAGGAAAGACAGAAATCTAAGTCTTGGAGCCGGTATGCTTCTTGATTACGGATTAAAACAATATGGCCTTAATGAATGCAATATGAGATATGCGGCCGGTAACAACGAGAAACCGTATTTTGCAGACCGGCCCGAGATACATTTTAATATATCGCATTCAGGAACTATGGTTATCTGTTCCTTTGCCAATACAGAAATAGGTGTTGACATAGAGAAAATAACAAGTGTTGATTTTGATATCGCCAGAAGATTTTTCTGCACTTCCGAATATGAATATATATTAAGCCAAACCTCCGATATGGGAAGAAAAGAAGCTTTCTTCCGAATATGGGTATTGAAAGAAAGCTTTATGAAAATAACAGGTCTTGGCATGAGTCTTTTGACTGATTCCTTTGAGATCATTCCGGGAGATAATATTACTGTGAAACACAGTGTAGATGATCAGATATATAATTTTAAAGAATATAAAACAGATGAGTACAGGATTGCGGTGTGCAGTACAATGGCAGAGTTCGGAGAAAGTATTGAAATAGTGAAATATTAAACCGGGCCGTATTGATATCCCTGCTTTTTTGTTGCGCCAATTTATCCAATCAAAACTTTTCCATTACTTCAAGTGTATTTCCATCAATATTCAGTTCTCATTCGACTGATTCAGCGGGGGTTGGCATTGAAGCGGTCAACTTTTATAATAGTGTTAAACCGGCTTGAGGTAGAAAGGATAATTGCCGTAAGAAATTTTAAAGGACTAAAATAGCAATAGGGAAAAAGATTACTGTTCAATCTTACTATTGATTTCTGGATTAAGTACATTTAAACTAAATATAAGAGTTCCTTTTATACAAGAGTTTTTTTTGTGTATCTTCAGGACAGTAGATACCTTAATCAAAAGTGAAGCTGTTCTGTTAACTCAAAGCGGATACTTGCCTTCCGCTTTGCTATATGCTCATAACCTGTTACACAGCTATACTGCCGTTTTAACGGAGGCCCCCCGGCGGCCGCTGATAGTTTAAGTCTAAACCCGCCTGCACAAGACGAAAGACTTCACTGACAGGTTAAAACTAAGTAATAGAGAATGAGAAATGATATGTCAATCCATGTAGTAAACGAAGCGAAAAGATGTTTGAACTGTAAAAAACCCCTATGCCGGGTTGGATGTCCCATTGAGACGCCGATTCCCCATATGATCGAGCTTTTCTTAAACGGAGAAATGATGGAGGCCGGGAAAGAGGTTTTTAAAAATAATCCCTTATCCATTGTCTGTTCCCTTATCTGCGATCACGAAAAGCAATGCGAAGGACATTGCATTCTAAATAAAAAAAGTTCCCCGGTACACATCAGCAGTATTGAAAATTATATATCGGAAGCTTATTTTGACCGTATGGAAATTGAGACTCCAGAGAAAAACGGAATAAAATCAGCGATTATCGGTTCCGGTCCCGCAGGCATCACTATTGCGGTCATATTAGCCGCAAGAGGCTATGATGTCACCATATTTGAGGGGAAAGATAAAATAGGAGGAGTACTTCGCTACGGTATTCCGGATTTCCGTCTGCCCAAAACCATACTGGAAAGATACCGGGATAAATTAAAGAAAATGGGTATAAAGATCCGTCCCAATACGGTGATCGGTTTGACACTTACCGTTGACGACCTGATAAAGGACGGATATAAGTCGATTTTCATCGGAACCGGCGTATGGAAACCCTACAGTCTCAGGATTAAAGGAGAAAGCCTGGGACATGTTCATTATGCTATTAATTATCTTACCAATCCGGATGTTTATGACCTGGGAGAGAATGTGATCGTCATCGGTGCCGGCAATTCCGCCATGGATGTGGCAAGAACGGTTATCCGGAAGGGAAGTCCGAATGTTACGGTTTTTTCAAGACCGGAAACGGCATCCGCCAGCCCCAGAGAGATCGAATATGCCAAGATAGACGGTATAAAGTTTGAATATGAAACTGCTCCGGTTGAAATTACGGACGAGGGTGTGATTTTCCGCAAAGTAAAGGTAGATGAAAATGAAAATATGATCTGGGAAGATGAAGAAACCTTTTTCCGAGAGGCAGATTCGGTCATCATATCCATCAGCCAGGGCCCCAGGAACCGGATCATATCCACTACTTCCGGAATTGATGTAGATAAGAAAGGCCTTGTGGTAACGGATCAGAAAGGGGAAACCACCAGGGCCGGTATCTTCGCTTCCGGTGATGTGGTCCAGGGTGCAAAGACGGTAGTTGAGGCAGTTAAGTATTCGAAGATGGTGGCGGATGAAATGGATAAGTATATGAAAATGGTAAGTGAAGAGGAAGAGAAGGATTAAGAAAATTAAGACGCCGCTAAATAATCGGCGTCTTAATTTTTCTTAATTTTTCTCCTCTTTCCTCTTAATTTTTTTAAGCTATTATAAAGTAAAGCTTGGAAAAACAACGAGCATAACGAAACATGAAATCAGGAGGAGAAATTATGAAGTTTACGGTACAACGTTTCATTATGACAGAACAAATACTATTGTTAGAGACGTAGCAATAAATCTTACCAAAATTCATTTATCGAATAACAAAATTGAGGCTAACGCAGAGGAACTTGTTATAAAGGATATTGAGCATGATATCGAAGTAGATCTGCTAGATATGAAGGGGAGATAGAAATGGAAAACAGAGAAGTCACGAAAGATTTGGTGGTCCCTAAGAACAAAAGAAGAACAGCGATATTCCTGTTATTCTCGCTGTTTTGCGTCGTGAGTCTCGGCGCGAGTTATATTGTAGACTTTGCAAACCACGATAGCATCACATGGTCGGCTTATGTATTTTGCGCGGTGCCGCTTGTTTGGGTAGTTGCACTTCCGCTGTTTATGGTAAAGGGGAAGAAACATTGGTTCTCCCTATCGGCTTTTTCGGTTGTGTTCCTCCCGTTTTTATATTTCCTTGAGCGGGCGATAGACTCAAGTAATTGGTTTTTGCCAATTGGTCTCCCTGTGGGTGCGACCATAATCTTGATCCTATGGGCAGCGTCTCTGCTATTAAAGCTCGTCAAGGTTAATAAATGGTATTTAACAGCGGGTATTATAGCGGCCGGCGGATTTGTCTTTGAATTTGTTGCAATACGCTCCGTCGTTAATTTTCTGGGGCACCCCATATCCGCATGGGTGAGTATGGCCGCCATATTCGTTTTCGCGGTTATTTCCCTTTTAATTGTAATCATAGGATATATATTTGATAAGTAGTGCATAATCTATTTGGGCACTCTTGAATTGTCCTTGCGAAAGAGTTATAGTAGCATACGGGAGGTGATCAACCATGACAGACGTTTTAATTGCCGACGACGATAAGAATATTACGGTACTAATTTCCGACAGCTTGGCGGATGAAGGTTTGAGCACAGCGGTTGTCCACGACGGATTGTCGGCTGTGGATGCGGTTAGCCGCGAGAATTTCCGACTGATTTTGCTTGATATCATGATGCCGCAAATGGATGGGCTTGAGGTTTGCCGGGAAATCAGAAACAAAACAAACGCTCCCCTCCTTTTCGTGACGGCGAAAAACAGAACGATAGATACCATAGTTGGCCTTGAAATTGGCGGTGATGATTATATTACCAAGCCTTTCGTTGTGGAGGAATTGGTTGCGAAGGTCAAGGCGCATATTCGCAGAGACAAGCGAAGCGATCTCAAAATGCCGGATAATAACACGGTAGTGATGGGCGATTTGGTGATTTACCGCGACAACTACGAGGTTACGAAAGCCGGAAACCGCATAGAGCTATCCACCAGGGAGTTTCAGCTTTTGCTGTATATGCTCGACAATATCGGCAAGGTTTTAACGCGAGAACAAATTTTTGACGCAGTGTGGGGCATCGATTATTCAGATATTGGAACGGTCACGGTCACCATCAAGAATCTGCGTGATAAAATTGAGGACGGGAACAAAATCATCAAAACCGTTTGGGGTGTTGGTTATAAGTTGGTAAGCCCTGTGGGGGATGCATGTTGAGCCTGAAATACAGAATACCCTTGATGTTGATGATTGTATTTGTACTTAATATCGTGCTGCTCTTTTTATTTATTTTCTTTTATACCGTGCCGGATTTGCAGGAAGGCATTGCGATCTATCAAGAGGAAGCCGCACGAGATGTGGATGAAATTGCCGCATACCTGGAGAATAAATCCTATGATGAAGCAATTGCGTTTGTGACAAGCAAAACGATCGAAGACAGGCAGCTTTCTTTTGTACTTGAGAACGTAATAACAAAGGAGCAAACTCTTGTTTCGGAGCCGCGATGGGGTGGAATGAATTTTTCCGCCATGCGTTCGGTTGATTTGACGGAGGGCAGCTATGCACTTATTCTACGAAGCGATGTCCATCTTTTTTACAGTCTGGATGGAACTATATTACGTTTGGCGATTATAGAGTGCTTTGTACTTTTTGCATCATTGGTGATTGTCGCCTGCATCATGCACAGTCTCTATGTGAAACCCCTGAAACACTTGTCTGGTGAAATCGAGTGTTTCCATAAAAACGATGCGACGCTCAAAAACTCCGAAAGAAGTGATGAAATCGGCAGTTTAGAAAGAAGTTTTTTTCATATGACAGAGGAGTTACGGGCGGAAAAAGAAAACCAGAACCACATTATCGCGTCCATTTCACACGACATTAAAACGCCGCTTACGTCCGTCATGGGATTTTCTGAACGCCTTATAAAAAAGGACTTGGACACAGATAAGCGAGCAGCATATCTGAAAAGCATTTACAGGCAGAGCAAAAACATTGAAGCGATCGTAGATGAGTTTGACGAGTACCTGAGTTTTTCTATGAACAGCGTCAATACGCTGCAAAAATTAAGCGTTTCTTTCGTATACGAATTGTTAAAGGACGAATATACAGAAACCTGCAAGAATCAAAGTGTTGTTTTGGAACTTCAAAATCAATGCCTGCCTGGTTCATCGGTCAATATCGACGTTGTGAAAATGAGGCGGGTGTTTGCCAATCTCATCGGGAATTCCATACGACATAATGAAATCGATGGGCTGGAGATTCGCATCGCATTAAAGAACATAGCGGATGATGTGCAAATTACAGTATCCGATAACGGAAAAGGTGTGCCGGAGCCGGAGCTTGCGCATATTTTTGAACCTTTTTTCACGTCGGATAAGAGCAGAAAGATGTCAGGTTTAGGGCTCTCCATTTGCTCCCAGATTATTAAGTCACATGGCGGTGACATCAAGGCTATGAATACACCAGGCGGCTTTTCTGTCATCCTCCATATTCCCAGTGTGGACTGATGTTTCGCCAGGGCTTTTTATAATTTAAGATAGATAATATGAAATCGGGCGGGTCGAAAAGGACTCTCCCGATTTTTTTGCTTATAATTTTTCATAATTTTTTTCCTCTTGCCCCTTAATATTTCTTCTATACACTATATAAGGAAGACTAGTTCGGTGTCATATCTTGCGCGGCATATCCTGCTAATGAACAGACATCGTCGGTAGAAGAATTGACGGTCACCATGCTTACAATTATTCGCAGTAGAGGCCTCAAACAACGTAATATCAGCGATGCCCGACAGGCTGTTCCCCAATGAGTTTATGAGTAGAATTTATCCGAATATGCGTTGGTGAGATCTGGATAATCTGAATAAAGTCAAAAGCTCAATTGAATTAGGTTTTTCAATGGAGGTGAAAGTTATGGGTAAGATCATAGGCGCTATTGTGTGTTTAGCGGCAATTATAACTATATTAAGTCTATCAGTGATCACGGTGACGAAAAAATCACGATCATGATCAAAGGAGGAAACAATAAAAAATGCTAACGTTAATAAATGAAGGTATCGGAGGGCACGGTTATGAGCTACACAGGAAAACTTGAAAAGTGGATACGAAATGTGACAGTGCCTCCTATATTGGCACTGTTAATGCTGACAACACTTTGGATATTTAGGTCAGATATTTATGGGGGGAATACAGGTTTTATTTTATCAATCGTATTACTAACCATATTGCCCATTGCTGCTTATCCGCTTCAGACGGTTCTCCCCAAGTGGAAGAACAAAGGCAGAGAGGGCCAGCGTAATCTGGCTATGTGGATGGCAGTGTTTGGATATATATTGGGAATCAGTTATACGCTTGCCTTTAGGGCCACTAAAGAATTACTGCTTGTCTATCTTTTATATTTTTTTTCGGGTGTACTTATCTTTGTTTTTAATAAATTATTTAAGATCAGAGCAAGCGGACACGCTTGCGGCGTAGCTGGGCCAATCATAATTTTATTATATATGATGGGCTGGATTGCTCTTGTTAACCTTGTGATTCTCATTGTTGTATATTGGGCATCACTTAATAGGAAGCGTCACACACTTTTGGAATTGCTTTTAGGAAGCGTTCTCCCGGTTATTGCTTTCATATTGGCTTTATTGCTTATATAAAAGCCAGATGTGTAGATACATTCAGTAAAAAAAGATTTGATCAAAGTGTAGGGCGCACTTAAGAGGGAGGGATAATAATATCAAAAAAAAAGTATCTTTAGCAATGACATTCAACCTACTGTCAATTATAGGATTACTTGGAACAGTCATACTTTGTATTTACGGATACAGGACAGGAATAACCACATCTTTTAGCAGGTTATATATTTTTATAGAACAGTGCGGTATTTGGGGACCATTGATATTTGTTTTCATACAGATCATACAGGTTGTTATCCCGATTCTTCCAGGGGGTATCAGTTGCGCTTACGGAGTGCTTCTTTTCGGACCGGGTTACGGCTTTATTTATAACTATCTCGGCATTGTCATTGGCTCTGTCTGTGCTTTCCTTATGGCTAGGCAACTTGGAAAACCGTTTCTACAAAAAATCACGCCGGTTAGAATCTATCAGAAGTATATTAGCTGGCTGGACAAGGGCAGTTGGTTTGACAATCTGTTTGCTTTAGGAATTTTTCTGCCGGGTGCCCCGGATGATTTTCTGTGTATGTTGGCTGGCATCACGAAAATGAAGCTGAGAAAATTTATTATAATCCTTATACTGTGCAAGCCAGGTGCACTTTTTATATATAGCATGGGCTTATCAACAGCAATTGGTTGGATTGCCTGATATTGAGGAGAAAAGTGATGCTTTAAATTCCATGTTGATACAAAATAGGAGGTTGAAAACTTGATGATGTTTAAAATATTTGAATATATTATTGTTTTTTTGGGTATGCTGACCAGCTTATATGCAGCATATTTTATACTGATAGCTCTTTGGGGTGAAGTTAGGAAAAAGAGAAAGACAAAAACAAATGAAATATCACCTGTTACGCGATTTGCGCTGGTAGTGGCGGCTCGAAACGAGGCTGCAGTAATTGGTAATCTGATCAATAGCCTGCAACAGCAGAATTATCCGAAGGATTTGTATGATATTTATGTAGCACCAAATAATTGTGCCGATAACACGCGCGAAATTGCTATTTCACATGGGGCAAATATTTTTGACCCACAGGGGATAATACGTTCCAAAGGTGATGTTCTGTCCCAATTTGTTAAAATGTGTATGGAAGGAAAAAAATATGATGCTATTTGCGTATTTGATGCAGATAACATTGTACATGCAGATTTTTTACAAAAAATGAATAATGAAAAACTTGCAGGCGCCAACATTGCACAAGGCTTTAAAAACAGTAAAAATCCCGCAGACAGCGGTATTGCTACAAGTTTTTCAATTTATTACTGGATGATCGGACGCTTTTATAATAGCAGCAGAGAAGTACTGGGTCTTTCAAGCTTTATAACCGGAACCGGGTTTATGGTCACAATTTCATTCTTCGAAAAAATAAGCGGATGGAATACCCGAACTATTACCGAGGACTTTGAGTTTAGCGCACAATGTGTTCTAGCCGGAGAAAGAGTGCATTATGTGCCGGATGCAATTGTTTATGATGAGCAGCCGCTTACCTTTAAGCAATCATGGAAACAGCGCAGACGATGGAGTACAGGTTTTTTTGAATGTGGAAAAATTTATCTTGGAGATTTGTTTAAACATGCGGTTGACAATCGAAAAGCCGTAAGTTTGGATCTGACTATGACCTATATGGGACCTATGATTTTTATTTTATCTATTATTGTATTTGTAGGCCAGATTGGACTTATGGGATTCCGATTTTATTTACACTACCCAACCGGACAACCGCAATTTTTATTGGCTTGTTTGAATTCGGGCTTACTACTTTGTATTTTGCTGGCGGCTTTTATCACTTATATAAGCAACAGGCATACATCTCAGGGAATGGGCAGAGGAATTGTTTTTTTTATCTTATTTGTAATAAGCTGGATACCAATTAATTTCGTAAGTCTTTTTAAAAAGCAAAGAAAATGGGAGCCTATTACACATATAAGAGCAATTACACTGAATGATATATAAAACTGGATTTTTTGTAAACAAATTCTTTGTTAACGAATTGCTGACAGGAACATATCTGCTTTTGTTTTTCTTTGATTCCAGCTGTCTTAGCAGTGTTATGATACGTTAGTTGAGGTTGAAGATTCCGGTTGGATGAAAGAGTTAAAACAATTAAAAGAAGAGGAGTTTAATATTGGAAGCCCGAGCACTTTGCTATTTATCTTGATAGCTTCGGATTATTTGAAATTATTTCAAGTAATTTCGTAATTACGAATGATTAAGTATTGATGTGCAGGTTTTATGGATACACAATAATGATGGTTTTGTACGATTGATTACTGCAAGATACCACATTTATAAATAGTGAGGTTCAAATTAAAAAAAGTTTTTGGTTCCACGCCGCTGATAAAGCGGCGTTATTTTATTGGACGTTTACTTTATACATGGATTGCCAAATTGAACAAAATGATAATAGCGTGGATAATCCTATTCCAATTGAAGAATTCAGAGTAATCATAGATAACTATAGTAAGAACCGGGAACAAAATTTCAGTATAGACGAGCTTACGGTTATCGGACTTCTTAACAATGAAGGTTCAAAGCTATATATGACCGATAAATCGAGTAACACTAGGGAAACGGTATTTTCTAAGTTAGCAAACCGGGAAAGTAAAGATTATAAGCATAGCGGAATTTTGTGGTGGTCGGATTGGAAAGAGGTTCCTAAGGGTACGGAAGGAGGTTTCTTTAAGGGAACCGTATTATCGGAAGCAGATATTAACTTTTCCACCCAGATGTATTATGTGTGTGATGTATATACCGTATTAGACACTGTGGCTGGAGCAGGAGCTCTTGTTGTTGCTGTTATTGTAATAGTAGACGCAACACCGGTGATACTTGCTAATATTCAGGGAATAGTACATTATTGTAAAACATTTGGTGTAGTCGAAGGACTTAAAATGTACCAATACCTTGGAGTTGGCAATTTGCCAAACAGTGTTATTACTTGGGTGCAGTGGGATATTGCGGATGGCGATAGTTCTTTGGATGATATAGCAACGGCTATTCAAGTAGAAAGTGTAAAGAAATAATTAGAAACTTATCTACTTAATTATGAACATCCCATTGGTGGGCCAAAAGCAAAATGGTTTGATCAGGCTTTGGGATATAATAAAACTAATATGGAACAGCTTGCAAAACAGATTGTATTTAATGAAAGCACAGCAGTACAAACAGCTATAACTCAATATGGCACGAAATATAATCAGGTTATTAGTATAGTAGGTGCAAATGGGAAGGTTATAGATGTACTGTTTGGGTGGATACGAAATATGGATGGTTTTATACGTCTGGTTACAGCAATTCCTACATCTCAATGATGTTTAATGAAAGGGTGAGAAGAAATGTTTAAAGAACATTCGGTAGTATATGCAACTCAAAGAATAAATGATAAAATAGATGTTGGCTGTATAGGTGCTATAGTTTATGTATATAGTGATGATTTGTTTGAAGTGGAATTTTGTGATGAGAAAATGAACACTATAGATGTAGTTACAACTTCAGCAAATCAGATAGCATATAAATCTAATTAGTAATGAAGTATTAAAATTAAATAAATCCAATAGCGAACCGGGAAAGTAAAGATTATAAGCATATGGAATTCTGTGGTGGTCGGATTGTAAAGAGATCCCTAATGGTACGGAAGGACTTTTCTTCAAGGGAGCAGTATTATCGGAAGCAGAAATCAACTTTTTCACCCAGATGTATTATGTATGTGATATATATACCGTAATAGACGCAGGGGTTGATTTAGCTAATGAAATATGAATAGTAAAAATTAAATTTGAAGACTTACATATAGAATATATAGTGCGAGATGGCAATACATTAATTTTAAACACCAAAACATCTCAAGCACTTATAAAAGCAGGGATACCCAAAGCGCAATGGAGTGCGATAGACAGGATGGCGATGCTTTATTTGAACGATTATTAACGGATCGATCAGTTAGCAAGGAACAAGTTAACTTCAACGGGAATAGAAGTAGTCAGCCAGAGCGGAGGAGCACAATGAAAATAAACAAATTATGGGTTTTACCAGTATTATCTTCGGAAGTGGATAAAATAAGCTTTTTATATGATGGAATCAGTATAATTATTACGGGCTATAATGAGAAAGATGGAGAAAAATTTAAATTACTTTTTAATAAAGTTAAATGCTATAAACATACAGATGAAAGATTCACCAAAGACTATTATAATTGTTATGATACGTTAGTTGAGGTTGAAGATTCCGAGTGGATTAAAGAGCTAAAGCAATTAAATGAAGAGGATTTTAATTATTGGAAGCCCAAGCATTTTGCTATTTATCTTGATAGTGTCGGATTATTTGAAATTATTTCAAATAATTTCGTGATTACGAATGATTAAGTTTTTAGTTTTAGATTTAAATTAAACGAAAGGAAGAAACGAATTGGATTATATTAAATTAAATAAAGAGATTTCTTATGCTTTAAGGCATGCGCCATGGGAATATGAACTGGAATTAGATAACGAGGGCTGGGTACCCATTTCTCAGTTAATAGATGCTTTAAATCAAAATATAGAATGGAAGGATGTTACGGAGCAGGATATACAAAACATTATAAACAAGTTCGACAAAAAAAGGTTTGAAATAAATGAGAATAAGATACGGGCTCTATATGGCCATTCGGTTCCAATTAAAATTGAGAAAACACCCGTGAAGCCGCCAGATATATTATATCATGGTACAACGAAAGAAGCATATAAGAAAATAATAGTAAATGGGATATTACCTCAGTCAAGACAATATGTTCATTTATCACTTACTACGGATATTGCAAAACAAGTTGGCTTGCGTAGATGTAAAGAACCTGTTATTTTAGTTGTTAATGCCGGTAAAGCGTATGAGGAAAAAATAAATTTCTATAAAGGAAATGAAATTGTTTGGCTTGCTGACAAAATTCTTCCCCAATATATTACTATAATTGATAATCTCTAATTAGTAAGGGATAATTAGGCTACCGTTTTTTGCTTTTTTTGTAAATTTATCCGAACGGATTATTTGAATAGTAGGTGTAAGTGGGAACGCTATTGATGTACTGCTTTCGTGGATATGAAATAATGATGATTTTGTACGATTGGTTACTGCAATTCCCACCTCAAAATAATAGGTTTACTGCAAGATACTACATTTATAAATAGTGAGGTTCAAATAGAAAAAAATTTTCGGTTCTTGTATCGTGTTATTATTAGTTATAATCATATTTGTTACGTTAAAACTTACAAATTCTTATTCAATTGAAAAAGCCATTGATAATGGTGATTTTATTACTTATCCGGAACAAATAAATATTGAAAGCTTCAACGAATTTATTACTAATGTTAATAGTCAAGTTAATTCCAAAATACGGATCACGGAATATTCAAAAGAAGGGGTACCTAAAGTAAATGATTTAACTTACGGCAATAATGTTATTATATTGCATTCATTCTATCCTGATAGTTTATTTAATAAAGAGGAAAAAACAGGAGAATACACTGAGATATATTTTGAAAATATTGATGATGATAAAGATATGTATTTAATAAATTCAAAACTAGGTACTAAGGCTTATATTTGTCAGATAAGGAATTTTAAATGAGTTATAGGATAATGGTAGCCGATTATTCTATAAATACCATTTTGGAATGGTTAACTTCATATGTAGTAAAAGGATAAGAACCTGCAATTACCCACCGGACTATGTTCTGGTGGTATTTTTATATGCAATTGTTCTTGTATTAACGTTTCAAACATGCAGTTTTTTATCATTGTAATGACTGTGCTAACAGTCGTAAGAATTGATATTTTGACCCATTTCTTGAAATGGAAGAGATAGAATAAAAACGGTTGACATATATGCCGCCAGGGTTTTCTTTGATCTGGAGGGGTATTTCTGAAATCAATTAAATAAGGTATTAATCGCTTTGATATTAACCTTAAAACGGGACGATTTGAACTAAGACTAGAATTACAATTCCATTGGATAATGGAGATGTAATTAAATTTGCATTTCAACCACAGGATTTACCACATTTGCTTGGACTACAGCACCTGGTTGATATTTATAAGTGATGAATTTGGAAATGCTAACTTAGAAGCACTACAAATGTGTGTGATAATGAAGATATACTGAAGCATTATTGTTTATTACAAGCAGATGAATTGAATAAAGCGTATCTTCCCATATGGATAAGAAGTTTTTACAGATACTAGTATATAATGTAAATGGATAAGTGATGGGGAGGGGCAACGATTAGCAGGATGGGTATTGGAATAATATGAAATAATAAAAAATAACATGTCACTTGACGTACGCTTTTGCGTACATTATAATAAGGATGAAAGGAGATGATGTCATGACAGCGATTAGCGTAACAAAAGCAAGAGAGAATATCTATCAGATACTTTCTGATGTTAATACCAACAGCCAGCCGATTACTATTACAAATAACAGGGGTAAGAATGGTGTGCTGATATCCGAGGATGATTGGAATGCTATTCAGGAAACATTATATCTCAATTCTATTCCAGGAGTAGCAGAATCTATTGTTGCAGGTGGAAATACTCCCCTTGAAGATTGCTTATCAGAAGATGAGGTGGAGTGGTAAATGTATCGAATTATTTATGATAAGCAGGCTGCAAAAGATATTAAAAATCTTAAGTCTGTAGGATTGGATAGAAAAGCAAAAGAACTCATTGAAACACTAAGAGAGAATCCTTTTAAGAATCCACCGCCATATGAGGGATTAGTCGGAAATCTAAAAGGTTTCTTTTCCAGAAGAATCAATCTACAGCATAGGCTGGTATATCAGGTATATGCAGAGCCAGTTGTGATTGATGATGTGGAATATGAAGGAACAGTAAAGATAATTCGCATGTGGACTATTATGATGGAATGAGATGAAAAGGTATGCCCCACCAGATAGAGTGAAATCTATCTGGCGGGGCTCTTTAAATAGCAGGAGGTTGATGAAATTGCGACGATGAGTTAGTTCTAAGGCTTATCTCAACAAACAAAAAGGTTAGGAAATACAAATGATTTAATTAAGCACAGACAGCGACGATAATTCCAGATGAAGAACAAATAAAGCAATTATTTAGTAAGGGACAAAAATTATTGGAAGCCCAAGCATGCTGTTTATCTTGATAGTGTCGGAACATTTGAAATTATTTCAAATAATTTCGTAATTACGAATGATTAAGTCTTTAGTTTTGAAGAAACGAATTGGATTATATTAAATTAAAAAAAATGGGGTATGTAGATGTTGTCAATAAAATATTGCAAGAATATTTATCTTATCTTGGCAGTGCTGAATATGATATAGATTATATTATTAATATGGAGAAGCAAATTAATAATATACAAGTATCTATAGAAGAATTGACAGCAAGTGCCAATACAATGTCAAAACAGGATTTCTATAGTCAAATAGACAATTGAGCTTCCAATGAAGATAAGAAAATAACAAATAATATGGTAACGGAATGACAATAAGTTGCTTTATTGTAGAAACAAAATTATTATATGTATATTTTGAAGGGCGTGTTGCAAAACTAACATTTTTCAGTTAGGATGCAGCACGTCCTTTCTTGATATAATAATAGGACATATAAATAAATGTCCTTTGTTTTCTTTTGATTTTTAGTTTTAATGCGCACTTTAATAGGCTCTTTATGATTTTATACTGAAAGCATAAAAAAAGCTGCCTGCCATAAGCAGATAGCACATGTTATGTAAATTCTTAAATTTATCCATACCTCAGTATTCATGTTAACACATCTTGAAAATAAAGTCTAGTAATATTTTTTTTATTCTTTATAATAGACTTTGCTACTGATAAACAGTGGATAACGGCAGTTAAAACCGACTGTAAGCAAGAGCAAAGATAGATTCTTGCACGATAGCGAAGTTAATGTGTCGAAAAAAAGGAGGTTACCAATATGACAAACCAGACAGAGCGTCTTTTGGAAGAGCAATATTTGAATACTTGCATCAGTATCATTAAAAAAAATATTGATGCGTATAAGACAGAAATTGAAATTATGAGTGCAGACATTGAAGATATGTATGATCGATATCGGCATGATGATCCGGAAATATTTACAGAATTGTCAAACACAATCACTATGAATGAAAATATGAAGACAGCACTTCGTAAGAATCAGCGAGCTTTGAAGAAACCGTATTTTGGGCGTATTGACATCAAAGACCATGGCCGGGAAGAAGAGACATTCTATATAGGAAAGGGAGGAGTTATGAAAGACACCACCACAATCATGGTTGTCGATTGGCGGGCTCCATTAGCCAATGTTTATTATGAAAATGGACTCGGTGAATGCTCCTATATAGCGCCGGACAAAATAAAAATTACTATTGATTTAAAAAAGAAACGGACCTTTGAAATTGATGGAGAGAAACTAATTGATTACTTTGATTCCGAAGTGGTGACCAATGATGATCTGCTGACAAAATATTTAGCGAAGAACAAAGAAGCTGTTCTAGGTGAAATCATAGCAACAATACAAAAGGAACAGAATGATATTATACGAAAATCTCCCTATCGCAATATGATTGTACAGGGAGTTGCAGGCAGTGGGAAAACCACCGTGGCAATGCACCGAATCTCCTATATCCTATATAACTATGCAGAGGATTTTAAACCAGAAGACTTTTACATTATTGGAAGTAATCGTATTTTGTTGAACTATATTACTGGTGTGTTACCTGATTTGGATGTTCATGGTGTGAAGCAAATGACCATGGAGCAGCTCTTTATCCGTTTGCTTTATGAAGATTGGAATGAAAAAAATTACAAAGTGATTCCATGTGATAAGAGGAGCTATCGTAAAGGAACCCATGATTGGTTTCATGCATTAGAAGAATTTTGCTGTAAGTTAGAAGCTAAAGTGATACCACAGGAAGATATTTATTTAAATGACAAGCTTCTTTATTCCTCTGAACAGATTAAAGGATATATTGAGGAAAGTAAAAGATTATCGATACAAACAAAAATTGACGGCTTAAATCAACGTGCATTAAACAAGCTTAAGAATGAGATTACAGGCAGAGAGATTAGTTATACTCCGGAGATGAAAAAACAGTTAGTGAAAGATTATACAAAACGGTTTGGAGAAAAGAAGTGGAAGGGCTCCATATATGATTTATATAGTGAGTTTCTGATAAAACAAAAAGAAATATGGCATGAGGATATTGCAATACAAGAAATTAATGTTTCTACGAAGGAATTTGATGTATATGATTTAGCTGCCCTGGCATATTTGTATAAACGTGTTAAGGAAACAGACCCCATTCGTGAAGCACACCACATCGTAGTGGATGAAGCACAGGATTTTGGTATGATGGCATATTCTGTTTTGCATTATTGTATTCCAAGTTGTTCTTTTACTATTATGGGTGATGTATCCCAGAATATTCACTTTGGATATGGGCTCCATGACTGGGAAGAATTAAAGGACTTATTTTTAACAGACCGCTTTGACAACTTCGGAATATTATCTAAGAGTTATAGAAATACCGTAGAGATATCTAATTTTGCACAGAAAATTTTACGAAAGGGCTCATTTTCCAGTTATCCAATTGAACCCATTATACGACATGGAAATGAAGTATCTGTAGCTGAGTGCCAGGATGAGAATGAAATGTTGAATCAATCCGCTTGGATTATTCAGAAGTGGCAGCAGGAGGGGTATGATACCATTGCGGTAGTATGCAGAAATGCTATGGAAGCAGAACTTGTAGCTAAAAATCTTGGTAAACGTATTGCCACCCTGGAAAGTAACCTGGAAAAAGCAGAATTTAAAAAAGGAATTATGGTGCTTCCGGTAGAGTATACAAAAGGGCTGGAGTTCGATACGGTTCTCATTTATAATCCAACCAGTAACAACTATCCGGAGGATGATGGCCACGCTAAGCTTTTGTATGTAGCAGCAACTCGTGCTTTACATGAACTAACTGTACTTCATGTTGGAGATGTAACAAAATTATTATAAAACATAAATATAATAAATGTGAAGAGTCATTACAGAATTATAACTGAGAATGACTCTTTGCTTATATAAGAGAATAACCAGCATCATTTTCGACCTCATGGTTCACCCGTAGTTGAGCCGGGGATGCTTTTGGCCTTGGAGAACTGACAAACAGGAATAAAGTAAAACAATTAATATCGGGAGAAAATACCGAAATGAAAAGAAGAAAAAATAGAGGAAAATCCAAAAGAACCTAAAATTATAGAAACCGTATGGGGAGTTGGGTATAAAATTGAAAATTAAACTGAAATCAATCCGTGTTAAATTAATAGTAACATTTTTTGCCTGCGCTATGATTACCGTCTCCGTCATGTTTTTTATCTTTATGCTATTAATGAATGCATCCGCAAACATACCATTCGCCGTATTTTTTCTGAACCATATTATATTCTTTGCCGTACTTTTATTTCTTTTCCTTGCTTTTTTACTGATATACTGTTTTTTTCTATTTACGAACAGGAGGATGAAGTACTTTGAGGACATACATAAAACACTGGAAGATATCGCCGGGGGTAATCTTAATATTAAAATACCTGTAAGGGGAACGGATGAACTCTCGGAATTGGCAATGACGGTAAATTATATGACTTATCAGTTAAAGTCATTGCTGGAGGAAGAAAAACGCTGGGAAAAAACTAAGAATGATATGGTTACCAATGTATCCCATGATCTAAGAACACCGCTTACGTCGATTTTAGGGTATATGGAATTAATCGCTAAAGGCAATTATGCCGATAAAGAAGCACTGAAACATTATGCTGATGTTGCATATAACAAATGTACTAACCTGAAGACGTTGGTTGATGACCTTTTTGAATATTAAAAGTTAAACAGTACGGAACTTAAGCTGAATATAATAAGTATCAATCTTACCGAACTGATGGAACAGATAGTACTTGGATTTTTGCCTGTTTTTAAAGACATCAATATGGAATATGACATTTCTTATGCCCATAATAAAATCATGGTAGACGGGGATCCGCTGCTTCTTGCAAGAATGTTTGATAATCTTATTAACAATGCTGTTAATTATGGAAAAGAAGGAAAATATCTGAGAGTGGAGATACGAAAGGAAACTCATAATGCCATCATCCGAATCATAAATAACGGACATACGATTCCGGCAGAAGATTTACCCTATCTATTTGAACGGTTTTATAAAGCTGACAAATCCAGGAGCATATATAAAAACGGTTCAGGAATTGGACTGGCTATTGTAAAAAGCATCGTGGATATGCATCATGGTACAGTAAAGGCTGAATCGGAAAATGATAGAACTACATTTGAAGTGAAATTACCACTTAAAGTATGGACGGAATTAACTTGATGGCTAGAAAGTGGTATCCAATGGAGGATTTCCGTCCTTTGCTAGGTTAGGTTTTACTTTCAAGATTATACAGATAATTATTTATTAAGTATCTACGATTATAATTTAAAGCGACACTTTTTGATGTAAAAACATATATATTAATTGTAGAATTTAGTATAATACTTTGAAATTATTTTAACAAAACAATCTTTCGTTCGCTAGGCTTCAAGAAAGGAAAATATACTTCATATCCCTGGTTAAAATGCTGCAAAGGTATACAAAAGTAATTTGTAAAAATATTAAGATAATACATGTGACGAAATATTACAAAAAAAGGGTGAAAACTACATGGAAGTTATTGACATGGCAGTAAACATATGTTATATGTTAAATAATAAATCATATATGGTATTTATATAATCAGCGTGAAATGTAAAGTATATTATTTAATATAGTACTCACAAATTTAATTTACTCATTATGGAATTTTTATTATATAGAAAATTTATGTATATACACAAAGGAGGTGACAAACTATAAATAGTCAAGAGGTTTTTGGATGTTTTTGATCTTGTAAAAAAGGGTAACTTTAAAAGTCCATCTGAATACAACGTATTTCAGATGGGATGAAACGTTCCGTTAGGAA
>JAEWAK010000035.1 GCA_023391695.1 Bacillota bacterium
CCCCACTTTGCGGAATCCTGCGTCGCAATTTTGGGAACGTAGACCCGCTACGCCCCCAAAATCGCTCCTTGTCTCCCACAAAGTGGAACATTCAGCCCGGCACAAGCAGTTTTCAGACACACCCTAATTAAATTCAAATAAAATATTGGAACAGGATAATTAACATATAAAAATGACAAATAAACTCAAGGTATAAATCGGGAAATTAGACATAGTAGTAAACCTATCTCAGAAACTCAAATTCAATTAGAAATGTATCCTGTCAGAAGAAGTGTCCCAAACGTACAACCCACTTTGAATCATATATCCCAAGTTATGTTTTAATATTTGCAGATTTAAATTTTACAACCAATCTGTAGGATTGATTATTCCGGTTAATAATGGGGTAAAACCGTTATTAAATAAATCAAAATTTAGGAGGGATTCAGTATGAGAAAGGGTAAAAAGATTAGTTGTATCATGTTGACGGTGTTTTTTGTAATGTCGGCGAGCCTGACGAGCTATGCGGCCGCTGTTACAAAAACTTTGTCAGGCTCCAGGGATTTTGCAAGTTATTATGTGGATAATAACGGAAATGACAGCAATGATGGCAGCAGGAAGGCTCCTTTTAAGACAATACAAAAAGCCCGGCAGGCTGTGAGAAACTTAATCAGTAACGGCAGACTGCCCAGGGGAGGTGCAAAGGTATATCTTCGGGAAGGTACGTACTATATCTACGATTCACTGGTCTTTGGACCGGAGGATTCCGGATATGAGAATGGAAAAATTACATATACTGCTTATCCGGGGGAGGAGGTAAGGATATCCGGAAGCAAGCCCATCGAGCAAAGCTGGTTCCGTCCCATTAATGAAGAGGAGAAGGCACGGATTATTGACCGGCAGGCAGCCGAAAAAGTACTGGTTGCAGACTTAAGGGCGAATGATATTACGGAATATGGAGTGCTGAACACGAGAGGATACCATTATTTCAACAAAGGCCAGTATATGGCGGCTGAACTGATTGTTAACGGCGAAAATCAGACCCTTGCAAGATATCCCAATACCGGCACCATTCCAGTGGATAATAAAAATCTGCTGCCGGAGGAAATGTCCTTTAAGTATGAAGATGACCGGCCGTCAAGCTGGGTAAATACAACTGATGCATGGATTTGCGGTACCTTATCCATTAATTACGAAAACAACTATTACCCCATTGAAAAAATTGATACCGCAGAGAAAAAAATCAAACTAAAAGAAGGAAAAATAAAAACCTATTATACAAATGGCTGGTATTTTGCAGAAAATCTTCTGGAGGAAATGGATCAGACCGGAGAATATTACATAGACAGAGAGGCCGGAAAACTTTATTATCTGCCGCCGGAGGATTTTCAGTCAAAGAGTTATACTATTGAACTGTCTGCCATTGGCAGCCCCATCTTCTATTTCAACGGTGCAAAGAATATATCAATTACCAATATGACGATTGAAGGCGGAAGGGGATATGCGGCTTTAGGAACCTCAAAAGATTATAAAATAATGACATATGGCGAATTTTTAATAAAGAATAATATTACAAATCCAATAACCTTTGATCCTGCTTCCACTCATTTCCTCAGGCTTGCCGATCCTTCCAACTATCCGGAAGCTCAAGTCTTTCCGGGACATATATGGGACGGTTTTCTGGATGATGGTCCGGGTGTTGAAAGAATTGAATTCAGTAACTGCCTGATACGAAACTTCGGACAGGGCGGCCTGATATTCAGAGGGACAAATATTAAGTTGGAAAATAATGAGATTAAAAACATCGGCGGTACGGGCATCTTTATGTCAGGCGGTGATTATGAAACGCTGACCTCCAGTGAAAATTCAATTACCGGCAATACCATCCACAGAGTCGGATATCAACACAGAGCATATAATCCGGCAATCGCTTTACAGGGTGTTGGAGTCAGAGTAGCTTATAATGATGTATATGACGGACCGCACTGTATCATTAATTATGGGGGGAATGACCATATCTTTGAATATAACAAAATCCACGATGCCGTGAAAGAGTGTCTGGATATGGATGCCATCTATACCCGCAATGAGAACAGCCCCCAGCAGCGGGGAACCGTGTTCCGGAACAACTATATTTATAACCTCGGAATCTATCCGGTTGGCCAATATACCAAGCAGTTTAACGTATGCGGTATCAGAACGGATAACAACGGTCATGCCTTGCAGATTTACAATAATATCTTTGCGAATATCGGGTCTGACAGAGCGAACAATGTTGTAGCGGTAAGAGCCCAGGGAACCCGCAGTACCATTAAGGGAAATCTGTTTTTAGACTGTTCTGCCACCTATTGGGGGTTTGATAACTACAAACCGGAGATGACGTGGAATACGTCGGATTCGGAAACAGCAAAAAGACTGGAGCTTGTAAGAACCTATGCTGCAAAACCGGTGTATGCAGCCGAGTATCCGGAACTTTTAACCTTTGATCAGGAGTTTTATGCAGCCGTTGCAACAAATACATTCGATGAGAACCTGACGGTAAATATCAAATTCCCTTTAAGTCCCATAAACGGAGCAATCCTTCCAAGCGGTGCAAGAGGTGCACAGGAGCTAATACTTGGAACGAACAATATAGTAATAAAGGAAGATCCCGGATTTGCCGGATACAGCGGCGGAAACTATGAGCTTACTGCCGGTTTTGAATTATTGAACCAAATACCTTATTTCAACATTCACAGCATGGATGAATTTGGACCGCAGGGGCTGTCTGCGAAAGCTCTTACAGAAAAGAATCCGATAATTAGAAAATAGGGGAATAATTATTTAACCTTACAAGTAAGTCCCCGCTTCTTAACGGAGGCCACTGAAAAAGTTCTTACTTTTTGATTTAAATTGGTAATATTGCAAAATCTTGCAGTTTAAAAATTTATTTGCACTTTGAAAACATTGAATAGTGCTATTTTAGTTAAGGATATCCCTTA
>JAEWAK010000036.1 GCA_023391695.1 Bacillota bacterium
TAAGGGATATCCTTAACTAAAATAGCACTATTCAATGTTTTCAAAGTGCAAATAAATTTTTAAACTGCAAGATTTTGCAATATTACCAATTTAAATCAAAAAGTAAGAACTTTTTCAGTGGCCTCCGCTAAGAAGTGGGGGACTTACTTGTAAGGTTAAATTCATAAAAAAATCCACTGCAAACACATTTGAATATCTTCTTGAAGCTGGTGCATATCGGCTTCATTAGACGCTGATATGCACCAGCTCCTTTGTGTTTGTAATGGATTATGATTTCTCCAGGATATTATTAATTCCGGGATGGTTTTATAAATCAACGGAGTACTTGTATTTGTCTCCGGGATAATAACAAAGAGTATATTCCACCAGTTCGTTATGCTGGTCCGTCGTTTTCCTTGTTCTTTTAAAAACCGGGGAACCCGGGGAAATGTTCAGATATTTACCGATGTCCTTATCCGCCAGGACCGCTTCAAAGGTATCCTGGCCTTTTACAATTTTAACTCCGTATTCCGTATCCAGATAATTATAAAGTGATTCCTTATAATAATCCGGCTCTAAGGGAAGTTCATGGTACTTTCTTAAATAAGTAATGGAATATACGATGGGTGAGGCTTTTACACATCTGACACGGACTAATTTATAGGCCTCTTCCCCCTCTTTTATTTCAAGTTTCCCGGCTGTTGATTTACCCGCCTTTTCCAGGGTAATATTGCAGTAGCTGGTTTCCATTTTAATGCCATGCTGCTCCATTTCCTCGGAAAAGCTGATAACCCGTTTCAGTTTCTCATCTATTTTTTCAAATATGACGGTCGTACCGATTCCCTGGGCGCTTTGTAAATATCCCGCATTTACCAGAGCACTTACCGCCTGCCGTACGGTTACCCGGCTGACTCCAAAGATTTCCTGCAATTGTTTTTCACTTGGCAGAACATCACCGTTAGTATATTCGCCTTTTTCAATTTGATCTTTAATTATATTTTCAATTTGAAAGTATAAAGGGGCAGCGCCCTTTTCGTGATTTAACTTCATTCCATTCATCCTTTTCCATATTTATGATTTTCTTTGCATGTCCAAAAAGTCCTGATTTCAGGTATTTCCCTTTGCAGGATCAAAGAATCCGGCTTGCCGGCTCCGGGGGTCGGTTCCTTACGGTAAGGTTCCAAACGCCGAAGTACAATCCTGCGGAGCATTTTTTATCTCATAGTACGTAACTTCTCTATGAGATAAAAAACTCCCGTCTTTAAAAAGATTAAAGACGAGAGCATATGCCTCATGATAACACTTTAATTCAACCCATCTTTACAGTTAGAGTCTCATCCGTCGTATTAAATCTAATTTACCTGTCTGCAAAACAATAATGTATCTTTTTATAAGCAGTACACAGGAACTTTCCGGTTCATTTATCCTATTTAGAATAGCATGCACCACATTATTTGTCAACTGGCGATTCATAAGCCTCCCTTTTATAGGCTCTGCGTAAAATGTGCTTATGAATAAGCTTCCGGCATAAGAAGAAAAACAATAAGCCTAAGGTAATACCGGCACTGTCGATCAATACATCCCGAAACTGCCCGGTACTTAACGGCAGATTTTAACCTGAATTCAGATTATAGCAAGTACCGGTAATTTGTCAATACCATATCTTGCAGTCAAAGCGGATATTCGCAATCCACTAAGAAGCGGGGACTTACTTGTAAGGTTAAATAATTATCGGATCCCTGCTCTTCCAAAATGGAAAAAAATGTTGTAAAATGATTGTTGAGAAACCCGTTTCATTAGATCAGGTTTTAAAGGAGAGAGGAGTATATTATGAAGAGAATACCGGTTCAAATCCAATTATTTATGATACTGTTCCTGGTACTGGTTATTCCCATGTCGATTATATCTTATTACAGCAATACGGCAATGCTGCGGTACTCGGAACAGGAAATCGCCGATTCCGCCATGACAAAACTGGATTCCGACATTGCCCTGAATGAATTTGCCCTCAGCAACGTTATTGTGAACGTACTGCAGATGGTCAAAGAAAACAAATTTAACACTATAAAAAATATAACATCTTATGCCGAATTAAATTCCGATTTTGAAACCATTAACAGTGCAATCAATATCTTTGACAGCATGAACGAAATGCTGTCAAATGACAGCACCGTATATTCCATTAATTTTTACCTGGATAATGCGGACTATGTTATTTCAACCAATAAGGGAATTGTCCGCCTGGAATATTTTGAAAGCCTGGACTGGCTGGAAGCAGCCATGAAGGAAGTCAACGGCGCCGGCGGCGTATGGTACCCCAGGGTTTTAAATAAAGCCACGGTTACCGAAATCGAAAAGGGTTCAAAATATTCCGAATCCATTCATGTCATATCCTATGTATACCGGCTTAACCGGCTGACGACCTCCACAAAGGGTACCATCGTGGTAAATGTAAACGAATCCAAGGTAAGCAGTTTTTTTAATTCCAATAAACATAATTCCGATTCAACCGGTTTTATTATTGACGGGGAAGGGAATGTTATCTCTCATAAGGATAAGTCCCTGATCCATAAAAACCTCAGTGAGGTTAGTTATATAAAACGCATATTGGAGGATAAGGAAAACTCCGGATATTATTATATCAATACGGACAAGGAGAGAATGTTATATACCTTTTATAAAAATCCCTCAAATCAATGGATCTATGTTACAACCTATTCCATGGATACCTTATTGGAAAAATCAAATGTGGTCCGGGCCAATTTTATCTTTCTTACAACCATAATTATTGCCATAGGAACAATCATAACCGTATTGGTATCCATCAGCTTTTCCAAACCCATGAAGCAGCTGGTAGCGAATATGAAAGAGCAGGCCGGTTTTGAAGACAGGGAGAATAAGAATGAACTTGCCTATCTTACAAACGCCTTTGAAAAAATACGGGAACAGGAGGAAGGCCTTCGCAAACTGTTAAAAGACAGGGAAAAGGAAACGAAATATCTGGCCTTCCACAATTTGCTGACCGGTGAAATTGCCAACAGCACGGAAATGGAAGAAATAAAAAAAGCTTTACCCTACAGCCATTATATTGTGGCACTGGTATCCGTTGACAACATCAAATCCTATTTAAAAGAATCCAATCCGGAAACCAGAAGCTATCAGCGCTATATATTGTTTGATAAATTTGAGAATGCCTTTCCGGAAGAATATCATGTATGCTGTACAAGATATGAAGCCGGAACAATTGCCATTCTCATTAACATGGAATGTTATGACCAGGTCCGGGTGCCGAAAACCTTAAGAACTGTTTTAACCCAAGTTAAAACCATGGCAAAAGAAGTCCGGGGGTATACCGTAACAATTGGTGTAAGCGGAGTCCATAACGGTTACGACGGGATTAAAGAATGTGTTTATGAAGCCGCGGAAGCGGTCAAACAGAGATTACTTGCCGGAAGGAACAGCATAATCTTCTGGGAATCCGGAAAAAGGGAAAACAAAAAGTTCCATTATTCCTACAACAGTGAAAAAAAGATCCTTAACTTTTTAAACAGCGGTGATTTTGACAGCCTGAAGGCCGAACTACGCATAATTGTGGACCAGCTTAAGGAGGAAGAGGATATTTCAAACGATAATATCCTGCTGATATTTAATCAGTTAGTCGGTGCAACCATTAAATATCTTGTGGAACATAATATTAATACCAGCAAGATCTTTCGAAGTAACGTCAATATCTATTCGGTTATTGCAAGTCTTGATACAGTAGATGAAATCGAAGAATACCTGATCGAGGTATATAAATCCATTCTGGATTACACGGCTCCGGACCGGGAGAATAATGAGACAAAATACTGTGAACAGATACTCCGGTACCTGGGGGAACATTACAAGGAAGATGTGATATTTGAAGCTATCGCGGAGGAAATCGGAATCAGTTATTCCTACTTAAGAAAACTAGTGAAAGAAGAAACGGGAAAAAGTTTGATCGATAACGTAAATATTCTCCGCATTGAAGAAGTAAAGCACCTGCTGCTTCATTCCGATCTAAGCATTTCACAGATTGCCAGGGAAGTAGGGTACCGGAATATCCAAAGTGTAATCCGCTTTTTTAAAAAATATGAGGGGATATCTCCAAGTGAATTTAAAAACCTGAAGCAGAGAGATGTTTAATGGGATACCAGGAAAGCGGAACCAGGAATAGCAAGCCTGCTTGCAGGTTCCGGCCGGAGCAGTAAGATCATAAACATGTTTTTCATTCATGACATAATAAATCTCTCCGGGAAGGGACAATTGCTTTCCCTTCCTTCCGGCTTTTCGGGGAAGTCGTGTAAAACAACTATAAAACAGTTGCTGTTTCACTGTTTTATAGTTGTTTTTTTGATAATCTTACATCATTTTTGATAATAAACCGGCTTAACTGTATGTCTCTTTCCGTTTTTTCCCTGATACTTTTATGGAAATCCCTTAATAATATTTGTTAAACCCCCGCCAAATCAAGGGTTTCTGCAGTAGCAAAAATGATAATCCCTGGCAAAAGTGATACTTTACAGATACAGGAAATAATTATATAGTTCAGATATGCCATTTATGTACAAAACGTATACATTCCAACAATAAGAAAGGATGATTTTATGAAATATGCCAAATCTTCCAGGTTAAAGCCAGACAGTTCCTCTTTGGTTCCCGGCAGTTATATAAAAAATGACAGAAAAAGAAGTTTACTTTTCTATTTAAAAAAAGACTGGCAGCTATATTTACTGTTATTCGTACCGGTGGCCTTTGCCCTGGTTTTTAAATACGGCTCCATGTTCGGGTTAGTTGTGGCATTTAAGGATTATAAGATCTTGAAAGGATTTTCAGGCAGTGATTGGGTCGGTTTTGAGGTATTTAATAAAGTATTCCATATGAGGGATTTTGGCAAATCGGTCCGGAATACCTTGTTATTAAACAGCCTGACCCTTATTTTAGGCTTTCCCCTGCCCATTGTCCTGGCACTTTTATTAAACGAGGTGAAACATAAATATTTTAAAAAAGTGACCCAGACTTTGTTATACCTGCCTCACTTTTTATCTTTTGTAATTATCGGTGCAATTGCTTACCAGATCTTCGGCCTGGCAAACGGCGTTGTAAATAACCTGCTTGAGGCCGCCGGGCACTCACGGATACCTTTTCTCCAGGAGGATAGCCACTGGCTGGTGACTTATGTACTTATTAACGTATGGCAGACCATGGGCTGGGGAACCATTATTTACCTGGCGGCGATTACCAGTGTCAACACAGAATTGTACGAAGCGGCTACCGTAGACGGGGCCGGGAGGTGGGCTAAATGTGTCCATATCACCCTGCCCTGCATCAAAAGTACCATTGTAATCCTGTTGATCATGAATCTCGGTAAAATTATGGGCGGTTCCTTTGAATCGGTAAATGCGTTAATGAATGTGGCGACCACGGAATATACCAATACGATTCCGGTACTGGTATACCGGTTAGGGCTTTCCAACGGCAAATACAGTGAAGCTACCGCAATTGGCCTGTTCCAGTCCGTAATCGGGTTCCTGCTGGTAGTCGGCTCCGATTTCATTGCAAAAAAGCTTGGCGAAGACGGAATTTTTTAAAGGAGGATCGGAAAATGATGACGGAAAACACTTCTAAAACAGTTTTATCCCATAGGAAACCCAAACCAACCTTACATAATGTATTAACCGATGTTTTCATTTATACCTTCCTGGCAGTCATCGCACTGACCTGCATACTGCCTTTTTTACATGTTTTTTCGAAATCCGTCAGTAATGAGGCATACGTAATTGCCAATAAGATTGTATTACTGCCAAAGGGTTTTACCCTGGATGCCTACAAAAAAATATTTGCTGATCTAAGTATAATAAGATCCCTGTATGTATCCGTAGTCGTAACCATTACCTTTACGGTTTTAGGTATGATCCTTACTACCTTTGCGGCTTACCCCCTGTCCAGGAAAAATTTAAAGGGCAGGACTGCCATTACCTTTCTGTTTATGTTTACCATGTATTTCAGCGGAGGAATTATCCCGGAATATTTACTGGTAAACGAATTGAATCTGCTGGATACCTGGTGGGCCATGATCCTGCCTCTGGCTTTCAGCCCCTATAACCTGCTGATCATGAAAACCACCCTGCAGGGTAACATATCCGACAGCCTCATAGAATCCGCAGTCATAGACGGGGCGGGACAGTTCCGGATCTTAAGAAGTATCGTAATTCCGCTCTCCAAGCCCATTATCGCCACCCTTTCCCTGTTTTATGCGGTGGGCAGGTGGAACGCCTATCAGGATGCTTTATTTTATATTAAACAAAATATCGACCTAAGGCCTCTCCAGCTGAAACTCTATTACCTGGTGGTGGCGGCTACGGAATCCTTTCAGGCAGTTTCGGAAGGGTCCGCACAATATACCAATCCTGAGGTGCTAAAGGCCTCCTGCATTATGTTTGCAACCATTCCCATTTTATGTATTTATCCCTTTGTACAGAAATACTTCGTGCAGGGAACCATGATAGGCGCCGTAAAAGGCTGATTCGGGGTTTTTTATAAATAATTATTATATAAAAGGAGGTAGCATTATGAAAAAAAATTTTAAAAAACTGACAGCATTTTCATTGATCTGCGCCCTTACTGTGGCCATGACCGCAGGGTGCAAAAACAATGAAACAGTCCCGACTGATAAAACGGCAGTCAATACAGCAGCGAATACGGCAGAGGAAAATTCTGCGGGGGGAACCACGGAAACAGAAAAAAGCCCCTATGGGGATTATTCCTCCGGATTCGAAGATAATGTAACCATTGAAATTCCTGTATATGACAGGGCTTTTGAAGGCTGGAACGTAACGGATAATTATTATACCAAATGGATCCAGTCCCAGTTCGGTGACAAGTATAATATAACGGTTAAATTTGTAGCCATCGGAAGAAGTACGGAAGTTACCGATTATACCCAGATGCTGGCAGCCGATAAGGCGCCTGATATTATCTTCCATTACGATATGCCGCAGATCCTGGCCTATTACGGGGAAGGTGCCATGCAGAAACTGGATTATGAGGAAATCGCCAATTATGCTCCCACCTACTGGAAAGCTATGGGCGAGACCAACTCCACTTACGGTAAGGTAGACGGGGATAATTACTTTTTCTTTGCCGGCAGGCCGGACGCTTACAACTGGCTCACCTTAATCCGGCAGGACTGGATCGATGCGGTCGGTTTGGATATGCCCTCTTCTCTTAAGGAGTACAATGAATTACTGACAGCCTGGAAAGAAGCCGGCCTCGGTAACGGCGGCGGCAACCTGGTGCAGAACAATTTCACCTATGATTATGCCTTCCGCACCTGGCCTATTGACGAAAAAGAGAGGGCACTGTATTCGGATCTTTCCGTTCCGGCCTTCACCTGGAAACCTACCTATGAATATTTAAAAAATTTAAACTACCAGTGCAATAACGGCCTGATCGATCCCGAATTTTATTTAAATACGGATGATGCTTCCACCCAGGCAGACTTTGTATCAGGAAATTCCGGTGCCTATGCCTTATACCTGGCAAGTTCTTCTACCGTAATCGCCAATTTATTAACCAATGACCCGGATGCAAAAGTCTCCGTATTGGACCCGAAAGCCCTGACACCGGAAGGTGCACAATATATGCCCCAGTCCCGGGCTTACTGGCCTTTCGGCATGATTATGGGCATTAACTCCACTGCCACCCAGGAAGAGAGGGCCGCAGTCTGGATGTATCTGGAGTGGATGAGCCAGACAGACAACCTGTTTTTCCTCCAAAACGGCGTGGAAGGCGAGAATTACACCCTGGACGAAAAGGGCCTGGCTGTTAAGAAAGCTGATTTTACAGGCGAATCCAAGCTTTCCAATAACAACAATAAGGATTACTGGTGCCTGGTGATAGAAAGTGCGCAGTATGAAGATGAAGATGTGAATTTCCAGGCCAACCTTACCAACTGGGCTCCGGCCGGTTATGAATACTTAATTGAAGATTCTTATAAATACTATAAGGATTATCTGGAATATTCCTCTCCCGATGCCCTGTATTCGGTCGTACTGGAATCCGTGGCAGAATACAAATCCGATTTAAATGATCTATGGAAAGAACTTTATGTGAAATGTGCCATGAGTCCGGAAGCTGATTTTGAAGCTACCTATAAAGAGGCCTGCCAGGATTTCTTAGATGCAGGTTACCAGGCAATTCTGGATGAAAAAGCCAAGGCAATTGAAGCGGGAAGCTATAATTAGCAAGGAAACAGCCGGGAAAGAAATAGCGGGAGCTTACGAAGAAGTATCTCCAGCCTGCAAAATTGCCGCTGCAGGGATGGATAACGGCAATTTCCTTCAGTCAAAACGTTAAAAAAGTACTTGTAGGCATCCTGCCGTAAGATTTAAGGGCTGCTGCAAATAGCTTAATATCTCTCTGAAAGAACGGAGTTTTATTAACGCTGGTTTGCAGCAGCCCTTTATGAATGTTATGTTACCGTTCAGTCTTGGATACCGGGAGGTGTTTTTTGTGGGGGTAACGGAGCGGAAGACACAGAAAACCCCAGTTTAACAGCAATCCCTGTATAAACAACTTTCCCGGATTAATTATCCGTTACGGCGTATGCCAGGAGGGCCATGCACTGGTCAAAGGAATATATGTCCTCCCCGTCATTTGTTCCGAAGGAACCGTTTAATTCACTGCCTTTTTCATTTACACGCAGAAGTTCCATCCGGGCAATGGCATCCGTCACCAGCTGCTCATCCCCGATTTCTTTGCCTATCATGGCAGCCAGAGCATAAATTGCCGTAGACTCATAGGAATAGCCTTTCACAACCTGGCCACTAATGGTATACCGCGCTTTGATGCCTGCAGAGGCAACTTTATCCTTAAGCCACCTTATGGTCGTTTCTTTCTGTTTTCCGGCTTTCGTTAAATTCCATACGGTATAGAGGGCTTCCGCCATATTCAGTTCCGTATCTTCATAGTCTTTTTTCTTATAATTATACCAGCTGTAATAAAAGGGAAAATCATCGCTGATGTAACCGCCCTCCACGGCAGATAACGCATTATCGTACACCGGCCCGTATTCGGGAACCCTGTCCTTTAAAAGGGCCAGGCTTTCCAGATCGGCAAAGCATAATGTAATCCGCCTGGATTTATCTTTCCTTTTAAAATCATAGCTGTCTACAATATGATTATTCGAGGTATTATATTCATATAGGTTTTTCTCCCAGTAGATAAGCATATCCTCATACCCGCCCCAGAGTTCGTTGGCTTTTAATAAGGCTTTGTATATCCGCAGGTCATCCACCAGGGAATTGGAGGCCGCGCTTTTTTTTCCGGTCACCATCCAGCCGGCCAGCTTTGTATCCGTTAACATAAACTGCTTTACATACTGAAATGCTTCCTCAAACAATTCTTTGTCTTCCTTTAAAACTGCATATTCCATCAGGATGCCCTGGGATTCACTTAATACGTCATTTCCGGAAGGACTCTCCGAACCGGTTTCCTTTAGATTCACACGTACTCCGCCCTCTGTATCCGTTAAATAATCCGTGATAAAATTCTGTGTGGCATAGGAAGCCCCATATTCCAGATAATCGATGAAAGCTGCCAGCTGGCCGGCATCTTCCAGATTACCGGGCTTACACACCTTTAGCTTTCCATTTTTGTCAATGCCAAGCATGGTGGGAACAATTTTTATCCCCAGTTCCTGATAGACCTTTAAATCCTTATCAAAGTAGGTATCAAAAGGTATATTGTTTTCTTTCAGGTAATTCAATGCCTGCTCTTTTGATTCTTTTTCACCGTCCAGCTTATTTACCAGTATGATTTCCGTATCTTCATAAGCATCCAGTACTTTCTTATATTCCTCCATATCGGCAAATTCTGCCTTACAATATTTGCACCAGCTTGCCCAGAATATAAGTATGATATTTTTGCCCTCAAAACTTTTTAATTTGACTGCCTTGTCCTTACTGTCATAAATGGTTATATCCTGAAGATTTTCATTCAGGATGACTTTATCCGGATAGTTATCCATCCTGTCTGCAAGTTCAGTAGAAGTACTTTCCGTATTGTTTGTTTCTTCCTCTTTTCCGGAGTTGTTAAAATAATCGTACAGTAACCATCCTCCCACCCCTATAAATACAAGGAGGGAGAACAAAAAGCCGGTTTTGCTTATCTTTTCAATTTTATCCGATCCGAAAAAACGCATACTGTAATTTCCTTCCTGACTCTTTAGTCAAAGCGGATATTTCCGTTCCGCTTTGCTGAGGTTCTAACTTTTAGTCTAACGTTGCAAAAATAATGCTTGTCAGGGCAGGGCGGCAGAAGGAGGCGCCGTGGTGCCTGTGCGTTCTTCCGGCAACCCGGCACAGGTTAAACCGATTTTTTATGGTTGTTGTTTGTATAATTCCCTTTACCGGTACCACCCAGTCTTTTACCGGCTTTCACTGCCGCTTTTCTGCCGCTGCCCTTTTGTTTATTATATGAAATCTGTTCTTTTAACAGATCCAGTATTGTTGTTTTCTTATTGGCATGCTTTCTTCTGCCTGCTGTACGTGTAACAGCTATTTCAGGCCGTGCCGCCGTTTTCCCGTTTTGTCCGGACTTCTTCGGGAAAATGCCCGGGACCGGTATTTTGCCGTCGGCAGAGACAAGAAGTTTAAGAATGGGCTTTTCTTTAACCCCCGCACGGCTTCCACTGCTTCGTTCCGATACATTTTTCTCTTTTCCGATACCTGAATACTTCCTTTGCTTTTTCTTATTCCCCGTCTTATTCAGGTTTACATGGGATTTCCTATTAATATCCCGGTTCTCATTTAAGGCGGTATTTTTCTTTACTGTACTGCCGATTATACCAGGAGTTTCATTCCGTCGGGAGTTTCCTGCTGTTACTGTACCTTCATCCGGTTCCGGATTCTGATCAGGCTCTCTGTTTCCATCCGGTTCCGGATTCCCCGGTTTTTTAAGTTCTTCATTTAATTTTAAATTTTCCGCTGCCCCTGTATTAACCGCTGCATTTTGTTTTTCACCGGCTTCCGGATTGCCGTCAGTACCGGGATTTTCCATATCACGGTAAGCTTCCGATGCAGTTATGATAATATGTCCGTCTTCAATAGCCTTAAGCACATCAAGCTGGGGCAGAATATTCCCGGAAAGCCTGTCGTATTGGAAAAGGTCCTGTTCTATTCCCGGTTCTTCCGTCTCTCCCATAATCCCTGCCCCCGGTTCCAATGCAGCGGCCGCCGGAACTGCTTCAAGTCTGAATTCCCGTTCCGGTGCTTTCTCTTTTACCCGCTGCAGGTATTCCTGGAACAGAAGACCTAAGCCGACAGCAGCCAGCAAAGAAAAGTTTTGGAGCAGGTAATAATGATAACGGTTCTGCATTTCCACCAATATATGAAGCAGCGCGGCCCCTATAAAGAATACGGGTAAAATCAATCCGTTGCTGTCCCGTTTGAAAAGATATACGGCACCAACCAGAGATAAAAATACCATAAACAGATAATAAACATTATTCCACACCGCAGCCCCATACATCAGGTTTTCCCGGTCAGGAGTCAGTATATTCTGATTATTCATGGTAACGATATTCGTGGTTGTGGCATAATCATCATTGGACCAGATGAGATAATATTTTTTAGCAAAAAGCTCCAGCGTCCCCATGGGATCCGACATAACCGACTCTTTGGCAATATCCATACAGACTTTATTGGCCTCGGTGGCCGACTGGGTTTCCTTATAGGAATTATTTAAAATATTCATTAAATCCTCACTGTAACCGCCGTCGCTTTCAATATTCACCCCTACCATTAAACTATATCCCATTGCCCCCGAACCTGCCGCATCTTTTTGGATTGCATTGGATATTCCGCCGTTAATGACCTGAGTGCAGATCAGATAGCCCGCTATAACTACCACTGCCCGCAGCCATCCCTTAGACACGAAAATATTACCCAGGGATAAATCATTAATATTACGGTATTGCAGTTTTTTCTTTACGGTAAAAAGGCATAATACCAGTGCAATGAAAAAGATAACCGACATGGGCCGGATGGAGGATGCCAGGGAAAGTATGATCCCCAGTAAAAAATGCAATACGATTGGCGCTGCGGAGGCCTTCCCGGTGCCGTCGTATTTTTTCATGACATAAACCGTCAGCAGCACTCCGCCCATAAGCAGACAGGTAAAGGTTGCTTCCGAACCGTTGATATTACTGAATATAATCTGGGACGGCCAGAACCAGCTGAAAAGAAAAGCAGTGATCCCGCCTATACTGCCGGCCAAATTTTTGCCTGTCCGGTAGCAGAAAAAGGAGGTCAGGGCGGATATTGCCACATTAAAATACAGGCAGACCTCCGGCGTTGTGCCAAATACCCTCATAACCAGGGATAATACATAGGAATAGCCGAAGGTATTGGGAAACAGGGCAATGTATTCGTTGTTTGCCTGAGTGAGCAGGGTGTTATTCCTAATCATTTTAGCCACATCATAATAAAACTTATAGTCCGACTCCATACCCACGCTGTAAGTATTTATATACCATATCCGGAAAACTATCCCGGCTGCCAGTACGCCTATTACAAACAGCCATTCCACCCATATGCATTTCTTTTTTATATAATCCTGCACCATTACCATACCCGGCCTTGTCAGGAAATAAAAAAGAAGGTTTATCAGTGCAAATACCCCAAAGATTCCAACAATAAGAAGCATCTGGGATAAAAGGGGATACTCCTTCCCCTCCTTAAACTGTGTAACCCCAAAAATCAGAATCAACAGAGCTGCCGCCATATATAAAAATAACGATAAATATGTGAACCAGTTTCTGCGAAAACTCATAATTACCCTCTTTCCTGCATGTTTTGCGTATCTAAGTTTGTGCCAAGGTAATGTGGCACAAATTTCCGAGTAAAAGATTTTTAAATTTTTACTTTCTCTTTCCTATATCTGAGTCCGTAAAATATCAACAATTTGTTTACAGGCAGTACCATTGCCGTAAGGATTGGAAGCCTTACACATACGCTCATAGGCATCCCTGTCCGTCAGCAGTTTCTTAAATTCCCGGTAAACCGTATCCTCCCCGGTTCCGATTAGCTTCAAGGTTCCGGTTTCAATTCCTTCCGGCCGTTCCGTAGTATTCCGGAGCACAAGGACCGGTTTTTTTAATCCGGAGGCCTCCTCCTGTATCCCGCCGCTGTCCGTCAGGATGAATTCGGTCCGTGCCATGATATTGTGGAAATCGTAGACCCCAAGGGGTTCCGTTATGTTTATCTGCCGGTTATCTTTAAAAACTTCCGCCGCTATCTTTCGGATGGCAGGATTTAAATGAATGGGGTAAACGACCTTCACATCCTTAAATTCCTCCAGGACCCTTTTGATTCCATTAAAAATATCATACAGGGGTTTACCCAGGTTCTCCCGCCTGTGGGCTGTCAGCAGGATAAGCCGGCTGTCCTTTGACCAATCCAAAACCGGATGGGAGTAATTATCCCTTATGCTTAGTTTCAGGGCATCAATGATTGTATTGCCGGTAACAAAGACGGATTCTTCCTGTTTGCCTTCCCGGATCAGGTTATTTTTCGCTGTTTGGGTAGGTGAAAAATGAAATTTCGCCGCAATGCCGATTGCCTGCCGGTTGTATTCCTCGGGATAGGGTGCGGATAAATCATAAGTCCTGAGTCCCGCCTCCACATGTCCGCAGGGAATGTTAAAATAAAAGGCTGCAAGGGAGGCCGCAAAAGCCGTGGTGGTATCGCCGTGAACCAGTACAATGTCCGGCCGGTCTTTTTCCAATATTATTTTCATCCCCTCCAGTACCTTTACCGTGATATCAAAAAGAGTCTGCCCTTCCTTCATGATGTCCAGGTTATAATCCGGTGTGACCTCATAACAGGAAAGGACCTGATTAAGCATCTCCTTATGTTGTCCGGTGATGCAGACTTTTGTCTCAAAGGCAGGATCCCGGTATAATTCCCTTGCGAGAGGACACATCTTAATTGCTTCCGGCCTGGTGCCGAATACCAGCATTACTTTTTTCATTCTTTACACCCTACTCTCCATTCTTTCTGCTTCTTCTCGCCCTTACCAGTATAATGACGGCGGCAAACAGAAGCATTAACAGTGCTGAAGCCGCTACCACAGTAAACAGTACGGATTGTTTATTCCGTTCCACAAATTCTTCAAGGGAAGGTTTCACATTGTTGTCTGTTTCTTTCATAAACTGGAAGGATTTCGTATTCAGGGTACTGTCAACCAGCACACAGTCCCCCTCCAATTCCAGCCGCCTTTCTTCGGAACTTAAGAACTTTAAAGCCGTGTCAAGAGTCTGCCCGCCGGTTGTGCAAACAGCCAGTATTGCTCTGTTCTCGGCATAAGGTGACTTTAAGAGCTGGAATGCCGCAATATTCCGGGCATAATTATCGGATAACACCAACTGGCTGCTGTTTAAAAAAGCATTTCCTTCATTACTAAAGGGAAAATATAAACTGCTGTTCAGATTTTTAAGAAAACTGTTGGTCTGGTAAGTTCCTGCGGTTATAATGTTATAATCACTGTCTTCTTCCGTAAATTCCCCTGCCTTCTTCACTATCAGCTTTCCGTAAGCCCCCACGTTTTCACCGTACAGGGCGACGGTTTTCCCCAAGAGGTTTAATTCAGCACTGTCCGGATTGTCACCGGTTACCACCAGGACATCGGAAAAGGTTCCATTGCTTTGGTACGGAGCGGGCTGATAATCAAAGGATACGGTGGTATTTGCCTGAGCCGGAAGATAAAGGATGGAATCCCCGCTTATATAAGCCCAGGGCATTTCATCCTGCCGCAGGGTACAGAACAGGTCCGGCAATTCCAGGTCAAAGGCTATTTTGATACTGTTTGCCGCACTGCCGACAATATCCGGAGGGATGGTAAAGTTCAGTTCATCCCCTCCCGCACTTTCCTTACTGAGTTTCTTGCTGGCAATGGGTATTTCCCCCCAGTATACACTGATCAGGGAACGGGCAAAGTCTAAATTTTCACTGTACCGGAATTTCAAGGTGATTTTACCGGAAGAGGATAACACGTAATCGTTCTGGAAAGGCAGGTATAAGATGGATTCCTTATGAAAAGGCCCCACAAAAGTCAGACCGCTTCCCATAATATCCTTAATAGTATAGTTATCCGCTACCAGCTGGCTTAATAATCTGCTTTCATATACGGTCTGGGCACTCCCTTCCTTTACATATGCGGTTGAAGCTTTCTCTTGGGACACCCGGTCGGTATCCATAAGCATATGGACGGCTTCCATGAGATTTTCGCTTTTGTCGGCCACAATAAAAAGCATGGGTTTTCCCCCACTGTCATTTACGAAACGTATCATGGCCCGGCCGGTTAAGTCCGGCAGATTACCTGCCTCACGTAAATAAGTTTTATATTCCTCCGGCAGGTTACTCAGAAGGGCTACAATGATTTTACTGTCTGTGCCGGAACTCCCGGCATCTTTTAACAGCCCCAGAGTAATTTCATTTGTCTTTTCGGTCTCGGAGCTGATATCGGCCATTAAATACAGAGCCGCAGCTAATTCCCCGTCTTCGGCATTGTCGGAAACAAAAATACCTGTGCCAAGTCCGGTGGGATTGGCGGTGGATATAAAAGGATAGGGATAATAGCTTATTTGATTCTCCGGTGCTTTCAGTTCATATCCTGCATAAATATAGGAATCCTTATCGATATTGACCCAGTTTGCCCAGGAACTGTCTTCCTCACACCCCTCATAGTCAAAGAGGCGTACATAGGAAGTAACACTCAACTGGTTATAACCGGTTTTTAAAGCTTCCACCGGAATTACAACATATAAAAGCTGCGTTTCCCCGTTAAGAGCCGATATGCTGCAGGAGGAAAAAGGTTCGTCATTGAGCATAAAGGTCAGGGATGCCGGCGATTCTTCATTGATCAACTGGCTGACGCTAAATTCAATCTCCGCATACACATATTTGGTATCCCAGTATTCGGGGACATAAAAAAACAGGCCTTCCGTGGATATTACTCCTTTTAATACCCTGGTATAATCAAAAGAAAAATAGGTCTGGCAGGAGGTTTTTGGTACATCCGGTTTTTTAAGCAGGGGGGTTCCTGCCGCCAGCGGATTCGAATTTAAAATGCCGGTTACCGCTTCCTGATACTCCTCTTCCTTCCCCGTATTCCCATTCAATCCTGCTGCCGCCTTACTTTTACTGCCGCTTTCCTTCTGGACACCGGTATCTTCCTGCACAGTCTCTTTCTTGTTTTTATTGGTACCGGAACTTGCATGGATCTCTGCACCTGGCAGGGGTAACAAAATAAGGATAAACAGGAAAGAAATTATTATTTTAATCCAACGCTTTTTCATCTGGTGATCCTCTCTATTTTTTCAGTCACATCGGTGCTGAATAGTTAATTTTTTTAGCTGTAAGTAATCCTCGGTTTTTTCGTTGCAAAACACCTCGGCGGTACTGGTGACTGAATCGTTATTTTTTTCGTATATTTTCTGCCTCTGCCGTCTCCACATAACGTACCGTCTTCTCCCATTTGACTTCCCTTTTAAGGAGGATATCCGCCCCGGTCTGCAGGATTGAATTCAACACCACCGCAACCCACAGCTTGGAATAGGAAAACAGCATGATTAAAACCAATACCGCAGATTCAAAGTTAAATTCATTTTCCTCAACCGCCAGGGTAATCAGCATATTTAAAACGAAAACCAGTATGGCCATTCCCCACAAAAGAGTGGAAAACCCGCTGATGGAAACATGGACGAAACCTAATATTCCCGAGAGGAAAATAATATCTGAAAATATCAGGGAGGACAGCATCATCAGATAAACCAGTAAATAATAAAATACATCTATCCTCATTTTTCCTGCATCTTTATCAAAAATGTATTTAAAATTTTTAAGCAGTACATATATATTCCCCTTTGCCCATCTGGTTCTCTGCTTAAACCATACGGGGAGCAGATGGGGCTCCTGTTCCCAGGTTACCGCTAAGGGCATCATCTTAATATAATATCCCATCCGGTATATCCGAAAGCTGATTTCCGTATCCTCCGACAATGCTTTCGGATCCCAGCCTCCCATTTCCTCAATAATACTTCTGCGGATCACAAAATTGGTGCCGGGAATGGTACATAATTTAAAGTATAAAAACCGGCCGGCCTGATTCATACACTGATAAGCCAGGGTTTCAATATTCACGAATCTGGTCAGGATAGTGGCATTTCGGTTTCTCGTCCTGAACTTACCGATTACCGCCCCGGCTTTCTCATCAGACATAAGGTTTTCAACCAGAAGGGTAAGTGCCTGGGGTTCCGGCGTATTATCCGCATCATAAATTGCAATTACACTTCCCCTTGCGACGGAAAAACCGATATTGAGTGCGTTTGACTTTCCCTTTCCTCCCGATATCTTATCCGTATTGATTACAATAAGCTGCCGGTCCGGGTTTTTCCTTTGTATTTCTTTTAAAACCGCAGCGGAATCGTCACTGGAATTGTCATTGATCACAATGATTTCATATTTATCCTTGGGATAATCAAAATTTAAAAGAGCCTTTACGGTTTTTTGTATTACGATACTTTCATTATGGGCAGGCACTATGACGGACACCATGGGGTATTCACTTAAGTTTACATGCCCGTCCGTTTTTCTGATCCGGGAATAATAGATATATCCTCCGACCGATAAAATTATATTGATTGTCATCAATATCCAGATAGCATAGATGGAATACATCGATAAGATATCGGCCCATGTCATTTCTTTGGTTCTCCTTCTTTCGGGTAAAGAAATTTTTTCCGGTTAAACTGCCTGGCCCTGATTATGAATACCGTAAATAATGCGGAGGAAACCAGGACGATTAAGATCAATATTTCATTCAAACCTTTTAAGTCCATTGCAATCCAGTGGAATACACCGTTGTCATAATCATAATTATTCTCATATTCAAAAGGGGTATAATCCAGGGTCACTTTTTTATTATTCAGATATACCTGCCCGTTTAGCGTATACAGGTATAAGCTGTTGCCGTAAACGGTGTTATCCACTTCCCAGAGGCTTTTTAAAGGAACTCCGGAAGCCCTTTTTTCATCGATCTGTTCTTTTATGGTATTAAAATCATTATTTAAATCAATGTAAGTGGCCGTGGAATGAACCATAATCTGACTGCTTAACAGTTCGTCCAGATGGATGGAGGAACCGATCATATTGTGTCCGTCACTGTAGATGGTATTAAACCGCTCCGACAAATCTATGGACACTGCCGCATCGTCTTTATACCAAAAGATGGTGGAATAACGCCGTATTATTTCCCGGCTGGTATCCGTAAACATAAAGCTCTCCGGTACCTGTATGCCTAAGGGATAGACCCCGTAATTGGCATAGGCTTCCGTTGCAATGGTAAGATATTCCCAGATCTGGTCCACATTACCGCCTTCCTGCAGGGTAATCGGGGTATGCATGATAACGGCACCCCCGTTAGCCTGGGCATACCTTAACACCTCACAGAAACGTTCCATGGCGGGATATTCCCCATTCTCATAGACAGGCATGACGGACAGGATATAGGGAAGTTTATTTTTTATAAAATAATCCACGATTTCCAGGAGCTGTTCCGGGGGAGTAAAGGGATATACTTCATTTAATACAATGTATTGGGCATAAGCATGGGGTTGGCCGTTGTAAGGCCAAAGCCATCTTGCAGTTTCATTGGTAAAAGAGGCCAGGATCAGGGAATCCCCAAAATCCGTGGAGGGCATATACAAAAAAGAACCATATCTGGAATACAGGCCTGCGGACCGGCCGGCTACGGTAATCGTCCCGCTTTCATAGGTAAAAGCACCGTTTAGCAGAACACCGTCCTCCAGATTTATCAGGGTATCATAACTTCTGTTATCCTTAAATCCATATTCCACCGATGCCACCGCGTCCGAAAACCGGCTGGACGTAAAATCATATCCTTTCTCCGTAATATAATCCGTAATACCTCCGCTTCCGATAAGGAAAACAGCCTTATCGGAATCTGCCAGTGCGGTCATAAACGTCTTTAAGTCACCCTTCAAATCATAACATATAATATGGTCATAATCTTTAAGGACAGGACTGCTTTCATTAACGGGAGCAAAAACCACACTGTGCTGCAGATAGGTCAAGGCCTCTACAATGGACTGTACACCTGCCATTTCTTCACTGGTCGGATTGTTATTATATACAATGAGCATTTCCGCCGGCTTTAAAGGGGCTGCTTGCGTATCCTCCCCCCTTGCCTGCATGGGAACGGACAGGCTTAATACCGTTAAGACCAGACAAACAATAACCTTTTTAAACATCATACTGGAGCTCACTTTCTACTTTTTGCTTATAACCGATGACATCTTTTTCATATTTTGCTTCCTCGTATTCCAGATAGGCAAATTGAAAATCCAGCTTAATGGTCTTATTTTCGATTATTTCAGATGCGGCATCTTTGGAACTTAAATTGAATTTCATACGGTTCTTTACTATTTCCGCACCTTTGCCGTCACATAAAAGGATCATGGCAAGGGTTCCTTTGTCATCAATGGCATATACTTTGTCTTCCACCCTGAGTGTTTCCTGGACCAGGGCCGCAATTTTTTGTTTCAGCATATTATAGTTATTTCTGCCAAGTATTTTCTTAAGTTCCGGTTCATACTTAAGTTTTATGATCATGAGGGTAATCTCTGTCTTTTTTCTGCTGGCTAAGGCTATGGATGACTGGAGGTCCAAATACAGGCTTTTTAAATTATACAGGCCGGTTAAGGGATCAATTAAAACCAGGTCTTCTACCTGATCCCGTAAGATACCGATCTCCGTTTCGATTTTAATGCTTCTCTGGATAAAGAGTATCATGGCACCAACGGTGATTAAGGGATAAAGCAGCCAGATATAGTCGGTTGGCTCTATGGCTGTGCCCATAGTATAGTTTGAAAATATTTTATATGCCGTATAAACCACTACCTGAAGCCCGGCACATACGATGCCGGATATGATTAAGCGGTAGGCGGCCAGCATAACGGCAGTAAAGGTAACCAGGAGCATGAAGGTATATTCCAGCTTCTTTTCCCTTTCGGCAAGGGACAAAAGGATTGTCCCGGAAAAAAGGCAGATTAACAGCAGTAACATCCCCAAATCTTCCATTACATAACCTGTTGATTTTTTATCCGGTACTTTATATTCCAATCTATTTTCCCTCCCGTTCCTGAAGAATGTCTAACTTGCTTAACAAGTCCGCTGCTGTAAAATACAATATCACATCCAGGGCAGCTCCCAGTAAAAATCCATGCTGGGTTATTTCGGCATCCCCGCTCATGATAATTGTAATGACTGCCTGTGTAATGCCGATTCCTGCCGTAATTATCACCGTCTCTGCCATAAGCTGGGAATCCTTTAAAGGATTCCTGTTTGACCCGGGCTGTGTTCCTCTTCCATAAAAAACAAAAGAGATAATCAGTAAAAGAATCAGGTATCCGATAGTTTTTGGCATTGACCTTTCCTTAAAGTTGCTCCAGCCGGACCAGAACAGGCTTTTTGCCATCCGGGGCATCCCGGCGCTCATTTCGTAATTGCCGCAGTAGCTTCTTCTTAAATTCGTTACGCCCTTTACGGCTATATCCATCATCCTTATGAAATTTCCCGGGTGCTTTACATAATACAGGCTGATATCATAGGGTGAATATTTATCATAAAACCCTTCATACAAGACTTTTGTATCCGACGTAACCAAAGGATAATAATCATAGGCAGAGGTATTAGCCAGTACGGAATAGGAACTGTTAATGCCGAATTCCTCCAGGGCTTTTTCCGGATTTTCGGCCTGGAACAGTACTCCTCTGGTCATGGAGTGGTATTTACTGGTAATGGAGAAATCCGGTTCCAGTTTATATAGAGATATAAATCCGGAAATGCTTAATATAAGTGCATACAGGATGCAGTTCAGTTTCCAGGCCAGCCCCTTATCAAGGAAAATTGCCCTGAGGAAAAAGCCGGCGATCAGAATACCAATGATACCGCACTGCTGCCTTGACAGGCTGAACGGAATTCCCACAAGCATTAATGAAAATAGCTTTAAAAAGCTATTTCCCTTTCGCAAAGAACATATGATTACCGCCGTATAGAGCAGGCAGATAAGCCACAGGGCTTCCGGATAAAGGGAAGCGGAATAGGTAAGATAGGTAATATCACCAAATATCAATACCCCGAATACCAGGATCACAATTGCTTCGGAAAAATTAGAAACTCTTATGCAGGCCTGCTTGACCAGGCTATATACGGCCGGCAGAAAAAAGATACCATACAGGGCTGCGAGAAAACGGATATCAAAATAACCGTCTTTTGTAAATATACGATCCAGGAATATGGCGCTTTTTATAAATATTTCCTGGGAATTTCCGATACCCGATACAGATTTTACGTTATCCAGCTTATATATTCTTATATAATAATTGTTATAGATATCCGCCGTGTCCTCCTGTATATAAGACAGGCCGGACTGTTCCATTACTTTATAAAACGTTCCGTCATCCGCAACTCCCAGATAAGGAGGTGTGAATATTGCAATTACCCATAGAAAGCCGACTATAATTGCGGCAGACAGGCCGATCATCCGGGGAGAATACTTATCTTTCATCTTCCGGTTCAAAAGCTGCCTTTTCCGGAACAGATACTGAAAACCCAATATTATCTTACTTAGTATGAAAACCGTGTGTTTTTTTATTTTCATGTGTGCTCCTGCTTCAAGCATAGCTCCTTATCCGGAAAAAGCTCTTGCTAATTTTTTTGTGTCCCCTCCTCTTTTTCCTCCAGGACTTTCTCTATAAAATACCGGGGACGCTGTTTTGTTTCCAAAAAGATCTTGCCGATATATTCCCCGATCACACCCAGGGATAATAACATCAGCCCGCCGATCGCCCACACGGAAACCGTTATACTGGCCCAGCCTACGATGGTTGCTCCGGTAAAATACCGTACTAATATATATATGAGCATTAAAATACTTAAACTGAAAATAAAAATGCCAAGAGCAGAAATCAGCCGGATCGGTTTTATACTAAAGGAGGTAATTCCATCCCAGGCAAAAGAAAGCATTTTTTTGACCGGATATTTACTCTCTCCGGCAAAACGCTCCTTTCTTTCGTAAGTTACAAAATCTGTCCGGTAACCGATCATGGGGATGATACCCCTTAAAAATAAGTTAACTTCCCGGAATTCACTTAAGCCTTCTATGGCCCGTCTGCTCATCAGCCTGTAATCGGCGTGGTTATAAACCGTATTGGCACCCAGAAATTTCATGAGCCGATAAAAACTTTCCGCCGTAAACCGCTTAAAAAAAGTATCCTTTTCTCTGCTGTTGCGGACACCGTACACAATATCACAGCCTTCGCAATACTTTTCAATCATTTCATCCACGGCATCAATATCATCCTGCAGATCCGCATCCATGGTGATTACAAAATCCGCATGTTCTTTTACCGTTAAGAGTCCTGCCAGTAAGGAATTCTGATGCCCTTTATTGCTGCTTAAGTTAATTCCCGTAAAAATATTGTCTTTGTCATGTAAATCCCGGATGATCTTCCAGGTACCGTCGGTGGAACCGTCATTTACAAAAACAGCACGGCTTCTTTCGCCTATTTTCCCGCACCTTTTTAACTGGTCCAATTTCGCTTTTATCTGTGCTGCTGTCTCCGGCAAAACTTCCTGTTCATTATAACAGGGAATTACAATATATAAAATATTTTTCATACTTTATGGCTCCCTTATCGTAGTTTACCTTAGCAATTTACAATTTTAAACAAAAAACTAATATTTATGCTAATTATACTGATTTGTAAAAACAAAGTCAACGGAATTACGGAAATAATTAATGGAAAACCAGTGCTGTTTTCCATAGTTTTGTACAATTTTAGGAAGTGTATCCAACTTTATATTATTTTGTATAAAACAGAATATATAAAGGGCCTCCCCTGGCATGCTCCCGGAAGACCCTCATTCTATTTTGCTACCCATTTCTGACTTTAAATTAACGGCATGAATCTCTAAACCTTGGTCAAAGCGGATATCTCAAGCCGTTACAATTCAGCCGTAAAGCTGACCTGTGACCTCAATCCCTTCCATATAAATCCCTGGTATATACTTTGTCCTGCAGGCCGTTTATTTCCTCCGACCAACGGTTTGCCACGATCACATCCGATACTTGTTTAAATTCTTCCAGCTCCTTAATCACTCTGGAATTGAAAAAATATTCTTCATTTAAGGCAGGTTCATAAACCACCACTTCAATCCCCTTTGCTTTCAGCCGTTTCATGATGCCCTGAATGGAGGACTGCCTGAAATTATCCGAATCCATTTTCATGGTCAGCCGGAAAATACCTACCACTTTCGGGTTCCTTAAAAGGATACGTTCCGCTATATGGTCTTTCCTGGTCCGGTTGGCGTCTACGATTGCCCCGATTATATTATTGGGTACATCAAAGTAATTCGCCAGCAGCTGTTTGGTATCCTTTGGCAGGCAGTATCCGCCGTAGCCAAAGGAAGGATTGTTATAATGGCTGCCTATTCTCGGATCAAGGCATACTCCCTCAATAATCTGCCCGGAGTTAAGTCCCCTGACTTCCGCATAGGTATCCAGTTCATTAAAATAAGCGACCCGAAGTGCAAGATATGTATTGGCAAACAATTTAATGGCTTCCGCTTCCGTTGAATTGGTAAATAAAACGGGTATGTCCTCCTTTAGGGCCCCTTCGGCTAAAAGCCCTGCAAATATCCTGGCCCGTTCGGACTGTTCCCCCACTATAATGCGGGAAGGATATAAATTATCGTATAAAGCTCTTCCTTCCCTTAAGAATTCCGGTGAAAACAAGATATTGTCCGTTTCAAACATGGCCTTTACTTTTTCTGTATAACCAACCGGTACCGTTGACTTAATCACCATGACCGCATCCGGGCTAATGGACAGGACATTGGCAATTACCGCTTCTACAGTCCTTGTATTAAAATAATTTTTAACCGGGTCATAATTGGTGGGAGTGGAGATTATTACATAGTCCGCCTCCTTATAGGCTTTATAGGCATCTGTCGTGGCAGTTAAATTTAACTCCCTCTCAGACAGGTATTCTTCTATTTCCTTATCAATAATAGGAGATTTCCTGTTATTGATCAAATCCACTTTTTCCTGAATAATGTCTAACGCCGTGACTTCATTTCCCTGGGCTAATAATACCGCATTCGATAGTCCCACATAACCGGTTCCCGCTATTGTAATTTTCATATCTGACCTCCCGAATTCCCGTAAATTATAATAAACCGTTTTCACCAATGAATCTGAATGAATTAACTCATTTAATTATATCGTACTCTTTTTTCGGTTACAAACAAATTTTACATATTTTTCTAATTTTAATTCAACATGAAATGACAGGAAATATCACGTTTTTTTACATTTCGATTTTACTCAATTACTATAATAAGATTTATTTGCTTATAATATTTTAAGTAAAAGTAAATTCTTTATAATTTTCAGGTGAAACTATAAATTAATGGGAGGAACGGGTAAACTATAGAATTTCCAGTTCATGACAAAGCTTTTGCCGCACCATTTTAAATTTCTGTGGCATAATTTATTTTATAAGACAATTTATTAGCATCTTTTGTAGTACTGTTCTAATTGTTGCAATTTATTATTAATGTTATACTATCTGTAATTCTCCCATTCGGAGGTATATAGGTTGAAAAAACAAAGGCAGTTTTTTCAACATCCTGATTTATATGTGCGTCAGGCGCACAGATGGGAGTTAGGTTGAAAAAACAAAGGCAGTTTTTTCAACATCCTGATTTGTACGTGCGTCAGGCGCACAGATGGGAGTTAGGTTGAAAAACAAAGGCAGTTTTTTCAACATCCTGATTTATATGTGCGCCAGAGCGCACAGATGGGAGTTAAGATGAATAAAGACAGTAAATTACTAATCAATTTATTATCAGCGGCAATCCGGAACCGGCAGCCGGATGTCCGGCCGGAAGAAACCGTCAATTGGGATGCTGTCTATGAAGAGGCAGCGGCCCACCAGGTACATACCCTGCTGTTCCCTGTGCTGTTAAAACTTCCCCCTGAATATAAACCGGAAGAAAGACTTATGGCCAGGTGGCAGAAGGAAACCGCACTGGCGGCTTTCGAACAGATCCGCCATATGGAACAGATAAGAGACCTTCTGCTGCTATTTCATCAGGAGGGTATTCCGGTGATCGTATTAAAAGGACTCGTATTAAGGAATTATTATCCCTGCCCTGAATTAAGGACTATGGGGGATGCCGATCTGCTGGTCCGTAAGAAGGATATGATAAAAGCGAAAAAGCTGTTAAAATCCTATGGTTACAGGCTGAAAGAGAATTCCGCCAGGCATTCCTGTTTCCAATGTGAGGACTTTTCGGACATTGAACTTCACTGGCTGTTAAATGACCGGGAAAGCGGCGCCGAACTGGCAGAATTCACGGATCAGGTATGGGAACATGCACCAAATGCAAGAATCGGCGAAACCCCTGCCTTAGTCCTCTCCACGGATGACCAGATCCTGCATCTAATACTTCATACCGCGCACCATTTCCGGTCAACGGGTTTCGGGCTGCGCCAGTTATGTGATTTCGTACTTTTTTATGAAGCCAATGCAGGTAATATAAATACAGAGCAGGTTTTGGAACGGGCGAAGCTTTATCAAATCCATAAGTTTACCGGCACCTTATTCCTGCTGTGCCATAAGTTATTTGATCTGGAGATCCCGGGCCTGCAATCCGATCCGGCTGAGGATTCCCTTATGGAATTATTTCTTGATGATATTATAAAATCCGGGGTTTACGGCCGGAGATACCCTGACCGGGATACAAACAGCCGAATCCTTAAGTATACCGGTTTTGACAAATCTCTACAGGGATTTTCTCTACAGGGATTATCCCCACAGGGATTTACACTTCTGCACAAATGGAGCCATTTTCTGTTTCCTTCCCCAAAAAAACTGAATTACAGATACAGTTATGCAAAGAAATTACCCTTATTGCTTCCTGCCGCCTGGCTTCACCGTATACTGCATAATCTCGGGAAAATGAAAACCCTGAAACAGACAGATAATTTTGAAGGCATAAGACGGGACCGGTCTAAATTGCTCCAATGGCTTCAGCTTCGTTAAAAGAAAAGGCCACTTCCGACAATTCCCCATTGCTTAATTTCCATACTCTCTGGCAGTAATCAAGCATGGTGGTCCGGTGGGTAATTACAATACAGGTACGCTTGGGGTATAATTCCGTAATTGCCTGTAGTACTTTCCTTTCCGTCCCGGCATCGAGGGCGGAAGTGGCTTCATCCAGCAATAAGACGGGCGTATTACGTAATAAAGCCCTGGCGATCGCTATTCTCTGGGCCTGTCCCTCGGAAAGCCCCAGCCCCCGTTCTCCGACCAGGGTATGGATGCCTTCCGGAAGTTTCATGACAAATTCCCATGCGTCGGCACTCTTAAGGGCCGCAATCTGCTCTTCTTGTGTGGCGTCAGGCCTGCCTAATTTCAGGTTATAGGCTATGGAACCGGAAAAGAGGGTATTTCCCTGGGGAACATAGGATATAAAAGAACGTACTGAAGTTTCTTCCCCAGTGGTTCTTTGGCTGTAAGAAGCCTGTCCGGAAGCCGACGGGTTATTATTGCCTGTATGAAAATATATTTTCCCCTCTGACGGTTCCAGAAGCTGCATTAATAAATGGATCAATGTGGTTTTTCCTTCTCCGGACATTCCAGTCAGGGCTATGATTTCCCCGGCATGTATTTCGGCCGAAATATTCCGTAACACCGTCTGATCCGCCTTATAACCAAAACGAATCCCATCCAGTGTAATATCCGTAATATTCCGGTCAGGTATAACCTCCGGATAACTTTCTGTACTCAGTTTTTCCAGCTCCATCAGGCGTTTGGCAGAGGCTGCCATGGAAACGACCTGGGGCAGGGTACCTGCCAGTCCCAGAAAAGGGGTCTGTACCTGTCCGACTAACTGGATAAAGGCCGTAAGGGTGCCAAATGTAATAGAGCCCTGAAACAGGCGCAGGGCTCCCCAGCCAAAGACAAAAAGGTAACTTAACCAGAAACCGCCGGCTACGAAAGAACCGGACAGGACCGTGGCGTAATTTTTTCGGATTGCCAGTCGTTTTTTATCTTCCTGCAGCTTTTTTATCTTCTCCCCGCTTTCTTTTTCAGAACAGAAGGTTTTCAATACCAGCATATGTTCCATACATTCCTGCATATAGGAACGGTATCTGCTTTCCGCTTCCTGTGCCTTTTCCTGGATTTCCATAAATTTTCTTCCAAATAAGTAACTGAACAAAACTGCCGCGGGACCTAAAAGGAAAGCAAATAAGGCCAATACCGGATCAAATACAAAGAGTGCTGTAAAGGAAGCAAGCAGCCCGAATCCCAGAGCTATTATTTCCGGCACTCCGTTTACAATCCCATCCGTAATGATTCCCACATCACTGGTGGTCCGGGTTACAATATCCCCGGAATGGTACCTGGAATATTCTGTCCATTTTACCCGGGTCAGGTGCATGAACAACTTATATCTTATCCGGTTGGACATGGATTCCTGGATCCTTACCGATATTATGGAGGCAACTCCCTTTAATACAATCTGCAGTATGACTGCTATGCTGAATAATACACAGGCTTTTACGGCATCCTGCCATATTCCGCCGACTGCGGCATCAATAAGGTCCTTTGATATAACAGCCACTCCCACCCTGCACAAAGAGAGAACGGCATTCATTAAAATAACCAGGATTAATGGTGCAAAATGCGGCCGAACCGGAACTGCCATCCATTTGATGATCATCCATATTCTTTTCACGTTATTTTACTCCTAATAATGTTACAGTTCAGCCTTACGGCTGAATTGTAACCTAATATTGATTATTGATATGAAATAAAATCCGGCGCATACGCCGGTAAAAATTTATTATAAAATATCGAAACGGGAATAACACATACCAAAGGCAGGAAAGCATCCGCCATATTTTGCCGTTACAAGGTATGCCTCTGTCCTGCCTCCAGACCATAATTACTTTTGCCACGATTTGTTCCGGCCGTATCGGGCCTTCGCACCACTGCTGTGCATCCCCGTTAATATACAGGCTGTCTTTTTTCTTTTTAATGATCCGGTGGAGCACATATTGCCTGTTATCCCTTACCACCAGCAGTATATCGCCCTTTTTAACCTCTGCAAATCCGGTTTTTATAAGTTCGACAAGATCCTTATTCCCACGCAAAAAAGGGTACATACTCATTCCGGTCACGGTGATTCGTACCCTGCTGCCGGCATTCAGTAATTCCTCCACCGCCGGCATTATGCTATCTGCTTTAATCAATTTTATTTCAAACATTGATACACTAACTCCACAGCTTCATAATCCGGTCTGCATGATAATAAATATACTGGGGTAACGGCAATTATCCCTTCCAGGTCATCAAAAGCCAGTTTCATGATATCTTCCTGGTAATACGGCAGAAAACATCTGGGCATAAGCCTGGAAACAGCTTCTTTGCCATCCAGCCTGCGTACCTCGTTTTTATTTGCCTGTTCCAGCAGGATAATTGCGGACAGGGGTACCGAACGATTTTTGTACCTGGCGGAGGAGCCGTTCCATAAGGTGCCGTATACCCAGGGGGTACCGTCGATAACTCTCACCGCCGGCCTATCCGCATTTATAATCTTAGCCCCCTTGTATCTTCTCCAAAGATTTGCCTGGGTGGTCTTTCCGGTTCCCGAAGGGGCCGAAAACATAATTCCTTTCCCATTCCATTCGATGGCAGCGGCATGTATGACCATTCCCTGATGAAATAAAATACAGTTCCGGAATAAGATCTCACCTAAAGTCCCTAAAAACAGGCTTAAGATATCCTTATAATTGTTTTGATATGTAATTACGGCATTGTTCCAAAGTTTATTCACCTGAAGACAGTAAACCGCTTTCTTTGCTTCCTCATTATTTATGAAGACGGATACCTCATTTTCCGTACCATTATTCCGGCCCCATTGTATTTTTTCATCCAGCAGGAGTGTATCATCCGGGATAAGGATATCCGGACAGCTTAAGAAAGATACTTTAAGATCAGCCTGGCAGGGAGTCTTAAAAGAAAAATGATTTATTTTTTTATTTCTTTTCAATGGAATTTCTGAATGAATTTGTATACGTATCCCGGCTATTTTTATCATAAACATCATCCGGCCATCCTCCCCGGTAAAATGATTTCTTACGGTAATCAGCTGCATTGCTGGCTGCTGGACCAGACTTTTTTACAGCGGCATGGCATACCCAAAAGGGAAAGGAGCCAGGCTACCAGCCAGGTTGAATGTACATAATCCGTACCGCAGGTTGCCAGCCTTTCTTCCGGCCGCAATTCGATTACTTCCATTGTTGGTTTCATGTAAGTTTTCATATCGTCACCTCCCGTCCGCATAAATTACCTTATCCTGATTTATCTTTTCCCTCTCCTGCGCAAGCTCGCATAAATATAAGGCGGGCTGTTCAAAGCTTCCTGTTTCGTTTAAAAGTCTTGCAGGACAGGATGCGCAATAATCAAGGAATGAGCACCGGCTGCAGGCCTCACAGGCAGGAACAAAGGTACAGAGTTTTTGAAGTTCCTGCCAGGCCGGCATAAATCCATATTCAAACGGAAAGGTTTCCGGTTTATCCATCAAAGAACAGGGCACCATCCTGCCATCCCAGGTTATCCAGAAAACATTTTTTCCATTGCCGCATGGAAAGGAATTCTTCCTGCCAGGCAGGATACCCGGAACCTTTAAGACCTCGGCCAGCTTATCTTCTATGGGGTTGGCAGGATATTTATTGCCGTTATCCTGCTTCCCGTTATACCGGCTTACCCGCTTTTCAAATTCGGCCAGCTCCTTGGGAGATAACCGCTCCGCCTCCGGGCAGTTTAAAGTTCCCTCACGCCTTGGTGATATGTAATTGACAATCCCCAGGGATAATCCCAGGGATTTGGCCATATCAGCTATTGTTTCAAAATCATCCGCATTTCCCCGGACAACAGTCGTCCTTAACTGTACATTGATCCCCTGGTCAGCCAGTAAACCGATACCCCGTACGGCACGTTCAAAACCGTCCGGATCCCCGCATACCCTGCCGTATGTATCCGGGGATGAACCATATAAGGTTACCTCGATCTGAGAAGGCGGAATATTCCCCAGCCAGTTTGCCGCCTGCGGAGTGATCATAGTTCCATTCGTATAAATTGTTATATTAAAACCCATCATGGATATCTCTTCATAAATGGTTTTAAAATCTTTCCGCAGAAATACTTCTCCGCCCGTGAGTAGCAAAAAAAGCATCCCTGCATCTCTGGCCTCGCAGGCAAGCTGTATCCACTCTTTTGCCGTACGCTCCCCGTTTATTGCTTCTGAATCGTTATAATTCCTTCTGATATAGCACATTCTGCATTTCAGATTGCAGCGGGGAGTTAACTCGAATTCACCTATAATGGGTATGTGTTTTTCAATCGAGTTTCTTGCCAACAATCCGCTTAATTGTCCCCAGGTCATGCTCATGGTTCTATGAATCCTTTCTCTGCTATGGCGGTCAGAAATTCATTGACATCTGCTTTTGCAATTTCTTCCTCCACCTCATAATTCTCTTTCAGTAAAGCCACCAGTTCCTTATCACTGCCGACCTCCTGTTCCATCTTCTTCCAGAGCAATGCACCGCTTTCACTCAGACTCAGTAATCCGTTAAATTCAACCACTCTCTGGCCTAATGGAACTACTACCCACGAACCTGCTATTTCCCGTAAAAGAAATCCTTGTTTGATTTTCATTGTGTTCTCCTTTAATTTACATTTGCCATATACTTAAGCCTGTGCTTTCTCTTGCTGATTTCATCTCCTGCGGGTATCGTACCTAAAGTAATGATACCCAGGTAATGTTCAATGTCCTCCGATGTCCTTATATTGTCATTACTTAATTGAAACAGGACGATTATACTTAAGACCGCCGCCATGCCTAACAAGCCTCCCATAATGAAACTTCTCGGGATATTACGGCCGACCGGAACGGAAGGCAGATTGCCGTATTCCATAATATTTATTTTTTCAATTTCCATAATCCGGACTAATTGGTCAGAAGAGGTCACTGCAATGGCATCCGCCAGTCTCTTTGCCAGGGAAGGATCATAATCCGTAACACTGATTTCCAGTATCCGGGTCTCTTCCGGATTAACGACGGATATCATTCCGGCCAATTCATCGGGAGTTATACTGACTTCGGAATTTTTAATAACCTGTTCTAAAACCGGACGGCTCGTTAACAAAATCATATAATCCTGGGTCAACTGGGTACCCGTCTGGAGATCGGAATAAGTTGTTTTCGTCTCGTCCTGGCGGTTAATCACATATATCTTTGCAGTCGAAGTATAAAAAGGAGTCACCAAAAACAGGTTGATACATCCCAAAGCTGCGGCTCCTATTATGCCTGCCGTTAATATAATCCATAATTTACGTGTTAAAACAGAAAACAGCTCTTTGAAGTCAATACCTGCAAAATCACTATTTCTTGTTACCATGGTGAAACTCCTTGCCAATTTTATTTTTCTGTATATCTTTCTTATTCGGATAATCTACCGCATGACTTCTTCGCAAAATTATTTTACATATTTTTCCATTGATAGAATTATATATTATACCTATTGTGATTTCAACGCCAATATAACCTTTCGGGAAAAATTCGATTTACAGGTTATCCAATTTTAATCCAGTAAAATTTGTAATCTGTGTTTTTATTATCTCAATAGACTTTATTCACATATCTTCCTAAATTACTTGTCCCATATGTTTTGCTACCCATACCGGAGGACTAAACCTTCCTTACCCTAAATTTCTCGTCAAAGCGGGTATTCGCATTCCGTTTTGCTGCGGCTCATAACCTATTTTAACTTTATAATAATCCTTATACCACTCCACAAACTTTCCCAGCCCGTTTTCAATACTGGTGCCGGGCTTAAAACCTATTTTTTTCTCTAAATCGGAAATATCCGCATAAGTCCTTAACACATCTCCCGGCTGCATGTCCAGATAGATTTTCTCGGCTTCCAGTCCCAGTTTATCTTCCAGAGCATTTATAAACCGCATTAACTGGACAGGGCTGTTATTCCCGATATTATAAATTTTATAAGGTGCAAAACTGCCGCTTATTTCACTTTCCTCCCAATCCTGTGCCGCTGCCGGCGGCAGGGGAATCAGTCTGTAGATACCTTCAACTATGTCATCGATATACGTAAAGTCCCGCTCCATTTTACCATGGTTAAATACTTTGATCGGTTTCCCTTCCAATATATCTTTTGTGAAAGAAAAATAAGCCATGTCAGGCCTCCCCCAGGGACCATATACGGTAAAAAACCGGAGTCCGGTTACCGGAATACCGTATAAATGACTGTAGGTATGTGCCAGGAGTTCATTTGCTTTTTTTGTAGCCGCATAAAGGCTGACCGGATGGTCCACATTATGATTGGTTGAAAAGGGTGCGGTTTTGTTTCCGCCGTAAACAGAGCTGGAGGATGCGTACAGCAAATGTTTTACCGGATAATTTCTGCAGGCTTCCAGCATATTTACAAATCCGGTTAAATTGGAGTCCACATAGGCATAGGGATTTGCAATACTGTAACGGACCCCCGCCTGGGCCGCCAGATTAATGACATATTCCGGCCTGTTGTCCGAAAAAAGGGTATCTACCTCCTGTTTGTCCTTAATATCCATTTTGTAAAAGGTGAAATTACCAAATTTCTTAAGCATTGACAGGCGGTCTTTTTTTAACTGGGGATCATAATAGGTATTCATATTATCTATGCCCGTTATCCGATACCCGTGATTTAACAGAAGTCTGGATAAATGGAAGCCGATAAAGCCCGCAGCTCCGGTGATTAATATTTTTTCATTCATATATCTCCCTCCTTTCCCTGATAATTTGTAAAAAGGAATATATCGGTGCAGAACCCTCCTGCTCAGGACAAGCCTTCCTTAGGGCAGCCCGTTCCTTACAGGGCTGCCCTTCCGACAGATGCCCTTCTGGCCTTGTGTACGAATTTAAATATTAATTCCTTATTGACGGTAAGGAACATTATGGAAGCAATTCCCACATTCAGCAGGCTGACAATTAAATTTACGGACAGATAGGAAAACAGGAACAGATAAAGGTAAACCAGCAGATAGGAATAATTGTTCCTTGCCAGTTTAAATTTCACTACCTTTTCCACCCGTAATTTTCTCAGGTACATAACCGTAATATTGGAAATAATCGTAGAAACTGCGGCGGCATATAGCCCGATGAACTTTATTAAAGCGATATGGACAATCAGATTAATCACAGCCCCGATAACCGTGGTGATTCCATTTGCCCCGGGTTGTTTTAGGCTTATCTGGATACCTCCGAAAAACTGGGATAAAGCCATAAATATGATCGCAGATACAAGAATCGGTGCATATAAATGGGCTTCATAATAACGTGCATCAAATAAGAATTCAAAAAAGAAAAAATTAAGGCTTAAGACGCCTCCGCATAACGAGAGCAGCACACGGAACATTTTGTTATATATGGAATTAAAGTAACTGTCCCGTTCACCGGAATCAATCATTTCCGTAGCCGTCTCCTGCCAGGACACATTAAACATGCTAAAAACCGAAGAGCATAAATTAGGGATTTTATAAGCAATTGCATAAATACCGTTTGCGGCGGTACCTAAAAAAATACTTATTACACTCCGGTCCGATACATTTATGACCCACCACGAAATATTGTTGGGTATCAGTACATAGGAATAGCTTACCAGGGCTTTCACCCCTTCCAGACCCAGATATGCCGGTGAAATATAGGTCCAGAATTTAGTAGCTATTACCGCCGTTATATTCCCGATCATAAAACCGGCCGCATACCCGTACATAATTCCGCCAAGGCCCAAATGAAAAACTTTTATAAAAATAACAGAGAATACGGCAATAAATATGGTATTTATCATTTTACAGAAAGCATATAGATCCAGCTTCTTTATCCCCCTTAAAAAACCCTGTAAAAAGTAGTCAAGGGTCTCTCCCGCCAGCAGTATAAAAAACATAAACGTATTGGTCCAGTGGAATAAAGCATCAAACAGATACAGTGCAATTCCGGTGACAAACAGATTGACCAGTACCACCGCCAGACCGCTCGTAATATAATAGGATTTCTCAGGTTTGCTTTCTTTGTCAACCGCCAGCCGGAAAACAGCTTCACTTAAAGCTAAGGTGAGCAGGGGTATTAACAGGCTTATATAAGTGCAGAGAAGGTCAAAAGTACCGTAATCGTCCGTAGAGAGCCACCGGCTGAATAAAGGCACCATAATAAATAATAAGCCTTTATTTATAAGTGTACTGAAAGATAAAAGCAATGTATTCCTTGTTAAATTAGTCTTTGTCATATTTACCTCGCATTCCGCCGTCCACGGCGGCACAAAATTTGAAGAAGAAGCATGATGCCGCTTTAACAGTATCACAAATAACGGTGGAAAAAGGCTTTACCATGCCGTATCCAGATATCTTACCAGTTCATAAAGACGTGCAGTAAGTGTTTGCTCATCGGCGTTATTTCTTGAAAACATCTTATCCGTCTTATCGTAGGTTAATTCCATCTGAAGCTTAAACAATGCCGCAGTGATTTTGTCATTACAATTATTTGTAAAGATTTTAGAAATGTAGGGATACTCAAAGGCAGGTGAGTTATAGGCATAAGAATATTTATTAAATTTTATAAATCGTGAATTATCCCTTTTTAAATAATTATAAATATTAAATGCTCTATTTAATTTCTTTATATCCAGGCCAAATGCCAGGGCTTTCCTGAATGCTCCGGTTCTGAATATCATACAGTCCTTATAACGGTTATACAGCAGTGCAAACCCAAACAGGTTAAAAAGGTGATATCCGGTTTCATAAGACGATAAATCAAACCGGTCCGGGTCAATGGCTTTGAATGGCCGGCACATAAATTTAAGGCACTTTTTGATTAAGGACCGGCAGGTAACTTTATGGCCCGGCCGTTTTAAGTTAACATAGTGTTTTATCAGCCCATTTTTATGTACCCGGAAGTGCTCCAGACACCCTTCCAGGAAATCCCGGATCCGCAGATCTGTTTTTTTGTCATATTTATAGTCCAGTAAAAGGGAACCTGCCGCAGCCAACCAAAGCTGATGGTTAAACGTGTAGTCAAATCCGATGTTGGTACCGTCCAGTTCCACCCTTTCCCACAGATGTTTTTTTTCGTTATACCTGGGAACTGAAAATATTTTAAGGGCCGTTTCATAATAGTCCTCCCTTCCGAAAGCCGTTGCGGCATAGACCAGGGCCTCAATCACCCAGGCCTGGCCGATCAACCCGTTTAGATGATCGAATTTTTCCTCATACATGCACTTTATTGCACCGGATTGGGTTTTTGCCTGTCCCTGTATTAAGTAATCCGCGAACCGTTTAACTATCTCTTCATATTTTTTATCCCCGGTTTTCTTCCACAAATAAGCATATGTAATCAACCAGTGTGCCGTATTTCTGACCGGCGTGTCTTTATGCCCGTAAGGCCCGTTATTTCCGGGAGCGGCATAGCCCTTTAATAAAAATAGGTCATAGTTTTTATCTGCTATTTCCTTTATAATCGAAACGATTTCTTCCTGCTTCATCTTTACCTCGCATTCCGCCGCCCTAAGCAGCATTCAATTCTTTTACTCTTGTGAAATACTAAGGTGCAGTCTGATTCAGCTTTAGATAAAGCGTGCCGAACTCCCCGGCCCTGGCCATCCTTTTTCCATAGATTACATCGGCAATATACAAAATCGTAAAATTTGCAGAGAGAATAAATAAATGTTTTTCCGCCAGCCCTGAAATCACATAAATAACAAGCGCAATCAGAATATTATAATCTCTTCCGGCAATGCTCTTTTTTATCAGTTTATAATACAGGCCTAAAAAAATTACAGTGGGAAAGATCCCATACCGGATCAATAAATGTATATAGGCAATATCCAATATTGCACGGTCTATATTACGCGTGGCTGCTTCGATGGAAGACACCAGTTCAATCTTTTGTCCTAACAGGGAAAACCCATATTGATCCGTTAAAATACTGGCAAAATAGATACGGTTTGACAAATATCCGTTGATAACAGACATAAAATTATCGGATTCCCTGTAATTGACTGTAAAATATATGCTTAAGATAAGTACCGATATTAAGGAATATTTCATGGCTTTGACCAGTATGCGGATATGGCCTCTTTCGATCAGCCTGACAGCAAACACAAGTACCAGCATTAAAACCATCAGAAAAGTTACTGTCCTGCTGTAACATATTCTTTCTACCAGGATTGCCGTAATTGTAATAATAAAATAGTCTTTGAAACCGAATTGCTTATAGCGGATCACACACCATAACAGGCAGATCTGAAATATTTTGGCAGCCAGGGTATTGGGATGGGAAAACCCATAGGAATTCCTGACTACCGTAGAGGACAAATAGCTGTAGGTAGAATTGATGTTAATATTCTCGATAAAACCTGTTAAAGACAACAAAATTATTATGGCGCAGCAAATAACCTGGGTCATAAAAATAATTTTCAATACCTTTTTTAAGTCAATATTTTTTGCTCCTGCAACAAAAATAAACGCGGTCAATAATGTATCTTCCGTACTGTTTAAATAAGACAGGAAAAATATGATAAATGCTATAGTTAAAAAACATAGCTGCCTTTTTGTATACCGGGTATAAATGATAATTTTAAGGCTCATGAAAAGTATGTAAATTAGTTTTAACCCGAAAACGATAATCGATTTTTTTATCCCCATTACGGAAGTGACCGAACTGTCAACCAACAGCGTAGCCGATGCCGACCAGATGACCAAAGCTAAGAAAAAGAGCAGGTTACCGGTAATTCCAATTGTTTTTATCCTATTATTCTCCATGTTTACTCCAATTTCCCTTTAGTTTTCGTTTATTTTAATTAACCAAATACATGCCTTAACCCGTATTCCTTATTTCCTGGTGCACCGTAATAACCCTGGTATAAATTTCAAAGAAACAGGTGAGTGCAAAATGCAGCCTGTTCCGCATTAAAAAAATCATAATATTAGTCAGACGCCCATTGTATTTGTCATAGGAATATTGATTTCCTTTTGAAATTGATTTGTACGCTTTATTACCGCATAATTTTTGTACCTGTGTCCATTTGTCCCAAAAGCTAAGCGGACTTTCCTTATGAAATAAATAGGATAATAAAATGGAACGTAAGACGGAGGCTTCATTTGCATTATAGATCTCCTTTAATGTCTGATCCTTCGGCTTTTTGGCCTTTAAGAATTTCTTTATCTCTTCCAGGTACATCAGATAAATCTTTTCAATACCGGGCCTGCAGGAGGTAACGGCGGAATCCGAGTGGTTTACATAATGATACAAGGCTTCATCCAGATAATAGATACTTCCAGCTGCATCATAGGCATATAAATTGAAAATTTTATCCTGGCACCGGACTAATCCCGGTACAAATTGAAGGTCATGCTCAATTATAAACCGGCGCCCGTAAAGTTTAGCCCAGGGAGCTCCCGTTGCAATGCTGTTAGCCTGGTATTTATAACTTTTATGGTTTTGTACCAGGGCTTTTCCAAGCATTTCATATCTCTCACTTTTGTTTAGGGAATGGGACTGTTCAAAGGTATGCAGATCGGAGTAAATGCTGTTATTACAGTGGTAATAATAGGTACACTGGATGATATCGGGCTTATATTTTTCCGCTTCCCGGTAAAGCCGTTCCAGCATATTGCTCTCCAGCCAGTCATCCGCGTCGACAAAGGACAGGTATCTGCCTTTTGAAGCTTTAATTCCCGTATTTCTGGCTACGGATACTCCTTCATTTTTTTTATGTATGACCCTGACTCTTTCCTCACCCACATATTCCTCACAAATATCACCGCCGTTATCAGGGCTGCCGTCATCTACCAATATCAATTCAATGTCTTTTAAGGTCTGGTTCAGAATACTTCCGATACATTTCCTAAGCAGCTCCTCTTCCGTTTTATAAACCGGCACAATCACGCTTACTTTGCACATAATTTCATCCTCTCAGGTGCGGAATATTTACAGGGTCAGGGGGTTTTTATTCCGGGAATTCATTGTTTTCAAGAAGGGCATTCTTAACAGCCTCCAGGTACTGGTAACCGCTTCTTTCATCCGGTTCCAGATAACCGCCTTCCGCCCATTCATTCCAGGCATACATAAAAATCATGTCCTTGTGGTAAATTTCTTTCGCTTTTTTAATCTGCTTTGAAAGATAATTCTGAAATTTCTGGGGTGTTCTTCCCGTATGTATCGTGGCCCTGGTGCCATGTCTGGGTGAGTTATCCCATCCGGCATAAGCTCCCGGCACATTTTTTTCCGAAGACGGTTTCCTGTTTAGGATGGTATTCCAAACTTTATCATAGCTTACCTGATTCATATTCATTATTTTGCTCAGCCCTTTTTTCCCATAACGTAACAGGTCTATTCCTGTTTTTCCTTCTATGGATTTGGCCAACTGCCTCCGAAATGCCCGCAGTTTGGGAAATTTTTTTGCTTTCAGATCATTCATCGCATAAATCGGCTGGAATTCTATATTTACATCAAACCTGCTGTCATCGCAATTTTTTTCCCGGTCCAGATCATTTGACTGATAGGCAAAGGCCAGACCTTTCAGCCCGTTTTCTTTTGCCAGTTCCGTAAAGTAATCCAGCATATCGGGCAGCCGAGCAATGACCCCTGCCCTATATATGATAAACAAAGGTTTTCCGTCAACCTTTATATACCTGTCATCCAAAAAAAACGGCAGTAAATAATCAAAATGTTCTTTCCATTCTTTCTTATCACCATAAAACTGGGGGATCAAGACTTTCCTTTCCTCATTCACCCATGCCTTGGTCCAGGGCTCGTTAGCCCAGCTGATACAAAAGGGAAGATCTATATCCTTATTCTTCAGCATTTGCTCCATCGGTTTCTCCAGCAGTAACTTACCGTTAAACCAGTAATGATAATAACAGAATCCATAAATACCATATTTCTTTGCCAATTCAGCCTGCCATAGTTTTGTCTTATCATCCAGCAGGTTATAGTAATTATTATCCAAGGGTACTTTCGGCTGGTCGTGGCCGTTATATAGAGGCCGCGCTTTTTTTACATTGACCCATTCCGTAAAACCGTCTCCCCACCATTTATTATTTTCGGGGATATTATGGAATTGGGGTAAATAAAATGCAATTATCTTCACATTTTTTCCTCCCATATCTGCTTTGATAACCAGGTGCAGACCGGCTTATTCCCTTATTGGATTTCATACAACTGCATATAATCCTTCAGTACCAGCCTTGCCTGTTCTTTGATATCATAACCGTATTTTTTAATTTCCCGGTAGGTAGATTTCCGTATATAGGAACTGCCTCTCTTTACAATTTCATTTGCCCACAGCTTGGGATCGTTGATTGGAAGAAACTTGACATTTTTAGTGATTTTCATTTCTTTGGTAATCTGATCTGATGCTAAAAAAAATAAGCCTGCTGCCTGTGCTTCAATTCCTACAACCGGCAATCCTTCATGGTAGGAGGGCAGGCAGAATACATCAAATCCCTGGTACAAAAGTTCCGTATCATTTCTGACGCCTAACATCAGGACTTCGTTCTCCATACCTGATTCGTTTACTTTTTCTTTAACCTGTTTCTCCAGCTCACCGGTACCTGCCAGCACCAAAACCGCATTATTGTTTTTTTCCCTTACAGCCTTGAAAATTTCCAGCAGGAAATCGTGGTTTTTCTGTTTCGTAAATCTCCCGATATGCCCGATTACAAGCTTATCCTGTACCTCTAACATCTGCCTTGCCCTGGCTCTTTTTTCAGGACTGAATTCAAATTTTTTGGCATCAATGGCATTATGCATAACCTGAAAGGAACTTTTTCCGTACTGGTATTCCCCGGCTTTCATGGAACAGGCATACAAATGGGTGGCATTATATTTACTCAATTTTATAAGAAAATGTTTCACAAACCCTTTTAGGTTGGAGGTCCTGAAAGCATTGTGGCTGTGGATGATCCTTACCGGAACCTTCTGTGACCTGGCAATCCCCAAATAGATTATGGCCAGGCTTGGCATATGCCCATGAATTACCTTATACTCCCCATGTTCTTTAAAAAACTTTTTCAGCTCTTTTATATATCTGATCAGGTTTTTATCTTCCCTGAAAGACAGCCTGTAGATTCTGCCGCCCAGGGATTCGATTTCATCATCAAAATCAAATCTCTGTTTATAATGGACCAGAAAATCAAACTGCATTTTATCACGGTCAAGGTTCCGGTAAAGGTTCATTAATAAATTTTCGATTCCGGCAGAATGCATATTGGGGACGATCTGTAATATCCTTACTGTATCCATGAATTTTCCTCTCCTGTCCTTCATCCCGGCAGAGCATAATATATTCCGTTATGCGCCTTTATTTTCTGTTAGTTCGCTCAGCTCCACCCTCAAAAAAACTCACGGTATCCGTGCTGAACTGCAATGCACTTCACTTTCTGCGCAATAACTTTTTATAGAACATCCCTCTTAAATAATTGGGCATCAGGCAGACAAGGGCATTGCCAAAAGCACTGACTACAAAATCCCCGGGAGAATAAAAACCATAGTCCAAAAATTCTTTTTTCAGCCTGAGAACCAGTTTCAGCTGTTCCAAACCGCCCCGGCGTTTGTAAAAGTCCGCATTGACCCGCATTCGGGTAAGAACTTCCTGTATGTTGTATATCCTGCAGCCATTCAGGATCATATGGACCATAAGGTTATAATCCTGGGCATGGCGGTAATCCCGATAGTTGCCGGCTTTCAAAACCCTGCTTCTTTTATACATAAGTGCCGGATGCCGGACGGGACATCTCTTTTTGGCAAACTTAACCGCTTCCTCGTTTGTCTCAGGCAGAACAACACAGGAAACCGTATTTGAGATGTCTCCGGTAAACTCTTCCACGTTGCTTCCGATAATGTCCAGGAAATCCTCTTCCATAAATTTTACCAGCTGCTTTTCACACCTCTCAGGAACGGCGTAATCATCGGCGTCCATTCTGGCAATGAATTCGTTGCTGCATTGCTCCACACCGTAAGCCAAAGCCTTTCCGAGCCCTACATTTTTTTCGAAGCCTACGGTCTTAAATAACCCGGGATATTGATTGGTATAATCCGATAATATGGTTTCCAGTTCCAGGGTCAACGGCCCGTCTTTCACTATTACGAATTCCGCTGCCCTCACGGTCTGGACCAGCATGCTGTCTATACTGATTTTAAGCCATTCCGGATTATCCTTTTTATATACGGGCATCAGTATACTATACTTATCCTTTTCTGAAATATTGGTATCAGCCATATATGGTTTCTCCTTCTCTAATGAATCGAAATTGCAGTTAGCCTTAAGTTTCAATAGAATTCCCGTTTACCCCTAAGATTCTTTAGCTTAGGGACTGATTCGCTAAAATCTTCTTCTGATTCCCATAAAATAGTTCTTCCCCATAGGAATTCCCATATTTTTTTACGATGCAGCCATAGCATTTTCTCAGTCTTGGAGCTCTTATAGCCAGATTGTGGGCATCGGTTGCGATCAAATGAACGGACTGATTCTTTAATAATTTTTTGACTGCCGCCTGACAGCCTTTTCCCATTTCCCCGGTTACACTCATGGCATTTACCTGAATACCAACTCCCATCTCAATAAAATCCTGTACCTGCTCCAGGTCTTTTATTACATTCCAATACCGTTCCACATGGGCCAGGATGGGGTTGTAACCCTCCATAATAAATTCCTGCAAACCGTTTTTGATGTATCTGAATTCTGCCAGAGGTGAAAATTCCAGTAATACATATCCGGTTCCTGCCAGAGTCAAAATCCTGTTGTTTCGTAACAGCCGGATACTTTCCTGGCTATAGTAAATCTCACTTCCGAGCATCAGATTCATGTCAGGCACCTTATCCTTGATGGCTTCCTGTACCTTTTGCAGGCTGTCCTGTAATATCTCAGGCGAAGGTTCATATCTCCCGCAACAATAATGGGGTGTCGCCACAATGGTCCGGGTCCCTTCCTCAAAGGCAAGTTTCACCATGCGGATGGTTTGTTCCATACTTTCGGAACCATCGTCTAATTCAGGCAATATATGACTATGTATATCAATAAACCCATCCATTTCAATCTCCTGAAATATATTTCCTTTACCGGATTCCAACTTCTATTTATCTCCGTATATCCTTTGATTCATTTCTTCAATATTCTCATTAAAATCCATTCCGATAACATCCATTCCACGGATTCTTAAGAAAGAATAACTGCCTTCTTTTGGAATACTCCACTGTTCAATTTTATAGTTTCTGTAATCCGCCAGATTTAATATGAGTGAAAATATCTCTCCTTCCGTAAGGTTGGTAGTTACATCCGGCAGTATCTTATTCAGCAGCCGGCTTATCTCGATTAAATTGGACTTCTTAACCTTGTCAAATACCTTTTCCAATACTCTTCTCTGTCTGGCAGTCCTTTCAAAATCCGTACCGATATAACGGTTACGGGCATAACCTAAAGCCTGTTTCCCATTTAACTTAAGAGTACCTGCCCTGGTTAAAAGGTCCGTACCGGCTTCCTGGCCCATAAGCTTATTCATTCCTTCAATATAGCCGTTGATAATGGGGATCTCTTCCTTTGTCACATCCAGGGCTATACCGCCAAGGGCATCAATCACATCCATAAAGGAATAAAAGTCAATGGAGGCATAACGGTCTATCCTTATTTTAAAATTCTGTTCTATGGTATCCATTAACAGGTCTGCTCCCCCATAAGCATATGCCGCATTAATCCGGTTATTTCCCCGTCCCGGAATTGCCAGGTAAATATCCCTTAAAATGGAAGTGGAAATTATGGCTTTTGTTTTTTTATTTAAAGATACCAGGATCATGGCATCGGAACGCCCGGTATCCGTAAGGCTCCGGTTATCGCTTCCAATCAGTAATATATTGAAAACCTCCTTATCCTCCATGAAAGCGGTGCTGTTCTCTTCCATGTTCCGGCGGATTTTATCCTCCAGGGTTTTGACTTCTTCTTCCGGGGCATCTTCACCGAAAGGCTCTTCTTCCGTCACTTGATTCACAGTCTCCGCTATGGGTTCATCCATTTGCCCTGTTATGGATACATCCGGTTCTGCTTTGGTAACCAGATTCAATTTACTGATATAATTATGCAGAAATAAATACAGAGTCAGACAAAGGATAGACAGGGCAGCAATACCGGATACCAGGATTATCCTGACAATTTTGGATTTGGGTTTCTTGTTCTTCTGCATAAGAATATCCTCAGACCGGATTTTTTACATTGCCGGTATCCGCATCCGGATTTACACCGAAGGAATTATAATAATTCCCATAATAATTACCATGGTATTTTCCGTAATATCCTTTATGTTTAAATTCAACTTTATTCAAAATGGCTCCCAGTATCCTGCAGTTTCCCTTTTCCAACTGTTTGATAACCCTTTGCGCAAACTTATAGCTGATGGTATTGGTCTGGATTACCAGGATGACCCCATCACAGAATTTTGCCACATTGGCACTGTCAATTACTGCTCCTAAAGGCGGCGTATCAATAATAATATAATCATACACCTCCCTCCCGGAGGCTATTAATTTCCTGAATTCTTCACTGCCAAGCAGGTCGGAAGGATTTGGGGGAACCGGCCCTGTAAATATAATATCCAGGTTTTCCACATTGGTCTGGTAGATGATTTCCTCCAGTTCATTAATACCCGAAAGGTAATGGGTCAGGCCGGAAACCGCTTTGTCCACTTTTAGCCTGCCAATCAGAATTGATTTTCTCAGATCGGCATCTATAAAAAGCACTTTCTTACCGCCTTCCGCCATGGACGCCGCCAGGCTGAAAGACACTACGGTTTTGCCTTCATTGGGAGTACAGCTGGTTATGCAGATCGCTTTGATATCTTTGCCGCAAAACTGTATATTGGTCCTTAAGGTGTTATATGCTTCATTGCTTCTGAAACTATAATTATCCACCCTTGAAAGATTAATAGATTGCATTGCTTACTCCTCCTTTTGAAACTTTTAATGCCTTCTTTTTGGCTGCTTTTACCTTTCTTGATTCCATGATGCTCACATCCAAAGGAATGGTGCCCAGTGTGGTAAGTCCCAAATACTTCTCAATATCCTCATTCTTTTTAATGGAATCATCCAGCATATAAATCAGAAGTATGATAAATGCCGATACGAATATCCCGATGATTCCGCCGAATAAAATATTCTTAACGAAATCCGGCGAAGACGGGCTGCCAGGAAAATTACCCGGTTCCACGATATTGACCTTCTCCATCTCCATAACGGATACCATGCTGTCCGCCGATACTTTCCCTATGGCATCCGCTATTTTTTTGGCTAGTTCCGGGTCATGGTATTTTACGGTTATTTCAATGATCCTGGTGTCCATGGGATTGTTGACTGTTATACAGGAGACTAAATCCTCATGGGTTATGTTTAAATTCAATTCTTTGATCACCTGCTCTGTGACCACCCTGCTCTGTACTAATATCTGATAGTCCTTGGTCAGCTGTGTCCCGGTCTGGAGATCCGAATAAGTCGCTGCCTTTTCTGAATCCTGCCTGTTCACAACATAGATCTTCGTAGTTGATTCATACATTGGTGTTATCATTACCCTGGTAAATATTCCGGCAATTACCGCGCATACAATTCCGGCTGAAATAACTATCCACAATTTATCTGTTATTGCATAAAACAAATCTTTAACATCAATTTCGATGTCTTCTCTATTCATCTCCATTTAAGCATGCCTTTCTGTTATTAAGTCCGGTTCTCCTTTGAATCGGCCCGATTCGTATAAATTCTATATATACTGGTTATTTAACAGTTTCAAAGTATTCTCCGTGAATAACTTATTTATTACCCCATCACCATATCTTTTCCTTATAAGTGCCAGCCCTTCCATCAGTCTGGGTGTCCTGCCGTAATCGGAATGGGCGTCGGTGCCAAGGATATGGACCAGCCCGTAATCCAGCAGCTTTCTGCAATGGCCCGGCCTGCGGCTGGCAAACCCGTCCGTGAGACTGGAAATGTTCATCTGCATATAGGCACCCAGCCGGATTATGTTGTAAATGCCTTCATAGTTCTGATAGAGGCATTCATATTTTTCCACATGGGCCAGAACCGGCAGATACCCGTATATCAACAGCCGGTGTATTCCTGTTTTCATGGTCCCATAGTCCTCGTCCGACGCAAATTCTACCAGTATATACCGGGTACCGGCTAACGTCAGCGCTTTTTTCTTCCGCAGGTGTTCAATGATTTCTTCACTGTAATATAATTCATTTCCCAGGTCGATCCGGAAAGCCTCGTCAATCTGTTTTGCTTCCTGCCTTACCAGTTCCAGTTTATCCTGCAGTTCGGCTATGTCCGGATTTCTGCACCCTGCTCCGTAATGGGGAGTCGCTATGATATAATTAATACCTTCCTCATGTGCAATCTTTAACATGTTTCTGGTTTGTTTCATACTGACAGAGCCATTATCTACGGCAGGTAATATATGACTATGAATATCGATCCACTGATTCAATTATCCTCTCCCCCCCGCTTCTACCTTGAGCCCCTGTTGACCAATACTACCCATATTGTCTTCAGCAGGATTTTTATATCCATCATTAGGGACCAGTTGTCTATGTAATCCAGGTCCATTTTCACTACTTCCTCAAAGTTGTTTATATCACTCCTCCCGCTGACCTGCCAAAGCCCGGTTAATCCGGATTTTAACGCCAGCCTTCTCTTATGCCTGCTTTCATAATTTAAAAATTCATCTTCGGTAGGGGGCCTGGTGCCGACCAGGCTCATATCGCCCTTTAAGATATTAAAAAACTGGGGGAATTCATCCAGGCTTGTTTTCCGGATGAATCTGCCCACCCTGGTTATTCTGGGATCGTCTTTTATTTTGAACATAAATCCGTCCATTTCATTTTGCGCCATTAATTCCAGTTTTCTTTCCTCCGCATCGGTATACATGGAACGGAATTTATAGATGCGAAAACGCCTTCCGTTTTTACCCACCCGGATCTGTGAAAAAAAGATGGGTCCGGGTGATTCGATCAGAATAGCCGGGGCTATAATCAGACTCATAATCACGGTCAGGGTACATCCCACCAGTCCTCCCGCAATGTCTACCAGCCGTTTTAAATGCAGCTGGGAAGCATTAAATAGCCTGGAACTAAAAGTCAACACATGATAGCCGCTCATTTCCTGCACAATTTTCTCATGGAGCTTTAAACCGAAGGTATTGATACTTAAATTCACCGTAATTCCCATATTCTCAAATTCCAGTATGATTTCCTCCAGGTCCAGCTGCGGTGTATAATCACTGGGTATATGGATGAATACCCCATCCAGCACCTGGTGCCTGGCAACTTCAAACATATCCAGAAAATCGGCTTTTACCTCAATCCCTTCCAGCTTCTGCCCTACCATATACCTGTCAAGTATGGTAAGACAGGTAACCTGGTATTCCCATTCATTTTCACTCCTAAACCGGCGCAATACTTCTTTTACCTGGTCCGATGTGGTAATTATCATAATTTTATTGCTGGATTTACTCTTTTTATAAACAGCTAATAATAAAATTTTATAATACTGCCTGCAAACATATGTAATAAGTATATTTAACAAAAAGAAGCATAAGAAAAACAGCCTTGAAAAAGATGCTCCTTCCTGGAACAGGAACATGACCGCCGTCGAAGCGGCTGCCAGAATACAGTTTATTTTAATTACTGCGGTTAACTCTTCTAAAAAGCCTCTTTTAAACAATTTGCTGTAAGTATCATAAAAGTTAAATATGGTTATATACAGCAGGAGTACGAAGATGGAAGACCAGGTATACAGATTTTCAAACCAGTCTTTTGTTATTTTCCCGTAACGGATCCAGGCTGCTAACAGAAAGGACAGTATGATACAGCAAAGGTCTACTAATAATACATATTTATTGAACAAATCCTTCTTCTTGAAATCCATCGTATGCCTCTTCCTTTTTAAATAACTGATTTTTCCTGGCTATTATAATACATATGCCAAGCAAGACCATTATTACCGCCAGTGTTATCATCAGGGCATCCAGCCGGATGCCTGCATTTTGAATCGTTTTAGGGTTTAAGTAGATTAAGTTTCCTGCTTTATCCGAAATACAGGTAATATTCCCCTGTATATCACAGGATAATTTAAGCCCGCAGGCATCATATATTTCCTGTGACAGGTTGATGGCCAGCTCCCTGCCGTCCACGGACATTTTATTAAAGCTGCTTTCCTGTTCTATGTTTATAACAGCTTTCAATTCAATTATCTTATTTAAAGCCTCATAGGCTTTGGAAGAAGATAATGTCACTCCTGAACTGCTCAAATAATTATGGAGATATTTCACATAGGCTCCATATCCGATCGAATCCGTTAATTCCTCACTTTCCTGCGAATCGCTTTCACTGGTAAGCAGATTCAGGATTACTTTCTCCGGTTCATTTAATTCCTTATCTTCAATCAACTCTGTGTAAATTGACCCTGTGCTGCCTGACAAGGCCGGAATACTTATTTCATCCTTCGTACTTAAGCCTCCGGCCAAGGTTTCTATGCACATTACGGCAATAATCGCACACATGGTTATAAACGGAAGCATAATACGTTTACTCATCATTTTTTCCCCCTTATGATAAAGTGTTTGAACTAGTTTTATATTTGATTTTTTAAGGAAATAAGAATAATTAATGATAACTGTCCAGGAATCTACAGGTACCTGTTATCATAAATGCAAAAGGCATTTATAAATTATTCTCCATTGAATAAAGAACGGGGTTATTAAGTTATGAAATACCCAGACATGAAAAGAAAGACGGAACAAATATATAGGAACATGGTTTTGTTCTTAAAGCTGTATAATTATAATTTTAATGAATGACATTAGTGAATAACAAAATTTAAGTGCCGTCCGGTATGTACTTTATCATGCCCATTAACCATTATCAGCGGTGACTTGTTCTCTTCCTGTCATGAGTATGGTTCCCCGAATACCTGAATTTCAATGACTGCCTTTTGCAATCAAGGTTTTAAGGCAAGGGGAAGCTTTATTCAATTCCCTCCTCTATCTCTTCCGTCCTACATGGTTCTTAATTTTTATACAGTGTTAGTAATTATTTTACAGTAAATATTTACCAAGTATCTAAGATTATAAAGCACCTAATAATAATTAACAAGCTAAAATTTGTAAATTTTCCAGCTTTTCATCGCATAAAAATACATATTGATATAGAAGAATATAAGATTTTACAGCAAACCGGTTTCTCCTGTTTTATTTTATCCGTTTCGTTTACAGAAGACAAAAAACCCCACGGACCAATTCGGATCCGTAGGGTTTTTTAACATTTTATTAGTTATTTTAGTAATAATGTCCTTTTTCGCTCTTATAGACAGAATACCCGGAGAGGTATCTCAAATAAGGCGATAAGCTTTATAAGACCGTTCTTATACCGTTTCTTAATCGGAATATTTCTTAATTGGATTAATTGCTTAGATTATCATAGTCAGCTGTATCCGTTTCTTTGCCACATCCACACTCATAACTTTCACTTCCACAATATCTCCGACACTGACTACTTCCAGGGGATGCTTTACGAATTTCTTATTGGTCAGCTGGGATATGTGTACCAGGCCGTCCTGATGAACCCCGATATCCACAAAAGCACCAAAGTCGATAACATTCCGGACGGTTCCTTTTAATATCATGCCTTCCGTCAGGTCTTTCATTTCCAACACGTCGGTACGCAGGATGGGCTTCGGCATTTCATCGCGGGGATCCCTTCCGGGTTTTTCCAATTCCTTGATAATATCCGTTAAGGTAATTTCACCGATCCCTAATTCTTTTGCCACAGCCTGCCTGTCCTTAATCTGTTTTCCAAGACCTGCAAGCTTTCCTGCCTTAATATCCGCCATGCCAAAGGAGAGCTTTTTCAGGAGATTTTTCGCAGCATCATAAGATTCGGGATGAACGCTGGTTGCATCCAGAGGATTCTTACCCTCCTGGATCCTCATAAACCCTGCACATTGCTCAAAGGCTTTCGGCCCAAGTTTGGCTACCTTAAGAAGCTGGCTGCGGTCCGTAAACCTTCCGTTTTCTTCCCGGTAGGTCACGATATTTTTGGCAATGACTTTTGTAATACCGGAAATATACTCAAAGAGAGAGGCGGAAGCCGTATTTAAATCTACGCCTACTTTATTAACACAGTCCTCTACAACGCCGGTCAAAGCTTCGGAGAGTTTCTTTTGGTTCATGTCATGCTGATACTGCCCTACCCCTATGGATTTCGGATCAATCTTTACCAGCTCTGCCAAAGGATCCTGGAGTCTTCTGGCTATGGATACGGCACTTCTCTGCCCTACGTCAAAGTTCGGGAATTCCTCCGTCGCCAGCTTGCTTGCGGAATATACGGAAGCTCCGGCTTCATTTACGATAATATATTGGGCATTACCCTTAATTTCCTTTAGCATATCCACGATAATCATTTCCGATTCCCTGGAAGCCGTACCGTTACCGACGGAGATTAAAGTAATTCCATACTTTTTAATGAATCCTGCGACAATTTTTTTGGATTCTTCCACTTTGTTCTGCGGTGCGGTAGGGTAAATCACCACCGTATCCAATACCTTGCCGGTTCCGTCCACCACCGCCAGTTTACAGCCGGTACGAAAGGCCGGATCCCACCCCAGGACTACCTGTCCCACAATGGGAGGCTGCATAAGAAGCTGCTCTAAGTTCTTGCCGAATACCTTAATGGCACCGTCCTCCGCCTTCTCCGTAAGATCACTTCTTATCTCACGTTCAATGGCAGGGGCAATCAGGCGTTTGTAGCTGTCTTCTATTACATTTTGCAGAATGCCAGTTGTATGTGGATTGTCACGGATTATAATCTTTGTATCCAGGTACAGCAGGATTTTCTCTTCCGGAGCCGTAACCTTAACGGTAAGGACCTTTTCATTTTCCCCCCGGTTGAGGGCCAGGACCCGGTGTCCTGCCAGCCGGGTAAGCTTTTCTTCAAAGTTATAATACATCTCATAAACACTCTCCAGCTTCTCGTCCTTTGCGGAGCTTACAACGGATCCTTCCTCAAAAGTCACTTTACGGATGTGGATGCGGTAATCCGCTTCATCGGATATGTTCTCCGCAATGATATCCATGGCTCCTGCAATAGCGTCTTCCACGGTATTTACTTCCTTTTCGGGGTCCAGAAAACTTTCAGCCTCTTTCGTGACAGGCTGGTTTGTCATCTGTAAAAGGATAATATTGGCTAAAGGCTCCAGTCCTTTTTCCTTGGCTATGGTTGCCCTGGTCCTTCTCTTCGGCCGGTACGGGCGGTACAGATCTTCCACCACAACCAGGGTAGTTGCCGCTAAGATCTGTTGTTTTAACTCTTCGGTTAATTTACCCTGTTCCTCTATGCTTGATAAAACACTCGTCTTTTTATCTTCCAGATTGCGAAGGTATAGAAGTCTTTCATGCAGATTTCTTAAAACCTCGTCATTTAAAGAGCCGGTAACTTCTTTACGGTATCTGGCTATAAAGGGTATGGTGTTACCCTCATCGATTAGTTTTACAGCCGCTTCCACCTGCTCTGCTTTAATTCCAAGTTCATCCCTTAATTGTTTAATAATATCCATTTTGTACTCCTTTGGTTACTTTCCTTTTCTTATCTTTTAAACCATCTTTAACATCATATCATCCAAATTAAGTAAAATCAAGTATTACTGGTTTTTACTGACATGGTGAACCCATAAAAGAAGAATTTTTAATACTTCGGCCATCACCGGAGGTGGATGTAATCTTCTTATCGGGAAATATGACTACACCCACCTCCGGTGACGGCCTTAGATTCCGGAAATATCTTTCTTCATGCGTTCGCCATGGTTGAATATTATAATGAATTGACATCAATTTACCCTTCCTTTATAATGAAAAAGGTAAATATAACAGTAAAGCAACCCCCTCAAGGAGAGAATTCTATGTCCGATACCTGTAACAATCAATCCATAATTCTGAAGGAATACCTGACCGGTAAGGATTATGAAGAAATAAAAGAACTCATGGAACTATGTTTAGACCATGACCATATTAACCTGAAGCTGGAACTGGATTATAAGCTTACGGTAACCAGGCATTCCGAAACCCGTATGAAAGATATCAATGAATTTTTATATTATCTGGACGGAAGACTGGTTTCCTATCTTGGCATCTGTGACTTCGGCGGCAATGTATTGGAGTTAAACGGGATGACGCATCCGGATTACAGAAGGAGAGGTTACTTTAGGAAACTCCTGGCTCTTGCCGTACAGGAAGCCAAAAATAAGGGCCATGAAAGCCTCCTGTTATTATCCGATGAAAATTCCGGCTCCGGTGTGCAGTTTATTGAACAGGCTGAAGGTAAATATACGAAATCCGAATACCGCATGAAACTGTTTGAAAACAGGGAAACAGGTAATGCCACGGCTTATAATGACACCGGCATTGGCTTAAAGGCAGCAGATAAAACAGATCTTAAAGATATAGCCAGACAGAATGCGATATATTTTAATACGACGGAAGAAAGCGAAACCTCCTTAATTGACGAGGCTGTGTTAAAAGACGGTATGTATATGATAAAATTAAAGGGGGAAACCATCGGCAAAATCAATGTGGAATATGACGGTAATTCCGCATTTATATTTGGCTTTGGCATCCTGCCCGAATTCAGGGGAAAGGGCTGCGGAAAAGCCGCCTTCCAGGCGGTACTTAAGATTATTAAAGAGAAAAACATAGACGACATCCAGCTGGATGTGGAAACGAAAAACAGGAACGCCCTGAATTTATATAAATCCTTCGGATTTGAAGAAATGTCGGTAATGAATTATTATGAGTACATAATTTAACAGCTGCCGATAACCCTGATTGACTCATAACCTATTAGAGTTAGAAATTGTAAACGGATAAACGAAAGAATAGTATGTAGCAACAATAAAAAAATATCCAATCCAGGGTAAAATCTATTAAAAGCTTAGAGAATTTCACCATATTATGTTTTCGCAGAAAAGCGCTGAATTGGACACATGGATTATAGAAGCTAAACAATTACACATTGATGAATTGAATACCTAGATTAACGGACTTAAAAATGATATTACAGCAGTCAAGAGTGGAATAGATTCAAATATAATAATGATTTAGCAGAGGGAAGCGTCAATAAAATTAAGTAAACAAACGCATTATGTATGGGGAAAACAGCTTTATGTTGTTAAAAGCTAAGCTGCTTCTCATTGAATATTATTGTCAAATCAGCTTACTCTGAAAAGAACCTATAAAGCACTTACATTATATCGACAGGTTCTTGAATGTGGACATCTTTTTGCGTCAGTAACGAATTCTTGTTTTTCTGTTCTCTTTTATAAATCTACATGCTATAATAAATATATTAATAATGAACTATATGGAGGTTTCATGTAGCCATATTCCAATTAGATATATAATGAAAGGTTATGATGAAATGAATACAATTAGTTATAGAAAATTAGAATGGCAAGATATTTCAAAGTTCATAGGATTAAGAATGTGTCAATTACAGGAGGAAGGAACTGAGCCAATATTCGATTTAACGCCTTCGTTATATGCTTACTACGATAGGCATATTGCCGATGGCACTTTTGTATCATGGATTGCTGTAAACGGTGATGAAATTATTTCCACAAGTGGCATGTCTTTTGTGGAAAAACCACCTTATTACAGTAACCCTTCGGGCAAAATCGGCTTATTATCAAGTATGTACACTTTAGAGCCGTATAGAAGAAAAGGAATTGCTAAACAACTCCTTGATAAAGTAATTAATGAAGCAAAAATATATGGTTGCAGTGCAGTACATATTACCGCATCAGATATGGGAGTTTTTTTATATAAGAATTATGGATTTGAATACAATGGAAATTTTATGCAATATAAATTATGAGTAAAATGGGATGCCTTAAATTGCAGCAATAGGTTATAGGTATAATCTATATAGCAATATAAAATTTAAGTGTTACACAATATGATTTTCTCCATGCAAAACTGTAAGTGATCTACAGTAGAGTGCACTCTTGTACACTTTTTGCAAAAACCATAACTTAACCTTTTATCGTCTTTCTAATTTCTCCTACACTATTCAATGAATTTTGAATATAATGTCTATCATCCATTTTTACCTTTATCAAATAAAAACAACTTTTAAGCCGCCTGTGAATCAAAACGGGCTGTGTACACGGTTATTCACCGCTAATGCCACAGCCCATTATTTGCCTGACTCAAAATATTAGAGAAAATTTTACGGAATTTCTATTTTCCACAGCTGGTTATTTAAGCCTTCATAAGACCATTGATGCACCTCTGCACCGTCCTTGGATGAAATCTCACTGACATCGAGCACCTTTCCACTGTTTCTATTGGTAATTTTATAGTATCCCCCTGCATTTTCTATTTTCCACTGCTGGCTTTCTCCGCCTACATAAGACCATTGATGCACCTGAGCACCATCTGCAGTCGAACACTCAAGGACATCAAGGACAAGTCCGCTGTGAACCGAGATTATTTTATAATACCCTGTACCTAAATCTTCAATTCGCCATTTCTGATTATTTCCGCCTTTATAAGACCATTGATGAACGATTGCTCCCTCATCAGATGAATAATTTGAAACATCCAATGACTTTCCGCTGTGTTTTGCCGTAATCTTGTATGTTCTTCCTGATACTATTCCACTATTATTTAAACCCGGATTCCCGCCGCTGTTTTTATCGATTGTGATACAGTCAAGATTCACATTCCCAGTGTCACCAGTATCATACTTGTATGCAATTACATTATTCCCGGCTTTCAGACTTACTGTCTCCGTGGACTCAGCCCAGGCATCCCAGCTTGCTGTTGCCGGCAGTGAAATCTGTTTTATTTTGCTTCCGTTAACATATAGGCTCAATTTACCGCTTGATTTCCCCGAATATCTCAAGGTCGCAGTATATGAGGCCGTATTCGGTACGTTTACATTAAACTGGGCAGACGCACCTTGATTCCAAAATCCATCCACAAAGCCGGTACCATCATACCATAAATGCTCTGTGTCCACGGCAGCACCTCCTGACAAGGCTGCGTCCTCTGCCTGATACTTCCATGGAATCCGTTTATTTAAATGGATACTGTCAATATTCACCTTGCCGGAATCCCCCGAATCATATTTATATTCAATCACATTATTTCCTGCATTGAGGCTCAGAGTTTCCAGCTCTTCACTCCAGGCACTCCAACTGCCTGTTTTGCTCAGGGAAATCTGTTTTACCTTGGAACCGTTCAAATAAAGGCTCAAGGTTTTGGAGTCAGTATTACCGTTAGAATATCTCAGTTTTACATCATAGGAAGCTGCATCCTCAACATTTACGGAAAAACCGGCCGCCGCACCGATAGAGGTAAAACCCTTTACAAAGCCGGTTCCCGTATAATTTGGATGCTCTGCGTCTTTTGCCGCACTTCCCGAAAGAGCTGCATTTTCAGCTTCATAATGCCATGTAATGGTATCGGTAACCGTAATATGATCAAGATTTACATTCCCGCTGTCACTGCTGTCATATTGATAAGTTATTGTGTTGTTCCCTGCATTCAGTGTAATATTGTCAATCCTGTCGGCCCATTTATTCCAGCTATTTTGCTTGAACAATTGTATCTGCTTTACTTTCACGCCATTCACATATAGGCTCATAGTCTGATCGGCAGAAGATCCGTTGCCGTAACGCAGATTTACCGAATAGTTTCCGGCATAAGGTGCGTTTACAGTAAACTGGGCCGCTGCTCCCTTATTCCACAAGCCCGCTACAAAGCCTGTTCCGCTGTAGCCCTCGTGGTCTGTTGCTGCCGACGCTCCTCCAAAAAGATCGGAGTCTTCGGCTTCATACAAAGTGCTTCTCTTTGCAACCAGAACATCTAGGCTTAGTCCGCTTATGCCGTTCACAGTCAGGCGCACCTTATTGCTCCCTGCATTAAGTTTAATATTATTTACCCTGACATAGTCGTAATTGGAGCTGCTGCCTGCATTTGACGGAAATGAAATTGTACTGTTGCTTCCCTGATTGACTTTTAAAATCATTGGAATAGCTGATGATGTACTATTATTGTATCTGAAATTCAGGGAGTAGTTTCCGGCAGTTTTTGTGTTGACAGTGAATTCCACATAGTCACCGGCGGCGTTGTTGTATTTCATATATCCGCTGCCGGAGCAGTTTGAACTTGCATTTACTATTATTTTTCCTGCACCTGAGGACAATGCATTTTCAGCCTCATACATTTCGCTTTTTTCTTCACCGGAGGGTCTGGTAAGGACGGTATTTGCATTTGAAGGAATACCAAGGTTTATAAATCCGTCGTCATTCCAGTTAATACGCTGAGCCCTTACCCACCTTTGAGTGCCTGTTCTTCCTGATACCGGACCGCCATGGTAAATAAGCCAGTCCTCCGTTCCGTCCTCTGATTTTACAAACAAGGGAGACCCAGGTCCGAAAACGCTGTTTTCCGGGGATTTCGACATTACAGGCTCCGGATGCTTGATCCATGAAGCAGGATTCAGCAAATCGCTGCCTGACAAAGCCGTTGAGACACCTACACAGTAGTTGTCATTCGTATAGCTGCTTGCAGAATATGCAAAATATATCTTTCCGTCTCTTTCTACTACGGCACAGCCCTCGTCAATGCTGTCTCCATGCTTTTCCCACGGATATATGGGATAGGCCACCTTGCCCTCAGTACCCTTAAGTGTCCAAGGATTACTCATCTCTACAAGGGTGGGAGATTCGTCAAATTTATCTCCGGCAGCATTCCAGTAATATTTTGTATAGGTGAAATACCTCTTTCCATCAAGATTGACTACACCGCATGCCAGTCCATTGCTCTGGGTATTGATCTTGCCCTTTTCAGTCCATGTTCCCTCAAAAGGGTCCGGTGATGAGTTTTCCAGACAGTAGGAGTAAGGATGCCCAAAATCGTTCGGAGCTCCTGCCGAAAAATAAATATACCACTTGCCGTCAAGCCTGTAAATATAAGGCCCCCATACATAGCCATATATGTTGCCTGACCCGGCAGGCCTGACCCAAATCCGTTTGTTTTTTGCAGTTACTACGCCAAGAATTATTTCATGCTTCTTAAGATAGATACCATCTCCGGCTGAAAAGCAGGAATAATAATACCCATCCGCATCTCTTACAATTGTAGGATCCGCTCCGGGCATAACGGGATTCAGATAATTTGATGTAACCTCCGCATACGAATACCCCGGCACCAGTAAAGAAATTAACAGTACAATCAACAGTAAACTTAAACTTTTCTTATTCATACTCACACTCCCTTTCTTTTCTTGAAACATGCCTTACCACTGGGGTGCTTCAATTCTCCAGTGCCGGCGGCAGCTCCCACATAGGACCATTGCTGGTCATTCCCGCCATTTGCCGTTGAATTACCGTTGAATTGCCGGAAACTCAGGTGCCTTACCGCCATGTCTGTCAATGAGTTTTATAAATCTGTCTCCAAGATCTACTATTCTTCTGATCATCACCTCCCACATACTTCCAATATACAAGCTCCTATTGCATACATGATTGAGCTGCAACCTTTCTAAACTTTGGAAATCTTTTTTGAAGGGCTGGCTTTTCCATGAATTTCTGCCAAAGAGTACTTTATGTAAGCTCTTCTTAGGCCAATGCTCTAAGGGTATTGATCTGTTCTTTGCCAGAAGGGACTGTACAGAGCTCGTAATCACCTCATATTACTGCAATTGTACAATATTAACGGCTAATCCAGTTTTTGTAGTGCACATTTATAATAAAGAAATTTTAATGAGCGGAATTTTATAGAGATCATCATTTTGATTTTATATTCGAGAATGCAGTATTGGAACGGTTATCATTGGATCCGTATAACCTAAATCCACATTCGATATGACAGGGAATTTCTTATTGGCAGTAATTTCTAAAATTAGAGTCTTCAAGTCTTAGTCTCTTTCAGGCTTATACTCATTATTTGGCTTTCCGATAACTAGACCTACTGACTTATCAAAACTCCACGATGTTTCAATTACTTTTTCGCCTTCATAAATTGAAAATAAGTCTGGATAACTGCAGTCCTCAAATATTTTCACCTACTTTGTAAAAACTACAATGACTTGTCCATTCAAACTCTACCATAAATTTTCAAACAATTCAATAATTCTATCGCAGTTGACAGAATCCATGTATATCTTACAGTTTTTTTCTAAATTTAACTGTTAATTATTATGTTCCAATACTATTTATCTATATTTTTATAATTTCTAGGATGAAAGTAATCATGGTCAGCTAATCCGCTGCAAGTGATTTTTATATCCTGTCCGGGCATCTTAATCAACTGCCGATTCCTTCCTTTTAAGACTTCCTTTAATAACCCGAATTGCAGATTCAATGGATAATCTTTGCAGGCTGTCCCTTAATTTGAGTGAAAAAATACGGTAACTGCAGTAATCTCCCAGGTTTCGGGTCAGATTACCGCAGTTACCTTTTTGTAATAACAAATAGTTACCTTTTGGATATAATCCTTATACAACTTTTAATTCTTCTTCCTTAAGGACCGGCAGCAGGCCGTATTCAATCCGGTATATATCATGAATGCAGGAATTGGCAGATGCACTGCAATCGTAGAGCTGGTCAAAGGTAAAACCGTTTTTGCGGAATATATCCGCTATTTTCAGGGTCAGGTCCCAATGCCATTCCGGCTCCGGACTTCTGTGGTTCTCCAGTTCCGAACCGGGATTCGGGCACCAGGCACCGGCAAAGCAGACAATTCCCCTGGAGGCCAGATATTCCACACCTTCCAGGGTAGAACGTTTCGGTTCAATACCGGCAACAATATTGGAACGCACCCTGCCGTGGCCGAATACCTTTGCCGCATGTTCCAAGGATTCCCTCCAGTTGTCCCAGCCGCCGCTAAGCTGCTCCTTTCCGGGGCAGATGCTCTTAAATATATTCTTATCCCAGAATTCTATGTTGATCGCCAGGGTACGGTAACCCGCTTCCTTATACCGGTCTATGATGGCATGGTCCTCCGGTGCCCCGATCACCGCCGTTCCATTAAAATCATGGAGGCCAGTTTCCTTCCGGATGGCTTCCGCCACATCAAAATAATAATCCATTTCCCGGTGCTCCGGTATAAAGCCTCCGGTTAAAGTAACATGATGGTTTCCCGGTTCGCTGTAAGCAAGCTTTACGGTTTCCGCAATCTGTTTCGGGTACTTCCAGGTAATGCCCTCCACCTGGGCATAGGTATCCTTAGTGGCATTGATATTACAATATAAGCAGTCCAGCCCTTTTTCCTTTAAGTGGCATTCATTGCTGTAAGTAACAAATACAACCCCTTCCTGATTGTATACGGCGATATTCTTCATCTGTACCCCGTCACTTGTTTTATGACGGTAGTATTCCGGCCTTTTTAAAAAGTTAATTTCAAATACTTTATTGCCGTTTTCCGTAAGGATATAGGAACCTTTATCATATCCGATGGAAAACCTTGATTTCCGGTAGGAATTAAAAGGAAACAGAAAACCGTTTGGGGAACGGAAGCCGACCGGATGGGCAATCCCTGCATGGGGCTCCCTGTCATATTCAAACATACCGTGAACCTCTTCCTGATACTTACCTCCAAGGTCAGCAGATTTTAACAGGTCATTGACTTCTTTTGTAATCCGGATACCTTCCACGGTAACTTCATTTTTCAGGCGTACTTCTTCATATAATTCACTTTTTAAACTCAAATTTGCCTCCGTTCCTGCACATGATTTTTGCGCATATTATATTTAATTGACTATTCAAACTTCTTATTATCATAAATCCCATACCTCCTTAGAACTGCCTTTCCGAACAGCCGGATAAGCCGGTCGGATAAATACCCCATAAGGCCAAGGGTCAATAAGCCGACAAATATCCAGTCCGTGCGGAAATATAACCTGGAAGTATAGATTAAGAATCCGATTCCTTCCTTGGCCGCCAGCATCTCTGCCGCCACTATTGAGGTGAATGCCCCGCCAAGTCCCAAGCGGATACCCGTAAAAATATAGGGGATCGCCGAGGGTATCAGGACGGAATATATGATCTGCACTTCCGAAGCCCCAAGGGACCTGGCTGCCTGGATCCTGTTTTTGTCAATACTGAGTACCCCGCTGATGGTGTTGATCAATATAACAAATACCGTAGCATACATAATGAGGATGACTTTGGATTTTTCCCCTGCCCCGAACCACATGAGAAACAAAGTCAGAAAACCAATTGCGGGAATGAACCGCAGGAAATCAATAAAGGGTTCAAATATGCGGCGCAGCAGCTCCATACGCCCGATAATAAGACCGCCGGGAATTGCAAGGAGCATTCCAAGCCCCCACCCGAAACACACCCTTTTCAAGCTGATAAGAATATATTGGAAAAGGGTCCCGTCCAGAATGATTTCCTTTGCGCCTGTTATTGTTTCAAACGGACTTGGCAGAAAATCCACGGTATAGTAAAGAGATGCCACCCCCCATATCCCAAACAGGAATACCCAGGTTAAAATCCCTTTATCAGCCAGGTACCAGACAGCTGTGTAAAGGCTGGCCCTGATAAGGGACATCGGATTTGCTTCCTTTTTTACTGCTTCCTTCGTAGTTACTTTATTTCGTTTCGCGTCTATTACTCTATCCACGTAAAATTCCTCCTTTCAGGCCTCTGAACTGCCTATATATTAACTCCAAAATCAAAATGGGCCTGCACCTGGCCGAATAATTCACTGAATTCAGGGGAGTTTATTTTTCTGGGATAAGGCAGCTCCACATCATAAATTTTATAAATATTGGCTTCCGGGGATTTGGACATGATGCTGATTCTCTGCCCCAGTAAGATTGCTTCCGTAATGTCATGGGTTACGAAGATAATGGTTTTACGGGTTTGCTCCCAGATTCTAACCAGCTCTATCTGCATGACCCTTCTGGTGTGGGCGTCCAGGGCCCCGAAGGGTTCATCCATTATCAGAATTTCCGAATCATTTGCAAGGCTTCTGGCTATCTGAACCCTCTGCTTCATGCCTCCCGACAATTCCTTCGGATACTTATCTTCATGATTAACAAGCCCTACCAATTTAATATAATTATTGGAAATAACCCGGCGGTCTTTCGATTTAATTCCTTTCATCCTTAAGCCGTATTCCACGTTTTCCCTTACGGTCAGCCAGGGAAAAATGGCAGAATCCGCATTCTGAAACACGACTCCCCTGTCCCTTCCCGGCTTTGCTATTTCTTTTCCGTCTATAGTTATGCTTCCTTCCGACTTCGCAAGAAAGCCCGCAATAATATTTAATAATGTGGATTTCCCGCACCCGCTGGGTCCGAGAAGAATATGGAATTCCCCTTTCTTAATTTTCAGGCTGATATTGGCAATTACGTTCTGCCTGTCTTTATTTCCGGAATCATTGTCCATATACTTTTTGGATACATTATCAATTTTTATCCATGTTTCATCCATAAATAATTACCTCCTTATTTCATTATGACATACCGCATCTGCCCGGTGCCGGCTGCTATTCCATTCGGAAATTTAAATTAACCGGCATTACTCCAGTGTAAACAACGGGTCTGAATTTAGTCAAATCCGTAAAATATTTTACTTGTCTTTATAAGTTATGGTATCCGGAAATACAGCCTGCAAAGGGTTTAAATAGATATAGTCTTTTACACTGAAGTCATATTTAATTAATTCGTTCTCTATGGACCATTTCGTAACACTGTCTAACTGGTTAAAATCCTCCTGGGAAAAACGGATGTCAAATACTGTATCTTTTAAGACTTTCTCTATGTTTTCCAAGGGAATATTAAAGTTATCCCTGACAATTTCAGCCGCTTCATGCTGGTCAGAATTAATAGCATCGGCTGCTTCCTTTAAGGCCTGCAAAAGCCGTTCTATCCCCTCTTCATTCTTTTCCAGGTAACTTTTTTTCAGCATTAAGAATCCCTGGGGAGCAAATCCGATCAAACTGTAATCCCCCAGGCTTCTGCCTCCCAGTTCTTCTATCTGTGCACTGGTATCACCGCCTGCCCAGATGGCATCTGCCTCACCGGATTTTACCAGTGCCAGCCCTTCTGCCGTACTGCTGATATACAGGGGATTTACGGAGGCTGGGTCAATTCCGTACTGGGCATAGGTCTGGGCCCAGATATATTCGTTGACGGTGCCTTTTTGGACTACTACGGATTTTCCGGCCAGATCTACTACTTTCTGTACACTGTCATCCAGTACATAGAGCTTTGATCCGCTTAATTTATTGCCTGCAATAAAGGAAATAAACTGCAGTTCACTGGCGCCTCCCAGACGGCTTACCGCCGCAAAATCCATAGCTTCCCCCAAGTCTGCCTGGTCAAGCTGTACGGCATTAATGGTGTCGATTCCGTAAGCATAAGTCTGGAATTTTGCTTCAATGTTGTACTTCTTTAATATTCCTTTATTTTCTGCTACCCAGAAGGGATAGGCAAAGGTTCCGGAATCCACGGCAATATTAATTTTAAAAGGTTCACTGTCCCAGGTGCTGGCTGCGGTATCTGCCGTTGTCCCGCTGTCGGCTGACGCAGCCTGGCTCTTGGTAGCCTTTGTATCGGCCTTATCGGAACATCCGGTAAACGCACCTGCGGTTAAACTCATAATTAACAGGATGACCCCGGTTATTTTTAATTTATTATTTCTCATAATTACACCCATTGCATATCGTGGGCCGGCCCACGATACTGCCACAAATAAATAGGTTGAAAGAAGCTATTTGCGGCATCCTTTCTCTGATTATATTTTCTTTTAACCTTCGCAACCTGATGCCGCTTCTGCGGCATCACAAATAATGGTGGAAGAAGCTTGGAATAAGCACCCTCTGTGCTCATTTCCAGGTTCTTCCTAATCCCTCCTGTGTCGTTCCTGCCTTTTGGCACAAGCAATGCAACTGTTATAACCCGCTTTCAATAACACAGATAACTCCTTTTACCTTCATTCATAATCAGTTTTTTTAACATTTCATTCTCCTTTCGGTTAAAAAGAGGTTTAAAAATGTTTTACCATTTTTAAGCCTCCGTTGTCCGGTCAGCCTGCCGTTATCCAATAATATTCTACACATCCAAAATTAAGAGAGCAACGAATCCTCCATTTTGTTATACAGGAAACTCAAGGCTTTTGCTATGTAACGAAAAAAGGCTTCAGAATGCAGTTTTATTATTCCTGCTTTCTAAAACCTCCAGTTATCCGGTTAGTTTCGGGTCAATAATCAATTGTTTTATTTCTTGTGCATAAGTAATTATAGGTTGATTATAATTGGTACCCGGCAAAGCTGTCAATCAGCCGGGGTGAATATATAAACTTTTTCCTGGTGACAGGTAAATTTTGTCTTTCTTTTCCATTTACTTCTTAACTGACTTATATGGAAAACTATCCGTATACCCGGGACCCGTTTCCTGTTTTCAATATCTTTTTAATATTGATCTGAAACACCGTAAAGGTCATGCAGGAAGCAGAGATATCCGCAATCGCCGTGGCCCAGAATACGCCGTCCACGCCCCAGAATAAGGGAAGGATATAAGCTAAGGGTATCATAACAATTAATTTCCGGAATAGAACCAGAAAAATTGAAAACCCGGCCTGTCCTATGGCTAAAAATGTAGTCTGGCAGGTAATATGCAGTGCTATGGCCCATAGACCGCCAAAATAAATCGGCATTTTTAAGGCGGTAAGTTCTACCAGTTCCCGGTTATTGCTGAATATGCCCGTAATAAATTGGGCTTTATAAAGCAGGAACAGAAAAGACAGAAGACCAAAGGTAAAAGTGCATTTTATAGCCAGTTTATAAGTATCCATAACACGTTTGTAATTGCCTGCACCGTAATTGTAACTGATAATAGGCTGTGCACCCTGGGTGATACCTATTATCGGGATATTGAGTATCACCATAATGCTGGTCATGACGGTAACCGCACCAATGTACATATCCCCGCCGTATTTGCGGAACTGGGTATTTAAAACCACATTGATCAAACTGGTTGAGCTTTCAATGATAAACGGGGAAATTCCCAGCTTTACAATAGCTTTGACAATCGGAATATCCGGTTTTAAATATCTGGCACGGATACGGACCGTACTTTTCTTTGAGCACAGGAATATAAGGATCCAGCCTGCACTGATTCCCTGGGCAATAACGGTTGCCAGGGCCGCGCCTTTAACTCCCCAATGGAATACGAAGATAAAAACCGGATCCAATGCCGTATTGATAACCGCTCCAATCAGGATGGACATCATGGCTGTCTTTGCAAAACCTTGGGCGCTGATAAAGGAATTAAGGCCTAAGGCTAATTGCACAAAAACAGTTCCCAGAATATAAACGGATAAGAAATCGTTGGCATAAGCAAAGGTTTCTTTCCCTGCACCAAAGGCATACAGAATGGGTTCTTTGGTGATAAGTAAAAACCCGGTTAATATAACTGAAATAATCACCAGCATACTGGTACAGTTCCCCAGTATTTTTTCCGACCGTTCCTTATTGCCGGCTCCTAAACTGATGGCTGCCAAAGGCGCCCCTCCTTTACCAAGGAGGGAGCCAAAGGCCGAAATTGTTATGGTAATGGGAAAGGTTATCCCGATTCCGGTAATCGCCAGGGCTCCCACCTCCGGTAAATGCCCGATAAAAATCCTGTCTATTACGTTGTATAATGCATTGATTAATTGTGCAATGATTGCAGGTGCGGCCAGCCGGGCCAGATGTCCTGCTATTTTTCCCTCTCCCAGGGTATTATCTTTAACTTGCTCCACTTAACTCATTCCTTCACAATAATTGATTATTTTAAGCTCTCATCCGGTTCCTGACTCTCCTTTATATTACTTTGGCCTTTCTGATAACCATTTCATCCACTGTTAGTACTTACTTTTTAAATACCGGCAGTCTTTCTTCCTCAATCCGGAAAATATCATGGACTAAGAAATCGGCAGAAGGAGATACGTCAAAGTATTCTTCAAAGGTAAAGCCTGCCTGCTTAAAGATTTTATACGTCTTTTGGGCTAAATCGTAATGCCATTCCGGATAAGGAGTCCTGTGGCCTTCCAGTTTGGATCCGGGATTTGGATTCCAGGCGTTGGTCAGGCTTAAAATGCCTCTTTTCGCAAAATACTCTACACCCTCCAATATTTTCTCTTTCGGTTCAATACCGGAAACAAAACCGGTTCTTACCTTACCCCAGCCGAATACGCCTACGGCATACTCCAGGGCATCCACCCAGTGCTGCCAGCCGCCGCATTCGGATTCTTTGCCCGGACAGATGGTCTTAAATATGTTTTTATCCCAGATTTCAATCTGGATGGCTATAGTACGGTAGCCGGCTTCCTTATATTTGTCAATAACGCTTAAGTCCTTGGGAGCCCCGATAACTGCCGTTCCATTGAAATCTTCCTCACCCACATGTTCCTGGATGGCCTCCGCCACATCGATGTAATAATCCACTTCCCTTCTCTCCGGGATAAAACCTCCCGTAATATTTACATGTTTGCCGTTATCATATTTAAAGGCAGCTGCCACGGTTTCCCCGATCTGTTTCGGATTCTTCCACTTTATGTTCTCGGCTTCCGCATAAGTATTCTTAGTGGCATTGGCATTACAGAATAAACAGTCCAGTCCGGTATCCTTTAACGCGCATTCATTGCTGTAGGCTACCCCTACGGTACCGGTGGGATTAAAGCTTGCCACATGGGACATGGCGGTTCCGTCAGAAGTCTTTAATCCGTAATAATAAGGCCTTTCAAAGAATTTAATGGGGAACTGTTCCTTGCCCCTGTCCAGCAGATAAAACTCGCCGTCATGGAATTCCAGGGAAACTTCAGATCTGGGATCCCAGTTAAAATTATAATTAAGCCCGTTGGGTGATGTAAAACTGCAGGGAAATAAAGTTCCCACATGATCTACATGGTCCATCTCAAATAATCCGTGAATCTGTTCCTGATATTTTGTACCAAGCTCCAGGTTTTTGAAAATAGACGGTTTTACATTGACTCCTTCTACATTTACCTTAGATTTGAGTGCCAGTTCATCGTATAATATATCTTTTAAATTACCCATTTAACCGCCTCCTGTCTTATTCTCCGAGTTCACTGTATGCTGCTTCATAAAAACCTTTGTTGATCCAGTCTTCAAAATTAAGTTCATTTTCGATTAAAGCGTTATCCAACAGGAACCTAATTGTACTTTGTCCGCTGGTAATCAGGGCATCGTCAGCCTTAATGCTAAAATAATTGTCATGGTTCGGATACAGATATTCATAAGAGCTTTCCGTATCTCCGGTGGTGGTCCATTGTTTTAACATTACCGTATCATCTTCTTTCGCCAGCTTCTGTGCCTTTACCAAAGCACGTATTAAGGCTTTGATTATATCGGGATTATCATTAATATACGCCGTTCTTGCAATACCGTATCCGCCACAGTTCCATTCCGGATGATCCCTGTAATCCACCAGGACTCTTCCATAGCCTTTTTCAATCAGGTTGGATAAAGTGCTGCCGCCGACTACCGCACCGTCAACACTACCGGATACCAGGGCTTCCGCAGAACCCTGGGCATTTAGATTGACAAATTCCACATCCTCAATAGTCAGGCCGTTCGCCGTCAGAATATCAATAAATACCTTGTGCATAAAAGCGCCTTTTTGTGTGGCAATTTTTTTACCCTTAAGGTCCTGTACCGAAGCAAAAGAAGAATCCTTGGGAACTACCAGGGAAGCTCCGCTGTTTAATCCGCTTAAGCTGATAATCTGTGTATCAATCCCTGCCGCCTTGCCGATAATAGCCGGAACATCCCCGAGAAAGCCTACGTCCAGGCTGCCGCCAGCCAGGGCTTCGTTAATGGCCGGGCCTGCACCTGTCATGGGTATAAATTCCGCTTTCACACCGATTGCCCCCAATTCCTCATCAATAAATCCCTGATCCCTTGCAACACCTAAAGTATCCGAAATAATTCCGGTACCGGTAACATCTACAAATCCGATTTTAACCGCCTCCGCAGTGTGTCCGGTGGGCAGTGACGATGTTTCTCTGTCCGTATCCTGGGTTACTGTTTCTGCCGCATTTTCCGAGCCGGCCGGATCCGTATCGGCATTTTCTTCTGAATTTGCATCTTCCGTTTTTCCTTCACTGCCAGTATCTGCTGCTGTCTGGGTACCGGTTTCCGAACCGGTTTCGGAAGCTTTTTTCCCGCAGCCCGCCATTAAGGATACAATAAGTATTAATAATAGTGTCAGTGCCGTTAATTTTCTGTTTTTTTTCATTCTTTTCCTCCATTCCTTCGCATGTATAATGCGCATCTGAAGTTTGCGCTTAAGTTTACAGTCACAAACTTTGCCGTCGCTGTCAAACGGTTTCCATTGCTTTTATTTTCCTGATTTTTCTTCCTGCTGTACCTGAAAAAGTCCTTCTTCAATTTTAAATACATCATGGATCAGGGTGTTGTCCGCAGGTGCCACATAATACAAGTTGTCAAAAGTAAATCCGGCATTTTTATAGATCCGGTAAGCTTTCTGCGCCAGGTCAATATTCCATTCTTCCCCGGGGGATCTGTGCCCTTCCAGTTTGGAACCGGCATTGGGGTTAAAGGCTCCCGCGGTCGCGACCACTCCTTTGGAGGCCAGATATTCAATGCCTTCCAGGGTCTTTTCCTTGGGTTCGATTCCTGCTACAAAATTCGTACCCGCATTGCCGCAGCCGAATACGGATGCCGAATATTCCAGGGCTTTTACCCAGTGTTCCCAGCCGCCGCATTCCTGCTCTTTTCCGGGACAGATGGTTTTAAAGAAATTATTATCCCACAGCTCAATGTTAATGGCTATGGTACGGTAGCCGGCTTCTTTGTATTTTTCTATGATTGAAATATCCTGGGGCGCACCAACACAGGCATTACCGTCAAAGTTCCTCTCCCCGATATGTTCCTGTATTGCTTCCGCAACATCCAGATAATATTCCACTTCCCTTCTCTCCGGAATGAAGCCGCCGGTTATCTGAATGTGCCTGGAACCGTCATATTTATAGGCTGCTGCTACGGTTTCCGCGATCTGCTTCGGGGTTTTCCATTTGATATCTTCTTTTTCCGCATAGGTATCCTTGGTTACGTTGGCGTTACAAAAGAGACAGTCAAGCCCTTTATCTTTCAGGGAACATTCGTTGCTGTAGGCGGCTCTTACCGTATTGCCCGGTGTAAAATTGGCAATGTGGGACATTTCCACTCCATCCGACGTCTTAAGCCCATAATAATGAGGGCGTTTTGCAAAGGTTATGGGAAATAATTCTTTTCCCGTATCATACAGGTAAAAACTTCCGTCCCGGTATTCTATGGATATGGGTGACCTTAAATCCCATACAAAATTATAGGTAAAGCCGCCCGGTGAGGTAAAATGACATGGGAAATCAACTCCCACATGGGTATGGCGGTCCGATTCCGCCAGGCCATGCACCTGTTCCATATACTCCGACCCTAACGCCAGATTCTTAAAAATACCGGGCTTTACATTGATTCCGTTAGCAATTACCCTGGCTTTGGTGTAAAGTTCCTTATACAACTGTTCTTTTATGCTGCTCATTGATTACCTCCTGTGCTGCGTACTGCCTCTCCCGGGGCCAGTTTCTTATATGCTGTATTCCAGTTCCTGATTCTCATCTTCGAAAAAGTACTGGTATACTTTATTGGTAAAATATGCAAAATCCACGCTGCCCCTGATTTTAGAACCGGCAGTATCCACATCTATAATTGATTTTATCTCCCCCGGCCTCGCCGACATAACGACAATTCTCTGTCCCAGATAAACTGCCTCATCAATATCATGGGTAACTAAAATCATGGTAGTCTTTTCTTTTTCCCAGATTCTTAAGATTTCCTTTTGCATCTGGATCCTGGTTAAAGCATCCAGGGCTCCAAAGGGTTCATCCAACAATAATATCTTGGGATTGGTAACCAGTCCCCTGGCTATGGCTGCCCTCTGGGCCATCCCGCCCGACAGCTGGTGGGGATATGCATTTTCAAAACCGTCCAGTTTTACCAGGTTGATGATATCCGAAACGATTTTTACTTTTTCCTGCTTCGATACACCGGTTAAACCAAATCCGATATTATCCCGGATGGATAACCAGGGTAAAAGCCGGTGTTCCTGAAATACCATTCCCCTGTCGATATCCGGCCCGACAATAGGTACTCCGTTATTGGTAACATTTCCGATCTGGTAGTCCACCAGTCCGGTTATGATTTTAAGAAGGGTGCTTTTCCCGCAGCCGCTGTGGCCCACAATGGTTATAAATTCACCCTCTTTTATGTTGAGGTTAATATTTTTTAATATTTCAACCTTCTTTTTATCTACCGAAAAGTACTTATAAAGCCCTTCAATCTTTAACAAATCCTTCGCCATATTAAGCCCTCCCCGATTCTACCCAGGGTGTTACCTTTTTTGCTATAAAGCTTAAAACCCGGTCCATAAGGATACCGATAATACCGATCAGGAGCATACCCACAATCATAATATCCGGTTTCATTAAGTTTCTGGCATCGCTGATGCGGTATCCGATTCCTTTACTGGATGCGATTAATTCCGCCGCGACCACCGCCATCCAGGAGATACCCAGTCCCAGCTTCAATCCGACAAAGATCTGGGGCAGGGCGGAAGGCAGGTATACTTTGGTGAATATTTTCCAGTTACTCAAGCGGTACAGCCTGGCCACTTCGATATAACCCTGGGGTGTACTGGTAATCCCGCTTAAGGTATTGACCATGATCGGAAAAAAGGCACCTAATACGATTACCACTATTTTCGATAAATCTTCAATACCGCACCAGAGTATGATCATGGGAATCCAGGCCATCATGGGAATCTGCCTTATGGTATTTAAAGTTAACATAAATATGCTCCGGACGGTTAAGGACATTCCCATAAGAGTTCCCATGGTAACCCCCAGCAGGGCCGCAAAGAAAAATCCCTCCAATACCCTTTTCACGCTGACACTGACATCTTCTGCCAGCTGCCCGTTTCCGGCCTGTTTTACAAATGCAGCACCTACGGCACTGATTTTAGGTAAAATGGCTTTAGGGGTATCCGTATAATTCGTTACATAATACCATCCGATTATTATAAGAACCGGTATAATACCGCTTTGCACCAGCTGCTTTACTTTTTGCATTTGTATACCCATTGCATGCCGCAGACCTGTCTGCGGTACTGCCCTTCATAAAAGGTTGGAAGATAACGGCAGCTGCAATTTTTATCCTTTTCCTATATTTCTTCCAACCGGCTGATCGATTGCCGACCTGCGGCATTCTAAATTTTTAAGGTTTTCCCCTAATTTATAAATTCGAAAAATATTTCTTAATATCCTCTGCCTTGTCAAGCCTTTCCCATGGCAAATCAATATCCGTCCTGCCAAAATGCCCGTAAGCCGCCGTCTGTTTATAAATCGGCCTTCTTAAGTCCAGGGCGCTTATAATGGCAGCCGGTCTTAAGTCAAATACTTTACCGATGATTTCCACGATCTTTTCATCACTGAATTTACCCGTTCCAAAGGTATCTACGGTGATGGATACCGGTTTTGCCACACCGATGGCATAGGCGATTTCCAGTTCCAGTTTATCGGCCGCTCCGGCGGCAACTAAATTCTTAGCCACCCACCTGGCCGCATAGGCCGCAGAACGGTCAACCTTTGTGGGATCCTTGCCGGAGAAAGCTCCGCCGCCGTGCCTTCCGGTTCCGCCGTAGGTATCTACGATAATTTTCCTTCCCGTTAAGCCGGCATCCCCCTGGGGACCGCCGATTACAAAACGTCCTGTGGGATTTACATAATATTTTGTATTTTCGTCCAGCAGATTGTCCGGAATAACTTCTTTAATTATGTATTTGATTACATCCTCCTTAATCTGCTCTAAGGTTACCTCTTCACTGTGCTGGGTAGAGATAACTATGGTATGGACCCTTGCCACGCTGCCGGCATCGTCAAATTCCACGGTAACCTGGGATTTGCCGTCAGGCCTTAAGTACTTAAGGGTTCCGTCCTTTCTGACCTCTGCCAGCTTTCTTGCCAGCCTGTGTGCAAAGGATATGGCGGGCGGTAAATATTCCGGAGTTTCATTGGTGGCATAACCAAATATAATACCCTGATCTCCCGCACCCGTACCGAAATCTTCTTTTACCCCTTCCTGTTTGGATTCATATGCCTTATCAACACCCAGGGCTATATCTGCGGATTGTTCGTCAATAGAGGTAAGTACGGCTATGGAATCCGCATCGAATCCGCCGGCGTTTTTGGTATATCCGATTTCCCGGATCGTGTTCCTTACTATTTTGGAAATATCCACATAAGCATCCGTTGTTATTTCCCCTACTACTAAAGCCAGTCCGGTCGCAACGGTAGTTTCTGCCGCAACCCTGGAATAGGGATCCTGTTCAATTAATGCATCCAGGATAGCATCCGATATCTGATCTGCGATTTTATCCGGATGACCTTCTGTTACTGATTCTGAAGTAAATAATCTTCCCATACGATTTTCCTCTTTTCTTTTTATTCATCTCTGCGTCTGCTGTCCCATTTCTGCTCCCACCTGATTTTATATTAAAAAAACATATCTGAATTTTTCTAATATCATCTTCCTATTAATAAATTACTTAAATCTTCTAACAATGAAACTGCCCCGGCATATCCGATATCACTCCGGTCTAGGATTACTTTCCCATAAGCCGGATAGGATACGATGTAATTCGGTATATCCAGTTTTGCGGCAATACGGTTTTCCAGTCCGCTGCCAAAAATTAGTTCCACATTGCCATTTTCAATCATTTCATCAATTTCACTGCTGTCCTTGCTGAAATATACCCGATCCGTGTATTTTCCGGCTGAGGATAAAATTTCCTCCCTGTCCTCTTCCCCTGAAGAATCCGTAATTACGGCAAATTCCACATCCATCCCTAAATACTTTGTTAAAAAGGCAGCGTAACGGATCACCGTACTCTCATCCCCTACAATGGCTATGGTTTTCTGAAAGTCATAATCATAATAGTATTCTATAATTTGTTCCAGTGCATGGGCGAAATGCTCTTTTTCTTTTTCCAGATAACGTTCTGTTTTATCGGAATCAATGCCCAGCCTCTCCCCGATTTTTTGGAGGAATTCTCCTGTTGCTTCTTCCCCAAGGCCCGGTTCCGGAAAATACAGATAAGGTGTACCAAATTTTTCTTCTGCCTTTTTCACCGCACTTAATCCCCACTTGGAAACCGCGATGTTAAGTTCCGCCTTAGGTATCTCCTGCCATGCTCTGATATCCTGCCCGAAACCAAACAAAATATTGGCTTTCACACCTATATTACCTAAAATCCGCTGTATCTCCTTTAAGTTTCCCTGCCAGCAGATATCCTGCTTTGGCAAAATTCCAAACAGGTTGACAAGTCCCTTTTCTATTCCGTTATCAACCGGGTTTACGGGTAACTGAGCCAGGATTGCGTTAAGAATTCCCTCGTATCCGGTGAACTGGTTCCCTTTAAATCCCGCCGCTTTATAATAAATGGCATTTTCACCCTGATCGATGATTTCCTGGGTCATGGATATAATATCATCCCCTACCATTTCCGCTTCACAGCCGGAGATGGTTACATATAAATCCCCCTCTATTACTTTAACCGTATTTTTAATCTGTTCCCTTAACCTTGAGGTTCCTCCGAAAATAACCTGTTTTTCATATACATTGGAATTAGGAACAGAATAGCCTTTTAAATAACCCGTATTGCCGTTTCCTGCTTTCCCGGCAAGATAATTCTGGATTCCGCAGCCCGGTGTGGTATGCAGTATGGGAACGGCTCCTTTAATTTCCGTTATGGTCTGGAGTGCCCCCTGAAGGTTACATCCATATCTGCTTTTTTCTATGCTCTCCCGCATCTACTTCACCTCCTGCTTGATATACCAGTTAGCACTTTTCTTTAACCAGGATTCCCTGTAGGGAAGCTTCGTGTTATCCGCCAGGAAATCCGCAAAACCGGTCCTTTTTTCAAGTTTTTGGAGGGCTTGAGTCAATTGGACGGCCCCTTCATAACCGTATAGGATTTTACCGGTCACCGATATGGGAAGGATTCCAAGACTTGCGGCCAGACCTGCATGTTCCGAACCTCCGATATAAAAATCCGGTTTATTCTTATTCAATATATTGGCCAGTTCAAAAGGCTGCCCATCACCGACTGCAAAAAACACCTCCCCTGGCAGGACTTTTAATGTATCCCGGTTTAAACTGTCAATATGGCTGACAGAGATACCGCTTACCTCCCCGCCCAGTTCTTCGATGAATCCTGCCAGTCCTGCCGCTGCGGATGCATCCAGTTCTATAAATACTTTCTTCCTGGCCAGGGGCTTTTTGCTTATGTATTTTTTCAGCCTTTCTTCTTCCGCCGCAATCAGCTTATTTACCTTATCCTGTAATCCCAAAGCTTTGCCAAGAGCCAAAAGCCAGTCACCGGTTCCTCTTAAACCGATGGGAACGGTACTTTTAATAGCCGGTATCTGAAATTTTTCCTCTAAACCATGAAGCAATACATCCGCCTCGTCATCCACGACAGCTATGGAGGCTTTGGCAAGCCTTGCTTTGTCGATGTCTTTAACGGCTGCAAACTGGGGTATGACATTATAGCCGACCTTAAGTTCCTGTAATAAACGGGCGAGTTCTTTTATGGCTTTTTCATTTTCGGTGATACTGATAAGGTTAATAAATTCCTCTGTTTTATCTGCGCCTGTTACTTCCTCCTCTTCTTCCTCTTCGGAAATGCTGCCGCCCTCACCGATATTTCTTGCCAGGCTATGCAGCACAATATCAATTCCGCCTATTCCGGCTTTTGTTTTAAATCCGTCGGTATATATGGATATGATTTTCGTATCCAGTTCTTCTTCCAGTTCCAGTATGACGGAATTAATATCATCGTTATTAATAGCCACCACAGGAGTTGAAACTACAAAAATAACTCTGGATTTATATTTGTAATATGCCTGTTCTATGGTTTTTCTTAATTTCTCATCCCCGCCCATAATGGTATCCCTTTCGTTCAGATCCGTGGAATACCAGGTTCCTTCCGAAGTTTCTTTATAAAAATAGAGCTCTGCCGCACTGCAGCCAATGGCTCCGTGTATGATAACGGGTGCATCCTTGATGCGGCTTAACAGGGCAAGTGCATGTATGATTTCATCTTTATTTCCCTGGGAAAAGGTCCGAATCCGCTGCCTTATTTCCGATACGCTTAATTCTTCCTGGAGCACTTTGTTGATTCCCTGATAAGCGGTAATGGTCGACGCCCTTTTTTCCCTGGATATAACCTTCTTTTCTTCTAATAATCCCATGTCTTCCTCCTGGTTTTCTTATTATTTTTTCCGGTTAACCGTCCCTTTGCTTCGTTTTAAGGTCAAATAAGTCTGACTTTTGCCGACCATGCGGGAGACTTCCCTGATAGGTTAGATACCTGCTGTCCCTGCCAGCACTCCGGTTTCAAGGTCATAGATTTTATCTCCCCATTCTTTTGCCCAGTCCCTTAATTCGGTTACGGCAATGGGATTTGGTACCACCAGGTCATCGCTCTTTGCTATATATTTGGCAAGATTTCTGTATATGTCCGCATGAGGATCTTCCGGATGGGCTTCGATTACGGTTTTTCCATATAACTCACTCTGGGATACCACTAAGGAACGGGGTATATAACCGACTGCTTTGGTTCCTGTCCGGTCGGCAAAATCATTGATGATGGCTTTGGAATATCCTGCGGATAAACCGTTTCCGATAATGCCTCCCAGTCTCGCTCCGCCGGAGGGTGCGTATTTATTGATGGCCTTAAATAAATTATTGGCGGCATAGATTGCCATAAAATCGGAGGAGCTTACCACATATGCCCTGTCGGTTATCCCGTCCCGGATAGGAACCGCAAAACCGCCGCACACTACATCACCTAAGACGTCATACAATACATAGTCCGGTTTGAATTCTTCAAAGAGGTTTAATTCCTGAAGCAGTGTCACCGCCGCATTGATGCCACGGCCAGCGCAGCCTACGCCGGGCACCGGGCCGCCGGACTCAATGCAGAGAATTCCTTTATAGCCCACTGCCGAAACATCTTCCAGGTGAATCTTTTTACCTTCCCTCAGGCTGTCGAGCACCGTAGGTAAATAATTATTACCTCTTAAGGTATTGGTGGAATCACTCTTCGGATCACAGCCAATCTGGATTACTTTATAACCTGCTTCCGCAAGGGCCGCACTGATATTGGAGGTGGTGGTAGACTTTCCGATGCCGCCTTTTCCGTAGATTGCAATGTGTTTTCCTATTTTTTTGCTCATTTCCTATTCTCCTTTAATAAAAAAGGAGGGTTTAGAACACAGAGTCCCCTTTCTTCCTCTCTGCATCTAAAACCTCCAGTTTTCTGGTTAGTTTTAATTCTTCTTCTATTTTTCTTTATAGGTCAAATTTATGAAGATGATTATAGGTTTCCCCTTTTGAAATGTCAATCACCTGACAGGAACCTATAAATATTTTCCTGGTTACAGATAAATATTATCAGGTATTCCTATCGGGAAAGCAAAAAATACCCGGAAACATTTTTCAGGTATTGTATGGATTTCCATATAATATTAATTAACTGAAACTTCGCAGTCAAACCTGCTCCTATTTACTTGATAAAATCAGCATCCGGTTTGTCGAAAAAAGTATTGGTTACGATATATTTCCTATGCTTTCCAGCAAGCGCTAAGAGCTGATTTTATCAAGTAAATATACAATTTTCGTACTGTAAAGTTTTATTTAGTTAAGGCTCAAATAAGATTATATGAATTTTTTTCCGTTATCTTTTAGGCTGTGCAGAACTTCACGGTTTCTGTAAGGGCTTTTGTATTTCTTGCATTGGAAGTTCATTCTTTATTAAGTACTTTCTTGAGTTTTTAGTGGCATATGGTTCTCTCCTGTAAGAAGATTACAACCGCACCCGGAAGCCACCGGACATTTTTAGAAATAAATCGTTTGCCGTGAAAAATAGAAATGGACACTTGACATTACTATTATACCAGGGGTTATACTATAGGTACTGTCTTCGTGAGGCTATGTACAGGGCAATTGCAGATAATATTACAGGAGATTGCCAGACGGCTCCCGGATGTACCGAAGCGCCTTTACCTTTCTAAATTTATCCGAATCCACAGTACACTATAGAAATGAGGTTTTTAAAATGATATCCATGAAAAAGAAATTATTCCATATTATAAAGAGAAACCGTACACTGTTTACACCCGCCAGGATTGCAGCCATGCTGATTGGTACCGCTCTCCTTTCCTTCGGATTACGCAACATCCACAGGCAGGCAGGTATTACAGAGGGTGGAATGTTAGGCATGATCCTGTTTCTTAACCACTGGCTCGGAATCACGCCGGGTATCGTTTCACCGATGCTGGATGTTCTATGCTATGCCCTGGCCTTCCGGTCCCTGGGCAAGGACTTTCTTAAAGTATCTGCCGTATCCACTTTAAGCCTTATGGGATTCTTTTTCCTATGGGAGCAGTTTCCCCCGCTACTGCCTGACCTTTCCGCCCATCCTTTCCCCTCGGCCCTTGCAGGCGGGTTTGTCGTAGGCATCGGAGCCGGACTGGTTATCCGGCAGGGCGGTTCCACCGGAGGCGATGATGCATTGGCACTCACTATATCAAAGATAACCGGCTGCCGCATTTTTCTTGCATATCTTGCAACCGACATTACCGTGCTGCTTTTATCCCTGACTTATATTCCGATTTACCGAATCGGATTTTCCGTCATAACGGTGGCTATCTCATCCTTTATGATCGATTTCGTAAAAAACTTTGGCCATACACAGAAGCAGGAAAAGATAAGTTTCAGTACGAAATGATTGCGACACCCGTTCATCCTAACTCACGGATGAACTGCTTGATGATTCCCTTCGTGAAATATCCTGCGGTTTTTTCTAAAAACCGTCTTATATTGTAATGGGCATTTTCATCCGCATTATCCGAGATAACCCGGAACACCGCATAATTAACACCATATTCATAACATACCTGGGCCACGGCGGCACCTTCCATTTCCACACACTGGAGGTCATCAATCTGGGAATTCAAAGTATTTATTTTATTTTTGTCCGATATAAACTGATCCCCGCTGGCAATGGTACCCACCACGATCTCAGGTACGGTTATGTTAAATTCCTGTAATAAACGGCTATCGATTTCCTTTGCCATCTGATGATTTATGTAGTACCTGGCAGACTCTTCCGCCTTAGCCAGTAAGAAAGGCTCCACTTCAAAGTAAATCTTTTTCAGCAGGGGAATTTCAAATCGAAGCGCACCGGGTATTCCCGTGGAATCCATGTCATGCTGGACCAATTTCCCGGCTATGACAATATCCCCGATTCTTCTTTCTGCATTGCTGCCTCCTGCGACACCGGTAAATAAAACCAGGTCTACACCGTAATGCCCAATCAAGGTAGTAACCGTGGAAGCCGCCGCTACTTTTCCGCATCTGGAATAAACCAGGATAACCTGCTTTCCAAACAGGTTTCCCTGGTAATAAGTTCTCATACCTATGGTTTCTTCAGACAGGATTTCGATTTCCTCCATTAAAAGTTTAACTTCTTCTTCAATGGCACCAATAATGCCAATTTTCATATTAATCTCCATTCTGCTGCCAAGCGGCAGCACAAATAGTAATGAAAGTGTTTTGTATACGATAGTATAAATCCTCCGTTACACAGACAAAGTTTATCTGCCTTTTATTTTCCCCCGCCCATATAATAAAGACACTCCACAACATCCTTATCTTTTATAACATAGCTTCCATAATCGGCACGGGAGATAATTTCTTCATTTACCTGCACCGTTACATACTCCTGCATTTCAACATATCCCTGCTCCAGCAGTTCCTGTATGGTAATTTCTTCTTCAAAGGAAGTCTCCTTGCCGTTTAAAATAATAGTCATTTCTTAACTTCTTTCCAATCCTGGCCTGTCGCCGTATTTCTGCCTGCTCTCCGGCAGTATGGTGCCTATAGGCTGCCGTTTTCCGAACAAACACGCCTATCCTGTTTTTTTGCTGTCGGCAATGCTGCAGGCAGCTACTTCATAATCAATCAGTTCATGGATCTCAGGGTTCTCTCCGCAGACCGCACAGTTTTTATCATGGGCCAGCTTCACCTTCCTGAATTCCATTTTTTTCGCGTCATAAGTCAGCAGACTGCCAGTCAGCAGATTGCCCACACCTGTAATATACTTGATTGCTTCCGTAGCCTGAATGGTACCGATTACCCCGCCCATAACACCTAAAACACCTGCCTGCTGGCAGGTCGGCACAACATCCGGCGGCGGCGGATTCTTAAATACACACCGGTAACAGGGACCTTCTCCCGGTACGTAGGTCATGGCTTGGCCCTGGAACCGGATGATTCCGGCATGGGAAAACGGCTTCTTTAACATGACACAGGCATCGTTTATCAAAAACTTTACCGGGAAATTATCCGTTCCGTCCAGAATAAAATCATAATCCTGATCCTTAATAATGTCTTTTATATTATCCGCCGCAGCCCTTTCCTGATAGGTAATAACATTTACATCCGTATTGATGGCATTGATACTCTCTTTACCGGAGATAACTTTCGCCTTACCCACATCTTTGCTGCTATGAATAACCTGGCGCTGTAAGTTGGACAAATCAACCGTATCCCCGTCTACCAGGCCAATGGTTCCAACCCCTGCGGCTCCCAGATAAAGGGCTGCCGGTGCGCCTAAACCTCCGGTACCTATAATGAGTACTTTGCTGTTTAACAGCCTTTCCTGCCCCTTTACACCGATATCCTCCAGGATAATATGCCGGGAATAACGCTCAAGCTGTGCGTTTGTAAAATTCATATGGACTCCTATCCGTGCCTGTTAAGCACTAATCTTTATTAACAACGGAATACGTAAGATTCCTGCCTACGATATTTCTGACTAAAATAGCAAGCTGGTGAAGATTCTCTTTTAAAAGATAGGCACAACACCCATTTTTCATGGCAAATTTAATGCTTTCCGGTGAAACATCTTCCGATACTATGATAAAAGGCGTCTGGGGTGATATTTTGTTTCTGGTGAATAAAGCCTGAATTGCATTAAAATGAGGTGTTGAATTATCCGATAAAATAATATCCCAATTCTTCTGCTCCAGGGCATGGATCATGGATTCTTCACTGCTTACAAACAGACTGTCAACCCGAAATCCTCCCCGTTTCAGTTCAAGCACATTCAAATCGGCAATATATTTAAATTCTTCAACGATTAAAACTTTGATATCTTGCATCATATTCCCCTTTCGCCCTTATTTATTTATACCTCATTCCGCCAGTCCGCCTTTGATTACATCTATGATATAGGTACCGTCATTATTGTTATTAAGGCTTATGACCTTATGTTTTTCATTCTTTAAACTTCTGGGTACATTCTGAATCGGTTCCCCTTCGTTTAATTTAATCTGAAGGACCTGCCCCTTTTCCAGTTCTTCCAGTGCTACTTTTGTCTTAACAAACGTTATGGGACAAACCACATCCGTAATATCCACAAATCCATCCGGTTTTCTTTCGCTCATCTAAAACTCCTTTCTGCGTATTTTGCACGCATTCAAAACAGGATCAACTCCATTTTGCATACTCTGGACACATTATGATCAGGATGATGAAAAAATGGTTTTCATTTTTTCATCTTAATACCTTCTCTAATTTTTTCTTTAATTTATCAATTCCTACCCGGTTAATGGTAAAACGGAAACGTTCTCCCTGTTTTCCGTATTCTTTAAAAAATTCTATGGTTGCATCGATTACCTGAAATAAAGTTTCTTTTTCCGTAATCAATGGAATTAACGGTTCCCCGGAAGTAATGGTATTTCCGAATAATCCGCCGTAAGAGGTAATGTATCCGCTTACGCCTTTCCAGCTATCCATCGGACAGGATTTCACACATTTACCGCAGTAAATGCACTTATCTTCCTCAAATTCCAGTTTTTGTCCGCCTTTATCCACATGGATGACCTTAGCCGGACAGACTGCTTCACAGACACCGCAGTATGTACATGTTTCCGCTTCCCATTCCGGCAATAACCCGCCTTTGATTCCAAGGTCATTCTCTTCCGCTTTCAGGCAGTTATTTCTGCACCCGGTAATTCCGATTTTAAATTTATGGGGCAGATCTTTTGCAAAATATTTTGCATCCAGCTCCTTAGCCAGGTTGCTGGTTTCAATGAGCCCGCTTGTACAGATGCCGTTACCCTGGCATGCCGTAATAGTCCTGACCCTGGGACCGCAGGCTCCGGGCTGTAAATCTACCTCCGCCAATTCTTCCTTCACGGCATTGATATCCTTAAAATCAATAAACGGGATTTCAATCCCCTGCCTGGAAGTCATATGTACATATCCATGACCATACTTATCCGCTATCTCGCTTATCTTTGCGATTTGACCGGCTTTAAGCTGTCCTCCTACCACCCTTAAGCGCAGTGAAAATTTTTCTTCCTGTATCTGCCTCATGAAGCCGCCTTTTTTCAGCTCCTTGTATGCCTGTTCATCCACGGTTTTCCCTCCTTAGCTCTCATAACCTGTACCTGGTTCCTGATTATAACTGTCATTATAAAATGCCGCATCCTTTCTGGCAATGTGATTATCTTTAGGTTTTAGTCAGAGAATCTTTAGCTTTTCCATACAGAAATTGACTTTCTAAAAAAACATATTTAATATTGACAGAAAGGAGAACTCATTATATAGTTAAATTATATTATTCCTATAAGATTACAGGACATAAATACAGCTATTGATTTTGTTCTTCTGCATCAGTTTTTTTTTATTCCGCTGATAAATCATAAATAATAATAGATACGAGGGAAATCACATGATTATATTTAAGGAAGAACAGATCAAAGGTTTATTTACATACTGCAGGGAAGGTTTACCCAATGAAAGCTGCGGTTTGCTTGCAGGGATTATAAAAGATGAAGTTAAAACGGTTACACAGATATACTATTTAAAAAACGTTGATCAAAGCCCGGAACACTTTTCCATGGATGTAAAGGAACAGTTCCAGGCCATATCCCAGATACGGAAAAATAATTTACAGTTGATCGGCAATTTCCACAGCCATCCTTCCACTCCTTCCAGGCCTTCTGCGGAAGATATCCGTCTGGCTTTTGATCCTAATTTAAGCTATGTTATTATATCTTTACAGGACAGGGAAAATCCGGTTATAAACAGCTTTAACATAAAAGGCCAGGTTGCAGACAAAGATCAATTACAAGTTGTGGAGTGATAACTATCAATACCTTTGAGGATGAAAAAAAAGCAGAAAATAAAATACCCGAATCCAGAAATACAGGTAATGACCTAAGGATTTTTAACTCCAGTATTTCCCATGAGATAAAAGCCCCTATCCGCGCCATTGACGGCTATGCCAGGATCTTTCTGGAAGACTACGGTGCCGGTATCGATGAAAACGGCTTGGAGCTGATTGAAAATATCAGAAATATTTGTAATGATACCCTGGTTTTAATTAACAAACTCCTGGACTATACAAAACTTGCGGAAATGGAGCCGATTAAGGAACCGGTGGATTTAAAGGGGTTAATCCGTTCTGTATTTCATGAGCTTGAGGGAAGTTATTCCCAGGGCAATTTCATAGAACTGCAGTTTGAGGGCAGCATTCCCATTATATTAAGCGACCGCTTTTTAATAAAACAGGTAATTACCAATATTCTTTCCAACTCCCTGAAATTCACAAGAGACAAGAATCCTGGCATTATAATCGCCGGGTTTTCCTATGAAGAAAATGTCCCTGTTTTCTATATTAAAGACAACGGTGTGGGATTTGACATGAAGTTTTCCGAGAATCTGTTCGGGATGTTTCAAAGAATGCATTCCGCCTACGATTTTGAAGGCAGCGGACTGGGGCTTGCCCTTGTAAAGAAAATGATCGAGAGCCTGGGAGGAAACGTATGGATTACCGGTGAGGTCGGAAAAGGTGCCTGCACCTACTTTACCATTGCACAGGAAGATATACTAAAATAGGAGCGGAATTTATAAAAAACCTCACCTTGTCATTATGGCTGTATTACAAGCCGCCCCTGCGCTAAGTTTTATAATAAATTTGTCAATTGCCCATTAACGAATATCGAATCAAAGATTCCATACTCAGGAAAGAGGTTAAGATGTACAGAACTCTGATAGTAGACGACAGGGAAATCTTTTTGCTGGAATTAAAGCGAATGCATATATGGGGGGCGTCTTCCGGTTTTGAAATTTCCGGGAAAGCAAGCAATGGACGGCAGGCCCTGGATTTGCTGCGTGAAACTTCCTACGACCTTGTAATAACCGACATTCGCATGCCCATCATCGACGGCTTACAGCTTCTTCATGAAATCAAAAGTGAGAATCTGTGCCCCTGCGTAATATTACTCAGTGAATACAGCGAATTCCAGTATGCCCGCCAGGGAATTATATTCGGCGCTTTTGACTATCTGGTGAAGCCCGCCCGTGAAAAAGAATTAAGCCCGCTCTTAAAAAGGGTTAAAAAGCATCTGGATGCCATTGCCTACAATAATCCTGTCTTTACTATATCCTCTGATACGGAAGAGGAAAACTGGTCCTATCCCGTATCCGAAGAAAAAATGCTGATTCATTATTTCAAGGAAAAAGACCAGGCACTGGTATCTTTATTCTGTACTACCCTGGATCATATTTATGAAGCAATGAAGGATAATCTGATTAAGGCCGACTTAATGATAAAAAAACTTTACCACAATATAATTTCCACAGTATTTAATGAATTCACCTGGCTGTCTAATTATATCCACATTCATTATTTTGAAGAAATTGATTATATCCATGAAGGAAATACTGATTCCATTAAATCCTTTTATATAAGGAAAATTACGTACCTCATTCACTTTATTATAAAACTTGAACCTCCGGTTCATGACAATACCCTGAAGGAAATCATCGCTTATATATTGGAACATCCTGAATCTGATTTAAAATTAAAAGTACTGGCTGGCAGATTCTTCATTAATAACACCTACCTGAGTAATACTTTTTTTATCAAGACCGGAATTCATTTCAATGACTATATCACCGTTATTAAAATGTCCCGGGCCGAACACCTGTTTAAATATACGGATCTCAAAATTTATGAAATCAGTTATCAGCTCGGTTATAAGGATATTAATTATTTTTCAAAACAATTTAAGAAAATTTACGGCTTAAGTCCCACGGAATACCGGAATATCGAAATAAATGATTACCAGATCTAAAAATAATATTTGTGCCGCTGCACAAATGAAAACTTCCGAGCTGTTGCAACGGCTCCGAAGCTTTCGTTCATTATAAATAATACTCAATTTTTTTATGATATGTTGATATTAATTCCCTGCATAATACTTCAACAATATTTTGCCAGCTTCATATTAATCCTCCCTGTCATTATCCTGCAGTTAACTGTATTATTCATCTCAAATTTACAATTTATCATAGCATTAAATACTTGAAAGTCAATCTATCCCTTAAAACAGCTAAATTTTTTCACTGCGATTTAAAAATTTATTCATGCGTTTAACTATTATCATAGAGCCTAAAGGAACCGGGCCTTTTCATTGTGTATTAAATGCAGCGGATGGCTGTCGGATAATTCGCTATAAATAACATGGGGCTAAATATCCGGAACAGAAAATTTATGACGTCAGCTGCCAGCTTGATTATAAGAATATAAAAAAATCCCTGAAATGAACAAAATTTGCTTCATTTCAGGGAAAATATATTTATCATCGTTTTTCCTGCATCTATCCTGATTTTCAGATACTTTATATATATTAAGTTCCTAATTTTTCATTGTCCAGAACACGGGCTGCCAAAGGCAGTAAACTTCCGCCTACCAGGTTGCCGACGGCAATGACAACTATGTAAATAAGTGCTTTTCCATTCCAGGCATCCGCCAGGGAAAAATAAAACATGTCTGCAATGCTGTGCTCATAACCGGACAGAATAAATACCATAATCGGAAGAATCAATGCCAAATGCTTGCCTATACTGTCCTTAATGGTCTGAAAGCCGATTACCGCAATACACATCATGATTCCGCAGAAGATTGCCATAATAAATGTGCTGTAAACGGAATCCGATAACTTTAAATTCACCAGCTCCGTGGTATGCTCCACCAGCTTAACCAGTTTGGTTCCCCGGTATAAATATCCCATGCCGACCGTTCCCGCCGCATTGCCCAGTATGACAATCAATACGGTTAATAAAAACCCGGGCTTTTCATTGGGTATGTAACATACCTTGCCCGTATACAGATTTAATCCGAATGTATATATGGTAAACAACCCGATGGAAAAAAGGAAAGCTCCTGCTATATGATTTTCCAGGGTCAAATAAATGGTGCCTCCTATACTGATAGCGATTCCCGCCATAACTGCCTTTATAAATGTTTTCATAAATTATTTCATCCTTTGACTTAACTTTAACTTAATTTGCCTTAACCGGCTGTATTCCTAAACCACGACACATTATATCAAGTCCGCAAGCTTCCGTGATATGCGGTACTTCGTACCGTTGATGCGCACTCACTACGTTCGGCGCTGATATAATGTCTACCGACATTATATCATAAACAAAAACCGTGTTCATGATCTTGTTGCTCCAATCGGTACCTGTAAGCAAGCTTGCGCCACCTCATTCCGCTTGCATTATATCACAGCCCTATTAAAATATATATAATAAATACTGTAATGATAGATATTATCAAAAAACAGGATCAAACCAGCCTGATTATCTTATCTATGACCGGTTTTTCCAAATCAACATTATACCCGGATATACACTCATTAAAATCCAGCTCTTTATACTTTGTTAAAGTCCTGATATATACAGCCGTTTACTCCAGGCCCGGTAGTATTAAGAAAAATCAAGCCGGATGACCTTGAAAATAAGAGGCGTCCTATATCTTCAAAGTCACCGGCCTGAAATATTCTATTTATCTGCCGAGCGAATTGATGCTGTCATTATCCGGGCAATAATTATGCCAGGCTGAATTTGTCATGAACTGCTTTCATTGCCTTCTCAACATAAATTTCATCGATTAAAACCGTAACCCTGATTTCGGAAGTGGAGATCATCTTAATATTAACGCCGACATCATACAAAGCTTCAAACATCTTAGCTGCAACACCTGCATTTGACATCATACCGGCTCCTACGATGGATACTTTGGCAACGGATTTCTCCACATCGATCTTCTGACATTTTAAGCTGCCGGACCTGTGACGCTCTAAAATTTCCACCGCTTCGTCCAGGCTGTCTTCGGATACGGTAAAACTGATGTCCTTTGTACCGTCACGTCCGACGGATTGGAGTATGATATCCACATTTATATTATACTTAGCCAGATGATTAAATAATTTAAAAGCCACACCGGGCTGGTCCTCTAATCCGATCACTGCGATACGGGCAGTATTTTTATCTGCAGCTACGCCGCTAATAAGCATTTTCTCCATTTTAACTTCCTCCTTCACTACGGTTCCTTCTGATAAATTTAAACTAGAACGTACGACTAACTGTACTCCATATTTTTTAGCCATTTCTACTGACCTGTTGTGCAATACCCCTGCACCTAATGAGGCAAGCTCTAACATTTCATCATAGGTTATTTCTTCTAATTTCTTGGCATCCGGCACAAGCCTCGGGTCTGCTGTAAACACTCCGTCAACATCGGTATAAATTTCACAAGCGTCTGCATTTAAAGCTGCTGCCAGTGCTACTGCGGTTGTATCGGAACCGCCCCGGCCAAGCGTAGTATAATCATCAAATTGGTTAATTCCCTGGAATCCGGTAATAAGAACTACCTTTTTACTGGAAAGTTCATTTCTGATTCTTTCCGAATCGATCCTCTTAAGCCTTGCATTGCCGTATACGGAAGTGGTATGCATCGCTACCTGAAATGCATTTAAAGATATGGCAGGTACTCCTAATGAATCCAAAGCCATTGCCATTAATGATACGGAAATCTGTTCTCCGGTTGTTAATAACATATCGAGTTCCCTTTTTGATGCATTGGGATTAATATCCCTTGCCTGGGATAAAAGCACGTCTGTTTGTTTTCCCATAGCGGATAATACTACTACTACCTCATTGCCTTTTTTATAATCCTCGATAATCCTTCTGGCAACATTAAAAATTCTTTCCTTATCGGCTACTGATGTGCCACCGAACTTTTTAACAATAAGCATACGCTGCCTCCTATTTTCATTTTCGCTTGCATCTGTTTAGGTTTTGCCAACAGATTTAAATTGCTTATTTATATGAATTATACTTCAAACAATTTTTTAATTATTTCATACCCATTTTTAACTGTATTACCGCTCATTTTCGCTTCCGCTTCATTGTAATACCAGGGATTATTAAGTTCATTGGTACTGTCATAGAGCATATAGGGTACCGGGTCACTTGTATGGGTACGGCAGTGGATCGGTGTTGGATGATCCGGCATAATTAACATCCGGTATGGAACTTTGCTCAAGTCCATCTGCTCTTTTACAACTTTAATTACTTTTTCATCCAAATACTCTACTGCTTTTATTTTATTCGGGATACTGCCCTGATGACCCATCTCATCAGGTGCTTCTATATGAATATATATAAAATCACAATTTTTTTCAAGTAATTCTTTTACTCCGGCCATTGCTTTTCCGACATAATTGGTATGAAGGGTTCCGTCCGCCCCTTCCACTTCCACCACTTCCATTCCGGCACCTACGGCAATTCCTTTTAGTAAGTCAACGGCGGATATCATAGCGCCTTTTTTATGGAATTTCTCTTCAAAGGAAGTTAAGCCAGGTCTTGTACCGGCCCCCCAGAACCAGATGGAATTGGCTTTATTCAGTCCTTTTTTGGCTCTTTCCACATTGATCGGATGGTTATTTAGTATGTTATAGCTTTTCTTCATCATATCTTTCAGATATGCTTCCTGCGGTAAATATGTGCCGATTACCCTGCCTAAGATATCATGGGGCGGCGTTAATTCGACTGCCTCACCTTTATCCCAGATGGTAAGGTGCCTGTAACTTGTCCCCACATAATATTTATAAGTATCATTTTCCAGTTCTTTTTTTACCGCCTCTAATAAAACTGCCGCATCTTCCGTTCCTATTTCACCGGAACTGTGGTCTATTATGGTTTTTTCTTCATAGGGAAGATCGTCATCGGATACCGTGACGATATTACATCTTAGGGCAATATCCGTAGGTTTCATGTCAACTCCTATGCTTAAGGCTTCCAAAGGCGACCGCCCGGTATAATACTGTCTGGGATTATAGCCAAGTACGGATAAATTAGCCGTATCGCTTCCGGGTTTCATTCCCTCCGGAATGGTGTTGCAAAGCCCGATTTCCGACTTTTTTGCCAATTGGTCCATGACTGGCGTTGCCGCATATTCCAAAGGAGATTTTCCGCCAAGTTCATCAATTGGTTCATCCGCCATACCGTCGCCCAGAATAATAATATATTTCATTTCAACTCCTATCTGTGCGCCCCCGCGCACACACAAATTAAGCTGTTGAAAAAACTGTTTTTGCTTTTTCAACCTACACCCACCTCAAACCGTCTTTTGGTACTGCCGCCACACAAAAACGTGAAACAAGTATGACCAAACTGTAACAAACAAGTTTCACAGGCTGCAAGAATCACTTATGTGGTGTCTTATCACTTTTTTATTTTCTTTCAACCAACATGACAGGATGTCCAAGCGGCATCCCGAGTTATTAAAGAGGATACCTTATCTTCCTCCTGCCGAAAAGGCTTCCAAGGCAGATCACACGATATTCCATCAGAACATTACCCGGATCATACTGACGATCCCCGGTAATCCGGCGGCTTTTTCCTGATAGGTTTCCTCACTCATCTGCAGGGTTATAAATGCATATTCCTTATCAACCTCCGGTGCCTTTACCTCTTCCACCGGACCGAACAATAATGCGACTTGTTCTTTTAATTCATCACTGTTACCTGCGATACGTACAAAAAATTTATGCTGTGCCTTTTTCATATCGGATAGCTCTAATTTCTTACTGCTCCACAGTGTCATGATATTAGTGCCAATATGTTTTGCCGCATCCACCACATCTGCCACTACCGCACTGGCTGTCGGCAGTTTACCGGCGCCGCTTCCGTAGAACATAACGTCCCCGATAACATTTCCCCTTACAAAGATTCCGTTAAATACATCATTAACACTGAATAGCGGATGGGTTGGTTTGATCAGCATGGGGGCTACCATGGCATATACGTGGTCACGTTCTTTTCTGCTGGTACCCAGCAATTTAATGCTGGCTCCCATGGCCTTCGCGTATTTGATATCCGTATCCGTTATTTTGGTTATGCCTTCCGTATATATGTCTTCAAAATCCACCTGCATACCAAAAGCCAGGGAAGATAAAATGGCAATTTTCCTGCAGGCATCATAGCCTTCTATATCCGCCTCGGGATTGCGCTCCGCATAACCTTTACTCTGTGCTTCTTTTAAAACCGCATCAAAAGCCAGTCCTTCGCTGCTCATTTTGGTAAGGATATAATTCGTAGTACCGTTTAAGATACCTGTAATTTCTTCGATTTCATCGGCAGTGAGAGATTGGTTTAAAGGGCGTATAATAGGAATACCGCCTCCTACACTCGCTTCAAACAGGAAATTGACCTTCTTTTCCTTGGACAGCTTCAGCAGTTCGGCACCATGCTTAGCTACTAACTCCTTATTGGAGGTGCAGACGCTCTTTCCTTTTAAGATGGCTTCCTTCACAAAGGTAAAAGCCGGCTGGACCCCTCCCATTACTTCTACGATAATACTTACTTCCGGGTCATTTACAATTATATTATAATCGTGGACAATTTTTTCCTGAATCGGATCCCCGGGAAAATCCCTTAAATCCAAAACATATTTTACATTAATCTCATGACCGCAGCGTTTGCTTATACTGTCACCATTTACATTCAGTACTTCCACAACACCGGAACCTACCGTGCCGTAACCTAATACTGCTATATTAACCATAATAGCTCCTTTCTGCTTATCTATCCATTTAGTGTTTATTCAGTTCCTGCACTTATGCACAGTATAACTGAATCCTATTTACTCTCTTGCTAATATTTTTAAATAATGGATGCCCTCCAAAGCTTCAATTTCATCAAAAATAACCGCAGTATCACCTAAATGTCCCGGAATCTCTATACTGAGTGTTAAAGATGCAATCCCGTTAACCGGGATACTTTGATGTATGGTCAGAATATTGGCTTCGTTTTTGGCAACACAGTTCAGTACACAGGATAATAATCCCGGCCTGTCATCAACCTGAAGCATAAAAGTAATGGTCTTACCCCTTGCATTCTCATGAAATGGGAAAATGTCATCTTTATACTTATAGAAAGAACTTCTGCTGATGCCAACAAGATCAGCAGCGTCCTGTACCGTAAAAACTTTCTCCGAATCCAGCAGTCTTTTCGCTTCAACCACTTTAAGCAGGACTTCCGGGACCGCCTTTTTCTTTACTATGAAATACTTACTTTCATCCATATTGACTCTCCTATGCTTATATTTTTCGGATAATTAGTCTTCCGTGATCTGGTAAAATACTTCCTAAATTTGTTAGGTTTTTATATGTATGTACAGGAAAAACACATGTCTTTCACAGGAAGATATATTAACATACTTTCCTGTGAATTGCAACACTTTTTCTAATAATATTTTATAAATATGCGCTTAAATTCAAGGAATATGCGCTTACCTCAGGAAATTCTATAGAATTTAGAGACTCTGAGCACCATAATATCTGCATTTCCGGATATTATTAATATACATTTTTCTGCATATTTGTGGAAGCCCGGTAAGAACAACCGCCTCTCTGTAATTCCCGCCAGAGGCGCAGTGATATCCGACACAAAATTTCAACTCAGTGACAATATAGAACCAAAAGTATGCCTCCTGCCAGCCGGGTTTTTTATTTCAAAGGAAATTTTACGAGTTCCATTGAAATCCTATTAAATAAAAAGAGATTGTCTCCTATTCCTATTTAAGACAATCTCTCCAACCAGAACTAACTTTATTGATCCTCCAGCAGACTTTGAATATTTTCCTGTTCCTTTGTCGATAATATTCCGTTATGATCCAGCAGGAGTACCATTCTGCCGTTGATATTTGCTACATTCTTTATATAAGATGTTTCAAGACTCTTGACTATGGCTGGTGTTTCACTGATATTTTCAGCAGGTATTTCCAGAATTTCTTTTACCGCATCTACTTCATAAGCCAGATAAATACCGTTGGATCTTGTAATAATCAGTTTCGTATTATCATCGGTTTCCTTCTCTGCCAATCCAAATTTCCTGCGCAGTGAATATACCGGAATGACATCTCCTCTAAGATTGATAATTCCGCGGATATAGGACGGCGCATTGGGTATCGGGATCAATTCGGTATATTTTTCAATTGCATTTACTATCATAATGTCCAATCCGAATTCTTCATCACCTAAAGTAAATATTACCTGCTTTGTTTGATTTGTCTGTACGCTTGTTTTCGTCTCCATCTTTCGTACCCCTTCTTTCATCCATCAGTGATTCAGCCAAAGGGAATCATATCCATCCACTTTGCTGCTTAAGTTTAGCTCTTTATTTGTTTATACTTAACCATTTTAAGTATTCATTAATAAACGGATCCAGATTACCGTCCAATACACTGGCTGCATTACCCACTTCCGCATTGGTCCTGTGGTCTTTCACCATAGTATAGGGCTGCATGACATAAGACCTGATCTGGCTGCCCCATCCGATCTCTTTTATTTCTCCACGGATACCGGATTCTTTTTGCTGGTTTTCCTGCTGCTTTAACAGATACAGTTTTGCTTTTAACATCTGCATGGCCTTATCTTTATTCTGGAACTGGGAACGTTCATTCTGACATTGTACTACAATACCGGTAGGTATATGGGTAATACGGATAGCCGAAGAAGTTTTGTTGACATGCTGTCCGCCGGCACCGCTGGAACGGAACGTATCAATCCTTAAATCCCCTTCGTCGATTTCAATACCAGTATCTTCTTCTATGTCAGGCATAACGTCACAGGATACAAAAGACGTCTGTCTTTTTCCTGCGGCATTAAAGGGAGAGATGCGCACCAGTCGGTGTACTCCCCGTTCGGATTTTAAATGTCCGTAGGCATTCAGGCCGTTAATCTGTAACGTAACGGATTTAAGGCCCGCTTCTTCCCCATCCAGAAAATCCAGTATTTCTGTCGTATATCCTTTTTTATCTGCCCATTTCTGATACATTCTGCATAGCATGCTGGCCCAATCACAGCTTTCCGTACCGCCGGCACCGGCATGCAAGGTTAATATGGCATTGTATTTGTCATATTCACCGGATAAAAGCGTATTCAGGCGCAGTTCATCCAGGTCCTGGGTAAATTTATTCAGAGCTTCCTGGGTCTCCGGGATAAGGGACGGGTCATTCTCCTCATAACCCATTTCAATCAACGTCTCAATATCTTCATATTCTCTTTTCAGTGAATTATATTCATCCACAATATCTTTTAAATTCTTTAATTCTTTCACATAACCTTGGGATTTTTCCGAGGAGTCCCAAAAATTAGGCTCCTCCATGATATGTTCTATCATGTCGATCCTTTCTAACTTATTCGCAAGGTCAAAGTGAATCCCTCACTTCGATTAATGGCTGCTGATAGGTAGTAAGAGTATATTTTAACTGATCTAATTCAACCACAATTTCACCTCTTTCATTTATTAATATTTTGCTGATTATTTAACTTCTGCCGCAGCAATATTTATATTTCTTGCCGCTTCCGCATGGGCAGGGATCATTCGGCTGAATCTTTTTGCCAACACGTCTTACCGGTCCCTGCTGTACCGAATCGTCTTTATTGGTACCGGTTACCTTGGCAACTTGTTCCCTTTCCACATTCTGTTCAATGCGGACATGCATTAATGCCTTAACGGTATCTTCCCGGATGGCATCCGTCATTTCGTCAAACATTTCAAAGCCCATGAATTTAAATTCTACTAAAGGATCCCTCTGTCCGTAAGCCTGAAGGCCAATGCCCTGGCGTAATTGGTCCATATCGTCAATGTGATCCATCCACTTCCTGTCGATTACCTTTAATAAAATTACACGCTCGATTTCCCTAAGATGCTCTTTCTCCGGGAATTCCGCTTCTTTTGCTTCATAGAGACTTACTGCATCCTCTTTTAACTTCTGGATCAGAGCGTTTTTCTTTGTATATTTTAAATCGGAAGGATCCTGGGTAACCGGTTCAAGTGGAATAAGCGGCAGCAGTAAATTATTTAACTCGTTCAGATCCCATTCTTCCGGCAGCTGGTCATCACTGATACAGGTATTTACACAGTCTTCCACCGTATCGGTTATCATCTTAAAGATGGAATCCCTCATGCTTTCCCCATCCAGTACTTTTCTTCTTTCCGTATAAATAATTTCTCTCTGGTCATTATTAACCTGGTCATATTCCAGCAGGTTCTTTCTGATACCAAAGTTATTATTTTCAATCCTCGTCTGGGCCTTTTCAATGGCACTGCTTAACATTTTATGCTCAATCTGCTCACCGTCCGGCAGGCCTAAGGAATTAAACATGCCCATTAACCGTTCGGAACCGAATAAGCGCATCAGATCATCTTCCAGGGAAATAAAGAAACGGGATTCACCCGGATCACCCTGACGGCCTGCACGGCCTCTTAACTGATTATCAATACGTCTGGATTCATGGCGTTCCGTACCAATAATCTTAAGGCCACCGGCCTCCACTACACCTTCCCCTAATTTAATATCGGTACCACGTCCGGCCATATTGGTTGCAATGGTAACGGCACCGGGCTGTCCTGCATCTGCAATGATTTCAGCTTCCAGCTCATGGAACTTGGCATTTAAGACTTTATGGGGAATATTCTTTTTCTTTAATAATTCACTGATTTCCTCGGAAGCTTCAATGGTAATGGTACCCACCAGTACCGGCTGGCCTTTTTTGTGGGATTCAATTATTTCATTAATAACCGCAATCAGTTTCTCACGTTTTGTTTTATATACGGCATCCTGCCTGTCAATACGTGCTACCAAAACATTGGTCGGAACTTCAATAACGTCCATTCCGTATATATCCCTGAACTCCTTTTCTTCTGTTAAGGCAGTACCTGTCATACCGCTCTTCTTTTCATACTTATTAAAGAAGTTCTGGAAAGTGATAGTTGCCAGAGTCTTGCTTTCCCTCTTAACCTTTACTTTTTCCTTGGCTTCAATTGCCTGATGGAGACCGTCGGAATAACGTCTTCCCGGCATGATACGGCCGGTAAATTCATCAACGATTAATACTTCATCATCCTTGACAACATAATCCTTATCACGGAACATTAAATTATGGGCACGCAGTGCCAATATGATATTATGCTGGATTTCCAGGTGCTCCGGATCTGCAAGGTTTTCGATCTTGAAGAAGTTTTCGACTTTTGCCACACCTTCCGCAGTCAGGTTGACATTCTTATCTTTCTCATTGACTATAAAGTCGCCTTCTTCTTCGATTTCTTCCTTCATTATAGCAGCCATTTTGGTAAGCTCCGCACTTTCTTTACCGCGGGTCAGCTGCCTTGCAAGTATGTCGCAGGCTTCGTATAACCTGGTAGACTTTCCGCTCTGTCCGGAAATAATAAGAGGAGTTCTGGCTTCATCAATCAATACGGAGTCAACTTCATCAATGATTGCATAATGAAGGCCTCTTTGTACCAGCTGTTCTTTATAGATAACCATGTTATCTCTTAAATAATCAAAACCCAATTCATTATTGGTTGCATAGGTTATATCACAGGCATATGCTTCCCTTCTCTCGTCGTTATCCATACTGTTTAAGATAACGCCTACCTTAAGGCCTAAAAATTCATGTATCTGACCCATCCACTCGGCATCACGCTTTGCCAGGTAATCATTAACGGTAACGATGTGTACACCTTTGCCTTCCAGTGCATTTAAGTAAGCCGGCAGAGTGGAAACCAGAGTCTTACCTTCACCGGTTTTCATTTCTGAAATTCTGCCCTGATGCAGTATGACACCACCCATCAGCTGAACACGGAAATGCCGGATCCCTAAAACTCTCTTTGCTGCTTCTCTTACTACCGCATAGGCTTCCACCAGTATGTCGTCTAAGGTTTCGCCGTTTTTAAGTCTATTTTTAAATTCTATAGTTTTATTTCTCAACTCTGCATCGGAAAGATTGACCATAGTAGGTTCAAGTGCTTCAATTTGATCTACGATCGGTATAATTATTTTTAATTCTCTTTCACTGTGTGTACCAAATATCTTAGTTATAAAGCCCATATTTATTTCACTCCTGTACTATTCTTATTCATTCAGTAAATGATAAAAACTTCCCACTTTTAACTTTTTATTAACAGTTCAACTCATATTGTATCATTTACGCAGACACTATTCAATACTTTTCGTAAAGTATATCCTGTAAATCCGGGCAAATTGCCAAAATCCGGAACCCACTTATCCGGTATCCGCTTGAAACGAATACCTTATATGAACAAAGCGTGTCTGGCTTTCCAGACACTGACGCTGGCGTGTTATCACTTCAGTGATAATTTTCCGCCGGCTCGTCATGCGTATCTTCCCGGAGGGCCTTTTTTCGATAGGACTCAATTTCCTATCTCGGGGCACCTTATTATCTCATAGGATACAATTGCCTATAAGATAAAGAAAAGGGGGCTGTCACAGCCCCCCTAAAACAATAAAATCCACATATTATGTTTATCCTATTGTCATAATTAACGACACCATTACTTCCGGTTTAATATTCCGGCTCAATCAAACCATAGGTATTACCCTTTCGTTTATATACTACATTCACTTCATCTGTTTCTGCATTGCGGTACACGAAGAAGTTATGTCCTAATAATTCCATCTGCACACAAGCTTCTTCCGGATCCATCGGTTTTATGGCAAATTTCTTGGTCCTGATAATCCTAATAGTATCATCTTCCTGATAATCATCGTCTACAAAAGCCTGGTTCAAATTGGCTGCAGCTTGTTTTTGCTGTATTAATTTATTTTTATATTTTCTTAATTGACGTTCAATTATTTCTTCAACTAAATCAATGGATACGTACATGTCATTGCTGGTTTGTTCCGCACGCACCAAGCTGCCTTTCATTGGAATTGTTACTTCTATTTTCTGCCTTTCTTTTTCTACACTCATTGTTACATGGACTTCAGTATCAGGAGTAAAATATCTCTCAAGTTTTCCTATCTTTTCGTAAACAGCCGTCTTAAGCCCCTCTGTTACTTCAATATTTTTACCGCTAATAATATAACGCATAATAATCAACTCCTTTTAACTTTCTTGTATAACTTTGTATCCACATTATATCACAAAGTGCCAAAAGTGACAAGCTATTTCCGGGTCTGTGTCATCCCGTATTATTCATTTATTCTTAATACTACAAATTTACCTATAATTATTTATAATCATGATATAAATCGCAATTTTATATCTCCTTATCACTAATTGTACAACATATTTCTGATTTATTTGACAATAGTAATTGTTACTGCCTGCCCGCCTCTTCATTCTGCATTCTTTATTTTTATCATTACTTACAAAACAAATATTCGCGCTTGACAGCTGTTTTTCATTCGACAATAGTGGTTATTAATTGTGGATAATGTGGATAACTCAGTGCATAACTTCTTTTTCGTAGAGAATCAGCCATTTATTGTGTGGATAACTTTTGGATAAATGTACAGGAACAATGGTTCATTTCACAGCCTCCAGAAGCATATACTGTTATTTTGTGCAGTTTGTATACACTATAATTTGTCAAGTATTTAATTTCTAAATTATATCTTTCTCCCCAAAAAATACGTTGTGATAAAATTCATACAATTTTCAAAACATTTACCTGCGTTTCATACGAAAGAAACAGAATTATGTTCCTATCGTACGATACACGCGGTAAATGGCAGTCACCCAAAGGGTCCGTTCTCGAACAGACTCCCGTTTCCCGAGTACATAAAAAGAATGCTGATTGTGCAATATTTATATTGTGCATAATCAGCATTCTCTCTATTTTATCTTTGCTTTATTTATTTCACTTATCATCGTTATTATCTCTAATTTAAAACTCTTCTCGCTTTGTAAGGAGTACGGTAATTGTAATTTGACACCTTAATACCCTCCCTTACATTGCTTGCATGTACTACCTTACCGCCGCCGATATATAAAGCGACATGGCTGACATTTCCGCTGCTGTTAGAATAAAAGATCAAATCCCCTGCCTGGAGATTGCTAAAACTTACTTCACTGCCTGCAGATTGGGACTGGGAACCGGAAGTTCTTGCAATACTGTATCCAAAATGAGAATATATGGATTGTACAAAACCGGAACAATCTGCTCCGCCGGTTAAACTGGTTCCGCCATAAACATATGGGTTACCCACAAAGTTAAGTGCATAATTGGCAATTTCACTGCCTGAGGAAGAACCGCCTGAACTACTGTTGCCTGAATTGCTGCTGCCTGAATTGTTGCTTGAGGAAGAGGAAGAATTATTCCTGGACTCTTCGGCATTTTCTGCTGCTCTTTCTGCATCTGCTTTTTGCTGGGCTTCTCTTTGCCTCTGTTCTTCCTGTTGTTTTGCCAATGCTTCCAAACGTTCTGCTTCTGCCTTCTTGGCTGCTTCTTCCGCTTCTAATCTTTCCTGTTCTTCTTCAATGGAAATGGCATATTCAAATTCAACACCGATATCCACAAAATCTTTGGATACGAAACCAGTTTCCTTATTACCGTTTTCATCTTCATCTATCATGATTTCAACCCATTGATCATATTCGTGTGTTATGTAAAATTCTTCACCCAGAGGAATCATGGTTACGATTTCCGTATCCGTTCCCTGGCCTGCCCTTACAAATAAGGTCTCTGTAGTAACCGTTGCATATTTGGTTGCATATTTATCAATGAGCTTTTCTGCTTCTTCACCGATTGCCAGAAATTCTGATTTAATATAACCGTCTACCTTACCGGATTTAATCTTCACCCAGTCACCTTCGGTTTCAAGGATGTCGGTTGCACAGCCTTTATACAGCTTACCGAGAATCTCGCTGTCCGTATTGGGCTTGCTCCTTATATTAACATAATCATTAGCAATGGAAATGCCAAGGTTTGCATAGGGTGATTCCACTTTCGTTACCCCGCTGGTACTCAGTTCGGTTGTTTCCTGCTTTGATAACGATTCCAGCAGCTTCTCTGCATCTCCTGTTTTTTCTTCCGGTGTAGCAATATAATAATTATCCAATACAGGAGTAATACCTGCAATAGCTTTATCCGATGTACTAGTTGCCGCTTTCACTGTAACACCGTAACTTAAAGAAAGCAGCAATGCTGTGGCACATAAGGATGCTTTAACAGCGATACCTTTTATCATTTGATAAGTGACCTCCTTGCAATTTCACATGAATGTAACAATCCATTCATAATAAGCCGTCATTTGTTTCGTTTTCCGATTAAATGTTACAAATTTATTAAATACACTGAGGCCATTATATCAAATCATTCTACTCCTGTCAACCGAAATATGGCAAAAATACTTATTTTCTTTATTTATTTTCACTAAATCTGACGCGGATTTTCTACATTTTCATGCAATTTCATTAATTATAAAGTATTTAAGTACTTTTCTACTCCTGTAATGGAAATTGCCCCGTCGGAAGCGGCTGTAATTATCTGTCTTAATTCCTTTGTACGGACATCTCCTGCTGCAAATACCCCCGGAATATTGGTTTCACAATTTTCACCGGACACGATGTAACCCCCCGCATCCGTCTTAAGAACCGTTTTATACACATCTGAATTCGGTATGTTTCCCACTGCGATAAAGACTCCGTCCACGGGAAGCTCCCTGCTGTCTTTTGCATTCACATTCTTTATGACTATTTTCTCTACCTGCTGGCTGCCTATAATTTCCTCCACCACACTGTCCCATATAATCTCCACATTTTCCAGGGACATTAATTTATTGATATAGGTCCTTGCCGCCCTGAATTCATTCCTGCGGTGTATTACATAGACTTTTTTACAAAGCCTGGCTAAAAAGATGGCATCTTCCACTGCCACATCCCCGCCGCCCACAACAGCGGTAACTTTATTCCGGAAGAAAGCCCCGTCACAGGTTGCACAATAAGATACACCCATACCGGCCAGTTTCTCTTCCCCCTCCACTTTTAGCTTGCGGGGATTGGCGCCTGTTGCAATAATGGCGGTTTTACTCCGGTATATGGTCCCGTCATCCAGGGTAATTACCTTAATGCCGTTCTCAACCGTAAAACTTACCACTTCCCCGGTAATAAACTTCATACCCATGCTGTCACAATGCTCCCTGAATTTTGTGCTTAATTCAAAGCCGCTTATATTTGGTATGCCGGGATAGTTATCCACTTCGTAGGTATTGATGATCTGCCCACCGCTTAAGGGTGCCTTTTCAATAATAATGGTATCCAGTTCCGCTCTTCCTGCATACAGTGCGGCTGCCAGACCAGCCGGGCCGGAACCTATTATAATTACTTCATAAGTTTTATCCATACTCTATATTCCTCCAATCCTTTATTCCTATTAATTGTATCCTTTTTAACCATCCTATGTTATAATGGCTACGGGATCTATAATGATCCGTGTAAATAATCATTCATTGACCGGATATTATTATAGTAACAAATCAATTCCCATAATCGGGTGTACGGCGGTAAAAACACCGCCTTATGAGAAGTTCGAAAACCACATCCGATAAGTTATACGATAGGAACAAAAGACATATTCCTATCGTCGGATGTACGGCGCAAAAGCAGCGCCTTTTATCAGAAGTTAAAAAGCAACTTCTGATAAGGTATATTATAACACATTATATTAAAGAATAAAATTCCTATTCGTCCATACAGCAGGACAAACGCCAGAATCAGAAATATATACGAAACGTCTGCCTGTTTAATCCTGTGATCGTATCAATCTGTCCGGCGGATGGGTAAGGCAAGGGGGAATCTGCATATGGATATTGCAATGGCATCCATTTTACAAAGCCAGTCTCAGATTATTACAAATGTTAATACGGCAGTACTTAGCATGAATCTTGATACGGTCGATATGTTGGGCGACAGCCTTATTAAAATGATGGAACAGTCCGTCAATCCTGGCTTAGGCCAGAACATAGATATTAAATTATGACCGGCCTGTCTTAAAACCTGAGACAAAATTTTAAACTGCCATCTAAATTTATACAGCTATAAAAATACAGCCTTTCAAGCGGTGAAACACTTCTAAGATGTTAACTTTAAGAAGTATTTCACTGTTTAAAAGACTTTCTAAAATCTTATATTCCTTTTAATGCGGTATTATTTCATTACAAAGAAACGAATAATGGAATAAAAATTTTCAGCACTTTGTTCCGGCACCTCTGGAGCAAAGAGTTCATTAACCACCATAAGGGTTACGCATATAACTATTCCGGCAATTAAGCTGGCGGTCATTAATCTGCCTGCTTTTACAGGTGTCTCATAATGGCTGCCCCGGAGGCTGATATCACCTTCCTGGGTGTAATAACTTTCCGTCTGTATTGGCATATCCGCTCCTCTGCCGCTTTTACCGGTGAAAATCCCTTTTACATGCTCCCACCTGCCGGAGTTTCTGGCTATTGTCCGGAATACTATAAATGCCAGCGCCGTCGCAATCAAGGCAGTTATACCATAACTCCGGATAACATAACCCATATCCACGCTGTCAAGAATTCCGGAATTCATGGAATTGATCAGCTCATCCGCATTAAACTGTTCCGAGCCGTACATGGCTTCCAATAATTGCAATAATTTCGGATATAATGCCATTACCAATACGGAGGTTCCATTAATAAAGAAATGCACAATCATGGTAGCCAGAATGGAATCTGTGGCCTCAATCAGCAGGGCAAATACAATTCCCATTGCAAATGCATAAGAAAATTGATTTAAATTACCATGTATAATGCCAAATAAAAACCCGCTTAAGAAAATCCCCTTTAATGCATTAACTTTGCTGTATTCATTGTAAAATATCCCTCTGTATACGGCTTCCTCCAGAATACACGGTATTAACGCCACCATAACCAGACTGAGAATAAAACCGTTATTGGATACGATGTTATTCATAAAATCTGTAGTATCGTTCTGCACATACAACATGGATATGGCATTAATCAAATTCATAAGAGGTGAAATCAGATATGCAAAAATGATTATTAAAATTATATTCGACAATTTAATCTTATGAAACCGTATTGCTTGGGCAACCTTCACTTTCTGGGTGATAAGATATATCAGAGAGGGAATAATAAGGATTATCTGTGACATTAAAAGCACTATAAAATAATTATCCGTATATCCCAAAATCCAGGAGTTGATATAGGACCCCAGTATGGATATAAGAACCGTGGCCAGAAACACCCGGTTCACCGATTTTACTCTGTTCATTAAGCTTTACACCTGCTCTTCATCTATTTTCTTAACCAATACATTCAGCCAGACTTCTTCTCCCCGTTCATTTCTTACATCCGGGCTTTTCCAGATATCAAGTAATTCAAGTTCAGAGAATCTATTAATTATTTCTTTCATTTCTTTTGATTTAAAATCATTAAAATACCGTCCGTTTCTAAAACCCGTAAATTCTCCATGGTTAAAGGACATATATAATACGCCGCCCGGCTTTAAGCATTTAATTACCTTGCCGAATATATCCTCAAACTCATCCGGCGTAGTATGTAATAAAGAAGCGCATGCCCAAATTCCGTCAAATACTTCATCAAAATCCAGTTCAGAGAATTGCATTTGAAGAACATCCTGTCCAATATGTATGGAAGCCAGTTCACATAACTCTTTTGAACCATCTACCGCAGTCACATCAAAGCCTCTCTGAATCAGGTATAAACTGTCTCTTCCCGATCCGCAGCCTAAATCCAGGATTTCTCCACCCTCCGGTAAATAACCGGTAAATTTATCCAGCATTTCTCCCATGTCCAATTCCACTGTACTTTCAAAGTATAAATTCGCATACTTATTATAATAGTCTATCGAGTCCAACAAAACCCATCCTTTCAATCCCAATACGTTTACGTTACAAACCGGTATTATTATTTGCTAAAAATCCAGTTATTAATCTGCAATATTATTATTATAGCAGAGAATTCATGAAATATCCAGTAAATTACACCGGAAGTTAATGACAGCAGTTACAGTTCAGCCTTATGGCTGAATTGTAACAAATTATGCACAGAAATTATGCCTTCCGCATAATTTCGCGCACTAACAAAAACCTGCTATACAGCTATGCTGCTGTTTCAGTGAAAGCCCCGCTCTTCCACTGAAGCAATCTTATAAAGAAGCAATTGCCTCAATTTCTATCATTACATCTTTGGGAAGTCTTGCAACTTCCACGCAGGACCTTGCAGGACAATCTTTAATAAAGTATTGTGAATAAACCTCATTCATTGCTGCAAAATCATTCATATTTTTGATAAATACCGTGGTTTTAACTACTTTGTCAAGACTTGTACCACTGGCTTCCAGTAATGCGGACAAACTTTTTAATACACGGTCTGCCTGTACCCTGATATCACCTTCCACCAGGTTTCCGTCTTCCGGGTTAATCGGAATGACACCGGAAGTATAAACCATATTATTTATTTCTATTGCCTGTGAATAAGGCCCGATGGCTGCCGGTGCTTTTGTCGTACTGATTACTTTTTTCATGCTTTTCATAACCTCCGTTAATTATTTTCTTCCGACTATAGGAACTGATTTTTGTTCCTATAGTATTGCTTATCGGAAATTGCTTTTCAATTTTCCGATAAAAGGCGGTGCTTTTTCCGCTGTGCATCCGACTATAGGAACTGAATTTTGTTCCTATAGTATAACAATTATTTACCAATTGTACAAGGATTTCATTATTTTTCTGAAATTAACTGATATCCTGTTAAATAATAATTCTATCATATTAAATAAAATAATGCTATAATAAATGGTAAATGAACAGGACAAACGCAGGAATGAATAAAAGGAGCTATTTTATGTACAGTTTTAAAAGCCGTGTCCGCTACAGTGAAGTCGACAAAGACAAGCAGATGGATATGTATTCCATTATAAATTATTTTCAGGACTGCAGTATCTTCCAATCTGAAGATATTGGTATGGGACTGGCATATTTGGAGAAAAATAAACGTGTCTGGTTAATGAATGCATGGCAGATTATTGTAAACCGCTTTCCCGTTATGGGAGAGGAAATTACCGTATCTACCTGGGCTTATGATTTTAACAGCATGTACGGGTACCGTAATTTTATAATTGAAGATTCCGCCGGCAGGCCCGCAGCGACAGCCAATTCCATATGGGTTTATATGGACACGGCAAGTTACCGTCCCGTTAAGGTAACAGAAAAAGATATCCGGGGTTATAATCCGGAGGGAAAATATACTATGGATTATGCACCACGCAAAATAACCATTCCGGAAAATATGACCGTTTTGGAAGGCTTTCCGGTAATCCGTTCCAATATAGACACCAATAATCATGTCAATAACGGACAGTATATAAAAATGGCGGAGGAATTCTTACCGGCCGGTTTCCGGATAAAACAAATGAGAGCTGAATATAGGATGTCTGCCGTTTTAGGTGATATTATCGTACCCATGGTATGCAGGGAAGACACTACATATACTGTGGTTCTTGCCAATACGGAAGGTAAACCTTTTACAATTATTGAATTCAAACAACCGGAGGGAATGTGAAGAAAAAACATCTTCACAAAGTGAATTATAAAACATAATTCTTCCCCAATAACTTGAGATGCCGCCGGTCGGTATCATGTCCTGAAGTGGAAAGTTTGTGCCTGCAAGAATTCGTACAAATTAAAAATGCGCAGAAAACATGCGCTGGAACGGAGAAAATTATGATAAAATTAGGAGAAGTACAGACTTTGGAAGTTTTAAAAACAACCGATTTTGGGATCTACCTGGGTGAACCGGGATACGATGCCGCATCAGAAGAGGCTTCTTATGCAGATCGTGCCGCCCGCCAGGTGAAAGCCCCTTATGCGAACAGGGGAGGCAGGGCAGGACAGACTTACCATGGCAAGAGTGATCCAGGCAAAATTCTGCTGCCAAAAAACCAGGTACCGGGCGAAATCAAACTCGGAGACCGGTTAGAGGTATTTGTATATAAAGATTCCGAAGACCGGCCAATTGCAACAACGGCAATTCCGGAATTAACACTGGGAAAAACTGCACTATTAAGGGTAAAAGAAGTAACTGCCATCGGCGCATTTTTAGAATGGGGGCTGGCCAAGGATCTATTGCTGCCCTTTAAGGAACAGACTGCCCGGGTTCATACGGGTGAAGATGTACTGGTTTCTCTTTATATTGACAAAAGTGAACGTTTATGTGCAACCATGAAGGTTTACGATTATCTGGACTGTAATTCCCCTTATCATAAAAATGACCGGGTCATGGGTATCGTTTATGAAATTCTTGACAGTTTTGGTGCATTCGTAGCCGTGGATAACCGTTATTGTGCATTAATTCCCACCAAAGAGCTTTACCGCCCCTTAAAAGTAGGTGACAGCGTTGAAGCAAGGGTTACCCAGGTGAAAGAAGACGGTAAACTGGATTTAAGCATCCGGGAAAAATCCTACATCCAGCTGGATGATGATGCGGAAATGATTTTTGTAAAATTACAGGAAGCCGGCGGTTTTTTACCTTTCCATGATAAAACCGATTCGGAAATCATTAAAGCCCAGTTCGGTTTCAGTAAAAATGCCTTTAAACGTGCAATCGGAAGGCTTATGAAAGAAGGCCGGATCACCATATCGGATACCGGGATTACGGAAATCAGGAATAAGTAATATCGGACTTTAAGCCCTGTTCCATTAAAAACCGTTATCAAAACACATATTACTGTCAATGGTCAAAGCGGACCTAAAACTCCGGCTGGAACAAGTAAGTGCCCCTCTTCGCTAAGAAGGGGGGACTTAACTTTATGATTACATAGGATAACTATTTGTTATCCAAAAACCGCATCTTGCCGGTCTGATTATCCCTGAAATCCTTTTTCTTTATCTGAGGTTCTTCATCCTTATAAAGGCTGCCTAAATTATTGGCCAGCTTGTCCTTGCAAGCCTTACAGAACCTTCCGGTTTTGATCATTGCCCCACAGTTTTCACATTCAATGCCTACCACGGAATCCTCCGAAAATGCCAGTCTCTCTTCCCGGATCCATTTTTGGATCTGCATGGTGGATACGTCATTTTCCTCGGCTACCTCCTGCATACCGGCCCCCGGATGGTTGTAAATATATTCTTTTACAACAGCAAATTTATCCTCCAGTGCCCTCATGCACGCGTTACACAGGGGAGGCATTCCGCTGACATAATTATATAGTTTGCCACAATTTTTACAGTTTCGTACATCCATATCTTCATCCTCCTTAGAATCCTTTACCAATACATATGCTTAGAAAATAAACTTCATCAATACCGTTTTGCAATAATATATTTGTACAGGCTTCAATGGTGCTTCCTGTAGTATAGATATCGTCTATTAACATTACCTTATTAATATCCGCCTGAAACCTCAAGCTTTCCTCTTTCGAATAAGTAAATGCCTTTTCTAAGTTTTTTAACCTTTCTTTATCGTTTAATAATTTTTGAGGCAATGTTTTTTTATCGCGTTGCAAAAGATGGGATAATACCGCTATATTCAGCTTACTGCCAATTCCTCTGGCAAGGATATCGGCCTGGTTATAACCTCGCTGCATTTGCTTCGTTTTATGAATCGGTATGGGTACCAGTACATCGGGAGCAATCCGCCCTATTTCCGCACCATACCTTTTAGTTATTTCATCAATATAAAAGTCTCTGTATTCCTTTCTGCCGTGAAATTTAAAATCGGCTATGGATTTCTTCATGGCAGAGTCATATACCCACAGGGCATAACCTTTTATATAATGGTGATGTTTTGTCTCACAATCATGGCAGTATTCCTTTTCTTCCGATTCGATCGGTTTACTGCACTTTTTACATCGAGGTTCTTCTATTGGTTTTAATTTTGACTTGCAAGGAGGACATATCAATTCTCCCCTGGGACTCACGATATCCCCGCAAATTGGACACCTTCTCGGATATATAATATCAATGACCGTCTTTAACAAATTTCTCCCCCTGTTATTCTTATCCCTCTCCCCGGCGCTTGTCTTAATAAGTATTGATATTATACATTCTTAAGCATTTATTTATATAATTTTTCCGGATAAATACCCTGGTCTATTAATGAGCGGATAGAATTGATCACCATCTGTTTGTCTTCTTTATATGTGACACCGAACCATTTATCCTGTGAGGTAAGTACATGAACGACTGCTTTTCCTTCCTTAATCAGCCTGCCAACTTCCTCCGGAAGTAAATATTCGGATTTCAGTTCACTGCCATGTTCGTCCAGGAAAGTTACGAAGCCTGTTTTTAATTCATTGAGAAGTCCTGGTGTAAATCCCCACATGTTCATGGATACGGAACAGTTTAAATCAATTTTGATTTCCCCTCCTTTGCCGTCAGCTGCTGCGGCAGAATCCCCTTTTCGTTCAATTTCCCTGGTTTCTACGATATCCACCAGTAATCCGTTCTCATCAACCTGGCATACGCCTCTGGTTACCGTACCATTTTCACTTAAGGTGTTGCCTAAAACGAATCCGGCCATACAGTAATCATTGGATGCCTCTGATTTAATATCTGCCAGATAATCATGAACTTTAACAAAGGCTTCCTTTCCGTAATAATCATCTGCATTAATAACCGCAAAAGGTTCCTTTACCACTCCCATACAGCACAGCACTGCCTGTCCCGTTCCCCAGGGTTTGGTTCTTTCCGCGGGCTTTTCATAACCTGACGGTAGGTTATCCAGTTCCTGGAATACATATTCCACTTCAATGATTTTAGCTATCCGGTTGCCGATGACTTCTTTGAAATCCTGTTCCAGGTCTTTTCTTATTATAAATACCACTTTGTTAAAACCAGCTTCTATGGCATCATAAATGGAATAATCCATTATAATTTCACCACCCGGTCCTATCGGCTCTAACTGTTTGATTCCGCCATACCTGCTCCCTAATCCTGCTGCCATAATCACTAATGTTGTTTTTTTCATAATTACCTCTCATTCCGAATATCATATTCTTAATTTTCTTATTATAATCTATCTTCAGCCATATTGAAATAAGTCATTATGCTTAAATTAAGACTATTCAGCCCCTATTTCCGGCGAACCGCATAAGTACGTCCCTCATTTGAATAGAGTTCCCTGTTTATCTTCATTATAATCCAGTTTTCCATTATTTGCACGAGATAATTTTGTCCTTATTTTATATATAATTCTTTGATCCGTTCGGAAAGGCCGGAGTATCTGCGCTGTTCACTTTCGTTATCAATCATCATCTGGACAATCTCCTGGCTTCCCACTATGGTAACACAGTTTTTTGCCCTGGTGACGGCCGTATATAAAAGATTGCGGTTGAGCAGCATCCTGGGCCCCGTCAATAATGGCATAACCACCGCCGGATACTCACTTCCCTGGGATTTATGGATGGTAATGGCATATGCTAATTCCAGTTCCTCTATTTGGCTGAAGGTGTATTCCACCATTCTGCCTTCATCGAATTCGACGGTTACCTGTTCGGCGAATAAATTAATTTCCTTAATAATTCCCGTATCTCCGTTAAAAATACCGGTTCCGTTTTCCGTGGTTATTCCGTAACGGCTTTTAATCTCCCAGGCCAGCTGGTAGTTGTTCTTAATCTGCATTACCTTATCACCTTCCCGGAAAATGCAGTTGTGGTATTCCTTTTCCTTTTTCTCAGGGGCAGGAGGATTCAGATACTGCTGCAATATCTGGTTTAACCTCTCCACTCCTAATTCTCCTTTTCTCATGGGCGTCAGAATCTGGATATCAAACGAAGTGGCATTTACATACTTTGGCATCTTATCCCGCACCAGGGCAATGATGACCTGGATGATTACCATAACATCATTCCTTTTTAAGAGGAAGAAATCCTTGCTTTTATTATCCAGGTTTATCTGCTCGCCGGCATTGATTTTATGGGCATTGACGATAATATCACTTTCCGTGGCCTGCCTGAAAATCTTAGTCAGCTTCACTATGTTAAAATGATGGGAATTAATAATGTCCTTAAGTACATTGCCCGGCCCTACGGAAGGAAGCTGGTTTACATCACCGACCAGAATAAGTCTGGTCCCCACCGTTATGGCACGTAATAAGGCGTGCATTATGCCTATGTCAACCATGGACATCTCATCGATAATAATAACGTCCGATTCCAGTGGATTACCTTCATTTCTCTCAAATACCACTTTATTGTCCATATCCCCGGACATTTTAGAGATCTCCAGCAAACGGTGGATTGTCCTTGCCTCATAGCCGGTGGTTTCCGTCATTCTCTTGGCTGCCCTTCCGGTCGGTGCCGCCAGGAGGATGTCCATCCCTTCCGCCTCAAAAAAACGGATAATGGCATTGATAGTAGTTGTTTTACCGGTACCGGGGCCACCGGTGATTACCAGAAGCCCGTTCCTTGCGGCCTCAATTACCGCTGTCCGCTGCATTTCATCCAGTTCTATCTGAAATTGTTTTTCCACTGCTTTTAATCTATAGTCAATTTCCGTTAAAGGTAAATCATACTTGATATTCAGGTCACAAAGCATTTTAGCCGAGTTTAATTCCAGATAAAATAAGCTGGCTCCGTATATCTGCCTGTTACCTTCACTTTCCCGGATCATAAGTTTCTTATCCATTGCCAGGTCCATAATGTGATGCCCTATTCCGCTAACGTCTGTTCCCAGCAGTTGTGCTGTCCTGGCCGCCAGTACTTCTTCCGGCAGATACACATGGCCTCCCCCGCTGGCCTGAAGCAGGACATATAAAATTCCTGCCTTCATCCGGTAATCGGAATCGGTTCCGATACCGATCCTGGCTGCAATTTCATCTGCAAGCTTAAACCCGATTCCGTTAATATCTTCCGCAAGTTTATAGGGGTTTTCTTTTACGACCTGATACATCTTTGCGCCATACTCTTTGTAAATCTTAACCGCAAGGGAAGTTGTAATGCCAAACTGCTGCAGAAACAGCATGGCTCCCCGCATCTCTTTCTTATCGTCAAACTGCCTGGCAATTTCCTTTGCCATATTTTCACTGATTCCTTTTATTTCTGCCAGCCTTTCCGGTTCTTCTTCGATAATCCGGAAAGTATCCTTTTTAAACTTTCGGACGATTCGGGCGGCCAGGGCATTCCCGATACCTTTAATTGCCCCGGAGCCCAGATATTTCTCCATGGAATTAAGATCTTCCGGTTCCATGAATTCATAACTTTGAACCTGGAACTGTTCCCCGTATAATTGATGAGCAGTATAATTTCCGGTGGCACGAATAAATTCTCCCTCACTGATAAACGTAAAGGAACCGACACAGGTCATTTCCGCATCATCATTGACCAGGGTTAAAACCGTATAACCGTTTTCCGCATTGCGGAAAACTATTTTATCTACATATCCTTCCAAAACTTCAGACAATTTATTCCCCACCTCCTTTTTCTTATACCGCTGCAAAATAGAATAATAACGCCTAGAATGAACGCCCAAACCCGCTCTCTATTAACAACAGGAACCATCCCATCTTGGCGGTCCATTGGTTAAATTTCAGGGTTTTGGCCAGTCATATTTCTAGGCGCAATTTGTTCTTAAATTATAAGGCTTAACTTATGTATATTATTTATTTCTTTTCATGGATTCATAAAGCGTTCGGGCAATACCCAAATCTCCGCTTTCCGTAACATCATCCGCATATTCCTGGTACAGCATGTCACCGAAATAATTCATGTATTCATTATTATCCAAATCACTGGCAGGAACTGTTTTTTTCATTTCTTTAAACAGCTGTTCAACAAAATAGGATTCAAAGCTTTTGCAGACATCCATTAACTCTTTATCGGTGGAATTATCCAAATCACCGCTTAATTTTGCTTCCAGCTTACCTGCTTTATCAGAGGTATTCAAGGCCGCTGCCCCGACAGCACCAAATAATGAATCATTACCGATCGCTATGCTCATATCCTTACCTCCTTATTACCTGCGTAAATTATTCGCCTGCTGCAGCATTTCATCCGCAGCGGTAATGGTCTTTGAATTCATTTCATATGCCCTTTGTGCCACAATAAGATCAACCATTTCATTGACTGCCTGCACATTGGAGCTTTCCACATATCCTTTTTTCAGGACACTCTTTGTCAAATTGGCATCCTCAGACTCTAACCTTGCCGTACCGGACGCTGCGGTTTCTTTTAAGATGCTGTCCGAAGTCTTTTCAAGTCCCGCCGGATTATTAAATTGTACCAGGCTGATCTGGATCCCTATGGGCTGAAGCTGCTCGTTCTCATCCGGGTACATAAGATTGCCATTCTCATCAATTTCCAAAGATGCGGTATCTGTATTAGGGTCCAGAACAATGGGAGCCCCCGTCGTATCCAAAAGGGGATAACCTTCGGTTGTAGCCAGGGTAATGCCGCTTGCACCTACAGAAAGGCCAAATGAGCCGTTTCTGGTATAACCGACACTTCCGTCAGCTGTCTGTACCCTGAAAAAACCACTGCCCTGAATAGCAAAATCATAATCATTACCGGTTTCCTGTAAATTTCCCTGTGTGTATTGAGATACAATTGCGGAATTTCTTACCCCGAGTCCGGTTTGCACTCCCAAAGGCTTGTCCGTTCCGTCACTGTTGGTGGAATTGGCTTGGATTGTCTGATATAACAAGGTTTTGAATTGTGCAGTTTCTTTTTTATATCCAGTTGTATTAATATTGGCCAAATTGTTGGAAATCGTATCTACGTTGGTCTGCTGTGATACCATACCGGACGCTGCCGTCCATAATGAACGCATCATAGGCTTACATCCTTTCTTTTGTAATTATTATTAAATCGTGACTGATCAGTCACTGCGGTTCTAACGAACAGCGCTGATTAGTTACATTAAATCTTACCTACCGAATTAGCTGCAAGATCAAGGGTACCGTCCACTGTCTGGATTACTTTCTGGTTTGCTTCATAAGCTCTGGTAACAGCAATCATGTTAATCATCTCAGAGATTACGTTCACATTGGACTGTTCGGTATAACCCTGTCTGATGGCTGCAGTTCCCGTGGTTCCATTGGCACCGTCCAATGCCACATACAGGCTGTCGCCCTGCTTTTGAAGGTAATTATAATCTTCAAATTCAGTAGTCAGGACCTTATCAATATAAGTCCCGTCCGCATACACGGAGCCGTCCGTATCTATGGTTATATTCGCCGCATCCACCGGAATCGTGATTTCGCCGCTCTCGCCCATCAGGGAATTTCCAACGGCATCCACAATATTCCCATTCTGATTCATGGTAAACGAACCGTCTCTGGTATATCTAACTACTTCATTCCCATTGGCATCCGTAGCTGAAACCTGAAAGAATCCTTTTCCTTCAATGGCTAAATCAAACGGATTGCCGGTTTCCTTTAAAGGTCCTTGTCCATAATCCGTATATACCTCACCTAATTTAACACCAAGGCTCATGGTACCAATCGGCCTGTCATTATATGCTTCCGATGCATCCTTAATCTTTAAGGTTAGCAGATTATCAAAAGATTGGTTGGTAACACTGTCTTTTTTATATCCTACTGTCGCCGCATTGGCCAGATTGTTGGAGATGATATCCAGCCTCTTCTGTTCATTGGCCATTCCTGTCCATGCCGTATATAGACCTCTTACCATACTTTAACTCCTATCTTCCCGTCTTTCGGGTTCAAAAAGATTTAGAAAATTTATGTCATCTATCTATCTAAATATAGATCTAGATATTATATCGGCTAATCTCTCTTTCCACTTAAGAACTCTACGAATTTTCCTGTACCAATTGCCACGGCAGTCATCGGATCTTCCGCAGTCATGGTATTAATGCCTGTTTTTGCTTCAATTAATTCTTCCAGGCCGTAAAGTAAACAGCCGCCGCCGGTTAATACGATACCACGGTCCGCAATATCCGCTGCCAGTTCCGGAGGCGTTTTCTCAAGTACGCTGTGTACAGCTTCCACGATCTGGGAGGTTGTCTCCTTTAAAGCCTCTTCTGTTTCATCGGAAGAAACCGTAATGGTTTTGGGAAGACCGGTCACCAAATTACGTCCCCTCACATCCATAGTGACCACTTCCGGCCTCTTATAAGCGGATCCGATCTTAATCTTGATATCTTCCGCCGTTCTTTCACCGATCAACAGGTTATGTTTTTTACGCATATATCTTACAATGGCTTCATCAAAATCATCACCGGCAATTTTAATGGAAGTACTGACAACGGTTCCGCCTAAAGAGATTACCGCAATGTCGGAAGTTCCGCCGCCGATATCCACGATCATATTACCGCAGGGCCTGGATATATCGATACCTGCACCGATGGCTGCTGCGATTGGTTCTTCAATGATCGCAACTTCCCTGGCACCTGCCTGGTAAGTTGCGTCTTCCACGGCTTTCTTCTCAACTTCCGTTACGCCGCTGGGAACACACACGCTGATCCTGGGTTTACGAAAACGTTGTTTGCCCACCGCTTTCTGGATAAAATACTTAAGCATCTTCTCCGTTACGGTGTAATCCGAAATAACGCCCTGTCTTAAAGGACGTACAGCTACAATATTACCCGGTGTCCTTCCCAGCATTAATCTTGCTTCTTCACCGATGGCTTTAATTTTATTGGTATCTCTATCAAAGGCAACAACGGAAGGCTCTTTTAACACTACGCCTTTCCCTTTTATATAAACCAAAACACTTGCCGTGCCTAAATCAATTCCTATATCACTGCCTAACATAATGATCTCCTTTCACTTCCCAGTTATATTCTGCCTACTTCTTTCATGTATAATAAATACACTGTAAGCTTTGTATTCTATTCGTTTGTATAAATGCCGTGTTTCTCGACATCTCAAGCCTAAACTCTGTATTGTATAATCTAATTTTTTCCAATACGCTGTCAATTAAACATACTTGATTATATTATATACATATTTTTGGAATATTTCAAAGGAAATTTTTAAAAAAGAGTTTATTTATAGCATTTTTAAGAAAGCCTTAAGAATTTAACCGTTTCCGGGATAGAAAGAAAACCCCAAACCCTCATTATGGAAGGTTTGGGGTAATTTTATTAAGCAATGATTGTAGCAACTTTACCTGAACCAACTGTTCTTCCACCTTCACGGATAGCGAAGCCTAAACCTTGCTCCATAGCGATAGGATGGATTAATTCGATAGACATTTCAATATTGTCACCAGGCATGCACATTTCTACACCTTCAGGAAGGTTGCAAACGCCTGTTACGTCTGTTGTTCTGAAATAGAACTGAGGTCTGTAGTTGTTGAAGAAAGGAGTATGACGTCCACCTTCGTCTTTTGTTAATACGTAAACCTGAGCTGTGAATTTCTTGTGGCATTTGATTGTACCTGGTTTGCAAAGAACCTGCCCTCTTTCGATTTCGTTTCTCTGAACACCACGTAAAAGTGCACCGATATTATCACCAGCCTGAGCTTCGTCAAGAAGTTTACGGAACATTTCGATACCGGTTACAACTACTTTACGAGTTTCTTCTTTAATACCAACGATTTCAACTTCTTCAGATACATGAAGAACACCACGTTCAACACGGCCTGTAGCAACAGTACCACGTCCTGTGATAGAGAAAACGTCTTCGA